>JAJDWH010000019.1 GCA_022825705.1 Alphaproteobacteria bacterium
CAAGCCCTCCGATGATCTTCCACCTCATCACGATGTCCTCCTTTGCGGCCCAAACATGCATCGTCGAAGCGGGTGCTGCCGACGCCGAGCCTTGCCTGAAGCCTGCACCAGACGGGAATCTCGATCAACTTGGAACGCCGATGGGGTGACCGTTCGGCGGAATGCGACAGGGTTGGGCGACCAAGTCACCGGATCGAGCATCGTGCCCAGCGTCCGCCGGTTTCGGCTTCGCCGAGAGGGGCCGGTTCGCGCGGAACAGCTTCAATGGTGAGGACGGCGTCGCGATGGACGGCGACGTCGCCGCCGGCTTCCTCGGGGCCGATGTGGATCGGGAACGCACTCGCGTGACTCCTGTGCTCTCACAGCCGGAGCGAGGGTGCCTACCGCACCAGGGCGGGCCAGAGCCGCATCGAGAGCATGTTCACCGACCTCTACCCATACGCGCGGCTGCGCTTGATCACGCCGGTCCCGGCCGGGTGACTCTCCGGCAGGGGCGTGGCGGGCGCGACCGGTCGCCAGCTCCTTGGGCAGCTTTGCGTGCGTGTTCCTGCTCAGTGGACGGCGCCGGCGCAGTCCCGGGAACACCGGTCCGGGTCCGTCGCTCAACCCAGCTGCGTCCGCGAGCACCATCGGCGCTTGCTTCAACGGCGGGACGCGGTGCTCGCGATTTGGCTTTATGCGTCCGGCCCGCACCGTCCACGCCGCGCCGTCGAGATCAATCTCGTCCCAAGTCGGTCAGCGCGCCGCCGCCGAGCCGACCGAGGTGAGCACCGGGAACCCCAGCGCCAGTTTCGACGATTCGCCCGCCCGTGCGCTGCCTAGCGCCTTCGCGTTTCGTCGTGACCGGTAATGCTCGCGCGTCAACCGCGTTGCAGGGGATTGATGACCGACAAACCGGGGAAACGCGAAAAATCACGGTCTGCGGACCAGAGCACACGCACTCCGTGGTAGCGGCAAAGAGCGGCAACTCTGGCGTCGTGTACGATTCCACCCTGTAGGAGGGCGGGTCGGGCGTTTCGCTCCAGGGCATCGAGGTGGCCCTCGCCTTCAGCCAGAAATCCGCCGGAGAGACTCGCTAGGAGCCGTCGCGCGGCGCCGAGGGCTCGCCAATCGGTGTCGGGTCCCTGAAGATTCAAGGGTTGGAGACAACTGCAAGAAACTCGTGGACGCAGGGCCGGGGAACGGACACCGGTTCCGTCCCGCCCACGGCTGCGGTCAGCACGTCTTGAGCGCGCTCGTGAAAAGGCGTCTCCGGGCGATGCGCATAGACGAGCAAGTTCGTATCGACGGCGATCACGCACCACGCTCCCGATAGATCTCGTCCCGGATTCGACTCCACGACGCGCCCTGGAACTCATGCGTCGCCCCACTCCCGCCGTAAACCGGAAAGTCGAGCGGTCGGCGCACCCCCCTGCCGGCGGGTTTCGAGGCTGCGCTGAAGTCCTTCAACAACCAGTGCCCGGAGCGAGGTGCCTTCCTGTTGTACGACACGGCGGACCTGCCTGATCAGCTCATCGGGAATCTCTACGGTAGTTTTCATACGGCTCTACCGTATCACTGATACGGTAGAGCCGTATCTCGAAGCGGTCAGGACACGCAACTCCGAATCTGCCCGACTTCGCACGCAGGCGGCGGCCGGCCTCCGGCCTCCGGATTCGGCGGCTGTAACCGGGTCTCTCTTTTGCGGTTTGCGTCCTCCAGAACCGGATGTGCGGTTTGGCTCGCGGACGGCAGGGGGAAGGTCTTGCCCTCCTTGACGCACGCGTGCTTCGAACTCGCGCGCCAGAATGTTCTCGGGTACGCTGGCCCAAACCACGCTCGGAGGCCAGATGCGCCTGCCGATCTATCAGTTGGATGCCTTTACCGATCGGGCATTTGGCGGCAAT
This sequence comes from Alphaproteobacteria bacterium, assembly GCA_022825705.1. Classification (GTDB taxonomy): domain Bacteria; phylum Pseudomonadota; class Alphaproteobacteria; order TMED109; family TMED109; genus VXPW01. The sequence continues at coordinate 1,887 of JAJDWH010000019.1, forward strand.
CCTGCTGCCGTGTGCCTGCTTGATCATTGGCTGGACGACGCCACGTTGCAGGCAATCGCGCTCGAGAACAATTTGTCCGAGACCGCCTTCCTGGTCGCCGGTGACAACGGAGACTACGAGCTTCGCTGGTTCACGCCGACGCTGGAGGTCGACCTCTGCGGACATGCAACGCTCGCGTCTGCTTGGCTGATTCTTCATCGGTTGGCGCCGGATCGGGAAGAGGTTGGATTCGCGACCCGCTCAGGGCGCCTGTCCGTCCGACGCAGTGACAGTGGCCTCCGCATGGATTTCCCGGCAGACCCCCCGGCCTCCATGCAAGTGCCGGACGGTTTGGAAGCGGTGCTCGGCACCCCGCCCGAGGCGGTACTGATGGGGCGTTACTGTATGGCGGTCTTCGGTACCGAGAGGGAAGTTCGCAACATGGAGCCTGATCTTGACGGGATTGGGGAGCTGACGGCGGGCCACCTGATCGTGACGGCCGAAGCGGCGCAAGTGGATTTTGTTTCCCGCTTTTTCGCACCTGGATCCGGCATCGCAGAAGATCCGGTAACCGGCAGCGCTCATTGCATCCTCGCTCCCTATTGGGCGAAGCGACTGGGGAAGCAGAGCCTGAAGGCTCGCCAGGTATCCGCCCGAGGTGGTGAACTGGTCTGCACGCTGGATGGTGACCGCGTCGGCCTCACTGGTAGCTGCACCTTCTACATGGAGGGATGGATCGAGGTTCCGGATGAAGCGGCTGTCTGAACCCGCGGCGTGCCGTCGATGGAGGTTTCACAAGAACGAGCCTGCCGGGCTGGCCGTGCGCGGCCCTGAGACGCCCTGTTGGCCAGCGAGGCAGCGGGTTGACGTTGGTCCGGGCGCCGGTGTTCACGATCGCACCGGTGTCATCGCAACCACACGATCGCGGTTGCCTGAACCATGCCGGTGGGCTAATTACGCGGCATCGTGATTTCAGGCAGGGTCAGCCCAACAGCTGCGGCAGGCGGTTATGCGGACGACAATTTCCATTGGCAGCGCAGGTTGCGCGGGCTTGGCGGCGGCAGCCGTGTTCGGGTGGGCGGTCTTGGTCGATGCCGCCGAGATCACCGACGACATGCGGGCGCGGGCGGCGGACGCGGGTGTGGTCATCGAGTACCCCCACGATCCCAAGCGTCCCTACCAGAGCACGGATTACCTGCTGAGGGATACCAATGTCCGTTACATGCAAGGACTTCGGTATGCGTCGGTATTTCAGCTCGGCGACGCCTTCGAGATGTTTCTGTTGGGGGCCAGGCGGGGACACGCGCTGTCGCAGATCCACTTGGGCAAGTACTACGCCAACGGACAGGGAACGGAAGTCGATCTCGTAGAGGCGTACAAGTGGTTCCGCCTATCCGGCGAACCCAACGCGGATTACTACATGGACGTGCTGGCGGAGCAGCTGACCGCGGGCGAGGTCGCCGAAGCCGAGCAGCGTGCCAGCGATTTCGTCGGATCCTACGAGTAGGCTGCCTGCCGGGTATCTGCCTCGTCGAAGAACCGGTGGGCTGCAGCTCGCTGGTTTTCAAAGATGGACCCCGGATGCAGGGCGGGCGGCAGGGGGATGCGTACCGGGACGTCCTCCAGACGTGGCGTAAGCGTCGGTCCGCCTCGGACTACCCGCTCGTTGAACTCCTCGAGGTCACCCGCTCCCATCAGCGGCCACGCGTCCGCAGCAGCGTACTCCCACAACAGCAGTCGCCGCGGCTTGCCGGAACGGTTGGCGCTGGAACCGTGCACGAGCCGGACGTGATGCACGCTGATTGACCCGGCCCGGCCGGTGACGGTTTCAACCTTGCTGAAATCCAGGTCACAGGTGTCAAGATCAATCGCGCCGGAGAACTTGCCTTCGGCGTGGTGGCTGTACACCGGCCCCCGGTGAGTCTCGGGAAGCATCAAGATCGGGCCGTTCTCAAGGTCCATGTCGTCCAACATCACGCCGACCGCGAGTAGATCGTCATTGGTGTGCGGGTAGAAGGCCCAGTCCTGGTGCCATTCCACGGCATCTTCGGCCTTGCCTGGCTTGAGGTTGATCTTGCCGCCATGCAGACGGACGTCACTTCCCAGCAGGTCCGCCATGATGTCGGTGAGGACGGGATCGGCGGCAAACTGGCGGAATTCGGGGTGGGCCTTGTGGGGGAGCTTGATCCGTCGAACCAGCGGAGCTTCAGGAGTGTGACCGTCGGCGACGTCGTAGACGTCATCGTGCCCCGGCACGCCCACCGCATTGTCTACGAATTCCTGGGTCAGCGCTTTGAGCCTGTCGATCGTGGAGGCGGGAATGGCGTCCTCGATGACGAGGTAACCCTTCTCCCGATAGGTATCGATTTGGGCAGGCGTGAGCATGCTGGAAGGCCTCCTTCGACCGAGCCCGAACGCGCCGGTCGCACGCGATCCCTCACTACTGAAGACTGCCGGTCCTGGCGCGGCATTTAGTTGTGCGCTGGAGCAGCAACCTCGGGAAGCATAATATAGTCATGGATCGCGCCTTCGCGCGAACGGATACACATGTGCCATGTTTCAGGGTTCCCTCTGTGCGTTGATCACCCCGTTTCGCGACGGCGAAGTCGATGAGGCCGCGATCCGGGAGATTGTGGATTGGCACGTAGCCGAGGGCACGACCGGCCTCGTTCCGTGCGGCACAACCGGCGAATCGCCGGTCCTGTCGCACGAGGAGCATGACCGGGTTGTCAGCCTGACGATCGAATGCGCCGCTGGCCGAATCCCGGTGATGGCCGGGACGGGCTCGAACTCGACCAGAGAAGCCATCCGCCTCACGCAACACGCGAAGGCCGCCGGCGCCGATGCCGCCCTGCTGGTCATGCCGTACTACAACAAACCGACACAGGAGGGGATGTACGGCCATTTCCGGGCGGTGCACGACGCAACCGATCTGCCTCTGTACATCTACAACATCCCGGGTCGGTGCGTGGTCGATATGTCGATCGACACGATGGTCCGACTCGCTGAGCTCCCCCGGATCGTCGGAGTCAAGGATGCGAGCAACGATCCCGTTCGGCCGCATCAGCTGCGTGCTGCGCTGGCGGATCGCGAATTCAACCAGTTGTCGGGTGAAGACGCGTCTCAGCTTGCCTTCCTCGCATGCGGGGGCCATGGAACGATTTCTGTCACCGCGAACGTCGCACCTCGCGAATGCGCGGCCATGCATCAGGCATGGCAGGCCGGCAATGCCGCGAAGGCGCTGGCACTGCACGAACGCCTGATGCCTCTGCACGAGGCGTTGTTCGTGGAGACCAGTCCGGGGCCCGTGAAGTTTGCAACTTCACTGCTCGGCAGGTGCAGTTCGGAGATTCGATTACCGCTGGTGGAGCCGGGGCCATCGACGCAGCAGGCAGTGCGGGCCGCCATGGCCAGTCTCGATCTCCTCGCAGACGGGGCCGGGTGACGCGGTGAGGCACCCGGTCGCGGTCAATCGCCGCGCCCGCCACGATTACGAGCTGGGAGAGAAGTACGAGGCCGGACTCGTGCTTCAGGGCAGCGAGGTCAAGTCGCTCCGTGCCGGTGGCGCGAGCCTTCGCGAAGCGTATGCGGAGCCCAAGGACGGGGAACTCTGGCTGGTCAATGCCCACATTGCACCTTGGCGTTCGGCGGCAAAAGGGCACCAACACGAACCGAAGCGCCCGCGCAAGCTCCTGCTGCACCGACGGCAGATCGAACGAATCACGGTGGCCATCAACGAGCAAGGCATGACGGTCGCCCTGTTGTCGATCTACTTCAACGAGACCGGTACTGCCAAGGCCGAGATTGCACTTGCCCGCGGGCGCAAGAGCCGCGATCGGCGGTATGACATAGGCAAGCGGGAATGGCAGCGTGAGCGGGCGCGCGTGATGCGGGAACGAGGTTGAATGTGTCGGCAACGGCCAAGAAAGCGCCGGCGCCGCCCAAGGGCTTTGCCTAGGGGGTCAGCCGGTACGGGCCGCATGGCGGCGGCCCGGCGGATCGTGGCTTGGGATGGGGCAACACGATCGTTCCAGGCGCCCCACAGCGCCGGCGCACTCAATTGGAGTGGCCGAGCTGAACAGCGCGCCGCTAATGCCGGTCTTCTTGGGCCTGGTCGAACCGGACCAGGCCGCTGACCGGCCGTTGCTGACGTGAAACGGCGGCCGGGCCCATTCGGGAGATCAAGCGGTCGAGCAATGCCCCGGCTGCCGGCGATATCGGTTGCGCGGCGTCGCTCGCCACCCGGTGCGCACACCCGGCCTCAGGGCCTGCAGGTTCCGCAGTCCGATGCGGTCCTGATCGCCATCGGGGCCAATCTTCGGGCCCCGGGCTTCGGCCCGCTCACATCCCGACCGGCGCTCGTGTCGCTTCGTCTGGCGCGCGCCGGTTTGCGTCCGGAACGACTTTCCCGGCTGTACTGCGCGCGTCCCTGGCCGGTCGGACTGGGCCCGGCGTATGTCAACGCGGTCGCGCTGGTTCGGTCCAGGCTGGCACCGCCGGTCATTCTCGGACGCCTGCTAAAGATCGAGCGCGCGTTCGGCCGCCGGCGACGTCGTCGGAACGCTCCACGTACGCTAGACCTCGACCTGTTGGCCGTTGGCACGACCATGACGGGAGAAGCCTGCGACCCGGTCCTTCCTCATCCGAGGCTGCACGATCGAGCGTTCGTGTTGCGGCCGCTGCTTGATGTGTGCCCGCGGTGGCGCCATCCCGTTCACGCCTCCCCGCTGTCGGTACTGCTGGCAAGAGTACCGCGACCGGGGGATACGTGGGCTTGGAAGCGGTCCAGCCGGCGACAAAAGGGGGCATTACGGTTGAAAACGCGCTAGTTTCAGGCTAAACGGGCGAACCTTGGCGGGGCGGCCCCATCCGGGCGGTCTCGCTGTTACCGAGGAGAGATGCTGTGGCGCGCGTAACGGTCGAAGACTGCATTCCTGTCGTCAACAATCGCTTCGAGCTGGTGCTCTATGCGGCGGAGCGGTCGCGCGCGATCGCCCGAGGATCCGAGATTACGGTGCAAAAGGACGACGACAAGGATTCCGTGGTCGCGCTGCGGGAAATCGCGGAGGGCAATCTCGACCTCGAGGCGCTGCAGGAAGGGATCGTGCGATCGCTTCAGAATCACTTCGAGCGCGACGAGGCTGACGAGGACCCCATCGAGGCTTACGCGCGCTCGTTGGGGCTGGACCGGGTTCCTGTCGTTCCGGACGCCGACATGCTGTCCGCAAGCGAGGTTGAGGCCGCCAGCGTGCCGGACGCGGTGCAGGCCGGCATGCATGTCGCAGATTCGGCCGCGGAGCTGAGTTCGGAAGACGACGAGGACACCGACGTGGAGGGCGACCTCGATGATCGGGAGGAGCCGGACATGGCGCTGGCTCTCGAGGCCGAACCCGGCGACGCGGGCTTTGACGAGGCCGGCGAGGATTAGGTGCCGGCGACGGATTAAGCTACTCACTGTGACGGAGGATCCACCATTCGCCAGCAAGAGCTGATTGAACGGGTTCGCGAATACGACCCTTCGGTCAATGAGGCGAAACTCAACCGCGCGTTCACATTCTCCATGGAGCGTCATCACGCGCAAAAGCGCGAATCTGGTGAGGCGTACTTTTCGCATCCGCTCGAGGTCGCCGGCATCCTGGCAAGGTACCGGCTGGATTCCGCCACGATTGCCACCGGCCTGCTGCATGACACCATTGAGGATGGGGTGGCGACCGAGGAGGAGATCCGGCGCGAGTTCGGTACGGAGGTATCCGAACTCGTGGACGGCGTCACGAAGCTGTCCAAGATTGAGCCGCGTGCGGCTGCCACCCGAGGCGACCTCGGCAAGTTCGTGCTGGCCATGTCGAAGGATGTCCGGGTTCTGCTGGTCAAGCTTGCCGACCGCCTTCACAACATGCGGACCCTCCAGCACATCCAGAGGCCGGAACGGCGGCAGCGCATCGCGCGCGAGACGCTTGATCTTTACGCCCCCTTGGCCCGCCGGGTCGGCATCATGGCGATCTGCGAGGAACTCGAAGATCTGGCGTTCGAGGAATTGCAGCCGGCCGAGCACGACGCCATCTGTCGCCGGCTCGAATTTCTCAAGAAACGGTATCCCTCCCAGGTAGGGAGAACGCTCAAAGAACTGCGCCGGGTTCTGGAAGCGTCGGGCATCGAGAGCGAGGTGACCGGCCGCGAGAAGCGACCGCATTCGATCTGGCAGAAGATGCAGCGCAAGCGTGTGACCACGGAGAAGGTCACCGATCTGTTCGCGTTCCGGGTAGTGACACCCTCGGAGGAGGAGTGCTACCGCACCCTGAGCGTGGTGCACCGGCAGTGGCGTTTCGTGCCGGGCAGCTTTCGTGATTACATCAGCCTACCGAAGCCCAACGGCTACCGCTCGCTGCATACCACGGTGATCGGACCACACAAGCGCGCCATTGAAATACAGATCCGGACCAAGGACATGCATCAGGTCGCCGAGTACGGGCTCGCGGCACACTGGCAGTACAAGTCACAAGGAAGTGGCCCGGAGCAACTCAGCCCTGACACGCTTCAGTGGCTGCGCGGCCTGCGCGAGATCTTTGAGAGCGCGACCCACCATTCGGAGGGAATCGAGGACACCAAACTCGAGATTTACAACGATCTCGTGTTCTGCTTTACCCCGAAGGGTGACGTTATCTCGTTGCCCGAGTGCGCCACGCCCGTGGATTTTGCGTACGCCGTTCATTCTCGCGTCGGCGCAACCTGCGTGGGCTGCAAGATCAATGACCGGCCGGCGCCGCTCGACACCCCGCTTCAGAGCGGCGATCAGGTCGAGATCCTTCGGTCGCGGAGCCAGCAGCCCAGCGCCGTATGGGAGACGTTTGTGCGGACCGGCCGCGCCCGCAGCCAGATCCGAAAGTCGTTGCGGCGAAGCCGCGAGCGGGAGCACCTGAAGCTAGGGAAGGCGATCATCGAGCATGAGTTCGAAATGGCGGGTGAGAAGTTCGTGCCCAAGACGCTGTCGCCGGTATTGAAGGTGTTTGGCTACAAGACCCAGCGGGAACTCTTCACTGCGATAGGTGCCGGGCAGCTCGAAGGGGCGAAGGTGGTTCGCGCCATTCATCCGAAGGCGCACAGGAAGTTCGCCGCCAAGACTCGAAAAGGCCGTCCCGTCAAGGGCGCATCAGTGGGGATCAAGGGGCTCAAGCCCGGGATCGCCGTGCACCTCGCGACCTGCTGTTCACCGCTGCCGGGCGAGCGGATCGTCGGGATCATGACGGAGGGCCTCGGGGCCCGGGTCCACACGATCGACTGTGAAACCCTTGAGCGTTTCTCGGGCGATCCGGAACGGTGGTACGATCTGAGCTGGGCCGAGGGAGACAACCTACCGGGCCAGATCGGTCGGCTACGGGTCAAGCTGACCAACCGTCCGGGCAGCCTCAACGCGCTGGCTGCCGGCATCGCCCGGACTGGCGCAAATATCGCGAATCTGCGAATCCAGCGCCGCTCGGTCGACTTCTTCGACCTGGACGTTGACGTTGAGGTAGAGAACATCCGGCACCTCAACGAGATCCTGGTGGCGCTGGAAGCCTCTTCCGAGATCTACAAGGCCGAGCGTGTGACCAAGCGATGACACGGATACCCGATGAGGCGGAGGTGCTGGCGGAATTCGAGACGGCTGGCGCCATCCGGACGGGGCATTTCATCCTGACATCTGGGCTGCACAGCCCGACCTATCTTCAGTGCGCACTGGTGATGCAGGATCCGGCGCGCGGCGAACGCCTGTGCGCGGCGTTGGCGGCGAAGGTGCAGGCCACTCTCCCGGATGCCCGCTTCGAGCTGGTCGTCGCACCGGCAGTCGGCGGGATTCTCGTGGGTTACGAGACTGCCCGGCATCTGCGGCTTCCGGCCATCTTTGCCGAACGGGTCGAGGGCACGTTCATGTTGCGCCGGGGCTTCGCCATCCGGCCCGGGACCCGCGTGCTGGTCGTCGAGGACGTCATCAGCACCGCGCTGTCGTCGCGGGAATGCATTGCCTGCGTTCAGGCGGCCGGCGGGGATGTCGTCGCGGAAGCCTGCCTCGTGGATCGGAGTTCCGGGAAGTCCAATCCCGGCGTGCCATTGGTGGCGCTGCTGAGCTACGAGGTTCCCGCCTATCAGCCAGACGCATTGCCAAGCGAACTGGCAGCGCTACCGGCCGAGAAGCCGGGGAGCCGCGATCTCGTTTCCTCCTGATGTTTCGTTCGCGGCATCCAGTGGGTTGGGCCGACCGGCTGTGGGGATGGGTTTGGCCGCGCGGTGGCATGGTGCGGTCAGGCCGCTACATGATCCGTCGCCTGCAGCGCATTCCAGGGACTCCGCACCGTTTGGCGATCGGCTTCGCCTGTGGCTCGGCGCTGTCGATGACGCCGTTCATCGGGCTCCATGGTGTTTGCGCGATCGTGCTCTCATGGGCCTTGGGTGGCAGCTGGGTGACGGCCCTGATCGGCACCGCGATCGGCAACCCGTGGACGTTTCCGCTGATCTGGCTTCTCATCTACCACACGGGAGCGATGTTGGTGCCGGGGGTTGCCGTCGACGACTTGTCCGTAGCGGCGGTCACGAACGAACTGTTGGTCCTCGCCTCCGCTACAGCCAACCTGGCCCTGGGCTGGGATATCGATTCGGTGATTGATGATCTCGGACAACTCCGCTTGCTGCCGACGATGACAGTAGGATCGATCCCGTACACGATCACCATGTGGGTCGCCTCGTACTACCTGATCCGTTCCTCGGTGTCGCAGTATCAGAAGATCCGGCGCTTGCGCATCAAGTCGGTACGGCAGAGTCGGCTGGCCCGCCTGCGTGGCGGAGACGTGAATCCTTGAGCGGGACCCGCGTCCGCCTGGGCGTGAACATCGACCACGTGGCCACGATCCGCAATGCACGGGGCGGGCGTCATCCCGATCCCGTGCGGGCTGCCCGTATCGCGGCGGCGGCCGGCGCTGACGGCATTACGGTGCACCTGCGGGAAGATCGTCGCCATATTTCGGACGCGGACGTCAACTTGCTGCGCCGCGCCATCCCGCTGCCCCTCAATCTGGAGATGGCAGCGACCGAGGAGATGGTGGGTGCGGCGCTGATTGCCCGACCGGCTCGGGTCTGCCTGGTGCCGGAACGACGCGCGGAGCTCACGACCGAAGGCGGGCTCGACCTGACGGCCGCCAAGGAGAGCGTGTTGCGCACCCAGGGGGCGTTGGCGGCGGCCTCGATCCCGATGACCCTGTTCATCGACCCGGACCTGGAGATGGTGACGCGAGCCCCGGATCTGGGCGCGCAGGCGGTGGAGTTGCATACGGGCCGACTCGCGAACGCTGCGCCGTCGGGGCAGGGCGACGCCCTGGCTGAACTGAGGGAAGCGGCCGCTGCGGCCGCCGCGCTGGGCCTCGAGGTGCATGCCGGTCATGGGCTGGACTACAACACCGCGGGGCTGGTGGCAGCGGTCGAACATGTCCGCGAGCTGAACATCGGGCACTTCCTGATCGGCGAGGCCGTGTTCACCGGCCTCGAAGCCGTCGTGCGTGGCATGCGCCGTGTCCTCGATGACGTGGCCGGAACCTCCGCATGATTGTCGGACTTGGACACGACGTTTGCGACGTGCGCCGGATCCGGGGCACGCTGGCCCGATACGGTGCGCGGTTCACGCAACGGGTGTTCACCGAGGTGGAACGCAGCCGCTGCGACCGACGGCGGGCACGCGCCGAGGGATATGCGCGGAGGTTCGCGGCCAAGGAGGCCTGCGCAAAGGCGCTGGGTACTGGTATTCGCCAGGGGGTACGCTGGCGTGACCTCGAGGTCAGGAACCTGCCGAGCGGCCAGCCGACGTTGCGGCTGACCGGCCAGGCTGCTGACCGGCTTCACATGTTGATACCGGCTGGGATGGCGCCGGATATCCAGCTGACCCTTTCGGACGATCGTGATCTCGCGTATGCGATCGTCATTATTTCTGCGCGTTCCGACTGAGAGTCCTCTTACGTGTTTCGATACTTGCGCCGCCTGGCCTCCTCAAATCTCGGCACGCTCGTCCTCGCCTTGTTGGCGGCGCTGGTGATCCGTTCAGTCGCGTTCGAGCCTTTCAGCATTCCATCGGGGTCGATGAAGCCGTCCCTGCAGGTCGGCGACTACCTCTTCGTGTCCAAGTACGCGTACGGATTCAGCCGGTACTCCTTTCCCTGGCAGCTCGTGCCGATCTCCGAGAGGGTGCTGGAACGGGAGCCCGAGCGCGGCGACATCGCGGTATTCAAGTTTCCGCCCAACCCGAAGTCTGACTACATCAAGCGGATCATCGGTCTGCCGGGGGATACGATCCAGATTCGTGACGGGGTGCTCTACCTGAACGAAGTTGCCGTCCCGCGCACGGCGCTGGGCGAAGAGCGGGTGACAGACCGGCACGGTGCCACGCAGACCTACCAGGTCTTTCGGGAGTCTCTCGCGAACGGCCGGGATTGGCTCGTGTACGACGCCACGCCGATCGGTGCGCTCGACAATACCGACCTCTACCGGGTGCCGGAGGGCCACTACTTCGCGCTCGGAGACAACCGGGACCAGTCCTCGGACAGCCGCCTGCTCGACCGCGTCGGCTTCATCCCGGCCGAGAATCTGGTTGGTCGTGCGGAGATAGTGTTTATTTCGTTCGACGGTTCGGCCCGGTTCTGGGAGGTCTGGCGTTGGCCGCAGGCGATCCGCTTCTCACGGATAGGCACGTTGCTGTGAGCCGGGCGAAGTTGTCTGCGGTCGAACAGGTCCTTGGCTATCGCTTCCGAGATCGCGCACTTCGCAAGGCGCTGCTGCCCCCGTCGCCGACGTGTCCCGAGACGGCCGCGTTCCAACGGCTGGAATTCCTCGGTGACCGGGTTCTCGGTCTCCTGCTCACGGAGCGGCTGTTTGTCGAGTATCCGAACGCGCCGGAAGGCGCGCTGTCGATCCGCCTGTCATACTTGGCAAGTGGCGAGGTACTCGCACTGATAGCCCGCGACTCCGGCCTCGCCGACGCGGTCGCGAAGGATATGGAGCCGGAGCCGTTTCCCGATCATCACCGGGCGTTGGGTGACTGCGTTGAGGCCGCCCTCGGAGCGCTCTGGAGCGACGGCGGAACCGATGCTGCGCGCCACTTCGTGCGGGAGCACATGGCGACTCGCATCGCTGCGCTGACGGATCCGCCGCAGGACGCCAAGACCGCCTTGCAGGAATGGACGCTTGCCCGAGGGTTGGAGTTTCCGAAATACACACTGCTGCGCCAGATTGGCAAGGACCATGGCCCGGTCTTCGAGATCGAGGTCCGGGTCGAGCCCGGCGCCGGCGAGAGCGTGGCAGCGCATGCGAGCGGGCGGACCAAGAGGGCCGCGGAAAAGGAAGCCGCCGCGCGGCTGTTGGAACGCCTGTTGCAGCGTCAATGATGGAGCAACGCTTCGGAATGATTGCCCTGCTGGGGGCTCCGAATGTGGGCAAGTCCACCCTGGTGAATGCGCTGGTAGGTCAGAAAGTGGCGATCGTCACAGCCAAGGTCCAGACCACCCGGGCCCGGCTCCGCGGTATCGCTCACCATGGCAATGCCCAGATGGTGCTGATCGACACGCCGGGCGTTTTTGCACCCCGCCGGCGTCTGGATCGAGCGATGGCCCGCGCCGCCTGGCGGGAAAGTCGCTCGGCAGACGCGCGATGCGTGCTGATCGATGCCGCGCGCGGGCTGAACGAGGAGAGCGAAACGGTCCTCTCGGGGCTACGAGAACGAAAGACCGAAGCACTGTGCGTGGTCAACAAGATCGACCGGGTCCGTCGCGATACGCTTCTCCACCTTATCGACGAGCTTCGTTCGAACCCCCTGCTCACGGACTTCTTCTTGATCTCCGCCCTGCACGGAGACGGTCTTGATGAGCTGCGGGCGGCATTGGCTGACCGCTGCCCAGCGGGAGTCTGGCATTACCCGCCGGATCAGGCTGCCGATGTCCCCTTGCGCATGCTGGCCGCGGAGTGCGTGCGCGAACAGGCCTACATCCAGCTGCATCAGGAACTCCCGTACGATCTCGCCACCGAGACCGTGAGCTGGAAGGACCTGCCGGACGGTTCGGCCCGGGTGGACGTCTGCGTGCTGGTGTGTCGACCGAGCCAGAAGCCCATCGTGATCGGGCAAGGCGGTCGGCGCATTCGATCCATCAGCACCGCGGCGCGCCACGCGCTCTCCGAGGCTGCAGGGTGTCAGGTCCACCTGTTTGTCCATGTCAAGGTGGATCCCTCCTGGCAGGATCGGCAGGAGCATTACGACGCGCTTGGCCTGGAGTTCATCACGTGACCCGCTGGCTGCCATGAGATGGGAGGACGAGGGCGTTGTCCTGTCGGCTCGACATTGGGGCGAGACGTCACGAGTCGTCCAGCTGTTGACCCAGGCGCACGGGCGCCATGTGGGCCTGGTGCGCGGCGCCAGCACCGCCGGACGGGCGCACATCTATACGCCGGGCAACCGCGTGAACGCCCGTTGGAGCGGCCGGCTTCCCGAACATCTCGGGCATTTCACCTGCGAGCTGGTTGACGCGCGGTCGGCCCGTGTCCTCCATCATCCGCTGCGACTGGCCGCGGTGTCGTCGGTGTGCGCGCTTGCCGAGTGGTTCCTGGCGGAGCGGGAACCGGTACCTGACGTGCATGCGGCAAGTGAGGCCATCCTCGACCGGCTTGCCGGCACGGCCGACTGGCAGACCGACTACGTTCTCTGGGAGCTGACACTGCTGCGAGAAACCGGGGCGGGTCTGGATCTCGCCAGGTGCGCGGTCACTGGCGGCACCGACGACCTCGCCTACGTGTCGCCGCGGACCGGCCGGGCGGTTTCGAAGACCAGCGCAGGGTCATGGGCGCCGCGGCTGCTGCCGTTGCCGGAATTCCTGCGCACGGGCGCGGCCCCGGCGCAGGACGATTTGCTGGCAGCCCTCCAGATGACAGGGTATTTCCTTCACCGGAACGCCGTCACGCACGGCCGCCGCGCTCTGCCGCCCGCGCGCATGCGGTTGGTCGACAGACTGGCCGCGAGCGCGTCATCCAAGCCGCCCGAGGGGTCAGACCGCCAATGAACGAAGCCCGGGACATCCGCGACACGCCGTTCGTCGACGTGCTCGGGGAGCGCTACGTCAGCTATGCCCTGTCCACCATCATGTCGCGGTCGCTCCCGGACGTGCGCGACGGCCTGAAGCCGGTGCATCGACGCCTGCTGTTCGCCATGCGGGCGCTTCGGCTGGACCCCGCATCCGGGTTCAAGAAATGCGCGCGTGTGGTCGGCGATGTCATCGGCAAGTACCACCCGCACGGGGATCAGGCTGTGTACGACGCGATGGTCCGGCTCGCGCAGGAGTTCGCGATTCGATACCCGCTGGTCGATGGGCAGGGCAATTTCGGCAACGTCGACGGCGACGGGGCGGCCGCCATGCGATACACGGAGGCGAGGCTCACGGCGGTTGCGGATGCGCTCCTCGATGGCTTGGACGAAGACGCCGTTGACTTTGTCGACACCTACGACGGCGAGGACATGGAGCCCGCCGTACTGCCCGCCGCATTCCCGAACCTGCTCGCGAACGGGTCGCAGGGCATCGCCGTCGGCATGGCGACGTCAATTCCACCGCACAACGTCGATGAGATCTGCCGGGCGCTGCTCCATCTGCTGCAGAACCCGGGCGCCCATCTCGCGACCTTGTTGCGGTACCTGCCGGGCCCCGACTTTCCCACCGGCGGCGTGCTGGTCGAAAGCGAGGCGGTGCTCGAAGAGGCGTACAGGTCGGGAAGAGGCCGGTTCCGGCTGCGCGCCACGTGGACTGCCGAGCCCATGTCCCGTGGGCGGCTGCGCATCGCGGTCAGCGAAATCCCCTGGAGCATTCCGAAGGCTCGCATCGTGACGCAGCTCGATGAGCTGGTGCAGGCAAGGAAGCTGCCGTGGTTGGCCGAAATCCGCGACGAGTCCGCCGACGATGTCAGAATCGTGCTCGAGCTTCGGGGCCGGAGTGGTGAGCCTGCCGAATTGATGGAGGTGCTGTTCCGGCTGACGGACCTGGAAACACGCATTTCCCTGAATTTGAACGTGCTTGATGGCGGCCGTATCCCCCGGGTCATGGGTTTGCCGGCGGTGTTGCAGGCCTGGCTGGATCACCGGCGCGATGTCTTGCTGCGACGAAGTCGCCATCGGCTGGAGGTGCTGGAGCGGCGGATCCATGTGCTGGAGGGCTACCTTCTCGTCTTCGCTGACCTGGATACGGTCATCCAGATCATCCGCGAGAATGACGAACCTCGATCCGAACTGATGCTCGTATTCCGCCTGACCGAGACTCAGGCGGAGGCGGTGCTCAACATGCGCTTGCGGACGCTACGACGCCTGGAGGAAGAGAAACTCCGCGTCGAACACGCCCGGCTCGCCGCGGAACGCAGCGAACTGACGGAGCTGATGGAATCCGAAGAGCTCCAGTCCGATCGCATCGACAAGGAAATCCGGGACGTGCGCGTCCGGTTCGGCGCCGGCTCGGACGGCGGTGCGAGGCGCACCAGGATTGATTCGAATGCTGCTTCCGTTGAGCCGCGCCTGGAACACGTCGAAGCAGCGGAACCGGTCACCCTCATTTGTTCGCGTCGGGGCTGGGTGCGGGTCGTCCGCGGCCACGTGGAAAACGAAGACGAACTTCGCTACCGCGACGACGACGAGGGCCGCTTCGTCGTGCGCACCGAAAGTACCGCGGATGTGCTGGTCGCTACGGACAAGGGGCGGCTCTACACGCTCGCCATGTCACGGCTGCCAGGCGGCCGCGGCTTCGGGGAGCCGATCCGACTGCATGCGCAGATCAGCAACGACGAGGAGCTGATCGCATGCTGGCCAGCCGACGATCGGCCTGCTTTGCTTGCCACCGAGGACGGCAAGGGCTTCTTGGCCCAGGCGGAAGACCTGATCGGCAGCCGTTCCGGCCGTCAGGTGGTCACGGCGGCAGAGGGAGCGAAGCTGGTCGTTTGCCGTGCGGCGAGCGGGGATCATGTGGCCGTGGTCGGCACCAACCGGAAACTGTTGATTCTCCCCTTGTCGGAACTGCCGCAGCGGAGCCGAGGGCAGGGGGCGTACCTGCAGCGGTACCGGACGGGCCGATTGTCGGATGCGGTGGTATTCGCGAAGGAAGACGGTTTGGTGTGCCGGACCGGCAGCAGAATGCGGACGTTTCCGATCGAGGCCCTTGCTCCCTGGATCGGAAAGCGGGGCCAGGCCGGGCGGAACGTGCCCAAGGGATTTCCCGCCTCGCTACGCTTCGATTGAGCAAGAATCGGAGTTTACGCGACTTTCGATTCAAGCAGGCTATCCTGCAGTCAGGTTCGAGCCCGGGTCATCCCTCGGTGCGGGACCAAGGCAAGGCTGGGCGGAACTGTTGCCTACGCGTTCCGACGGTCGTGCTGCCGCAGCAACGCATCGGGACGACTCACCGCATGTCACGATTCCGGGTTGCCGTGCCGTCATGAGCCAAAGCTCCGCCATCGCCGCCGCGATCGATCGCTTGAACGAGCTGATCGGTCGGTGGATCGCGTGGCTGACGTTGTTCATGGTGCTGGTGACTGTCGTCATCGTGGTCCTGCGGTACGGGTTCAACATCGGCTTCATCTGGATGCAGGAATCCGTTCGCTTCATGTACGCGGCCGTGTTCTTGCTGGGAGCGGGCTACACGCTCAAGCATGACGGCCATGTCCGTGTCGACATGCTCTATGAACGCATGGGCCTGCAGCGGCGGGCCTGGGTCGATCTCCTTGGGACGTTGCTCTTTCTCCTCCCCGTCTGTTTCTCGGTCATCTACTTCTCCTGGACCTATGTGCTGAACTCGTGGGCCGACTTCGAGGGCTCAATTGAGGAGCGCGGATTGCATGCCGTGTATCTCCTCAAGACCTGCATCTGGCTGTTCGCGGGGTTGTTGATCCTGCAAGGATTCGCCACGATCATCCGCACGACCCGCTCGCTCCGGTCTCCTGGAAGCGACTCGAAGTGACTCCGGAGCTACTGGTCGGCGGCATGCTGCTTGCCCTGATGGCAGCGCTTCTCGCCGGGTTCCCGGTTGCCTTCACGTTGTCGGGCGTTGCCCTGCTGGCCGCAGCAATGGGTGCTGCCGTGGGCATGTTCGATTTCAGTTTCGTGGCGGCGTTCCCGAATCGCATTTACGGGATCATGACGAACGACCTCCTTATCGCGGTGCCGTTGTTCGTCTTCATGGGCGTCATGCTCGAGCGCTCGCGAATCGCCGAAGAACTGCTGACGACGATGGGGCTGTTGCTGGGCGGTATGCGCGCAGGCCTCGGAATCGCCGTGACGTGTGTCGGCGCGCTGCTGGCTGCTTCGACCGGGATTGTCGGTGCGACCGTGGTCACCATGGGACTTCTGTCGCTGCCGACCATGCTCAAGCGGGGATACGAACCGGAGATCGCGTGCGGCTCCATTTGCGCGGCCGGTACGCTGGGGCAGATCATTCCCCCGTCAATCGTGCTCATCCTTCTCGGTGACCAGATTTCGGCGGCCTATCAGCAGGCGCAGCTGGCTCAGGGCAACTTTTCGCCGGAGGCTGTGACCGTCACGGACCTGTTCGTCGGAGCGCTGCTGCCGGGACTTGCTCTCGTCGCACTGTACATCCTGTGGCAGTTCTTCTACGGGACCATCAGGCCGGACGCGATGCCGTCCATCCCGCAGAGCGAACGAGCAGCGGTTTCCGCGGCGGAACTCCGCGCCCGGGTCCTCCGTGCCCTGGTCCCGCCGCTGCTCCTGATCGTGGCGGTCCTTGGATCGATCCTGGCCGGCTTAGCCACGCCGTCCGAATCGGCCGGCGTCGGTGCGGTCGGTGCGATGCTGCTCGCGCTTCATCGACGGCAGTTCACCCTTGAAATCCTCAGTGACGTCATGCGATCGACCGTTCGCATGACCTCGATGGTCTTCACGATCTTGGTTGGCGCTGCCCTGTTCTCGCTGGTTTTCCGGGGCTTCGGCGGCGATGAGATGGTGGCCGAGTTCCTCGGCGGACTCCACGGTGGCGTGGTGACGGTCCTGATCCTCACCATGGTCCTGATGTTCCTGCTCGGCTTCTTCCTCGATTTCATCGAGATCACCTACGTGGTGATCCCGATCATCGGGCCGCCCATCCTGATGCTCGGTATCGACCCGGTCTGGTTCGCGATCCTGGTGGCGATCAACCTGCAGACCTCGTTCCTGACCCCGCCATTCGGGTTCTCGTTGTTCTACCTGCGGGGCGTGGCGCCGAAGTCGGTGCCGACCGCCGCGATCTACCGGGGAGCCGTACCCTTCGTGGCCATCCAGCTGCTCATGTTGGGAGTACTGGCCCTGATGCCCGAGCTCGCTACCTGGCTGCCGAAGGTCATCTACCCGCAGTAGGGCAGAGAGACGACGCCAACTACTTCGAGGACTGTGGTGGCCGGGTCGACCGTACATGTCCGGTGCCCGGTCGCTCGCACGACCGGTGAGCCTGCCGGTCTGGGCGGAGGGACGTTCCTCCGGGTCGACTGACAGACTGCGAATTGCTTGGAAAGAGGCGGGGTCGGGCAGACAGAATCCTGATGGTCCCGGCCCCGAATCAGGCTTTGAACATCGGCTGAGGCCATCTGTCGCCTGCCCGGCCCGGTCGGCAGGGTTTGGCGTTGGCGGCAACTCCATCCGCAGCGCGCGTACTCAGACAAGCGGAAGAGGCCGTTACCCGATAATCATGTTCAGTTTCAATGCCTTCAGGGGCTCTCCTGAATTGATTCGAATGCCTGATCCGGTCGTCGGCGGGCAGGGTGACTCATCCGCGCAGCTGGAGGTACCCCTGTTCGGCGTACGGATTGCGGGCGCGCGCTTCGTTCCGGAATCGCTCCCAGCTCTCGAAGATCCGTCGCGCCAGATCGCCTTCCTGCGCGGTGGCCCGAACCACGTCGTCACTGTGTACGAGCATCTCGTCGAACACGTCCTTCGGGAACGGCCGCAACTGAACGCCGTGCTCTTCGATCAGAACGCGTTGTGACTCGTTGTTGGCCGCGGTGAACTCGGCGAGCATGCGTACGTTGGTGGCAGCGGCCGCGTCTTCCACGATCGCCTGCAGGTCGGGCTCCAGGCCGTCCCATGCCGCCTTGTTCAGGAGCAATTCGGACGCTGTGCCCGGTTCGTGGAACCCTGGCCCGTAGTAGTTCTTCGTGATCTTGTAGAACCCGAACGCCAGGTCATTCCAGGGGCCCACCCATTCGGTC
Organism: Alphaproteobacteria bacterium; assembly: GCA_022825705.1. GTDB lineage: Bacteria > Pseudomonadota > Alphaproteobacteria > TMED109 > TMED109 > VXPW01. The sequence goes on from JAJDWH010000019.1 coordinate 20,091, forward strand.
GCATCGATCACACCGGACTGGAGGGCGGGCATGATCTCGCCGCCCGGGAGGTTCACTGCCGTGGCGCCCAGCCGGTTGATGACTTCGGCCCCGAGTCCGGGAATGCGCATCTTGAGGCCCTGAAAGTCTTCGATGGAGTTGATTTCCTTCTGGAACCAGCCGCCCATTTGGGTCCCGGAATTGCCGGCCAGGAACGCCTTCAAGCCGAATTCCGCGTAGAGTTCGTCCCAAAGCTCCTGACCGCCGCCGTGGTACACCCAGGCATTGTGCTCCTGGGCCACGAGACCGCCCGGCACGGCCGCGTAGAACGGGGTCGAACGATGCTTGTTGATCCAGTAGTAGGCAGCCGCGTGGCTCATTTGCGCCTTGCCTTCCCGAACGGCATCAAAATTCTCGAACGGAGGCACGAGCTCGCCCGCGGCATACAGCTTCACGGTAAGTCGACCTTCCGACGCAGTGGTGATGTGGTCGGCAAGCCGTTGCGCGCCGGTTCCCAGACCAGGGAAGTTCTTCGGCCAAGTGGTGACCAGCCGCCATTCGCGCATACCGCGACTCACGCTGGGGGCCTCGGCCGGGCTGTCCGGGGTACCGGTCTCCGCAGTTTGCTGGTTCTCTTGGTCTTCGCCCTCACCGCACGCGGCTAGAGCGACCGAGGCGCTGACTACGGCGGCGCCGGAAAGAAAGGTTCGACGATCCAACTCAGAAGCTCCTCACGAAAAGCGGCAGGTACTGCCGGAGGGGTAGGGGTTTGCTGGCCCCGTGAACAGCATAGTCGCAAACGGCGCCTGCCTGCCGATTATGATGCTCGAGTGGCGCTCCCGCCCTGCCGAACCCATCCCCGCTCCGTAAGTTCCTCAAGCGGCTGGAACCGTCGCTTGTAGGCCATCTTGGATGATCGCGGAATCCAGTAACCCAGGTAGAAGTAGCGAAGGTCCAGCGACTGCACCCGCAGGATGTGCCAGAGGATGGTCGCGGTGCCGAGGCTGTCCTGCCGGCGCTCGGGATCCCAGAACTTGTAGATCCCGGACAGCCCGTCAGAGAGCCGGTCGGTCAGCGATACGGCGATCAGGCTGCCGTCCTGGTCGCGGGCTTCCACCACGCGGGTGTCAACCGGCGTTTCCTCGATCATCGCCTGGTACGACGCGTAGCTCATCCCCTCCATGTCGCCGCCGATGTGACGATCGGTCTGGTAGCGCCGGAAGAGGCCGTACTGCTCCCGGGTGGCAACGGGGTCGCATTCGCGCCACTTGAGAACCCTGCAGGCCCGGCGCGCCCGACGGAACCGTCGACCAAGCTGAAAGCTGCTGGCGTCGATGCGCACGGGTCGACATTCCGTGCAGGAAGGGCACGCCGGCCGGTAGGCCATTCCATGGCTGCGTCGAAAGCCGGCACGAATGAGGTCGGCGTGAAACTGGTCAGCGTGCTGCGTCGGGATTTGGGTGATCACCTTTCGCTCGATCTTTCCCGGCAGGTACGGGCAGGGAAGGGCCGACGTTCCGACAAAGATCGGGATCGTGTCGCCGAGTGGAAGCGTCATGGCCGGGCCCTGCCGGGAAACAAGTGATCGGCAACCATGCTAGCAATCTGACGACGCACCGCGCACGCCGCCGGTTACGGAACCGGTGGTCGGTGGAGGATGGCGACCGCGTGGCGCGGGCTCCGGGCGGCGGCGAGGGACCTATGCGATTCCGTAGTACCAGGGCACGAACAGCGTAAAGGTCCCCCAGCAAATCAGTGTGAGCGGAGGACCGCTTCGCAGGTAGTGGCGGCCGCGGTAACCAGCGGGGCCCATCACCAGAAGGTTGGTCTGGTAGCCGATGGGCGTCGAAAACGACATGTTGGCGCCAAAGATCACCGTTACGGCAAACGGAAACGGGTCGACCCCGAGAATCTGGGCGATGCCAATGGCAATTGGCATGTAGAGCAGCGCCGCCGCGTTGTTGGTCAGCACGTCCGTCGTGATGGCCGTGACCAGGAAGAGCGCCGACATCATGGCCGCCGGCCCGAACCCGAACATCTCCATGGCCCGCACGGCGCCGTCGGCCACCCACTGGGCCGCCCCGCTCATTTGCATGGCCCCGCTCAGGCCAAGCATCGCTGCCACCGGAAGGGCGACGCGGCCGTCGATCGCGCCGAGCGCGCGCCTGACGGAGAGCGTGCCCGAGGCAATCATGGAAAACGCGCCGGCTACCGCAGCCACGACCACGGGAACGAGCCCGCTCGATGCGGCCAGCACGGTGCCCAGGAAGATGCCGGCCGCCCGCCAGCGGAACTTGACGGGCGGCAGCTGGCTCTGCCGCCATTCCGTCGGCACCACGATGCCTGACTGGCGAAGGTCGCTTACCGTGCTCTGGGTCCCTTCCACCAGCAGCATGTCCCCGCTCTGCAGCGGCACCTCCAGCGGCCGGACGCGACGATTGGTCAAACGGGTACGCCGGAGTCCGAGGATCGTGCACCCGGTTCGCCGGCGAAACGTTTCAGGCGTCATCGGCGGAGTTTGGGTAAACGGCGAATCCACCGTGACCACGGCTTCCGCAAAGAAGTTGGCCTCGTTCTCGGCGCGGATTCGCGCCGTTCGGAAGACACCGCCGAGAGAGCCGAGAATCGCCGGAAAACGGGTACGGGCGAGCGCGACCACGAGCACATCCCCGGCCTGCAGCGCCACGTCGTCAAATGGGAAAAGGTAGGTATCCAGCCCGCGTCGCACCGAAAAGACCGTCATCTCCTGGAGGCTGGGAAACATCCCGCCGACCGACGCTTCCCCCACGGCGGGCGCATCGGAGCGGACTTCGAGCTCGGTCACGAACTGCCGTGATTCCACGGGCGTCACCGCTTCGCTCTTCAGTTTCGGCAGCAGCCATGGGAGGACGGCCGTGACATACACAAGACCGGCTCCGGCCACGACCAGGCCGGGAATCGTGAACGCGAAGAAGTCGAACGGGGGCAGTCCGAGATCCACGGCGACACCAGCTGCGATGAGATTGGTGCTGGAGCCGACAAGGGTGGTCATACCGCCGAGGATGCTGGCGTAACTCAGCGGAATGAGTGTGCGCGAGGGGGGCAGGCGATCGGATGCGACGAGGATCAGAATCGGAATGAAGATCAGGACAATAGGCGTGTTGTTGATCAGGCTCGACGTCAACGCCGCGACGAGAAGAAGGAGGACGAATACCATCCACCGGCGGTGACGTGCCATCCGGTTGATTACGTCTGCAACCCGGCTGAGTGCGCCGGTTTCGGTCAATCCCCGCGCGACGATCAGCAGCGCCATCAGCGTGATGAGGCCGGTGTTCGCGAAGCCCGCGAAGACCATGCCCGGCTGGGCCCGCGTGTCCGGCATCTCGACCGAGACAAACAGGAACAGGAGCGCGAGCAGCAACCCAATGGCTACGGTTTCCAGACGGAAGCGCCCCGAGACAAAGGCTGCGACGGCAACCACTGCGATCGACAGCGTCAACGCGATGGGCAGCGTCATGACGGGTCAGCCGTCCCCGCCGAGAAGAGCGTCAGGATCGCTGGCGGGGCCCAGCTCCCCGCTCGGTCAACTGAACTCGGAGATGATCGGGGATCGGCACGCTCGCTTCGCGGGTTCGGTCCGCAAGCACCATGACCGCGCGTGCCTTCGCTGCGCACACGCCGCCATGGAATACCGCCTGGTCCCAATGGACGGAGGACCGGCCGAAGCGCGCGATTCTGGTGCCGACCGTGACCGTCCCGGGCCAATGCAGTTGGGCCAGGTAGTCGATCGCGATGTGGGCCAGCATGAAAACCGGATCTGCCTTGATCGGGTCGTTGATGCCGTCGAGATACGTGAGCCGGCCTTCCTCGAGGTAGCGCGCGACGGCCGCGTGGTTGACGTGTCCCACACCGTCCAGATCGAAGAACCGGATATCCCGGTCGACCCGGTGCGCGTAGTCTTCCAGGATCGGGATTTCCGGTCTGGGTGATGCTTGGGCTGGCGTCGGCATGGGCGCGACTATGCGAACGGCGTCGGGCCTGCGCAACTGCCGCCGTTATGGGTCACGTCGGGGGATCAGCATGAGTTGCTGCTCCGTTCTGATCACGGCCCAGTCCGATTCGAACGGCAGGAGGCGCCCGGCAAACCACTGATCGGCGTGATCGCGGTACCACGGCGAGAGCGGATGGCCGGCCTGTCCTGTGGACAGCACGGCCCACGATCGCGTCGGCTCGGCCAGATCATGCACCATCCGCACGCCCGCTCCATGGACGCCGGCGAACGGCTGTCCGTCGTCGCTCCAGTCCGAATGCATCCGCATCAGCGTGAATGGTCCGCCCTCATGCGAGCGAACGATGTTGACCAGATGTCGGACCAGCGGGAGTTCGCCGAGGGGGCGATGCCGGTGGACGCCGGTTGCCGCAGAATCCCAGCGTAGGGCCTGCAAACCGTCGCCGTCCTGCTCCTGCAGCCATTGCACGGCATCGCGCAATGCGCCGCGAACAACGTCGGCGCACGAGTGTTGCGGGTCGCCACACCCGGGCACGCGGCCGGTCAGCAGATCGACGAGCAGCTGGGGCCGAGGCGCCAGCGGGACGGCGCTGCTGCCGAACACTGCGGGCAACAGGCGTTGCGTCAGCGCGCGATGCCAGGCCGCATACACGAGTGGTTCGGGCCGGCCGGCTTCCATGCGGAAATCCCATTGGCTCAGCAGATCGGCCGCGTCGGCATCGGGTTGGGGAAAGGGGCCGGCGGCAAGCAGCAGGGGCACGATCACACGCGCGGCCGGCGACACGATGTCGGTCTGCATGTCGGCGAACCGCGCGGGCGTGAATCCTCCCGAGGGGACGTTGGCGAGGAGTTCCCGCAGACGCTCCGCCCGGTAGGAGGAAGGGCGGTCCCGCATGATGAATGGCTGATAACCGGCTGGTGCCAGGTACTCGTTCGCGCTGGCAACCCATCCGTCGGGAGGATTGGTTTCGCTCGGAAGTGCGGCGCCCTCCAAGCTGCCGATCCACGCGGCCCCGGAGTCGGCCCCCTCGACGGGAAGAAAGCCGTCGCCCGTGGCGCGGACCGGAATTCGGCCGGTCATCACATAGCCGATATTGTCGTCGACGTCGGCGTGCACGGCGATCTGGACGACCGCCTCAAGCTCATGCATGGCCTCGCGGAAGGCGGCTGCGGTCGCGGCGCGTACGCTCCGGAACGCCGCCCGCTGGGACAGGTCCGTGTCGGCCAGCTCCTGTGAGCGGAAAGCCACGACCTGCCCGGGTCCGGCGAACCCGAATTCGGGAAGGTCGGATACCACGGGCCCGTGCCGGGTGATCCGGATGGTCAGACGGACCGGGTCCCGACCCCTCACCGCGATCGTTTCAGAGCGGATGCGAAACGGTTCCGAGCCCTCCGGGGTCAGGTACGATCCGGCTTCGGTCGGATCCAGGGTCTCGACGTAGAGATCTTGGACGTCGGCATAGACCGAGGTCATGCCCCAGGCTACCTGCTGATTGCGGCCGATCGGGACCGCGGCAATCCCCGGCAACGTCGCGCCCCACACCCGCAGGCCAGGTGCCTCGAGATGAGCGAGGTACCAGACCGACGGCGCGGCAAGGCGGAGATGCGGGTCGCTCGCCAGGAGCGGCTTGCCGCTGGCGGAATGGCGGCCGGCAACTGCCCAGGCGTTGGACCCCGCGACGGGGTCGTCGACCGAGCGCGAGAGCTCCCGGAGCCGGGCTTCACCAAGTCGCGGGAGGAGGCGCGCCCGTTCGGCTTCCGTGTCCGCGTTGCCGGAGAGGAGTGTCCCCATCATCTTGATGGCGAGGATGCTGTCGGCGGGCAGCCATGGTTCAGGTGACAAACCGAGGACCCGCAATTCAAACGGGCGATGGTTGCTTTCGAGGGCGGCGTTCACGCCATCGGCATAGCCTTGCAGCAGATCCCGGGTTTCGGGATCCAGCGACGCGGCAACGGCTTCGGCTGACCGGGCGTAACCGATTGTCCGGAACCTGCGGTCCAGCGGGATCGCGGCCGCTCCCATGATTTCCGCGAGGCGGCCACGACCTGCCCGACGGGCAAATTCCATGGCGGTGAAACGGTCCTGAGCGTGCACGAACCCGAGGCCGAACCAGGCGTCGCGTTCGCTGCCGGCGGCGATGTGCGGAACGCCGTGCGCGTCGCGCGCGATCCGTAGCGCGGTGTCGAGGCCCCGAACCTCTAGTTGTCCCTCAAGTCGGGGAAGGGCGGCCTGCAGCACCAGCAACGGCAGGGCAAGCCCGACGGCCACGGCGGTCAGCGCGGCAGCCAGGAAGAGGCTGAGAACCGGCGCTAGCCCGAAGCGTGCCCGGGGGCTACTTGTCACGCACCAGTTCCAGGGCGCTGGCTCGGTCAGCATCGAGTTCGGGCACCGGCCCCCGCGTGGGCGGGTCCTGATGCCCGGACAGCTTGATGGGGTTGCCGGCCACCTTCATCCCGTCGACGCTCCCGCCGGCAACCTCGACCAGCATGTTCCGGGCGAGCACCTGCGGGGACGATACCGCGTCGGCGACGTCGTTCAGGGGGCCGGCTGGAATGCCGGCCGCCTCAAGCTTTGCCAGCCACTCGGCACGCGACGCGGTCTGGAAGCACGCATTGAGCTCGGCTTCCAGGCTCTCGACGTTCTCGATGCGGCCGCGGTTGGCTGCAAAACGAGGATCTTCTGCAAGTTCCGGTTGCCCGAGAACCGTCATGAGGGTTTGGAACATTCGGTCGTTGCCGGCCGCCAGTACAAGATGCCCATCGGCCGCCTGATAGCATCCGAACGGGGCGATCGCGGGGTGCCGGGCGCCGGAAGGGGGCGGGGCCACGCCCGTGGCAAAGTAACGGGCTACCGCGTTCTCCAGAATCGCGATCTGGCAGTCGAGCATGGCGACGTCAATCCACTGCCCGAGTCCCGTGCGGTTACGCTCATGGAGGGCGGCGGCGATTCCCACCGCCGTGAACAGTCCCGCCGCGATGTCCCCGATCGATGTCCCGACCCTGGTGGGCGGGCCGTCTGCATGTCCCGTGAGCGACATCAATCCGCCCATGCCCTGCACGATCATGTCGTAGGCAGGTCGCTTGGCCCACGGCCCGGTTTGGCCGAACCCTGAAACGGACGCGAGGATCAGGCGCGGGTGGGTGGCGTGGAGTGCCTCCCAGCCGAAGCCGAGGCGGTCAAGCGTGCCGGGTCGAAAGTTCTCGACCAACACGTCGGCCTGCCCGAGGAGCTGTCGGAACTGGGACTGGTCGGTGTCGTCCTTGAGGTCAAGCGCAATACTTTCCTTCCCGCGATTGAGGGATCCGAAGTACGCGGAGGTGTCGCCGATCCACGGAGGGAAGGTACGTGCATCGTCTCCGTCGGGCGGTTCGACCTTGATCACGCGGGCGCCGAGGTCGCTGAGAACCATGGTGGCGAAGGGGCCTGCAAGTACGCGCGTGAGATCGAGAATCGTCACTCCTGAAAGGGGACCCGGCGGGGGAACGGGTGCGGTGGCGGGATGATCCATGCGTCGGCTCCGGCGGTTGGCGAGGTCGCTTCGTCTTCGAGAGCGGATAGAAGCAGGGTTCACCGCGAACGGTACGTACCGGACCCGCAGGGAATCTGCTGCAGATGGTATCGGCCCCGGGAACCGGTACGGGATGACCGCCTCGGGCCGCGGCGCGGCAACGCTACTGGTTCGGCCGGATTGCATCTACATTAGCGGCGCCGTGAGGCCCGACAGCGGCACGGCGTGCGAAGGAAGAGTTGCCATGAACATCGAGTTGACCAGCGCGGACCAAGCGTTTCGCGACGAGGTGCGTACGTTCCTTGCCACGAGCCTGCCGCCCGACATCAAGCGGCGCGTCGAGAACGGCCTCGAACTGGGGCGCGAGGACTACGCGTCCTGGCACCGGATCCTCCACGAGAAGGGCTGGGTGGCACCGGGCTGGCCGGTCGATCATGGCGGCACCGGCTGGACGCACATGCAGCGCTACCTGTACGACGAGGAGACCGCGGCCGCGAGCGCACCTCGGATCATGCCGTTTGGGGTGAACATGGTGGGCCCGGTGATCTTCACCTTCGGGAACAGGGCGCAGAAGGCCCGTTACCTCCCGCGGATCCTGTCGGGAGAGGACTGGTGGTGCCAGGGCTACTCCGAACCCGGCGCGGGTTCCGACTTGGCCAACCTGCGCACCCGCGCCGTGCGCGACGGGGACGTCTACGTCGTCAATGGCCAAAAGACATGGACCACATCCGCCCACTGGGCCGACCACATCTTCTGCCTGGTGCGCACTGACCCGGAAGCCGCCAAGCCGCAACAGGGCATCTCGTTTCTGTTGATCGACATGCGATCGCCGGGAATCGAAGTGAAGCCGATCATCACGATCGATGGTGGCCATGAGGTGAATGACGTCTTCTTTGAGGACGTTCGCGTGCCAGTGGAGAATCTGGTCGGCGAGGAGAACCACGGCTGGACGTACGCCAAATTCCTCCTGAGCTTCGAGCGGGCGGGGATTGCCGACGTGGGGCGCTCAAAGAAGCAGCTCGCCGGTCTCAAGCGGATCGCAGCCGCGGAACTGTCGAATGGGCGCCCGTTATCTGAAGACGATCGGTTCCGTGAGAAGATTGCCTCTCTGGAGATCGACCTGCTCGCGCTTGAGTACACCGAATTGCGGGCGCTAAGCCGGCAGACCTCGGGCGAGGAGCCGGGAACCGAAGCGAACATCCTCAAGATCCGCGGTACGGAGATCCAGCAGCGAATCACCGAGCTGGCACTCGAGGCGGTGGGGACCTACGCCAATCCGTACGTGCCCGAAGCCCTCAAGGACGGCTGGAACGAAGAGCCGATCGGGCCCGAGTACGCCGCCGGCGTGGCGCCGAGGTACTTCAACTGGCGCAAGGCATCGATTTACGGCGGTTCGAACGAGATCCAAAAAGGTATTGTCGCCAAGCTCGTGCTGGAACTGTGAGGCTTAGCGATGGACCTGTCATACAGCGAAGACCACACCCTGCTGTCCGAGAGCATCGCCCGGTTTATCCAGAACGACTACGATTTCGAGACCCGGAGCCGCATTGCTGGCAGCGACCTCGGGTTTGATCCGGCGGTATGGCAGCAGTTTGCGGATCTGGGATGGCTGGCGATTCCGTTTAGCGAAGATGAGGGCGGGCTTGGCGCCGACCCGGTGTCTGTAATGATCCTGATGGAACAGTTTGGTCGCGGGCTGGTGTTGGAGCCGTATGTGCCGAGCATCCTTCTCGGCGGTCGACTGATCGCGGCAACGGGAGGCGCCGAGCAACGCTCTCGTTATCTCGGCGACCTGATCTCTGGCAAGATTCAACTGGCGTTCGGGCACGGCGAACCGGGCGGGCGGTATGCGCTGGCGCACGTGGCGACACGCGCGGAAGGCGGTGCCGGCGGTTTCACGCTGTCGGGGCAGAAGGCGGTGGTGCACAACGCCGAGGCGGCCGACTTCATCATTGTTTCGGCTCGAAGCAGCGGCGAGGTGCGGGCACAGGATGGTATTTCACTGTTCGTGGTGTCGCGCGAAACGCCCGGCCTGACCGTGCGCCCGTATCGGACGGTCGACGGCCTCCGCGCGGCGGAACTCGTTCTTGAGGGGGTCCAGGTTGGCGAGGATGCCCTGCTGGGCGAGGAAGGCGGGGCGTACCCGGCGATCGAAGCAGTCACTGACCGGGCGGTTGCCGCCGTCTGTTCGGAAGCCGTGGGGGCGATGGATCTGTTGCGGGAAACCACGCTGGAGTATCTCAAGACCCGCCAGCAGTTCGGGCGCACGCTCGGTGCATTCCAGGTCCTGCAGCACCGTGCGGTGGACATGCTGATCGCGTGCGAGGAGGCCCGCTCGCTGGCTCTGATGGCGACCCTCAGCCTTGACAGGACGGCACCGGAGCGGCGGCGTGCGGTGTCGGCGGCAAAGGCCCACGTGGGAAACGCAGGCCGGAAAGTAGGACAAGAGGCCGTGCAACTGCATGGCGGCATGGGCGTGACCGACGAACTCAAGGTCGGCCACTATTTCAAGCGCCTGACCATGATCGACACGTTCTTCGGTGATGCTGCCCACCACCTCGACCGGTTCGCTGGCAATGCGTGAGTGGCGGGCGGAGATCTAGAGCCCGGTACTGAAGCAGGTCGGCGGCGGGACGGCTCGCGCTGGCCTCGTCCGGGATTGATGCTGCCAGAGGTACCTTGGACCCGGATCGTCCCGGCTATCGACTTTACCGGCTGAAGCGCGATCTCAGGGGACACTGGAGTCCCTCTATTTCGGGAAGCTGGCGGATGATCTTCGACTTCGAGGGTAGCGATACCTGCGGAGTCGACTTGATCGACTACCGTCAGCTGGACACTGGGCTACACATGTCGATCTTGTCGACATAACACCCTGATGTGTCGATAAAACGACATAATATCGACATATTTGGCTGAGACCAGCAGGTGGGCCGGTAGTGTTGCCGGCTGTCGGTCGGGTGCCTCATGCTTTACACCGAGCGGAATGGGACGATCGCCGCAAGTCTGTGAACCAGAGAGGTTGCGAGACCGGATCATTGACGCGGTAATGCTGACCCCGACGCCCCCGTTGAGCTGACATTCCGACGACTTGTATCCCGCAGAAACTGCGTTCTCATCGGTTGCACGGCGCGCCGTACCAGGCGGTGCGCAGGCTGACTCCCGGGGAGCGAGCGCTCTCCGAAGTCCCTGGGTGCATTCCGTGTCGGCGCCCGATCGCACGGCACGGTACGCCCAGTACTGCCAACGCGGGAATGCAAGGAGGTCCACCGGAAACTACACTCACGACCGGGTAGCAGCGATAGCGGGAGGGGTGGATGGCGGCCTGTCCGAAGCGGATCGCCCGAGATCGGCGGTGCTCCTGCCTGGTCGGTGACGCCCTGCCGCCGTCGGCTGGTGCCCTCCTGCCGCGCTGATGGAGCAGGCTCGTCCGATCTGTGGGAAACAGTCCCGGTCGGCGATTTGCGAGCCGGCGGCAAGTGCGATGAACGGCCCACCGCAGGTTGCGAAGCTCGACGGTGTCGGCCAGGCCCCGGTGCTAGTCGTGTGCGAGCACGCGTCCAAGGCCATTCCTGCCCGCTTCGGCTCCCTTGGCCTCGGTGACCAGGACCGAGCGAGCCACATCGCGTGGGACCTCGGGGCGCTTGACCTTGCGAAAGCCCTGGCGTCGCGGCTTCGGGCGCCATTGCTCAGCGCCCGGGTATCGCGTCTCGTGTTCGACCTGAACCGGCCGCCCGGCGCTCCGGACGCGATCGCCGAACGCAGCGAAACGACAGACATTCCCGGCAACATCGGCCTCACCGAAGCGGAGCGGCAGACCCGGATCGACACCGTCTATGCGCCCTGGGTGGCCGCCCTCACGGCGGCCATCGACGCCGTCCGTCCGGACGCGCTGATCAGCGTTCACAGCTTTACGCCGGTCTTCGCGGGGATGCCCCGGACGACTGAAGTCGGGGTCATTCACGACCGCGATGCGCGGCTGGCAGACGCGGTCCTCGCGCATGCGAACACGTTGGGCTGGGAACGGAATCGCCCTTACGGACCTGACGAGGGGGTCACGCATACGCTCCGGACCTTTGCCGAGCCCCGCGGTCTCCTGCCGCTGATGATCGAGGTCAGGAACGACCTCCTGCAGGGTGCTGACGCCGCCAACCGGATGGCCGATGCGCTAGCGGACGTGCTCGTCCCGTCGCTTGAGGCGTGCGCGGTCGGCAAGCGGGCGCGACCGGCGTGACCGGCGTGATGCGCGGCTACATCACCGCGATCGACACGATGAACCGCCGGCTTGGGCGTGTCGTGATGTACGGCATCTTCGCGATCATGGGCATCCTCCTCTGGTCGTCGATGTCCAAGACGTTCTTCGATCCCTCGCTCTGGACGCTTGAGATGGCGCAGTTCGCGATGGTGACGTACTACGTGCTGGGCGGCCCCTATGCGATCCAGACCGGCGCGAACGTGCGCATGGACCTCTTCTACGGCTCGTGGTCGGCCCGCACGAAGGCTTGGTTCGACGCCTTCACCGTGTTTTTCCTGATCTTCTACCTCGTGGTGCTGCTCTGGGGCGGGATCGATTCGACCAGCTACAGCTTTCAGTACGGCGGCGAACGCAGCCCCTCCGCCTGGCGCCCGTACCTCTGGCCGATCAAGGTGATCATGGTAGTGGGCATCGTGCTGATGCTGCTGCAGGCGGTGGCCGAGTTCTTCAAGGACGTCCTTCGGATTCGCGGCGAGGCGCCCTGATGTCGTACGAGCTCATCGCCATCCTCATGTTCTCGACGATGATGCTGATGCTGGCTACCGGCCAGCGTGTCTTCGGTGCCATCGGCTTCGTCGCGGTCGTCGCCGCCCTTCTCCTCTGGGGTGACCGTGGCGGCTACGACCTGGGCTTTGCGGCCGCCATGAAGCTCATGAAGTGGTACCCGCTCCTGACACTGCCGATGTTCATTTTCATGGGCTATGTCCTCTCGGAGTCGAAGATCGCCGACGATCTCTACCGCATGTTCCACGTCTGGACCGGCGGGATGGCGGGCGGCCTCGCCATGGGGACGATTGGCCTCATGGTGCTGGTCTCGGCGATGAACGGGCTCAGCGTGGCCGGCATGGCCATCGGCGCCACCATTGCGCTCCCCGAGCTGCTCAAGCGCAACTACGACAAGCGCATGGTGACGGGTGTGATCCAAGCGGGGAGTTCGCTCGGCATCCTTGTGCCGCCCTCGGTGGTCCTTGTGCTCTACGCCATGATCGCCCGCCAGCCGGTGGGGCAGCTCTGGCTCGCGGGGGTGTTCCCGGGGCTCATGATGGCCGGGCTCTTCGTCTTCTACATCTGGCTGCGCTGCCGGATCACGCCCACGCTCGGTCCCGTCCTGCCGAAGGCCGAACGCGACGTGGCGCGGGCCGAGAAATACCGGCTCCTGCGGGCCGGCCTGCTGCCGCTGTTCATCTTCGCGGTCATGATCATTCCGTTCGTAAACGGCTGGACGTCGCTGGTGGAGTCGTCCGCGATCGGCGCGCTGGCCGCGTTCCTCGCGGCCGTCGTGCGACGCCGGATGACGCGGCAGGTGTTCGAGAATTCACTCCGCAATACCTTGCGGATCAGCTGCATGTTCATGTGGATCATTCTCGCCGCCCTCGCGTTCGGGGCCGTGTTCGACGGCCTTGGCGCCGTGCGCGCGATCGAGAACCTGTTTACGGAGCGCATGGGACTGTCGCCGTGGACGATCCTGATCCTCATGCAGCTGTCGTTCATCCTGATGGGAACGTTCCTCGACGATACGGCCATGCTCGTGATCGTGGCGCCACTCTATGTCCCGCTGGTGGACGCCCTGGGGTTCAACCTGATCTGGTACGGCGTCCTGTACACGATCACCACGCAGATTGCCTACATGACCCCACCGTTTGGATACAATCTGTTCCTGATGCGCGCCATGGCCCCGCCAGAAGTCACCCTGGGTGACATCTACCGGTCGATCATCCCCTTTGTCGGCGTGATGATCTTGGCGCTTTCCCTCGTCATCAGCTTTCCGGAAATCGCGCTGTGGCTGCCCGGTTTCGTATACGCGAACTAGCCGGAGCGGCGGATGCCGGCGCGCCTGCCTGCAAGGAGTGACACCATGACCACACGGCGCCATCTTCTGAAAGCCGCCGCCGTCGCCCCGGCCGCTGCCATCGCGACTCCTGTCTTCGCCCAGGCACAGATCACCTGGCGAATGCAGACCTACGCCGGTCCCGCCCTGGCCGAGCACGTGGTGAAGCCGGCCATCGACATGTTCAACAAGATTGCGGGCGAGCGAATGCAGATCGAGCTGTTCTACGCTGACCAGCTCGTGCCCACGGGCGAGTTGTTCCGCGCGATGCAACGCGGGACGATCGACGCGGTCCAGTCCGACGACGATTCCATGGCGTCACCGACCGAGGTCACCGTGTTCGGCGGGTACTTTCCCTTCGCTTCGCGTTACTCGCTCGACGTCCCTGTTCTCTTCAACCAGTACGGCCTCAACGAGATCTGGGACGCCGAGTACGCCAACGTCGGCGTGAAGCATATTTCCGCCGGCGCCTGGGACCCCTGTCACTTTGCGACGAAGGACCCCATTCACTCGCTCGCCGACCTGCAGGGCAAGCGTGTCTTCACCTTCCCGACGGCGGGCCGTTTCCTGACGCAGTTCGGGGTTGTCCCCGTCACCCTCCCATGGGAGGACATCGAGGTTGCTGTCCAGACGGGCGAGCTTGACGGTATCGCCTGGTCAGGGATCACCGAGGACTACACGGTCGGCTGGGCCGACGTCACGAACTACTTCCTGACGAACAACATCTCCGGCGCCTGGATCGGGTCGTTCTACGCTAACATGGACCGTTGGAACGAGATTCCCGAAGATCTCCAGCTCCTGCTGCGCGTCATCTGCGATCAGTCCCATTACTACCGCCAATGGTGGTACTGGGGCGGCGAAGCGAGCCTGCGCGTCAACGGAACGAAGATGGAGCTCACATCGATCCCGGACGAGGAATGGGCTCAGGTCGAGGCGGCCGCCCGCGTCTTCTGGGACGAAGTCGCTGCGGAGTCGGAGACCAAGGCCAAGGTGGTCGAGATCTTCAAGCGCTACAACGCGGACATGGAGCGAGCGGGTCGGCCGTATCGCTACACTTGATCCGCCTTTGCGGCGGCCCCGCCATCCCGGCGGGGCCCCGCCTGATCGACATCCCGCGGACTGCCTGATGCCCGGCAGGTTCATGCTTCACGGCTGGTATTCCTGTTGCGAGAGCCGTGCATTCCATGCGGCGCTGACTTGCGCTGCTGACCAGCGCCGGGGCCGTGCGACAGGTCCGCAGAGGCGTCGGCCATCCCTGAACACGACTCGCCCGACCATCATCGCTGCGACCGCTCCATGCTCGTGGCAGCGGTCGGGCACTCGCGTCATCGGCGCCACCGGGCGCGATCCCCATGCGCACGGGTCAGTTGCGGCCGTTGGCGATGAACTCTCTTGTCGCTCGGACCCTTGGCGCCGAGCGGGACAGGGAAGCCGTGGCCATGGCCGTGATCAGCCGGAAGTTCGCTTGACCTTGGGGCGTACCGGGAGTTTCCGATGACCAAGAAGCTGCAGTGCATCTCCCCCGTTGATGGGACGGTGTACGCCGAGCGCCCAGCCCTCGCTGATGACGCGGCGCGGGCGATCGTGGCGCGCGCCCGGACAGCTCAACGGGCGTGGGCGGCGAGGCCCATGCAGGAACGCATCGATCTCGTCCTGGAGGGAGTTGCCCGCATCGGCGCCGAGAACGACGAGATCGTGACGGAACTCGCGTGGCAGATGGGACGCCCGGTCCGCTATGGCGGCGAATGGGGCGGATTCAATGAGCGCGCGACCCACATGGCTTCCATCGCTGCGGCAGCGCTCAGGGACATCGAGGTGGAAGACAGTGCTCGGTTCCGCCGCACGATCCGCCGTGAGCCCCGAGGCCTCGTCCTGGTAGTGGCTCCGTGGAACTATCCCTACATGACCGCGATCAACACGGTGCTTCCGGCGCTGATCGCCGGCAACGCCGTGGTGCTCAAGCATGCCACGCAGACCCTCCTTGTCGGCGAGCGCCTGGCGAACGCGTTCCACGCGGCTGGCGTGCCGGCGGAGGTGTTCCAGAACCTGTTCCTGGCGCACGACACCACCCTGGCGCTGATAAGTGAACGGGCGTTCGATTTCGTGAATTTCACGGGCTCGGTGAAAGGCGGCCGGGCCATCGAGCAGGCCGCGGCCGGTACCTTTACCAGCCTCGGCCTCGAGCTTGGCGGCAAGGATCCAGGCTACGTGATGGAAGATGCCGACCTCGCTGCCGCCGTGAGCACGCTCATGGACGGTGCCATGTACAACTCTGGCCAGTGCTGCTGCGGGATCGAGCGAATTTACGTCCACGCCGCCAACTATGACGCCTTCGTCGAAGGGGCGGTGGAATTTGCCGAGGCCTACCGGCTGGGAAGCCCGCTCGAAGAGGAGACCACACTCGGACCCATGGCCCACCGACGCTTCGCGAACGAGGCCCGCGCCCAGGTCGCCGAGGCAGTGCAGGCCGGCGCCACGGCGCAT
Source organism: Alphaproteobacteria bacterium (assembly GCA_022825705.1). Taxonomy (GTDB): domain Bacteria; phylum Pseudomonadota; class Alphaproteobacteria; order TMED109; family TMED109; genus VXPW01. The sequence continues at coordinate 36,131 of JAJDWH010000019.1, forward strand.
GTCCGCATCTTGTCGGAGGATGACGGCGGCGCCTATCTCTCGCCGCAGGTCCTGACCGAGGTGGACCACTCGATGCGGATCATGCGTGACGAGACCTTTGCGCCGGTGGTCGGCATCATGAAGGTGGAGAGCGATGACGAAGCGCTCGGGCTGATGAATGACAGCGATTTCGGCCTCACCGCCTCGCTGTGGACCACGGATGCCGAGCGCGCCGAGGCTCTCGGGCGCCGCGTCGAGACCGGGACGGTCTTCATGAATCGGGCCGACTACCTCGATCCGGCGCTTTGCTGGACCGGCTGCAAGCTCACTGGCAAGGGTGGGGGACTGTCGGAAATCGGCTACCACAACCTGACCCGGCCGAAATCCTTCCACTTGAAGAAGGCGTCCGGGTGACGCTCACGGCGGACTGGTCGTACCCGACGACCATCCGGTTCGGCCCCGGACGAATTCAGGAACTGCCGAGCGCGTGTGGCGAAGCCAACATCCGCACCCCGCTGTTCGTCACGGACCGTGGACTGGCCACGCTGCCGCTGACGCGGGCCGCCCTCGACGTCCTGGATGCCGCCGGGCTGGGGCGCTCGATCTTCTCCGACGTCGATCCCAATCCGAGTGACCGGAACCTGCAGGCTGGCCTCGCGCGCTTTCGCGAAGGAGGGCATGACGGTGTCGTCGCGTTCGGCGGCGGTTCCGGCCTTGATCTCGGCAAGGCGGTTGCCTTCATGTCCGGCCAGTCCCGCCCGGTGTGGGACTTCGAGGACATCGGCGATTGGTGGCGGCGGGCGATCCCCGACGGCATTGCGCCCGTCGTGGCTGTTCCCACTACTGCCGGTACGGGATCCGAGGTAGGCCGGACCAGCGTCATTCTCAATGCCGAAACCCACGTGAAGAAGATCATTTTCCATCCTCGGGTGCTGCCGACGGTGGTGATCATCGATCCGGAACTAACCGTCGACCTGCCCAAGCCGATCACCGCCGGTACCGGGATGGACGCCTTTGCGCACTGCCTCGAGGCGTACTGCTCACCGCACTACCACCCCATGGGTCAGGGCATCGCACTCGAGGGCATGCGTCTGGTGCACGAGAATCTGCTGCGCGCGTACGCTGACGGTACGGATCTCGTGGCCCGGGCGAACATGATGGCGGCAGCGACCATGGGGGCAGTCGCCTTTCAGAAAGGACTGGGCGCGATCCACGCACTCAGCCACCCGGTCGGCGCGGTGTACGATACCCACCATGGCACCACGAACGCATGCGTGATGCCATACGTCCTCGACTTCAATCGCTCGGCGGTCGAGGACCGACTGGCCATTGCTGCCGCCTATCTCGGGCTTCGCGGCGGCTACGCCGCGTTCTACGACCGGGTGATGGAACTTCGCGAAGAGCTTGGCATTCCGAAGACGCTGACCGAGCTGGGGGTTTCTCGCCAGGGCCTGGATGAGCTCACGACAATGGCACTCGAAGATCCATCGGCCGGAGGCAACCCGGTGCCGATGATGGAGGCTAACACCCGGGCACTGTTCGAGGCCTGCATGTAGCTGCCCCACTAGGCATCCCGATCCGCGAGGGGTCCGCTTGCATCCCCCGGCTCGATGCGTGCGAACGGCTTCGCGATGACGCCGCATTCGTTGGAGAGACTGGGCACCGGAGGCGCGCTCTGGCGTGGCCGCCGCCGGCTAACGGCGGGCACACCCCTGTCGCGTGAAACGGGTCGCTGCGAAGCAAGAATCCGACCGCAAGCCCGGGACAGTTCCGCCCGGATGTTGTCAGCGCCGCGCAGGTTCCGGAGAGCGGACGCTTGTGTTGTTCTACTCGCCCCGATATGCGGGCTTCGATATGGACCCAACCCCGGCACAGCTGCGCTTTCGTTGCCGGGGTCCGCACGATGGTGGGAAGTGGCGAGGGCAGAACGTTGACCAGCGGCCCGGGGTCTGACCGGCGTTGTCGAGCTGGCGCCCGAGGCTATCGCAAGGGATCGACCACACTGAGAAACGGGAACCGACAAAAGGCGGTATCGCGCGTGCAGATCCGGCTTACGCCATTCTCGCGCATCAGGACCGCGGTGTGCAGGTCGTGGAACAGGTTCCCGCTCACGTCGGGCAATTCCCTCATGACCTGTGCCAATACCGCCCCATGGCGAGACGTCGCTACGAGCAGGTCAAATCCAGGAGTTTCGAGCAACGCCGAGAGAAAATTCCAGGACTGTGCCGGCTCCCACGGAGACGCGGACGCACGCGCATGGGTGGTGACCCGCAGAAACTCGTAGCAGATGCTCCAGGTGAGGTACGCCGGCGATGGATCGGTGCGGGCCTGCAGGACACGCTGACGACATGGGTCGTGATACGGCGAATCCTCATCGACTGCGTAGATCAGGACATTGGTGTCAAAGACCAGCACTCACCCCTCGTCGAGAAGCCGGTAGAGCTCTTCGCGGTTAGCGATGTCAACCCTGAGCCCCCCGCTTCTCCAGGTCGGCAACGGTGGCAGGGTGTCCGGGCCTCCCGAGTCTGATCCGGAGTGCGCGAGAATCCGCCTGAGCCCCGCTTCCACCAGGGACGACATGGTGGTTCCCCGCCGGGCCGCCTCTTCTCGCAGCTGCCGCATGACGGTCTCGTCAATATTCAGTGTTGTCTTCATATGGAAAACCATATGTTCCATATTCCAATATGTCAACGGATTCGCCACAGCGGCGTGCGGTCTCTTGCAGGAGGCGCGAGCCCCGGCAGGGACCGTACGTGCGTTGTACGGCGTACCTTTGCGGCACTGCAGCGCGGGCGGTCACCTGCCTGGCGTGGAGCAACCAGGAGAGCTCGATGATGGTCCGGGTAGGGTTCGCGGACATGGTTGTGGGGTTGGACCAGAGGGTCCGTGGGTTGCGGTTCGGTGGTGCCGGCTGCCGGTCGCAGGCGGCGCCGGTTCGAGGTGATGACCTTCCTGACGGTGACGCCGGCGATCACGAGCGTGCGGCTGGACGCGCTGGTATGGAACACCGGCGCGATCGGTACCTGGGTGCCGAACCTTAAGCGCCTCGCGGCTTTAGCACGGCGTGGACTCGGACTGGAAGTACGGTGATCGGGCTAAAGCAGGCGCCCCTCCGCGTCCACTAGGGGGACTGCGTGTTCCCGCAGGATGGCCTCAATGGAGTCGGCATTGGCGTCCAGCAACGCCTGAAGCTGCGCCTTCCAGTCCTGTTCGCCGAAGCGTACCCCTATCGAAATGCCGAAGTGCATCTGCAGGCCCGCTTGTGATTCCACGGGAATGACCCGGATCGGTACGTCGGGGTTGCTTCGAAGAAAGTGTCCGGCGATGGGGCCCCACATGAACGTGAGGTCGATGTTGCCGGCAAGCAGATCCTCCTGCTCAAGCTGTCCGGGTCGCACATTGGGGTCGCCATGCTGAGATGCGTAGGCTTTGGTAAGCCGGCTAAGCATGCCGTGCTCGGCCAGCCACAGCGTCCCCGGGTTGCGCTCCGCCAGACCAAACCTGAGGGAGTTCCGTTGCGAAGCGTCCAGCTTCTGCAGATCCGAGGCCGACCAGACGGAATCAAGCCCACGCCCCTCCACGAAAACGAGCGCGTAAGTGGAGTGGTAGTAGGGATCAGTCGTGATCGCGAGTTCAAACCCGTCCGGCAGGCCCATCACGACGTCGCACCGGTAGACACCGTCATCGCCTCTGGCACGAAGCGTGTTCCGGATGAATCCCATTCGCTGCGGAAACCAGGTGTATTCCACCGGCAGGCCGAGTTGCTCGGCCAACAGCGATGCGATGTGATTTTCGAAACCCTCCTGACGGTCATTTGACCAAGGCAGGTAGTTGGCGTCGGCGCAGACCTTGAAGGCAGTTCGCTCGGCGCCGCCTGCCGTGATCGGGAGGGCGCATGCTCCTGCGATCACGAGCGCAAACGCCAACGATCGGGCCGCCCCGGGAAAGCGAGGGCGGCCATCAGGCCAGGGGAGCAACGTCATCGATCGTATCGCTTCAGCTTCCCGGGCGGGAGCACCCCGTCGGCCCGTGCTAGGAGATAAGCGTAGAGCTGATCGATGTAATTCATGACGTTGGGGTTGGTTCCCCAGCCCGGCATCACCCCGATCTGCCCTTCGTAGCCGTTCACGACAACTTCCATGAAGCGATCGAGGCCGATTTCGCGGAGCTTCCGGATGAGACTTGGGCCGATGGTGCTTCCATCACCGGTCAGACCATGACAAACTTGGCATTGGCTGAACGCCCGGTAACCGCGGGTCAGCCAGAGATCGATCTGGCAGGTACTCCGGTCACCCTCTGTTTCGCACTGGATATGGCCTTCATAGGGCGGGGGGTCCTCGGCTGCCGCCGCGCCCGCGGAGGTCAAGGTCACGCCGCCGATTGCGATGCCGGCCACCAGGCCGACCACGTTGACCCGAAAATACTGAAGCAATGTGCTGGCTCCGTGTGATGTGTGGACGCTCAGGGTTCGTGACTGCGACTGTCGTATACCCTGCCGAATCCCGCGTTCAAAGAAAAACCGGTTGCGGCATGGGAGCCGCAACCGGTCAAGTGGACTAGTGACCGGCGGTCGCGCCGCCCGTCATCCTGTCGCGTGTCGGTCCTACGGGAGCGCGAACACGGTCAGCACGCCACCAAGCTGGGTGTGCTGGTTGAGGCCTCTGTACGCCCCGACAGCGCCAAGACCGTCGGTGTCGCCCTCAAGGCCCGCTGCCATGCCGATGCCGGCCCAGCCGCCCACGCCCGACAGGACGCCGACGTACTGCTTGCCTTCAAAGGTCCAGGTGTTCACGTTGCCGATGATGCCAGACGGAGTCTTGAAGCTGTACAGCTCAGCACCGGAGTTGGCGTCGACTGCCTTCAGACGGCCGTCGAGAGTCCCGTAGAAGACGATGTCACCGGCAGTCGCCAGGGCACCGCTCCAGACGGAGAACTGTTCCGGTACGGACCAGACGATCTCGCCCTTGGCGGCATCCCACGCGATGAAGTTGCCGAGGTTGTCGGTCCCGTCGCCGGTTACTCGGCCAGCGGGGAACATGCTCAGCGTGGCACCGACGTACGGCTGCCCGGACACGTACTCGACCCGGAACGGCTCGTAGTCCATGCAGACGTGGTTCGTCGGCACGTAGAAGAGGCCGGTACGCGGCGAGAACGCCGCCGGCTGCTGGTCTTTCGATCCCAGCGCTGCGGGGCAGATGTTCTGGGTGTTGACGTCTTCACCCTGTTGGTCGGTGCTGTATTCCGCCACGACCTGCGGGCGACCGGTTTCCATGTCGACGTGCGTGGCCCAGTTGGTGGCCGGGTCGTACTTTTCGGCGACCAGCAGTTCACCCGTGGCACGGTCGAGCGTGTAGCCGAAACCGTTACGATCGAAGTGCACGATCACCTTGCGCATGGTTCCATCGATCTCGATGTCGGCGAGGATGCCCTCGTTAACACCGTCGTAGTCCCACTCGTCGTGCGGGGTCATCTGGTAGACCCACCGGGCCATGCCGGTGTCAGCGTCACGGGCGAAGATGGTCATGGACCACTTGTTGTCGCCCGGACGGACCACCGGGTTCCAGGTGCTCGGGTTGCCGGTGCCGTAGTAGATCAGGTTCAGGTCAGCGTCGTACGTGAACCAGCCCCACGTGGTCCCGCCGCCGATCTTCCACTGGTCACCCTCCCAGGAGTCCAGACTGGAATTCGGGCCGACCGGTTCTAGCATATGCGTGGTCTTTTCGGGATCGATGAGCATTTCATCGTCCGGACCCGTGCTGTAGCCCTTCCATACCAGGCTGCCGTCGTTGATGTCGTATGCAGCAAGGAAGCCGCGGACACCGAACTCACCGCCACTGATTCCCGTGTACACCTTGTCGTTGACAACGATGGGGGCGTTCGTGTTGGTGGAGCCGGCAGATGGGTCTCCGTTCACAACGCTCCAGAGCACCTCGCCGGAGTTTGCATCAAGCGCGACCAGCGTGGTGTCCGCCTGCTGCAGGAAGATCTTGCCCTCGGCGTAGGCCAGGCCACGGTAGACCGTGTCACAGCACATCACCGGAATGACAGATGGATCCTGCACGGGGACGTACGACCAGTTGATCGTCTGGTCGGCGAGGTTGATGGAAAACACCTTGTTCGGGAACGGGGTGTGCACGTACATCGTGCCGCCGATCACCAGCGGACCGCCTTCGTGCCCGCGGAGGACCCCTGTGGAGAAGGTCCAGGCGACTTGGAGATTGCCGACGTTTCCAGCGTTGATTTCCGAGAGCGGGCTATACCGGGCACCGTCATAAGTACGGCCCCACATAGCCCAGTTGTTGACGTCGCTGCTAAGCGCTTTGACGTCGTCGTTTGCCGACACTGAGATCGGCACAGCGACAAGCACTCCCATCGCGACAGCGGCGACGAGAGACAGAATTCTGGTAGTCATGATCCTCATCCGTTGCATGGAATTCGGTGATGCCGCACTCCCCTGAACCGACCAGTTTCCCGACCGCCCCATGTTAATGGAGTGCACCCGTCACACCGACCACAAGAGACCCGCGGGGCGCACATGAGCGGGTGCGGATGGCCAGCCCCTAGATTAAAGCACCAAATTGAACGCATTGCATGTATGACTTGCGTTTTCCGCGACAGGGTTCGCAGCTGGCGAGCCTCTCGACCATCATCCGTCCGGCGTTTGTGAGCGGGCGAGCCGAGGCGGGGTCTGACGGGCACTCCTGCGCAGCGAGATGCGCGGTGACCACGAGAGCGGCAACAGGACCCGCGCCAAGCTGAAGCGGGGCGCCGCACCGGGCTCTTGGCCCAGTCAGTTTTTCAGGCGTTGTCTTAGCCGGACTCTCCGTCCGGGTTCGTTCTTTTCCGCGTTATAAAACAAGCCGCTTCAGCCTCCTGGCGAAGCGTTTCAAATTGCGCGATGCGGGATCTCGCCTCGGGTGCCGCGTCGCGGAAGATGCCGCCCCGCTCGCCTGGGGTGGAATACAGGAAGCTCAGGGTTTCGGCAGTCGTGTAGTCTTCATAGGAGATCTGCGACGCGATCTGGTCGATCATGCAGACGCAAGGGTAAAGCGTGTCGTAACTCTGACCGCCCTCCAGCCCCATGCAGGCGAGGACGAATTCGACGCGGGCCTGCGTGGGAAAGTCGTTGGCCAACGCGCGTCCCGGGCCGAGCGCGGCGAACACTGCAAGTGCCAGCAGGACCTTTTTCATGAATCGAGCCACCCGGCCGACAGGAGGATTCAGCATGATAACCAATGGCGGCGCAGGGGCGAGCAAAGTCAAGGCTGCCGGGCGGCTGACGATCGTGGCTGGACATGCCTGCCATCGCTGGCTGGTCGCGCTTGCCGTGACCGCGGCCGTGGCGGTTCCCGCGTGCGCGCAGGCCGGGGGACCACCCATCCGCGTGGCGGTGCTCGACGTGGAACTCCTGAAGGCCGATTACCTGCCGGATGCGCACACGATCACAGAAGAAGAACGGCACCGCCTCGACCTGGTGGCCGAGCTGATCCGCACGCGCCTCCGTGCGGAGGGTTACGACGTCGTGCCCGCTGCCGCCACGCGAGTGGCAATCCGGGAAGCCAAGCCATTGCAGCGCTTGCACGCCTGCAACGGCTGCGAGCGTGGCATCGCGCGCCGCCTCTCGGCGGACTGGGTGCTGGTGGGATGGGTTCAGTTTGTCAGCAACCTCATTCTCAACCTCAATGTCGTGGCGATCGACGTCGAGACGGGAAGTTCCGTTGCGCATGCGTTTGTCGACCTGCGGGGCAACACCGAACGGACCTGGCGGCATGCCACGACCTACATGCTCGATCACATTCTCGTGGACCGGCTCGCCGCGCGCCGGTGACGGGACGGCAGCGCGTCCGCCTACTGTCCCTCGGTCCGCTCCACTGGCGAGACTTCGGTCAGTTCGAGACCGGCGGCCTCCCAGCCGTCGGTGCCTTCGGGATACCAAACGATCGACGAGTAGCTCCAGTCCAGGGCACGGCGCGCCGCATTCCAGGACATCCAGCAGTCGCTGAGACAGAAGAAGACGATCGTCCGTGTCGGGTCGCCGCCGGTGAGACGTTCCAGGTTCGCGCGAAAGTAGTTTTCCTCTTCGACCGGCAGCACGCCGAGACCCACGTTCGGCAGCCACACGGTCCCGGGAAGGCTGTCCCGGATCGGCGGCAGCCACAGGTGGTCTTCGCTGTCGCGCACGATGTTTGGCGGCCGCGGCGCCGGAAACACATCGATCAGCAGCGGGTCGCCATGATCCAGCAGGATCTGGAGTGCCTCGGTAGCGACCACCGTGGCGCCGTCGAGCGAGCAGGGTACCGGCGCCCGGAATTCGGACGTGCGATATGTCGGCGGCTCATCGGGAAGGCACGCATGGCCGTCCGCCGAGCCCAGGTTCGGCGTCAGCAGCACCGACAGGACGATGGCGAGGTTGATCGGAACTGCAGCGGCCGACGGAAACTGTCGCTTCCACGCCGCTATCCTCGATTTCTCTGGGACCGGCCTCATGGGGTCAAAACGGCGATGTGGTGAGGCCAGTTCCGGAGGCACACGTGCGGTCGGTGCCTCGTCCATTCGGCGACGCCTGGTGCTGACGAACGGCGGCAGGCCCTTCGGGGATACCGCGATTGCTTGCCGGGCCCGGGAATCGGGGCATGAAGCGCCTCCGTTGCATAATCTGGTGAAGGAAGCGGAGATCAGAGACATGTCGCATGGAATGGCACAGGCGGTGACGGGCTCGACCGGTTCGCGGAGCACGCTCGGTACGTGGGCTCTGACCGCGTGCCTCTGGCTGGCGGCCGTAGGCGTGGTTCTGGGAGCCCAGTCCGCTGGTGCCGCGGAAGCCATCCAGCTGAAGCCGGTGGCGCAGGGCATTTACGTCTACACGGGTCCGCACACCGACGCCAGCGACAGCAACCTGGGTGCGATCGGAAACGTAGCAATCGTCATCGGAGAGCAGTCCGTGGCGCTCATTGACAGCGGCGGCAGCCTTGAGTTCGGGCTGCAGTTGCGCGCCGCATTGGAGGAGCTTACGGACCTTCCCGTGAGTCACGTGATCAATACCCACGTGCATCCCGATCATCTACTGGGAAATGGCGCCTTCGCAGGCCCGTCGGTTGAGTTCGTCGGGCATCGCCGCCTCGGCGCTGCCCTCGCCGCGCGGGCGGAGTTCTATCTCGAAGCGGGTGCCCGGAACGTCGGTCCGAAATTTGCCGGAACGACGGCGATCGGGCCGACCCTGGAGGTGGCGGATTCCATCCACATCAATCTCGGGGGACGAGTCCTGAGAGTGACGGCACACGCCACTGCGCACACCGACAACGATCTGACCGTCTACGACCGACGCACCCGAACGCTGTTTGCCGGCGACCTCCTGTTCGTCGAACGTCTGCCGGTCGTGGACGGCAGCCTGAAGGGATGGCTGGCCGTGATGGATGAACTCCGGGCCGTACCGGCGGTGCGGGTGGTTCCCGGACACGGCCCTGCATCGGTGCGCTGGCCGAGCGCGCTCCATGCACAGGAGCGGTACCTCCAAGCGGTTCTGCGCGACGTGCGGATCGAGATCGCGGCGGGAGGGACGATCGAAAACGCCATCGGCTGGGTCGCGTCGGAGGAGCGAACGAAGTGGGTACGGTTTGCGGAGGACCACCCCCGGAACGTCACGGCAAGCTTCACGGAACTCGAATGGGAGTAGCGCGGCGCATTCGCCGACCTCGGAGGCAGGTGTCAGCGCGACTCCGTGCTAGAATTGCTAGCAAGCATCTGTGAAAGGGAAGCCATGAGAGTTGCCGTAACCACCTTCCTGCTGGCCATGGCGGTTGGCATGCCGGCATGGGGCGCGACCGAGGACGAGAGTCGCTGGCATGACCTTCGCGAGTCATTGTTCGGCGACCGTCAGATTCATGAGGAAAGCGGCGTCGTGTCGCTGGAAGCGCCGTATCGGGCGCACGACGCGGCGTTGGTCCCCATCACCTTCGAAGCCGCCTTTCCGCAAACGAGCGAGCGTTACGTCAAGTCGATCACGCTGATCGTGGACGAGAACCCGTTGCCAATGGCAGGACAATTCCGTTTCACGGAGGCGAGCGGTTGGGCGGCCATCAGTACCCGGATTCGGGTCAATGCCTACACGCATGTGCGGGCGGTGGCCGAGACCAATGATGGCCAGCTGCACATGGCCAAGCGGTACGTGAAGGCGTCCGGGGGGTGCTCCGCGCCCGCCGGGAAGGATCCGGAGGCCGCGCTGGCAAGCCTCGGTAAGATGAAGCTCCGCCGGTTCGACCCGGTCCTGTGGGGGGAGCCGAACAACGCGCAGCTTCTGGTGAGCCATCCCAATCACACCGGGATGCAGATGGACCAGGTGACGCGCCACTACGTGCTCGCGTACTTCATCGACAGCATTGAAGTGCGCTACGGAGACCAGCCGGTACTGGCAGTTGAATCGAATTTCTCGCTCAGCGAGAACCCGGCCATCCGCTTCCACTACGTGCCCGACGGGCCGGGCGAATTGTCGGTCCGGGTTACCGACAGCGACGGGGCAATGTTTGCGCGCGCGTGGAGCGTTCCGGCGTCCGTTGCGAAGGCCCCAGTCGGAGAGGAGGCGGCTCCGGTCAATCCGGTGCAATAGGAATGGACGGCGCTCGCCGCTCTTGGAGCGGCAGTGCGTCGAACCGCCACGCCTTACCGTGAGTTCGGCTGCGGAAGGGCCGGCCACCGTACGACGGGCCCGCGAGCGGGCCAGAGAGATGGCAGCGGAGAACTTCGCAGCAGCTTGAGTGGCGCGGCTCATGGCAAGCTGTTTCGCCCCGAGCGAAGGGTCCAGGCGCACCGTCAGTGAGCGGCCGGTTCCGCTGTCGAGCTGGCCAAGCCTCTGTGCGGAGCCGCGCCGGGCGGCGAGCTTGGTAGCGCGAAGGTCACCTCCATCGGCCGGTGGTCGGCCGGGGCCGATACCGTGGCGCACGCCGCTGCCCGGAACGGTCGCTGTCCGAGTCGGCCCACGGGCAGCCCTCCACTATGCTTGGCCGCTCATTGCCATCCAGTCGAGCAGCCTCCATGACGACGTCTTCCGCAGCCGGCCTGGGCCGGGTCGACGCCAATCACTCGCCACTTAGTCCGATCGGTTTCCTGGAACGCGCTGCTCGCATCTGGCCCGAGCGTGTCGCCATTGTCCACGGGGCGAAGCGCATCACGTGGCGGGGCTTTCGGGACCGGTGCCGCAGGCTCGCGGAGGGGCTCCTTGCTTCCGGGATCAAACGTGGGGACACGGTGTCCGTCCTCCTGCCCAACATTCCCGAGATGCTCGAGGCCCACTACGGAATCCCGATGGCTGGTGCGGTGCTGAACCCGTTGAACACCCGCCTTCAGGATCGGGAGATCGCATTCATTCTTGATCACTGCGGGGCTACCGCACTAATCGTGGATTCCGAATTTGCGGGGCTTGCCAGCCGCGCACTCCGGCATCTCGACAAGCCCCCCAGGGTGATCGTGGTCGAGGACACGGAAGGCCCCGAGCCTCAAGACGATCTGAAGTTCGACGCCGCGACGCGCTACGAGGACCTGATTTCGAACGGGTCGCCGGAGTTTGAATGGCGTCCGCCGGCCGACGAGTGGGACACGGTCTCGGTGCTGTACACGTCCGGCACCGTGGGCAACCCAAAAGGTGTGGTCTTCCAGCACCGAGGTGCCTACCTCAACGCTGTTGGACAGGCGCTCGTGACGGGGATGAATGCAGACACCTCCTACCTGTGGACGTTGCCCATGTTCCATTGCAATGGCTGGTGCTTCACCTGGGCACTGGCGATCGTAGGCGGGCGGCACGTATGCCTGCGCAACGTCGTGGCTGACCAGGTGTTTCAGGCGATTGCCGATGAGCGGGTCAATATGCTCTGCGGCGCTCCAACCGTGCTGACCATGCTGATCCATGCGCCGCAAGGCTCCAGGCGGCGATTCGAACAGCAGTGCGACGTCTATACGGGCGGCGCCCCGCCGCCGGCCGCGGTCATCGCCGGCATGGAGGAGATGGGCTTCAGGGTGACCCATCTCTACGGTCTGACCGAGACGTTCGGGCCGGCCACGGTGGGTCTCATCCAGGACGAGTGGGCTCGGCTCTCACTGCCGGAGCGGGCGCGACACATGGCCCGTCAGGGGGTGCCGTACCCGACGATCGGGGACTTGCTGGTCGCGGATCCCGATTCGCTTGAACCGGTGCCTGCAGACGGAGAGACCATTGGCGAGATCCTGGTCCGCGGGAACACCGTCATGAAGGGGTACCTGGACAATCCAGAGGCGACGCGCGAGGCATTCCGTGGAGGCTGGTTCCATAGCGGTGACCTAGCCGTGGTTCATGGCGATGGTTACGTCGAAGTCCGTGACCGGGCCAAGGACATCATTATTTCCGGCGGCGAGAACATTTCGAGCATCGAGGTAGAAGATGTCTTGCATGCCCACCCGGCCGTGATGGAAGCAGCTGTCGTCGGGCGCGCCCATCCGAAATGGGGCGAGCGCCCCATCGCGTTTGTCTCGGTCAGCCCCGGGAGTGAACCACCCGGAGAGCAAGACCTTCGATCGTTCTGCCGCGAACGGCTGGCCGGGTACAAGGTGCCGGACGACTTCGTGTTCGGGGAGATTCCGAAAACCTCGACCGGCAAAGTACGGAAGACAGAGCTTCGTGAGCGGGCAGCCAGGAACACAGCCGAGGAAACGCCTGCGGCGACTTCGTGATATCCGGACCGCCCATCATCCATCGACGATCGGCAGTAAACCGGTCAGCAACTGAACCGTCTCGTTGATCGGTGCGCTTTCCTCCTGCAACAGCAGCCCGCCGTCCGCCGGATACGCTCGCCAGCCGCGATACGGACCTGAACGACCGCGCCGGCCGCTCGAGCCGGCAGTCGGCAATTGCGGCGCGGGCCCGGAATGGCGAGGCTTGACCGTCGTCGATAGCGGGGCATGCCTGGGTCAGGAGGCCCCATCGCAGCGATCCGGCATCTGTCGCCGCCTCCCTCCCCTTTACATGTATCAGATCATGATACATATTCGATCATGATCGTAAGCACCAGGGGCAGACTCACCGCCGCCGCAGTCCGCGACCGCTACGGCAAGGGCTTCCCGACCCATCTGGTGAAGCGGACACGTGCCATGCTGTCGGCGCTGAACGCCGCAGTTGTCATCGAAGACCTCAGGTTTCCGCCGGGAAACCACCTTGAGGCACTCGGAGGCAATCGTAGCGGCCAGCACTCAGTCCGCATCAACGACCAGTGGCGCATCTGCTTCGTGTGGACCGATCTGGGGCCGGCCGACGTCGAGATCGTGGATTACCACTGATAGGGGAAGAGATGACGCTACTGACGAATCCCTCTCACCCGGGCGAGGTGCTCGTGGAACTCTATCTTGAGCCGCTCGGCATGAGCGCGATCACGCTGGCAAGACGTCTGGACGTGCCGCGGACGCGAGTCGAACGGCTGGTGAGGGGCGAGACCGCGCTCAGTGTCGATACCGCGATGCGCCTCTCAAAGTTCTTCGGCACCACCGCCGAGTTCTGGATCAACCTGCAGCGCGCGTACGATCTTGCCCAGGCCCGCGCTGACGTTGACTTGTCCGCCATCACACCGCTTGCCGTCGTCGCAAAATGATCGGGCTTGGGCCGGAAAAATCGCGCTCGAGGAACAATGGCTTATGGTCCTCTGTACGCCGGTTTTATCGGGCTGCCGAGCGGGATGGCGTCCCGGTTCCCGGAAGCAGCAGGGCAGCGACAAAGATCGCTGAGGCCGCCAACGCAAGCACCAGGAAGAGTGCGGCAAAGTCCCAGCGGGCCCGGATGAAGGCGATCATCGGCACCGCCGTTGCTGCAACCGCGAACGTGATGACGAAGCGGATGGAGTAGGCCCGACTTCGCCAGGCGCTCGACGTGGCCCGTCCGATCAGCACGTCATTGATGGGAATCTGGCCGAACACCGCCAGCATGAAGCAGACGGCGACCAGCAGTGCCGCCGCCCCGGTCAGGTGCTGCATCACGCCGAACAACACGGCCTGCAGGGCGGCGATGCACGCGAAGACGGTGCGAATCGAGTAGTTGTCGACCAGATGTCCGACCACCAGTTGGGCCAGGGCCGCGACGGCAAAGGCGAGGAAGGCGTACCAACCGATCAGCGTATTTGTTCCGGCCAGGTCGCTCAGCCGTTCCTCGAACACCTTCGGCAATGCGAAGGTGGTGCTCTGAAAGATCAGGCCCCCGAGCGCCGTCGTGAAAAACACGACACCGAATACGCGCACAAGCATGCGTCGGTCGAGTTCGATCGTCCGGGCAGGATCCCCCTTGCCGTGGGGTTGGTGCGGCGAAAGGTCCCGGGGTCGGCGTCGTCCGCCGTACAGGAAGATCGCGTAGGCGCAGCCCAGCGCGAAGCAGAGCGTGCCCGGTACCGCAAACGCGGCCCGCCAGCCCGCCGCGTCGATGAGCCAGCCGGTGAGCAGGGCGGCGCAGGCCACCCCCATGTTTCCGAACACGCCGTTGATCGCCAGCGGCATGCCGGTCCGGCGGCGCCCCTCCACCACCAGGGCGAGGCCGACCGGATGGTAGATCGAGGCGAACAGGCCGATCAGGAACAGGCCGATACCGATCTGGAGCGGGGAGTCTGCGAGTGCCGTGGCCGTGCCGGCCGCACCGAGCCCGAGGAAGAACACGACCATCATCGCTTCGCGGCTCCACTTGTCGGCAATCCAGCCTGCAGGAAGCGCACCGACGCCGAATGCGATCAGCCCGGGCGTCGCATATGGGATCAGTTCGGGATAGGGGATATTCCATTCGTGCACCAGCACGAGTGCCGCCGAGGTCGCAAAGACCAGAATGATCAAGTGATCAAAGAAATGGCCGAGATTGAGGAACAGGAAGCCGATGCGGTCGCGAGTCAACGTTCGGGTCCGCCCATTTCCATCTGCAACACCGCGTCCGGGGCCGGATGGCGCGATCTATCGTCCAGCCTTACGCAGGTGGTTATAAGCGAAGCTGAACCAGAGTCGATGATACGTCGACAGGTTCTGGCGGCCCATAGTTGCCGGTATGCTCCGCCTGACCGGATGTGGGGGAAAGTCATGCAGGAAACCCTTCAAGCGGCGCGTGTGGATTACGGGCAGCACGAGACAGCCTTGCAGGCCTATCTGCGGGACGGCGAATCCCGGGCCATGCAGCTGGGCAACCGTGGCCCGATCCGGTTGGACGACGACGGCGCCCTGCACCCAGACATCGCCGAGGCTTACTGGCGCAACGGCTTCTACGTCTTCGAGGACGTTCTGCAGGAAGCCGAGCTTGCGGACATCGAAGCGGATGTTCAGGAGATCCTGTCGCGCCTTCCGGTGGCCAAGGATTCTGATGTCGATGCCCTGGGACGGCCGGCCCTGGGGGCGGACTGCGAAGCACCCACATTGTTCTGGGCCAAGCCGCTGGGCGATCCGTTTGGCGGGACCGAAGAAGCTGCCGGCCGGCATCCCGTCAAAATGATCGAGCCGGAAGCGGCGCCCGACGCCCCCGAGGATGTCGTGTATCTGATCCTCGGGTCTCTGCAGTTTTCCGAGGCCTGCCTACGGGTGTACGGCCATCCGGAACTGCTCGCGGTGGCGGCAGCCATCAACGGCGATGACTTTGTGCCGTTCACCGAGGCACTCTTTCTCAAGGAGCCGGGGAGGGGAGCGTCCGTCGCGTGGCATCAGGACGGGGTCACGCACTGGGATTCGCCGACCTGGGATGAGGGCTCGCACGGGTTCAACTTCATGGCGCAGCTCTACGGCTGCACGGCCGCGAACGGCGTCTGGGTGCTTCCCGGTTCGCACAGGCTTGGCAAGGTCGACATCGCCGCGCTGGTCGACGAGAGCGGATCCGACCGAATCCAAGGCGCGGTACCAATCCTTTGCAGGCCGGGTGATGTAGCCATCACCAATCGACAGGTCGTGCACGGGTCGTTTGCGAACACCAGCACGGACTGGCGCGTGACCGTGAATTTCGGATTTCACCGGCGTGCCTCGGTTCTGGGCGTGACGACCGGGGGACTGCACAATGCCGTCGCGCATTACGATGATGCCCGCATCCGTACGCGGTCACGGATGATTGGCTACGCGATCGATGCCAGGGGCCAGCGTTATCCCGACGAAACGCCGTACGTATACAAGCCGCTGGCAGATGCCGGGGAATCCTGCCGATGGACGGAAGCGGCAAAGGCAGGCGTCAAGGACTACAACCTGCTTGACTTGGGGCTGTGACGCGTAGCCGGAAAGGCATCTGCCGCGAGCGGCCCATCGCCCATGGCCCCATCCGGGTTCGGTGTCTCTCTACAACCGAACGGGAACGCTGGAAGGACTGCAGCCAGTTCTGGAACAGCCGGAGAAATTGGCTGGGCAGGCGAGGGCGGGACTCCGGTCAGGCTGCCTGATGTCTAGTGCCCGCAGGATCTATTCCCAAACCGGGTCACGGCCGGCCCGATAGGCCTTCATGGCTTCGGCGAAATCCGGTCCGCCGATTAACTGCTCCTGGAGCACCAGGTACTTCCGGAAGAAGGCGTCCCAGCCGATGTCGAAGCAGTCCACCAACATCTGCTTGGAGACTCTGCTTGCGCTGGAATTGAACTTGGCGTACTCGGCCAGCCACTGCTCGAATTCTTCCTGTGCAGTGTCTTCCTGGACTAGGTGATCAACCAGCCCAATCCGTTCTGCTTCCTTCCCATCGATCATGTTGCCCCTGATGATCAGGGACTTGGCCCGCCCCAGTCCGACGTAGCGCGCAAGACGGAAGGTCCCGAGACCAGGGATCAGACTTTCCTTGATT
Source organism: Alphaproteobacteria bacterium (assembly GCA_022825705.1). Taxonomy (GTDB): domain Bacteria; phylum Pseudomonadota; class Alphaproteobacteria; order TMED109; family TMED109; genus VXPW01. Next base: position 52,896 of record JAJDWH010000019.1, read on the forward strand.
GCCGGCAATCCGAGGCGCGCGGTCGGCGTGCACACGCGAATGTCGCAGGCCAACGCCAACTGGAGGCCCCCGCCGATGGCATAACCGTGAAGGAGACAGACAACCAACTTGTCCATCGTTTCGAATGCCCGCAAGGCGCCATCCCACATCTCGAAGTAGCTTTGCTCGATCCGCCCTGCGGAAAGATCCTTGAGGTCCATCCCCGTGCAAAATGCCCGGCCCGCGCCAGTGATAGCGACCATGCGGATGGCGTCGTCTTCGGAAATCCAATGGGCGGCATCCAGCAACTCCCGTGCGCCGGTCATCGCGACGGCATTCAGCAGATGGGGTCGCGTCATCTCCACGCGGACCAGCGGGCCATCCTTCCGAACGTTCAACGTTTCGTAATTCCCGGCCATATCGGGATGTCCCTTCTGCTTGCTCGTAGTGGGATCCAACAATCTGGGCGCTCTCAAAGCCCGCCAGAATTCGCTGTGGTGCGCACCTCGTATCAACGATGCGCTGTAGATACAGGGTTTTGCGCCAACCGCAACTCCCGGCGACGGTGACCAATTGCCTGGTAGACGATATAGGTCGCGCGGGGCCAGCGGCGACACGCTTCCCGTCTGTCGACCAGTCGGTCTTCCGGTGCCGATCGTCCGGATCAGCCTGCTGCACCCGCTATCGACAGGCTATCGCGCGGCCGGGCCTGTCCCATCCGACTCGGCGGTACCGCTAGGTGCCATTAGCTCGCGGTCCCACCAGGTCTCGGTCACGATCCCGTAAAGCGGCGAGACCGCCGGCCGGCCGAACCGGTCCCAGTGGGCGACCCGGTCCTCGTTCAGGTGGTACAGCGGGACAAAGTGGTGCCCCCACAGCAGCACTCTGTCGAGGGCGCGAACCGTATGGACGAACGCGTCACGTTCGCGTTCCCGGGTCATCTGCTCGATCAGCGCGTCGACCGCGGCGTTCCGCACGCCTGCATAGTTCCGTGAGCCTTCCTGTGTCGCTGCGGCACTGCCCCAGTAGTAGGCCTGCTCGTTGCCCGGCGATAGCGATACCCCCCAGCGGTACATGATGACGTCGAAGTCGTAGGTGTTCAGGCGATACTGGTATTGGGGCGTGTCGACCGTCCGGACCGTTACGTCGGCCCCGAGACGTTCCAGGTTGCGGGCGAACGCGAGGGCAATCTTCTCGTTCCGCGGATCGACGAGCAGGATCTCGAAGGCCATCGACCGACCGCTGCCGGTTTGCGTCAGCATGCCGTCACGGACCACCCACCCGGCCTCTGAAAGCATGCTCAGAGCGAGCTTCAGGTCCGCCCGAATGTCGCCGGTCCCGCCGGCCGGACGATAGGCCTGCTCGAAGACCTCGCCCGGAAGGAGGTCCCGGTATGGCTCCAGGACGGCCAGCTCCTCGCCGTGCGGAAGCCCTCGCGAGGCGAGCACGGAATTCGCGAAGACGCTTCGGGTGCGGACATAGGCGCCATACAGCAGGGTTTCGTTGACCCAACCGAAGTCGAAGGCATGCGCAAGGGCATGGCGCACCGCAGGGTTTGCGAACAGCGCTCGCCGACTGTTGAACACGAACGCGAACATTCCCGAGGGGCGACCGTGCGGCTGATGTTCGAGCTTGACCCGACCGTCACGAACGGCCGGAAATTCGTAAGCCGTTGCCCAGCGTTTCTCGGAGGTTTCGAAGCGGACATCGTATTCGCCGGCGCTGAACGCCTCCATCATCGTGTTGCCGTCGCGGTAGTAGTCGTAGCGAACTCGATCGAAGTTGTGCTGGCCGTGATTTACTGGCAAGTCGCGCCCCCAGTAGTCGGGATCGCGACGGTAAGTGACGCTGCGGCCAGGGTCGACCGTCTCGACGCGATAGGGCCCGCTTCCAAGCGGTGGTTCCATGGTGGTCTCGTCAAATGGGACCGCCAGGTAGTAGGACTTCGACAGAATCGGCATCAGACCGATGATCAGCGGAAGTTCGCGATCCCGCGACGCAGCATCGAATACGAACCGCACGGAGCGCGGGCCCGGCTGCTCAACCCGTTCGACTTGCCGGTAGTAGAGCTGGAGGTTGGGTCTGCCGAGATCCCGGAGGGTGCGCCAGGAAAACACCACATCGTCCACCGTGACCGGACTTCCATCGTGGAACTTCGCTTCCGGCCTCAGGACAAACAGGGCGGAACTGCGGTCCTCGGGCACCTCGATGGACTCGGCGAGCAGACCGTACAGCGAGAACGGTTCGTCCCATGTCCGTTTCATGAGGCTCTCGAATGTCAGATGCCTCCCGCGCGCCGGCACCCCCTTGATAATGAATGGGTTGAGGCTGCTGAACGTGCCCTGCACGGCGAGACGGATCGTACCGCCCTTGGGTGCATCCGGATTGACGTAGTCGAGGTGGTCGAACCCCGCGTCGTACTTTGGCGCACCGTGCATGGCGATGCCATGGTCCTGCGCCTCGACCCGGGCGGCCAGGCCGGCAAGAGTCACAAGGAAGATGCCCGCTGCTAGCGTTTGGAGCATCGATTTGGCGTGCTGGCCAGCAACGCTCCCGACGTTCCTGTCTTCTGCCGGGCGGGAGCTGATGACGGTCGCGCCGCGGGCGCGTTCAGGGACTCGAACACCGCTGCAATCCCGGGAGACCGCCAACCCCGATGCGTTGTCTCGGTGAGCGAACCGCGGGCGGGCGGGAACCTGCGGTGTTCCGTCCGATCCTGATCTCAGGGGCATTGGGCCTGCGTCTGTCGGTTGGCGGGGGCGGGCGCAAACATTTCTCATGTCGTTCGCATTGTGTCAGGGACAGCGGTCAACCGGGACCGGTTCCCGCTGAAGTTCGGGAATGACGCGTACTTCGGATCTCACGCCGCCTCAAGGCCACGGCAGCGCTTGTCGCGGTTCCCCATGAACTTCCGTTGCCGACCCACTGGAAGTCGGTGATCTACGATGGACCCCCCGCAGTCCGGCCGCACCAGGCTTACTCTGTCCCGTACGCCGACATGCGATGCGCTGCGTGCGACCTCGCGCGATTGAGGTACGTGTCGCTGACGGCAACGGGTGACCGGGTGTCCCCGAGTTCTTGCAGGGATGGTTGTCATGAGCGGCGGATTTGTGGCGATCGACTGGGGTTCCTCGAATTTCCGTGCCTATAGGGTAGGCGCGTCGGGAGAGCTTCTTGATCATCTGGCGACAGCTGAGGGCGTGGCGAACCTGGACCGGGATGGGATGGTGCGCGCGGTCAAGGGGGTGGTGTCCCGATGGCCGACGGAGGCCAACGCCCTGTTCTGTTGCGGCATGATCGGATCGACGGTGGGTTGGGCCGAAGTTCCCTATCTGACCTGTCCCATACATCCCGACGAAATTGCTCGACAAATGACCTCAATGACGATTGCCGACAACGTGGTTCAAGTGTCTCCGGGGCTGACCTGCCGCTCGACTGATGGGTTCCCAGATGTCATTAGGGGAGAGGAAGTGCTGTGCCTCGGCGTCGTCCGGAGGACGGAGCGGCTTCAGAGCGGCCTCGGGCTCCTCTGTATGCCAGGAACCCACACCAAGTGGATCGCGATCAGGAACGGCGTGGTTGACTCGTTTTCGACGTCACTGGTCGGCGAACTCTATGAGGCGCTTTCGGTAAGCAGTTTGCTGAAGAATCATCTCAAGGGTGTCGCACGCGATGGGGAGGAATTTCGTCTCGGTGTGAACTCCGGCCATTCAGGCGGCGGGCTCATGCGCACCCTGTTCGGTGTTCGCAGCCGCTCCGTGGTCAAGGAGCTGGCCGATGACGCGGCGGCCTCATTCGCGTCGGGGATTCTGATTGGGAACGACATTCGGGACGCGATGAACGTGTATTCGGAATTGATCGGTGCGGGCCCGGTGGTACTGATCGGTGAAACGGGCCTGTGCGCACTCTATCGTGCCGCACTGCATTACCTTGCGCACGACGCAGTGGTGACGCCGTCCGAGGAAGTTTGCGTCGAAGGGTTCAAATTCATTCATGACCTGACTGACCGAGGGTAGCGGTGAGTTCCCCGCTTTTTGCAGCGGCATTGGCGCAAATGCCCTTGGTGGCGATCCTCCGAGGAGTGACCGCGTCAGAAGCGCACGAGGTGGGCGCTGAGCTCGTCGCAGCGGGCATCGGTGTGTTGGAAGTCCCGCTCAACTCCCCGGATCCCTACGACAGTATCCGGGTCCTGCGAGACACGCTTGGGGATTCCGCCGTGGTCGGCGCAGGCACGGTTGTTTCGTCCAGCGACGTGCAACGAGTACTGGATGCGGGTGGTCAGATCGTGGTCGCGCCGAACACGGACGAGCGCGTGATCGAGGCGTGTTTGCGCCGCGATCTGGTACCCGTACCTGGCTTTACGACCGCGTCGGAAGCGTTTCGGGCGATCGGCGCCGGCGCGACGTTCCTCAAGCTGTTTCCTGTCAACGCCTTTGCCCCAAGCTATGTGGGTGCATTGGCTGCCGTGCTGCCTGCAGGGATTTCCGTATTGGCAGTCGGGGGAGTCGACCTCACGAATTGCCGGAACTACCTGGACGCGGGTTACCGCGGCCTTGGGATCGGAAGCAGCCTTTACCGACCGGGCTGTACCGTGGGACGGCTGAGGAAACATGCCGGGGAGTTCGTCAGGATATGCCGTGACTGGCAGGGCGATTTGGAACCCGGACGGACATGATCAGTTCTCTGCCAAACCGGGCTTCCGGCAGTTCGGCGTCACGCATTGGATCCTGATCGAGACTGGCGGGAGTTCGCGGAAAGACTGGCTGTCGCTGCCAATCGTCGTGGAGTGACGGGCGGCGACCAATGCGCGGGCAGCCAGATCAGCACTCTTCGACGCGGAAGATTCGCCTCGAACCGTCAGGCCTTCGATGCTCAGCGTCTGCGACGGCCCGCCGGATCTGGATCCGGCAACGCCTCCGGGGCACGACTAGGCGTCACCAGGACGTGATCCGCGGGAGCTGCATCCCCATCCGCTCGTGACCTGACGCGACCGCTCCCGCTTGGTTCGCTGCGTGCCCGATGTCCGCAGCTTGTTGCTCCTCGGTGCCAAGCCGTCTTCAGACCTGCGCGCGTCGATCTTGCTGACGTCTGGTCAGAGGGCGTTCAGCTTTTCGAGGTTAGCCTTCCGCAGCTCGTCCTCGGTCAGCCCGAGGTCGTAGGCGGGCGAACAGATCATTTCAGCCGCCGTGACGGCAACCTTCACGTAAGCCTTCATATGAGGGCGGTAGAGGCTCCAGGCCGCATCGAAGGCGGCATCGAGTTCAGGGGTAGCATCGGTGCGTGGGATGACTGCGGCTGTACCCGTGACGCGAACGGCCCTGCGAGTCACGACATCGGTGAAGCAGATTTCGATAGCAGGATTGCGGTGCAGATTGCGGATCGTTCCTGGCGATCGGATATGGCCGAAGGCCAGTGTCTGAGCATCCAGAATCACGAAAGTCGCCTTGGGAGAAACCGATGGTGAGCCATCGGCGTTCACGGTCGCGACGGCACCTGCAGAAAAGTTGCTGATCAGCCTTACCATTTCTTGCGTCAGCATTCTCAGTTCTCACGGCTGCTTGTCGCGTCCGCCTTGCATTGGATGCGAAACGATCGGCGCTGACATCGGCGCTCAAGGAAGCGCGATGATAAGCAGCCGATGCTCAAGTGATCCGGATCTGGTTTGGGGTGCAAGCACGGCGCTCCTGGTGCACAGGCTTACGTGGCCGGCATGAACCCGGTGTAGATCCAGCGGACCTGGTCCTGGCCGATCCCGAACGTCCCCATGACGTCGGAAATCATCACGTACCCCATCGTCGGCGCGGAGGTGGTTACCGCAGCCACGACCAGAACCCGCCGGCCGAGCCGTCGTCGACGTACACCTCCACCATCATCCCCGGCTTCAGCCGCGCGTCCGGCGGCTCGATGTCGACGCGCACCTTGATCCGCTGCGTCACCTTCGTGAACGTGCTCGAATCGTTGAGCCGCGGCAGCAGCGAGAACTGGCTGGTCGCCGCGTCCCCGATCCGCGCCACCCGGCCCGCCACC
>JAJDWH010000047.1 GCA_022825705.1 Alphaproteobacteria bacterium
CAAGCCCTCCGATGATCTTCCACCTCATCACGATGTCCTCCTTTGCGGCCCAAACATGCATCGTCGAAGCGGGTGCTGCCGACGCCGAGCCTTGCCTGAAGCCTGCACCAGACGGGAATCTCGATCAACTTGGAACGCCGAGGGGGTGACCGTTCGGCGGAATGCGACAGGGTTGGGCGACCAAGTCACCGGATCGAGCATCGTGCCGAGTGGCCGAAGCGGTGATGCCCTGAGCGGGCCGTTCCTGCCCTTTCCGAAGTATGTCTATCGGCGCAATAACATTGCTTTCGCAGTGCTCGCGCTTGACTGCCGATCCGGTGCGCGGCCTCTGCTTCCTTCCTTCATCCGCCGTCCCGTTTCCTGGGAGCGGGCAGCGTCGGAGGGAACCGTCAGGGAGGCCACTTCATGCACATTTACACTGACATCATCGACCGGACCGTCCGCCGGCGGTTCAGGCAGCACCAGCGCCGCCAGCGCCCGCTCACCGTTCTGGACCATACCGTTCGCGGCTTCGGCTTCCAGGTCACGGCGGACGACATGCGGACCTTCTTCGTCCGCGTCGTTCGCAAGCTCGGGCCGGTCAACGCCGTACTCGGAACGACTGCGGAACCAGGCCGCCGACGCGGCGTGGGAGAAGGCCCTCGCCGCGATCGAGGCGGCGCAGGCCGAACGCAAGACCGGGCCGCGCACCATCTGGTTCGGGCCGGAAGCGGCAAGGCTGATCACGTCGCTTCCCCGTGCAGAGAACGCAGAGCGGGTGTTTCCCGACGACCTCACTACCGATCGCCTGTACGTCTTCTGGTGCGGCGTCCGACGAGCAGGCGCGATTGCCCGGCCTTCGCATTCACGATTGTCGGCACACCCGAGCGTCTAGGGACATCATGAACGGTATTGGTCCGCCCACCGTCGGACGGATGCTTGGGCACAGGCGTCTGGCCACGACTGCAATCCACGCGCGTCTCGACGATGCCGCCCCGCACGCCGCTGCCGAAAAGGCAGCGAGGATCAATGCCGCGTCGACGGTGAACCAGGGAGACAGCCAAGGACCGAACCGACTTTCGTGACACTCCCCGAAACACTATTCGTCCGTGTCCGGGAACAGATACTCAATGCGACCGTCGGCGAGCCGGCGCGGACGGTGCCGCAAAACCATGGCGCCAGCCGACAGACTGAGCGCCGGATCGGCGAGCATCCCCGCCGCATCGGCACGTTCGATCATGACCGCGACCCCGGCCTTCGCTGTTTCCCGCTCCGCGGGCAGCCAACGCGCGATCACTGGCTTGACGATCCGCATGATCCTCCGTCACAAAGCTGATCAGGTGCGGAGGATCAGGACGCCAGGTGATCGACGATGTGAACCACCCGGCGTGCGCAAAGCGCCGGATCACGACTGATCTCCCGACCGCTGAACCGGAGGACCTCCCAGCCAGCGTCACGGATCGCACGATCTCGCACCGCGTCCTGTTCCCGGTCCACGTGGAACGGGGCTCCGTCACACTCGACATCAAGCCGCACGGAACCAGACTCCACGGCCAGATCCAGGCGATACCCACCAACCGTGACGCCCGTCTTGGCCATCAGGCCTTCGGCGGCCAGCGCACTGCTGAGCCGCAGCTCCAGACCGCTGGCATAGCCGCCCTGCCGGAGATTGCGCACGTAGGCCGCGAGCTTCGCGAGGATCGTCCCACTACCCAGACAAGTCTCCTGATCGCCGACCACCACCAGCCGCCGGCAGGCACGCGTTACGGCAACATTCACGAGGTTTGGATCGGCCGCGAACGCCAGCAGCGGCGGTTTCAGGCCGGCGTCGACAACGGTCGAAAAGTAGAGGACATCACACTCGCCACCCTGGAACGTATGGGCCGTGCCCACGGTGACCGCGTCGGCTATGGACGGGCCCAGTTCACGCTGGAGGAGCTGCTGCACGGCGAACACCTGCGCCCGGAATGGCGCCACCACGCCAACCCTCTTCCCGCTGCCCAGCGCCTCCACGGTCCGACGGACCTCCTCGACCACACGGCGGGCTTCCTCGACGTTCTGCAGGCTGCGGCCGGAGCGGCCCGGCGTCGCCTCACCGCGAACGTCGAGCCACTGGATTGCCGGCCCACCGGACAGCGGCTGGCCCGACCAACACAGCTCCAGCCCGCCGCCGTAGACGGCATCTGCGACGAACGCCGAAACGGCCGGATGGGAACGGAAGTGGAGGTCCAGGACGACGGGGGCTTCTGGCACGGCCGCCGCCGCGACGCCGAACAGGCTCTGGACGTTGTAGTCCCAACGCCCGGCATCCTCGCCAACCAGCCCCCAGCGCTCGGCAATCCGGCGCTCGCGCACCACACCCAGGTTGGTCACATGCGGCAACTGGTGCGGATCGCCCACGATCAGTGCGCGTTTCGCGCGATAGAGCAACGGCAAGGCCGAGGCGACGTCGCATTGCGCGGCCTCGTCGATCACCACGAGATCGAACATCCCCCGCGACAGCGGCAGGCTCAGGCCCACGGACAGGTTGGTTACCGCCCATAGCGGCACGGCCGGCAGCGCATCGCGAACAATGCGGCGGGCCCAGGAGATCGCCCCCTTCATGCCCTTCTTCTGCAGGAGGTCTGCCCACTGGCGGCCCGCCTCGCGCGCGTCCGGCTGGAGGCGCCACAATTTCGCCCAGATGGCCTCGATCAGCGCCTTACCGACGTCCGTCCGGCGGGGCGCCAGGTGCGCGAGCGCATCATCAACCTCGAATTTCCGGGGCAGCTTCCCCAATTCGCGCTCCATCAGCGGGAGCTTGCCAGCAGTGCGCGCCGCTTGCGCCCGAAGAACGAGATCCTGCGACAGAGCCCGCCATCGCTGCTCCGGCTGGTCCGACGCGATCGGATCAGAGGCCACGTCCGCCAGGCACGCATCCACGACGCCGGACGGGACACCGGTGGCGCTGGCTACGCGATGCAGCAACGTCCGCGCCCGCGCCACCCGCCGGCGGTGCCGGCGACGGCGCCAGAACCAGCCCGGGCGCGCACGGAACTGCGCCAGCAGTTCGGTCGCCTCCGCGACCAGCCCCTCAGTCTCGTGGGCGGCATCAAGATGACGCATCTCCTCGACGGGTGCGCAGCCCGGCGTCCCCGCCCAACGCGCGGCAACACGACCGATCTGCTGACGGATCTCCGCGATCGCACGTTCCAGACGGGCCCGCTCGGCCAAGGGCTGTACGACCTCGCGAAGCTCGGCCTGCAAGGCCTCCCAATCACGCTGTGGCTGCCGGAGGTCCCCCAGCTGGCGTTCCGCGCGAAGCTCCTCCTGCAGCCGGGTTGCAGCTTTCGCACGCCGGTCCGCATTGCCGGTGCGCACGACCAGGCTCGACGTGCCGCGACGCAGCTGGTCGACCACCACATCGACCGCCCGGTTGTTCTTCGAAGCAAGCAGAACCGTGTCTCCACGGTACAGCGCGGCCACCGCCACGTTGCCGAGGACGTACGACTTGCCGGTGCCCGGCGGCCCGGTCACGACGGTCAGAAGGTCCTGGCAGGCGCACGAAACGGCCTCGTCCTGACGAGCGGTCGACGGCAGCACCGTAGGGAGAGGAATCATCGGCGAGCGGCCGGGCACCGGTAGCCGGCCGAGGACGGCCGCCAGCGGGCCCTCCTGCAGGCTCGAGGGACGAAGCAGAAGGCGTGTCAGCTCCGCGATCGCCGTGCGCGAAGCCCCGGCCCCGACATCACCGACGGATATGCCCGCCCGGTCCCAGATCCCGGGCGCCACCTCATCCCCCGACATCGCGTCCGGGGTACAACGACCGAGACCCACGACCCCGGCGCGCTCAAGAAGCTCGAAGATCGCGGCAATCCGGCCACGCAATGTCACCGTCTCGTCGACGTCGATGCTCTTCCGCAGTTCAGCGATCAGCGCGTCCGCTTCGGTCGCAGCGAAGCCAAGCAGTTCCAGCGCAACCGGGTTCAGCTCTACGTCCGCAGACTCAAGATCGACCCGGTCTGCCTTCTCGGCGAGGCGCGCGCTCCCCACCAGAAGCGGCGAGAACTGCTCGACCGCGCCGCCAACGGCGCGCTCCACGCCCTGCACCAGCGGCCAGCCCACCGTCAGCGGCTCGTCGCCGGTGTGACGGCGAGCCTGAAGCCATCTGTCGCGGCCAGGCGCCGGGGGCAACTCCAGGCCCCCGTGGAAGGGACCGGCCACGCGCGCGGAGATGAGAAGGTGCCCGGGATCGGACGCCCGCAGCCGGACCGCGGTGAACGACTCTGCACGCAGGCAGTCCCGGTAGTACCCGACGCGCGCGACAAGCGGGTCTTCAGGAGGACCGTCGAACACCGGCTCCGTGGCATCGGCATGCACCTGACGCTGTCCGTTGTACGAGTCCAGGCGACCGCGCACATGCACTCGTACGCCCGCTTCCGGAGCTTCCGCAGCATCCCACCAATTGATGCGGATCGCCCGGCCCTGTCGGTCTTCGACGAGCGCGTGCACGAACGGCGTGCCCTTTCGGGTCTGGCGCTCCATCACTTCACCGACCACGCCGGTAACATCCACCAGCACCTTGTCACGACTAGCCACGGCCCGATCCCTTTCGCGCGCTGAACCGTCTGGGCGACAGCTATGCTTCGTTGAACTCGCCCGGCATCATCGGGCCGATTGTGCGGACAGGGATTCGGATCGGCAACGCCGGCAGGTCATCCGCAAGGATGACGACCCGGCTTCCTTCATCGATACATGGCTCCCTAGTCCGCTCGCGCTCCCGATCACGATGCAGCGGCCCTGTGGAAGTCGCAAGCCTTACAGCGGGCGACGACCTACCCCGCGAGCGCGCCGAAGACCGCGCGGCCGAGGCCAAAGCGTTCAAAAGTCAGCTGAGTCCAGATACACTTCGCCTGCATGGAGCGGTCCTTCGGTCTTCGTTGAGGTTCTGAATCTCCATTCAACCTGGACCACGCATATCGCCCCATTTCCACCGGCGCAAGATCCGCGCCGATATCCTTGGTGGTGACGCCCCTCAATTCGTGACCTGGAGGCGATTAACGACATGCAGAATCCAATGCGATACGCAACACCACTCGGCCGAATTATTGCGCTAGGCCTCGCCCTCCTCCTGATACCTACGAACGACGCGAATGCTGAGAATGGTCCGGTCAGCATCGGCGGTGCGCTCGGAATCAATTGGGTGTACGGCGACTACGACAACCGTCGGGGCGAAAACCTTGGGGATGTGGATCTAGAGATGTTCCGTCTCAACGCCGACCTCAGCCACAACAACCTCATCGGCAGGGTGGAGTACCGGTGGTACGACGGCTACAGCATGATGCACACGGCATGGCTGGGGTATCAATCGGACGCCTTTGGCACGGTGCGGGCTGGTATCGTGCGTGTCCCCTTCGGTCCCGGCGA
>JAJDWH010000021.1 GCA_022825705.1 Alphaproteobacteria bacterium
GTCCGCGGTGACCATGCAGTCGTCGTAGTCCCAGTTCATCTCGAACTGGCCGTTGGCGTCCTCGTGGTCGTTCTGGTAGGGCCCCCACCCGAGCGCGAGCATCGCGTCGCAGATCTCGGAGATGACGTCGTAGCGGCGCATCAGCGCCGACTGGTCGTAGCAGGGCTTGGCGTCGATGTCGCGGGGATCCGAGATCGCGGTCCCCGAGGGATCGATGAGGTGGTACTCCGCCTCCACCCCGGCCCGAACCACGAAACCCTTCTCGGCCGCCGCATCGATCATCCGCGCCAGCACCCGGCGCGGCGCCTGGTCGACCGGCGCGCCGTCCATCACGAGATCGCCCGCGACCCATGCCACCTCCGGCTTCCAGGGGAGCTGGATGAGGCTCGACGTATCGGGCACCGAGAACATGTCGGGGTGGGCCGGCGTCATGTCGAGCCATGTCGCGAACCCGGCGAAGCCCGCGCCATCCTCCTCCATCGCCCCCGCCGCCGAGGCCGGTACCAGCTTCGAGCGCTGCGTGCCCCGGAAATCGGTGAAGTTGAACAGGAAGTACTTCACGCCATGCTGCTTGGCGAATGCGTCGAGCTTGCCGGCCATCGGTCTTCTCCTCCCTTGTCCGTCGGGTCCTGTCGGATACGTCGTTCGGTTGTCGGCGAACTCCAGGTGGGACTGCCCCCGCCCCGGAATCCGGCTCGTTCCCGCAAGATGGCGAGTCTACTGGCACGGTGGATGTTTGTGATATAAGTTGTACGAACTGTACAGTTTCAGAGGAACCGCCATGGCTACCGCGGGTGTGGAGGAGGCACGCAAACGGCTCCCGGAGCTGTTGAGCCGGGCAAATCGGGACGGAACGGTGACGATCGTGACGAAGCGCGGCGTACCGTACGCTGCCATCGTTCCGGTGTCCCACGTCGTACGCGGCGTGCGCGGCTTGACCGCTTTGCGAGGGTCGGCACGCGGCTGCTACGGCGAGGCCGCCCGGTACGTCGACGGGATGCGGGACGAATGGCGATAGAGGATGTCGGCAGCCTTCCGGGGCGCGGCAGGCTCGTCATCGACACTGCTCCAATCATCTACGTTCTCGAGGATCATCCGGCACTCGCACCCCGGTTCATGCCCGTATTCGAACGCGCCGAGGCGGGAGACTACGAACTGGTCATCACGACCACGACGCTCGCCGAGGTGCTGGTCGGACCGTTGCGTCGAGGTGACGAGTCATTGGCCACAGAGTATCGCGACACCCTTACATCACCGCCCGCCTGGCGCGTCGTCGACCTGACGGCGGAAATTGCGCACCGCGCCGCTCGCATACGCGGGCGCACCGGACTGCGGCTGCCGGATGCGGTACAGGTCGCCACCGCCATCGAGACCGCGAGCATGGGTCTTGTGACGCATGACCGCGATTTCGCCGCGCTCGACCGCTCCCCGGAGCGAGTCGCGGTCTGGTCCTGAGCTCGCGATATCCCGCACCGCACGCCGGCCGCCACAAGGCCGGCGCCGATTCGGTACGATTCCGCTCCGACCCTCCGTCACCCCGAGGAACCCCGCCATGTCGCGCCGTCTCGTGGCCGCCGCCGCCCAGCTAGGTCCCATCCATCGCGCGGACTCGCGCGAGAGCGTCGTCCGGCGCCTCGTCGATCTCATGCGCCAGGCCGCGGACCGCGGGTGCGGGCTCGTCGTCTATCCGGAGCTTGCGCTCACCACGTTCTTCCCGCGCTGGCTCTACGACTCGCAGGACGAGGTCGACGCCTGGTTCGAGAGCGAGATGCCGAACGCCGCGACCCGGCCGCTCTTCGAGGAGGCGAAGCGGCTCGGGATCGGCTTCCACTTGGGCTACGCGGAGCTCTGCGAGGAGGACGGGGCGACGCGCCGATTCAATACCGCGATCCTGGTCGGCCCCGACGGCGAGATCGTCGGCAAGTACCGCAAGATCCACCTGCCCGGCACCGCCGAGCCCGTGCCCGACGCCCCGTTCCAGCACCTGGAGAAGCGCTACTTCGAGGTCGGCAACCTCGGCTTCCCGGTGTGGCGCGCGCACGACGCCATCGTCGGCATGTGCATCTGCAACGACCGCCGCTGGCCGGAGACGTTCCGGGTGATGGGGCTCAAGGGCGCGGAGATGGTGGTGCTCGGCTACAACACGCCGGACTTCAACATCCACGTCGACGAGCCCAAGCACCTGCGCATGTTCCACAACCACGTCACCATGCAGGCGAACGCGTACCAGAACGGCTGTTGGGTGATCGCCTCCGCCAAGGCCGGCCACGAGGACGGGTTCGGGCTCATCGGGGGCTCGTGCATCATCGCCCCCACCGGCGAGATCGCGTCGGTGGCGATGACCGAGGACGACGAGCTGGTGACCTGCGAGGTCGACTTCTCGCTCGGCGAGTACATCCGGCGCACCGTGTTCAACTTCGAAAAGCACCGCCGCATCGAGCACTACGGGATCATCACCGGGCAGACCGGCGTGGTCGTGAGCCCGGAGAACGGATAGCGGCGGCACGCCAAGCATCCGCGACTCCGGTTCGCAGGCTCGTGGAAAATGCGGGCGAAGGGCAGTCGGGGCGTCCGCAGACGCGGGGTGGTGCGGCTTGCGGGCTACGCAGCCCGTGCCCCCGCGAGCGGGATGCCGTTGGCGGCGGCAGTCGTCCGGGTTACCGAGCGCAGGTCCTCGGGCTCGATGCGACCACGCCGGCATCACCGACAATCCGCCGTTCATCGGGGCGCTCCATGTGCACACCTCCCATCGAATGCCGCGCCACCGGCCGATCGGCGTCGGCCTGTCGCGCTGCACGCGTTCACAGCCGACGGTCGTACCGGCGGACCCCCGATACCAGCTCGACGGCCGCCAAGGACCGGCGGCGGTGCTGCCGGCGCGCCGACTGGACGTAGACTGGCCGGAATGACGCGGCACGGACCAAACGCCGAGGACGGATTCAGATGAACAAGAGCATCGGACTGATTGTTACGGCCCTGCTGCTGGGTTCCAGGTTGGCTCTCGCCGACGGCTGCTCGAACTGGAACGACTTGGGCTATTTCGCCACCGCCTCGGTCGCCACCGTAGCGAACTGCCTGCGCAATGGAACTCGCTCCAACGCACGAAACGAGCGCGGCGACACGCCTCTTCACGATGCCGCGAGGTTCGCGGACGACCCCGCCACCATCCACGTCCTGCTCGAAGCAGGCGCCGATCCGAACGCGCCGAACAAAAGAGGCCGTACGCCGCTGCACGAGGCTGCGCGGTACTCACGCAATTCCGCCGCCATCACCGTGCTGTTGGACGAAGGCGCGGACCCCGACGCGGCAGACAGGCGAGGTCAGACACCCCTGCACGATGCTGTCGCGCGAATACGAGATGATCCAGTCGTCGTCGCCGCACTGCTGGCCGCCGGAGCGGACCCCAACGCACCAGACGAGCAAAGTCGAACACCTCTGCACGAGGCTGCGGAAAACGCAGATGATCCAACCATCGTCGCATCGCTGCTGGAGGCGGGAGCCGACCCCAATGCAACAGACGAGCAAAGTCGAACACCTCTGCACGAGGCTGCGGAAAACGCAGATGATCCAACCGTCGTCGCATCGCTGCTGAAGGCGGGAGCCGACCCCAATGCAACAGACCACCATGGTTTGCAGCCACTCGGCTTCGTGATGGAGAGGTCCCGCCACAGACGGAACCCCATCACCATTGCCGCCCTGCTCGAAGCCGGAGCCGATCCCAACGTACGAACCAGATTCGGTCTCACGCCACTCCACGAGGCGGTGGACGTGCCCGACGGCTTGAATACCGTCATTGCGCTACTGCGCGCCGGAGGCGATCCGAATGCCAAGGCCCTGCACAACTGGAAGACCGGCTATTCACCGAGAGGGCTCGGCGAGACCCCGCTTCACCATGCTGCAAGACACGACGCTTACCCTGCCACTGTCTCCGTCCTGCTCGACGCAGGCGCGGCTCCAAACGCGCGAAGCCTCGACGGATCCACTCCGCTGCACCTCGCCGGACACATCGGCGTTTTCCGTCGTTTGCTCAATGCCGGGGCCGATCCCAATGCAAGGACCGTGGATGGCTACACACCTCTGCACAATGTTTTCCTGCACGGCGCCGAACCCCTTGCACCGCTACTGTCTACCCTGCTCGACGCCGGTGCAGATCCGCTTGCACGAACATCCGACGGATTTTCCCCGATACACCTGGCCGCGCAGCACGCCAACGACCCCGCCTCCATTGCGCTCCTTCTGGATGCAGGCGCCCACCCCATCTCTTTCAACAAGGGCTGGAGCGCTCTATCGATGGCCGCCGTTCACAATGAAAACCCCACTGTCGTAGCCGAACTGCTGAAAGCACATATTCCGGACGCGTCTGCGGAGTTGCTCTCGCCTTTGCAGCCCGGGCTGCGCACTGTAACGTGCTGGTTCGACGCCGAGGACACCTGGCCACAGACGGAATGCCACTACATGGTCGTCAACCAAGACCCCAACGACGCTCTCAGCTCACCAATCGCCTTCCCGGTCATACAGTTTTCCATGCACCCTCGTCGCAACACCCGCAATCCGGTGCTTCACCTCGGCGGCGGCGGCCCGGGCAGTCCGATGGGGCTACACGCACACCCGAGTGAACTGTGGTCCTCGTTGGGTGCAATGGCATGGAGCTCCGGGCGGGATATCTATGTGATTGATCCACGAGGTGTCGGAATGGCAATTCCAAGACTGAATTGCCCCGGAATCCTGGAACGTTACCGTCGCAACCTCGAACGCCGGATGACCACGATCCGCGAGATCGATGACCTCGATGCGGCGTACCGCGATTGCAGGAATCGACTGCACGAAGAAGGTTTCAACGTTTCGTACTACAACAGCAAGGCCGTCGCGCGAGACGTTGACGCGTTGCGCCGCGCACTCAACGTAGAGAAATGGGTCCTGTTCGGCACCTCCTACGCTTCACGGTACGCGCTCACCGTTGCACGAGACTTTCCGGACACCGTGGAGGCGATGATACTGAACGGGGCGGTGTTTCCGAACATACAATACGAGACTCGACTCGTCGACATCGTCGGAAGTGCGTTCGAGAAGGCCCTGGATCGGTGTGATCGCACCGAGACATGCAACGCAGATTCTCTGCGGACACGGTTCATGGATCTGGTTCGTGCCCTAGACGACGAGCATATCATGGTCGATGATCTTGGCGCAGATATCGGCGACATCCACGGACTGCGCAGGTTCGTCCTTACCGGAGAGAGATTGACCTCCATCGTGTTTGCAGCCCTTTACGATGAGAGTTTTGTACCGCAGTTTCGCGATCTGGTGGAAGAACTGGAAAGGAAAGAGTTCGCAACATTTTCCGAAACGCTATCTTTGTGGCTCTCCCTGTTTGTCAATCCCGACGACAGCAGTGTGGTCTCATATGCTCACTACTGTTCGGAGAGTCACCCGTTCGTGAACTATGACGCGGCCAATCGTGATGCACTTGGAGCCGAAAGCTACATTCGGAAGTATGTCCAGGGGTGGCTGCATGACTTGCAGTCTGCGTGCAATATATGGAACATCGATGCTGCGGAGGCGGTGGAGAGCGAACCAATTGAAACATCGATACCGGTGTTGTTCTTGCAAGGGGCGCTGGATCCCATCGTCCCGGTGGAATATCTGGGAGACCAGTTGCAATACTTCGCGAATCACAGCGTGCTGATATTCGACGACAGTTCGCACTGGGGGTCGGTGTACGGGTCGTGCGCCATGGATGCGGTGGGCTACTTCATTCGACACAAGGGACTCCATCGGGATCACCAGATCTGTGCGCGTTCGAATTAGATCGTTTTCCGGAACACCACTGGGACGATACGTGCATGTGTTACAAGGCGGCGCCCGCGCGCCCGTTGTCCGGGCGCATGAAAGTCGAACACCGGGATCTCCGGCCACGCAAGGGGGTGGAGCTCGAGTCGCCAAGCGCACCCACCCAGTAGATTGGCTCGATCCCGCTGGAGCTTCCTTGCGCTCGAACCG
The DNA here is from genome assembly GCA_022825705.1 of Alphaproteobacteria bacterium. Lineage (GTDB taxonomy): Bacteria > Pseudomonadota > Alphaproteobacteria > TMED109 > TMED109 > VXPW01. The sequence goes on from JAJDWH010000021.1 coordinate 5,998, forward strand.
CAGAGCACGAAGCCGAGCCTCGCGTTTGAATGCGTCTGACCAAACCGGGATATATTCCGAGCGAGTCCGACGCGGAACGGGATTGTCGACGTAGTCCGTGTTGTCGTTCCACACGATTTCGACGAGCCGCCGACAAGAAGCTGTCGTGAGCATTCGAAGAACGGGTGTAGCCTGTCGTCGGGAAAGCTTCGTCGAGGAGCTTGCGCTTGCGCGAGAGGAGCCGAACGCCGCAGACTCGCTTCTGTACCTTGGGCCTTCCTGGGAGGAGACCACATGGCCAATGATTCAGCCACGGCCGGATTCGTGATGAACCAGACGATGTTGCGGGTGCGCGATCCCGACATATCAGTCGCCTTTTATCGGGATGTGCTCGGGATGACGGAGCTGGCCCGCTACGACTTCGAGGAGATGCAGTTCTCACTCTACTTCATGGGCTACCTGGCAGATGGCGAGCAGATCCCCGAGGAGGTTGGCGAGCGGGCCGAATGGCTCTTCGCCAGAGCCGCGCTGGTGGAGCTGACCCACAACTGGGGCACGGAGTCGGATGCGGAGTTCGATGGGTATCACGACGGCAACGCACCGCCGCAGGGATTCGGACACATTGGCATCTCGGTGCCCGACGTCCATGCCGCCTGCGAGCGGTTCGAGCGCCTCGGGATCGAGTTCGTGAAGCGCCCCGACGACGGCAAGATGAAGGGCCTGGCGTTCATCAAGGATCCTGACGGCTACTGGGTGGAGATCCTGAATCCGAAGGGGCTGCGCGCCATCGTCGCTTGAGACGTCCGTGACTCCGGCGTGACGCTCGGGAGGCACCGCGCCCGGCGTTGCGCCGACTCGGCGCCCGGAGCCAGCCGGGGCCATTCGACAGGCCAGGGGATCCTGCGCGGCGATCTCATGCGGATCGGACCCCGGCCGCTCACTCGAACGAGCGAACCGGAAGGCGCAGGGTACCATTCGACACGATTCCCCTTGAATCGGACCTCGGTTGAGCCGTTCAGGTCGGCCCTGCCGAGGCGGAAGATGCAAGAGGCAATGACCGAACAGGACGTTCAGGACTGGCTGGACGAGTATGGCCGTGCCTGGGTCGATGGCGATCCGGACCGGGTGGTGATGCTCTTTTCCGACACCGCCACCTATCGGGAAACGCCCTTCGACAAGCCGATGAGAGGACGACGGGAAATACGGGAGTATTGGCAGGAAGGTGCAGCCGACGCACAGGAGAACGTCGAGTTCGTGTCGCAGGTCTGGGCGGTCGGGAACGATACCGCGATCGCCGGCTGGCAAGCCCGCTTTACCGAAAAAGCCTCCGGCGTGCGAGTCGAGCTCGACGGAACGTTCAGGCTCGTGTTTTCAAGCGAACAGGGCGCGTTTCAGTGCACGGTCCTCGAAGAGTGGTGGCACAGCAGAAGATCCTGAGCCCTGATCCGCCCCCAACTGACCGGTCCGGTTTCGCGGCAACACCCGTCCGGCGGATAGCCGCTCCCCGCGCCGAACCCGGGCACTGCGGACACCTCCGCAAATCCAGCCTCGGGCGAGACGGTCCGGAGAGGGACCCGGATCGGTCCACGTCAGCGCAAATGGTGAGTCGACGCGCAGCTCGCCTCAGGAATCCCCTTCGCCGCCGACCGCCCGCAATCGCCAGGCGAGTTGCACGCCGACGAGCACCAGCGCCATGCCCGCGACCTGGACGAGGCCGAGCGGCTCCGCGAGCAGGAGCCACGCGAACGCGGCGGCGGAGACCGGCGCGACGAGCAGCGACACCGACGCGAACGCGGCGGGCAGGTGCGCAAGTCCCCACACGATCAGCCCCTGGCCGCATGCGTGCGCGACGACACCGAGACCGATCATCAGAAGCCAGTCGTTGACCGTGGGCGGGGCAACCGACTGGCCGGTGGCGAGCGCGGCGGCGAGGAGCAGCGGCGCGCCGACGAGGCAGGTCGCGACGTTGATGGCGAGGCTCGAGTAGTCGGTCCGAAGCCGGCTCGCAGCGAGGATGTAGCCGGCGTAGCAGACACCCGCGACAACGCCGAGGGCGTCGCCAAGCGCGTGCCCGGCCCCGAGATCGACGCTCGCCCACGTCAGCACCACCACTCCCGCCATCGCGAGCGCCGCGGCGCCGATGAACCGCGGGCCCATTCTCTCCCCGAACAGGAGCCATGCCCCGACGGACACGTAGATCGGCTGGGCGTTGAGAAACAGGATCGCGTTCGCGGCCGTGGTCAGGTTCACCGCCGCGTGCAGTGCGGCAAGGTCGCCTGCGAAGAAGACGCCGCACAGCACGAGCAACAGCAGGTCACGACGTTCGGTCGGGATTCCAATTGAACGAACGGGCCGTCTCGAACGGGGCCGCTGCGCAACGACCGGCGCTCCGCGGCCCTTGTCGGCGCCCGTGCGCCGCATGCCGAGCGCCGCCCCCGCCATGAACCCCCACAGCGCGAACGCGGGCAACGCCCAGGCCATGCGGTGAAAAGCGGACGCGGTCTCGGGCACGTCGCTCAACCGCACGAACACCGGGTTGGACGACGTCGCGATCGCACCCAGCACCACGCCGGCCGCCGCGAGCGCCGCCAGGGCTCCAGGACGGGTCTGCGACTGCATTCGCATATCTCAACGCGGCGCAACGCGCCGATCACCCGCGCGTGTCACCGTGAACCCATGGCTCTCTCCTCTCAAGTCATGGATTCTCCGGCAAGCTCGGGGCGGTTCTGCATGACGCTCGACCTGTTCCATGAGCCATCCGAACGCGGTCTGGCGGATGGCGGCGGCATCCACGGAAGCACCGGTGCATGATCACCCTCGCTTGATCCAGCGGGATCGAGCCATTGATTCGCAGGATGGCCGCCGGACCGGAAGCCTTTCGTCCACGGGTGATGAATCCTCGATGGGAGCTTTCCCTGGAAGTCAGCGCCGCGGGCCGTGCCGGTCACTCGCCTCCGAGCATCCAGGCGAGGAAGAAACGCATTTGATTGCGGAATGCCTCCAGGGTCGCCGGCATTCGGGCCTCGAGCGAACGCATGCGCCCGGCGCTCAGCACCGCCCCATAGTCGTTGCGGAAGACGTGCCGGAACCGCAGATACTCTTCCAGGGTCCCGGCAAGATCGGCGTCGATCACGGCGGGCCGTACGGCCGGGATATCGAGGGCCATGTTCCGGATGAGTTCCCGGTGCCATTGCTCTGCCCGCGGAACCCCGCCGTTCAGTTCGCGGGCGATCCGGACGAACACGCGCTCGATGCCATTGTAGAAGTCGTGCAGGATGGAGCCGCGCGCCCGAAGCGCGTAGGTGTCGTCTCCCGGCGGCGCGCCGGCCAGCTCGGCCTCGAGCGCGCCGAGACTCGACAGTTCGGACTCGACCTCGGCGGCGAGCCTGCGCGCCAGCACCTCTTCCGGTCTCAAAGCTCCACACCCTCCTTGCGGGCGGCCCGCCGAAGGGCCGGGGTCGCCGCCTCCAGGGGGGTGAGGTCGAGCCGGAACTCGGTCATCGCGGCCGCGCGTGCCGATACGGCGTAGAACTCCCCTGCATCGATCCCTTCCACGACCAGGTCGATGTCCGAACGATGGGTGAACGACCGCCGGGCATCGAAGGCGGACCCGATCCCGACCACCCGTCGCGCACCTTCCCCGACGAGGAACCGGGCGATGCGCCTGGCATCCGAGCGTGCGCGCTCCCGATCGCCCGATTCGAAGTGAGTGGCGCGAAGGTGGGCAAGGAGATCGGCGCGGTCCATGGAACGCAACTATACGATCCGGACCGGGGCACGCGAACCTTCCTTCCGCACCCCTTCGCCGAACTTGCGGTGGCGAACCCGCTGGCCGGGTGCTCCCCCAGGCCGCAAAACACCGGCTCCTGGATGGGAAACTTCTCCTACATCAGGTTCTGCGCCACCGGCACGCGGCGGGTGCGGTAGGGTGTGCGGTAGGGCAGCGGGTCCCGGTTGCCCTCCAGATAGTGCCGCACGTAGTACGCCGCGCGCTGCCCGTGCTGCATCGCCATCACGATGGTGGAGCCTCCGAAGGCCCCGTCGCGGATCCCGCCCATCAGCACGATCTCGATGTCCTGGCGCCGCCCGATCTCCTCCAGCGCGTCGATCGCTTCGATGATGGCATCGGACCAACCGCTTGACCAAGCCGATGCCGGGGCTATCGTTGTCCCTCCGGGCGGGAGTCCACCTCCTCTGCGGTGGGAATTTCCGACGCGGAGCGGGCGAGGAGCAGGATGGCCATGACACGACGTGTAAAGATTGGGAATTATACGGATGACTTGACATGCGATCTCGCCGAGTTCAGCCGAACCGGCGCCCTCACTCCGGCAACTCCGAGACTTTGCAGGCGAGGAAGTCCGCCACTTGATTGCGGTACTGCTCGCGTCCTCGAGCAACCCCGCGCTCGTAGGCGCAATACACGCAGCTATGTCGGCTCAGCCCGCCCTGGTTGCCGGGAAGTCCCTGCAAAAGAGGATCTAGGTGGGATGTCGAACCGTCTGGGCCTCTGTGTGTAGTGCAGTATCCGTCATTGTCTCTCGACTCCATCAGGTTCTCCCTCGCGTCTGCCAGCGCGTGATCTGACACCTAGATGCCTGTTGCTTCGTTCAACTCTCCGAAATCGAACTGCATCGTCTTGTCATATCGCGGGTGGAGGCGGTCAAGTTTCTTCTTGAAGTCGTCGTAGTCACTGCTGAGCTTCATAATGGTGATCACCGACGCAAGATGCTCGCGTAGCTTCGGATTGCCCAAATCTGGCGTAAGTCGTCGGTGGAAATGATGCTTCGGCCTTCCAGTTGGAGACTTGGGCGTAGACGTCTTTAGCTCCTTCAACACTCCGGGAGCCAAGCGGTGATAAATAATGTCGTTTGTGAGATGCCCGAAATACTGCGGTTTCTTCACTGAATCTCTGGGATACTTGAGCCCGCGCAGACGAAACAACTCCTCGTAAAGGGTATCCGGGAAGGTTTTGACCCAGGGCTGAAGCTCTTTTGCGATAAACCGCTCAAGAATCTCGGCTAAGGCATTTGCCGCACGGTCGCGTTGATATCCGGTGGCCTCATCCACGAGTGCTTGAATGCCGACATCCGCCAACCCTCGAATTAGCAGTTCGGCTTGGTGCGCAATGTGCAACTGACTTCGAACCAGAACGCCGGCCTCTCGCGCTTTCAAATACACCTCGCAGACCTGCCGTAAAATTTCCGCGAGATAGCCGAATGCCCTGTTCCCAGAAGGCAATCGAAATTCAATCTGGCTTGACGTCACATATAACTCTTTGGTTATAAAGGGTTTTAGGTTCTTCGCAGTCAGAAATGCGGGCAGGTTGACGTCACCATCATAGTAGGCTCGACCCTTGGCTTGGCGGGCACGGCCCATCGCCTTCATCATGTCACTTTGGGTGAGGACTCGGCGCCTGTCCTCCAGAACCGCGCATCCAATTGCCGCGTCTCCAATAGTGAGCTCTCCAGTGTAGTATGCGACGGGCAGATCCTTGGTCCATCGGGCTATGGCGGCTTTCTGCGCGATTTCCCGACGTCGCTTAGGACCCAGAGAGATCGCACGTGCACGTCCTCCGCGCACTTTCGCTTCGTCTTTCATGGCACCATCCTGCTTGCAGCATGAGTATGCAGGCATTATATGCGTGCAGAAATTAATTGCAAGCACTTAATTCATCCCAAGTTGACCATCCGATGTCTATACGGCTGACTCGACAAGACTCCGCCAGTCTGACATCCTCGGCCCCGCATCGTTCGTGCGGAGATCCCGAGCCGGGTCTCTCGCCGAATACAACAGCCGTTGAGCGGCGGGTTGGCCAACCTGCCCGGTGAATACGCGAGTCCTTCGCTGATTGTCTCTGCGCGAACGATGCAGGACCCGGCGCCAATTCCGGAGCCGGGCGCTTCGGGAGCAGGGACATGAGATTCATCCTTTCCGTTGTTCTGTCGCTCGCCATCGCCGGATGTGGCGGCGGAGGTGGTGGTGTTCGACCAGACAATCCACCGCCCGTCGAGACGGGAATTCCGTTCCCGTACGGCGCAAGTGGTTCCTACGACATCGCTGGCCTGCCGCGACTTACCACCGCCGATGCTCGTCAGATGCCCGTCTACCATGACGGAAATCGACTGCTTGTTGGTGTCGATCAGGGTGTTCGCGGTCTCCAGCGTCTGACCGTAGCCAGCGACCGCGGAGACATCGAGATCAGGCATGGGCGTGCCATCGACGGCGTGGGTTCTGCAGTAGTGGCGGAGTACCTGAATAACGACGAACTCACATGGTACGTTGTGCGACCGACCGTTCGTCTGATCGGGGACAACACGAGGCCAGAGGACATTCAGCGCATCTATCGCGCGGTTCAGCTCGTCAATACCGCGTTGCCCGAGTGGGCGAAGATATCGGTATCAGGCAGTCGCCCCGAGAGTCACGAGGGATTCGCGGGGAATGTTTCCAGAAGCGGCATCTACTACGCTTCGGGCACCGAATCCGGCGTGATCTACATCGAGGTCATCACGAGAAGCGAGTACAAGGACGACTCCTACACCGCAGTGGGCACGGCATGGTCTTGGCCCCGAGGCGACGGCTCGATCGACCACTCCTACATCCAATTGGTCGAGGACTATGCGCGAAGCGGTGACGAATTTGCGCATAGATTGGTGGCTCACGAGATCATCCATGCTCTTGGCGTGGCCTACCACGTTCCGATGCACATGGCCTCGATCATGGATCGCCGCGTGACTGCCGATTCGTCTCAGCCTCTATCCGTGCTTTATCCGGCCGACAGGGAAGCGTTGCGCGCGATCTACAGTGGCTCCTCGGCCAAGGACTACGGGCCATGGGAGAGCAGTTCCTTTCACATAGTCGGTGTATCGTCGGGGGCAGCTTTCGGCGTCGCGCTTCGCAATGGCTATGCCGAACCGTGGGCATACGGCTACCGTCCGAAATCCGACCTTTCCAGCAACCGCGCCTTGGGCGGCAACGCGACATGGACAGGCGCTCTGCTCGGACTCACGCCGCAAGCATCCGCAGTCGCGGGCGACGCTCGAATCGGAATCAACCTTGCCACCATGGACGGTCGCGCGGACTTCACGGCGCTTGAGTCGTTCCCGGAAGGGCAAGCTCCAGGCGACTCCGGCACTGGAACGCAGTGGCTCGATGGCGATCTCGGTTACACGATCGCCGTATCCGGCAATACGTTCCGGCAGACTGGTGGTGACGATGGGCGGGTGACAGGGATCTTTGTCGGTCGGTCGCACGAGGGCGCAACCGGAACACTTGAGAGGAGCGATCTGACGGCAGCGTTCGGCGCATCACGATGAACAGCTCCGGAAGCATAATTTCCCGGTTGGACGCGAATCTTCCTCTGATCGCGATGCTTGGTCTGGTCATTCTCGTAGGTTGCGCTCCACCGCCTCGCGTCGTGACGGAGAATCTGCCGCACTACGTGATGGTTCACCAACCAACGGGGATCGACGGGTCGGATGCGGCATTGCGGGTGGGAGCGGACAATATTGCGGATGCCGCTTGCCAAAAGAGCGAACGCCACGCCAAACTACCCGCGACCCATGTGGACTGCATTCATGAGGACTGGTTCAGTGGCTGTGTGCTCTACCAGTACACGTATGAGTGCATCGAGGAGTGATGGAGGTGTGTGATGCCCCGAGTCCCCAAGCGTCCTGATTACGGCAATGCAACACCCGAGGATCTGGCTCGGGCGCTGCTTCGACCCAAGGCACAGTCAGTGAATGAAGCCGGTATCGTCCTCCATCGGAGAAAACCCATCAAGCCACTGTTGCCCGAGGATAGTCAATCCTCTGATGTCGCTGATGATCCAGAGGGGTCCGTCGATTAGGACACTTCTCTGTGCCGTCGCCCGAAGTAGGCGGGCTTCTGCCATCTCACCGACAACCTCCGTGAGCACGGCATGCTCGACGTGCGGAAATTCGGTTTGGATGTCTTGGATGGTGGTCGAGGATTTACGTCCGGAGAAGGAGAGAACAGCATAGGTGATTTCGGCAGTGGTCATATCGATCTCCAAGGAGGCCGTTGACCACGCCATCGTCGACGCGGGATAATTGTCCCGCCTCGCAGCGAAGCGAAATCCGACGGTCTCCGTGAGCAGAGTTGGTCGGTACCAAGAGCCCGCGCCGTCTCACCGGCCGGGCTTTTTGGTGTCTGGAGGGGAAGTCTAGCTGTTACGCGCTCCGCTCGGCAATCCGTTCAAGGCTAGGACGGGCGAGGACTGGCATGGGCCGGCAAGGCAAGGTGGACTCGGAGTGGCACGGCATGGTTTGTATGAGCAGCTATAGAACGGAGTTTTTGGGAGGCGCAATATTATCCCATCGTTCAGCTATCGATTCGCACGCCGCTTTCATGTCCAGAAAGCGTCTCCTAGCATCAGTTGGAGCTGAATAACATTTGCCGGCATATGCATCGACTACGACGCATAGTTTCGCCTCAACTTCTGCCCCTTCTTCAGAATTGGTGCCGCAATAGAAGCCGTGAAGAAATGCCGTGTGCCACTCCGCTATGGGCTGCGATAGCGCCCTCCCTTTCGAGTACCTCAACGCACCAATGCCTACGCGAATTTTATTTGTTCTCGTTAGCCTTCGGAGTCGAAAATTGATTTCTACGTTGACTCGCACGCCGTTGATCATGATGTGTGAAACGCCGCCGCTTGGGGCGATGAGTTCAGACTTCGGGAGATCCAGTCCGCTATCTACCAAGGCAAACCGTGCAACGTAGTCGGCATTATGGTCCAAAACGTCACGGTCAAAGTCCGAGTCTGCTAGGAGATTCCTGATGCGATTTTCCTCGATGGCCAGATTTACGTTCCCTTCATATATGGCTTTAGATACAATAGCCTTCGCGCGGTGGTGTTGGACGACACGGGCGAGTGGTTGATATCTGCAATTTCTCGCGATTTGCCTCTTGGCCCGCTCCGAGCCAGCCATGTATTCAGCCAAGTGTCGGGCATTGACTTGTGGAGACGAAATCTCCCTGTGGGTTTTCTTTTCTGACACCGGCATTCACCTGAGATTGGGATTATGGACGAGTACTACTTTAGCGCAGATCTAGTCGACAACCGTCGATTGCGACTCGCGCCCCTAACTGATCGTCATATCGCTATGTGTGGCGACGAGATTGAGGATCCAAGTGGGTATTATTTGTTCGAGATCCACGGGACAGGAAGCACTGAGCGGGTGGAGGTATTGGCTAGGGTAATGAATGAAGATGCCGTTTTTTGGCTACAAAACACGTTCAACATGAGGTAGACAATCCACTCATCGTTCGGGCTTTGGATGTCTGATGTATCGAATGTTCGCAGGTCGCGCAAGTGCCTGTACGGATTGAAGGTGAGTCTACGCGCTTCGTGCGCCGCTCGGCAATCCGTTGTCCCTGATGAGATCGGCGTACATCAGCCGCTTGGGACATTGATCGAAATTAAGTTGCCAACTTACCGCGGGTGCAATTCATAGTTCCAGTCGCCGTGGAACTCGTTTCGATGTAGAGACAGAGCGTCCATCTCTGCGTCCGTCGCCGTCACGCCTTTCGGGTACTTGCCCGTGTCGAGCTCGGCCTTGACCCGTAGCCCTGCATCGGTGCGTGTATTGCCTATCAAGTCCACGATGGTCTCGAAGGTCCGCAGCGGCTTGCCACGCCAGTTCTGTGTGATGTGACAGAACAGCCGGTGCTCAATCTTGTTCCACTTGCTGGTGCCGGGCGGGAAGTGGCTGACGTGCACGCGCACCCCCGTCTCGTCGGCAAAGCGCTGCAGTTCGTGCTTCCACGCGCGCGAGCGATACCCGTTGCTCCCACCCGCGTCGGCGGTGATGAACAGCTCGCGCGCCTCGCGGTAGCGACCCTTGCCCATCTCCTCCCACCACCGGCGCAGTGACGCCACCGCGAACGTCGGCGTGTCGTGGTCGCATCCGACACTGACCCATGCTTCGTTGCACCCCATATCGTAGATGCCGTAGGGAATCGCCTTGCCCGCCGCGTCCTTGGGAAAGTCGTGAGCCAGCGATTGTTCGGGCTTGCCCTTCGGCTGCCACTCGCGCCCTGCGTTCTTGAAATCCCCCACCAGCTCCTTCTTCTTCGTATCCACAGACACCACCGGCTGGGCGCGTTGAAGGAACTCATCGGCCTTCGCGTTGATGTGCTCGAACTGTGCGTTGCGGTCCGGGTGCGACGCCCCTTCTCGCGTCTTGCGCACCGATTGCAGCCGATACCCAAGCTCGTGCAGCAATCGACCCACCGTCGTCGAGCTCACCTTCCAGCCCGCGTTCGTCAGCGCCGCGGCGAGCTTCGCCCGGCTCTTGCACGTCCATCGCAACGGCGACTGCGGGTCGCCGCGCGTGACTGGGTCAACCAGCATCTCCAGCGCTTGCTTGACCCCCGGCTGAGACTGCTCGATGCCGGGTCGTCCAGCCCCCGCACGACGAATTCGACCCCTCTCAGCGCCTCCCGATTCCAGCTCCCAGCGCCCCTTGCGAATCGTCGGGCGCGACAGGCCTGTCGCGTCCGACACCAGAGCATCGCCTCCATACCCGATGGCACGTGATTCGGTGGCCGCCCAGATACGGCGACCGCGCTCATCCAGATGCGCCTCGACCGCTGCGTACTTCTCAACGATCGTGGCTTCGAGTTCAAGATTGCGTCTCATCCGGGGAGTGAAACACGAAAACCGAAAGATGACAATCTAATTTACGCCAGCGTCCTTGCCGACCAGCCCGGCTACCACATGCTGCATCTGGTCGATGGTGTCCGCATCCCGGATGTTGTGCTTGCCGGCGAACTCGTTGACGTAGCGGTTCAGATGCTTCGGGCTCATTTTGTGGAACGTGCCGGTATGCGCACGCTTCAGCGTCGCCCAAAATGACTCCATACCATTCGTGTGGGCTTGGTCGCGGACGTACTCGGCGACCGAGTGCCTGACCGTTTCGTGCTTGAAGGGTAGCCCCTCATAGGCGGACGCCTCGTCCGTGTAGACCGTGGCTCCGGGTGACGTGTGCTCGACGACGAAGCCCTGCAGGGTCGGCTTGTCGGTATTCTCGACGACCTTCGCCCGAACCTGCTTGGTTTCGCGGTCCTTGACGCCGACCACTGCGGTTTTTCCGACTGCTCCGCGTCCGGTGCCCGCGAGCTCCTTCCGCTTCGCGTTCGACATGTTCTTGCGCTTCCCGCCGAAGTACGTCTCGTCTGCCTCGACGGGACCGGCGAACTGACCGGGGCCAGTGTTCCATGCCTCACGGATGCGGTGGAGCATGAACCACGCCGTCGACTGTCGAACACTGATGTCGCGGTGGAGCTTCATGCTCGACACGCTCTTGAGGCTGGTCAGTTCGAGGTAGACGGCGATAGCCCACTTGCGCAGAGGCACCTTCGACCGCTGGAGAGCCGTCCCAGTCCGAACGCTGAAGTAGCTCCGGCAGTCCTTGCACCAATAGGGCATCGGCTTCGCGTTCGGGACAGGCTTGGTCTCCGTGCTTCCGCAGTGACCGCAGCATCGGCCGGCGGGCCACATGATCGACTCGAACCACTTGGATGCGGACACCTCATCAGGAAACATATCCATGATGTCGATGAGGCTCAGTCCGCTGCGGAAGCTCCTGCCTGGTGCCTTCTGTGCCATGATTCCTCCCCCGATTCGTTGAGAGAGAGAATACACGGCTGGCTCATGTTTGCCAAGTCAAGCGTATAATTCCCTAAAGATTGGGGAGGCCAAGACCCACCTGTCGGCGCTGCTGGCGGACGTGGAGGCGGGCGACGCCTTGGTAATCTGCAGGGGTCCGACGTCGGTCGCCCATGTGACACGGGTCGCCGGCGAGGACGAGCACGCTGCGCTCAGCGCGACCCTTCGCCGTGAACGGGCGAAGCAGAAGGCGGTGACCACAGCCGAGATTCTTTCCTGGCGTCACGAGGGACACGCGCGCTGATGGCGTTCGTTCCCGACGCTTCGGTCGCAGCGGCTTGGGTGCTGCCGGACGGACCTGCCTCTACCTCACCGAGGACTTCGAGCGGGAGATCGCCCGTAGCCGGCGACTGCGCAGCAAATTCTCTTGGGTCGATGAACCCGAGTATCGAGACAATCGTCAGATCCGACTGCAGATTGGCCGGAAGCAGAAGATGGACGACCCTCAGCGGGGCTAGCCGCTGATCGAGCCAAAAAAGATAATCAGTTCCGCAGATCTCAAAAAATGTTTCCTTTTTTCTCTGAAAAGATAATCAAACCGCTCGCCCGAGTGTATAGTTACCTTTTCAAAGCGACCCCGGAGGGCGCCGGTCATGGCCTTGGGAGCGCTTGGGCGGGACCCAATTGACGAACTCGTCGAGCAGGCACTGCATCGATTGGCGCGGGGCGAGCCGCCGCGCCAAATCGAGACGGAGCGGGTGGATGTGAAGGAGGAGCCGGGCCGACGAGGACCCGGCGGGACCGTTTCTCCCGGTGAGAAAACCAACGAGGAGGCCGCCGACTTCCTGGCGGAGGAACTGGCCTGCATGGCGAACACGCCGGGGGGCGGTGCGCTCATCGTCGGCGTCGCCGACGACGGTACTCGGATCGGCACCAGGCTCGATCCGGATTGGCTCCGTCACCGCATATGGGAACGCACCTCTCGACAGCTCACGGTCGCAGCCCGCGAGGAGAATCTCAACGGGTGCCGTATCCTGATCCTGACCAGCGTCGAGGCACTCGCCCCCGTCAGGTATCGCGGGAAGCTGAGATGGCGTGTCGGGACTAACTGTGTCGAGGTCGATCCTATCGTCTGGCATTCAAGGATGCTGGAGCGGATCGGATTCGACTGGTCGGACGAGTCGTCGGGCCACACCCTGAACGATGTGAGCCCGGTAGCCTGCGAGGTTGCGCGCGGCTACCTGCGTGAATCCAACGGTGATGACGCTGATACCGGCCTGGCCAGTGCCACCGACGCCGATCTTCTCCGCCGCCTCAATTTGGTCAAGGATTCGCGACAGCTCACGAACGCAGGGTCACTGTTGTTCGTGGAGACCCCTCGGCCGGCCGTCGACTACATTCGCCGCGACATGCCGGGGGGCGACAGCACCCTGCGCATCCACGGTGCCGGACCCCTGCTCGCGCAAGTGCATCAGGTCGAAAAGGCCGGGGAGGTGGCCAACCGCGTGACGCACGTCGCCGAGGGCTTTGCGCGCAGCAGGATCCGAGCCATCCCGCCGAGGACGCTGCGTGAAGCGATCGTCAACGGGATTGTTCACCGTGACTGGCTGTCGCCACTACCGACCACCATTGAGCACGTCGGAGACACGTTGACTGTGACTTCGCCCGGCGGATTTGTGGGAGGGGTGACGCCCGACAACATCATTACCCACCCTGCGGTACCTCGCTATCGAAGCCTTTCCGAGGCCATGGCTGCACTGGGCTTGGCGGAACGCGAGGGGATCGGTGTCGACAGGATGGTGCGGGACATGCTGGCCATTGGACGACCCGCGCCGGTCATCTCCGAGATCGACGGTCCTTACGTCCGCGTCGTGCTACTCGGTGGAGCCCCGGATGAGGCCACCGCCGCCCTGGTAGCCGCGCTTGCCCCTCCCCGTGCAGGCAGCGTCGATTCGCTCCTGCTGATTGAGCACTTGACTCGGCGCGGCTGGGTAGACGCGGTCTCGGCGATTCCGGTTTTGCAACGCTCCTCCCCGACGGAAACCGAGGAAGCAATCCGTCGGCTGGCGGACGCACGTCTGGGGCCGGGCGATCCTGTGTCCGTGATCGCACGGGTACATGGAGTTCCCGCTCATCACCCCGAAGCATTTCGGCTCTCCGATGTGGCACGCAGCCGACTCTCCCATCGGTGCTCCCGCCTTCGCACCCCCGGGGGGCGTGAGGCGCTCATTCTCGACTGGAGCCGCGGGCGGGGGCGAGTCTCCACGACCGAGGTGGCTGATTTGACAGGGCTCAGCAGGGTATCCGCCGGAAAGCTCCTGACCGGTCTCGCTGATGCGGGTCATCTCGAGGGGAGTCGGCCCCGGCGGAGAGGCCGAGGCTATTACTATGTTCCCGTCGACACGGAAGATTGAAGATCTCGCCCGGTCTCCGCGGAAGGCTGCGTTCAGCCCTCCCATCGACGGGGGCGGGCTCGAGGCGGAGGAGGGCGCCGTACGCAGCGAGCGCATCCGTCAAGAGGTAGATGAGGCTGTCCGGTCCCGTCCGCACGTCGCGGAGCTGTCCGTAGCGTGAAGTGGTTCAGCGGGTCATTTTACCTATCCTTGGGTAGTTGCAACAAATGACCGGAACAGGAGCAAACTATTCTCCGAATCGTGGGCGATGTTGCCCTGTGATCTGAGGGTGGCTCAGACAAAATTGTCTAGCAAAGGAAAAGTCTCTGTTACAGGAAAAGACAAATCTCCTTGAGTGACCTACTTGATGCCTGTTGGCGTCCTCTACCAATTCCGTCTCAAGTGCATTCGGAATCAATACACCTTCCAATGGTTCGAGTTTTTTCCAACTGGTACTATCAAAACAATACATTAGAATGCGTGGCGTCAATGGAAAAAGAACATATGCTCCATCCTTCTGAGTTTGACCCCAATGGAGGTGTTGTGAGCTCGTGCGTAGCTTGACTGGATCATCGGATGTATACAACGACCATCCGTTTCCGCAATATCTGAATGTCCAGATGCAACTGTATATCCATTTTTATGCATCATATACAGTGGGATTATTCCACAAGAAATCGGTATGAATATCTCTCTTGATCTCTGTATTGATCGATTGGGCATCTAACCCAGAAATACCCTGAATTAGTATTGTTCTCGCTTCGGAGGTCCTGGTCATTTGCGTTGCAATATAGAGTGCCATTGAATCTCTAACTGATTCTGATGTTTCAATACGTACCATTGGATCATCGAAGGATACGTCGAAATTCATTTTCTGTATCCATTCTTTCGTGATCATGGACGCATGTTGCTCAATTTCAGAGAACTGTCTTTCCATCTCTAAAGGATCGGGATAGAGTTCCGGCAAGGCATAAAATCCTCGTTCAGTGCATATATTTCTCGGCGATGTAGAGAACACCTTGTCGGCGTCTTTGTCGTATACATGGACTTTGCCAGAATTGTCCGTGAATCTACGCAAATAGAACTGAGGGACGAAATGATGTTGAGCATATCGCATGTTGTCAGGATTCCAGATAAGGCCAATATTTCCGAAGCAATGCAATCGACCGGTTGTCTTGGCTATCGTTTGTCCATGAGAGTGGCATCGTGATGTTTGTACCACATGCAATCGACGGTGTCGGGGCACCGGGACGAGAATTCGGTGGTGGCGGCGATGGAGGGGGCACGCCTGCGCGATCGGGCGCAGTGTAGCCCAGCCCGTCGTAGCGGTGGTGGTGAGCAGGTAGAGCGCGGTGACGCCTCGGGTCCGCGCTTTAGTCTCGCTGGCATCGACCAGTCTCGCGCCCAGTCCCCGGGAGCGATGCGGCGGCTCGACCGCGAGCGCAGCAGCGCGCCGGAAATGTGCAGCCTACGCCGCCCGTGTCCCCGCCAGCGGAATACCGGTGGCCGCGGCAGTGGCCCGCGTGACCGAGCGCAGGTCCTCCGGCTCGATGTTGTGCAGCCGCGTCTTGCCCGCGCAGCGCGCCATCATCGAGGCTTCCCCCGCATTGGCCTTGAGGATGTTCACCACCGCCTCGGTGCGCTCCTCCTCGGTGCGGTCCGGCGCGAAGCGCATCCCGGTCTGCGTGATCTCGCCCCCCAGCGCCAGGCCGACCGCCACCCCGTAGCCGATTGCGTTCACCCCGAGGCCCACGAGCTTCGCCGCGTCGGTGCCCGAGCGCGCGCCGCCGAACCAGGCGATGTCGATCATCTCCTCCTTCTTCAGCCGTCGCAGGGTCGCGATGGTGTCGCGCGCGAGGGCGAGGTCGGGGGCAGCCCGAAGCTCCGGCCACTCGGCGCCGAGCGCGCCCGTGCCGTCGAGCACCAGCAGGTCGAAACCGCGATCGAGCGCGTAGACGATCGCGTCCTCGAGACTCCCGCGTGAGGTGAGGAGAAGGCCGAGTATCTGCCCGGCACGCGCGCGCTCGGTCGGCATCGGGTGCCAGCGCTCGCCCACCCGGTACACCACTCCGGCCGCGTCGCCGCTCGGGGCGTCGCGTCCCGGCTCGCAGAGCTGCAGCCACGGGGCGTCCGGACCCGGACGGGCCGCCCCCAGGTAGGCCGCGCCCGCGGCGGCGGCGCCACGGTCGACGGCCACCTTCAGCTCCTCGCTCGCCTCATCGAACCCTGCGACGAAGAAGGGAATGTCGAGCGCGAGGCGCCCGCCCAGCTTCCAGCCAATCTTGCAGGCCTCGCGGTAGGGGTCGATGACCAGCCGCGACAGGTTCGCGGGCAGGAACACCAGGTCGTCGAGGCACGCCGGGCGCTCCTCCGGAAACGGGTTCTCGCGCAGGCGCAGGCGCCGCTCCAGCATCGCCTTGAGCTTCGGCGCATCGCCCGGGTCCGTGCGCGCCATCGAGAAGATGTCCTCGCGGTGCTGCACCGAGTAATCCGCCGAGCCGGTCTCCGCGTCGCAGCGGTAGCAGCGCGCCGCTTCCGCCCGGGCAGTGTCGGTGTCGTAGGTCAGCTCGATCTCGGGAAACTCCGCCGGGCGCTCGCCCAAGCCGCAGAACACCGGCTCCTGGATGGGAAACTTCTCCCACATCAGGTCCTGGGCGACCGGCACGCGCCGGGTGCGGTACGGCGTGCGATAGGGCAACGGGTTCCCGTTGCCCTCCAGGTAGTGCCGCACGTAGTACGCCGCGCGCTGCCCGTGCTGCATCGCCATCACGATGGTCGAGCCGCCGAACGCGCCGTCGCCCGCCGCGAACACCTTCGGGTCCGAGGTCCGCATCGAATCCCACTCGGTGCGCACCCGGTCCGGCCCCATCATCTCCGCCCGGTCGAGCTCCTCGCACAGGCCGCGCTGCCCCACCGCGGCAATCACCGCGCCGCACAAGATCTCGTGCTCGCTCCCTTCAATCACTACCGGGCGGCGCCGCCCGTCCTCGTCGGGCTCGCCGAGCGCGGTCTTCACGCACTTCAGCGCGAGCTGGTTGCCGCGCGGGACCACCGCGACCTGCTGGGTGTGGTAGAGGAACTCGACGTCCTCCTTCACCGCATGGTGGAGCTCGATCGCGCGGGCCGGAATCTCGCCGGGGCCGCGGCGGTAGATGACCTTGACGTGCTTGCACCCGGGCAGGCGCTTCGCCACCCGGCAGGCATCCATCGCCACATCCCCGCCGCCGACCACCACCACCGTCTCCGGCATCTCCGGGCGCTCGCCCGCGTTCACCCGGCGCAGGAACCCCACCCCGTCGACCACCCGCTCGTCCTCCTCTCCCGCAATCCCCATCGGCTTGCCCCACCACGCGCCAATGGTGAGCAGCACCGCGTCGTGGCGCTCCTTCAGCTCCTCAAGGCTCACGTCGCGCCCGAGCGCGGTGTCCAGATGCACCTCGAGCCCGGGGCAACGCTGCATCAGCCGCTCGACGTCCTCCTCGATGATGCCGGGCGGGAGCCGGAATGCC
>JAJDWH010000009.1 GCA_022825705.1 Alphaproteobacteria bacterium
GCGCGAACGGCAGCTCCTGCAGCCAAGGCGTGACCCTCCGGAGCTGGGTGTACGCCTGCCCGAGGGTGAAGAACGACACCGACGGCGGCTCCGCGCCCGCCGCCCGCGCCGACAGGTACAAACCCTGCTGATCGGCCAGCATGGTGTTCCACACGTACCGGCAGGCTCCGGCCGTGCTGGCCAGCTTGCGGGCCCGGACGGCGGTGCCGGGTACCAGGCGGTAGGTGATGTTCCGATGCGTGCGCACAGGATCATGAATAGAACATAAAGGGACTATACGCAATATCTTCGGCACTTTCGTATATAATCCCCCTCTGATTCCGCTGCGGCTTTCCCAACCCCGGAAGGACTCTGGATCCGGCAATCGCACGCCGAGCGCTACCGGCCGCTGAACACAGGCTTCCGCTTCTCGACAAAGGCCTTGGAGGCCTCCAGGTGATCTTCGGTAAAGCCCGAACGCGTGTGGTTGCGGGCTTCCATGTCCAGCGTCTCGGACAGGGAAGCCGTCCAGGCGCCGTTGAGATTTTGCTTCATGTAGCCCAGCGCGACGCGGGGCCCCGAGGCCAGCCCTTCCGCCAGCGCCCGGGTTTCGGCTTCGAGGGCGTCACTGGCCACCACGCGATTGAGGATCCCCAGCGCAAGAGCGTCGGATGCCGTGAGCCGGGCGGCCGTGAGATAGAGTTCCTTGGCCTTGCCGGCACCAACCAGTCGGGACAAGAACCAGGATCCACCGAAGTCACCCGACAGCCCGACCTGTGCGAACGCAGTTGTCATCAGCGCGGTCTCGTCGGCAATTCGGAGGTCGCAGGCCAGGGCCACCGAGAGCCCGGCCCCGGCAGCGGGACCGCGAACCATGGCCACCACCGGCTTCGGCATCTCGTAGATCACGCGGCTGACTTCCATCCTGCGCCGCAGCGCCTGCATCCGGCCCTCGAGGCTGGCTTCCCGAAGTGACCCCTGCGCCATGCCCTTGACATCACCGCCGGCGCAGAATCCGCGTCCCGCTCCGGTCAGCACGACACAGCCGACTTCCTCATCCGCAGCCAATCGAAGCATGGAGGCAAGGAGACCATCCAGCATCTCGTTGCTCATCGCGTTCAGGCGGTCCGGGCGGTTCAGGGTGAGCCATGCCACGCCGTTGTCGCGTGATTCCAAAAGATGATCAGACATTGCCTATAGCCTCCGGAGCCTTTGGTCTGAATTAGCGGGACCCATCAGGAATGCAGTCAGTGGGCATCGTGGCGCGCCACCTTCGCCAATGCCTCACACGAGTGCAAATCGCATTCCAGCGACCCGAATCACGTTCCCCTCTTGAGGGAATCCTTGGCTGCGTGCGCTGGCGATCGCCGCGTCGGCATCCGCGGCGGTCAGATCCAGTCCCGCCAGTCCCTCGCCCCGCCCGTCGGACGCGACGACAAAGCGAAGATCCGCATTGGCAAGGGGCAGGGTCACCACCTCCGCTGCGTCCCGGATCAGCGGGATTTGCGCGATCTCACTCCAGCGCGCCGCCAAGGCGTCAGGATCAGGGCTTTGAATCTCTGCCGCCGCGATCGCCGACACCACACCCGTGCGGACGTACGGTTGCCAATCAGGGCCCGCCGGATGCCACGCGCCGTCCCCGGAATCACCGTCCGCCTGGCGATCGATCTCGAAGAACGTGCCGCCCGTGTCCTTGGGATGAAGCTGCATGCCCTGAAACTGGCCGTAGGAAAGGCGGTTGGCGACACGGACACCGAGTTCATCGACCCGGCTCCGGCGGCGATCCAGATCGTCGCACTGGGTAATGACCATGTAGCCGCCATCCCCGCCGCGCCGCTCCAGGTAGCGGCCCGCCGCGGTTCCCGGCCGGGTCGGCGCCACTACTTCCAGGAACTGGCTGCCGACCGGCATCAGGGCGTTCACGAGCCCGTACTCGGCAACGGCGTCGTCGACGTGGCAGACCGCGAGCCCAAAGACCCGGCACAACGCGTCCACGACGGGATCGAGATTGCCGGCGACGAGGCAGATCTGCCGAAGTCTCAACTGCATGGCGACATCCCCTTGAAGCTCCGCATTCTGGCGTGCCGGTGCCGGCCCGCAAGTTCACCTATCTGTCCCTGGCGAACGGCGCCGGGCCAAGGGCGCCATGACCTTCCGGAGGCCCGCACTGCCAGGACCGCCGAGGTGCCTGGTCCTACAGCGGCTCCGTCTCGGCAAACGCCCAGTAGGCCTCTCTGGCCGCACGATACAGTGGGCCCACGGCAAACTCGTGATCGTCGACGCGGGTAATCGGCAGCACCTTGCCCCAGTTCCCGGTGCTGAACACCTCATCTGCCCCCATCACGTCGTCCAGCGAAACCGTCTGCTCAACGACATCGATTCCGCGCTCGCTCAGGAGAGCAGATACCCGCAACTTGGTGATTCCGTTGAGAAACGTCCGGTTCCAGACCGGCGTGATCGCGACTCCGTTGCGGCCCAGCCAGATGTTGGCCGACGCAAGCTCCGCCACATTGCCGTCGCCATCCAGCATCAGCGCGTTGTCGAAGCCCCGCCGCTCGGCGTCCTGCAGGGCCCGCGATCCGTTGGGGTAGAGACACGAAGCCTTGGCTTCGGTCGGGGCCATGTCCGGTCCGGGGCGACGAAACGGGCTCACGGTGATCGATCGCCCGTGCGCAGCCGGCATCGCCATCCGCATCAGCGACAGCAGGAAACGGGTGCTCCCCGGCTCCGGCGTGAGGAATCCGCGGGCCGCATACAGGGACGGACGAATGTAGAGTTCAGCACCCGTCTCGAATCGGCGGGCGCCCTCGCGCGCGAGGCTCTCGACCGTCGATGCGTCGACGGGCTGGTCCAATCCCATCACCGCGGCTGACCGAAGCAGACGCTCGCAATGGCGGCCGAGATCGGGAACACAGTCGTTGAACAGCCGCGCGCCGTCGAAGACAGCCGTGCCGTGCATATAGCTCTGGCTGAGTGCGCCGATGAGCGGCGGATCACCCTCGTGCCAGGTTCCGTCCGCATAGACGAGACTGTCCATCATTCCCTCCAGGCGCGACCTCACGCACCGCCGCTTTGGAGCCGCGACCGTGCCAATTGCCCCGATTTGGACTTGCGCGCCTTGCAAAGTACCATGGGGAAGCTGTCGACGTAGCGGCGGCTCCCAGTTGGAGGGGTTGCTACGCCGACCACCAGTTCCGGGTTCGCGGCCGCGGGTCCGGATACAACGAGGAGGAAGTTGACATGAATTTGACTGTCAACGGTAATCCGCAGGAATTCGGCGGCGACCCGAACATGCCCCTGCTTTGGTACGTCCGAGATGTGCTCGGCCTTACCGGGAGCAAGTTCGCGTGCGGCACCGGTCTCTGCGGGTCTTGCACCGTCCATGTAGGCGGTGAAGCGGTGCGGGCGTGTATCACGCCTGTGTCGGCCGCTGAGGGCATGGAAGTGACCACGATCGAAGGGCTGGACGCGGAGGGCAACCACCCCGTGCAGCGGGCCTGGCGTGCTCACAACGTTCCCCAGTGCGGCTACTGTCAGTCTGGACAGATCATGCAAGCGGCGGCCCTGCTTTCCCAGAACCCGGATCCGTCGGATCAGGAGATTCTGGACGGCATGAGCGGCAACATCTGCCGCTGCGGCACGTACCAGCGCATTTTCGCTGCCGTGAAAACGGCCGCGAAGGAGGTCTGACCATGACCATGCTTACTAATCTGAGCCGACGCACGGTTCTGAAGGGCATCGCCGGTACCACTGGATTCGTTCTGGGTGCCCGGCTTGGTTCCGATCAGTTGCTGGGCCTTCCCGCAAACGCGGCGGAAGGGAAACTCGAAGCCAACCTCTTCGTTGCGGTTGACGGTGACGGGTCCGTAACGATCACCTGCGCCCGGTCCGAAATGGGTCAGGGTGTCCGCACCTCGCTGCCGATGATCATCGCCGACGAGATGGAAGCCGACTGGGCTCGCTGCTCGGTCGTCCAGGCGGACGCCGAACAGAAGTGGAACGACTTCGGCCAGGAGCTCGACACGGACGGCTCCCGTTCGGTCCGTCGGGACATCAATCACCTGCGGGCCGCCGGTGCGGGCGCGCGCAAGATGCTTGAGATGGCTGCCGCCGAAATGTGGGGCGTGCCAGCTGAAGAGTGCGTTGCGCAGAACCACCGCGTGAGCCACGCTACAAGCGGCCGTTCCGCCGACTTCGGCGAGCTCGTCGCCACGGCTGCCGGCCTCGAGGCTCCGGACCCGGCTACGGTCCAGGTCAAGGACCGCAGCGACTGGAAGTACATCGCCAACGAATCCGCCTTCACGCCGGACGCGTACGTCGATCTGGTCGACATGACCACCGGCAAGGGCATGTTCGGTGCGGACACGATGCTGGACGGCATGAAGACCGCTGTGATTGCGCGTTCGCCGGTGTACCGCGGCAAGGTCGAGAGCTACGACGACTCCGCCGCCATGGCGATCACGGGCGTCCGCGGTACGGTTGAACTGCCGATGCCGGACCTCCCGATCGCGTTCAAGCAGCTGGGCGGTGTCGCCGTTATCGCCGACAACACGTGGGCTGCCCTGGAAGGCCGCAAGGCGCTCAGCGTCCAATGGTCCGAATCGGAGAACAGTGCCCTCGACAGCTCGTCGTACGATGACGCGCTCCGCAAGGCGGCAGCCGAACCGGGTACCACGATCCGTGAACGCGGCAGCTACGAGCTGGCCCGTGACAAGGCGTCGGCGAAGGAGTTCACGCGCGAATACTTCGTGCCGTACTTCATCCACATGCCAATGGAGCCGCCGGCAGCGGTCGCCAACTACCAGGACGGCAAGGTCGAGATCTGGGCAGCCTCCCAGCATCCGATGGCGGTTCGGGACACGATCGCCGAGGTACTCGGCATCGAGAAGGAAAATGTGCTGGTGCACATCACCCTGCTCGGTGGCGGGTTCGGCCGGAAATCCAAGGCGGACTACGCCGTGGAAGCGGCTTACCTCTCACGCGAGGTAGGCGCCCCGGTGCGCTTGGTCTGGACCCGTGAAGACGAAATCCAGAACGGCTACTACCACGCCGCGAGTGCCCAGAGCGTCAGCGCGGTCATCGACGCCGGCCGGGTGTCCGGATGGCGGCACGGTGTGGCGTTCCCGTCCATCCTGGGTCTGTGGGTCCCGGAACAGAAGATCGGGTTCAACATTGAGCACGGTCTTGGCCTGATCGACATGCCCTACAACTCGATCGAGAACATTCGGATCGAGAACGGGGATGCGAACCTGCACACCCGGATCGGCTGGTACCGCTCCGTGAACAACATCCAGCACGCCTTCGCGATCAACAGCTTCGCGAACGAGTTGGCGCACGAGATCGGCCGCGACCCGGTCGAGTTCCAGCTTGAGCTCATCGGTGAGCCGGCAATCATCGACCTGACGAAAGAGAAGGTCGAGGATTACTGGAACTACGGTGACCCGATCGAGGACTACCCGATCGACACTGGCCGTCTGGCCGGCGTGCTGCGGAAAGCCCGTGACGTCTCCGGATACGGGAAACCGCTTCCGAAGGGGCACGGTCTTGGTCTCGCGGTGCACCGCTCGTTCCTGTCGTACATCGCCCAGGCGGTGCGCGTGCAGGTCGCGGACGATGGAAACTACTCCATCACGCGGGTCGACACGGTGCTGGATTGCGGTCTGGGCGCGAACCCGGAACGGATCCGGGCCCAGTGTGAAGGCGCTGCCGTTTACGGCAACACCATCGCACGCCAGGGCATCATCAGCTATGCCCAGGGTGCTGTGGAGCAGAGCAACTTCCACGACTACCCGGTGACGCGGATCGACGACGCTCCGCTCAACGTCCACCTCCACCGGATCGAGAACGATCACATTCCGAGTGGTGTTGGCGAGCCGATGGTCCCGCCGTTTGCCCCGGCGCTGGCCAACGCGATCTTCGATGCGACCGGCAAGCGGATTCGCAACCTGCCGATCCGTCCGGAGGACATCACGGCAGCCTGACCTGGAACCGGAACCTGGGCGCGGTCCATCCGCGTCCAGGCATTCCAGTCAGCTATTCGAGGCCGGACGGGCGATGCCCGTCCGGCCTTTTTTTCGTGTGCGCAGCTTGAACGGGGGCTGCCCGCGTTCATCGGCGCCGCGCCGAACTGACGGTGGTGTTCGCCAGTTCCTTTCGAGCCTCGGTCAAAGGCGGAACGCCCAGATGCGCCGCAGCCGGTCCCCGATGACTGCACGCGGAGCGGCGGTTGTCGCCAGCGCGGCCACAGGCACTTGGCAAGTTAGGCGCTTCGATGCACCATGTGCCCATGCAGACCGCATTTCGAATCGCAGTTGCCTGGATCGCATTCGGCTGGCTGGCCGGAATCGCCCACGCGGGTGAAGAGGTCCCCGTAGACGGCTTCGAGATGCTTCGGGTCTGCGCGTGCGACTGCGTCAACCAGTACGAGGTGCGGGTGCACCGGCCCGAGGATGCGGACCTGGCGTGCCGTGGACTTCGGGATGACGGCCAGTGGACCGACGTCAAGCAATCGCCTTACACGCCGGTCGAGACGTCCACGTTGCTGTTCCACAGCCGGGACCGTTTCAGTCAATTCCTCTGCGAGCGCCGCCCCAGCCTCTGAACGGGTCAAGCGGCTCCAGGCTGAGCCTCAAGGGCCAACTCCGCAACGCCAAGGGCATCGTTGGCGACCGCGATGCGATCGCCAGGGCCAAGTGGAAACGGCTCACCCGGGGATCCCAGCAGCACGACATCGCCCGGCTCAAGTTGTCGACGGCGGACATTGAGATGAGTCGCGACCCAGGACACGATTTCGTACGGATGGGCAAGATAGGTCGACGTGCTGGCCACGCCCACATCACGCCCGTCCAGGGTGGTGTGGAGTTCGAGGCCATCGAGTTCCAGCGCGTCGAGGTCAGCAGTTTCCGGGCCGAGAATGCCCACGGCTGAGCCGGCCAGGTCCGCGATACCCAGACCGATCGTGTACGCAGCCAGGCCGGAAATGTTGCGGTCGTCGTAAATCACAACGGCCAACGCCGCCGCGTCGATGGCGGCGGCGGCCGATTCACGGTTCCAGGGACCATCCCCAGCCGCCATCGGCTGCTTGATTCGCAGTGCAAGTTCGGCGCCCGCCAGCGGGTTATGCGTGTCGCCAACAGGCAATCCGAACGGGGAAGCGTGCAGGTCCCGACCCCAGACAGGCCCGACCACCGGATGCACGACGCCGTGTTGCTTCTGCTGGGCATCCGTGGTCAGCGCGATCCGCCAGCCGCCGGGTTCGGTCCCCCGATGGCGCATGCGCCGGACAATCGTATCCTGAACGCGATAGGCCTCCGCCATCGTTTGCGGCGTCAGGCTGTCGTCCCATGTCCCGTCAAACGCGGTGCCGTCGGCGCGACCAGCCAGGAAATGTTCCACGAGTCGGTGGACCCGGACCTCTTCCACCATTCCCATGGTTACGTCGTCCCGTCGGGGGCAAGCGAGAATTCAACGGGATCAAGCCCATCAACCTCCCACCGAATCGTCTCACCCGGTTGCGGCCAGACGGTCACCGCCAGGCTTCCCGTCATGACGATGTCACCCGCCTGCAGGCTCCGGCCGCGTCTCGCCAGCGAGTTCCCCAGCAACGCCAAGACGTGCAGCGGACCACCCAGCACGTTCTCGCCGACGCCCTCCCCCGCCGGCTGACCGTCGATCGTCAACCGCCCGGAAACACGCGCGAGATCGATCGTCGGTGTGTACGCCGATTCGCGCCCGAGCGCGCAACCGTAGTTCATCGCGTTGTCGGCCACGAGGAGCCCGATGGTCGCGTCCGCACCCGCATCCCGATCATCGACGATCTCGATTCCGGCCATGTACCCGCCAACGGCTTCGGACACCGATTCTGCGGTAAACGGGGCCTGGTCCGGCGTGAGCGAAGCG
The DNA here is from genome assembly GCA_022825705.1 of Alphaproteobacteria bacterium. Classification (GTDB taxonomy): domain Bacteria; phylum Pseudomonadota; class Alphaproteobacteria; order TMED109; family TMED109; genus VXPW01. Next base: position 7,879 of record JAJDWH010000009.1, read on the forward strand.
CGCATCCGCAGGACGATTTCGCCCTCCGCACCCAGATGACGGTACTTCCCGGGTTCCAGTCGTTTCCCCGATGCATGCACGAGGGGCTCGAAGATGGCACCTTCGGCGGGCTCGTCCACACCAAACATTGCCTGCATGGCCGGATTGGTGAGCGCGACCTTCCACCCCGCCACCGGGCCGTCGCCCGCATCAAGGTGAAGCTGGATCAGTGCATCTTGCACGCGGTACGCCGCATCCCGGTCCGCAGGTACCGCTCCCGATGGGAGTTCGTGCTGGGGTCGAAGCTTGCGCCGGTGTTCCAGCAGCACCGTCGCCGATTGCTCAGTCGTCCACATGGTCAAAGCATGTTGTGGGTGCCATCACAGTACGGCTTGTCGCCGGTCGACTTGCACCCGCACAGGAACACCGTTTCTGATTTCTCTGCCTTCCATACGACCGGCGAGAACTCCGTGTCCCGGTGTGAGCCGTCACACCAGGGCTGTTTCTCGCTTCTGCCGCAGGCACACCAGGCGTAGTTTTTCCCAGCCTCAACTTCGACGCAGAAGGGCTCCTGTTGGGCAATGATTGGGGAACTCATTCGCAATCCTCCTCATCAAGCAAGTGTACCTGCCCGACCACCGTCCGCAACGCTGGAACTCCGCCATCCGCCGATCGCAGGCACGATTGAAATCACGGAATCCATGTGGCTTCCGGCTGTCGTGGATCCGAACCTACGGGTGCGCAGGGCGTACACGCCGCATCGGTAAACCGGGCATCGGGCGGGTCGGAACACGAGCCGCCGCCGACCAAGGCAACTGGCGCTCGCGCCAATCGTGAAAGCCGTGCATGTGCCTCCTGTGCGAATGATTCCGCGAGGCCCGCACCGGCCACCTTCCGGTACTCGCGGCAGGGAAGCGGTTGTTACTAAGTTACAACTGTTATAAAGTTTCGTCCGCTCCGGGAGTCTGCCCGGAAACCGTCTAAACGGCACATCTGTTGTGCGGGACGGGGCAACCAAATCCCGCCTCTCGCTCGGAACAGGAAAAGGCTTTCGACATGCGCACCATCGTCCAGGCTCTGTGGGGAGCGGGATTCTCAATCATCATGGCGTGCGTCGCGCTACAGGCGCACGCGCAGGATGCGGCCCCGACGGCAGAGGAACTCGCGGCCGAGATCCAAGCCATCAAGCAGGAATACGAGGCCCGCATCCAGGCCCTGGAAGGGCAGCTTGAGGCCATGACGACTGCCCCGGCCCAGGCCGCACAGCCAGCGGTCTCCCCGATGGGGCGCAAGACCTCCACCACGGACAATGTCTTCAATCCCGCGATCGGTCTGGTCCTGGATGCCCGGTACTCAAACCATTCTGCCGAGCATGACTTCAACCCTGCCGGGTTCCAGGTGGGCCACGGGTCCGAACGCCCGCTCGAAGGTCTCGCACTGGGCCACCCCGAATTAACGTTTAGCGGGAATGTGGACGACAAGTTCTTTGGCGCCGCGACGATCGCGATCGACGCCCACCCGGGCGAATCGGTCGAACTGGAATTGGAAGAGCTCTACGTCCAGACGCTGCCGGGCGCCGGCCTGCCGGACGGCTCACGTATCAAGGCCGGGCGGGCCCTGTGGACCTTCGGGTACCTGAACGAGATCCATTTGCATGCCGACGATTTCTCCGACCGTCCCCTCCCCTACCGCGCGTTCCTTCACGAGGCGTTCAACGACGACGGCCTCGAGCTCTCGTACGTCCTGCCGACGGACATCTACGCCGAGGTCGGCGGCGGGTTGTACCGTGGCGGAGACTTCCCCTTCGGAAACTCTGAGAGCGGCACCAGTACCTTGTCTGCCTTTGGGCGGATCGGCGGTGACTTCGGCCGCAACGGCGCTTGGCGCATTGGCGCCTACATGATGGCAGGCGAAGCCCACCACCGCAGCGGCGGCGCGCACGCCCACGGGCATGGTGGGGAGGAAGAGGAACACGCGCACGAAGACGAGCACGCACACGACGACCACGACGATGACATGCATGACGATGACCACAATGGCGACATGCATGACGACGACCACGCCGACGATATGCATGACGACGACCACGACGACGAACATCTCCACGCCGAAGACGAAGGTCCCTTCGCGTGGGCAAACATCGACGCGTTCGTCGACGGTGAATTCACTGGCGACGTGACCATGTATGCCGTCGATGCCCGTCTGACCTGGGCCCCCACGGGCAATCCCCGCGAACAGGAGCTAATCCTTCAGGGAGAGGTGATCTGGCGGGTAGAGGATGGCATGTACAGCCTTCCTGGTGAGTACGACACCCCGGCATTCAGCGATTCGACCTCTATGGGGCTCTACGTGCAGGGCATCTACAAACTCAATCCCAACTTCAGGGTTGGCGCCCGCTACGCGCAGCTGAGCCCGCCGGACATTCCTGTGTGCGTGCTGCACGACGGCCATTGCGATCCTGACACTCCTGCACTTGACGACTCCGTCGCCTACGCGGTCATGGCGGACTGGACCAACAGCGAGTTCAGCCGTATTCGGCTGCAGTACAACCGCGAGGAAGTCCATAAATTCGTCCACGGCCCCGACCCCGACGCCGTGTTATTCGTCGAGCAGGATGACCAGATCCTGCTGCAGTACATCATGAGCCTCGGCGCCCACGCGGCCCACACGTTCTGACGGAGGGCGCGATGTATCGTTTCCTGACACGCACCCTGGCGACGGGCTGCCTGGCATCGGCCGCAGCCCTGTCCGCGCTGCCGGCCTCGGCGGAGGTGCGGGTATTCGCCTGCGAACCCGAGTGGGCTTCCCTTGCCGAGGAAGTGGGCGGCAGTGACGTGAACGTGTACTCCGCGACGCACGGTGCGCAGGACCCCCATCACCTCCGCGCCCGGCCGAGCCTGATCGCCCAGATCCGCCGTGCGGACCTCCTGTTCTGCTCCGGGGCCGAGCTTGAGATCGGCTGGCTCCCGGTTCTGATGCAACGGGGGGCGCGACTCGGCGTCCAGCCGGGACAACCGGGCCACCTGATGGCGGCCGAACACGTGGAGATCCTGGAACGTCCCGCGGTCATCGACCGCAGCCACGGCGACGTCCATGCAAGCGGTAATCCGCACGTCCACACTGATCCCCGCAACATCAGGCTGCTGGCCAGCGAGCTCGCCGCCCGCCTGGGTGCAGTCGATCCGGATCGCGCCGATGCCTACCAGTCCCGGCTGGCGGACTTCCATGCCCGCTGGGACAGCGCAATGGCTGAATGGGAGGCCCGTTCGGAAGCGCTCAGTGGCACCCCGCTGATCGTTCAGCACGCCTACTGGGCCTATCTCTTCAACTGGTTGGGCCTGGAAAAGGTTACCTCCATGGAGCGCGTGCCCGGCATTCCGCCGTCCGCTCCATACCTTCAGGAAGTGCTCGAACATTCCCGGTCGACGGACGTCAAGGCCATCGTTCGTGCCAACTACGAGCCCACGGACGCCGCGGAATGGTTGTCGGAGCGGAGTGGCCTCCCGGTCGTCGAACTGCCCTCCACAGTGGGTTCCTACCCCGAGATCACGGACCTCTTTTCGTACTTCTCCGAGATCCTGACCCGGCTGGAGGCCATTCCCGACTAATCCGCCTCCGTTCCGGGGCTTCGGCGACCAACCGGATAGCGACAATGGAATCGAGTTCGCGCACGCGTTGCCGACCGATGCGTACGCGAAAGGCAGGGCAGGGCTCTACCGGGACGACGACAATCCCTTCGGCGCTTCTGGCAACGGAGCTCGCGGACCCTCGGCAACGCCCGCTTCGAGGGTGAATTCGACCGCGACCCGTCCGTCCGGTTCAGTGCGCATGTGCCGAGCGGATCACTGCCATGCGCAGGAGTGGTGACGACCGCGGGATGACCGTGCCGATGACGACGAGCATGAGCATCATGATCGGCTCGCAGCAAGCCCGACCCCCGGAGGCACGGCTCCCCACGGCGTTGACGTCCGTTGCGCATTTGCGCCCACCGGCAATCTCCGTGAACAGGAACCCACCCTGCAGAGTGACGTTTTCTGACGAATCGGAGACGGCTACCGCGCGGTCACAGAAGAGCTGGACATGCACGCAGTCGACGGCGCAGGGACCGGCTGATACGTTGCACCACGCCTACGCGTTCGACCGCGCTCGGACGATCGGTACCCGTCGCACGCCCCCTAGTCCGGTCAGTTCGACCGCCGACGCGATGAGCGACGAGTACAAGGTCGAGCACTATCCCTCCACCATCACGCTGAAGGCCGAGTGGACCAACAGTGGCTTCGGACGGACGCCATTGCAGCTCAGCCGGGAATCCCTGACGCACGTTGAGACTGATGCCCACGTGTACATGCAGCCCATCATGAGTTTGGGTACGCATGCAGCCAAGCGTACCCATCGGGGCCGAGCAACGTTGCCGAAACAACTTGCGTGGGCGATCTGGGGCGCCCCGTTGGCCGTGCTGGTGATGGTCGAAGCGTCCCCGGCCTTCGCCGAGGTGCGGATTTTTGCCTGCGAACCGGAGTGGGCGGCCCTGGCCTCGGAAGTCGGGGGCGATGCGGTCAGCGTCTACGCGGGAACGCACGGCCGTCAAGACCCGCACTACATCCGGATGCGCCCCAGTCTCATCGAACACATGCGCCGGGCGGATGTGCTGTTCTGCACCGGGGCAGGCCTGGAAGACGGTTGGCTCCCGGTTCTCCTGCAGCTTGGAGCGGGCGAGTCCCTCCAGCATGGCCAGCCCGGTCACCTGATAGCCAGCGAGCATGTCCGATTGCTGGATCCTCCGACCGTCGTCGACCGCAGACCCAGGCACGTGCACGCAGAGGGAAATCCGCATGTGCAACTCCTGCCGGAGAACATCGGCTACATGGCCACGGAGTTGGCCCGCCGGCTTGTGGTGATCGATCCGGAGAACACCGAGACCTATCGCCAGCAGCTGTCGGCATTCCAGGAGCGTTGGCGGAGCGCCACGGCAGGATGGATGGAACGGTCGTCCCGCCTGGCAGGCATGCCCGTTGTCGCCTACCACGAAGCGTGGGCCTACCTGTATGAGTGGACCGGTGTCAGGCAGGCCGCAGCGATCGAACGCTTCCCTGGTGTCCCGCCGACAATCAGCCATCTGCAAGAGGTCCTGGAACTGGCCCGGAGTGCCGGAGCCCGGGCTATTCTCCGTGCCCCGTATGAACCGACCAAGGGGATGGAGTGGCTTTCCGACAGGGCGGGAATCCCAATTGTCGAGCTACCCTTCACCGTCGGCGGTTCGGAGGGTGTCGATACCCTGTTTGACCTTTTTGATGTCACGCTCGCGCGGTTGGAAGAAGTACATGATCAATACTGAGATCCTTGAGATCATCATGCCGGCGTTCGTGACCGGCCTCCTGTGTACGGCGCTGCATGTCCCGCTTGGCATTGAGGTCCTGAAGCGGGGAATCGTCTTTATTGACCTTGCCACGGCACAGGTGGCCGGCGTCGCAATTGTCGCGCTGAACGTCTGGGTGATGGAGCCGTCCTGGGCCGGAATCCAGGTCGCGGCATTCGGAGCGGCGGCGGCGTTTGCGTTTTTTTTCCGGTGGGTGGAGCAGATCATGCCCGCCGAGCAAGAGGCGGTCATCGGCAGCTGCTTCATCGTTGCGGCGTCGGTGACACTGCTGCTGCTCGCCAACAGCCCGCATGGAGGGGAAGAGCTCGAGCACGTGCTCTCAGGCCAGATCCTGTTCACGTCATGGTCAGATTTGGCCGCATTCCTGCCGATATACCTGCTGGTCGCGGGACTGTGGCTCGGGTATCCGAATCTCCGGTCCGGACAAGGGTTCTTTCTTCTGTTTGCACTTGCGATCACCGCATCCGTTCAGTTGTTGGGCGTGTACGTCGTCTTCGCAAGCTTGATCCTGCCGGCGCTGGCCGGGCGACGGGCGGATGGTTCGTACAATTTGTTGCGTGCCCTGTTGAGCGGCGGCGTGGCGGTCATTGTAGGAATCCTGGCATCGGCTGCCGCCGATCTTCCGGCTGGGCCGTTCCTCGTACTCTGTTTTGCCGTGTCCGCCATCGTGGTCCGCGTCGTGACCTACTGGATGTCCCGCTCGACTTCACAGCCAGACCCACGCCAGGCCTGACGCGGAAGCAGCCTGAAAGGTCAGCTAGTCGTAAGCGGTTAACGGCGCCCGCGTGAGTGAGGCCGTGGTCGCGTTGTGCACCATTTATGGGGACGGACGATTAACGAAGCCCCGTCGGCGTCGCGTCGCGGCGTAGCGCGGGCTGGCGGGGGGATACGCCCCCCCTGGCCAGTACGGCTTTCAAGACCTCCCGGACCTCGGCCAAGCGGTTCGATTCCGGGAATAGCGCTGCATGCACCTCGATCGCCGGACCGGGTGTCCGGATCTCGAGGACACCGAGCAGCGTCCGGATGTCGTCGATGTCGCCCGACCGGGCGGCTTCCAGCTTCATTGCGAGCAGGTGCTCGGCTGAGGCACCGGTGATGACCAGCCACGGGCTGTCGAAGACGACCGGCGCCCGCCGGTCCGGCGCGGCAGGGAAGTAGGCCGTCGCCTGCTCGTTGAGCCACGTCGAGGGCAGTCCGTGCCGCTTTGCCACGGCCCGCACGGAAGCGGTCATGGCGTCATGGGCGCTGTCGATCCGTGCATCCACGTCTTGCGTGGTGCGCTTCCGCCCCCAGGCCATGGCCATCGCGGCACCGCCGGCGATGTAGACGTGGGCGCGCGCATCACGCCGGCGGAGTTCCTCCGCGAGTTCGCTGAAGAGCGCCTGCAGGTGTTCGCGGTCGAATGGCTGCCCGGGATCAGGGTGTCCAGGCATGGCGTTCTCCCCCGCGTGCGTCCAGTTCGCGCGGGTCCGCCAGGGCCCCGTGCCGGATAAACGCTGCGGGCGCATAAAGGATGGCGTTCCTGCGCATGAACGGAACCTCCGGGACGACCCACGGGCGCGCGAGGAAGCGGGCAGGCTCCTCGATCCAGGCGGGCACGTCGTGACCGTGCAGGCGGGCAACGTGTTCCACGGTCGCCGCGAGCAGCGCATCCCAGCGGGGCTCAGCGAGCGGCGGGGCGAGCGCGAGCACCGCCGCCTGCCGGTCGTGCGGCAGTGCGTGAAAGCGCCTCGGCAGGTCGCGGAGGATGAACCGCGCGAGGTCGCCCTTCGGCCAGCCTGCCGCCACCGCGTCAGCGTACCTCGCGAGGCCGAAGTGGACGTCGGCAATTGGGCTGGCAAGGTCCTCGATATCGGTGCGGTCGTCCGGGTGCATGGTTGCTGTTCCAACTGGCTAGGCAGTATATCCGGCAGGCGGCAGGCTCTGTCGGCGGTCGGCGGCCGACAGGCGGGGGAACGTCGACCGGCGACCGCTGCGGAGCGGGGGCTTGGTTGGCGTTTTGCCGCGGTAATCACATAGGTTTTCGTCCACACGAAGGTTCCGCAATCCGTGCAGTTTTACTCGGTACGCTCCATCGACAACCCATGAAAATGGCCCGTGGTGTCGACGGGAGGAACACGAATGATAGTACCCTGATCCGGCTCTTGACACATCATTAAGAGAACATATAAAGAACATTCAGATTAAGGCGGACGGACCAAGTGTAGGTACGTCATGGACAAAAACTCCCGTTTCATCGCACTGGCAACCTTACGGCAACGGATTACGGCGCTGGAAGGATCGCCGAAGAAGCACACATCTGTCGAGCCGGATTCCGCCTGGCTTCCAGGAATCAAGACGCTGGATGACGCCCTCCCCCCTAACGGGCTGACGCTGGGCGCCTTGCACGAAGCATCCGGCGCCACCGGCACCGACGCACCGTCGGCTGCAGCCTTCCTCGTTGCCCTTCTGCATCGACTGTCGCACCGAACCGGACGCGACGCCATCCTGGTCTGTGAAAGCGATGCAAGTCGATCCGGCCGTCTACATGGCTGGGGATGGCGGGACCTCGGGGGAGATCCAGACGCACTGCTGATCGTCCGAGCCCGGCATGACAAGGAGGTCCTATGGGCCATGGAGGAAGGATTGCGCTCCGGCGCCCTGGCTGCGGTGTTCGCCGAAATCAGGAGCATTGGTTTCACCATGACCCGACGGCTGTCACTGGCCGCTCAGGAAAGCATGACGCCCGCCTTGCTGCTGCGCGACGATGGGCTCGTTCCAACCAGCACAGCGGCCACGCGATGGCTGGTCAGGGCTCTCCCCTCCGCTCACGACTCGCTCGACATCCGCGCTCCCGGAGCACCCCGGTGGCGCCTCGGACTCGTCCGCTGCCGAGGCGGCCGCCCAGTCCGGTGCAACGTGGAGTGGCACCATGAAGCGGGTGCTTTCCGTGTGGCTGCCGCGCTGGGCCATCGACCGGCGACGGCTACCCACCAGCGGAACACAGTCCGCCCCGCAGTCCTTCGAGCGAGTTGACCCCCCTCCGCTGGTACTGGCAGCCCCCGGTCGACGCGGAATGGTGCTGACGGCCGTCGATGAGCGGGCCGAACACACCGGCCTGATGCCGGGCATGCGTCTGGTCGACGCCCGTGCCCTGGTGGCCGGGATCACCGTCGAAAAGGCGGATCCCGTCGCTGACCAGCAAGCCCTCATGCAGTTGGGGCTGTGGTGCGGCCGTTTCACGCCCCGCGTCGCATGCGACGGCGCCGACGGTCTCTTGCTCGATGTCACGGGTTGCTCCCATCTGTTCGGTGGCGAGCAGGCAATGATGCAAGCGGTTTCAAAACAGCTGACAAGGCTCGGGCTGGAGACGCGCCTGGGGCTCGCCGATACCCCCGGCGCCGCCGGGGCCTTGGCTCGCTTTGCCCCTGAGCACCAACGCCTCGTCAAACCCGGCAAGGTCCGGGCAGCCTTGAAGACCCTGCCCGTTGAGGCCCTCGGAGTGACGCGCAGCGACACCCTGACACTGCGTCACTTGGGGCTGAACACCATCGGCGCGATCACTCGATTGCCACGCATAGCCTTGGAGCGCAGATTCCCATCCTGCATGGCCGACAACGGGCTGCTTCAGCGCCTTGACCAGGTTCTCGGCAACCGGAACGAACATCTCTCCCCCCTGGTCCCGCCACCGATTTATCGGTGGCGTCTGGACTTCGCGGAACCGGTCATGCACCGGGAGGGATTGGAAACAGCGCTGGCCAACATGATGGCCCGGCTCACGGTTGCGCTGAAACGCGGCCAGCATGGCGCAAGAAGGCTTGCGCTCTGGTGTTTCGGGATCGACGGAAGCATGGCCGAACGCACCGTGGCGGTCGCCCGGCCGACACGGGACACGGAGCATCTCCAGCGCCTGTTCGCAGGCGAACTCGAAACCGTGGATCCCGGGTTCGGGATCGATGCCATCGTGCTTCACGCGACCTTGGTCGAACCGCTGGAAACCAAGCAGCCTTTGCTCGACGGCAGCCAGCAGGACAACCTTGACCCGCTGATCGACCGACTCGTGGCGCGCCTGGGAGCCGGCGCCGTCCTCCGTCCGGTTTTCACTGAACGCCGTTTCCCGGAACAAGCCGAACGTTTTGCCGGACCCGGAGAAGACGAGACACCCCCATTTCCGTACCCGGGCCTCCCCCCACGCCCGTTCCGTCTGTTTGAACGGCCGGAGCCCTTGCAGGTCATAGCCTTGGTTCCGGATGGCCCGCCGCGCTTGTTCATCTGGCGACGGGTGCGCCGTCGTATCACCCGAGCCGCTGGTCCCGAACGCATCGCTCCGGAATGGTGGATACCGGACACCGACCAGGCGACACGCGACTATTGGCGTGTCGAAGACACGGACGGGCATCGCTACTGGCTCTATCGCACCGCCCTCCGCGGTAACGGTGTCCCCCGCTGGTTTCTCCACGGCCTGTACGGCTGAGGCGCCCTTGTACGCCGAACTGCAGACCACCACCAACTTCAGCTTCCTCCGGGGCGGTTCTCATCCCGAGGAGCTGGTGGAACGGGCGGCAGCGCTGGGACTGACGGCAATCGGAATCACCGACCGAAACTCGCTAGCGGGCATCGTGCGGGCGCATGTGGCCGCCAAGGATGCAGGGATCCGCCTGCTGGTCGGCGCCCGTCTTGATCTTGAAGACGGCCTCTCTCTGCTGTGCTACCCGCGCAACCGTGAAGCCTATGGCCGTCTTTGTCGCTTGCTGACGTTGGGGCAGCGGCGTGCGAGCAAGGGCAACTGCCAACTCCATCCGGGGGATCTCTGTGTCCATGCCGAGGGCCAGGTCCTGATTGTCGTGCCCCCTCCGAGCCCGGACATGGGAACCTTCGCAACAAGGCTCGCAGCGTTACGCAGTCGTCTCCCGGGACCGCTCTATCTGGCGACTCACATGCTCTACCGGGGTGATGACCGCGCCCGTGTCGCCCAGCTGGCCAAGCTCGCTGACCGTCATGAAATGTCGCTGGTCGCCACCAACGACGTTCTCTACCACCTCCCCGAACGTCGCCCGCTGCAGGACGTCCTCACTGCCATTCGTGAACATACGACCGTTCAGAACGCCGGCTACCAGCTGAATGCCAACGCAGAACGCCACCTGAAGAGCCCGGCCGAGATGATGCGTCTCTTTGCCGGATACGAAGCGCTGACCGCCCGTACCATCGAAATTGTCGAGTCGATCAATTTCCGTCTCGACGAGCTGACGTACGAATATCCCGATGAACCCGTGCCTGCAGGCAAAACCGCGCAGCAGCATCTGGAAGATCTGACCTGGGAAGGAGCTGCCCAACACTTTCCCGACGGGCTTCCCGAGATGCTCCGCAGCACGTTGGAACACGAACTCGGACTCATCGCACAGCTCGGCTATGCCTGTTATTTCCTCACGGTTTACGACATCGTCCAGTTCGCCAGGCAGCAGGACATCCTGTGCCAGGGGCGTGGTTCGGCAGCCAATTCGGCAGTCTGCTACTACCTGGGCATTACTGCCGTCAATCCAGCCGAGATCGACCTGCTGTTCGAGCGCTTCATCTCTCCTGAGCGCAGGGAGCCGCCCGACATCGACATCGACTTCGAGCACGAACGGCGTGAGGAGGTCATCCAGCACATCTACGAGCGGTACGGTCGAGACCGGGCGGCGTTGGCCGCAACCGTAATTACCTACCGCGCCCGTAGCGCTGCCCGTGAGGTCGGCAAGGCCATGGGCCTGTCCGAAGATACGGCGGCGGCCCTTGCCGATTCCCTCAGGACCGAGGGAGGATTCTCCGAGGAACGTGTCCGTGATGCCGGGTTTGACCCTGCCGATCCGGCTCTTCGGATGACCCTTGCCCTGGCTTCCCAGCTGATGGGGTTTCCCCGCCACCTTTCCCAGCATGTCGGCGGGTTTGTGCTGAGCCGCAGCCCCTTGTGCGACATGGTCCCGATCGGCAATGCGGCCATGAAGGAACGTACGTTCGTCGAATGGGACAAGGACGATCTGGAGGCTCTCGGATTCATGAAGGTCGATGTGCTCGCTCTCGGCATGTTGACATGCATTCGTAAGGCATTCGCATTGCTGAAACGCCACCGGGGCATCGACCTGGAACTCTCCGACGTGCCGCGCGAGGACCAAGCGGTTTACGACATGCTTTGCCGCGCTGACTCCATCGGCGTGTTCCAGATCGAAAGCCGTGCGCAAATGAACATGCTGCCGCGCCTCAAGCCGCGCTGCTTCTACGATCTGGTGATCGAAGTTGCGATCGTGCGCCCCGGTCCGATCCAGGGCGACATGGTGCATCCCTATCTGCGGCGGCGCGACGGCCTGGAACTGGTGATTTACCCGAAACCCAGTCTGGACCACGGTCCGCCAGACGAGTTGCAAAGAGTGCTGAAGAAAACCCTGGGCGTGCCGTTGTTCCAAGAGCAGGCAATGCGCATCGCCATCACGGCGGCCAGGTTCAGTCCCGACGAAGCCAATGCCCTGCGTCATTCGATGGCCACCTTCCGGAAGCGCGGAACCTTGCATCTGCTCCGCGAGAAGATGGTCGGCCGCATGATCAGGCGCGGTTACGACTCCGAACTCGCGGCGCGCTGCTTTCGCCAGATTGAAGGCTTCGGCGAGTACGGGTTCCCGGAGTCCCATGCCGCCAGCTTCGCGCATCTGGCCTACGTGTCGTCGTGGCTCAAGTGCCACCATCCCGAAGTGTTCGCCTGCGCCTTGCTGAACGCGCAGCCCATGGGCTTCTATGCGCCGGCGCAAATCGTGCGCGACGCACGCGAGCACGGTGTCGAGGTACGATCCGTCGACGTCAACATGAGCCATTGGGATAATTCGCTGGAACCGACGTCCGGCGAGCATGGGGCACTCAGGCTCGGCATGCGCCAGATCGGAGGGCTGCGCGAAGACGACGCCAATCTCGTGGTAGAGAAACGTGACCAGGGGTACGCCAGTGTCGCCGATGTACGCCGGCGCACCGGCATTCCGGACGCCACTCTCAAGTGCCTCGCCGAGGCGGACGCCTTCCGTTCCATCGGTTTCGACCGACGTGAAGCGCTATGGAAGGCCCTTGAGGACACGCCCGAGATGCCCCTGTTTGACACCCATTCCGAATCGAACAGCACCACAAGAATCCCGCTTCCGCCGTTACGGCTGAGTGAGCATGTCCTCGCCGATTACCGGTCTCTGCGCCTGTCCCTGAAGGCACACCCCGTCGCGTTCATGCGCAAGAGACTCGCGCTCTCAGGAACTTTGCCGGCCGAAAGAATCAACCAGGATGCGCGTGACGGTCAGGCAGCTGTCGCCGCCGGCGTGGTCCTGGCGAGACAACGCCCCGGCAGCGCCAAAGGAGTCATCTTCATGACCCTGGAAGACGAAACCGGTGTCGTGAACGTGGTGGTTTGGCCCAGAACAACTGAAGCGTTCCGCCGGGTCGTGATGACCAGCCGACTGGCCTGGGTCAAGGGACGGATTCAGCGCACCGGAAAAATCGTCCATCTGGTCGCCGATCGCCTCGAGGACATCACGGGCTGGCTTTCCCAGCTGTCCGAAAACGGCGATGCCGGCAACCAGAAGCACGGGCCCTACGCCGCCGCGCCGCCACTTGCGCGTCATCCGAGGAACCAGCGTGTCATCCCGCGGTCGAGAGACTTCCATTGAGCGCCAGCACAGCCGAAGCAGGCCAACCCTGCTTCAACTGTCAGTTCCAGTCTCGCAGACGGAGTCCTCTTGCCCCCGGGGCAAGGACCTCAACCGCTGACCAGGACCAGTATCCCGGCGGTAACGAGGAAGATGCCCGTGACCTCCAGGCGGGAGCTGCGTTCCTTGAAGATGAGGACGCCGGCGGCGAAGGTGAACAGGAGCTCGATCTGACCGAGCGCCCGGACATAGGCAGCGTTCTGAATCGTCATGGCCGTGAACCAGCCGACGGACGACACCGCGCCAGCCAGCCCCGCGATGCTCGCCCAGCGCCACGACCCCAGCACGGCACGAAGCTGTCCGGGCTCCCGCCAGCCCATCCAGATTGCCATGGCGCTCGTCTGAGCCGAAATGGCACAGACGAGCGTGAAGCCCGCCCGCATCAGGAAGTCCGGCTCCTCCCCGTTTGGGCCGCCATCAAGCGAGAGCGACGCCGCCCGAAACGTGACCGCCGCAACCCCGAAGAGCGTGCCTGACAACACACCGATCAGCGCCGTCCGCTCGGTCCAGCTGAGCAGCAGCTTCCGCCATTCGAGCCCGGACTTCGCGGTCGAGAGCAGCATCACCCCGATCAGGCTGACGAAGATTCCGACAATTCCGGCAAGGCCCACTCCGTCGCCGAGGATGACCAGCCCGAACAGCGCCGCCTGAACGGTCTCGGTCTTGGAATAGGTCGTGCCGACCGCAAAGTCGCGGAAAGAGAACAGCCAGACGAGGAGGAACGTCGCGGCAATCTGCGCCGCGCCGCCGATGAGGACGTAGATGACAAAATGCAGGTTGGGCTCCGGCCACGCCATGCCGGCGGCATAGTGCAACGCCAGCACGTAGGCGAACACGACGGGCACCCCGTACCCAAACCGGGAGAAGGTCGCGCCCGTGTTCGAAAGCACGCCCTTGAGATGCTTCTGGACGGCGCTTCGGAGGTTTTGGCAAAAGGCAGCGAAGATCGTGATCGGAATCCACAGTTCGATCACCGGGCGAGCGTCTCCTCGATGCGCTCGCGCAACATCCCCAAGCGGTCGCCGCCCCAGAACAACTCTTCCCGGTAGAGGTAGCTCGGGACGCCGAACACGCCGAGGTCCTCGGCCTCGCGCTGAAGCGCGTCGTGGCGCCAGCGTCCCTCGTCTTCCGCCCATCCCGCGAAGTCCGCAGCCGGCACGCCCGCCTCCTCCAGCACCGCGGCGATCACGGCCGGATCCTCGATCTCGAGCTCGCGCTTCCAGAAGCGTTCGAACACGCGGTCGATGTAAGCCTCGAACCGGCCCTGCTCCTGGGCCCGAAGCATGCCGATATGGGCGATCGAACTGTCGAATATCTTTTGCGGACCGCGGACCGTCAGCCCGACCTGGTTCGCGAGGCGCCGGGCATCCATGTAGCTGTAGCGCACTCTGCGCCACTGGTGCTCGTTGCGGGTCTCCACCGCGCCGAGGAAATCCGGGATCTCCAGCGTATAGGGCTTCCAGACCGGTGCGATGGCAAACTCGGCCGCCAGCGCCCGCGTGGGGGCAATGGCCAGATAGGCGTAGGGACTCTTGACGTCGATATAGACGGTGAGGTCGGATGGGGAAGTCATAGGGCCGCGTGATTCCTGAACAACACGTGCGGAATTGATCTCTCCCCCCACACTAGATTCCGTGGACGGACTTGAGCAAGTTGGAACCCCGGCAGCTCGTTCCGTTTGCGTGACCCCGCTCATGGCAGCGATGTGATCGAACGTGGGCCGCAGCGGCTGGGTGGGCGCGCCACCCTGAACGCAGCCCGACAAGTTCGAGCGATTCCCAGGGTCGGGCTGGCGGCAAGCTCTCACTGTCATCCAAATGCCTGCGGTTGAAGAACTCGTCGCGTGCTTCCGGCGGGAAGTCGCGAGCCAGGATCAGATGGCAGACTTGGTGTGTACCGTAATGGCAATCTCGCCGGCGCGTCGGTCGGGAACTCCGCTCGGCCAAACTGCAACGCCCCACGAAATCCGGCCGGTGGAATTGCTAATCGCCGCAACGGAGGCGGATTCCCTTTACGGCCTCGATGGGCACCGGTTCCGGGACGGTTTGATCGGTCCGGCAGTGAAACTATTTCCATCTGTGAAGGGGATGATTCACAGAACGAGGACTATTCGTGCTTGATCAGCCCGGCCGTCTGCCGGAACTGCGAGCGTCCGTACGCGCTGCACTCTTCATGGACGAGGCCGAGGCAGTGCGCGACTGCATGCGCGAGGCCGGCCTCACAAAGACCGATCGGGAAACGATCGTCGCACATGCGGTCGAACTGGTTCACGCCGTACGGGCAGCCGGCAGAACTCCGGTCATGCAAGCCTTTCTCGTTGAGTATGGACTGTCCAGCCACGAGGGCGTCGCACTGATGTGCCTGGCCGAAGCGCTGCCGCGGATTCCGGATACTGAAACAATCGATGACCTGATCCAGGACAAGATCGTCGGGTCGGATTGGGCGTCGCATCTGGGAAGCTCGACATCCTCAGCGGTAAACACCTCGACCCGGGCTCTGCACCTGACCGGCAAGGTGCTTGGCGACGGTGGAGAGGGGCTTGCCGGGGCGCTTCACCATGCCGTCAGGCGTCTCGGCAAACCGGTCATCCGCGCTGCGATTGCCCATGCGATGCGGCAACTCGGCCATCGCTTCGTGCTGGGGCGCGACATGAGAGAGGCGAGGGCCCGGGCGGCGCCAAGGGAGGCAGGCGGCTACACGTATTCGTACGACATGCTGGGGGAGGCGGCCCGCACCGCGGAGGATGCTCGGCGCTATCACGCTGCCTACTCCGATTCGATAGCCGCCCTCGAAGGCCATGACGGAACGACGGGGATCGGCGCCCGCCCGGGCGTGTCGGTGAAGCTCTCCGCCTTGCACGCGCGCTACGAGTTCAGCCAGCGGGACCGCGTGCTGTCCGAGCTGGTCGGGCGCCTGAGTTCACTCGCCCTGCTCGCCAAGTCGGCCGGAATTGGCCTGAACGTGGATGCCGAGGAGGCCGAACGCCTGGAGCTTTCACTAGACGTGATCGAGGCTGTACTGGCGGATCCCGCGCTCGCCGGCTGGGATGGTTTCGGGGTCGTGGTGCAGGCCTATGGCAAACGAGCGCCGTACATCATCGACTGGCTCTACGAGCTGGCCGGGCAACTGGAACGCCGTGTCATGGTCCGGCTCGTCAAGGGTGCGTACTGGGACAGCGAGATCAAACGTGCGCAGACGCTTGGTCTCGACGGCTTCCCGGTCTTCACCCGCAAGGCATGCACTGACGTCTCGTATCTCGCCTGCACGCGCAAACTTCTCTGCATGACAGACCGCATCTATCCGCAGTTCGCGACTCACAACGCACACACGATCGCGGCGGTGCTGCACATGGCCGACGACACGTCAGCGTTCGAATTCCAGCGGCTGCACGGGATGGGTGCTGCCCTGCACGAGACCGTGCGGCAGGCACGTGGCGTCCGGTGCCGGATTTACGCACCGGTTGGCGCCCACCGCGATCTGGTCGCCTACCTCGTGCGCCGCCTCCTCGAAAATGGCGCCAACAGCTCGTTTGTGAACCAGATTGTCGACGCAAGCGTGACGCCGGAAGAGATCGCCCAGGACCCGCTGGGAGCGGTCGAGGACCTCGGCGGCACGATCGCCAACCCGCGCATTGCTGCGCCGGCGGACATGTTCCTGCCCGAACGCCGAAACTCGAAAGGATGGGATCTTGCCGATCCCGTGCAGCTCGCGGCGTTGGAGCGCGAACGTCAATGCTTCCGGTCCGCCCGATGGGAAGCGTCCCCCCCGGTTGCGGGGCCGGAGGGCGGGGCAATGCGCCGGGAAGTGCGGAACCCGGCACGGCACGAAGATGTCGTGGGCTACGTAACGGAGTCGGCGCCAGCGGACGTTGCCACGGTGATGGCAGCTGCCCGCAAGGGCGCCGCCGTCTGGGCTTCGATGGAGGTCCGGGAACGAGCGAACCGCGTGCGTCGCGTGGCGGACCTCTACGAAGCCCACGCGCCGGAACTCTTCGCCCTCGCGGCCCGGGAAGCGGGCAAGACCGTGTCCGACAGCGTTGCAGAAGTGCGCGAGGCGTGTGACTTCGCCCGCTTCTACGCGAATGAGGCAATCAGGGAATGTGGGACCGGTGAGCGCATCCCGCTCGGAGTCGTTGCCTGCATTTCCCCGTGGAATTTCCCGCTCGCAATTTTCTCCGGGCAGATACTCGCCGCGCTGGCCGCCGGCAACGCGGTCATCGGCAAACCGGCCGAGCAAACGCCGCTGATGGCGGCCCGTGCCGTCGCTCTGATGCACGAGGCCGGCATTCCTCGGGATGTATTGCAGTTGTTGCCGGGCGACGGGGAGCGGGTGGGATCGGCCCTGGTGTCCAACTCGCAAATCGATGGAGTCTGCTTCACCGGTTCGACCGAAACCGCACGGCAGATCAATCGTGCGATGGCGGAGTGCCTTGCGCCGGACGCTCCACTGATCGCCGAGACCGGCGGCTTGAACGCAATGATCGTCGATTCCACGGCACTGCCCGAGCAAGCGGTACGCGACATCGTCGTGTCCGCGTTCCAGAGCGCCGGCCAGCGCTGCTCCGCGCTCCGCATCCTCTACATCCAGCAAGAGGTCGAGGAGCGGGTCCTCGCGATGCTGGACGGCGCGATCGACGAACTGCGCATCGGCGATCCCTGGGATCTCGCCACCGACGTCGGACCGATCATCGATCACCAGGCGCGGGACCGCATCGAAGACTATTGCAGGGACGCCGAGCGTGACGGGCGCCTACGGAAACACGCCGCGGCTCCGGGCACAGGCCAGTTCGTGCCGCCCAGCGTGGTGCAGGTGGACGGTATCGAGTCGCTGAGTGAGGAGATTTTCGGGCCGGTCCTGCACGTCGCGACATACGCTGCCCAAGACATCGACGCCGTCCTTCATGCCATCAACGCCGCCGGCTACGGCCTCACGTTCGGACTGCACACCCGCATCGACGGTCGCGTACAGCATGCGGTCGACCACGTCCGCGCAGGGAACATTTATGTAAACCGGAACCAAATCGGTGCGGTTGTGGGGTCCCAGCCGTTCGGCGGCGAGGGCGAGAGCGGGACCGGGCCCAAGGCGGGCGGTCCCCACTACCTGCGGCGACTGACCCGCGGTGTCACCGAGACCGGCGGTGTTTCGGCGGGCGCATTGGTCGACCGGAGACGGCTTCAGCAGGCAGTTCAGAATGCGGCGCGAGGTCTCGAATCCTGTTTGCACGACCACGATCCGCAAGCAGGTGCACCGACGGCCTGGGCCGACGGGGCCGCGCGTCTCTACAACCCGCAACGAGACCAACAGGCAGATGCCGATCAGTTTCGATCCAATGCCAAGGAACGAGTCGGGCGCTTCCAACTCGCTCCTTTGGACCTTCCGGGACCAACCGGTGAATCAAACCGGCTTTATCTCGTGTCGCGTGGGGTGGTCCTCTGCCTGGGTCCAGGCGCGGACACAGCGGGCGCACAACTGGCGACGGCCCTTGGCGCCGGCAATGCTGCTGTCGTGATCGCCGACGGAGCCGAGGCTGCACTTGCCCGTTGGAGCGATGATCCCCGAGTGTCGGTCCTGGACGGACAGCTTGCTCTGGAAACGCTCGCGACGCTCGATGGTATTGCCGCCGTTGCCAGCTGCGCCGACGACGGTGTCCTGACGATGCTGCGCGTAGCTCTCGCTCGGCGTCCAGGTCCGATTCTGCCGCTCATCAGCGAACCCGCAGCGATCGAACGCTATGTGATCGAACGGCACGTATGCATCGATACAACCGCTGCCGGCGGCAATGCCACCCTGCTGGTCGAGGCCGAAACCTCCTGCTAGCTGGGTCGGTCCGGCCAGGCAACAGGTGAGCAGGTTGGCGAAGCTGGATTCGCGAAGGTTGATCGGCAAGGCACCTGCTCCTTGCCTCCACTCCCACCGTCCCGTGTCCCCGGGGTTTCCTCGCCGCGAACCAGGCCAAGCCGAGGCATCCGAAGGCGACCATGCGAGGCTGCGTCCGGACCCGGGCAGAACCTGCCGATTGATCAATGTCCAGCTACAGTCTGCCAGTGTAAGCTCCGCGGCCAGATGAAGTCGTCCATGGGAAGGAACCGCCATGGCCACCATCGTCCCGCTTCGCGCCGCATTCGGGGTTGAAGTCTGCGGTGTCGATTTGCGCGCCGGGATGGACGAGGCACTGACGCGTCTTCTGACCGACGCGCTCTACGAACACCGCGTCATTGTCATCCGGAACCAGAACCTCGACAGGCAGACCTATCTCCGCTTTGGCCGGCAATTGGGCACGCCAATCCCGCATGTGCTCGACCACATGCGAATGCCCGGCTATCCCGATTTAATGACCGTCGGCAACACAGAGAAACGCGACGAGGATAACAAGATCCGCAACGGAGCGGCGCTCTGGCATACCGATCAGTCCTACGAGAAGGTCCCCGCCAGCGCGACGATGCTGTATTCGATCATCGCTCCTGAGCACGGTGGCGAAACGCAGTTCTGTGACATGGCCGCCGCCTACGACAACCTCGGCGACGCAATGCGGCGGCGCATTGAGGGCATCGTGGTCGCCCACAAGTACGGGCGCGGCAGGCGGCGGGAGGGCGAGCCGCCGGCGAACCCGATCATCAGCGAGGTCCAGGATCGACGTGTACCGGCCGTCTACCACCCCCTGGTCATGCGCCACCCGGTGACCGGCCGCAAGGCGCTCTACGCGCTAGGCCATGGCGCCTATGCCATCAAGGGCATGGCCGACGACCAGGCTGAAGCGCTGCTCGACGAGCTAAAGACCCATGCACTGGACGAGCGGCATATCTACCGCCACAAGTATTTGGTGGGCGACCTAGTGGTCTGGGACACGCTGCAGACCATGCATGCGGCCACCCCCATCGGCGTGGCCACCGCCAAAGCGGATTCACGGCTGCTCTGGCGCATCAGCGTGCGGGGTCACCCCTCGCTCCATGCAGCGGCAGCCTAGGCAAACGTTCCCGAATGACTGACTGGAGCGAGTGCGGCGGCGTGGTGGATGGTCGTGGTGGGCCTCCGCTCCACTAACGTTTCGTCAGCGCCGATACACGAAGAATGTCGCGTCGTGGCGGATCTCGGCGCGGGGCAGTGCCGTGACCGGTCCCGCCGTGTCGATCAGGGTCCAGAGGCCGGCGTCGACTAACGCACGAATCTTGTCCATGAAACCGCCTTCGGAGAGTGCCGCGTCCGTGCAGCAGAAGATCAGCACCCCACCTTTCGCGGTGATCCGTACCAGCTCGTCCAGCGCCTCCGGCGGCGCGTGGCCCGGCGTGAACACGCCGGTACTGATGATTGCCTGGAATGTGCCGTCTTCGAAATCCAGCGGCTCACCCAACGTCCTGCGACGCAGGTCCCGATACACTCCCTTGCGGGCAGCTGCCCGCAGCATGCCGGCCGACAGATCGATTCCGGTGAGGTTGGCGTAATTGAGCTCCGCCAACGCGGCACCGATAAAGCCGCTGCCGCAGCCCGCATCCAACACCGGCGTATCTCCCGGTGCGACATGGCGCCCGAACAAGCCAGCCGCCATCGGCGCGTAGCTATAACCTCCAGATGCCACGTCCTCGTCGTAGCTGTCGGCCCAATCATCGTAAATCCGCTGGCTCTCCGCGGTAGACTGGGCCTCATAGACGCGGCTCAGCCACTGGTCGAGATCGCTCACGTGGTCCCCCTCGCCGGCACCGCTGGCGGCAGCCACGCCACGGATGATGGCCGAAGGGTACAACACCTGGCCAGAGCCGACAGGCGACGCCCACAGCCGGAAACATCACGCGCGCGACGCCCATTGCGCGGACGACGCACCGGCATGAACACGGCGCTGCTGCCGCTATTGGGCTGGAAAGGTTCCAGACGGAATGCCCGTCGAACTAGTCGTCAGAGGTGGCGAGGGCCCGACGCAGTGAGTACGGGTACCACCGGCGTCAGCTACGGTTGCGATCGGTACAGCTGAAGGGTCCCCTTCTCGAACCGTCCCGCCAACGCGTCGAACGCTCGGTCTGTGACCAGCTCCCCACGACCCGACAAGGACACATCCCGTCATGGCACACGAATTTGTCACCGTCGTACGCGAAGGCCACGTCGCGACCGTCACTTTCGACCGGGGCAACCGGCTGAACTCGCTGTCGCTGCAGGCAATCGAGGAGTTGACCGAGGTGGCACTGAGCTTCACGGATGATCTGGAAACCTCGGCCATCGTGTTGCGCACGCCCGACGGAAGTGGATTTTCTGCCGGGCGCGACCTCTCGGACCCCGCCTTGGACCAGCGTCAGGACAAGCCGATGCTGGCTCGGCGACACGCAGCGGGAGCAGGCAAACGCCTGTGTGCGGCCTGGGAAGACCTTGAGCAGTTTACGGTCGCCGCCGTGGAACGCTTTGCGATCGGCGGCGGGCTCGCGCTGGCCGTCGCCTTTGACCTACGCGTGATGGGTAGCAGCGCGCATTTCCGTACCCCTGAAGTGGCACTGGGCCTGTCAATGAGCTGGGGAACGATCCCGCGTCTTGTCGGTCTGGTCGGTCCGGCGCGCGCAAAGCAGATTCTGTGCCTTGGGAATGACCGCATCGAGGCATCGGATGCCCTGGCCTGGGGTCTGGTCCAGGAAGTCGTGGAAGACGGGAATGCGGCGAGGCGCTCGTTGGAAATCGCCGCACGCGCCGCATCGATGCCTCCGGTACCACTGCGCATGACGAAGACGACCGTCAACGCCGTCGCCGGCGCGCTTTCGGGCGCGTCCATTCACATGGATACGGAAGAGGTCATGCTGACCGAACTGACAGAGGACTTCATCGAAGGTGTGTCTGCTTTCCGAGAGTCCCGCCCGGCACGCTTCCGGGGTGCCTGAACAGCCAGCAGAGCTCGATCACGACAGGCCCCCGACGGGCACGCCGGGCTGCTTGGGGGCAGACGGCATCAGGCGGGCAGTCTTGGAGGCGGCGGTTCGGGGCAGCTCAGTCCAACGAAATCAGAAATGCCATCGCGGTCAGCGCACGTCAGATCGACGCAGGTCAAGGTCGTTCAATCCGAAGGGCCATCCGACCCGCGCGAAACCTGTGTGGCAGGAGTGGAGGGACTCGAACCCCCAACCCCCGGTTTTGGAGACCGGTGCTCTAGCCAATTGAGCTACACTCCTGCAGAGGAGGCCACCCCCCCAACATTAGATTCTCAGTCAGCATCGTGCCAGCCGGTAATTGCGAATCCAACCGGCTGTCAGCCAGCGGTCTCTGCCCGATACTGTAATCGCACTCCGAGATTCCTGCTTCGCCCTGCCCGGACCACGTCATCCTTCACGGAACGGAACGCCGCCACAAGTATTCGAGGCCGTTCACTTCGTTCGTGACAGGGTATCCAAGCGCTTTGTGATATCAGCGAGCTGCTGCCGGAGGCCCTCAATTTCGGCCTCCTTGCGTTGCCCTTGATCTTCAGTTCTTGCCACCGGGGAATCGTCTGCAGCGCCTTTCCGAGCTTCGGCGGACGGCGTGAACAACTCCATGGAACGTTGAAACATCTCCAAGTTTTGACGGCCCATTTCCGCAAACTGTTTCATTGCATTGTCGGAGGATTCGATTGCGAACAGGTTCTGCATCTGTTCGGCAATCTGTTTCTGATTCGCGCTAAAGGCCTCCATGCTTCGCTCGACGTATAGACGGAACTGCGGGCCAAGTCCGGCGTCGTAGGCCTGCAATACCTGCCGAAGGTAATTCAGCGGCAGCATGTTATGACCTTTTGTCTCTTCCTCCGAGATGATCTGGGCAAGAACGGAGCAGGTTATGTCCCTGCCCGTCCTGGCGTCTTCCACGACGAATGCCTCCCCACGCTTGACCATGTCGTGGAGGTCCTGGAGCGTCACGAACTTCGCCGTATCCGTGTTGTAGAGACGGCGGTTCGCGTATTTTCTGATGACGGTCTCCCGCCCTCGGGTGGACTCGTGGCCGGCCGTCGTGTTCGCTTCGCTGGTGTCTCGGTCCACACGTGCCTCCGAAGCCAACAGTGTCACACCGCCGTGTCGGGATTATGCACTGCAGAAAAGACGAGCCGCAAGCTGAGGAGTGGTTGCAGGCATTGGTGGCCGCATTTGCATGGAAAGGGAATTATGCATTTGCGCACGGACACACGGCGGTCGCAGAAATGTCGAATCGCGAAGCCGGACCGAACAACAATCTCTTGCCCCGTCATGGCGCATGCCACAACGCCACCGGGCGGGATGACTGGCGAGGCGGATTCCAGCAAAGGCAAAGTACGGGCCTGACCGCGCCCATGCCGTGACGAGTGGTGCTGCCTGCTTCTTCTCAAGAATTATGGTGTTGCAATGCAGAAACTTCTGCTTGACATAGGCCCGTCGCAAGCCTACATTGTTTTTGCGACGCAAAAATCTGTTTGGTTGCCTGCGTCGACCAAGGACACAGATCCGGCGAGACTCGCCGAATGGAGAACGCAATGACCGCCACCGATGCCAACCCCAAGAACGCTGCGACGGAGACAGCCGAACAGATTGCTGCCGCCGGCAAGGAGACCCTCGAGACCGTCATGAAGATGGGGACCGAAGCGACTTCCGAGGGGTACAAGAACGCTGCGGCCTTCGGCAAAGAGCAGCTGCAGATGGCCAAGGACAGTTACGGCAAGGCGACGGTGTACGGCAAGGACAACCTGGACGCGATGTCCGAATCCGCCGCCGCCGTGGTGGCCGGCTGGGAAGCCTACTACGAGGGCGTGGTCGACTACACGAAGGTCGCCATGGACGAGAACATGGACATGATGCAGCGCTTCTTCAGCGTGAAGACGCCCCAGGAATTCATGGACCTGCAGGTTGAAGCAACCAACAAGGCGGTCAACCGGGTAGTCTCGCAGTCGACGAAGATGAACAAGATCACTGCCGACACGGTGACCAAGGCGTTCGAGCCCATCAAGGGCCGCATCGACAGTGCCGTCGACGTGCTCGTCAAGCCTTACGCAGCCTGACCCGGAGCCTCGTCGAGCTTCCAATCCGAGACCTGGGCGGGCATGGCACGTGCGCCATGCCCGCGCTACGGGTCATCTCCTTGCCGGATTTCCACCTAGGCGCTCAGTGCAAAGAATGACCCGGTCATACGAGCTCCTAACGAATAGAGGCGCATTATGAGCAGAGTTGCCCTCGTTACCGGCGGAACCCGCGGAATCGGCGCCGCCACCGCCCTTGCCCTAAAGGCAGAAGGTTACGCAGTTGCAGCTGTCTACGGCCGAGACGACAAGAAGGCTGCGGATTTCAACGCAAACACCGGCATCCCGGTCTACAGGTGGGACGTGTCCGATTTCGACGCCTGCCAGAAGGGCGTGGCCAAGGTTACCGGAGAACTGGGCCCGGTCGACATTCTCGTCAACAACGCCGGGATCACTCGTGACGGTACCATGCACCGCATGGGTCACGAGCAGTGGCGGGAAGTCATTGACACCAATATCGGCTCGTGCTTCAACATGTCCCGCGCCGTGATCGTCAGCATGCGGAAGCGCAAGTTCGGCCGCATCGTCAACGTCGGCTCGATCAACGGACAGGCCGGGCAATACGGTCAGGTGAACTACGCAGCCGCCAAGTCCGGGATTCACGGGTTTACGAAGGCGCTAGCGCAAGAGGGCGCCGCCCACGGCATTACGGTAAACGCAATTGCCCCGGGATACATCGACACCGAAATGGTGGCGGCAGTCCCTGACGATATTCTCGACAAGATCGTGCAACGCATTCCGGTCAAGCGTCTTGGCAGGGCCGACGAGATTGCGCGAGCGATCACGTTTCTCGCTGCCGACGAAGCCGGCTTCATCACCGGCTCGACCCTGTCGGTCAACGGTGGCCAACACATGTATTGAGGGCGGCAATGGCAAACGGTGGCACTAACGGATCGACTCCGGAGTTTACGGAGATCGCGGAAACCCTTGGTAAGGCGGCAGCCCAGTTGCAGACGAACTGGATGGATTGGATGTCTTCCCTGGCCAAGCAACAGGGTGAAGGTTCGCAGCCGACCGGCAGCTTTCGATCGGTCACCGAAGGGCTCTCCGACCTGCAGTTTGATCCGTCCAGGATCATGACACGCCAGTTGGAACTCTGGCGTGACTATCAGGCCCTGTGGCTCAGCACGACCACGCGAATGATGGGGCAGGACGCATCACCGGTAATTGAGCCGGAACAAGGCGATCAGCGCTTCAGGGATGCCGAATGGAGAGACAACCCGGTCTTCGACTTCATCAAGCAGTCATACTTGCTCAATGCCCGCTGGCTCCGTGAGACGGTCGCCGAAGTAGACGGACTCGACCCGGATTCCGCCCGGAAGCTGGAGTTCTTCGGCCGGATGCTCGTGGACGCCCTCGCGCCTACCAATTTCGCCCTCACGAATCCCCAAGTGCTTCGTGAGACAGCTGATTCCAAAGGCGAAAACCTTCTACGCGGGATGCAGAATCTCAGCGGCGATCTCCGGGCAGGTCGAGACGGGCTGCGGCCGCAGCAAACCGACATGTCTGCATTCGAGGTCGGCAAGGATATTGCCACGACGGCCGGCAGCGTGATTCATCAGACCTCGCTGATGCAGCTGATCCAGTACGAACCCAGCACGGAAACGGTCTACCGAAAGCCGTTGCTGATTGTGCCCCCGTGGATCAACAAGTACTACATTCTTGACCTCAAGCCGGAAAATTCATTTGTCCGCTGGGCGACAGCGCAAGGTTACACGGTCTTCATGATCTCCTGGGTGAATCCGGACGAGAGCCTGTCTGACAAGAGCTTCGACGACTACGTCCAGGACGGGATCTTCGCCGCGCTCGATGCTGTCGAACATGCTACAGGCGAGCGCCAGGTGACCGCGATCGGCTACTGCATTGGTGGCACGCTGCTGTCGGCAGCGCTCGCCCAAATGGCTGCCACTGGTGACGACCGCATCTCCGCCGCGACCTTCTTTGCCGCCCAAGCCGATTTCGAGAACGCCGGAGACCTCAAGGTCTTCACTGACAAGGCGCAGGTCGACACGCTGGAGCAGCAGGTTCGTGCCAAGGGCTATCTGGATGGCGCGCAAATGGCCGGCACATTCAACGCGCTCAGGGCGAACGACTTGATCTGGTACTTCGTTATCAACAACTACCTGTTGGGGAAGGAGCCACCGGTCTTTGATCTGCTGTTCTGGAACGCGGATTCCACCCGGTTTCCTGCGCGGCTGTTACTGGACTATCTCCGCGGCATGTACCAGGAGAATGCCCTGGCGCAAAAGGGGCAATTCAAGCTCCTCGGGACTCCGCTTGACCTGAGCGCCGTGACGATTCCCGTCTACATCCAGGCCAGCGTGGAAGACCACATTGCTCCAGCCGAATCCGTGTTCAAGCTGAACCACCTGTTCAGTGGGCCGAAGCGGTTTGTTCTCGCCGGGGCCGGCCATATTGCCGGCGTGGTTAATCCGCCGGAAAAACGGAAGTACCAGCACTGGCTGAACACCAGGCGCAAGGCTTACGCTACTTATGACGCGTGGCTGGACGATGCGGTCGAGCACCCTGGTTCCTGGTGGCCAGACTGGCACAAATGGCTGTCGCGCCGGTCGGGCCCGAAGGTCCCCTCGCGCGTTGTTGGCGAGGGTGCCGCGAAGATCATCGAACCCGCGCCAGGTAGCTACGTGCTGGTACGTAGCTGAGGAGGGCAGCCGGGCCCGTGACGTCAGGGGAGCAACCCGCATGAAATTCAGGATTGATATTGACTGCAGCCCCGAAGAGGCCAGGCGGTTCTTTGGCCTTCCCGATGTACGGGACGTACAGGAATCGATGATGGCTGCCCTGCAGGAACGCGTGGCAGAACAGGTCAAGTCGATGGACCTGGAGACGTTGACGAAGGCTTGGCTGCCGACCGGAACTCAGGGGTGGGACGCAATGCAGAAGGCCTTCATGAAAGGCTTCGCCGATGCAGGGAAAAAGCGCGACGACCAGTCGTAGGCCAGGCGCCCTTCCGGCAGTCGGCGCCGCCATGCCTGCCTCCCGCTGACCGTCTCCGTGCATGGAAGCCAGGTCGTGAAAGGGTCAAGGCGAATCGATTTACGCGTTGTTGCGGCAGCACCACTTTGCTAGGTTTTCTGCACCACTGGCTAGACAGCGCCGGAGTTGGGGTCGTGCACTATGGCTCAAGAGAGCGACGCGAATTTCGAAGCACACAGAAAGACTTGGCACAGTTTCGTGCGACTCACGATTTACACCACGGTCGGGGTGCTTGCGCTTCTGGTGTTGCTGGCACTCTTCCTGCTCTAAGTCGTTTGATCAGCAAATTCACCTTGGCCGTCGCCATGATGACCGTGGCGACGGTTGTCGGCGGCTGCGCTAGCTATCCTGCGCCAGGTGGCTTCAACCCGGTCAAGTTGCTTTGCACCGGCGACTACGACGTGGAGCAGGCACGATGCACCGTCCCCGTGGACCTGGGGATTGGACCGCCGCATTGACCAATCTCGCTGAGCGCCTGGAAAAACTTTACTCGGCGGTCGTCTACGACACGATGACTTCTGCCGGCCTTACCGACCGCGCATTGCCACCCGAAATCACCAGCCTGTACCAGGGCAGGAAAGTGGCAGGTCCTGTCTGGACTCTTTCCGGATCCATGCGCAGCGGTGTCTCGATCGACGATGCGCTGTTGTCGTGGACGGGATTTCTCTCGGCCGCGCCGCCCGGGCAGGTGATCGTGTGTCAGCCCAATGACCACACGATCGCGCATATGGGCGAACTCTCTGCCGAAACCCTGCAGTTGCGGGGCGTTCGGGGGTTTGTCGTGGACGGCGGTTGCCGGGATGTCGAGATGGTCAACGCACTCGGATTTCCCGTCTTCTGCCGCTATGCGACGCCGGCAGACGTCAGCGCTGGCTGGATGGTCGATTCGATGGGGGAACCCGTTGAAATCGGTGGCCTAGCCATCAGCTCGGGAGACTACGTGCTGGGAGACGCCGACGGGGTGGTCGTCATCCCTGCCGCCCAGGCCGAGGCCATCGTCGCCGAAGCCGAGCAGGTGGCCAATACCGAAGATGCCCTTCGCGAGGCAATTCGCCATGGCGAAGATCCGCAGGAAGCCTACAAGCGCTATCGGGTGTTCTGAGCAATGAACGACGTACCCACCCCGCCTCCCGCAGCCACGTTTTCGGCCCTCGATCTTTTTCGGGTTGACGGCCAGACTGCGATTGTCACGGGTGGCGCAAACGGCATCGGCCGGATCGCTTGCCTGGCTCTTGCAGAGGCCGGCGCCCACGTTGCGGTAACCGATATCAATCTGGAGGCGGCGGAGCGGACGGCAGAAGAACTTCGCAGCGTCGGACGTGCTGCATCGGCACACAAGCTCGATGTCATGGTCGAACGCGACATCGTGGACGTGTTCAAGGCGGTCCGCAGCACAACTGGCCGAATTGACATCTTGGTCAACAACGTTGGTCGCAGCCCCCGCATGGCCACCACAGAGGTCCCGCTTGCGACCTGGGAGGAAATCCTGCGCCTCAATCAGACTTCCATGTTCTTGTGTTGCCGAGAGGCTGCACAGGCCATGCTGGAGCAGAAGAGCGGCGCAATCGTCAACATATCCTCGATCATGGGCGTCACGGGCGGCGGAGCCGCTCCGAACCTGCCCTACCACGCGACGAAAGGCGCCGTCGTGAACATGACGCGCTCGCTCGCATGCGAGTGGGCCGACCAGGGCATTCGAGTCAATGCGATCGGCCCAACCTACGTGAAGACTGACCTGACACGGCCATTGCTGGAGCAGCCCGAACGGATGGCCTACATCGAATCACGCACGCCGCTTGGTCGCTTTGCCGAGGTATCGGAAATTGCCGGCGGCATCCTGTACCTTGCCTCTCCCGCCGCCAGCATGGTGACAGGCCATCTCCTGATGATCGATGGTGGCTGGACTGCAATCTGAAGCCCGCGCTGCCGGCCGTTGGGCCCGCTAGGCCCATGAATCAAAGCCTTGGTCTTCAACATCGAACCCCCGAGTCCGCCAACGGGAATCTTTCTGACGACGGCCTCAACCCGGAACAGCGTCGCGCCGTCGAAGCTGGCGACGGACCCCTGCTGGTCCTTTCCGGCGCCGGAACCGGCAAGACCCGGGTCCTCACGATGCGAGTCGCGCATCTGCTTGCCACCGGCAGGGCCCGATCCTCTGAACTGCTGGTTGTAACGTTTACCAACAAGGCCGCACGAGAAATGCGGAGTCGCGTCGAGGCCCTGACCGGCCGCGCGCTTTCCGGCTGGTGGCTTGGCACCTTTCATTCACTGGGCGCCAGGATCCTCCGGAGGCACGCCCAGCTGGTCGGACTGGGATCCGACTACGCAATCCTGGACACCGACGACCAGGAACGGGTGGTCAAGCAGGTTCTCGGAGCCGCGAACATCGACCCCAAGCGCTGGCCACCGAAAAAACTGCTGTACTCCATCGATCGGTGGAAGAATCTGGGCCTGACGCCGGAGCGAGCTGACGTTGAAGGGAAGGCATTCGCCGGTGGGCGTGGACTAGAGCTGTACGCAGCGTACCAGCGTCGCCTGAAGGAGTTGAACGCCGCCGACTTCGGCGACCTCCTCCTCCACAACCTGACCCTTTTTGAGGACGACGAGATCCTCGGTGAATGGCAATCCCGGTTCCGTCACGTCCTTGTGGATGAATACCAAGACACAAACACTGCTCAGCATCTCTGGGTTCGGCAACTGGCGGCGGCGCGCGGCAACGTCTGCGCCGTGGGTGACGAAGACCAGTCGATCTATGGCTGGCGGGGAGCGCAGGTGGGAAACATCCTGAGCTTTCAGGCGGATTTTCCAGCTGCAGAAGTGATCCGACTCGAGCAGAACTACCGTTCAACCGGCCACATTCTCGGTGCCGCCTCATCCCTGATCGGCTGCAACCGAATGCGCCTCGGCAAGACCTTGTGGACTCAGGGAAGCCCAGGGGAGCCCGTGCGCGTGCGCCAGGCTCACGACAGCGAGGAAGAAGCTCGCCTGATCAGCGATGAAATCGAATTGCTCCGCCGTGAAGGGACGTCGCTTGACAGCATGGCCGTCCTGGTTCGGACGACGGCGCTGATCCTCGGGTTCGAGGAACGGTTTCTGCAAATCGGGCTTCCCTATCAGGTCGTGGGCGGTTTGCGCTTCTTCGAGCGTCAGGAAATCCGCGACGCGGTGGCATACCTCCGGCTAGTGCAGCACGAGCACGACGACTTGGCGTTCGAACGCATTATTGGTCGGCCGCGGCGCGGCGTGGGGGTCGCGACGTTCCGGAAGCTTGCCAGCGAGGCAAGACAACGAGAAACCTCCGTCGAATCCGCTGGTCGTGCTCTGCTCACGGCTGGCCAAATTCACGGAACCGCGCGGGCCGGCTTACGTGAACTCTTCCACGCCCTGGATCGATGGCGCGAACTGGCCCGTGACAAGAAGCCGCACGAACTGGCGGAGACCGTCCTCAATGACTCCGGCTACCTCCGGATGCTGCGCCAAGACACCAACGCGGACGCAGCCGGTCGGTACGAGAATTTGCAGGAACTGCTCAGTGCGCTCCGCGATTTCGAGCACCTGCAAGGCTTCCTGGAGCACGTGGCACTGGTGCATGAGCACGACGGACCGACGACGGAACCCCGTGTCAGCCTGATGACTCTGCATGCAGCCAAGGGTCTTGAGTTCGACGTCGTGTTTCTTCCGGCATGGGAGGATGGCCTGTTTCCACACGATCTGGCAGTGCTGGAAGGCGGCGACGAAGGGCTGGAAGAGGAACGGCGGCTGGCCTACGTCGGCCTGACGCGCGCACGTCACGAGGCGCGAATTTCGTGGGCCAGCCGACGGCGCACGTATGGAAATTGGGAGGACCGCTTCCCCTCCCAATTTCTGCGCGAACTACCCGCCGAACACGTTTCCATCGAGACCCCTCCCGGGACGTTCGGCGGACCGGCGTACGGCGGAACACGCTTTGACACCGCAGGACCTGTCGTGGACCTAGGGGGCACTGCGGTCCTGCCCCCGGCGAATGCACCCGCTCAGCAATTCGTTGAGGGACAGAGGGTCTTCCACGACAAGTTCGGCTACGGAATTGTGATCACCAGTGACGACGGTGCCGTCGACGTCAAGTTCGACAAGAGCAGTCGAAAGACCATCATGGGCGACTACCTGCGACCGGCGGAACACGCCTGACAGCCCGTGATGTACCGGATCCGGGTGCAGGTGCCAGCCGATGCACGGATCACGGTCGAAGAGATGCTGCTGGGCATCACCGAGGCATCCAGTACCGTGGTCGAAGGCGGCGAGGCGGAGGTTCTGGGCTACTCGCACCAACCGCCCGACACGCGCGCATTTGAACAGGCGTTGGAGGGTGTCGGAATCCCGACCCGGATCTGCCTGCTTGAACAGGTGCCGGCTGTCGACTGGGTTACCCGTGGACTGGCCCGCCTGCCGCCCGTACGGGCCGGGCGGTTCGTGCTGCGGGGGCGCCACCTGCCCGCCTGCTCGTCCGCACGCAATGACATTTGCATTGACGCCGGTCCGGCATTCGGCACCGGCCATCACCCGACGACCGCGACCATGATCGAGATGTTGGCTCACCTCGCGCAACGCCGCTTTCGACCGCAATTGGCGCTGGACATGGGTACCGGCGCCGGCGCTCTTGCCATCGTCATGGCCCATTTGTGGCGCTGTCCCGTGCTGGCCGCGGACAACGACCCGGCCGCCGTCCAGTGCGCGCGCGAAAACGTAGTCCGGAACCGGGTAGCGCGCTGGGTCGATGTCGTCGAAGTCGACGGGTACGACGCGATCGGCAGCGTTTTCGACGTCGTTGCCGCCAACCTTTTTGCCCACCCGCTTCGGGTGATGGCGCCGGCACTGGCCCGCAGCCTGTCGACGAGGGGCTACGCCGCGCTGTCCGGCCTGCTCGTGCGACAGCGACTACCGGTACTGCGAGCGCACGTGGACCAAGGTTTGACTGTACGGCGTACCGTGCGCCGCGACGACTGGCTCACGTTCCTCCTGGCTCGCTCCCACGCCCCACGCTGACTTCGAGGCCAGCGCCCTCGCCCTAGGTCTCCGCCCGCTCCGGCACCAACGACGGCGCTTCGTCTCCGAACGCCAGCGCCAGCAACAGATTGATCTGATAACGGGGAATGAGAAGGATCCGGTTGGGGCGCCGCTCGAGCACGGTGTAGTAGGCGTATCCGGTGACCAACAGGTCGCCGACCCGCAATATGGCCAGCGGATCGCCGTTGAGGCGATCACGAAACGTCAGCAGGATGTCAGGCGTCTCGAGGCCGTATTCCACCATTGGCCGATCCGGCTTGATCGCCCGGTCGGCCAACATTCTTGCGGTAATCTCGAACTGCTCGGCGATCTGCACTGCATCCGGCGAGTCGGACCCTGCGCCGCCATGGTGATGCGTGTGCCCGTCGGCACCATGGGCATGGTCATGGGCATGGCTTGCCTGAATCCAGCGTCCGTCAGGGTCGCGTTCAAAGTCGACATGATGGCTCTTCCAGGCCACCGTAACGGAGCCGATTTCCGGCTCTCCGAACGCGAACACCGGGAACCTGCCCTCGGGCAGGTCGTCCAATCCCTCCGGCCCGTGATCGTGCCCTTCGTGCGGATCGGGCGGAGTTCGTTCCGTCTGCACCAGTGCCACGACCGCAACCAGCAGCAGCACCCAGACGAGAAACGTTCGACGGCTGAATGCCAGTCGGTTCACCGCCTCCGCCACCAGATCACGGTACCGGCGAGCGCCAACAGGGCCGGCCACAGGACCACCGCGAAGAAGAACGTCCCCTTCATCTGCCGGTTGGTCATGTTGATCTCGGGAAGATCATAGGACCGGGGCTCGAGACCGATCAGATTTTCCTGTTCTGCCAGATAGTTGACAATGTTCAGAAAAAGATTCCCGTTGCCCAGGAGATGGAAGAAGGAGTTCTGCGCGAAATCAGCGTCGCCTGCGACCACAATGCGTGATCGCAACGCGTCCGTCTCTTCGGTTACATCGCCCAGACGCCGTGACGAGATCGCAACCAGTGTGAGCGGACCGGTTTGCTCTTCCGGATCCCGCTCGGCTCTGATCTGGTCGGTCTCCGCCCAGGCGGCCGGCGAGGAATTCACCGCAGCAATGACCGCTGTTCCGGGAACCCTCTCCGGCGTCGGCGCAAACGGCCGTACCCCAGGGTAGAACGTCAGGGCCAGATCCCGCGTGATCTTGTGATGATTGTAGGACGTCACCGTCGGTGTCGAGACGTCCGCCCAAAAGTACCTGGCATCGTCGATCACGATCGCGTCCATGGCGACGATACCCCAGTCACGGAGCAACGGCTCCAGGCCCGTATCGACGAACGGGTCAAGCATGAAGAACGCGTTGTTTCCTTCCTCCAACCACGCGCGGATCGCTTCGACCTCTCCTTGCAGCAACCCCGTCTTGGGACCCGCGACCACGAGAACAGAACAAGGTTCGAGGGTTTCCGTGGCGCCGGCGAGGGTTACCTTGACAACCTCGTAATTGATCGTCTCCAGCGCGTTTCGCGCTTTCGCCATCCCGTGCCGCTCGTGCAGGACGAACTTGGCCCCGAGGCCGTGCGAATGGCCCGGTGCCCCCTCCTGGTGATCGTGCGACTCGAGACTGAACGGATCCGCTTCCACATGGCCGTCCAGGAAGCAGATCTTCTGTTTGACGCCGAGCGACACTCGAAGAACGCCGTTGGCAATGTCGGTTTCCGTCGAACCGTGCACGAAGTGCCGCCGCCCCTCGCTCTCGAGCACCGCCGTGCCTGCAAACTGCACGCCTGCCAGCCGCGCTGCGGCCGGGTTGAGGTTCGGATTGTGGAACTCGACCGTGACCTGCGGCGTCGCGTCGGCGAACAGTTCGTAGAGTTCGACCGTGGTGCGCAGGGCAGAGTCGTAGAAAAACGTAATGTGCACCGGCGCGGACAGCCGTGAGAGCATGTCAGCGGTTTGTTGGGACAGCGAGTGAGATCCCTGAGTTGTGAGATCGAAACGCAGGGGAACGCGGGACGCAAAAGCCCCTATGACCACCAGAACCGCACACGCGCCCACCGCAAACAGGGCGATTTCGCCGCGGCGTCGCGTCATTCCGGCCCGCAGCTGGATCCTGAGGAAATAGCCACCAACGACCGCGAGCGAGAGCCCTCCCAGCCCGAGCAACAGGCTCCCGGGGTTCCACTCGTTGGCAATCAGCCGGATGGCAAGGGCTCCAACGAGGGCTGCCACAGCGACCAGCAGCACCAGACCCGCGTGAAAGGCCCTCACCTCAGCGCCTCCACTCCAGGGCGCAGACGTTCAATATCAGCGCTCCGGCCGCGAAGAGCACGAATAGCGCCAGCGACTCGAACCTGGCCAATCCCTCGATGAATTCACCGAAGT
The DNA here is from genome assembly GCA_022825705.1 of Alphaproteobacteria bacterium. Taxonomy (GTDB): domain Bacteria; phylum Pseudomonadota; class Alphaproteobacteria; order TMED109; family TMED109; genus VXPW01. Next base: position 42,287 of record JAJDWH010000009.1, read on the forward strand.
GCCAAGCGAAGGAGACGTAGAGAAAGAGCTCTCGCAGGAATTGCACGGTCTGGAACGACTGCAAATGCCCCACGAACCAAAAACCCAGGAGAATCGAAACCGTCACCAACGCCGCCACGATTTGATTCTCGGTCAGAGACGAGCAGAGCTGCCCGATCGCCAAGCAGGCACTGCCCAGCAACAGAAAGCCCAGATAGCCCGAGAAAATCGTGCTGGTCTCCGGCGCTCCGAACAGGTACAGCGGTACCAGGTCAAGTACCGTTCCGAACGCCATGAGGACGAGCATCGTGAGCGCCCCGAGGTACTTGCCCAGGACAACCTGCCACGGCGCGAGCGGCAGCGTAGCCAACAGCTCGTAGGTGCCCGCGCTGTACTCGGTTGCAAACAGGCGCATCGACACGACCGGCAACAGAATGACTGCCAGCAGGCCCATGTTCTGGAAGGTCTCCCGCATGGTTGCGAGACCGGAAACGAACAGGTTGTACGAAAAGAAATATCCCGTCCCGAGCAGGAATACCGCCAAGACGAAATACGCGATCGGCGACCGGAAATAGAGTTTGATCTCCTTGCCGTAGACCGCAAGCACTCCGCTCATGCTGCCCCCTCGACGTAATGCAGGAACACGTCCTCCAGCGACGGGTCGTGCCGCCGCAGTGCCAGCAGGTCCCAGTCGCGGGCCACCGCCCTGGCAATGGCCGCCTCGACGTTGCCGCTCGAGTCGACGGCACAGTTGACCGCGTACGGGACCTGCCGATCATCCACGTCGACCCGGATCACGCCGCTGATATCGAGCAGCCGCTCCTTGAGGTCGGACGGTTCGCCAGCCGCCACCTGCAGCTCAACCCGGTTGGCGCGTCCCACCGCCGTCGCCAACCCCGCCGGCGAATCGATGGCAAGCAGTTGACCGTGATGCAGGATCGCGATCCGGTCACAAAGTAGGGTCACCTCCGGCAGGATGTGCGTACTCAGCAGGACGGATTGGTCGTGGCCGAACGACCGGATGACTTCGCGGGTTTCCGAAATCTGTCCGGGGTCCAGTCCCGACGTCGGCTCATCGAGGAGCAGGACTTCAGGTTGTCCGAGCAGCGCTTGGGCCAAGCCGAGTCGCTGGCGATACCCCTTCGACAACTTGTAGACCTCGCTTCGGGCAACCGCCTCGAGACGGCAGGCGGAAACGACGCGATCCAGCTGGCTGGCGGTGTCGGCACGGCGCACCCGCTTGGCGCGGGCCACAAAGTGAAGGTAGCCCAGGACGTCGAAGCTCTCGTAGAGTGCGGGACGCTCCGGTGCGTACCCGACCGCCGCCGCGCTTGCCGTGGGCGAACTGATGACGTCGTGACCGGCGACGGTCACCTGGCCGGAGGTCGGCGCGAGGTAGCCGGCGATCATCCGGAGGGTGGTGGTCTTGCCGGCGCCATTCGGGCCCAGGAAACCCACGATCTCGCCTTGGCCCACGTGAAACGACACACGGTCGACGACCGTTCGTTCGCCATAGGTCTTGGTCAGGCTATGAAGTTCGACCGGATAGGACACGGGGAATCAATGAGGCCGGTGGTCACGGCGCGCGGCGCGCCATGCGACCACGGGGACCAACGCTGGAACAAAAAAAGAAGAGGCCCTCCCCACGGATGGGGAGAGCCTCACTCGATGGTAGATCGCTGGACGTCAGTCGTACCAGTTCTCGCCCATGCTGTCGTACTGTCTGATGGAGTGACCGAACCAGAGCTTCCCGTTCTGGATGTCGGCCATCATCTTCAGCCGGTTAACCGAGTCGAAGTAGTCCAGGATGCTGTAGTTCAGGCCAGCCGGGTGCCCTTCGAGGTTCTCTTCCATCCAGATTGCGTCCTGGGAGAGAACGACCGTGCCGGTGTTGGCCAGCTCGAGGCGCACCGACTGGTGCCCCAGCGTGTGGCCCGGCGTGCTCAGGACCAGGACGGTGCCGTCGCCGAACAGATCGTAGTCACCCTCGATGGCGTGGTAGTTGAACTCGCGGGCCTCGTCATAGTCGCCAACCACGTGGGCGCCGCTCGGGCGCTGGAACTTCTCCGGCCACCAAGCCTGGTAAAGCTCACGTTTCTGAATCACGTGAATCGCGTCCGGGAACATCTCGATGTTGCCGATGTGGTCAAGGTGCGAGTGCGAGGTGATGACGACCTTCACGTCGCTCGTACTGTACCCGAGCTTCTCAAGCTGCTGGTCGATGACATCGCCTCTGGTCTGGCTGGGCAGCAGGAAATCGCAGTTCCCCTGGGCCCAGTGCGAGGCGCAGTTGCCGTCGGAAATCGCCACGTTATTCCCGGTGTCGTAAACGACCAGCCCCTTGGGATGATCAATCACCCACATGTTGATGGGGATCAGAATGTCGCGGGCTTCCGGATACGTCGGGATCAAACCCTGAATATTGAATGGGCCGAACTTGCCGCTAGCAGTCCAATAGACTTTCACGGTTCCGTGTGCGTCTGCGACTGCACTTCCTGCCGCAAAGCCACACACTGCCAGGACGGCCAACGCCGAAGCGATTCGTCTCATAGAAAATCTCCCTCAGTGGGCTGCCGGCATCTGCATCCACCAGACACGGCGTCGAACGCCTGCGTCTGCCGGTCGCACAATTCGAATCCTGCGCCCGCTGTTCACATCATTAAAGGCAGACGGATATCTGTCAAGCTGATCTTGGTCGGCCGCCACCGCCTGACTTGCTGCCATCCGGGTCGCCGGCATCCCGATAGGCCCCTCCCGGCATGTAAAGCCGGACGTGCCTGGCACCGAGGCCGTCAGACGCCCAGTGCTTCTGCGGCACTGACGCCTGCATCGATCAACAACCCTCGCACCGCGGCACACAACTCGGGGAGATCCGCCTCGCGGTAGGTCTCGCACCGGGTGACCACGGCCGCCTCCGTGTTGGAAGCGCGGAGCAACCACCACCCTTGCTCGGTGCAGACACGCACGCCATCCAGGGTGTTCGGCGAAACCCCGCGACGTATCACCGCATCGCAGACCGAGCGTACGACCTCGAACTTGCGACTGTCCGGGCACGGAATGCGAATCTCCGGTGTGCTGAATGTGCGCGGCAGCGCCGCACAACGTTGCGCCAAAGTCGGTCCGCTACTCAGCGCGCGCAGCAGCCGAACCGCAGCGTAGAGCGCGTCGTCATACCCGGGATGCTCGTCAGCGAAGAAGATGTGGCCGGAAAGCTCGCCGGCGAAGAGCGCTTCCCCTCTCCGCACGCGGGCCCGCATATGCGCATGGCCGGTCGGCCCGAGCCGCGGCCGCCCTCCGAGTTCCGAGATATGACGAAATACGGTTTCGCTGGTCTTGACGTCTGCCAGCAAGGCGGCTCCCGGCGAATCGGTCAGGACGTCCGCGGCGAAGACACAGAGCAAATGGTCCGGCGACACGATCTGTCCTGCGCCGTCCACGACGCCAAGTCGGTCCCCATCCCCGTCGAAGGCAACGCCCAGGTCGAGACGGTCGGTCCGTACTGCCGCCGCGAGCTCCGACAGGTTCTCGGGTTTCGAGGGGTCCGGATGGTGCGCCGGGAACCGGCCGTCGACAGCGCCGTTCAAGATGTGATGCTCGCCGGGAAGGCGAGCCGTAAGGTGCTGGAGGAGCGCGCCGGCCGCACCGTTCCCCGCATCCCATGCAACCCGGAGCGGGCGTCCCTTGCCGGCGAGCCCATCCGCAAGGGACGCGGCGTACGCCGCCCGGACACCGAGGTCTTCCACCACGCTTGGCCCCGGGTTGCGCGGGAGCGGCGCAGGATGGGTCAACTCCTGGATCGACTCACCGAAGAACGGTGCCCTGCCGAGCGAGAGCTTGAAACCGTTGTGCTCCGGCGGATTGTGCGATCCGGTAACCATTACGGACCCGTCGGCGGCCAGACGATGGTCGGCGAAATGCACCATGGGCGTCGGGCCGACCCCGACCCGTATCACGTGAGCGCCGGCTTCACGGAGGCCCTTGACGAGTGCGCGCTCGAGCGCGGGCGAGGTCAGCCGGCCATCACGACCCACCACGATTCGGCACGACGCGCGCTCAGCCGATACCCGGATTGCGAATGCCTGGCCGAGCGCCCGTGCGTCGGCGCACCCCAAGGTCTCGCCGACGATTCCGCGAATGTCGTAGGCCCTCAGGATCGAAGGATCAAACCGGCGCCGCGCGCCGCTTCCCTGGCGCTTCATGGGCCTGCGGCTCGACGGCAAGTCGATCGTCCCGTGGCACCGGGCCCGGCGATCGAGCGGGCATCGACGCAATCGCTCCCCATCAGTCGTGCCAAGTCACGCCTGCTCCCCGTCCATCCCTGACAGGAGCGCGCGGACCGAAGTCGCCACGGCGGCACTGCGTGCCGCATCCGCCAGCGCCACGGCCACACCTGCTGCAACCATCCCGGTGGGATTCCCGCAGTCAAACCGCCGCCCTTCGAACCGTACCGCGTGGACCGGCGTGGTTCCGATCGTGGCGGCGATCGCGTCGGTCAGCTGCAATTCGCCACCGGCGCCGGGCGCCAACGTGGGCAGCGCTGCACACACTTCGGGAGAAAGCACGTAGCGGCCGACCACGGCCAGTTGCGACGGCTCCGATCCCGGCGCCGGTTTCTCCACGAGACCCTGCACCTCCACCACGATGCCGTCATCGACGCCGGGTGCGACCACCCCGAAGTTCCGGAGTTCCTCCGGTGGAAGGCTGGTCACGGCCAACACAGTGCCACCCAGCCGGTCGTGGACATCCAGCAGCTGACGCAGGCACGGCGCATGACCCAGAACGAGGTCATCCGGCAGGATCACGGCATATGGACCCGGTCCGAGCGCCCGGGTGGCGCAGCCGACGGCGTGGCCGAGTCCGAGCGGCTCCGCCTGTTCGATTGCGGTCAGCCGCTCGCCAAAGGTTGCCAACATCCGGACCTCGGCCTGCGCTTGGGAACGTCCACGCGCCGCCAACGCCGCCTCAAGTTCCTGGTCGCGCGCGAAGTGCCGCAACGCCAGATCCCGTCCTGGAGCCGCTACCAGCACCACTCGCTCGATCCCGGAATCGAGCGCCTCCTGAACGGCGTACTGCACCAGTGGCCGCCCGGCCACCGGCAGCATTTCCTTGGGCACTGCCTTGGTCGCCGGAAGAAAACGTGTACCGAGCCCTGCGACCGGAAGGATGGCGGTCCTGACGGAATCAGGCGCGCCGGCTATCCGTGACACCTAGCGACATCCTGAATGTGAACTTCCGCACGCCTCTGGCCTCGCCAAGTCGAAACCTGCACTTGGCCGGCGACGTCCAGTGGCCGGCCACGCAACAAGGCGTCGCCAACCGGAGTTCCCTCGCTCCGGAACGCGATCGCCTTCACCCGGCCACGGGTCTCGTCGGCGAGAAGACAGCTCACGTGCCCGGTGCCCACGATGCGCGCCCGAATAGGAAACACCCTCGGAAAGGTGAAGCAGGGCCACGGATTGCCCACCCCGAACGGTCCGGCCCGATCCAACTCTGTCCCCAAGGCAACGTTGGCGCCCGACACCGCCAGGACGCCGTCAAGCAGCAAGGCGCTCTCATCGGAGTCCGGCCGCCGGGCCTGCGCTAGCTCGTCCCTGAGAAAGGTGACCAGCTCGCCAATGCGGCTGCAGTTACCGGTGAAGCCGGCCGCCATCGGATGGCCGCCCCCCTTCTCCAGCAAGCCCGCTCGCCGAGCTCGGATCACGGGCGTGCCAATGTTGATATCGGCGAGCGAGCGAGCCGAACCCCTTAGCTGATCCCGATCACGGACGCATACAACCGCAGGCCGCCGAAACCGATTCACCAGGCGACTTGCGACGATCCCGATAACTCCGGGATGCCATCCCTCGCCGACGACGATCACCGCCGGACCCGCATCAGCACCACGCGCTTCGGCCTGCGTCACGGCCTCGTCATACGCCTGCGCCTCCAGCGACCGGCGCTGCCGGTTCAGGTCCTCAAGCAGGCCGGCCACGCGAACGGCCTCTTCCGGGTCGTCGGTTTCGAGAACGCGCAAGCCCAGCGCCGGATCGCCGACCCGGCCGGCAGCGTTGATCCGGGGGCCGTACACGAAACTAAAGTGCGATGCCTGCGGGGGCTCTTCCAGGCGGGCAGCGGCGGCAATGGCGCAGAGACCGGGATTGCCGCCCTGCGCGAGGACCTCGATGCCACGGCGAACCAGGTCCCGGTTCGCACCCGTCAGCGGGGCAAGATCGCAAACGGTACCGAGCGCCGCCAAGTCGAGGAACGACTCGGGCTCCGGCAGGAGGCCGTCCCGCACGCCCCGGCGACCCAGTTCCCGGTGCAGGCGGTCGATCAGCAGCCAGGTGAGGCCGCTGGACGTCAGCATCCCCAGTCCGCTCGTGTCGTCACCGCGATTAGGGTTCACAATGGCCGCCGCCGGCGGCAGCTCGCCTTCCGCGACGTGATGGTCGACCACAATGACCGGGATCCGGTGCTCCGCCGCATGCCGCAGCGGAGCGAACGCAGTGATGCCGCAGTCAACCGTTACGACCAGCTCCGCACGGGCCACCCGGAAGCGGTCGATCGCGGCGGCGCTGGGACCGTACCCCTCCGCGACCCGATCGGGAATGTGCGTAATGGTTGTCACCCCCGCCGCCCGCAAGTAGCGGACGAGCTGGGCGGTGGATGCCGTGCCGTCGGCATCGTAGTCGCCGAGGATCCCAACGCGCCGCCGCCGCGTCACGGCGTCCGCCAGCAAGGCCGCCGCACGATCCAGATCGAGTACCGAACTCACGTCCGGCGGATGCGGCATGCCCGCCGGACGCAGCCAGCTATTCGCTTCGTCCGGCGCGATGCCGCGGCCGACTAGGAGGCGGGCCATCCCATCGGATGCCCCCGTGGCCCGGACGACCGCCGCCACCGCCTGTTCGTCGGCGGCGCGGTAGCGCCAAATCCTCCCTGAGAGGGACCGCCCGGGTGTTGCGGGCCCCGCATTCACGCCGGCACCGGGTATGTGGCCTGACGTCGTTCCCAGCGACCACCGGACGCGTAGACACGGCTGTCGCACGTAACGAAGTTCGCCGCCTGCCGCGGGCCCAGCACGAGTGGCCCGTCGGTGACCCCGGAGACGATCAGGACCGAATCCGCGGAGGCAAGTTCCGATCGGTCGTACACCCGATCGAAGTCGCGGATACCGGCCCGGGCCGCGCGAGCGCGCTCGTCGTCATCGCGAAACACGAGCCGGCCCAGCATCGCCCCGCCCGTGCAGGCCAACGCCGCCGCCGCCAACACCCCCTCCGGCGCGCCGCCGACCCCCATGTAGACGTCAACCGGCGAAGCGGAGTCGGCCACCTGAATGATTGCCGCCACGTCCCCATCGCCGATCAGTCGCAAGCGGGCTCCGGTCTCCCGAACCGCGTAGACGAGATCGGCATGGCGATCCCGGCCCAAGATGCAGACGGTCACATCTTCAACTCTGCAGCCCTTGGCCTCGGCAATGCGTCCCAGATTGTCAGCCGGAGAATCGTCGAGCCGGATGAGGCCTTCCGGATAGCCGGGGCCGATCGCAAGCTTTTCCATGTACACGTCCGGCGCGTGCAGCAGACTTCCGCGTGCTCCCGCAGCGAGGACCGCCAACGCACCGGGGGCGTCGGTAGCGCAGATGGTCGTGCCTTCCAGCGGATCGACCGCGATGTCGAGCTCCGGCCCAGTCCCGGCACCGACGGCTTCACCGACATAGAGCATGGGAGCAGAATCGCGTTCTCCCTCGCCAATGACGACGGTACCCGACATCGGCACGGACTGGAGCTGCCGCCGCATCGCGTCGACTGCGGCCTGGTCTGCCGCTTTCTCGTCGCCACGGCCTCGCCACGCCGACGCCGCCAGCGCCGCCGCCTCGGTCGCCCGAAGAAGATCATCCAGGAGCCCGTGCATGACGCCTGGTGCCGAGCGGGTCACGCAGCGCCCCGCGCAGTCCGAACGCCGAGATCCGAGCGATCCAGGAATTGACGAATGTTGCGGCAGGCCTGCCGGATGCGCTGCTCGTTTTCCACCAGGCTGATCCGGACCCAACCCTCCCCGCCCGGACCAAAGCCCGCGCCCGGTGACACCGCGACCCGGGCCTCCGCCAGCAACTCCTTTGCAAAGGCGAGGCTGCCTGCGCCCTGGAAAGCCGTCGGCAGCCGCGCCCACACGAACATCGTTGCGACCGGCGGTTCGACATCCCAACCGGCGCGCTGCAGGCCGCCCACCAGCGTGTCTCGGCGGCGGCGGTAAGTTGCACGAACCGAGTCGACGTAATCCTGCGGGCCATTGAGCGCTGCGGTCGCCGCAACCTGAATCGGCGTGAAGGCGCCGTAGTCCAAGTAGGACTTGATTCGAGTCAACGTGGCCACAAGGTGAGGGTTGCCGGCAGCGAACCCGATCCTCCAGCCAGGCATCGAATAGGTCTTGCTCAGCGAGGTGAACTCGACTGCGAGCTCCTTGGCGCCCGGCACCCGCAGGATTGACGGCGGCGGCGAATCATCGAAGTAAATCTCCGCGTAGGCGAGATCGGACAGGATCCAGACTTCATGCCGCCGGCAGAGGTCCACGATGGCCTCCATGACCTCCAGCCCCACCACCGCAGCCGTCGGATTGGCTGGAAAGTTCACCGTGACCGCCTTGACTCGGCCGGCGCCAGCCTCCAGCGCCTTCGCCAGCTCGGAAACGAAGTCGCGGCCGGGCCCGACCGGCACACCCCGGATGGCCGCACCCGCCAGTACGAAACCGTACGGGTGGATTGGGTAGCTGGGATCGGGAGCCAGCACGAGATCGCCGGGTTCGGTGATCGCCGTTGCGAGGTGGGCAAACCCTTCCTTGGATCCCAACGCCACGATGACCTCGCGTTCGGGGTCCAGCGTGACGTCGAACCGACGCTGGTAGTAGCCTGCTAGCGCTCGACGGAGGCCGCGGATACCGCGTGAGGCGGAATACCGATGCACGCGGGGATTGCGAACCGTCTCGACGAGCTTGTCGACGACATGATCCGGGGGTGGGAGGTCGGGATTGCCCATCCCGAGATCGATGACGTCCTCGCCGGCCGCCCGCGCAGCGTCCTTCATCGCGTTCACCTCGGCGAACACGTACGGCGGCAGCGCCTGTATTCGCTCGAACTCGCGGGGGGAGGGAATTTGCTTCATCGGCCAGTCTTTCCGGTCAGGCCGTCCGATCTTCGAGCCTGTCCGAGATTGTGCACGAGGTTTCGCGCCCCGCCCAATCGATGATGGCCGACCTTGCAGCACACCATGGCACAGACAACCCAGGAACGGATCTCAGTTCGGTTACGGCGCCAAGGTACCAGCTAACAGACCGATGTCTTCCGGCAGGCCCAGCATCACGTTGGCGTTCTGCATCGCCTGCCCCGCGGCCCCCTTGAGCAGGTTGTCCAGAGCGCAAATAAGCACCGCCTGTCCGCCGCGACCGTCTGCCACGCCGAGGTGCGCCTGATTGGAACCGCGTACCTCCCGGGTCGCAGGAACAACTCCCGCGGGTAGGACCTGCACGAAGGCCTCGGTGGTGTACGCGGCCTCCAGGCACGCCTGCAGATCCGTGGCGGCCACGCCGGCGCGCGGATTGACGTAGATGGTCGTCAGAATGCCGCGATTCATCGGCACCAGGTGCGGAACGAACGTGACCTTGATGTCGGAGCCCGCGACGCCCGACAATTCCTGCTCGATCTCCGGCGTGTGGCGGTGCCCGCCAAGTCCGTAGGCTCGAATGCCTTCGGAGACTTCGGCGAACAGCAGGTCTTCCCGCAGCGCCCGTCCGGCCCCCGAAACCCCCGACTTGGAGTCAATCACGATGGGCTCGAGTTCGATCAGCTCGGCCGACAGGAGAGGAAGCAGGGGCAGGAGTGCCGACGTCGGGTAGCAGCCCGGACAGGCCACCAGCAAGGCGGAGCCGATCGCCGCACGGGCGTGCTCGGTCAGTCCGTAAACGGCGTCGCGCTGCAGTTCCGGCGCCAGATGGGGAGTGCCGTACCACTCGGCGTAGCTCGCGAGATCGCGGAGCCTGAAGTCCGCAGAAGTATCAACCACGCGAACCGCAGGAACGAGGCGCGCAGCGGTTTCCTGAGTCGTGCTGTGGGGGAGGCAGCAAAACACCAGCGCACACCCGGAGCCATCGAACTGGTCCACGTCTACGAATGGCGGCAGGTCCAAGCCACTCAGCCGGGGAAATAGGGTCTCTGGAAGGACCCCGGCCTGGCGCTTTGCCCCGAGGGCCGCGATCTCCAGTCGGGGATGCCCGAGCACCAGTCGGAGCAATTCCGCGCCAACGTACCCGCTGGCTCCCAAGATCGCGACAGGGAACCGATCAGTCATGTGCTAAGGCCCGGCGCGTTCGCGCCACGTGAACAGTAAGGTCAGCAGCCGGCCGCGCAAGCCGGAGCAAATCAGCGCTTGGAGAACTGGAAGCTTCGGCGCGCCTTCGGACGCCCGTACTTCTTTCGTTCCACTCGACGAGCATCCCGGGTCAGCAGTCCGTGTGCACGAAGCTTGGGGCCGAGCGCCGGCTCGCGTGCGGCGAGGGCGCGGCTGATGCCGTGCCGAATTGCCCCTGCCTGCCCTGAAGTTCCGCCGCCGCGGACCGTGCAGACGACGTCGACTTCGTCCTGACGCTCGGACACCTGAAGCGGCAGTCGCAACAGCGCCAGATGCCCCGCCCGTGGAAAGTACTCCTGCTGGGGCTTGCCGTTGACCGTGATCCTCCCCTTGCCCGCCATTACCCAAACACGCGCCACGGAGCTCTTGCGGCGGCCGGTGCCATAGCTCCGCGCTTTGGAAGCAGGTGCCGCCGGACCAGAGCCGACTACCGGAACGGGAGTTAGCGTGTCAGTCATTGGAGGATTGCCGTAGGTTCTTCGGGTTCAGCGCCGCCAAATCGACGGGCACCGGCTGCTGGGCCGTGTGCGGATGCTCCGGGCCAGCGTACACGTGCAGCTTGCGCAGTTGTTCCCGACCCAGCGGACCCTTCGGGATCATTCGACGCACCGCGAGTTCAATCACCTGCTCGGGGCGCGCGCCTGCGAGCAGATCCCCGTAGCGCCGCGACCGAATGCCACCCGGATACCCGGTGTGCCAGTAGTGCAGCTTGTCACGGGATTTCACGCCGGTCAGCGCCACCTTCTCCGCGTTGACAACAACGATGTTGTCGCCGCAGTCCAAGTGCGGCGTGTACATCGCCTTGTGCTTTCCGCGGAGCCGATTGGCGATGAGACTGGCCAGCCGCCCGAGGACAACCCCTTCGGCATCGATCAGATGCCAAGCACGCTGAATCTCCGCCGGGCGGGCGGTATATGTACGCATGGAAGGTCCTAGCGGAACGTACGGTGCGGTGCGACTGACTTGGCTGCACCGCCACAAGGCCGCAACCGGGCGCCTATGTCTAGCCCCGGCCAAGGCCGCTGTCAACGCGGGCCGAACAAGCGGCCCCCGTCCAGGAAACGCCACAAGAGTGGTAGCGGGGGAGGGACTCGAACCCCCGACACGCGGATTATGATTCCGCTGCTCTAACCAACTGAGCTACCCCGCCCCCGGTGGTCGGCCGCCGACCTCGGCACGTTTAGGCTACACCAACGAGCCCAGCCCATGCGTCTACGACTGACACCCAGCCTCTGTCAAGATGCCGGCCGGGGAACGCGTCATCGGCTACCGTCCGCCTTGTCGTCGCCTGCCCCGACTTGACCGTAGCATTTCCAAACTTCCTTGAACCGTTCGGAAGACCTAAATATGGTAATCGTGAGTGAGGGGGACCACTACGGTCGCCGGGCTCGGCTGCCGAAGCGTTGCAGGAGTGCCAGGGCGTGAGTAAGGGTCGATGGGTCGGCCGGCTGGCGGGTGCGGCCGGATTGCTGATCGTATGTTCAGTGCTCCCCGCGGAAGCAAACGACGGGCGCCCGAGCGGGCTCGGCACACTTCACTTCGGATCGTCCGACGTAGTGCCGTGCGCAATGCGCACGCACCGGATCGGCGGCGGCGAGGTGTCCACGACGTTCGTGCATCCCTCGCCTACCTGCGAGGAAGGCCGGGCGTCGGGTATTGGCTGGCGGGCGACGAAGCCGTTCGAGACCACTGCGGCCTGGTCGGCGGGTTACTCGAAACTCGACTTCGCCGTCGGTGTCGTCTATCGCGCACTCCCGCCGTCGTTCACCACTCGAGAACGGACAGGCAGGGAAACGGTATCCCTGGTGGGCGCACTCCAGTACGGCCGATTCGTCTTGGGTGCCGGCGTGTTCGACGCCGACGATCCTACGATCGACAACGTGCGGCGCGGCTACAACCTCGGTGCCAACTACCAATTCGGTGCATTTCGGGTCGGCACGTCTCTCATCACTACCTGGACAGACGGCTCCTGGACGGGGCGTACGGTGAATCCCGCGACTCAACGTTCGCTTGACTCCCTTTCCGTCGATCTGGAATACGCGTTCAAGCCCGGGCTCCGGGGTTACTTCAACTACGTCGAGGTGACCAACCCGGAGCAACTGGCAAGCTGGCAGGCGCAATCCAGCCAGCGGGAGAGCACCTGGACCATCGGTGTGAGCGTCGGCTTCTGATCTGCGCTGCCAGTCGTCGGTTCCGACCTGCATGAAACCAGTTGATCTGACGCGTTCCGAGCCCTTGCTCAATGGGGGCGATCCATGGACCGATGTCCGCGACGGCGTGCGGAAGCTCTGCGCCCGCTTCCCCGGCCCGTACTGGCGCGCACTGGACCGTGACCGTACCTATCCCGAGGAGTTTGTCGCGGCCTTGACCGAAGCGGGTTACCTGGCCTGCCTGATCCCGGAACAGTACGGCGGTGCCGGCCTCCCGGTGTCCGCCGCCGTCGCCGTGCTCGAAGAGATTCACCGCAGCGGCGGCAACGGCGCTGCCTGTCATGCCCAGATGTACATGATGGGCGCTCTACTGAGGCATGGTTCCGAAGCGCAAAAGCAGCGTTATCTACCAGATGTGGCTTCCGGGAAGCTCCGGCTGCAGGCGTTCGGCGTTACGGAGCCCAACGCGGGAAGCGATACCCTCGGACTGCAGACCCGGGCTGACCGTGACGGCGACTCCTATGTCATCAACGGCCAGAAGATCTGGACCAGCCGAGCTGAACATTCCGACCTGATGCTCCTGCTAGCCCGGACCGAGTCGGCGGAAACCGTCGCCAAGCGCACGGACGGCCTGTCACTGTTTCTCGTGGAAATGGCCGAGGCATTGCAGTCCGGCCTTAGCATCCGCCCGATCCGGACCATGTTGAACCATGCGACCACGGAGGTCTTCTTCAAGGATCTCCGCGTGCCGGACACGGCCCGAATCGGCGAGGAAGGCAAGGGATTCCGCTATATCCTGGACGGTATGAACGCGGAGCGGATCCTGGTCGCTGCCGAATGCATCGGCGACGCCCGCTTCTTTGTCGACCGTGCCGTCGCCTACGCCGGCGAACGAGTGGTCTTCGATCGTCCCATTGGCCAAAATCAGGGCGTGCAGTTCCCGATTGCACGGGCATACGCAGAGACGGAGGCAGCCAACCTGATGGTGCAGAAAGCCGCGCTCCGCTTCGACTCGGGCCTGCCATGTGGGCCGGAATCCAACATGGCCAAGCTGCTCGCAGCAGACGCTTCCTGGCACGCGGCGGAGAGCTGCCTGCAGACGCATGGCGGCTTCGGCTTCGCGGAAGAGTACGATATCGAGCGGAAATTCCGTGAGACGCGGCTGTACCAAGTGGCTCCGGTTTCCACCAACCTTATTCTCGGCTACATCGGCCAGCATGTCCTGGGCCTACCCCGCTCCTACTAAGGTCTGAACCCAGTTTTCGCGAATGGTGCGAGACCGTGGAATTGGCTTGGTTGCTGGAGGTGGAGCTGGCTGGCGGACGGTACGACATGACGGAGGCGGCAAGGAAGTTGCTCCGCCGGTTCCCTCCGACTGGGCGTTCGAGTTCGGCCCGGAAGCACGACCGTCGGGTCATCGGCGGAATCTTCTTCGATCCGTGGGCGGAGCGCCCCGTGGCGTGGCCTGCCCGAGCGGTATGGCCCGTAGACGATCTGCTTTAGCCGCTACAACTGCTGGAGCAAGAAGGGGACCTGGGGAACCCGGTCCCCTACCGCGATTCAGGCTGACCACACGCGCCTCATTCGTCATGTAGTGGTCTCCTGGGCGACGAAGACACCAAGCCGGTGACACGCGACCCCGCCGCAGGCGGCGCCCAGAAACGCAACTACCGTACTATGCCAGTTCTGACGCCGAGCCTCCCAAGAGCGCCAACACCGCTGCCTTCAATGTGACAAGAAGGGCATCCAAGTCGTCTCGGCTCTTCGCCGAATACTTCAGGCCCATCACGACCGTTACGACAAGATGCGCCAGCTGGTCGGGGGTCAGGTTGGAGACCGCCAACGCTCTTGAGTGCGGCCTCAACAACTCGGCGACCAGGGCGTGGTGCTTGTCATGGGAACGTTCAATCTCTTTGCGCCCGGCCTGATTGTGGCCACTGACCAAGTCCTCGGCGTCTCCCGATGTCTGCAGCAGTTCGAACGACTTGATTACCGTCCCCTCAAAATAAGCGTCGAGCTGTGTCGACAGTGAAGTGCGCCCCACAAGATTGTCCCTGACCGCTTGCAGGTTGTTGTCCGTGATGCGGCGAATGGAAGCGACAATCAGCTCACTTTTACCGCCGAAGGTGTCATAGAGCGTCTGTCGCGACACGCCTGCTTCCGACGCGATGTCCGCCATCGCCGTCTTGCGCGCCCCATAACGCACAAAAGTGCGGATGGCGGCGTCGATGATTTTCTGTTTCGTCGCGGTCATCTCGCTCTACCAATCGCGTCTGGGGCCGCTTCCGGATCGTGCTGGTAAATTTTTGAGTTTTCTGGAAATGTCGGTTGGGGCTCGCCCCTGTTGACGATTGGCCGACCGATCCGCTTGCCGCCGACCCAGGCACAGAGGCACTACACAGCGAGAAGAATACCTAGGTCGGTACGCACGCACGAATCCCCTTCGGACCAAATCAGTGGACGTTGGGCGATGGTCATGCCGCTCTTGTGAAGACGATGACGCGGCTGATCTTCAGGAAGGCCATGGAGTTGGAGGGTCGTGGCGGTCTCGGCTGCAAACAATAGCAAGCGCCGGGAGGCTGTGGGCGGAGACAGGGGCGAAGACATGCGAAGGTGCGATCGGAGGTCGGCTCCGGGATTGGGGAACAGCACCGCCGAACACGGACGGGAGGTTAGGACGAGCGGCCGCGAACGTCATCGGAGCCGCGCCGTTGGAGAGGAGCTGCATCACGGATAGGGGTCCTCCTAAGGCTGGGATGCCGCGGCTCCACCTCTAGCGCCTGTCCAACCCCACTGAGCTTGCCGGGCATCCTGGCCCTAGAGAAGCTAAGAGATTACAGATTGACACTTTCTGTCGTAATGTAGCATACTATTGTACATGACTAGTACAGGTGTACAGCCTTCAGTCGGTGAGCGGAGGGTCCGTCAATGACGCAGACAAGACGAAACCTACTGAAAGTCGGCGCGGTTACCGCCGCCGCATCCATCGTACCATTGCGCCTGACAGGTGCTGCTGAGAACACCCAGACGAAGGAAAGGGCCATGGACCAGACCCAGGAAGACGCATTGATCGATCGGATCGCCAAGGCGGTAAGCTATTCCTTCCGCACGCCGATCCTGCGGCGACCGTCGGACTACGAGCTGGCCTACGAAGACGTTTACTTTCCTGCCGCGGACGGCGTGATGCTGGACGGCTGGTTCGTACCTGCGCAAGGCTCCGACAAGCTGATCATCTGCAATCACTTCATCGGCGCCAACCGCTATGGCTATCCGGGCCACTTGGCGCCATGGGACCAGCAGGGCGGGTTCGAAGTGGATTTCGTCCGAGCCTACAAGGCGTTGCACGAGGCCGGCTACAATGTGCTTGCCTATGACTTGCGGGGTCATGGCCATTCGGCGGACGGCGCTGGCAACATCACCGGCGTCGGCGCCATCGAATGGCGGGACGTGATCGGATCGATGCGCTACGCCAAGTCACGCCCCGACACGGCGCGCATGAAGATCGGGTTGCATAGTCTGTGCATGGGCTGCAACGCAACCTTCATCGCCATGGCACGGCACCCCGAGGAATTTGAAGACATCGCCTGCATGATCGCGTTGCAGCCGCTGTCGGCCGCGCCCTTCATCGAGCGCGCCCTGATCGACCAAGGCGTGATCAACGCCTACGAACGCTTCAACGAGCGCTACTCCTACTATTCCAGTTTCCGCCATACGGATTCCAACGCCATCGCCTGGGCTCACGCGGTGAGATGCCCAACGATGGTCGTGCAGGTGAAGGATGACGTGACCACCAAGCCATCGGATGCACAGGGCATACACGACACGCTACCGAACCCGGACAAGAAACTGCTGTGGATCGAGGGCACGCCGGTGCGCTACGAGGGCTACCGCTACTTCAGCGGCAACCCTGAAGAAATGATCGCTTGGTACAACGCACACATGTGAGGGACGAAATTGTCAGACGACTATATCGGCCGCGCTCTCGGCCACCTAGTGAACTGGCTCGACAAACGCATGTGAAGCGCCGATGTTCCGGTCCCTGGTCAAGCGGAGTCTCCACGCCTTCTGGGCTGACTCAGTTCTTGTCGCCATCGTGGCAGCGGCTTCGCTGGCCACCCACAAGACCTTTCACGTCGCAATCACGATCCCGGTCTCGACAGACGCGGTGTGAGCGGTGCCAGTCGACCCGGAGACCTATCCGCAGTGGTACCCGGTCTTTGCCCAGCGAATGCAGGTTTGATGACGGGGACTTGCGCATGACCGGGCTGTCCGGCCCGATCTAGCCGTTGCCTGCAAAAAGCGACAAGGCACCCGCTTTGGTGCCTTGCGCAGGGGGTTGCCGGCAAGAGGGGCGTACCGGGCGGACGACACGACATGACCGAGTCCGAAAGGGGGTTGCTGCGCCGTCGCCGGAGGCCGGCTGCACGCGGGCACCGGAACTGCTCGCCGGCCCCGAGGCCGCAACCCCGGTGATCGCCGACAAGGCCGATGACACGGACGTCATCCTGGCCCTCGTCGCCGAGGCCGGCGGGGTGGCCGTGATCCCCTCTAGGGCAAACCGGAAAGTGCCGCAGGAATTGGACTGGGAACTCCACGTCGCCGCAGCCAGATCGAGTGCTTCATCTGCCAATTCAAAGCGTTACTGAGAATCGCCACGAAATACGAAAAGCGGGCCAGAAACTACCTGTCCGCCGTGCTGCTGGCCGTGATACGCTACTTTCTGCGAGGTCTCGCAGGACAATCAGTTAAGTCCACAGCCTAATCCAAGGGCAACACCAATGCAGGATCTCGAAGGCATTCTCGTGCTGTCGCTGGAACAGGCCGTGGCCGCGCCGCTGTGCACCGCGCGGCTGGCGGACGCCGGCGCGAGGGTGATCAAGGTCGAACGGGATGGCGGGGATTTCGCACGCCACTATGACCGGGTCGTACTCGACCAGAGCGCATATTTCGTCTGGCTGAACCGGGGCAAGGAGTCCCTAGTCGCCAATATCAAGGACCCGGACGAACAGGCCCTGCTCCGCGCAATTGCCGCCCGGGCCGACGTGTTCATCCAGAATCTGGCGCCCGGCGCTGCCGACCGGGCGGGCCTTGGCTCCGAGGCGCTCCGGGAAGCGAACCCCCGGCTCATCACAGTCGATATCTCGGGCTACGGTGACAGCAGCTACGAGGACATGAAGGCGTATGACCTGCTCGTGCAGGCGGAAAGCGGCGTCTGCGAGCTCACGGGCACACCGGACGGCCCGGCCCGCGTCGGGGTACCCATCTGCGACCTGGGCGCCGGCGTGAACGCGCATGCCGCCATTCTCCAGGCGCTGTTCCGGCGGACCCGCACCGGTCTGGGTTGCGGCATCCGCACGTCGCTTTTCGGCGGGATCGCCGATTGGATGTCGGTCCCCTACCTCAGCCGCCGGTACGGCGCCGTGGACCTCCAGCGGCTGGGTCTCACGCATCCCTCCATCGCGCCCTACGGCGCGTTTCCCGCGCGGTGCGGACGATTCGTCCTGATATCGATCCAGAATGAGCGCGAATGGCGCTTGCTGTGCCGCGATGTCCTGGAAGACGAGGCCATCACGGACGACCCGCGGTTCCGGACGGTGGGCGACCGGTTCCAGAACCGCGCCGACCTTGACCGGATCATCTGCGCTGCCTTCGGAAGCGAGGACCGGCCAGCCCTGCTCGAGCGCCTGCGCAAGGCAAAGATCGCCTGCGGAGCGCTCAACAACGTGGCGGACCTCGCAGGTCACCCGGCTCTGCGGCTGATCCGGTACGAGACACCCGGCGGGTGCGTGGAAACGATCGCACCGCCCAATGACGTGGACGGGGCCACGACCGCCTACCGGCCGGTGCCGAGCCTCGGCGAGCACTCGGACGCCATTCGCGCGGAGTTTTCGGCATGACCAAGGACTGGACACCGCAACCCAGGATCCAAGAGGACGTCATCACCCAATGGCCGGCGCAGGCGCTCGCCGCCACCCTGGACGCACCGGCGCCCGGTCCGGGGGACCCGCTCCCCCCAGGCTGGCACTGGAGCTATTTCCTGGAGGCGGTCGCCCCGGATCAGATCGGCATCGACGGCCACCCCCGCCGCGGGGATTTCCTGCCGCCGATCGACCACCTCCCCCGCCGCATGTATGCCGGCGGCAAGCTGCGATGGTTCGCGCCGCTGCGAATCGGCGCGACGGCCACGCGGACTTCGGAGGTCACGCGCGTCGACGAGAAGGAGGGACGCACCGGGCCGCTCGTCTTCGTGACGGTGCGCCATACGATCGCCTCCGGCGAGGACACCTGCATCGAGGAAACCCAGAACCTGGTCTACCGCGGCGCTCCGGAACCGGGTGCTGCCGCACCGGAACCCAAGGCCGTGCCAGCCGAAGCACAATGGTCCCGCGTGGTGCGGCCCGACCCGGTGATGTTGTTCCGGTACTCCGCCATCACGTTCAACGGACACCGGATCCACTATGACGCCCCGTACGTGCGGGAGGTCGAGGGTTACCCGGACCTCATCGTCCACGGGCCGCTGATGGCCACATTACTTCTGGAGACCCTGCGCCACGAGGGCCGGATGGCGTTCCCCGACACCTTCACCTTCCGGGCCCTTCGCCCCATGTTCGCCAATGCGCCGATCCGCGCGGAGGGCCACAGCACCGAGACGGGCGCGGAACTCTGGATCCGCGGACCGGACGGCGGTCTCGCGATGCACGGGGAGAGCCTGTCACCCGCGAACTGACGAACTGGCAGCGTCGGCCTCAGGCCGCGACGGCGGCGTCGACCGTGTGGTGGGCTGCCTGGATCGGCCCCGTCAGGGCTGCAGCCGTCGGCAGATGCATCTCGGCGAAATACCGGGCGGTCTGGATCTTCGTCGCGAGGAACGGGTCGGTGTCACCGCCACCGATCCGCTTGGCTGCCCGCAGGGCGGCGCGCCCCATGGTCCAGCCGCCTGCCGTGAAACCGAGCAGCGTCAGGAACGGGGTCGCGCCCGCGGCGGCCGCACAGGGGTCGTCCTTGTACGTCCCCGCGAGCCACGCTCCGGCCTCGTCCGCTGCCGCGGCGGCTTGCGCTAGGTGCCGGCCGATCGCCGGCAATTCCTCGCCCGGGCTCTCGGCCAGGTCCGCGGCAGCACCCTTGATGTCGGATATCAGTTCCCGGAACGGCTGACCGTCCGCGAGCTGCAGCTTCCGGCGCAGCATATCCAGCGCCTGGATCCCGTTGGTGCCCTCGTAGATGGGGAGAATCCGGGCATCCCGGTAGTGCTGGGCCGCGCCGGTTTCCTCGATGTACCCCATGCCACCGTGCACCTGAAGGGCCGTTGAGGCGACGTCGACGCCCTGGTCCGTGCCCCAGCCCTTCATAATCGGGACCAGGATCTCGGCGCGGAGTGCCGAGCGCTCCTGCACCTCCGCGTCCGGGTGCGCACGGGCCCGATCGAGGGCTTCCGCAGTCACGATCGCCAACGCGCGCGCCGCCTCCGTCTTTGCCTTCATGTCCATGATCATGCGCCGGACATCGGGATGACGGATGATCTCGACGGCGGCGGCGCGCGGCTCTTCGATGGGTGATCCCTGGACCCGCGCTCGCGCGTACTCGACGGCCTGCTGGTAGGCGCGCTCGGCGATCGCGACGCCCTGGATGCCGACGTTGAGGCGCGCGTGGTTCATCATCGTGAACATCGTCTTGAGGCCGCCATGCGGCTCGCCGACGAGCTCCGCGCGCGCGCCCTCATCATCGCCATACATCAGCACGCACGTGGGCGAGCCCATCTGACCCAGCTTGTGTTCCAGCGAATTGACGCGCACGTCGTTGTGGGCGCCGAGCGAACCGTCTTCCAGGATGTCTCGCTTGGACACGAGAAAGAGCGAAATTCCCCGCACCCCGGGCGGTGCGTCGGGCAGACGCCCCAGCACCAGATGCACGATGTTGTCGCACATGTCGTGGTCGCCGAAGGTGATGAAGATCTTCTGGCCGCGCAGTCGCCAGGCCCCGTTGGCCCCTTCCGCCCGGGTCTGCAGGCGCCCGAGGTCCGAACCGGCGTGAGGCTCCGTCAGGTTCATCGTCCCGGACCATTCGCCGCTGATGAGCTTGGGCAGATAGGTCCGCTTCTGCGCCTCCGTGCCGTGGTGCGACAGAAGTTCCACCGCCCCTTGGGTCAGCATCATGCAGTTCGCCAGCGACATGTTGGCGGACTGCCAAATCTCGTTGAGCGCCGTGCTCACGACCCAGGGTAGCCCCTGTCCGCCCCAGGTGGTCGGTCCGCAGACTGCATTCCACCCGCCGTCCACGAAGCGTCCATAGGCCTCGGCAAAGCCGTCGGGAACCCGTACCACGCCGTTCTCGATCCGGGCGCCGGACAGGTCGCCGGAACGGTTGAGTGGCGCCAGCACCTCGCTGGCGAACCTGCCCGCCTCATCCAGCACCTGATCGACGAGTTCCGGCGTCGCACCGTTGCTGCCTGAAACAGCCGCGAGATCGGCGACATCGTTCAGCGCAAACTGGAGGTCGGCGAGCGGGGCCCGGTATTCGGCCATGGAGGCCTCCTTCGGCACAGTTCGTCGGAAGACGGGAACAGCCATGCGACCGCGGCGCGGGCGCCCGGCAGCGCATCCAGGGGAATATATCGCGACCGGAGTTCGGTTGACACGTGGTCGCCCGCGCAGCGGACGCCACGGTCGGGACGGACACCTGTTTCCCGGCGTCGGGCCCCTGCCGACGTTCGCGCCCGGCGCGGAAAACCTCATACTGCGTGTCCGTCCGCGGAATTACCCTACGGCCCGATGCGACGGTTCCCCAGCCGACCGCTTCACCCGAACTCGGAACCATCCCCATGCCAAGCATCCGGGCATCCATGGCCACCTACCTGGAGCGGCGCATGGGCCGCATCTTTCTCCTCGGGATCATCAGCGGCTTTCCCTGGGTGCTGATCGGCAGCTCCCTCAGCCTGTGGTTGCAGGAGGACGGCCTGAGCCGGACCGCCATCGGCTGGGCAGGCCTGATTTTCGGCGTCTACGCATTCAACTTCCTCTGGGCGCCGTTCATCGACCGGATCCGCATACCGTGGCTGTCACCGCGTCTCGGCCACCGGCGCGCCTGGATCGTTACGCTGCAGGCGGTCATCCTGCTGTGCCTCGTGGCGTGGAGCGCCATCGAACCGTCGGCAAACCTCGCCGGCGTCGTCGCCATCGGACTCGTGATTGCCGTCGCCTCCGCAACCCAGGACATCACCATCGACGCGCTCCGAATCGAGCAGATCGGCACCACGGAGAGCGAAACGATGGCAGCCGGCGCGGCTACTGCCGTTGTCGGATGGTGGACGGGATACAAGCTCGGCGGCGTGGTGGCCCTGGAGACTGCGGCAGGCCTGCAGGGCGCGGGGATCGAGAATTACTGGCAGGTGACATTCCTCGTGCTGGGCGTGGTCGTCATCCTCTGCAACATCGGACTGATGTTCGTGCGCGAGCCGGCACCCGAGGCGAGGATCGCGGCTCAGGCGGCAGACGAGGAACTGGTGGCCGGCCGCGTGGCGACCGCAGGACACCTCGGGCGCGCCGGCGCCTGGCTGACCAGCACCGTGGTCGGACCGTTGATGAGCTTCTTCCGACGAAACGGGTTCGCGATCGCGGCCGCCGTGCTCGGCTTCGTGTTCCTGTTCAAGATCGGCGAAGCGTTCATGGGGCGCATGTCACTTGTCTTCTACAAGGAGATCGGTTTTTCCAAGTCCGATATCGCGCTGTACTCCAAGGGGCTGGGCTGGGTCACCACGGTCGTGTTCACCGTGCTCGGCGGATTGTGCGCAATCCGTATCGGCCTCGTGCGCGCCATGTTCGTGGCGGGAATCGCTATGGCCCTGACCAACCTCATGTTTGCGGCACTGGCCTGGACAGGAAAGTCGGAAGCGTTGTTCGCGGCCGCGGTCGTCATGGACGACCTGACCAGCGCCTTCGCGACCGTCACCTTTGTCGCCTTTATCTCGATGCTGGTCGACCGGACCTACACGGCAACGCAGTACGCGCTGCTGGCGTCGATCGGCACGGCGGGAAGAACGCTCTTCGCGGCGTCGTCCGGCACGCTGGTCGACTACCTGGGCGGCGATTGGGGAACGTTCTTCATCATCACCACCCTGATGGTCATTCCCTCGCTGCTGTGCCTGTGGGCAATCCGGGGGAAGCTCAGGGACATGCTGACCGGCGCAAGGGTGCGCCTGTTCGGAAAGGACGCCGAAGCCGCACCGTCTGCCGCATCATGACGGCGCCCCCGGCGCTTCCACACCGCTCCGCCGCCCGCAGCCAGCTTCTGTCAACCGACCCGGAACCGCGCCTGCCGGCGGCCTGATGGCAGGAGGCCCTGGTAACGGTGCTGCTAGAATCGGCCTTGCGCGCCTGCGACGGGCGCCGGGTCATCGCGCCATCCCGGAAGGAAAACGAATGAAAGTCTCACGGGGCGCTCGCCATCTCCATCGTCGAACTGTCCTCGCCGGGCTTGCCGCAAGCGGGGCCGCCAGCCTTCTTCCCGTTCCTGCGATCGGACAGAGTAAGGCGCTCCGCGTGGGCGCGTTGCTGCCGCTGACCGGCGGCCTTGAGCAGCACGCAGCGCAGATGCGCCTCGGCCTTGAAACCGCAGCAGACGCCGTCAACGGGTCCGGCGGCGTACTCGGGAGGCCCATCGAAATCGTGTACGCCGACACGGGGACCACGCCGCTCGGCCTCGCTGAGACTTGCGCCCGCCTCGTGCACGACGAGAAGGTCTCGGCAGCAGTGGGCCCCTTCATTGCGGCCGGGCGAAAAACTGCTGCCCGCGCCTTCGGGGAGTTCGGCGTCCCGCTGATTTCGGCGACGAACAACGAAGGCCTGTTTTGTGCCGACAACTACTTTTCCGTCGGACCGACACCGAACCAGGACATCTTCTCGCTGGCGCGCCACATCGACGGCGGAACGGGGCGCAGCTACTTTCTCATCGGCACCTATTCCAGCTGGCAGCTGTCAAGTTTTCGCCAGGCGATCCTCAAGGTCATCTACACCTTCAACGGATCGGTGACCGGCCAGGCCCTTACCCCGATCGATGAAGAGGCTTTCCGGCCCATCATCCGCTGGATCGCCGACACCGGCGCGGATACCGTGCTGTTCTGCGTCCCGCGCATGCCCGGCGTGCAATTCGTCCACCAGGCCCGTGAACTGGGGTTGCTGGAGCGAATCAAATTCGGCTGGGTCGGTTTCAACGAGATGCACGCCCACCTGCTCCCGGTGGCGGAGTCGACAGAGGTCACCACGGTCGCGCCGTTCGTTGCCAGCGATTCCAGCGGCGGCGTGCCCGACCTGGTTGCGCGGATGCAGCGGCTGGGCAGTAGCGATGTCCCGGCGACGTACTACGCCTACACCCATCACATCGCGCTCACCGCGATCGCCGCGGCTGCAGACAGCTCCGGAGAGGTGCATGCCAGCGCGGTACTCGAGGGTCTCACGGGCCTGACGTTTGACACCCCGACCGGGCCAGTGACGATCGATGCCGGATCGCACCACGCCCATCTGGACATAGTCGCCGCGCGGGGAAGTGGGAACGGCCTCGAGGTCACCGAGCGGCTGGGGACGATCGCACCGGAAGCTGGTTGCAGCGCCTGAACCGGTCCGGGCTGGCGTCCCCTGTTCCGTGATCGGTACCACTCTGCGAGAGCAGTACTGATGGGCGACGGCGGGATTCTCTCCGTCTCAGGCTGACGGACCAACCCGGGTCATCAAGCCCACACGGTATCCGTTGACGGTCTCCCGTTGATCGTGGGAGATCGCGCAACGTCCGGCGGCACGGCCGCCCCGACCGCAGGCCCGTACCCGCCGGCCAGCGGTGCCGACCCATTCCGGCACCTTGCTAAGATCGACGCAGCTGGCTGCCCTGACTCCACCAGCGATGTCCGGTGGACGGACTCTCGGACTCCGGGGCACCGGCCCTATTCCCAGAACCAGGCAATATCCTCATGACCTTTGAGCAAATCCTCGTGCGTGTCGAGCGTGGCATCGCCACCGTCACGCTAAACCGACCTGACCGGCTGAACGCGTGGACTCCCCACATGAGCCGGGAGCTTCGGACCTGCTTTCGGGCCCTCGCCGATGACCACGAAGTTCGCGTGATCATCCTGACCGGAGCGGGGCGTGGTTTCTGCGCCGGCGCCGACATCGAAGCCCTGCAGGCCATTGAACCGGGCTCGGAAGGCTCAAGCGGCCGGCCGGCACCCTTCGATCCCAATGCGCCCAAGGGATTTCAGGGCGCGCACACCTGGTTTCCGACAGTGCCGCAGCCGATCATTGCGGCGATCAATGGTCCGGTAGCAGGACTGGGACTGGTCCTGGCGCTCTGGTGCGATCTGCGTTTCGCCGCCAAGGAGGCAGTGTTCTCAAGTGCCTTCAGCGCTCGTGGCCTCATCGCAGAGCACGGGATTAGCTGGCTGCTGCCGCGCCTGGTGGGACTTTCCCGGGCGCAGGACATCCTGCTTTCGGCTCGCCGGATCTCCGGTACCGAGGCGGCCGAACTGGGCTTGATCAATGCTGCGTTTGACGCCGACGACCTCCTGTCGTCGGTGAACAGTTACGCCACCATGCTGGCCACGAAAGTCTCGCCGCGGTCGACGCGCATCATGAAGCGCCAACTCTGGGAGGCGCTTGGCGATGGCCTGGATGAGGCACTGGCCATCGCTGACCGGGAAATGGAAAAGAGCTTCTCGAGTGAGGATTTCAAGGAGGGCGTCGCCTGCTTCGCCGACAAACGCGAACCCCAGTTCACCGGCCGGTAACCGTTCGCACGGGGGTGTGTCGGGCCGAGTGGGCCGCGCCACCCGGTGTTCCACCCGGCTCCGGTCAGCCGTTGATATCGCAGCCCAGGAATCGGCGATCCGTCTGTTGGCATGCCTCCAGCACGGAGAATGAGCCCGCTGCCGGATCGACGATCACGTCGCCCGGGTTGCTCACGGCCTCGATCAAGGCGGCCTGTAGGCCGACCGGTTTCCCGTGGGTGTGCCCGCTCCGGGCCACTGGCTCGACCCAAACATCCGGGATGTCGTGGCGAGTCCAGACCCCCTTGGCCCGGCGCGGCGGCTTCTGCAGTGCAACCACGTGCTCACCCACCCGACGCGAACGGTAGCCCATGCCCAGCTTCTGCTTGCTCCAGGTGATCATGTCCACGACCTCGAGTCGCGTACCTGCCAACCAGTCCTGGAAGCCTGAACAAAGATGGTACTTGTCCATCCACAGGAACAGGTGACCGCTCGGCATGAGCACCCGATCGATCGCACGCACGAATTCGGGAATTTCTCCCGTCATCTGCCGCAACGCCCGGCGGTGGCTGCCTCGCGTTTCTCCCTCGTTACCGTAGGCCAAGTGTTCCAGAACGCCCCGGTACTGCGGATCGAAGATGACCACCGGGATGCTATCGTCGGGCAGCGCGGCTAGCAGGCGCAGTCCCTCCATCTGGAGCCGCACATCGTACGCGAGGCTCCCTGGAAGGCAGATTGTCGGCTGGGAGAGGTTGCGCGCGGAGGAGTAGACGGAATTCCGAGCCGTTTCCAGCGATGGCGGCGTCTTGTCGCGGTGCAGCATTCGCAGGTTTCAACGCGGGCGGAAAGATCGACAGGTCCACAAGGAACAGGGGCCTAGGCAGGAAGCGGCCGCATCGCAACAGGACGGGCATGCCACTTTCCGATCAAGGCCGCTCGCAGGCTCCGAAGCAAGACGCCCCGGAAGGCCAATGCCTTCCGGGGCGGATGGGTGCCATTGAACGGATGCCGCTACTCGCGGACGATGTGCAGCTCAGCCGGGCCGAACACCTCGCTTTCGCGGCGTCCCGGTAGTTCCGGGTATTCCGCCCAATCGCGGTCCTGTAACTCAGCGGGAAGGTTCTCCGCCTCGTTCGCGTACCGGACCTTCACCTTGAAACGCAGCTGGTTCATGGATTTTGGCGCATCGGAGTTGATGCAGGTTGGGCCATGGCCTCCGAACTCACCAGCACCTTCGGTTACGCACCACTCGGGTTGCGGGCTGCGTTCGCTGGTCGTTACCAGATGGAGGATGACGCTCTTCCCCGCTTCGGGACCGCCCTGCACATCCAGGACGGCCATGTAAGGCTGGTCGACCCAGGCATCTGGCGTGTCTTCGGGGATTCCACCCTTTAGGAACAGGATGTACGCCGGGTACAGCCCTTGGAAATACAGCCGGGCCTCCTCGCCCTTCACCGACACGATGTCGGCCTGCGCCGCGGAAGCCGCGAACGAACCAACGAGAAAACCTGTCGCAATCAGTAACTTACGCATAATGCCCTTCCAGATGCCCGCGTCGATCGCCGCCCGGCATTAAAGGCGGGGCGCGTTCTGACCCAGGCATCGCAAGAAAGAAGGGGAGCGCGGGAATTCCGCGCTCCCCCAGAAGCAAACCTTCTCAGGCGGTGCGGACGTAGCCGTACCGCTTGTTGGACGGTACTCCGCCCTCCTCCCGGAACTGCTGCGCCAGTTGCGCCAGCCGGTCCTCGGAGAAGTCCGGCATGTCCGGCATCTCGGATGCTGACTGCACGCCCACGTCGTAGAGACGGGCGGCGTTCAACCCGAAGATGGCCTGCTTGGTCAGGCTGTTCGGCCCGCCCAGAGACGGCATGTTGTACTTCGCACGCATGTCCTCGGGCACCTCGAGCCGACGCATGGCCTCGATCTGCCACTGCGGCGATCCGTACCACACCGTGTCCGATCCCCAGATCACGTGGTCGGCGCCGAGGTCGCGGACGAGCGTGCCCATCAGGGCAGCCGAGAAGCGCGGGTGCGCCACTGCGGAGTTCGCGAACGACGTTCCGATCTCGCCGTAGACGTTGGAGACACCGTGCTCTTCCGGGATGCGGGTGAGGTCGGTCACCCACTTGATCTCGCCGCCGGACTCCTCGAACTCCTTCCAGGCCTGGTCGGGCAACTCAAGGAACGGCCGCAGACCGGAGTGGTAGATCACGAAGTTCATGTCCGGCCAGTCCTTGGCCGCCTGCGGAAGGTCGTCCAGGGTCGCGTACTGCCACACGCCCGGGAATGACACCTCGTAGTCCGGAGGCAGCAGGCCCTTGTGCGTGCAGATCGTGTTGATGCCTGCCTTCAGCGACTTCTCGTAGAAGGGGTACATGATCTCTTCATCGTCCAGGCGCCACGGGTACTTCGACGGCGACAGCGGGTCGCCAATCGTGTAGGACTTCCATGACTCGGGGTGAAGCGTTTCGATCGCCTGGTCAACCGCATCCATCCAGCCTGGCTGGCCTGGCGTGATGACGCTGTGCGCGAGCATCCGCCGCGCGCCGGCAAAGTCGTTCACCAGGTCACGGGCGGCCGTGATCTGCTCGTTGGACAGGAGCCACCAGGTCGGGTCGTCGAACGGCGCGCCCGAAAGCAGCGCCATTTTCGTGTCACTGGTGTACCAGAGCTCGCGGATGTAGTTCTCGAACTTGTACCGCGCGAGGCTGAGGCCTTCTTCCTTCAGCTTCGGGTTCCAATGCTCTGCGGCAAACTCGCCCAGACCGAGGATGGCTTCGTGTGCGAAGTCGTCACGCAGGAAGTGGGTCTGGTCGT
This sequence comes from Alphaproteobacteria bacterium, assembly GCA_022825705.1. Lineage (GTDB taxonomy): Bacteria > Pseudomonadota > Alphaproteobacteria > TMED109 > TMED109 > VXPW01. Next base: position 70,363 of record JAJDWH010000009.1, read on the forward strand.
CCAGAATGAACTGGCCCGACAACGCCTTGTCGCGCTCGCTCATCATCTCGGGGTCGCGTGCTTCCGCGTCGCTGACCTGGAAGACCCCACCGCCATAAATCTCGTTCATGGCGAGGAACGCAGTCGCCATACCGCAGCTCGTGTGCATGAACGCACGCCGGCTCATGCCGAGGTATTTCGCGTTCTCCTCGGCAAGGTCGAGCATTCGCTGCTCGACGCGTTTCTGGGTTTCAGACTGCTTCGGGGGTAGATACTCCCCGTTGGAGACAATCTGCGTCGGGACCGGGAGATCGAGATCGAGCTTTTCGGCTCCATCGACCAGCGCCTGCTCCCGCTCGCTTAGCCAAACATGGCCCATAGGTTTCCTCCTCCGTTCCCACAGCGCAGATGCGAGGTGAGAACCTCTATTGCACATCACCAACCATATACCGATGTCCTGACAAAGCAAGTTTGACGCGGCTGCGAAGCAGGGAATCTTGTGGAGAATTGACGTGCATCGGCCGGCGTACGCGATAGATTGCCGGCAGTTCCTCGGGCAATGGAGACATCCATGATCACAACCCGTCCGATTAGTGGCTGTACCGCCTTGGTTCTGGCATTCGGGGCAGTGTTCCTCGCCGGTTTAGTGCCACTGCCCGCTCACAGCGCGGACAAGGCATTTCAGCTGGCCACACTGATGACCGGTTCCGAAGGCGACATCCGGGACGCGATGGAAGCGGATTTCGTCCCAGCCAAGAAACGAACTCCGGGGTGTCGCTCGTTCAACTCTGACAGCGGCGACGCGAAACGGTTCATGAATTCCCGCCTGCTGACTGCCCGTCCCCACGCGACTGTGCACATGGGTCCTGGCAAGCACTTCTGTGTCTCCGGCTTCGTGGTCGGACGCGACCTGCGACTCCAGGTCGTGGGGGAGACGACTGGGTGGTTCCGCATCAAGCTTGGGGATGTCGACGGTTGGGTCCCGGCCGAAAGCGTCAGACGGGAACTCTGATGACGGCCCCGGTACCGTTGCCTGTTTCCACGCCAGTGACGTGGCCCGATGCACTGTACGACACGTTGAAAGAAGTCGGAATCGATCAAATCGGCCACGTCCCCGACGCCGGCCACGCCCGCCTCATTGACCGTTGCGAGCATGATCCGGGGATCGCCGTGACAGGCCTCACGAGCGAGGAAGAAGGCGTGGGCCTGGCGGCAGGGGCTTGGCTTGGCGGCCAACGCGCGGCCCTTCTGATGCAGTCAAGCGGGCTCGGCAATTGCATCAATGCGATTGCGTCGCTCGCCGAAGCAGGGCAGTTCCCGTTGCTGATGATCATCACGATGCGAGGCGAATGGGGCGAGTTCAATCCGTGGCAGGTGCCGCTGGGCCGGGCGACCCGCGATGTGCTGCTGGCCATCGACTGTCGTGTTCTAAACGTGCATCGACCGGACGAGGTCGGCGATACGGCGCTGGCCGCTGCGCGCCTCGCGTTTGACTCGTCGCAACGCGTCGCAATGCTGCTGACCCAACGTCTCATCGGTACCAAGGCTTTTCGATAATGACCGGTGCCCTGACCCGCCAGATGATCGCCGATCGGCTGGTAGGCAACGATGCCGACCTGCTGGTCGTGACCGGGCTGGGCGGCACGGCCTGGGACGCCAGCCGCGCGGGAGACCGCGAGCTCACCTACTACCTCTGGGGCGGCATGGGTCTGGCTGCCAGCATGGGGCTGGGCCTTGCGTTGAGCCGCCCGGATCGTCGGGTCTTGGTGCTGACCGGTGACGGCGAGATGCTGATGGGCCTCGGAAGTTTGGCAACGGTTGCCCGCGCAGCACCAACGAATCTGGCGATCGTCGTGGTCGACAACGAGCTGTACGGTGAAACGGGCGGCCAGATGTCACACACCGCCGGCGCCTGCGACCTCGCCGCCGTTGCACGGGCCACAGGTATCGCGGATTCCCGTCTCGTTTCCGATGCGGCGCAACTGGAGGACGTGGCCGGTGCCCTTAGGACCTTGGGAACGGAACGACAAGGCCCTGTATTCGCGGTAGTTCGGGTGCCGGGTCAGTTGTCCGGCCCGCCCGCCGAGCTTCCGCCACGCGACGGCACGTACTTGAAGCACCGCTTTCGAGAAGCTTTGATGGGGTCGGCTGTGCTCCGCTGATAGCGTCGGGTCCAGCCCTCCATACCCGCTCAGACCAGGCAAGATGGCATGAAGGTGGTCCGCAAGGTTTCGGAGTTGAGGTCCGTCGTCCAGCAATGGCGCGCGGCCGGTTTCAACGTCGCGCTGGTTCCGACAATGGGAGCGCTGCACGCCGCGCATGCCGCGCTGGTTGCCGACGCCCGCAACCGCGCTGACCGCGTCGTCGCGACGATCTTCGTCAACCCGCGTCAGTTCGGCGATGACGAGGATCTCGCCGAGTACCCGAGAACCGAAGAAGCCGATCTCCGGCAACTCCGGGCAGGGGGCGTGGACCTCGTCTTCGCACCGGCGGTAGACGAAATGTACCCGGAGCGCTTCGCCACCTCGGTGATCTTGACCGGTCCGGCGGAAGGCCTGTGCGGTGCGGCCCGACCGGGGCACTTTGACGGGGTGGCGACGGTGGTTGCGAAGCTTCTCCTGCAGTGCCTGCCCGATGTCGCCGTGTTCGGTGAGAAGGACTACCAGCAGCTGCTGGTGATCCGAAGGATGGCTCAAGACCTTGATATACCGGTGCAAATTGTTGGCGTTCCGACCGTGCGTGAGGCCGATGGCCTCGCATGCTCCTCGCGAAACGGCTACTTGAACCGGAGTGAACGGGCATCCGCGCCGGTGCTCTACCAATCATTGCGGAGCGCCGCCCAGCAAATCTCCGATGGCAGCGACGTGTTGCCTGCCGTCAGAGAAGCGCGCGATTCGATTCTCGATGGGGGCTTCCAGGCGGTTGAGTACATCGAGCTTCGCCGCGCCGATACCCTGGATCATCCGTCCGTTCGCGACGGAACGCCCGCACGGCTGTTGGCCGCCGCCCAGTTGGGCACCACCCGCCTGATCGATAACGTCGGGCTAACATTTTGACCGTGCAACCTTGCCATGGCTGCCCGTCGGACTACCCTACCGCAGCCTGTGGCGCCCGTAGCTCAACTGGATAGAGCACCTGACTACGGATCAGGAGGCTGAGGGTTCGAATCCTTCCGGGCGCGCCAACAGCAACGTCTCTTGGCGCTGCCGCTGAATCCGGTGGACCCGTCTCTCAGCACAGTGTCACCGGATCCACCGGAACACAGCATCGGAGTTGATCGAATGGGAACCCTTCTTGATGGACGTGGAGGTCTGAGCGCACGCCTCGGCCTGATCATGCTTGTTGGGTCGCTGCTGATTGCTGCCCCGGCCAACGCCGATGACATGGATGAGCGCTTGGCGGCGTTCAAGCTGTTTACGAATTGCGAACCCATTGACTTCCGCGTTGGGGGATTGCACCCGGTGGCTGAGGACATCAACCTCACCCGGGAAGCGATTATTGCCACCGTCGAGGGCCGCCTCAATGGTGCGGGCCTGTACGGGCCCGATTCCGATACTTACCTGTTTATCAACGTGAACCTCACGACTGAAGCCTTTGACATCATCCTGGCGTTGAAGAAGCAGTTGTACGATCGTTACTCCGGCGAAAGCCGGCCGGCCACCACGTGGCCAACCGGTGCCGTCGGCACCCACGAAGACAGTCCGGATGCGATCCTGGCCGCGATCGACGGTCTGATGGATAAGTTTCTCGGCGAGTTTCAGCGCGTAAACGAATCGGCGTGCAACCAGCGCTAGCCCTGCCCGGTACCGAAGCCCGCCGGCCGGCCCGCGCGCAAGCTGCGCGCGCGATCCGCGCCCGATGATGGACCCCTCGGATGCCGGCGACGTCGCCGAGGGGCCTAGATTCCCGTCCGTCCGCGGGTACGCCCTGTCATTCGAGCCCCCTCCGCCTTGCACTCGTTGACTGATTGAATCCGGGCCCGGTTGTTCGGTCGTGGCCAGCCCGTCACCACGGCCGTCTTGACGCGCTCGGCCTACCCCATGGTCCTTGGCAGCCACAACACGATCCCGGGGAACGCCAGCAAGACCGCAACCGTGAGCAGGTCGGCGACGAAGAACGGCCCGATACCGCGAAAGACGTCCTGAAGCGGAATGGCGAGCGAACGTCCCTCTGAATCGCGAAGCTCGCGCGAGACCCCTGCGACGACGAAGCAATTGAGACCGATCGGCGGCGTGATCAGGCAGATCTCCGCCATCTTGACGACGATGATGCCGAACCAGATCGGGTCATAGCCCAGTGCGACGACGGCTGGGAAGACGACCGGAAGAGTCAGCACCAGCATCCCGATCGCATCCATGAACATGCCGAGTACGGCATACGCGAGCAGAATGCAGATCATGATGACGATCGGGGGCATGTCGAGCGTGACGACCCAGTCCGCAAACACGCTCGGCAGACCGGCGAAACCGAGGAACCGAACAAACAGGAACACACCCCAGATCAGCGTGAAGATCATGACGGTGAGCTTCGCGGTCTCCATCAGCGCCATGCGGAGTCTTCCGCCCATCTCGCGAAGCGCACGTTCCCGGTAGGCCCTGATCACGTAGAAGCAGAACACCACCATGGCGCCGAGCGCACCGGCTTCCGTGGGCGTCGCGGCCCCTGTGTACAGCGCGCCGAAGATCACGCCAATGACAAGGAAAATAGGCAGCGTGCCGGGCACGCTCTGAAAGCGCTGGCGCCAGGTGAAGCCGGTGATCGGCCGGCCCAGCCCGGGGCGGATCCTGCACATTCCGATGATCAGCCCGGCATAGATCAGGGCCGACACGATCCCCGGCAGGAACCCAGCCAGCAGCAGGCGACCGACCGACTCCTCGACGATGATGGCGTATACGACAAGAATTGCAGATGGCGGAATCAGTGAGGCGAGCGTTCCGCCTGCCGCGATCACCCCTGCCGTCAGCCGCCGATCGTAGGCGTTTCGCATCATGTCGGGGATGGCGACCCTGGAGAACACCGCCGCCGTCGCGGTCGATGCACCAGACACCGCCGCAAAGCCTGCCGCCGCAAACACCGTGGCGACGGCCAGCCCACCCGGAACCCAGCCGAACCAGCGGCGCGCCGCTTCGAATAGCCGTGACGTGAGTCCCGCGTGAAATGCGAGAAATCCGATCAGGATAAAGAGCGGCAACACCGACAGCGGATAGGTGACTGCCTTCGAATGCGGGATCGTGCCGGCGATGGCCCCGGCCACATCCCAGTTCCTGAGCGCGAGCAAGCCGAGGAAGCCGGTCAGCGCCGCCGCCACGAACACGCGCACGCCAATGACCACGAAGACGATAAGCAGGCAAACCCCGACGATGCCGATCGTGGCGTTGTCCAAGCCGAGCATCAGGGTCGATCCCTGCCGAGGTCGGCACTGTGGGGGTTGTCCGGCACCGCATCTCGCGTCTGGCTGATGTTCTCGGCCGCCGTCTCCTCCACCTCCTTCAGGAGCGGCACCGCGACCGGCTCCCGGTCGGGATGGACGACCAGGCGAACGTAGCCCGCCAGCTGCAGCAGCAAGCGCCCGAGCAATACGGCGAGTGCAACCGGAACGACCAGTTTGGCCGGCCACGTCACGATCTCGATATCGATCGTCGAGTCCCCGAAATTGAGGGCGCGCTCGAAATGACGGTACGAGTAGGGAATCAGCACCGCCACGATGAAGATCGCGAGCGCTGTCCCGACGGTTTCAGCGATCCATAGCGTCCGGCCCCTCAGACGGCCGATCAGGAGCTCCATTCGAACATGGCCGCCCAAACTCTGTACGAAGGAAATCGCGAGTACCGCGAACCCCACCATGGAAACCTCGACGATGTCGATGTATCCGAAGATGGGTGCCCGGAACACGGTACGCAGTACGATTTGGGTGACACCCAAGAGCATCAACGCGAAGATCAGCAGACCGGCTACCAGGTTGAGCCGGCTTTCGAGCCAACCGACCCACTGGTCGGCCACTGCCAGACCTCGGCCAAAGCTATCCCTCATGGAGAGACCCGGTCCGACATCACGCGGACGGCTGCATGGGCACGCGTGACGAAGCGAGCGACACGAACGCGGCTAGTAGGCCTGTCCAACGGCACCAAAGATCGCTTCGATCATCCCGCGGGCATCAAAGCGATCCTGGTTTTCCTCGATCCAGTCCTCGATCACGGGCCGGCCGGCAGCGGCGCGAAATTCCGCGAGATCGGCTTCCGAGTAACGGATCTCCACCAGCTCTCGCCGGAGCATGGGCAGGTTCTTCTCGTCCATGGCGATATAGGCCTGGATCTGGGTCTCGATGACCTCTTCCTTCACATCCTCAAGCAAGGCCTTGTATTGCGGCGGCAGACTTTCGTAGGCGTTGATCGAGAACGCCACGGGACAATCGGAGGTGCCAGGCGTCAGGTTGGAAGTGAACCATTCCGTGACCTCGTGGATCTTGTAGTCCACGTGGCCGTACGAGAACGGGAATGACACCGCGTCCATCGTTCCCTGCTGGACACCGGTATAGACCTCTGTGGCAGTCGAACTCGTGGGTGTGGAACCCAGTACCTTCATCGCGCGGCCGAGCCCGCCACCGGCTCGAACGGTGAGTCCCTTCCAATCGTCCAGCGTCAGGGGCGGCTTGCCGCGGCCCAGGAACTCGTACTGCGGCAGGTAGGAGGAGACGTACGTCATCGCATTCCACCGGGCAAGCTCTTTCTTGACCGCCGGATGGGCGTAAACCGCTGCACGCGCGTTTCGGTTGTCCTCCCAGCTCCGAAGGGGCAGGAACGGCATGGTGAGCGCCATCAACGCGGGGTTCTTCCGCGGGTGATAGAAGTTGCAGAACATCGCCGCCTGGAACGCGTCGATGGAAATGCCGTCGAGATTCTCTCGGGCTTTCGACAGGGCTTCACCGTAGTGGAGCACGATGTTCCAGTTCCCGTCGGTCTTTTCCGCGACCAACTCGCTGAGCCGCTCGACACCCGCGGTGAAGGCCCGTTCCTTGCCCCAAAGCGAAACGTCCCAAGTCAGCTTCGGCCCATCGACCTCCGCCGCCCGCAGCCCGACAACTGGTAGTAGCAGAGCTGTCAGCAGCGCCAGTCCTGTTGCACGCATTCTTGTCACCGCATGTCGCCTCCGATGCCATGAGCCTCTTGCAGCGCCTGGATCCAGTAGTCCTGGAGGCAGCGCCCAAAGAGACGGACCTGAAGCATATCCGGCACGGGACCCAGATGACGGTGCCTACGACTGCAGCGCAGGCTCATCCCAACGATGTTCAGATGACCACCCGCCGCAAGGGACCCGACGGTGCGGGCACTTCAATCCGTGAATGGGCCCGGCCTGATCCCCGGACCCGGCGTTGCCGGTACATGCCCAGCAGCATTGGAGACGCCACGCGTGCAGGGCTCAGCGCGGCCGCCAGACGTGTCTGGCGATTCCTCGTGCCCTCGTCTTGGACGGCGATTCGCCGAACTGCAGCCTGTAGAGCTGGGCGAAGCGACTGTGATTCCAGAAACCGTATTCCGCCGCGACGTCGCCAATCGTCTGCTGTGCGCGTCGCGGGGACTGCAATGCCCGACGTGCGTTGGTCAGCCTGATGGCGCGGAAGTACCGAAGTGGCGTTGTGCCAGCATGCCTGGCGAACGCCAGCTGAATGGATCTGACGCTGCGGGAGGTGGCTTCGCACAGGAGCGTGTAATCCAGTTCCGGCATCATGCTCGTCGACATGACGTTTCGGGCTTTCACGAAGGTCTGATAGTCGCCCTGCCTTTTTCCACTCGGCCGCAGTTCATGGATGGCGTCGTGCAGAGCGAATTCAGCCCCGATCGCACCGACAAACGACCGACCAACATTCCGTCCTGCAAGCCGGCTCCCTTGCTCTCGAACTACGTGCAGCAGCGACATGGCGCCGGCCCGGATCCGCGCCGCAAGTTCCGGTGCCCGGATCACCGTGATTCCGCCGACCGCCGGATCAAGCGGGTAGACGGGCTCGTTACCGGCCGCAGCCTGGCAAAGCGCTGATTGATCGAGACAAATGGCCAGGATCTGGCCGCCCGGCGGGCTGTTGAGAACCAGTTCGCGCCCGGGCTTGGTCACCAGCAGCCGTTCCGGGCAAAGTTCCACGCCGTTGGCCTTGAAGGATGGCCCGCTCCCGACCACGAGACCGAGGCTGATCAACCCCTCCGGGCAACCGACCCGTTGTGCCAAGGCCTGATTCGCAGTCTCCAGATGGAGCGAGACCCCTTCGCCGAGGAACGCCGACACAAAGCGGCCATGGAATGCGCCGGTCGACAACTGCAGATACTCCTGATCATGGGCAGTGAGCTGCTCTGACTGAGCATCGAAGTCGTCGAAGCGCCGGTCCGTACAGGCCGGACGGTATTCGTTTATTTGGCACTCCATGGTGGAATGCGAAGCAGGGTCGTCTTTTTTCATGGCACTGTGAATACCGGAGTCTGCGCAAACGACATAACCGTTCGAACCCCCGGACCGTAGTCTAACCGTGTCGCTCCCTACGGTGAGGTGATCCACATGCTTCGACGCAACTTCCTGCGGGGGACTGCCGCGGCGGTCATCGGCGGTACCGCAGTCCGAACCGCACCGGCCTGGGCCGAGTCACCCCCGGAAACGATGTTCGTGCTGGTGCACGGTTCGTGGCACGCGGGTTGGTGCTGGGGTCTGGTCAGTCCCACCCTACATGCGGCCGGCTTCCCGACCGTGGCCGTAGACCTTCCCGGCCACGGCCTAGCTGCCGTCCTTCCGCAGTCGTACCTGCAACGACCCGTTGACCCGGCAGCATTTGCCAGCGAGCCGTCGGGGCTGGCAGGTATCGGCATCGACGCCTATGCGGACGCCGTGGTCAAGGCGGCGCGCGACGCGCGGGCCATGGGAGCCAAGCGCGTCTTCGTGGTTGCACATTCCATGGGCGGCGTACCGGCCACGTTCGCAGCCGCCAGAGCACCCGATCTCTTCGCGGGCCTGATCTACGTTGCTGCTCTTGTGCCGACACCCGGAAAGCCGGCCGGCGCCTACCTCGCGCTGGAAGACCAGCACGCCAACAGCTTGGTCGGGCGGGCGATTCTCGCGGATCCGGCGGTCGTCGGAGCACTGCGCATCGACCCGCGATCGACCGACGCGGCCTATCTAGCCGGTACCAAGGAAGCAGTCGCCGCGGACGTCGATGACGCACTCTGGTCAGCCGTGCTCAACATGCTTACACCCGATGCGCCCGTGTCGATCTACGGGGAAACCGCCACGTTCGATCCGGCCTTCGGCGGCCTCCGTCGCACCTATATCCGTGCCGCCGGCGATCGCACGGTGGTCCCGTCGACTTGCGATGCCATCGTGGCGGACTTGAACGCCGCCTGGCCGGACAACCCGACTTCTCTCGTTGATATCGACGCGTCGCACGAAGCGATTTTTGCCCAGCCGGACTCGCTGGCCGAACTGCTGATGGCCGCCGTGTAGCGTCCGAATCCAGGGAATGGGCTGGTGCCGAAGCAGGACGGCTGACCTTGGGCCCATAACCGCTGTGGGCCATTCAGGGAGTGACGCGAAGCCGTGCCATGCCCAACCCGATGCTGGCGTCCGTCAGGAGTTCCGGCAGTCCAGCGATGGACCCGTCACGACGACGGAGGACGTGAAGGGCGCGTAACAATCCAGGCGGCGACGAGGCCCAGCATTGCAGCCGTGACGGCATAGGCCCACAGCGGCCACTCGCGCACCAGCACCAGCCACGCCAAGCCCGCCGAGATCGCGACCAGCGCCATCCCTTTTGCCCACGGCGGAATCACCCGATGGTCCTCCCAGGCTCGCACCAGCGAGCCGAAACGCCGGTGGTGGCGCAGCCATCGCCGCCACCGCGGTGCGCTGCGTCCGAAGGCCCACGCCGCCAACAGCAGGAACGGCGTAGTTGGGAACAGAGGCAGCACCAGTCCGAGACCGGCAAACCCCACACAGGCCCATCCGATCGCAAGGAACAGCCAGCGGCTGGACTTGCCGGAAGGTACGTTCGTCATGGGAACAGTGCTTGCATCGATGTCCCGCAGCATCGGCCAACCGATCGGCCCGTCGCAGTCGGGCGGGGCCGCGCCGTGGGAGGAAAGCGTGCTGCGGTCCTGGCTTCAGCGCGCAATCGATGCGCCGACAAGGCCGCTCCCTGACGGCATGCCGGCCGCCGCGCGATCGGCACGGGCAGACCTTCGAAGCGTTTGCCCGCGAATTTCATGGCGAACGCCGGCGAATGAACCGTCCTATTCAGGATGGTCTGCCTGCTGAGCCTTGCGCCGCCATAGCAACACAAGGCCTGTGTTCCGCGGTCGCTGGCGGCCCACCGTCTACGCCGGCCACTGCGGGTCCGCGGGCCGGCTAGCGCAGGTAGCCGTACTCCGCCCAGGTGCGATAGCGCTCGTGAAAGGCGAAGTAGGATTCTGCGACCCGCGCGAAATCCGCATCCTTCGCCGATTCCTCGGCCACGACCTCCTTCCAGCCCTCTCGCATCGCGTCCAAGATCTCGGGAGACCAGCGGTGAAACTGTACCCCTCGATCCGCCAATTCGGCTAGCGCCTCCGATTGCGCCGCCTCTCCGATCGCAGCACCGCGAACGAAATTGGCTTCACAAACCATCTCTATCTGGGCCTGCTGCACAAGGGACAGTTCGTTCCAGCGGTCGATCGACACCAACAGCTCAAACAGGCTCGTCTGCTGATGCCACCCCGGGAAGTAGTAGTGCTTGGCCACCTGATAGAAGCCTTGATTCAGATCGATAACGGGCATGGAGTACTCGGCGGCGTCGATGGCGCCGAGTTCAAGGGCCGGGAAGATGTCGCCGCCGGCCAGCAACTGGGTCGATACTCCCAGCTTTTCCATCACCCGCGCGCCAAGCCCAAAGAAGCGCATCTTCAGGCCGCGAAGGTCTTCAATCGACTTGATCTCCTCGCGGAACCAGCCTGACCCCTCCGGGGAATGCAAGCCGCAATGCATTGCGTGAATGCCGTGGGGCACGTAGAGGTCCCGATACGTCTGCTCGGCTCCATCCGCGTACAGCCATCCCAAGTACTCGCCGATCCCGGGGCCGAAGGGGACCGCGGTGAAGAACTGCAGGGCGGGAATCTTGCCGGCCCACAGGCCTGCGGACGCCCAAGCCGCGTCGATCGAGCCCTGCGACACCGCGTCGAACATCTCGAGCGGAGGCACCAGCGCATTCGGCTCGAAGAACTGGATCCTGACCGTCCCCCCGGTCACCCGATCAACCTGCTCCACCAGATGGATGCCGAGCTCTCCCTGAATTGGCCACTGGCTCCCGAAAGCGCTCGCCATCTTCCAGCGAATCGGAGCAACGTCTTCGTCGCCACCGGTGCCCGTGACCCCGGCGGTTTCCGCACCGGGGGCAGCGGACTCCTCAGTATTCCATTGAGATGCGACGAAACCGCCTGCAGCACCCACCAAGAGCGCAAGCACGACTACAACAGTTCGGCCCATGACGTTCGCTCCGCTGTTCAAACTGGGCAACGAACGTAACACGCCCACTGCGGCGATCCTTGTTGCAAGCCGATCGTCGGGCGCCATTCCGGAGACGGCCGTCCTGTCAAACGACGGGCCGATCCCTGGCACGCAAGCGCCGCTAGGGGCGGATCACGGGAGGGCACATTCGAGCGGCGCACGACAGTCCTATCCGCGCGCACGCAAATGCTGCGCGGCGTCCGAAAACGGTGCGCCTGCCGCCATGCACGCTGGACGGCGTGCCGGGTGAGCCACCGGGCACAGTTCCAACGGCAAGCCCACCGGACGGCACGCTTCAGCCCATCAGGATCAATTGTCCGGAAACGGTGTCCGCCATTTCCGCCACAGCGCCGCTGCTCCTGGCCCGTGCGGCAGGCGGCGCTCCGGAGGCCGGCACCGGGCACCACCCACCCGGCAAATCAGAAGTCGGAGAGCATCTAGATCGTCCGGCACACACGCCGCGGCGGCGTCCGGACGCAAATCCGCCGCCGATCAAGCGATGACCGGCGGCGGAGTAAGGGCGAGCGGCGGTTCCAAGTCCGCCGCCCGATGCAGGAAAGCGTCAGACCGAGTAGTACATGTCGAATTCGGCGGGATGTGGCGAATAATCCAGCCGCTGGATCTCCTCACGCCTGAGCTCGATGTAGCCTTCGATGGCGTCCTTCGAGAACACGCCGCCTTCCGTCAGGAAGTCGTGATCGCTTTCCAGGCAGTCGACGGCTTCCTTCAGGCTCTCCGACAGGGTCGCGATCCCGCTCCGTTCTTCCGGAGCCAGGTCGTACAGGTTCTTGTCCAGCGGGTCGCCCGGGTGAATCCGGTTGCGAATCCCGTCGAGCCCGGCCATCAGCATTGCGGCGAATGCCAAGTACGGATTGGACGAGGGATCAGGGAAGCGAACCTCGACCCGCTTGCCGTTGGGCCCCGTGGTGAAGGGGATCCGGCAGCTTGCCGACCGGTTCCGGGCCGAGTAGGCCAGGAGTGTCGGTGCCTCGAAGCCCGGAACCAACCGTTTGTAGCTGTTGGTCGTCGGATTCGTGAAGGCGTTCAGCGTCCGCGCATGCTTGATGATGCCGCCAATGTAGTGCAGGCAAGTCTCGGACAGGCCGGCATACCCGTCGCCAGCAAACAACGGTGCGCCCCCCTTCCAGACGGACTGGTGCACGTGCATGCCTGAGCCATTGTCATCGACTACAGGCTTCGGCATGAAGGTCGCAGTCTTGCCGTAGGAATGCGCCACCATGTGGACGCAGTACTTGTAAATCTGGAGCGAGTCCGCCGCCAGCACCAGGGGACTGAACTTCAATCCGAGTTCGTGCTGGGAAGGCGCCACCTCGTGGTGGTGCTTTTCCATCTCAAGACCCATCTCCGCCATGGTCGTCACCATCTCGGAGCGGAGATCGGTAGCGGAATCCACCGGCGGGACCGGGAAGTACCCGCCCTTCGCAACCGGACGGTGACCCACGTTCCCGCCCTCGAACTCCTCGCCGGAATTGTACGGTCCTTCCTCCGAATCGATGCGGTAGAACGTGTGATTCATCGTCACGTCCCAACGCACGTCGTCGAACACGAAGAACTCGGCCTCAGGCCCGAAATACGCGGTGTCACCGATACCCGACGACTTCAGGAAAGCCTCGGCACGGATCGCAGTGGAGCGCGGGTCGCGCTCGTAGGCCTCGCCCGTCGTAGGTTCGAGGATGTTGCAGAAAAGGATCAGCGTCGGCTGCGCCGTGAACGGGTCAACAACAGCGGTGGACGCGTCCGGCATCATGCACATGTCGGACTGACTGATGTCCTTCCAACCCGCGATCGACGAGCCGTCGAACATCACACCGTCGGCAAACGTGTCCTCGGTGACGACGTTCGCGGTCTGGGATACGTGTTGCCATTTTCCCCGCGGATCCGTGAAACGAAAGTCGACGAACTCGACGTTTTTTTCACGGATCAATTCGAGAACGTTTTCGACATCAGAAGCCATGTGGTCCCTCCACGGCATGCTCACAGTTGGGTTGGGAGAACGAGCCGGACGCTGCCGGCAGCGTAGCTAGATTACAATGTCGCCTTCTTCGCCGGTCCGAATCCGGATGGCCTGCTCGACCGGCGTGACAAAGATCTTGCCGTCGCCGATCCGTCCCGTATGGGCCGACTTTTGAATGGCCTCGATCGCCTTCTCGAGCACCTCGTCCCTAAGTACCACCTCGATCTTGATCTTGGGCAGGAAGTCGACCACGTATTCGGCGCCTCGAAACAGTTCGGTATGCCCCTTCTGGCGGCCGAATCCCTTGACCTCGGTGACGGTGATCCCCTGCAAGCCCACCTCGTGAAGCGCTTCCTTCACTTCGTCGAGCTTGAACGGCTTGATAACGGCTTCAATTTTCTTCACGAGCATTCTCCGAGATGGTTCCGACGCCGCGACCGTCGGGTGACTGTTAAAGGTAATCAAGCAAACTTTGTACCAATGCCTTTGCAGCAGTGCTTTCCAAGTCATACCGGCCGGGCACCAGAGGGTCCTGCTTAAGTTTTATGCATGTTTTCGCCTAGTTCATGGGCACGCTGCTGGGGTGGCGTAACCTACCGAACGTCATCACCAATTGTTGCAGTCCCAACTCCCCCAAGCGATCATGGGCCATGGCGACGGTCGGGCACATTTCTACGTTATGGACTATTTCGCGCAACAGTTCATTAATGGCATCAGTCTTGGGGCAATCTACGGCCTGATCGCAATCGGTTACACGATGGTCTACGGGATCATCGGCATGATCAATTTCGCTCACGGCGAGATCTACATGATCGGGGCCTTCATTGCGCTCATGGTCATGGTCGCCTTCGGGATCGGCGAGGGCGGCCTGGTCATCGTCGCTCTGCTGTCCGCGCTGCTCGTGTCCATGGCCCTGACCTCGCTGTACGGGTGGGTACTGGAGCGCGTCGCCTACCGCCCGCTCCGGGGGTCGCAGCGGCTGGCCGCGCTGATCTCGGCAATCGGCATGTCCATTGCGCTCCAGAACTACGTGCAGCTTACGCAGGGCGCCCGTGTCAAGACCCTCCCGCCGATCATTCAGGGCGGGTTCGAGTTCCAGTTTGGTGACACCGACTTCATTGTCCGCCTCAGCGCCCTCCAGATCATGATCGTCCTGGTGACCATTGCTCTCATGGCCGTGTTCGCGCTGCTGATCGCCCGGACGGCCCTCGGGCGAGCACAGCGCGCCTGCCAGCAAGACCAGAGCATGGCGGCCCTGCTGGGAGTCAACGTGGACCGGACGATCTCCCTGACGTTCGTGATGGGCGCCGCCCTCGCCTCGGTGGCCGGACTGATGGTCACGCTCTACTACGGTGTCATTGATTTCTTTGTCGGTTTCATCGCCGGAATCAAGGCCTTTACCGCAGCGGTGCTGGGCGGGATCGGCTCCATTCCCGGGGCCATGCTGGGCGGACTCCTGATCGGTTTCACGGAAGCGATGTGGTCGGGATATTTCAGTATTGAATACAAGGACGTGGCAACCTTCTCCATCCTGGTGATCGTGCTGATCTTCCTGCCAACCGGTATCCTGGGCACGCCTGAAGTGGAGAAGGTGTGAGGCCGCCTTTCGCCTCACCGCTTCTTCGCGACGCGGTGCTGGTTGCGGGAATCGCCGGCGTCCTCGCCTTCCCGTTCGTCGGCCTGCTGCTGACCACGCAGGGGACTGCGCCGACCCTCAGCACGCGTTTCCCCGAGTTCGCAGGGGCAGTCGTGCTCATCTTTTTCGGGCGCCTGGGCATCAGCGCCGCGCGCCGCGGCCACAGCCTCTTCCCGATCGTGCTCGGCATTGCGATGGCGACCGTCGGCGCGTTCTCGCTCCTCTTCGAGACCACCGGCATGGCGGCCGACAGCGCCGCCCCTTGGCATGCGTTCGTGCCCGGCACCTTCCTGGCAACCGTCGCCAGCGCCGGCGGCGTCGCCATCGCCGTCGTTGCGGGGCGCAACCACCTGCTCCGAGACAGCGTGCCGGTGGCACAGAAACCGCTGCCGATGAAGCAACTGCTGCTGTGGACCGGGATCGCGCTGGCCGGCGTCGCAATCGTCTTGCCACTGCTGCCTGCGGTCGACCGACGGTTGATCGACGTCGCCACGCTGGTCCTGACCTACGTGATGCTCGGATGGGGTCTCAATATCGTCGTCGGACTGGCAGGCCTGCTGGACCTCGGTTACGTCGCGTTCTACGCGGTGGGCGCGTACTCGTACGCCCTGCTCTCGGTGACCTTTGGCTGGAGCTTCTGGGTCTGCCTGCCTCTGGCGGGCGCCCTGGCGGCCCTGTTCGGCATCCTGCTCGGATTTCCCGTGCTGCGGCTCCGCGGCGACTACCTGGCGATCGTCACGCTCGGCTTCGGAGAAATGATCCGGATCATCCTGCTCAACTGGTACGATTTCACCAATGGACCGGACGGTATCTCCAACATCGGCCGACCGAGCTTCTTCGGCTTCCAGTTTGCAGCGAAGCCCGCCGAAGGAACCGAATCGTTTCACACGCTATTCGGCATCGCCTATGACCCCGTGCATCGACTGATCTTTCTGTACTACCTGATTCTCGCGCTCGCCCTGCTGACCAACGCGTTCACCCTCCGCATCCGCCGACTGCCCGTCGGGCGGGCATGGGAAGCACTCCGGGAGGACGAGATCGCCTGCCGGTCGCTGGGCGTCAATCCCCGCAACACCAAGCTTTCCGCCTTCGCGATCGGCGCCATGTTCGCCGGGTTCGCCGGCTCGTTCTTTGCCACCCGGCAGGGATTTGTCAGCCCGGAGAGCTTCACGTTCATCGAATCCGCCATTCTGGTTGCCATCGTCGTACTGGGGGGCATGGGGAGTCAGATCGGCGTCGCCGTCGCGGCCATCATCCTGGTAGGCCTGCCCGAGTACTTCCGGGAACTGCAGGAGTATCGAATGCTGGCGTTCGGGATGGGCATGGTGCTCATCATGCTGTGGCGCCCGGGCGGACTCCTCACGCACCGTGAACCCACGATCCGCACGCGCCCTCAGCCCGCCTCGGCATGAACCCCTCCGCGCTTCTCCAGGTCGAGCACCTCACCATGCGGTTCGGCGGCCTGGTAGCGGTTGACGACGTGAGCTTCTCGGTCGCGCAAGGCGCCATCCATGCCCTGATTGGCCCCAATGGCGCCGGCAAGACCACGGTGTTCAACTGCCTGACCGGCTTCTACAAGCCGTCCGTCGGCAGGATCACGCTGAATTCGCCGGAATCCCAGGCCACGTTCCTCCTGGAACAGATGGACGACTTCCGGATCGTGCGCGATGCGAGGGTCGTGCGCACATTTCAGAATATCCGCACGTTTCCCAAGATGTCCGTCCTCGAGAACCTGATGGTGGCACAGCACAACCACCTCATGCGCGCGTCCGGGTGGACGTTCCTCGGCCTCATCGGCGCCCCATCCTTCCGGCACGCCGAGGCCGCGTCCGTGGAGCGGGCCGAGTACTGGATCGACCGCACCGGGCTGGCCGAATATGCCGACAGCGAGGCCGGCGCCCTCCCCTACGGCGAACAGCGGCGACTGGAGATCGCCCGCGCCATGTGCTGCGATCCCGTCCTGCTGTGTCTCGACGAGCCGGCGGCCGGCCTCAACCCGAGCGAAACCGAGCAGTTGAGCGAGCTCATCGGGTACATCCGTGACCATCATCACATCAGCGTCCTGCTGATCGAACATGACATGTCCATGGTCATGGGAGTTTCCGACCACATCGTGGTGCTGGATTACGGCCAGAAAATCGCCGAAGGAACACCTGAGGAAGTCCGCAACGATCCGGCGGTCGTCCAGGCCTACCTGGGCAGCGACGACGACGAGACCGACAACGCCGCGGACACCACGACGTGACCCCGTTGCTCAAAGTATCGGGCGTGCGCACGTTCTACGGCGCGATCGAAGCCCTGCGCGGGGTCGACATCGAGGTCGCCGAGGGCGAGATCGTCACGCTGATCGGCTCGAACGGGGCCGGCAAGTCCACCCTGCTCATGACCATCTGCGGCAATCCGCAGGCCCGCGCCGGCGAGATCCGATTTGCGGACCGGGACATCACCCGCTTCCGTACTTGGGACATCGTGCGCCTGGGGATCGCCCAGACTCCCGAGGGACGGCGGATCTTTCCGCGCATGACGGTGCTCGAAAATCTGCAAATGGGGGCGGTTGCCAATCCTGATGCTGATTTCGATGACGGCGTCCGGCGCGCCTTCGAGTTGTTCCCGGTGCTTGGGCAGCGCCGAAATCAAAGTGGCGGCACGCTTTCTGGTGGTGAGCAACAAATGCTGGCCATCGCGCGGGCACTCATCAGTCGGCCGAAATTGCTGCTGCTTGATGAGCCGTCGCTGGGGCTCGCACCGCGGCTGGCCCGGCAGATCTTCGCGGTACTCCGCGAGATCAACCGCGCCAGCGGAACCACGATTTTCCTGGTGGAGCAGAACGCCTACCACGCCCTGCGGCTCTGCCACCGGGGATACGTGCTCGCCAACGGCGTGGTCACGCTGGAAGGGACCGGCAGCGAACTGCTGCAAAACCCCGCGGTGCAGGCCGCCTATCTCGGAGGAACCGGCCAGTGACCGAGTCCCTGCTCGGCATGCCGCTCAGCGTCTACGTCGGCTTCACGGTCATCGTGGCAGGGGGTGCGGCATGGTTTTCTGGCCGGGCTCTGGCACTCGGCTGGAGACCGACGTGGATGGTGGTACCAGCCACCCTGGGACTGGCGCTTGCGGACCGCTTCTTCGTGTGGGCCCTGTTCGGGGGTGAGTTCTACCCCGTCGCCGGCACGTTTTCAGAGTTTGCCACCCTGCTTGTCCTAGGGCTGCTTGCCCACCGATACACTCGGGCCCGCCGGATGGTGCAACAGTACCCCTGGCTATACAAGCGCAACGGACCGCTCATGTGGCGGCCCGTGTCCCAGAATTCCGATAGCAAACCGCCGCGTCAGGGTACCCTTTCCG
Source organism: Alphaproteobacteria bacterium (assembly GCA_022825705.1). Lineage (GTDB taxonomy): Bacteria > Pseudomonadota > Alphaproteobacteria > TMED109 > TMED109 > VXPW01. The sequence goes on from JAJDWH010000009.1 coordinate 88,809, forward strand.
ACTGATATAATGCGGGCACCGGCGCAGTCTGGCGCAATGGCCGCGCGGAGATGCGTCAAGGGAGGAGCTGACCGATGAAGCAGATCATTTACGGGATCCTGGTCGCGGTCGCGGCCGTGGTCGTCGTCATCATCGCCATGGACCGCTTTGGTGGGGATGATGGTGATTCCGGCCAACCGATTGAAGTCGCTACTGTGGGGCCGCTCACGGGCCAGTACGCGTCGTTCGGTCAGCAACTGGAACAGGGCGGTGCGGCGGCGGTCGCCGACCTGAATGCCCAGGGCGGAGTCCTCGGGAGACAACTCGTGTTCTCGGCTGAAGACGACGCATGCGATCCGAAGCAGGCGGTCGCAGTCGCCAACAGTCTGGCGTCCAAGGAAGTTCCGATCGTGATCGGCCACTTCTGTTCCGGGTCGTCGATCCCTGCATCCAACGTCTATGCCGAGGAAGGGATCGTTCAGATCTCGCCGGCATCCACGAACCCGCAGTTCACTGAGCGCGGACTGGACAATGTGTTCCGCACCTGCGGCCGTGACGACGCGCAGGGACTGATTGCCGGTGTCTACCTGGCTGAGAGCCACGGGAGCGACCGCATTGCCATCGTCCATGACAAGACGGCATACGGTAAGGGCCTGGCGGACGAGACCCGGGCTGCGCTGAACGCCCAGGGTGTCACGGAGGTCCTGTACGAAGCGTACACGGCGGGTGAAAAAGACTACTCCACGCTGGTATCGAAGCTGAAGCTCGAGCAGATCGACGTGCTCTATGTCGGCGGTTATCACTCCGAAGCCGGTCTGATCGTGCGCCAGATGCGTGATCAGGGGCTTGACACGCAGCTGATCTCCGGGGATGCGCTGGTGTCGCAGGAATACTGGGCGATTACCGGCGATGCGGGTGAAGGCACCCGGATGACGTTCTCGCCCGACCCGCGGAACAACCCGGAAGCGGCCGATGTCGTGAAGCGGTTCCGGGAAGAACTGAACTACGAGCCGGAGGGCTACACGCTGTACACCTACGCGGCGATTCAGGCGTGGGCCCAAGCGGCCGAAAGCGCGGGCTCCCTTGAACCCGATGCCATCAAGGCAGCGCTCAAGGGCGGCACCTTTGAGACGGTGCTCGGCACCCTGAGCTTCGATGAAAAGGGCGATATCGAGGGCCCGTCGTATGTTTTCTACGAATGGAGCAACGGCGATTACCGAGAAGTCAATTAGCGGCCGGATTCGACTATAAATCCCCGCACGGCGCGGGCGGTACCGACGCTGGGCGACTTACCTAAGTCGCCCGGCCGGGGCGCGCCCGGGTCACGGGAGGGATGCCGGAGTGGTCGAACGGGGCGGTCTCGAAAACCGTTGTGCGCGTCAGCGTACCGAGGGTTCGAATCCCTCTCCCTCCGCCATAGCCGTTTCCAATTTTGGGGCGGATTTCATGATTTGTGCTCCTGATTGGCATGGAGACAGACTCAAGGAGTACGAAAAAAAACTGATAGTTAGAGAATCAAGCCAGACCGGGTTAGATTTTCTGCTTACAAAGATCCCCAACTAAATCGGATCTTTTTTGAAAGGGATTCATCCCTGTCATGGTGCCGTCGAGAGCGACAGATGGGTTGCCGAACGCACCGCTGGCGCAGGCGTTCTCACCAATCCGAATATTCGAGGACTGACCAATTGACGTCCGTGGTGATGGCGCGGGCCGCCGGCCGGAAGGCGGCTGATCAGCGAGTGCCCCCGACCTGCCGGCCAGGCCTGCTAGAGATTTTGCGCTTGCAACTTTCCTGAGTACGGACGCGGTCCTGCGGAGAATCTCTCCACCATTCACTGATCACCCGCTGCTCTGGCTCGCTGAGACCTCCTTCCCGTTCGCCGCGCACGGTCAGGGAAGCAGCAATCAGCGATGTGATCCTCTCGATGTATCTGACCAAGAGCAGACAGCCGATTGTCTATCTGCCTTCATATTGATATATGGGATGCATTGCATGCAAAATGGATAAGTGACTATGGCCATGTTGACTGTCCGCAACCTGTCCGACGAGGTGCATCGCGCTCTGCGTGTGCGCGCCGCCCTGAGGGGCCGCAGCACCGAGGCTGAGGTACGCTCGATTCTGGAGGAAACGGTTCTGCCGGAAGGACGGGCCACGCTGGGGACGTTGCTGACTGCCATCGGCCGGCGCGCCGGGTTGACAGACGGGGAGTTCGCGGGCTTCGCGCAACGCGATACCGCTCCGGCCCGATCGATCGATCTGGAATGATTCTGGTAGACACCAACGTGGTGTCGGAGCCGCTGCGCTCGGCTGCGGAGCCACGCGTCGCCGAATGGCTCGACGCGCAGGCGCTGGAAACGCTTTATCTGTCTGCAATCACCGTCGCCGAACTGCGATTCGGGGTCCGGTCGCTGCCGGCCGGCCGCCGCCGGAACCGACTGCACGAGGATCTGGAGGGGCAAGTGTTGCCCATGTTTGTCGGGCGGGTCCTGCCCTTCGATCTTGCAGCCTCGCAGGCTTATGCGGAGCTGATGGCAGAAGCACGATCCGGAGGGCGAACGATCCCGGTCTCCGACGGTTACATTGCGGCGATCGCCGCGGCCAACGGCATGATGGTGGCGACGCGGGACACCGCGCCGTTCGAGGCGGCGGGGTTAAAGACTGTCGATCCGTGGACGCTGTAGAAAACTACCGGAGGACCGTGTGGCGGCACGGCTACAAGGCCCACACCAGGATTGACCGGCGGTTCCGGCTGATCCGCTGTCGGGACGTCACCGCCGTCAGCCGGTACGACGGCCGGCCCCTGTGCAAAAGACTCCTCGATCCCACGAACACCGTGGCCACGGTACTCTGATCTGCCCCGGATCTGGACCCCCCCATTGCGAGAAATTTCTCCGATAAGTTTGCTACGAAAACTGGCGTACTTGATTGTTCGGGTTCGAATCACCATCTGAACTCGCGTACTGCCTAACGATAGCGTGACGCGCCGGATACGAGCGGCGCCATTCCCCGGGCAATACCAAACCCATGTTTCCGCTCCTGCCGCATCCGGGACGGATCATCTCGGCCCGACCACGCCACCCGCGCTGGTTGTGCCGCAAAGAAGGACACTTGTTGACCAAACCCAAGTTCTCGGACCTCGGTCTAGCCGGTCCGATACAGCGTGCATTAGCCGCCAGAAACCATCTCCAGCCGACACCAATCCAGGCACGCGCCATTCCCGATCTTCTCACCGGCCGTGACCTGGTGGGCATCGCCCAGACCGGTACGGGCAAGACAGCGGCCTTTGCACTTCCCATTCTCGACCGACTTGCCCGCAATCACGGTCAGTCTGATCGGCACCGGCCACGCGCGCTCGTCCTTGCGCCCACCCGCGAACTCGCAATCCAGATCGGCGAGGAAATCAGCGCCTACGCCAAATACCTCCGTCTACGCCAAACGATAATTTTCGGCGGGGTCGGGCAGAAGCCCCAAGTCGATGCCCTGCGGCGTGGGGTCGACATCGTGACAGCCACGCCAGGTCGCCTACTCGACCTTGTGAACCAGCGTCTGCTGGCGCTCGACGCGGTCGAAGTGTTTGTCCTGGACGAGGCAGACCGCATGCTCGACATGGGCTTTGTGCGCGATGTCCGAAAAATAATCTCGAGCTTACCTGTCAGCCGCCAGTCGCTACTGTTCTCGGCCACCATGCCGGCCGAAATTGCCCGTCTGTCTGGCGATATCCTGACCGATCCCGTGCATGTCGAGGTCACTCCCCGGGCCACGCCGGCAACGCGTGTCGAACAGCGCGTCTACCATGTCGATGCACAGGGAAAGCGGGCCTTGCTGACCCGTATTCTGGACGATCCGGCGCTGTCGCGCGTCCTGGTGTTTTCGAGAACCAAGCATCGTGCCAACCGGATCGCGCAGCAGCTCGACCAGGCCGGCGTCGACGCCGAAGCGATCCACGGGAACAAATCCCAAGGCGCTCGACAGCGGGTGCTAAAACGGTTTCGGGCTGGCGAAACCCGCGTCCTGGTCGCGACTGATATCGCTGCGCGCGGCATTGATGTAGACGGCATAAGCCACGTCATCAATTACGAACTGCCCAACGAGGCAGAAAGCTATGTCCATCGAATCGGCCGCACGGCGCGGGCTGGTGCGAGCGGGTTCGCGTTCTCGTTCTGCGACCCGACGGAACGGAAGTACCTCAACGCCATCGAACGCCTGATCCGTTCCCGTCTTACGGTGGTTGGGGACGGTCCCGTGTCTGGCACGCTGAACCATGCACCGAAGCCCAGAAGAAACGGAAATCACCAACCGCGCAAAGCCCGCGACCGGAACCGACGTCGGGGCCGCGCCTCCGCGCTGCAATCGGGTACATCGAACTTTGCCTAGGATTGCTCGATCGTCGCTTGCCCGTAACCCGTTCTCCCCCGCTGCGCCCGGACCTCGGGATGCGCTGAGCGGGCCACAGGAGGTCCTCGAACGTCAGCGGTTCGCACTCGAGGCCGAGGCGCATCGCCGGGGTTCTGTCCCACCGATTTCTCGCCTCAACGGTGGGCCAATTCAGTGGGGGCAGGTCACTACCCTGTCGAGCTCGGTCCAGCTCGTCGGACTCGGGAGACGCCGCTAGTCGACTACTCGCACGAAACAAGGATTGAAAATGTCACCGCATCCCGCGTCTACCGCATCTGCATCGCCGACGACGCCCTGAACTGCAATCGCGCACAGCGCGACCGCGATGACAGTGAGAACGGTTTTGGTGTATGCGTCAAACATGGTGGACCTCCGGCGTGAGCAAGAGCGACGGTCTGCGCCCCTTGGGCATGATAGGTCAGGTAGTAGGTGTAATTTCTGTGCCTACTGGTACGTTGCCCTGCAAGACCACAAACTCGTAAAAGTCATTGGCGGCAACATCAAGCTGCCCACGCCCTATCGGGCTCATCTATTCCGAGAACGCTCGCGCCTGACAGTTGATCAGCTTCTTGGGATTGAACTCAATATCCGTAAGTGTGTCGTACAGGATTTTGTCGGAGTTCCAATCTGCAAGTGCGTGCAGTGCTCTTATGTACAGCCAGTCATAGAACGCATTCTTTGGAACCAAAGGATGAGGTGCGCTGGTATGGCTCAAATCCAGTGAACCTTCCTAGACTGCTCCCTCGTACGTACTTCTTGGCGTTGACAGGCCAGTTCGTCCGGTAGGCGCGGCACGTCCATTCCCGGGCCTGTTGGCATTGCGCGCCGGCGGGGAGCGGCCGGGATCGTCGTCCTCGGCGGGATGCTCGGTAGTCCGGCAGGAGCCCAGGAAGCGGATGGCTCGGACGCCGCGCCCAGCAAGCCAGTGTTCAGCAATCCGTTTTCGGGGCAGGAGGACATTCAGGCCGAGGGGCGGACAAAGTTCAACGTGCATTGCTCGCATTGCCACGGGCCCAACGCGATTCAGGGTGAGCGGCCGCGCGACCTTCGGCGCCTGACGTTGCGCTACGGCGAGAAGGTCGCCGAAGTGTTCTTGACGACCGCGCTCGACGGACGCCCAGACAAGGGCATGCCACCATGGCGTAACGTCATGCCCGAGGAAGAACTCTGGAAGGTGTTCACGTTTCTCGGGACGGTTCAGAAGAAATAGGGTCGGAACGACGGTTCCGATTAGCGAGGTCTCCCATGCCCATTGCCACGACGCCGACCGGCGACTTGCACTACCAGGTTCTGGAAGCTGTTCCGCCGTGGGCGGGGCCGCCGGAAACGGTGCTGTTCCACCACGGCGTTGCCGCCAACCTGCACCTCTGGTCGCCTTGGCTGTCGGCGCTCTCTGACCGCTACCGCATCGTTCGCTTCGATACGCGGGGATACGGCGGATCCTCGGCAGCCGGCCAGGGTTTCACGTTCACGTTCGAATCGCTCACCGACGATGTCCTGGCGGTCGCTGATGCCGCCGGCGCGGAACAGTTTCATTTTGTCGGCGAATCCATGGGCGGCACGGTGGGAATTGCGTTGGCCCTCCGCGCCCAGAAGCGCCTGCACAGCCTCATCCTGTCCAATGCCGCAGCACGCGGCGGCTTGATTCGCAACGTCGACGGTTGGAAAGCGATCGCCGACGGCGACGGCGCGGCTGGCTGGGCTCGCCAGATGATGGAATGGCGTTTCTATCCGGATTCCCTGGATCCCCATGTCCGCGAATGGTTCAGGGCGGTCCATGAAGACAGCTCGATGGACGTCAATCTGGCGCTTGCCGATCTGTTGCTGCACGCCGACTTCATGGACGACCTGGAGTCCATCAAACTTCCCACCCTGCTGCTGGCGCCAGAAGCAAGCCCGTTCATAGCGCTTGATCTGATGACCGAGATGCGGCGCAAGATCCCGAACGCGGAACTGCAGGTGTTCGCGCATTCCAAACACGGGTTGCCCCTGTCGCACGGCACCCAATGTGCAGCCGTCGTCAGGGACTTCCTGGAACGGCAGCACGGCTGAACGGAATCCACGGGCGCCGGGCCAAGGTCAATAGATTTGTTCCGGTAGCCAGAGTGCGAGCTGCGGAAAGGCCAGCAGCAGCGCCACCATGGCAATCATCATGAGCACGAAGGGGAGCGCACCCCAGGCGACATCGTTGAACTTGCCGCCCCGCAACCGGATCCCGTGCACGACATAGAGATTGACTCCAATCGGCGGCGTGATCAGCGCAGTCTCCATCAGGACCGTGATCAGGATCCCGAACCACACGGGGTCGTACCCCAACTGCACGATCAGGGGGAACACCACCGGGACGGTGGTGAGCAGCATCGACAGCGTTTCCATGAACATGCCGAGGATCAGGTAGAACACCACCAGCACGATCATGGTCTGCAGGGGTGTCCAGCCGAGTTCGCCGATGAAGTTGATCAGCGCCTGCGTGACGCCGATAAAGCCGAGAACGAAATTCAGAAACACGGCCGCGAGAATGATCAGCATGATCACCGCGGTCGTCCGCATGGTCCCCTCGAAGGCCTCCCGCAGCATCCTGAGATTCAGGGAACGGGTCCAGGCAGCCAGCAGCAGCGCGAAGACCACACCGATGGACGCCGCCTCGGTCGGCGTAGCGATCCCGGCGTAAATCGAGCCGACCACAGCGGCAAACAGAAAAATCGGGGGCAACAGGTCCTGTAGCGCGCGGAGTCGCTCTGACCAACTTGTCCTTGGCTTGGCGCCCGCCCAGGCGGGGCGCGAAACGCAGGCTGCAACGATGATCAGGATAAAGAGGCTGGAAAGGATCAGGCCCGGCACGAAGCCCGCCATGTAGAGCTCGGGAACCGACGTGTCGGTGATCAGGCCGTAGATGATCAGGTTGATCGACGGGGGGATCAGGATGCCGAGCGTGCCGCCGGCGGCGAGCGACCCGAGGAACAGCCCTTCGTGGTACTTCCGTTTTTCGATTTCCGGATAGGCCACCGTACCGATGGTCGCGGCGGTCGCCACCGAAGAGCCGGACGAGGCGGCAAAGATCGCGCACGAGCCGATGTTTGCATGCATCAGCCCGCCCGGAAGCCAGCTGAGCCACTGCGCCACCGCGTTGTACATCCTCCGGGCGATGCCGGCCCGCAGCATGATCTCGCCAAGGAGGATGAACATTGGGATGGCGACGAGAATGAATTCCTTCTGCTTGTCCCAGACGAATTCACCCATGGCACGGGACAACCGCCCGCCCATGTAGATCTCGTCGAGCCCCATCGAAAGGAGGCCCAGGACCGCGGCCACTGGCACGGCAACCAGCACCAGCCCCAGAGTCGCGACGAGCGCCCAAGCGGCCATCTACAGGGCCCTCTTGCCACGCACGAACGCCGCCGCAGGACCGCAGCCCATGGTCCGCGCCCCGGTAGAGACGTTCGCCGTCGGCCAGTCCGCCCTGGCCGCTCCACGCACTCCCCGACCGCGCCGGGTCACCGTTCCGGTTCCGTGAGGCTATGGGTCTCTTCGGTGATCTCTTCCTGGACGCTCCGGGTCCCGGCGAGCCGTTGGACCGAGGCCGGGCCAAGCACCACGAAGGAGCATGCCGTGTAGAGGAGCACGAAAATGAGCGTGACGTTGAAGAAGATCAATCCGGCCAGCCACACCAGCTGTGGAATCCACAAGGGCGTGGTCAGCGTCGTGACCGAGACTGAATTGTTTACCCATGACTCGGTGAACACGGTCACGGCTTTGGAGGACAGAAAGCCGATGAAGATCAGCAGCGCCAGCAATCCGACGATGTCCAGAGCGGCGCGCAGGAACAGCGGCAAGAGGTTGTACAGCGCATCGATTCGAATGTTCGAGCGGTGTAGCAGGCAGTACGCATAGGCCCACGTCGTGGCGCCGGCAAACACGTAGCCGGTGATCTCGTCCGAGCCCGACATGGTCACGTTCAGGTACTTGCGGCTCAGCACGTCAATGGTGACCATCACCGCCGACAGCAGGAGCGCAGTCCCCCCGGCCCAGACCGCCCAGAGTGCAAGCCGTTCAAGCAACCGGTGGATGTACGCGAGCAGTTCCAATCGGCGCTACCGTCCGTGGAGCCCGCGAATCGCCTAGTTGGTACCCGGTGCCGCGTACTGCTTCGTGATCAGAGAGGTGCCTTCAACCCGGCGATGTCGCCCATGGTGGCATTCCATTCCTCGGCGCAGGCCCGGCCGCAGCGCTCAGCGAAGCGCTTGAGGACGAAATTCTCCACGATGTCCTTCAGCTTGGCCTGGTCGGCCGAAGACGGGGCAACCGGGGTCATGCCGCCCACCTCGCCCCAGGGGCACGGTCCGGATGCATTGCACGCCAGCGCTGTCTCGTCCAGCTGCTTGATCGAATCCCAAATCTCGTTCTCGACCCTGGCGGCACTCTCGCGGATTACCCTCCGGGTTGCCTCGCTCAGCGAATTCCAGGTGTCACCGTTCACCGCCATGAACGTCGCCGCGTAGCCGAGGCGGATCTGGATGTTGTGGGTCACCACCTGCCACCATTTGGCGTTGTAAGCGGGCCCGGTGCCCGTGATGCCGCAGTCCGCAACGCCCTTTTCCAGGGCCGGTACCACTTCGGCGAAGGACAGTGTCACCGCTGCCGCTCCGAGTCCCTCGATGAAGTCGCCAAGGGAAGTGGAATAGGTTCGGATCTTCTTTCCGGCCAGACTCGCGAGCGAGCCGTCCTCGGCGTCGCCAAGCTTGCACCAGAGCATCTGGCTCGGAAACGTGTAGAGCATGACGAGTTCTGCGTCGTACTTGTTCTTGAGCTCGCGCTCGATGATCGGCCGGTAGGCTTGAAGAGCTCTACGATACGTATCCATGTCCTGGAAAACGCCAGCAAGGTCAATGCCTTCCAGGGCAGGGCTGTCCTGGCTCGTGTAGGTTGTCAGCGCGTGGACAGCGTCGTAGGCACCAAGCTTGAGCAACTTGACGACCTCGTAGCCTGAGAGCCCCAACTCGGTGTAAGGCTTGGCGTTCGCAGTGATCTTCCCACCGGATGCCGTCGGCAGCACATCGCCCCAGAGCCGGCTTTCATGCAGGCTCCAGTTGGTGAGGTTGCCCCACGTACCGACGACCGCGAACTCTCGGGATTCGATCTCGTCCGCCGCTGCGGTGCCAATCGCAAGTATCGCAACGAGGGCTGCGCCCAGTGCCAGTCTCATGATTCCTCCTGCGAATCGGGGGCTGATGGCCATGCTTCCATAGTAGGTGGGGCGCAGAATCCCGTCAAAGTTGGAAAGCACCGCTTTTGCTATGCCGATAAGGAGGTTATGCCGTCTTCGGAGATCTTGCGGCCTCCCTCAGCCGATATGCAAACCATTGAATCTCTGGCAGCTGAAGCGAGGCTCGCCATCCCACCCGATACCTGGTCGAGCCAGCCAATCGGTACGTCGGGGAACCCGGGTCGGCTCCGGCAGGAATGCAGGCGACCGACTTGTCTGCTCGCCAACGCCGGATCAACGCGCGCGAGGAGGCGCCTCGGGCACTCGGGTGAGCACCTTCCCGACGGCCTCGCAAGCCCTCGTACCGCGATCCACGTTCGTGGTTTCCAGTCCCGTGTTGGTGTTGGTCAGTGTCCAGGAGCGCTTGACGTCGAAGGGCCGACGCTGCCGCCCTCGAGAAGGCTGCACTGCAGTATCGCCGGCGCTGACAACTCCCCGAACGACGAGTCCCCAAGGTCCCGAATGGCGAGCGGTGGTACTTCTGCGGTTCCGTGCCCGGTGTCGATCAAATCGGCGGAGAGAAACGGAACCTGAGCAGGGCGATGGCGCCGAACACGAACGCGAACATGACGAGCGCAAGCATCGCGGGCGCGACATCAGACGCACTCGCTCCGAACAGCATGAGCCGGTTGAACGCATCGTTGGCCCAGCCGTGGGGCGTAAGACGCGCCATTACCTGAAGCCACTCGGGTGCGATGAACAGCGGCCACCAGCAGCCGCCAAGCGGGGCGAGCGTCAGCGAGGTAAACACCCCGATGGTGGCCGCACCCCGAAGATTGTCGACCATCGCTGCCAGCATGACGCCGAACGCGGCGGAAACGAGCACGAAGAGCAGGGACACCACGACGACCGCACCGGGCGAGGCGCCCAGGTCCATCGAGAGCCCGAGTACGCCCACCGTCCACAACACCGTAAGTTGCGCGACGCCGCGGCTGGCTCCCGAGAGAAACTTACCGACGAGAATGGAGGAGGCGCGCACCCCGGTGGACATCAGGCGCTCCAGAGTCCGGTTCTGGCGCTCACGCACGATCGCTCCTGCCCCGAGCGCCGCGGCAAAGAACACGAACATGGTGAGATAGCCGGGCAGCGTAAAGTTGGCGGGATTGTGTCTGCGCTGGCCCGTCCGTGTCATCTCGAGTGATGTGAGCGGCGGGAGTCGCAGCGCCTCAAGCATCGCTTCGGCATCGGGCGGGCGTGCAGGCTCGAGGGCTCCCACCGCGCGAGCGGCGAGAGCGAGCGTCTCGACCCGACTGCCGATGGCGCGGGCAGCGCCTTGGAGCACCGCCGCCGCCCCCGGATGGTTTCCCGACACCACGACGTGAATGCGTGCCTCGCCACCGGTTGCAACGCTCGTGCCGAAGCCTTCGGGAAACAGCAGAAATCCTTCGATCTTGCCGTTCTCGACAGCATCCAGGGCCTCTTGCCGGGTCCTCTCGTCGACCGCCCATCCGGAAGCAGCCAGCCCTGCCGAAATCTCGCGCAGGACGCCATGCTTCTCCTGGGCGACAACGGTGAGGCGGGGCGTCGCGTCGGGGGCCCCGCCGTCTTTGAGGGCGTGGCTGAAGGCAAAGGCGAACAGGAGGGGGAAGAGGAAGGCTAGCGCCAAGCCGAACCGGTCCCGCCAGAATATCCGCGTGTCCTTCGCCGCCAGGATGAAGGCTTGCCGGAAAAACGTGATCACTGCTAGACCGCGGACGACGAAACGCGGAACATCATGCCTGCCGTGGCGAGGCCGAGTATTGCCACCGCACCGAGGATGACGAGTTCCGCGCCCTGGTCGGCGAGGGTCGCAGCCTCGCCGAAGAGCCCCACGAACGCGTCCGTGGCGTACTTGTTCAGGGTGAATCGGGCGAGCACGTCGAGCCATCCGGTACCGCTGGTCGGGAGGAACGTGCCCCCGAACACGCTCATGAACATTGTCAGGACGACGGCAGAAAATGCGGCCTGCTCCTCAGTGCGCGCGACGGCGGCGATGACCAGGCCGATTGCGGTCACTGCTGCCGCGACAACGATGGCGAGGACCAAGCACTGCAGGAAGACGACGGGTCCTGCCATCCCGAGTACGGCGAAGGCAAGCCCGAGGAGGACAAAGGACTGGAGTACCACCCGACCGATTCCCGCAAGGAATTTCCCGACGAAGAGCTCCCCGGCGCTGAGCCGCGTGGTCATGAGACGCTCCAGAGTTCCGGTCCGGCGCTCCTCGATGAGCGCCCGGGCGCCGAGGGTGCCTGAGAAGAGGAGAAACATGACGACGATGCCGGCGAGGAGACGATCGAGCTGACTCGCTTCACGCACCCACATCGATTCGGTCACGACGACCACCGGCGGGCGGGTGCGCGCGCCGGCCAGCGCCTGTCGAACCGCCTCATCGAGCCGTGCATCGTTCGCCGGATCACCCACCAGGACGCCGGCGACTCGCCGTAGCTCAATCTCGGACGCTGCTGCACGCAGGGCTCCCTGAACGATCCCCGTGACGAACCGACCCTCGTCGCTGCCGGACCCGCGCGATTTGACGACAATTGATGCTGGTGCGCCGGATTCGACACTCGCGGAAAATCCCGGCGGAATCACGAATCCGGTGGAGATGGCGGCGCGTCCGAGCGCGTCAGCGAGCTCATCCCGCGTGTAACGGCGGACAGCAACGCCGTCAGCATTTTCGACCCGTTCGAGGATGCGGCTCGCAAGGGAACCGCCGTCGAGATCCGCGACGTGCATGACGCCGCGGAACTTTGCGTCTGGCCCGAGCGCCACCATCATGAGGGAGAAGAGGACCACCGGCAGGGCGATGCCAAACGCGAGGTCGCTCCGGTGCGCGAGATAGCGTCTGAGCTCGAAGCGAGCCAGATGGAACGAACGGCCCATGCCGGCCCTAGTCGCGGAGGCTTCGACCGGTGAGATGGAGGAAGACCTCCTCCAGCGTGGTCTGGTCGGGATCGCCGACTTGCCGCTTGAGTTCCGTCGGGGTGTCCACGGCAACGATGCGGCCCCGGTCCATGACGCCGATCCGGTCGCAGAGCCGGTCCGCCTCTTCCATGTAGTGCGTGGTGTAGAGCACGGTCGTCCCCTCGGCGCGGAGGGAGAGGACCGTCTCGAAGATATGGTTTCTCGACTGAGGATCGATCCCGACCGTCGGCTCGTCGAGGAAGAGCAGCTCCGGCCGGTTCATGAGCGCGATCCCGATGTTGACACGGCGCTGCATTCCGCCGGAGTACTTCTTGACCACCTCGTTTCCGCGGGATTCGAGGCCCACGCTCGCAAGCACGGTACGTGCACGTGCTCTTGCCTCGCGACCGGAAAGACCGGCCATCCGGCCGAAGAACACGAGGTTGTCGACGGCGGAGAGTTCGGGATAGAGCGCGAGCTCCTGCGGACAGATGCCGATCCGCTTGCGAACTTCGTCTCCCTCGCGGATGACCGAGTGCCCCCCGACACAGACGTCGCCCACGTCGGGGGCGAGGACAGTCGAAAGCATGCGGATGGTCGTGGTCTTGCCGGCCCCGTTCGGTCCGAGGAGCCCAAAAATCTCCTTCCTGCGGATGACGAAGGAGACGTCCTCGACGGCCGCAACACCATCGAAGTACTTGGTAAGCCCCTCGGCTTCCAGGTATGTCTCCAAACGTTGCTCCGCAGCCAGCTCCAACCGCCGGGGCGAACGCGAATGTTACTGCGCGGCGAAGCCTACGGCCAAGCCGGTCGACAACAGCACGCCGGAAGTTGCGGAGGTCGCCGAGTTAGCCCCGGGGCGCGGACCCGCACAAACCCGACTCCGCCCCACCGGGCCTGCGTGCCGTTTCGACGGTGTTGCCGCCCCCGGCAGCAGCCGTGCCGCCTGCCGCCGGAAGAAGGCAGACAGCCAAACCATCGCGATCGAGTGGCACGGAAGTCCCGGTTACGCGCCTGCAACCCGGCCGGCATGCGTCACATGTCCGTCTGGAAGCTGCGTAGCGGGCACCGCCCGCACGGTGTAATACTATATCGTTCCTCCATGAAAGCTGGAGTCGATTCATCAGCCTGAATGTGGAGAAGACCAAGTGATATCCATTCAGAAACGACATTCCTTCCGCGGCTGGCGGCTAGCCGCGGCATCCGTTCCCATCTTCCTTGCAACTGTCGCACTGGCAGCGGAACACGAGCATCGCGAGCACGATGCCCATGCGCACGGACACGGAACGCTCGATATCGTCGTGGAAGGCGATCAGGCCTTGATCGAGCTTCGTATTCCCGCCGTGAACGTCGTCGGATTTGAGCACGCACCGCGAGACGATGCCGAGCACGAAGCCGTGCGACGGGCGCTCGAACCCCTCCAGGACGGGGGCTCGCTGTTCGCGCTATCCGCAGATGCAGACTGCGCCGTCGAAGCGGCCGCCGCCGATATCGTCAGTTTGTCTGAGGACGACCATCATGACGAAGGCGACCACGAAGCGGATGAGCATGCTGCGCACGAGGATGAGCACGCAGCCCACGAAGACGAGCATGAAGCGCACGAGGACGAGCATGCAGAGCATGATGACGAAGGGAGTGAGACAGCTGCCGGCGAGGAGGAGCATTCAGAGCTTCAGGCAACCTATCGTTTCCGTTGTGGTGCGCCCGCGCAGCTCAGCCAGATCGACGTTCGCCTGTTCGAGCACTTGCATGACGTTGAAGAGATCAGCGTGCGCGTGGTAACGCCAACTGCGCAGTCGGCAACCGATCTGCACCCCGGCTCGACTGCCGTCGCGCTGGCACCCTGAGGCGGCGATACCTGAACGCGGCCCTGAGGACATTTGGCACGTTTAGCCGTCGCCGTGGACGGCGATTCCCATGTTCTCGGGTCGATACAACCGGTTGGAGTGCGCTGTCGCGGTCACGCGCGCGGCCGCGACAGCTTCGCCGAGCGCGGCGAAATGATCATCATGGAGCCACGGCCCCGGTGCGGTGGGAACCGGCGGCAGGGTCGATCTGGTGAACCCGGCCTGAGGTCGTCGGTGAGAGCCCGAGAGCGGAGCCAAGGATGATCGTCGAGATTGACCGCGTACGATTTGCTTGGAAGACCGGCCAGCGAGACATCCTCGACATAACACGGCTGGAAATCGCCGCAGGGGAGCGCGTATTCATCGAAGGCCCGAGCGGCAGCGGCAAGAGCACGTTGTTCAGCCTGCTGGGCGGGGTCGTAAGCCCGCGAGTGGGAACGGTACGGGTTCTCCAAGCAGACATTTCCCAGATGCCGGCGGCCCGGCGGGACAGGTTCCGGGCCGACCACATAGGTTTCGTGTTCCAGATGTTCAATCTGGTGCCCTACCTATCGATGATGGACAATGTCGTGCTGCCTTGCCGATTCTCTCACCGGCGCTTCGAGCGGGCCCAGACACGATCCGGATCTCCCGATGCGGAGGCGCGACGCCTTCTGGTCCGCCTCGGGCTGGAACCAGCCGAACTGCTGGGGCGCCCAGTAACCGAACTCAGCATCGGCCAGCAACAGCGCGTTGCCATTGCGCGGGCACTGATCGGAGCGCCAGAGCTGATCATGGCTGACGAGCCCACCTCCGCTCTCGACGAGGGTACCCGCAAGCGCTTTCTCCAGGTTTTGTCTGAGCAGTGCGACGAAGCCGGGGTATCGCTTTTGTTCGCGAGCCACGATACGCGCTTGGGCGCGCTGTTCGACCGTCGGATCTCACTCGACGAGCTGAACCGGAATGGCACCGGTATGCCCGGGCAAGCACCCTGAACGGCTGCCGTGCATTGCTCTCGGACCCACAAACGGGGCACACGCGGCCGATCTCGGGGCCGGGTCTGCCCGCCGGCCGGCCGGCCGGCTGCACCCGTGGAGGTTGTGGCGAAGTGATGAGTTCCCCGGCCTAGGACGACCGATGGCAATGCTTCGACTCGCACTGTTGAGCGTACTCAGCCGTCGCGTTACGGCGGGGCTGACTCTGCTCGCAATCGCGATCAGCGTCGCCATGCTGCTGAGTGTGGAGAAAGTGCGGCGCGACGCTCGCGGCGCCTTCGCCAATACCATTTCCGGCACCGACCTGGTCGTCGGGGCCCGCAGCGGCGCAATCCAGCTGCTTCTCTACTCGGTCTTTCGCATCGGCAACGCCACGAACAACATCTCCTGGGAGACCTACCAGGACATCGGGAACTTCCCCCGGGTCCTTTGGACGGTACCGATTTCGCTCGGGGACTCGCACCGCGGCTTCCGGGTGATGGGAACGTCGGGCGCCTATTTCGAGCACTATCGGTACGCCCGCACCGAAACCCTCCAATTCGGCAGCGGCGGACCGTTCGTCGACGTCTTCGATGCAGTGCTCGGAGCGGAAGTTGCGAACCGACTGGGTTATGCGCTCGGCGACAAGATCATCGTCTCCCACGGTGCGGGCGACGTGAGCTTCGTGGACCACGATGACAAACCGTTTCGTGTCGCCGGGATTCTCCGACCAACCGGTACCCCGGTCGATCGAACCGTGCATGTCAGCGTGGAAGGCTTCACCGCGATGCATATCGACTGGAGGGCTGGAGCGCCGATGCCCGGCCTCACGATCACGGCCGATGACGCCCGCGGCATGGATCTCACGCCGAAGACGATCACCGCCTTTCTGGTAGGGCTCGACCGCAAGATCGCCATCTTCAACGTTCAGCGTAGAATCAACGAGTACAGCGAAGAGCCGGTCCTGGCGATCATTCCCGGCGTTGCCCTGCAGGAGTTGTGGGATCTGATGAGTGTCGCCGAAAACCTGCTTCGCTTTGTTTCCGCCATGGTGGTAGCGACCGGGCTGCTCGGGATGCTGACCGTCATTCTCTCAAGCCTTGAAGCGCGACGACGCGAAATGGCGGTGCTCCGGTCCGTCGGAGCCAGGCCGTTGCATGTGTTCGCGCTGTTCATGAGCGAGGCGATGGTGTTTGCTCTGGTCGGAGCAGCCGCTGGAGTGATACTGCTCTACGTCGCTCTGCTAGTCGGGCAACCGATCGTTGCGCGCGAGTTCGGCCTGCACTTGCCGATAGCGCTACTTGGGCCGGGGGACTGGTGGATCATCGCCGCCGTCGTCGCGGCGGGCACCGCCGCCGGCGCCGTTCCGGCGGTCCGCGCCTACCGGCTGTCGCTCGCCGACGGCCTTTCGATGAGGATTTGACCATGTTGACAAGACAGGCCCGCAAGACTTGGGCCCTGCCGGCAACCGTGGCCGCGGCCGTTCTCTGCGCTGCGCTGGCGTCGAGCAGCCCTGTCGCGGCAGCGCCGGATGCGGCGCGGGAACTCGGATGGGAGGACCTCATTCCAAGTGGCTGGGATCCGCGCGCCGACCTCGAATCCCTGGGGGACGAGGAATTGCAAGACCTTTCCGACGGGAGCGATCGAGCCCTAGAACTGCTTGAAGCCTATCGCGAAGCGGCCCGCTCGGCGCCGGTTGTCACGGAGCTCGATGGCCAGCGGATCCGGATTCCCGGATACATGGTGCCTCTCGAATTCGAGCACATGGCGATCTGGGAGTTTCTGCTCGTCCCGTACTTCGGCGCATGCATTCATGTGCCCCCACCGCCCGCGAACCAAATCGTCTATGTGACGACCAAGGCCTCCTATCCGATGACAAACGTATTCAAACCGGTATGGGTCACCGGTGTGATCACCACGCAGGCACACCTCAACGACGTTGGCGACGCCGGGTACACCATGGAGGCGATGAGCATCGAACTCTACTGATGCGATGCGGCGAGCAGCCGGCCGCCCAGGCAGACGGCAGGCACCGCGCCGGCGTGGCGGGCAACCGATGGGAAGGAGTCTTCTGCCCCCGTTTGCGGTTCGCGACCAGACCGACGCCTGGACTGCGAGACTGGGCGATCGGCAACGCTGTACCGAGGCTCATCCCGAGTTCGGTATGCGTTTCCGTAGCACGCACGTGCAACCGATTGGCAACGGCATCAGGCCCAGCTGAACCGTCTCAGGCATCCCCAGTCGCGACGCAATCCGGACACCGGCCGATGACCTCAAGCATGTGCGCACGGGGCTCAAAGCCGGAATTGCCAGCCAGCTCCTTCACGGCACGACTCAATCCGGCAGCGCTCGGCTCGGCGACCATCCGACACTGCTCACACACCAGCAGGAATGTGCCGTGCCCCTCGCCCCTGCTGCTGCAAGCGACATAGGCGTTTTGACTTGCGACCCGATGCACGAGACCCATGGTCTCGAGGAAGGACAGCGCACGGTAGATTTGCACCGGCGCCGGCTTGCGGCCCTTCCAGTCGAATCGCTCCAGGATGTCGTAGGCCCCGGCCGAGCGGTGTTCCGCCAGCAAGAGCTCGAGTACTTGCCGGCGGTTCTCGGTGAGCCGTTCCTGTCGGTCCTGGCATATTTCCTCGGCCCGGGCGAGGCCAGTCGCTATGCACTCACTGTGATCATGCCGCGGGGCCGGGAACAGAGACGACAACGTTGTCATGTGTTTCCTTAGTCCAACGAGTGACCAGTTGCACCGAATTTATGGCGATTCGTTGCAAGACTACACGAGTCTCCCGCAAACAAGGCGTTGCCTCCGGGAATCAGGCAGCGGCGCTGTTCTCGACCAAAGAA
Source organism: Alphaproteobacteria bacterium (assembly GCA_022825705.1). Classification (GTDB taxonomy): domain Bacteria; phylum Pseudomonadota; class Alphaproteobacteria; order TMED109; family TMED109; genus VXPW01. The sequence continues at coordinate 106,983 of JAJDWH010000009.1, forward strand.
CACCGCGCAAGCTGCCGGAACATTTCTGACTACCGCGAACGACGGGATTCCTTCTGCCGGCAATGCCGGGCGACAGTGCCTCCTCCCGGAGGATGTCACCCGGTATGGCTCAGGATGTTGATGAGTACGCCGTTCGGGTCGTTGACCTGGAAGCGGCGGACTCCCCATGGTTCGTCCGTCAACGGATACTCGACCTGAATGCCTCGTGACTCCGCGTCAGCGTAGACTTTGTCAACATCCGCGACCTCGACAGACATGCTCATCCCGTCGTGTCTGGCGTCCGACCGGGTGCCCCGCAGCAGGCTAACCTGGGCGGCCGGATGGCTCGGTGATGCGAGCGTCACGATCCAGCCCAGGTCCATTGCCACCTCGAAGCCGAGGAATTCCGTGTAGAACGCCCGGCTTTCTTCAAGGTGATCCGACGTGATGTTCGGAACGACGCGTCTGATGTCCAACTGATGTCTCCTGTACTCGGTCCAGACGGCACGTGGGAGTGCCGGGCAAGGCGATCGGTGACAGAAACGAACCTAGACAGAACCCACCGAACCTTACGCCCAACGGCCGTCCGGCAGGGACCATCAGCGTATTCGACTTCGAGTTCGTTCCGCTCCTTTGTGCGTCGATCACCGCGATTGCGGCGCCGTCTTAGCTCTATTGCTGCTGCTATAGTCTGCGCGGAAGCTCTTCCAGGGAAATGGGCATCATGACGCGAATATTCTTGGCCTTTGCGGCAATCCTTGGGGTGATGGCGATCGCTGTGACCGGAAGTGCCGGCGACCGCACAGCCATGACTCAGTGGGAGGGGGATCTCGCTCCGATTACAGCGTCGGAGTGGAACTACGAGCACGCCGCTCACCTGCTGGAGCGGGCGGGATTCGGCGGCACCCCCGAAGATGTGGCGCGCCTGGCAGCGCTGAGCCCGGAAGACGCAGTCTCATTCCTGATCGATTGGGAACGCGTGCCAAACGACCGCCTGCGGGATTTCGACCATTCCGACATCTTTCGGGCGGGCATGATCGAAGTGCCGCGAAGCCGCGCACAGGCGGTGCGCGACGCCCGTCGTGACGGTAAGGCCTTGGGCGTGATGATCAAACCCGGCGGATCACGGCCGATGCAGCCGGTCGTGAATGCGTTTTTCTACATCCTGAATGCCGATCGCCTGGAAATCAGGCGGCTGTCACGGTGGTGGGGCGAGCGCATGGTGCTCACCGAGCGGCCGCTGCAGGAAAAACTCGCACTGTTCTGGCACGGGCATTTCGCCACTGGGAATGTCAAGGTCCGCGACTACCGGAAGATGCTGCAGCAGCTTGAGCTGTTCCACGCCAGGGGCAAGGGATCCCTGCGGGACCTGCTGCGCGGCGTCGCCACCGACCCGGCGATGCTGGTGTACTTGGACGCCGGACAGAACGTGCGGGGCAATCCAAACGAGAACTTCGCCCGCGAAATCCTTGAGCTCTTCACGCTGGGCCCGGGCAACTACACGGAAGCCGACATTCGAGAAGCGGCCCGCGCGTTCACAGGCTGGACGCATGACCCTCATACGCTTTCCTTCGTGGTAAATGCCGACCAGCACGACACCGACCCGAAGACGTTCCTTGGACACACCGGCAATTTCGACGGCTACGACATCATCGACTTGATCCTCCAGCAGCCTGCGACCGCGCGGTTCCTCGCCGGGAAGATGTATCGCTACTTCGTGCGTGACAGCGGCGGCGAGGCGGTCGTCGGCGCTTTGGCAAATGAGTACCGAGAAAGCGACTACGACACGGCAGGCTTGCTCCGAACAATCTTCCTGAGCCGGGACTTTTACGCTCCGGCTGCTGTCGGGAGCCTGATCAAGAGCCCTGTGCAGATGGTGGTGAGCACGTACCGCAAACTCGGTCTCGCCGAAATGCCCGGTGTGCCCGACTTTCACGTGACCACGGAGCGGCTGGGGCAGCGGCTGTTTGAGCCTCCCAATGTCGCCGGATGGGCCGGCGGCCGTGCCTGGATTACCTCTGCCACCCTGCTCGACCGTGGGAACTTCGGCCGGCAACTCCTGTTCCCCGACATGTTCGCGTTCCGGTCGCCGGACCCGCTCTATTCCGACACGCTGGTCAAGGTCGGGGCGAAGATCGCCGCGGGCGCGGAGATCACCCAAGCCACGGTGCAGGGCGAATCCATGGCGATGGAGATGGCGGCGTCCGACGAAGCCTACAATACGCGTTACGCGTCATGGCATGGCCACTCCGAAGCCATGCGCGTTGTCAAACCCACCAAGGACGATGCCGCTCATTTGGACGTCCTGGCCCTGGTGGATGGGCTGGAAACCTCGGAAGAAGTCGTGGATTCGCTCTGCCAGCGGCTGCTGCGACGCCCACTCGCCGAAGCAGACCGACTGGCATTGGTTCAGTTCCTGGACGACGAGCTCGCAGGTGCGTCACTTGCGGAAGCAGCGTCATGGATCCGCGAACCTCTCCGTCTTCTCGTGCACCTCGTACTCAGCACTCCGGAATACCAGCTATCATGAACTTCTCCCCAATTCGGCGCTTGTCCCGTCGTCACTTCATGTCCGCAGCCGGTGCTGCGGGACTCGGCGCGTTCGGCGTGCCGCCGGTGTTCCAGCAGGCCCTCGCCGCCTCCGACGCGACCACGGACGCTGGCGACCAAGCTGCGCTGGACCGCGAAGGGCGAATTCTGGTCGTGGTCGAGCTCACCGGCGGGAATGACGGGCTGAACACCGTCGTACCATACGGTGACGACGCCTATTACAACGAGAGACCCAGAATTGGGATCCCGGCCGGCGACCTTCGAACCATCGACGACCATTTCGGCTTCCATCCGTCGTGCAAGGGTCTGGCCGAGCTGTACGACCGGGGAGAACTCGCGATCGTTCACGGATGTGGCTACGACCAACCAAGCTTTTCGCATTTCATCTCCATGAGCTACTGGCACTCGGCAGCACCCAACAGCGGCGAGTCTTCCGGCTGGGTAGGGCGCGCCGCAGCAAACCTCAGTCCGACCCCGCAGCGCGACTACATCATCAACGTGGATGAGCGTCCGTCGCAGGCGGTGCGGAATCCGGTACACCCGGCGCTCGTGTTCGACCAGCCGGAAACCTTCCGGAGAGACGGCGTTTACGAGCAGCAACCGATGTTCGACGAGCTGATCGGAGACCCCGGTGCTTCCGAATCCAACCTGGCGTTCCTGAGCCGGAGCGCTCGGGACGCACGGCAGTCGGCAATGCTTGTTCGCGAGGCATGGAATGCCTATCAGAGTGATGTCGACTACGGCATCAACATCGGTCTCGCGCAAGACCTGCGGAAAATCGTGTCGCTAATCGATGCCAGGATGCCCGCTCGGTTCTACTACTGCGGGTACCGTGGCAACTCCTTCGACACCCATGTCCACCAGGTGGACGTCCATGCGCGGCTTCTGGCCTATGCAACGGACGCGATTCGTGGCTTCGTAGATGACGTCGAACGAATCGGCCGCAGCGACGATGTGCTCATGCTGGTGTTCACGGAGTTCGGACGCCGTGTACCCGAAAACATCTCCCTGGGCACCGACCACGGAACTGCCACCCCCGTATTCCTCGCCGGCGCTCCAGTGGCCGGCGGCCAATACGGGACACCCCCTAGCCTGACCGAGCTTGACGACGGAAACCTGCTTCACACGACCGACTTCCGCAGGGTCTACGCCAGCGCGGTCGGGAACTGGATGGGGGCAGACCCGGCGGTGGTTCTGGGGGGCGACTTCGACCCGATCCCGGCGGTCGCGACCGCCTAACGAGAAACCGCATTGGGCCCGGCTGGCGGATCAGCCGGCCGGGCCACAGACGTGATCCCGGTAGAGCTCCCGCAGGCGACGGGTCACCGGACCCGGAACGCCGTCCCCGATCTCGTTGCCGTCAATGGAAATAACCGGCACGACGAACGACGATGTACTGGTCAGAAACGCCTCCTCGGCGCTCCTGACATCGGTCGGGCGGAAGGGCTCCTCCAAGACCTCTATGTTGTTCGCGGCGGCAAGCTCCAGAAGCACCTCACGCGTGATACCGCCCAGCACGTCAGGACTCAGCGGATGCGTGTGGACTGACCCGTCCCGCACGATCCAGGCATTGGACGACGCGCCTTCCGTCACCACTCCGCCTTTGACCATCCAGCACTCAAATGCTCCGGCTTCCTGTGCACGCTGTTTGGCCAGAACATTCGGGAGCAGGCCGGTCGTCTTGAGGTCGCACCGCTGCCAGCGAAGATCATCGCCGGAAACCACTGCCACGCCCGAGGCCAACGAGCTGGGGAACGGTGTCCACGAGCGCAGCGTCACCATCAGCGAGGCCCGCGGTTCAGCCGGGAACGCGTGGTTTCTCGGTGCCTGCCCGCGGGTGACCTGCAGGTAGAGGAGCCCGTCCCGCAACCGGTTGCGCCGTACCACCTCACGCAGCACGACGCGCAGCCCTGCGTCGGCCATCGGCGCCGGCAGCCCTAATCCGCTCCTGGACCGCGCCAGCCGCGCAAGATGCTGGTCAAGGTCAACCAGTCTCCCAGCGACCAGCGCGATCACCTCGTAGACGCTGTCGGCGAACTGCAGCCCGCGATCTTCGACGGAGACCACAGCTCCAGGCAGGTCGGAATACTGTCCGTCCACGTAAGCGACGCGGGCCACTGTCAAACTCCTTGGCTCAAGCCATCTCGAGGAAGGGCGCACGCGGGAGGCTCGCCCCCGCCACCCGCGACCAAGTGCAGTTGCTGTAATGGCACGCCAATCTGCCCCCAGTCCTGTACCAGTACCTCGACGCAGCGTAGCCGGTCGCGGCAAGTGTCGCGCCGCCGACCGCCGCCCACCCTAGCTGCCTGCGGCAACAACTGGCTGCGCAACGGATCAGCACCGCCAGAGCCCCCGGGAAACGGCCGGCCCGCGTGGCGCGAAGGGTAAACACGTACCGCGTCCGCCGTCGCCCTGCCGGCGACAAAAGGCGACGCCGTTCCCCAAACGAATGCCATACACTCCGGTCCCGTGTCGCTAACTGAGCGCTCCCCCGGACTTCGCGGCAGAACCATGGCGGTCTACACACAAGTCAACGCGGACCAGGTTAGGGCCTTCATCGCTGGCTACGACATCGGGTCCCTGGAAACCTACGTTGGAATCGCAGATGGTGTGGAGAACACCAACTATCTCCTGTTTACAGGCTCGGGCCGATACATCCTCACGCTTTACGAGAAACGGGTAGCGGAAGGCGACCTGCCGTACTTCCTTGACCTGATGGATCATCTCAGCAATCAGGGAATCCCCTGTCCGGTGCCGCTCCACGATCGCAAGGGCAACGCGCTAGGCCGCCTGGCCGACCGCCCGGCCGCAGTCGTCACCTTTCTGGAGGGAATTGCCCGTTCCCGAATTGAACCCGGGCATTGCCGCGCCGTAGGACGGGCCTTGGCGCTCCTTCACACCGCCAGTTCCGACTTCGGGAAGTCGCGCCCGAACGGGCTGTCGCTCGGTGCGTGGGAACAAACGCTAACGCAATCGGAAGCGAGACTCGAGAACTACGATAAGGGGCTCTACGAGGAAGTGAGCGACGACTTCACGCGTATCGCCACTGCCTGGCCGACATCCCTGCCCAGGGGTGTCATTCACGCCGATTTGTTCCCGGACAACGTGTTCTTCAGGGACGGAGAGGTAAGTGGGCTGATCGACTTTTACTTCGCCTGCAACGATTTCTTCGCCTACGACCTCGCCATCTGTATCAACGCCTGGTGCTTTGAGCGGGATGCCGACTTCAACATCACGAAAGCCGGCGCGCTCCTGAAGGGGTACGAGGAGAATCGCCGTCTGTCGGCCGGAGAGATCGCGGCACTTCCGGTGCTGTGTGCGGGGTCGGCGATGCGGTTCCTGTTCACGCGTCTGGTCGATTGGGATACGACCCCGTCCTCTGCAGTGGTGCGGCCCAAGGATCCCGCCGAGTACTTGGGACGCCTCCGATTTCACCGTGCAGCTCGGGGTCCCGACAGCTACGGGCTTGGCCGCACGTGATCGAAAAACCGACGATCGTCTACACGGACGGGTCCTGCATCGGCAATCCGGGGCCGGGAGGCTGGGGGGTCGTGATCGAATCTCCCGCAGGTACCCGGGAGTTGTCGGGTGGTGCCCCTAGTACCACGAACAATCGGATGGAACTGATGGCGGCAATCCGCGCGCTTGAGGAAATCGAGCCTGGTTCGCCTGTTCAAGTCGTCACGGACAGCCGGTACGTGATGGATGGCATCACGTCATGGATGGACAACTGGCGTCGAAGGAAATGGCGAACCGCCAACGGCAAGCCGGTGAAGAACCAGGACCTGTGGCAGCGACTTGAGCAGGCGGCAGCAAGACATAACGTGACGTGGCAGTGGGTACGCGGCCACACGAACGATCCGGGCAACGAACGGGCGGATGCCTTGGCGCGGGCGGCCTCCGATGTTTCGCGCCAATAGTTTCGGCAGCGTGGAAAAACGAGCAGCAGTCCGCCATATTCGGACCGAGTTCATGCCATACTGTGGCGCTGGATGGGTGGCCGAGCGGCTGAAGGCGCTCCCCTGCTAAGGGAGTATACGGTGATGAGCCGTATCGCGGGTTCGAATCCCGCCCCATCCGCCATTTCTTTCTTTTAAGCTATTGTGTTAGTACGGATTATGGTGGATCCCTGAAAAAATATATACAAACAAATATACAATCGCGCCGGCACTTCCACCCGTCTCCAAATCTTGCGGCACTCACGACCCCACTATGTACAGCGTCTTGCCCGGGTGCCAACAGTGACCTCCAGCCCGGCCAGCATCCGGTCCTCGATGACTGCTCGGTCGATGCCGCGGCAGTCGGAGCAGGTCCCGTTCATCACGTAGTTCAAGCAGCCGTAACGGTCCTGCCCGCGCATAGCGGGTGGGCCGCCGCAGACGCCGCACTGCAGCAACACCGAAAGCAGGTGCCGTAGCCGGTGAGGTCCGTTAGGGCAGTTGGCTTGCGCTGACTGCACGGCCTCGATCATTGTCGCGTAGCGCTCCGTCAGCTCGCCTTAACGTTCCCTGACCGCCTGCCGCAGAGCGTCGCCCACGATGCAAAGTTCTGGCACCGGACAAATGGGCATGATCAACTCTCTCCGTAAACTTCAGGTGACTGCCCGGCGGTAGAATGGAGGGGCCGATTACGTACCATCTGCCCGGATCCGGAATGGTCGATGAACGCCGTTGAGATCGAGGAAGCAATCTCCGCGCTTGCCGAGCTCCCCTTCGAGGCCGGGGAGTTCCCGTTCGCGTTCCTCCAGGCATTTGGCAACAAGGCGACAACGATAAAGCGCCTGCGTTCCGGAGCGTCGAACAACTCCGATCTCGGCGGGGTTCTTCAACGCAGCCACATTCACATCAAGGCTTGTCCGGAGGGAGAAGTGGCCACCACCTTGGCTGTGCTCAAGGCGAGCCCGGCGACCGTTCGCGCCAAGGCCAAGTTCGTGCTCGCCACCGATGGCAGAGATTTCCACGCCGAAGATGTGAACAGCGGCGATGTGATCGTCTGCGACTATCCGGACTTTCCCGAGCACTTTGGCTTCTTCCTTCCGCTTGCCGGCATTACGACCGTCAAGCAGGTCCGGGAAAGCGCATTCGACATCAAGGCGACGGGACGCCTGAGCCGGCTCTATGTCGAACTGCTGAAGGAGAATCCCGCATGGGGGACCGCCGACCGCCGTCCCGAAATGAACCATTTCATGGCGCGGCTCATTTTCTGCTTCTTTGCCGAGGACACCGACATCTTCACCGTCTCGGGTCTCTTCACGGACACCATCGAACGGATGAGTGCAGCCACCAGCTCGAACACCCACGAGGTGATCGGCAAGATCTTTCGCGCCATGAACACGGATCTCAGCGCCCGCGCTGCATCGGACATACCCCGCTGGGCTGCAGTGTTCCCTTTTGTGAACGGAGGTCTCTTTTCGGATTCGACCGAGATACCCCGATTTAGCCGGATCGCCCGATCCTATCTTCTCCACATCGGGAACCTCGACTGGCAGAAGGTCAATCCAGACATCTTCGGGTCGATGATCCAAGCGATCGCGGATGACGAGGAACGTGGCGCGCTCGGCATGCACTACACCAGCGTACCGAATATCCTGAAGGTGCTTAACCCATTGTTCCTCGATGACCTCCGCCAGAAACTGGAGGAGGCAGGAGGCAGTTCCCGCAAACTCCTGAACCTGCGGAGCCGCATGGCAAGGATCCGGGTTTTCGATCCAGCCTGCGGGTCCGGCAATTTCCTCGTCATCGCCTACAAGGAGATGCGGGCCATCGAAGCAGAGATCAACAAACAGAGAGGCGAAGACGGGCGTAGGTCAGACATTCCGCTGACCAACTTCCGAGGCATCGAATTGCGGGACTTTTCCGCCGAAATCGCACGATTGGCTCTCATTATCGCCGAGTATCAGTGTGACACGCTTTATCGTGATCGGCAGACAGCGCTGGCTGAGTTCCTGCCACTTGACGCTGAAAACTGGATTGTCTGCGGCAACGCGCTGCGGCTGGACTGGCTGACACTCTGCCCGCCCACAGGAATGGGTATCAAACTACACGCCGACGATTTGTTCGAGACGCCCCTCGATCAGGCCGAAATCGATTTCAGGAACGCGGGGGGCGAAACCTACATTTGCGGAAATCCTCCATATTTGGGGAAGGGAAAGAAAGGAAGCGCCCAATTGAATGACATGAAGCACGTCCTCGGCGGGTATACGAAGAGATTCGGGTATGTAGATTATGTGGGTTGTTGGTTCTTGCGTGCCGCCGAGTACATTCAGGGAACAAAGGCGTCAGCGGCGTTCGTTGCAACGAACTCGCTTTGCCAGGGTAGACAACTGCCGCAAATCTGGCCCTTTGTACTAAGAGAAGGCGTTGAGATTTTCTTTGCGCATCACTCGTTCAAATGGTCGAACAACGCCGCCCGGAATGCCGGCGTCACATGCGTCATTGTGGGCATTGCAGCAAAACAAGAGAGACCCAAGACGATCAACTACGGCTCGTTGTCCCGGCGCGTATCGAATATCGCCGCCTATCTTGTGGAAGGCGAGAGCATTTATGTCAAGAGCTCTCCTAGACCCTTAGCCAAGCATTTGCCTGAAATGCGCACAGGCAGCGTTCCCAATGACGGTGGAAACCTGATTCTTTCACACGAGGAGGCACATGAGCTGACCCGGAAGTATGAACTTGCCCCATCATTCTTGCGCTCTTTTTTTGGCTCCCAGGACTTTCTGCACGGAAATGTAAGAAGTTGTCTCGTCATCGGTGATGATCAGGTCCACACTGCCAAGGCAATTCCCGAGATCAATTCTCGCTTGGCCGAAGTCTCTAGATTGAGAAGCAAGAGCAAGAAGAGAGAGACGAGAGAACAGCTTGCAGCGCTTCCGCATCGCTTTCAGCATCGGGGACCAATACCTTCAGACCACGTCATCATCGTGCCGTCTGTGAGTTCCGAACGCAGAAAGTGGTTCCCGGCCGGAGTGCTTCCCAAGGAAACAGTAGTCTCCAATCTTGCATTCATGATCGTGGACTCTCCGCTGTGGAATCTGGCGTTGATTACATCGCGGCTGCATCTGGTTTGGATTGCTACGGTCTGCGGAAAGCTGAAAACAGACTTCAGGTATTCAAACACGCTCGGCTGGAACACCTTCCCGGTACCGACCCTGACGGAGAAGAATAGAGCCGACCTCACCGCCTGCGCCGAGAACATTCTGCTCGCGCGCGAGTCGCACTTCCCGACGACGATCGCCAAACTCTACGATCCCAAGAAGATGCCGGAGAGTCTCCGTGCTGCGCATGAGCGTAACGACGAGGTTCTCGAGCGCATCTACATCGGCCGCCACTTCCGTAACGACACGGAACGGCTGGAGAAGCTCTTCGAGCTTTACATCGACGAGAGCAAAGCCAGAGGGGCGGCATGAGCGAGTTCAATCGCATGACCGTCGTCGCTGCCGCCGAGGTCATTTCGAGCTTCCTATCGCACAGCGACATGAAAGTACTGGAAGTCCAATGGGGGATAGCGGGAAGGTGCAGCGATTCGAGCAAATCGGCGCGGGTCGCGGATCTGGCGCGTATCGCCTGCGAGGAGGAAATCGAAGTCCTGACGGAAGGTGGACAGGTGCACCTCAGCCGCGCGCTGGTCGAGATCGCAATTGCAGCGGGCGAGTACCAGCAACTTTCGGCTGCCTGGCGGAAGTTCGTCGCGGGCTTGCGATTTGACGGGTTCGAAGTCCGCTCGACGCAGGTAGATGCCGAGTCAGACGAGTATTGGCAAAGCGGCCGAAATGAAACTGCCGTTGAGCTTGTCCGAATGCTGCCGTCGGACGCTCCCGGCCTCGACTTTCGGGAAGCGGAAAGCGAAGTCACGCTGCTCTTGGACCGACACGGCTTCACCGTTGCAAAGGGGCATTTGCAGCAGGCGGTCTCAGCATTCAGTCGCGGGGAATGGTCATCGGCCAACGGAGAGTTGCGAAATCTCCACGAGAGCTACCTCAACGAAATCGCGACGAGCTTGGGCTATACCGGCAGCGCTGACGGCAAGGCAAGGCGGGACTACCTCGGGAGCCTTCAGCCGCCGTTTCTACTCGCGGACTACAACGAGTGGAATTCCAATAACCAAAAACCGCAATACGTTCAGGGATTGATGAGCAGAATGCACCCCCATGGCGGACACCCGGGCCTCTCTGAGGAAGAAGACGCGACCTTCAGGCTTCAGATTTCGCTCGTGACCGCACGCCTTTTCCTTCGCCGATTCGACCAGAGGATCGGGCCTTCCCATGAATGACTCCATCCCCTCAGTCTCGGTCACCTACGCCCGCAGCGGCAACTCCACGAGGTCCAACGAGCTCGGCATGCGTCCGATGCAGGAGCGAGCCTGGGAGAAGCGAGGCGAGCAGTATCTCCTGATCAAGTCGCCGCCGGCGTCAGGCAAGAGCCGGGCTCTCATGTTCATCGCGCTGGACAAGCTGCACAACCAGGGCCTCCGCCAGGCTATCGTCGTGGTGCCGGAGAGGACCATCGGCGCGAGCTTCGCCGACACGGCGCTGAGCGACTTCGGCTTCTGGACCGACTGGACCGTTCCCCCGAAATGGAACCTTTGCAACGCGCCGGGCACCGACGGCGGGAAAGTCAATTCGGTCAAAGCGTTTCTCGACAGTGATGACCGCATCCTGGTCTGCACCCATGCCACCTTCCGCTTTGCGGTGGACCGGTTCAGCGCGGGCGCGTTTGACGGCCGGCTGATCGCGGTCGACGAGTTTCACCATGTCTCGGCCAACCCAGACAACCGGCTGGGCGAGCATGTTGGGCAGCTCATCGCCCGTGACAAGTCGCACATCGTGGCGATGACGGGCTCATATTTCCGGGGCGATGCCGAGCCCGTGCTCATGCCCGATGACGAGGCAAGGTTCGAAACCGTCACCTACACCTATTACGAGCAGCTCAACGGCTACGAGCACCTGAAGCGGCTCGACATCGGCTATTTCTTCTACACAGGCAACTATGCCGAGGACATCCTGCGTGTGCTCGACCCCGATGAGAAGACGATAGTCCACATCCCCAGCGTCAACTCGCGCGAGAGCACCAAGGACAAGATCCGCGAGGTCGAACACATCATCGAGGAACTCGGCGAGTGGCAGGGCGCCGATGCGACGACCGGGTTCCAGCTGGTCAAGACGCCGGCAGGCCGGATTCTGCGGATCGCCGACCTAGTCGATGACGACCCGGGGAGGCGGGAGCGTGTCGCGGCCGCGCTCCGGGATCCGGACCGGATGAACGATCGCGACCATGTCGACATCATCGTCGCCCTCGGCATGGCTAAGGAAGGATTCGACTGGGTCTGGTGCGATCACGCGCTGACTGTCGGCTACCGATCCAGCCTCACCGAGATCGTGCAGATCATCGGTCGGGCAACGCGTGACGCGCCCGGCAAGACCCGAGCCCGATTCACGAACCTGATCGCCGAGCCGGACGCCTCGGAAGAGGCAGTCACCGAGGCGGTGAACGACACGCTCAAGGCCATCGCAGCGAGCCTGCTGATGGAGCAGGTGCTGGCACCTCGCTTCAATTTCAAGCCCAAGCGACAGGACAGCGGTCCCGTCGAGGGTGCCGACTATGGCGAGGCAGGTTACGACCCGGAGAAGTGCAACGTCGGGTTCGATCACGATACCGGCCAGTTCCACATCGAGATCAAGGGGCTGGCAGAGCCGACGGGCAAGGAGGCCGAGCGTATCTGCCGCGAAGACCTGAACGAGGTGATCACTGCGTTCGCGCAGGACAAGACTTCCATCGAGCGCGGGATCTTCGACGAGGAACTCGTGCCGGAGGAACTGACCCAAGTGCGCATGGGCAAGATCGTCAAGGACCGTTACCCGGAACTCTCCGAAGAAGACCGAGAGGCGGTGCGTCAGCACGCCGTCGCCGCCCTGAACCTCACCCGGAAAGCGAAAGAAACCGTGCTCGACGAGACGGAAACGCAGATGAACGGCAGTACCGCGCTGATCGACGGGGTGCGGAAGTTCGCCATGGACGTGCGCGATCTCGACATCGACCTGATCGACAGGATCAACCCCTTCGGCGAAGCCTACGCGATCCTGGCCAAGACGATGAGCGAAGAGAGCCTGAAGCAGGTCGCCGCCGTTATCACGGCGAAGAAGATCCAGCTCACGCCGGAAGAGGCGCGAGACCTCGCGCGGCGAGCCCTCCGGTTCAAGCAGGAGCGCGGCCGTCTGCCGTCGATCACTTCGCAGGACCCGTGGGAGAAGCGCATGGCGGAAGGCGTGGCCTTCCTCGCCCGCATGAAGGCCCAGACCTTCAGTGGATAGGAAGTTCACCGACGAAGACGACGCCCTGCTCGCCGAACTCGGCGTCGTCGTCGAGCCTGAAAAAGGGGCAAGCCGCACGCCTCGGGAGGAGCGCATCATCGCGGGCTTCGAGGAGATCCAGCGTTTCGTTGAGACGCACGGCCGCGTTCCACGCCACGCCGGGGGCGGCGACATCTTCGAACGCCTGTACGCAGTGCGTCTGGACCGTATCAGTGAGCAGGACGACTGCCGCGCGCTGCTGACTCCATTCGACCGTCAGGGGCTCCTGAACGATCAACCCGAAGCCGCGTCTGCCCCATTGGATGCCATGGACGATGAAACATTGCTGGCAGAGCTCGGCGTCGAGTCCGCCGCGCCAGACATCGGCAAGCTTCGCCATGTTCGGTCCAGCGCTGAGAAGCGCGCTGCTGAGGAGATCGCAACCCGCAACAAGTGTGAGGACTTCGAGACGTTCCTGCCGCTCTTCGAGCAGGTGCAGAAGGAACTGGACGCTGGTCTCCGGGAAACCCGTCCCCTTGGCGTCCAGGCTGACATCGAGCCTGGCCGGTTCTTCATCGTCGGCGGCCAGAAAGCCTATGTCGCCGAGATGGGCGAAGAGTTCACGCAAAGTTACGGCGACCGGGACGCGCGGCTGCGCGTCATCTTCGACAACGGCACCGAGAGCAACATGCTCAGGCGCTCGCTTCAGCGCGCGCTCCACAAGGACGAGACGGGCAGGCGGATACTGGAGACCACGGAGGGCCCATTGTTCGCGAATGTGACGTCGGACGGCGACGAGGCCAGCGGCACAATCTATGTGCTGCGGAGCAAGGCGGACATTCCGTACGTCGCCAAGAACCGCAATCTCGTTCACAAGATCGGCGTCACCACCTCGAAGGTGGAGACTCGCATCGCAGGTGCGCGTCTGGAACCGACGTTTCTGATGGCCGACGTCGAGATCGTCGCCTCGTACAAGCTCTACAACATCGACCGCGCCAAGCTGGAGAAGCTGATCCACCGCATCTTCGCGCCAGCGCGTCTCGATATCGAAATCGAGGACCGTTTCGGCAACCCTGTCGTCCCGCGCGAATGGTTCCTGGCACCCCTCGACGCCATCGACGACGCGGTCGAGAAGATCCGGGAGGGAACCATTACCCGGTACCGATACGACGCCGCGTCGGCGTCGCTTGTTGAGAGGCAGTGATGGCGGATCCGTTCACCATCCGCATCTATGTCCCCGGCGGCGACCCGGAGGGGCTCCGCCTGATCGATCGCATGAACTGGACGGGGCTCGGCCTGGTATTTCGCAGGTCTGACTGGCCCGAGGTTCGCAAGCGCGACGAAATGCAGCAAACCGGCATTTACGTTCTCGTCGGCTACCGCAATGCGGACGATGATTTGCCTACCCTCTATATCGGGCAGGCCGACGGCATCAAGGCGCGCATCGACACTCACCAAAAGGACAAGGAATTTTGGCACTGGGCTGCGGTGTTTGTTTCGACCAGCCTCGGGCTGAACCGGGCTCACGTCACCTGGCTCGAATATGCGCTCGTCAAGCGGGCGGCGGAGACAATGGGCTGCCACCTCGACAACGGCAACGCGCCCCAGGAGCCTGCTTTGACCGAAGCAGAGAAGGCTGACACGCAAGCCTTCATGAAGGAAATCCTTCAGATTCTCCCGCTCGCCGGCCTGCGGGCATTCGAAATCCCGAAAGCGGTCGCGGCGCCGCTCGCCAGCGATCCTCTGACCGGCACGAAGCCAAGCGGCTGGGAACGGGACACGATCATTGTTCCTGCAAAGAAGGACGGGTTCGAGGAGATCTTCCTTGGGGAAGATTGTTGGTACGCAATCCGTATCGCCGGTGGAATGCTCGACAAGATCAAGTACATCGCCGCGTACCAGACGAAGCCGGTATCGGCCATCACGCACTACGCCCCCGTCTCCCGTATCGAGCCCTATGGTGAAGGCGGCAAGTACAAGGTCGTGTTTTCCGATAGCGCCAAGCCCATCGGGCCCATTCCCTACGGAGACGCCCGTGGCGCCATGCAGGGTCCAAGCTACACGTCGTTCGCACGCCTGCAGAATGCGCGAAAGCTCACCGACGTTCTGGGCACGAACTGATGCTGGGCCCAATGTCGCAGCCTTCGGTGGTTCGGTTTCGAACGCAATTCGGGCCACGGCCCGCGCCCAATCTCATCCAACTCAGAGCATTGCGATGACCGATACGCTCATCGAACGCAACCCGGACATCCTTGGCGGGACCCCCGTCTTCGCGGGAACCCGGGTTCCAGTGCGCATCTTGATGGAACATCTCGAGGCCGGGGACCGCCTCGACGATTTCCTGATGGACTACCCAACGGTGTCGCGACACCAGGCTGTCGCGTTGCTGGAGCGCGCGACGACCATGCTGGTGTCCACCGATGAAGCTGCTGCTTGATGAATCGGTACCTCGGCGCCTCGCCGCGTCCTTTCCCGCGCCATCACGTAATTTCTGCTTTATCGGCCGCGCCAGCAGCGCCACCGAAACGTCGCCGCAGGCAGCGAGCCGTCCCTGGCGGGGAAATCTGAAGTGGCGGCGGGCACGGCGATCAGCGTGGGAACGACCAGCAACACGAACACCCGACCGGAAATTGGTCGTGGCGGCGCTCAAGTTCGAGGACCCTGGAATGGCACTCACGAGCGTCGTCGTCCATTTGGATCTACGTATTCCGGATTCTTCTCCACCCCGCCATCTTTGGTAACGCGAAACGGCCGGTCCGGCGGGAGCTCGATCCGGTAGGCGCCCCTTTGTTTCGGCGATCTGTTGTTTACGGTCTGCACGACCGCTTCGGTATCACGACTTGTGTAATCAACTTGGCCTTCCTTTGCCGCGTTCCTGCCGTAACGCGGCGGAAAGCTCAAGAACGCCTCGAATGTTCTCATGACAGGCTCGTCATAGTCTGCAGGGTGATCCTTCGCGAGTTTGGCTAGCGTGGCAATCGCAGCGGTTCGGGTAACGTAACTCCAACCCCCGCTCTGCTCGGCTCCCCTAAGCTGGGCCGCCGCTATCTCGTATTGCTTATTCCACAGGGTCCTGAGCGTGGCGTTCCAGTTGAACCACGCGGTGGCAACCGCCCCAAGCGCGGCGATGGCTAGCCCGAGCTTGGCAGCCAGTTCCAGCCATGCCATCCAGTTCTCACCTCCATCGTCCGACGCGACAGGGGCGCTGCAGCAGGCCGAAAACATGACCAGCGGACACAGGGCGATAAGTCTCCACGCGGCGCGAAACGACAGACCTCCGATCTGTCTACCCACTCCGCTTACAATTCCCATCCCGGTGGCACCATGTTGCGGCAACGTTCCGGCCCTTTGCTGGCGCCACCGTGATGCGGCAGCTGTTCGATTTCCATCCCCATGCCCCAGTGCTGCCGCACGTGATCCATTCAGCGGTGTGGGGCAGGTCTTGGAAGAGTGTAGCGCCTATGTCGGGCTGGACGTCCACAAGGACACAATCGCCGTGGCGGTGGCCTGTCCGGGCCTGGAGGAGGCGGTCAACCGGGGCCCGGTCCGGAACACGGATGCGTCGCTGCAGCGGCTGGTGCGCCAGCTGAGTCCGAACGGTGAGCGGCTGAGCTTCAGCTACGAGGCGAGTCCGTGCGGATACGGGCTCTACCGGGAGCTGATGGCGCTGGGGCATGGTCTGGCTGCACGCGCCTCCACGATCCGCGGCCGGCTCCTGAAGGTCGCCACCCGCCTCTCCTTCATCCGGCGCAAGATCTGCATCGCATTCATGTCGGTCTACCTGCTGCAGGCCGTTTTCGCCCACATGCTCGCGACCCTGTGCGCAACGCCGACCCGCACCAACCCCGGCCGATCCCGCCCAATGGTACTGCTCGACGCGCTGACTAAGAGCGCCGCCGGTGGAATTTGCCCGGCGTCAGGCCATGCACCGTCACCCACCGCCGAATCGTTTTGGCCGCGGCTGGCGCTGGCCGGCGGCGTCTGCCCCACGGCACGATCCATACCGCGAGGCTCGTCCGAACCGGGCCCGTGCACCTCACGACGTCAGCACAACCGGCGCTGGCGAGCGAAGCGGGCTGAGTTGGGTGAGAACGGGCGCGTTCGCTTGGCCCGCGACGTCACGGGAACTCGAAAACCTTGGTATGGTCCGAGTTAGGCCGGGAACACCTCAAGCCGGTGGTCGACCAAGAACGAGTACGTGTTCGGCCGTATGGCATCGGTCACGAGTTCTTCAAGCCTTATGGACGTGGCGGTGGAAGCACGACTAAAACGCCTTGATGCGGCGCATGAAGTGACGCTTGCAGTTCCGTTGTTTGAACTTCCGCAGCGAGGACTGGAGCTGCTCCGTGACTTGCATGGCCGCCTCTCTGACCTGGCCCACCCCATCGCATCGCACGAGATGCATTTCTTCGGTGGTACTGCGTTGTCAGACGTGCGCGCGCAAATTCAGCTGTACGGCGGCAACGCGGAGGTCGAGGTCACGGTCGAAAAATGCAGTGTCCGTTTCAACAATATGCCCGGGCTGGATCAAGTCCAACTGTTCAAAGATTGCGTTGAGACGGTATGGGAAAGCATCCTTGAGATTTTTCCGACCGCCAGCGCCGCGTTGCTATCCATTCGCCCCACACTCCAAATGGAGTTGGCGGATGCAAGTAACGCCGGCAGGTACCTCACGCAAGTTGCCGGCTGGGGCAAGGAAGGGGCGTGGGACAAGTTCGGGCGCGTAGCCGAGCACCCGGGCGTCAGTCTCGAGCTTGCGCACGCGGATGAAGGATGGAACGCAGTCTTCAATGTATTTCGTGATCGCACCTCCGAATCATCGCTTGTGCTGACGTGCGTTGCGATCTACATGATCCGAGACGAGAAAGACCCAAATGCGAGCGGTGCCATGATGGATCGCTTCACACACTTGGAAGGGCTGCTGGAGGCATTCGTTGACCAATGCGGGCTGGAGGCTGCTAAGGGTAGCGAGAGCAAGCCATGACACAGATGACACCGCTCAGTCCCGACAACGTGCAACCTGCCTCAGAACCTTATGAATTGGCATCCCCCCGGAATCAGCCGATTGTCGGGCTCGGGGAGATCCCGGCCTACCAATTGCGAGAGGCAATATCGTTTGAGTCCCTGTTTGCCGGTATTGAAGATGCGTACAAGGAAGACGAGAGCACCCGAATGGATGCCGCGGCGACCTCGAGGCAGCGGTTCATTGCAGTCTTGGTCGATCGCCAGCTTGAGGAACCCCGGGCTGAACGCCACTTCTCATTTACGATTTCTGACCGCCGGGGACAGCCGTCCGGCCCAATCAAGTTCTTCTTGCTTCTGCTCAAGACGTGGAAGCTCGAGCGCGGCGACGCGGCGACGCTGCTTGGTTTCGAACGTGCTGAACTGGGTCACGTAGATCGACTACTCGAGGGGCATGCATTGCTCACCGGGCGAGACGTCAAGGATCGAATCGCCTACTTGTTCGAGGTCAGGAGAACCCTCGCGGGTCTATTCCGCAACGAGGACGTAGAGAACGCTTGGCTCAGGGAGCCGCATGCCGGCCTCGGCGAGCGGAGTCCGTTGAATCTGTTGCTGGAAGGCACAATGGAAAATCTTCTGGTCATCAGGGACTATGTGCTGAACGCCGCGGGTAAGTGAATTGTTAGCGTCCATCAGGACCGAACCGCTCGAACTGAAGTTGCACCGATGCGCCAGCCATCAGGGTGTCTCTGAATTCCTGGGTACGCTTGAGTTGGAGGACCAGGCGGTGGTCGAGATGATGGAGCTGCTGAACGAGCGCGGTATGGACGAATCGCTGGACCATCTCTGCGACGGTCCGTTTAGGCAAAAGACGCGATTGCACGGAGACAAGGCCCGAGCTACCCGGTATTCGGACGGCACGTATCCAGTGTTCTACAGCTCGCTGGAAACTGAGACTGCCGAAGCAGAAATTCGACATTGGTTTCCCTCGGTCATTGGTCGGCCTCCGACCCCGAGAACGGCCTATTACGTATGCTTTTCCTGCGAATTTGAGGGCCAGACAAAAGACCTGCGCCCGAAGCTCCGCGACTGGGCGGACCTTGTTTCGGACGACTACGGGTTTTGCAATGGGTTGGGCCGAGAGGCCATGCAGCAGGAACTGGATGCCCTCTTAGCTCCATCGGCGCGCCGTTCAGAAGGCACCAACGTCCCGGTACTCCGAAGAAGCTCCATCCGTGACCCAATTGTTCTGGACACGGTCGCCGTGACGTACGATCCCACCACGCAGACTGTTGCGGTCTCGAGCGCCGCTCGGTGAACGGCAATACAAGCCCGACGGATCAAGCCCACCAGCCTGACTTTCGGGCGGCATCCGCGGTTCGAACGGGGTAGACCTGATTCTGGCCGGCTAGAAATCAATCGACTCCAGCATGGTTCCGGTTGCTGACCGCCTAGTTTCCGGGCCAGTCTGCGCTCGTCCTGATCCTGGTCTTCTTCCTCTCCCGAAACCATCTCGACATCTGCGGCATCTCCGCCCAATCGCCATCACGGGGGCGGATACGCGGCTCCAGTGCCGGTCGAGCGGTCCATGTCACATGTTCCGGTGTTCGCACACGCCTTTACAGTGCCATACAACCCTTTGCAGTTCCGCTCAGGCGCCTCAGTAGACCTCCACCACGGGAGGAATACCGAAGTCCATCCCTGACGCGATGAAGGCCGAACGAAGGATGTCACCATTGCAAACCTTGAGCTCCTGCGGGCTCACGATTCTCCCCTCGTTGGTTTCCCCCCATGCGACCCGTCGGAGCTTCGCAACATCCGCAGCATGTGAGGCACGCTTCCCCTTTGGCTTAAAGGAAGCGAAACCCTCAAAGAGACGGATCTCTCGGTCGGAGCGCAGGCCCTGAACGCATGACATGTCGTTAAGGCTGCGGAGAAGGTGCGTGGCGGCCAGCAGTGTCGCTGCCCCGGCTCCCTGATACCAGTAGCGCGTGGCGCTTCTTCGCTTTTCGATCGTGCGACCCGTCGGACATCCCTTCACGTTGAACGCCACGGAAAGCGGGGCTTCGGTTAGCAAGTTCAAGGGAGAGGAATCCTTGTTCACCTCATTGGCAATCCAAGGCCCGAGTTCGCCGTAAAGAACGTCCGAAGGCTCCGACTCGTCGATAGCAATGCAGCTGCTCGTGGTGTCCCGCGAAAAACCAATGTCTACGAACATCCATACGCCGGATTCACGGCGCGCCGCATCACAGGTACCCGGTACGATCTTCAATGCAACAGCTCCTTGTCAGGCTTCTTCCGTCACGATCCGAACCTGACGCAGCACTGCACGCGCCACTTGCTCGGGCGCGGTATCAATGCGGGTGTCCTCTTCCAACTCTGCCTGGCTCGGCCGACGTGTCAATGGCTTGAGGCGCACCGTCGATCAGTTGGAAATAGCGTCGTTGGACCCAGGTCGAACCGCTCCACGCGCCATCGTCAATCTCCGTTACCGCGGATCACACGCCAACATCTGCCGTATCAGGCTACGATGCAGCTGCAATCCGTCACGTGCCCGCTTGGTCGGGCCGCCCGCTGAATAGAACAGCCTCTAGCCCGGCAAGGGGTAGCTCCCCGCGCCCAGGCAAATAGGCGGGGTCTTCACTCACGTGACGGATTGCAACGGCCCGGCGCCCGCCGGAGCCGCTGCAATCACAGTGAGCTTCATCATGACCAGCCGCATTCTCGTCACAATCGCGACGCTGACTTTTCTCGCCGCCTGCGGCGGTGGAGGCGGAGGGAGTCCAACTACTGACGCTCCGGCTCCCCAGCCCCCGCCGACAGCTGACCCGATGCCGACCTCCCAATCCGCGTTTACCTCGGATCCAGCGACAACTCACGATGCGCTCGGAAATGCCGCCACTGCCCGCCCGGCCTTCGGCAGCGTCACCCAGTCGTCAAGCGTCAACGTGTCCGGCGTGTCAACCGACGCGGCGCAAGTCACCCGGCAAGGAAGCACAGTGGCGCTCCGCGTGCGCCGGCAAAATGGCGGTTCGTTCTCGCTCAATACCGCTCAACATCTCGTTGAAGCCTCCGCTGTCTCCGTGTCGCCAGTCACCGGTCGGGCATGGCAGGACGGGATCCTCTTCGACTACACATCGAACAGCCTGACGGTCATGCGCGGCGCGATCGACTACAGTTCGACCGATGTCACCGACTGGATGGCCGGCGGCTACTGGCTCCACGTCCGGGGCGACTGGGCGAATGCCCACGTCAGCGCGGTCGAGGTCGGCGCATTCGTCGACGGCCCGGAGATTTCGGGCCCGGCCAACGTGCCATTGACCGGTACGGCCACGTACAACGGCATTGCCGCAGGTCTGTATGGCCTCGAAGCCGCAAGCGACGTCTCAGGCGTTCCGGCGGGAACCGTCGAGTTGGGCGAATATGATGGCGTGTTCAGGGCCCGCGCCGACTTTGGCCGGGGCACCGTTTCCGCATCGATCACGAACATCTACGTGGACGCGATCGCAATTACGCCCGATGGAACGGTCTACGACGCTTCAGGATCGAGTGCTTCGCAACTGCATTTCGGAGCCGCGCCCATCAGCTCCAACGGCACGTTCACCGGCACGTCCGTCACGGCCACCGACCCACGGTTCTCCAGCCTCAGGGCGCAAGGCTCATGGGGTGGCCGCTTCTCGACAATCGACGATGCCTCGGGCGATCCGCGATTGCTGGCTGGGACCCATGGCGGCACCGTGACTACTCCAGGAGGTACCGAGGTCCAGTTCATCGGCGCCCACTTCGGGGCTACACCTGATTTCTAAAGTGAACGGCCCCGCCTGCGGCAACGGGCGGGGCCTCATTCCAGAAGAAGGACCGTTCTCGTGGATGACTAATGCGGGAGGTTCACGGCACCCGGCCCGGAGACCATCCCCCAAATCGTTTCCCCGATCACTCGTCGAGTTCGGCCTGTGTCATCGGTGGGGGGTGGAATCGGAAGCATCCCGTCGCACAGTATTCCCGTGGCTGAATGACTCTAGGAACGCGTGGCCCTTCAGGTTGCCCTGTCTGTGCAGGCTGCAGCTCGGCTGGCGATCCTTCTGGACAATGCTGTGGGCAAAGGGTGCGCGGCGCTAGGTCAAGCCTGCCGCCGCAGACCGGTCTGCGCCGCCGGCGAACCCGCTGCGTCGTCACCTTCCATCCTGGCCGCGACCCTGGCCTTCGTCGTTTCCCGTTCCGCGAGCAGCAGTCGGACAATCGCCAGCTCCACGATCCGCATGAACTTGTCGCGGGCGATGTAGTGCGCCCCCAAGTTGCAACCGCTTGTCCGGGCCGAGGCCGCGCTCGAGCAGGGTGCTGAGGATGGAGGGTTCGATCTCCGACCAGTCGAGCGCGGATTTCCGCGCAAAGTGTGAAGCAAGCGACTTCCGGATTCTGCAGCGGACCCGGCAACGTTCCGAACGCCTTGAGCGGCACCGGTTTGGTCGGCCCCTGATGCGGATAGGGAACATGTGCAGGCGGGATCGCTCCATCGCCGCGACTATCGGTCGCGGCGCGCCCGTCAGAGGCGACTGCGGCATGGTGGTGCGCGAAGTGTGAAATATTTGCTTGCGCTCAGCCGAGGCACTCAGTGGGGGCAGGAAGCGATTCGTGTTTTAGGGACCAAGGATGAGGCACAGTGCGGATCTGTTGTCAGTAGGAGGCTTTGATGCCAATTACATTGCGCGATGTCTGGGGCATAGATGACCCTGAGGACTACAAGGTCCATTTCGCCAGAAACAACGGAGACGTCGAACCGCTGGAGGTGTGGGCACGTAGCGCGGATGAGTGGCGCGGTTGGCAGGAATACCGGCCGAAGCGGAACGAATTCAATCGAGAGCGGATTTTCGCGCTCATGCAGTTCTACCACGAGACCGACGTATGGCTGTTCGGAGGCGTATTCCGCGTCGTCGAGCGTCGCCCCGACGCCTATCAGGTCGAATTGACGGACGAACTCGCAGGTTTCCAGGGGCGCCTGAAGCTGCGGACATCGTACCGCGGCAGGCACACGAGACCCAGACTGGAAGCACAGTACGACCAATTCGAAGTTGCAGAAATCCTCAGGGAGCCGTACTCGGGAACTCCCTTCCCTGGACTCTCAAGCATCAACGTGTCATTCGATGAGCTTGAGACGATCGTCAAGAACGAACGGTCGGAATGGAAAGCGGCGCTTGAACACGTAAGCGGCATCTACGTGGTTGCTGATACGCGGTTGGACCGACTTTATGTCGGGGCCGCCTACGGGGAGGGAGGCGTGTGGTCACGCTGGTCGAACTACGTGAGTTCCGGAGATGCCGGCAACGTAGAGCTGCGCGAGGTGATCGGCGGCGCGGGCTTGGATTACTGCCGTCGACACTTTCGACTGGCGCTGGTCGAGACATTGCTTGCAGCGGCGCCTGACGAGGCGATTGCGGCGCGAGAGACATATTGGAAGGAGGTGCTGCTATCCCGCGGGACACGGGGCCTCAACAGGAATTGAAGCGTAGCAGTCAGGACGTGATCGGACCTTCGAATCACTTCGGAGCGCCTGCTGAGCGCACCTTGGCGTTTTGGTGTGCATCAACGGTTCCGGTCGGGCTCCCATTGCCGGGTCCGGTACGCGCCTGCAGCACGCAACGCAGCAGTCACATCGTGGCCTTCGGCAACATCAAGCGGCGTTTGGCCAGATCTGTTTCGGGCATTCAGATTCGGTTGGACGGCGATTAGCTCCTGTACTCTCTTCAGTTGTCCCCTGTAAGCGGCACGATGCAGCGGTGTCCAGGAAGCATCAACACCGACCAAGGACTTTCTTCGCTTGTGCTTGGAGCGCTTTCTTTCTCGGGGCGCAACAGTCGGAGGCACGGAGCCGAGAGCGGCATGAAGAGCGGCACGCACGTCCATTTGCGCCCGACCGCGCACTTCTCGTTCAATCACGCCATTCCCGTGAACCGGAACAAATGCCCATGCTTCGAGCTTGGAATGGTTCGGAACAATGCGACCGATCACCTTGCCATCAAATGTGACAGTTCGAATATCATCCCGGTGAAACTGAAGCCTTGAGGGGTCGACGTTTCTTTCCGGGCGTTGGTCGCTAGTGCCAGGCCGCGACCGGTTCATGGAAACAGCAATTCGTTGTTCCCGAAGCCGGCGGATCGCTCGTCGGCGCCAATACGTTGCCAGGAGCGTCAGCCCGATAACCAGCAAACCGATGGTCAAGAAGAGCAACTTGTGTTCCATCACAAATTCGATTGCCGAAGCACCGACGATGAGAACAGCCACAAGCACAATTCCTGAAACGCCACGCATTTTCGATCACCCCTCTCGCTCGCGGGCGGCGAGCCCTTCTTCGGGTATTTTCGTCGCGCGAGATATTGCGGGTTGCCCTTACCGCACTCAACCCGACCCGCCGTGATGTCGCGGTGGCCAACGCTTGCAGCTGGCTCACGTTGCCCAGCTGCTTGGGAAGGAGCATGAGACCAGCGGTCGAACAGGTCAGTGAATCCGTCTCCGCTGACGACAAGTACCGGTACAGGCTCGAAGTCGAGCTGTCGAACGAAGCGAGCGTCTGTTTATTCCTGATGCTCAACCCCAGCACTCGGGACGAGCGCACGCGGACCGGCTATCACCTGACGAGGGAACGCTGCAAGGCACTTGCGAGAGCGCGCCGCTGCGGCACGCTCGTAACGTGCAACTTGTTCGCGTACCGGTGTTCCAGACCCCGTGAACTCCGCGAGGCGGACGATCCGGTCGGGCAGCCCGAGAACGATCGACACATTCGGGCAGCGGTCCGGCAGGCAGACATGATCGTTTGTGCCTGGGGCGACAGCGGGCGGCGGGCCCTACCCGACGCTTTCTGTGATCGCGTCCGCCAAGTTATCGCTCTCCTCGAAGAGGAAGAAACCGACGGCAGGCTGTATGCGTTGGCTCCGGGATTAACCAGAAAAGGCCGCCAGCCGATTCACCCCGGTTGGCGCCTGTTGCCGAGCGCTTCCGACTGCAGGCGACTGGACATCCGAAGCGGCAGGCTGGAACTCGCATCCTCGACCTAGAGCGTATCTGTCATTGAAGGAATCTCAGGGGGGATTCCATTTTGGGTAAGGATGTGATTCAAAGGGGTTTTGGCTGCACTGGAGGCCGGACCCATGACTCGACCCTATTCGAACGACCTTCGCGAGCGCGTGGTGCGCGCCCATCTTGACGGCGAGCCGATCCGCTCGGTGGCGGCACGGTTCGGGGTCAGCGTCTCTTCGGTGCCGAAGTGGGTGGCGCGCTACCGTGCTACGGGCAGCGTCGCGCCAGGGCAGGTTGGCGGCCACCGCCCCTGGCTCCTGGAGCCGCATCGCGAGCGGGTGCACGCGCTGGCGGCGGCGACGCCGCACCTGACCCTCGATCGGCTGCAGGAGCAGCTGGCGAGTGACGGCATCACGGTGTGCCGGGACACGATCTGGCGGTTCCTGCGCCGCGAGGGCCTGCGCTTCAAAAAAACGCAGTTCGCGCTTGAGCAGATGCGGGCGGCGGTGGCCCGCAAGCGGGCACGGTGGCGGACGCTGCGGCGCCGGCTGGATCCGGACCGGCTGGTGTTCGTGGACGAGACCTGGATCAAGACCAACATGGCGCCGCTGCGCGGCTGGGCGCCGAAGGGGCATCGCCTGAAGGGCTTCGCACCGCACGGCCGCTGGCGCACCCTGACCTTCCTGGCCGGCCTGCGCCGGGACGGGCTGAGCGCACCGTGCGTGTTCGATGGGCCGATCAACCAGCGCGCCTTCCAGGCCTGGGTCGAGCAGCACCTGGTCCCGGCGCTCCGGCCCGGTGACCTCGTCATCCTCGACAACCTCGCCGTCCACAAGGGCAAGGCCGTCCGCCGAACGATCCGCGAGGCCGGCGCCCGGCTGTGGTTCCTGCCGCCGTACTCGCCGGACCTCAATCCGATCGAGCAGGCCTTCGCCAAGATCAAGCACTGGATGCGCAACGCCCAGCAACGCACCGTCGAGGACACCTGGCGGCAGCTCGGCAAGCTCCTCGCCACCATCGAACCCCGCGAATGCCAGAACTACATCCGTAACGCCGGCTACGGTTCTACCTAAAGCGGACGCGCTCTAGCCACATTGGCCGTTGCTGCGGGAACTGCGATCCAGGATAGGCGCAACTTCCGCGCTGATCCGACGTCATTGCCCGCGGGCTACCCTGTCCCGAGCCCGCAAGGGGAAACCCGCGACGCCGTCACAATGTGGCGCGTCTGCTTGGCGGACAGGCACTTGGCGGTTACGCCGTGATCCCGCGATAAAGCAAGGATTGCCCGAATCCAATTCCCGTCGACGACCGGGGCCACGGAGTGCGGCCGAACCGATCGCCGGCGAGGTCGCAAACGCCATGGGGCCCGGAATTGAACTACCCCGCCAGAAACCCGCTGCAAAAAGTGAACCGTCTCATTGAGAAATTCCGCGCACGAACTGCTCGCTGTGCCCTTTTCGCAGAAGCCTTCCGCCCAGCAGTTTGTCGAGCTTTTTGCGATGCGGCTCCCAATTCGTCCCGCTCCGCTGGTCGGCGTCGTAACCGAATACCGCCAATCTGGGATGTGGGTCGAGTTCCAGCCTTCGTGATCCGCTGGCGATGTCTTTCAGCATCGCGTGACGTTCCGGATGATGCCCGGCCACGCCGCGCAGGGACAGGAGATTGCAGCAAACGCGGCGGTAACTGGTGATAACAGCGTCAAGGTTGGCTTCCAGCAGCCCGCGATAGGTCTCGATCTGTTTTACGACCTCCGGAACCCTGTCGCCCTCGGCACGTAGCGCCTGACGGTTACTGAAATGCTTGGCTTCATACAGGACGATGGTCGCACGCTGGCCGGCACCACGAATGGCTGCAAAGTCCACGCGCGGCGCCGAAGCCCCGGATTCGTCGGTGCCGCTGATCCCGAACGCAATCTCAACATCGAGGATGTTGGGGTTGTCGCGAACGATGTTGTGTACGCCTGCCTTTTCGGTTCCCACATAGGGCTCGGCCGCTCTCTTGATGGCGCCGATGTCATCGAGACCGCGCAGGAACAGATTCCTCGCACCGCCCCGGAAGTCGGGCTGGCCGTCCAGCACCGTGATGTATGGATCGTCCGAGTCCGGTCGCAGGAGATACTTGTAGTGGACCCGCCCGACCATGGCGGCATCCAGGCGCTCCAATTTCAGCAGGCTGCATCCACGGTAGTAGAAATTCACGTAATGCTCGCGAATCGCCAGAAAAATCTCGCTGTCATCCACCAATCCGCGGAGCCAACCGCCCTTGTCGTACTCCTTGTTGAAGGCAGCCACAAAGGCGCTGTCCAGACCGCGATTGAATGTGCTCATCGGTAACTCCATCCCAAGCTAGACATGCTCAGCACTCGCCATCGCTGCGCTGGACGAAATTGCCGAAGAAATCCCCATATCGATACGCGTTGAAGGGGCGCCGCGGCGAAGCGTACAAGGTTGGCGACGCCTGCTTGGCCGGCCTTTCACAGATTTCCGCTTGCTTTGTCAACCAGTGGGATCGAAGCGGCTCGCTGAATGCGGATGCAATGATGAAGGTGAGGATGCACGCCAATTTTCACTATCGCGCTGGCCCGCATCTACATCGGTAGGCCTTCGTCGACAAACCGCCCGATGGTGACCGTCTCGGTGCGAGGCGGCCAAGCGACGGTGAATGGTGTCGGCCCACGCCCAGGCAACTTACTGGTTCTGACTTAATCTCCGAATTTGAGTGCTTTACGTATTTTCTTCTAAGCGAAAGCAAAACTGCCTCAACGGAACGACAGGCCGTAGCGCACCGGTTTCGCCAGATCGTGGTTCTCAATCTGGTGGAGAACGACTTGGCTCGATACGCCGAACTCCCGACCGATCTCATCGATCGTGTCATCGTCCGCGAACCGGTCGTCCAGTCGCGAACGCAAGGACTCAGCCGGCGCGAGCAGCTCCGCCGCGAACGCCCGCGATTGCGCCTGCCGATCGGTGAACAGGGAAGTGAGAATGCCGAAGCCAGGTTCCGGTCGGCCCACATAGTCGCCCAGCGCGCGCGCCAGTAGAAACCGCCTGCCGGTCTCGCTCCTGCTAGTTGTGACGCACGCTGGCGCGTTCTCGGCCACAAGCCCATGAATGCGGCCGCAGGGAGGCACGCCTTCTCCATGATGAACTGCGAGCGGTCCGTGAGCCTGGAATTCGAACCGGCCATCACCGACACCCAGATGACGCCTGACCGAATCCGCCAATTCGTAACCCCGCCGCCACGGTTCGGTCGCCCGGATGGGCGATAGTGCTGCCCGGATCTTGGTCCAGTCGTTCTTTTGCCCCGTTATCCGCAACGTTTCGACTGTTTGCTCCAACCACTCGCTGACACGAGGCAGGGTGCGTTCGTCGGCGCTTGCCAGCGCCTCCTCCCGTATTGACGGTGCTGCGCGCTGCCAGAACGCCACGATCGTTTCGGCCATCGAGTTCTCGACATCGAAGGGATCGATACCGAGCAGTGCCGCCGCACCGCTGAACTCCACCTCTTCCGGATCGAGAGAATTGATCGCGTCCCAAGCCTCGACCAGCGACACCGAAGCCGGGCTTCCGGCGTCCATGCTGCGAAGCCGCTCGACGACGGCCTCCACGATCGTTCGAAATTCTGTCTCCAGATCAGCGCGAGACACGAGCGCTTCGTCCTCGTCGACGAACTCGACCGCTGCGTGACGTGGCGCCCAGCGTATCCATCTCAGATGCATGCGCCCCGACGAAGGAACCATCGTCAGTTGCGGCAGCACGAACCCGTCTCCCGCGAAGGCCAAGCTATGTCGTTGTTCGAATCCGGGCTTTTGCTGCACCGTGTCGCCGATCTCGTACCAGAGGTGCCACCAATTGCTCACCAGCCATTCCGCAAGATTGAACAGGGGCACCACCACGTGATCCCTGTAGACCCGGCTTCGGCGGTCGCGAACGGACGTCACACTTGAACCACCGGCACTGATGGAGAGCGCGGCCATGGTATGCCGTGCCGCGCAATCGGGCGACGGCGCTGCATCCACCCATTCGAAACGAAATTGAACGGTCACGGGAGCCCCCGCACCGCCTGTTCCAGCTCCAGGGGATAACCGTGATATTCACCGGAACCTGGAGAGCCCTGACGGGCTTCGTAAACGGTCCCGCCATCGCGATACCAGACGTAGCGCGGATAACCCTGTTCCCACGCCCCCACGTGACCAGCCTTGACTGCGTCGCGCAGCCAGTTCTCGACCAGCGCCTGCTCATCGGCCAAGTGACGGGGGCACATGCTGGCATCCGGCCTGCGGGCGCGGGAAACGCCGGCGAAACTGGGAACGTCCTTATGGTAGGGGCTCCCGACATAGCGGCAGGACTTCGCTACCTCGGCGAGATCGACGCCGGCTGGCGGTGCCTGAATCCTGCGCGCTTTCGGATTGCGCCGCTGAAACTGCGGTTTTCTCATGGTGTCGATTCAGTCCCGCTACCCGGAACCGGCGACGTCCCGCTTGCATTGTCGGTGCGTGATTCGGGCAGCGCGCCGTATTTCCTGCCGCGTAACTCTATTCAGTTCGGCTTCCCCTTCAAGATCGACGGGATTGGGAGATTCTCGCGGTCTCTTCCCGTCATCCGGTGACGCACCCGCACCGATCGCCTTCCTTCAAGATTACGACCAGAAGTGATGGTGCCTCGATTCGCGGTACCACACAACGACGGGTGTGGCCGCGAGAGGGGCAGCGGTTGGCGTTCCCGAGGGAGGCATCGCCGTCACTCACGTTTACCGGCACGATGGAGGTAGCGCCATGTGAACCGTGATCGCGATGCCAAGTAACACGATCCCCGAAGGGGAGGACGCTCGCGTCTCGGCCCGCAACTCCGAAGACGCGGCCTCAGAAATCACATGGCGGCTTGAGCGTCGCGGCAGCCCGTCCTGAATATCAATCCCGATTGATGACAGGCTCGGCGGGTTCGGTGTGCACGCCGTCGGCATCGGTTGGGTCAAGAGTCATGTCGGTCAGGTCCGCACCGAGATTCACGTCAGCCGCGGCCTTGTCGAAACCGACCGTGATCGCATCGACGCTGTCAATGCACACGTCGGCGAGAACACCGAACGCCTGATCCGCATAGAGTCCCTGCTCAAGGAGCGCCTTCCCGAACGCCGATAGCGGAAGCTGTCGGCGTACCGATTTAATGCCTCCGTCTGGGCGCGTTCGTCTGGGCTCTGACCAGCATCCTGTACCTGTGCTCGTATCGCGTGGAGATGACGTCGCGGTTCGGTGATCGCACCTCCGGCACTGGCGCTGCTGCCGCTCAAGCGCCGCTCGGGCTGCAGCCCATTGCGACAGCGATCGCCGAACCGGAAACGGAGTGCTGCGCACAAGGTCATTCCCACTTCCTTGCGGAAGGGTTTTCTCTACACCACACGCACCTACGGTGCAGCGCGCGCATGAGCGCGCTGGCGTGCGCTTCGCTGCACGATGGACGCCTTTCGGCGACATGGCTATGAGGGGCGCGTGTATGCTCCAGCGCATACCTCCCAAGGCACTGAAGCGGTTGGCTTTCTTACCGGATGTATGCGCGAGAGCATACGTTGTATGCGCCACCGCATACCGAATGTATGCGCGACCGCATACACGTATCAGCGCCCGGGAAGCGGGCAAGCCGCACCGACTTGACGCGATATCCACCGGTAGTCCGGGCTGTCCTCCACCCGGAATCGCCGACGAGCAGCACGCCGGCCGCTGTGAATCGCGTCCCCTTTTCACCGCTTTTCGTGGCCGTGCGGCCCGTTCCACCCGGTCAAATGGCGCCGTGATGGAAGTTTCCGTGGTGCCCGCTGCCCTTCCCGTTACCCGATCGTGCGGGGTTCGAGCGGCATTCTTGCGCGTGGTTTGCCCTGGTCGGCTCAGTCCGGCCGACGCTTTTTCAGCTCGCCCTGCAGTGCCTGGGCGGAGCGGATGAGCGCTTCCAGCTCTTCGTCACGGCCATTCTTGAGCATCTCGTTCCGCTTGGCGGTCGCCAGGACGTGCACGTAGCGGAAGATCTGTTCGACCTGTGCGATGAGATGGCCATCGGAATCGGCCAGCGCGGGCCGGTCCCCGACCGCTGCAATGGCCGCAGTCCGCACGAGTTCGGCTGCCGTAATCCCCTGCATGACCGCATGAGTCTCGATCCGGGCCCAGTCGCGATCGTGGAAACGGATCGTCCGCGGCGTCTGTTTCTCCCGGTTCCCGTCTGAATCGACCGGGCGCCCTGCCAGTTTCTGGCTCATCGCCATCCTCCCAGGCTTGCTTCCGCGCGTGTGCGACCACCTCGCCGCCCTGCGTCTTCAGGCATTCCGGCCCCGGATCCCGACCGCTACAGGCCGAGCCCGTCGTCGCGGCTGCGTTCTTTCACCTCCGGTTCGCGCTCCGGAGTGTGTGAGCCCGGTCCCGCGCGGTCGTCGGCAACATCCCTTTCGGCGCTACTTGCCGGCGGTGTCCCGCGTGAACGGCCGGCTTCCGCCGCCCGGCCGGACGCCTCCCGGGGCATTTCCCCGATGCCTTCGAGGGCGGCGATGCGCTCGCCGGTGACCGCCTGGAGCTGCGCTCGGAGCTCGGCCGCATCGTCGGTGACCAGTTCGGCGCGGTC
Organism: Alphaproteobacteria bacterium; assembly: GCA_022825705.1. Taxonomy (GTDB): domain Bacteria; phylum Pseudomonadota; class Alphaproteobacteria; order TMED109; family TMED109; genus VXPW01. The sequence continues at coordinate 138,372 of JAJDWH010000009.1, forward strand.
CCGCGCGCGGCTGATCTCCACGTAGAAGCTCTTCTGCGTCGTCAGGTGCGGGTGCCTGGCCTCGATCGCGGCGATCACGTTGTCGACCGTGCGCCCCTGAAAAGCGTGCACGGTCGAGGCCCAGGCGTGGTCGAGATGCCGTAGCTGCGGGTCGCCCCTCCCCAATTCCAGCCGCCGCCCGTCCTCCAGGCGGAACGCGACGCGCCCGTTGCCAACCCTGAGCACCTCGGCGGTGCGGCTGTTGACCACGCCGAGGCCGTCGTGGTTCCGCGTCCAGCGGATGCGGTCACCGGCGCGGAGCTCGATCCCCTCCGAGCGGTACACCTCGGTGCCGCCCTTGAGGCCGCCGATCTGCGATGGCTTCCAGGCGACGGTCCCGCCCCTGCCGTCGCTGAGCAGCACCGCGCGGCGCCTGCCGTCGACGCCCATTACGCGCCGCTCGTCACCCTTTTCGACGCCAATTCGCTTGTAAGGCCGGTAGAAGGCGACCACGTCCCCCTTCGCATAGTTGCCCGCGAGCGCCTTCTCGGCGTGTGTGTAGCCCTTCGAAACCAGCCGTTCGACCTGCGCAGCCGGCCCGTGGAGCCGTCCCTCGCGGGCGAGTTGGTCGCGGATATGGCCGTTGATCTTCAGGCGCAGCTCATGGCTCGGGGCCATCACCCCGGTCTTCTCCCGCGCCTCGGGCGCCAGCGCCAGCCAGCGTTCGGCCACGGCCGCCGCGATCCCGCCCCGCGGCACCGCGGCCACGTTGGCGCCGAGCTTGCCGAAGGCGCGGTCAATGTCGCCCTTGATGCTCGCCTCGACCGCTTCCTTCAGGGCCGGATCCCGCTGCCGCAGGATTTCGTCCATCGTCGCAGTCTGCATCCCGGCGGCCTGGAGCTGGGCGAAGGGTTTGCCCGCGTCGACCGCGTCGAGCTGCTTGGCGTCGCCCACCAGCACGACGCGCGGGATGCGGAGCTCGGCCGCGATCCGGAGCAGGTCGCGCGCCTGCACGGTGGAGGCGAGCGAACCCTCGTCGACGACCAAAATTGTCTTCGCGTAGGCCCCTCGCAACTCGCGCGCCGCACGCCTCGTGAGGCGCCCCGCGCCAACGCCGGCGTTCCGGGCGAGGAACCCCTGCAGGGTCTGTGACTCGATGTTGGCCTCTGCAGCGAGCGTCTTCACCGCTGATGCGGAGGGCGCGAGGCCCATCATCCGCCAGCCCTTCCGCTCCGCGAGCATGCGCGCTCGGTCGAGCATGGTGGTCTTCCCGGACCCGGCATACCCCTGTACGCCCACCACCCGGTGCTTCGCCGACAGGATCAGCTTCACCGCCTCCTTCTGCCCGGCCGTGAGCGGTGACTTGTGGAGGCGATCCCGGACCACCCAGCCGCGCATCGGGGCCTGCCCGCGGCCCGCGCCGGCGCGCATCAGGGCGATGGTCTCGCGCTCCTCGCCAACCGTGCGGTCGGTCGCGAGCGAGTCTGCCGCCCCCAGCAGCGTCACCGCGTGCAGCGCTCCCGCCTTCTCCAGCCGCGCCACCTCGTATTCGACGGACTCGACGGCGTGCCTGCCCGGAGCATGGGCCAAGGCTGCAGCGAGCAGATCCGCCCGCGCAAACACGGCTTGGCGCTCCGACAGATGCGCCATCGCCCAGGCCACCGCCCCACTCACCGTGCCGCGATCCTGCAGCGCCTCCTCCGGCCCCGCCGGAGCGGCTGCCCCGGCCAGCCCGTGCCCCTGTCGTTCGGCCGCGGGCAGCAGATCCAGCCGCGTGTCCCGCTCATTGCCCGCAGCCGCTGCTGCCCGCCCGTCATGCCGCCCGCGCTCATCTGCCGCCGGCGCCGGGTCAACAACCGGGTTCACCGCCGGCTCCGCCGTGGCTGGTTCCGGCGAGACAGCGACGCACGGCACGGTGTCCGGTACCCGGCTCCGCGATTCCCTCGCCTGCACGATGCAATGTGCAAGCGCACCGGCGACGAACCCGCCGACGTCGATTCCCAGGTCGGTAACCTGCCGCTGCCACACCTGGCGGAGCTCGTCGCGGTCGACTTCCCGCTTGGTGGCGCGCGTCATTAGCGCGGCGCGCCCGGCATAGCGGGGATTGTCCGCCGTTTTGCCAAGTCCGCGCGCTGCCATCGCCGTCTCGATCTCGGCGCGGCGGGTCGAGAACGCCTCGATCACCTCGCGCGAGACCCCCGCGAGCTCGAAGCGGCCGTCCGCATGCGTCTTCTCGATGTCGTACCCGAGCTTCGTCAGCCCGGCCGCCAGCTCGTTCCGGTAGATCGCGCCGAACAGCTTCTGACGCTCATAGAGCGTCTCGTTGGCCATCGTCCGCCACTTGCCGTCCTCGCCCTGGACCATGTTGGCGAGCACCGAATGCGTGTGGAGCTGCGGGTCCAAGGCGCGGGACGTGTCGTGCCTGAACGTCGCGACGACGGCCTTCTGGGCGCCGGCGCGCACTATGCGGCCGGTCTCGGGGTCCTGCATCCGGGTCCGGACGGCGTTCTTCTCGACCCAGGCGAGCGTCGCCTGCACCGCCCGGTCGTGCGCGCCGACGATGCGCTCGTCACCCCCCACGAGGGCCGCGATCGAGACGGACTTGGGCGCCGAGAACGTGAGGTCCCTGCCCGGGCGGTGCGTGATCTCGCCGTCCTTGCCGCGGCGGCCGAGCTCGGTCCCGGAGCCGTCCGGAACCTTGCCCTCCAGGATCGCCTTGAACGTTTCCGCGTCGACGGGCCCGGAGAGCCCCAGCGCCTCGGCCCCCTTCCCGAACCACGCGCTCGCGTCCCGGTGCTCGGGATCGTCCTTCGCGTAGTAGCCATCCTTCTCGTAGTAGCTCGCGCCCTGCGCGGCCGAGGCGATGGCGCCGATGGAGGCTACCAATGCGCGCGCCTCGGCCCGGTGCCGCTCCGGCGTGGCCGCAGGCCCGCCGGGGAAGTCAGAGGCCGCACCAGCTCAAACGGATACGGTCAGGGAATGCCGGGCCCGGGCGGGATGGCGTCGCGGCCCGCGCATGGCCCGTCCTGGACAGGTTCCGCTCAGGCGGCTGCCTTCCGACCCGTGGCCAGCGGACGTGACGCCAGCCATGCCTCGAGGTCGCTCTCCCGCCAGCGAACGGCGCGCTGCCCGAGCCGGCGCGGCAGCGGAAAGTCCTCCTCCCGCATCAGCCGGTAGATCGCCGAACGGCTCAGTCCGGTGCGTTCCTGTACCTCTTCACGACGCAGCATGCGGTCAATGGTCGACACGTTCCCGTTCCTCCGGATTCCAATTGGCCCAGGAACGGTAAGCCGGGTAATAATGGTTGTCAAACAGTGTGTTATGGAGAGTGCTCGCGATATTATTTTAGCGCAAATCAGGTCCCTCAAACGTACCTCATGGCGACGCATGCCGATTTTTGTCGCCTATTTGCCGGACCGGTCCGCCGCGACGTACGCGGCCCATTCCTGCATCAGCAACCGCCGCCGCACGAAGAGATCGGTCCGCCGGTAGGGGGCCTCCGCCCGGTCCGAATTGACATGCGCAAGCGCCAGCTCGCAGACGTCGCGCGGCGCGTCCGAACACTCCGCCGCTCCTGCACCATGTCTCGGGACACGACCCCCGGCATTCCCGGCGGTGCGGCGCAGCGGAACGGACGGGTTCTCGCGGGAGCCGTGAACCGGCCCGGCAGTGCTGCGCCCGCTCAACGAAAGAGCCAATAGACGCTTACGCTGGGGCACTCCATGCAGGTTTCCGGAATCCGGATGGGACAGCGAACGTTCATGGGCTTGTAGACGAGGGTCACAACCCGGACGGTCTCGGCGCCACGCCGTGGCATTCTGCTACCCGCCTCACGACACGCGGGCGCCGCAGTTCCAGCATTCCCACCACTGCAGGTCATGGCGCGGCGTGCGGTTGGGCTCAGCGCATACCGGGCAGTGTCTCGTGCACAATTCGGCCGGGGCAATATGTTTCGGATAGTTGCAGCTCGCGCATCGGGCGATCTCAACACGGTAGCCGTTGGCCCCGGCCAGGGTTCCGCTGCGGCGGTACTCCCTCCCGCCGCATCGGGCACAGGCGGGTGCAAGAGACATGAGCACGCATTCCGGTGTCGGGCGAGCCGGGAGCATAGCGGGCGGACAAGCCGGTTACCGGGCAGAGGATGGGCGCAAGCCCTCGGTCAGCAAACACGTCGACGGCACGGCGCACCCCAACAGCATCGAGCCGTTTTGCGCGATACTCAAGCGTGCACACAAGGGCACGTTCTACAAGGTCAGCCCGAAGCACTTGCCGCGCTAAGTCAGTGGGTTTGTGGCCAAGCACAACGTCCGCCAGTCAGGAACGCTTGCGCTGAGGCGGGGCACGGTCGTAGGCGCGGCTGGCGCAGCAGTGTACGGGGCAGATTCTCGGAGTTTGCGCCTTTCAGGTGCGTCTTCGGATCAAGCACGGGGACGCCTCGGGTCATTAGTCCAGGCACTCGATCAGTTGATTGTGTGTGGCTTCATCGATGTAGAAGACAGTTAGCTCCCCGTCAGGTTGCCGAACCCAAACTTGCCGAACCATAAGCCCCGGGAGTCCACCTTCCCCCTGGGGAAGCGCCACGTAAGCGATGTGAGTGATTGCCTTTTTCCGCACGGTGATAACCTCAACGCGGCCAACTTCCTTACTCTGGAAGGTGACAAAGGCCTTGCCGCAATGGAATCGGGATGTCTCCGCATATCCGGGCTGGATGGCAAGTGTCGAGGCGAATGCCGCTACCGCCCATACAACCATCGCCTGCTTCCGTAGCGAGCGGTTGGGCACGTCACACATCCATGTTCTCCCGCTCGTACATCTCGATCAGGTATCGCACATCAGGATGAGACCGATCCCTGAAGTGATTAGCGGCAAACGCCAAGCCGTCCTCGTCGTGGTTCCATTCGATGATCCTCTGGGCGATTTCTGGGATGCGGTCGTCCGCATCCACATTCTCGTCCGCTTCTTCGCTCGACCGGTAGAACATCGCGAAATAGGCCAGGTCCGCATCGGTCCGGTCATCAGCCAGACAGAACTCATCGAGCACGGTCATCGTGTCGTGCATGCTTGGTGCCCGCACGATGAGAATTGCTGCACGACGGCCATTGCAGGGTTCGCAGGACCAGCTCGCATAGGACGTCGCCCACGGCAAAGACTCAGATTCGGGAACGGACGATCGTGTATCTGAGCGGTCATCAGCGGTGCCGACATTCACCGTCTGCTCGACCGGCTGATGAACTGCCATCGGCTGGGCGGGTGCGCCGATCTGGTCAGTACGCCGTTCCATCGCCACCATACGCTTGCGCCAGCCCCAGAAGCCGAGCGCGGTCAGAAGGCACCCGCAAACCAGCCACGCGACGCGCGCAAGAACATCGGCAATTGTCGCACCCAGAAGCGCGTGCGCGACCGTAGAGATGTCGAAGTCCATCCCGGGATCATGCCGGATTCCCCCCGCCCGGCAAGTAAGTCGGGTAATCTCCCTTTGTTTACCCTCCGGCAAATTCAGACGATGGCTGACCCGTGAAGCGCCTATAGATTCAATACGCAGTTCAGATCTCGTTCATAACCGCTACGGCCCACCACACAGTCTACTTGAGTAACGTGGATACGACGGACACGGCATGCACTCTATTCCGTCAACCAGAGACCTCAATGTTCGACCAGCGGCAAAGTGAGTCTGACGCATGACAAATGACACCCCCTCAGCACCTCTTCTTCCAGACAACCCTATCTCCTCTTCTGACCAAGATGTTCTTGAATGGACGTCGGTTTCTACCACTTTTGTTCGTCGGATTCTCGAAATAGACACCACTCATGGCCTTGTGGTCGGTGTATTCGGGTCCTGGGGATCGGGCAAGACCTCGTTTATCAACTTGGCGCGGACGGAGTTCGAACAGGCCGACGTTCCGATACTTGATTTCAATCCCTGGTTATTCAGCGGAGCGGATCAACTCTTGAATAGGTTCTTTTCCGAACTTTCCGCAGCAATGAGCAATACTCCCGGTCTCGGAGACCTCGGCAGGCATCTCAAGAGATATGGCGAAATCCTCTCTCCAGCGGTAGCGGCAATATCTACGCTCGTAGGTAGTCCTCTTTCCAATAAGACCTTGAGAACTATCCTGAAATCAATCTGCAACACAGCAGAAGCTCCTGCTACCGCCGTTGATTTGCGCAAGAGGTTGACGGAGACGCTTGAGCGGCGTGAAAAGCCAATTGTTGTCGTGCTCGACGATGTCGACCGACTTTCGAAAGACGAAATCCGGGAACTCTTCAAGCTGGTACGCCTAACAGCCAACTTTCCAAACCTCATTTACATTGTTGCATGCGACAGGGTTCGCGTTGAAGAGGCGCTCGATGACAGCGATTCTAGTGTTCCCGGCAACTATTTGGAAAAGATCTTTCAATGGTCCATCGACGTCCCCGTCGCCTCTCACGAACGCATTCGGCGAGAACTGCTTGGCAGCCTAGAGAGTGCTCTTTGCGGCATTCCTATGCCCTTCGACGAAAAGGACTGGCCCGACATCGAGGCTGAGGTCATACGACCGCTTGTACGGAATATGCGAGATGTCCGGCGATACAGCATGGCCGTTCGCGGCATGAGCGACGACCTCCGTCAGTCAATCTCCCTTGTTGATACCCTGGCGCTGGAGGCGATTCGCCTGTTCATGCCGCGCTTCTTCGGGGAACTTCCGAACTTGATTGACGTTCTGACGGTCGCCCCTGCGTGGGAAAGCAACCGAGAGCGAATTGGCGATATCATCTTTGAGCAGATGGGCGATACCCAGAAAGCCGCGGAACTGCGCCGGACGCGTCTGGAAGACGTACTCGAAAAGGTAGATGCTGGATTGAGACCGGTCGCCCGTGCGGTAATTCACCGGTTGTTCTTGGGTGGAGTCGAACACCACGACAACGATGATCCGGAATGGTCAATCCAACACCTCAGAAACAATCGGGTCGTGCACCGACTCATCTTCCGGCTCTACTTGACCCGCGTTGAAGATGGAGATCTGGCTTCTTCCAATAGCGCAAGGCTCGCTATTCGGAGTTTGCACGATCCTCGCGCTTTAGACGAACTAATACGTTCTCAGGATCCCGACACATGGCCAACGATCATTCTTTTCCTGTGGAACATGTTCAAGCGCGATTTTGAGACAAGACATGCTGAACCCGCCCTGATTGTCTTTTGGAATTTGCTACCGGACATGCCGAGACAAAATCCCGGCGGCCTGGACGAACCAAGGTTGATCCTGCGCACGGTCTCTATTTCACTGCTGGAAACGCTTGTAGGAACTGATGGAGCCGTTCGCTCAATCAACACCATATTTCGCCAACTTCAATCCCTTACTTCGAAGGTGGCATTCATCACTCTGATTAAGGCATTCATCAGGGAGAATAGTTCGCTAATTTCAGATGCTGAACTGCACGAAATTGAGGATCGCCTGAACAATCAGATTCTGTCAATCAACGCCGATGACCTTTTAACGGAACGACACCCCGCACAAATCCTGTTGTTTTCCAGCGTGCTGGCTGATCCGCCCGGCGTTCCGCACATGATTCATGATTCTCCCAAACTGACCTTTGCTCTGCTGTTGGATTGCCTAACGGAAAGCAGCTCGAGCGAATTCGGGAGCCGATCAGCCGAAATGACCCATGGAATTGACTGGGATGGCATGATCGCAATTCACCGTGATGAAGCAACGCTTAGAACAAGAATTAATAGTCTCGACCAGAGATTTTCCACCATCAAATCATGGGTCGACTCTGAGTTGGGGGTGCCATTTACGGATGCTCAGTGCATCCTGCAGCTTGCGAGAACCTACGCTGACGGCACGTTTAGCCAAGACTGAAGGTCGAAAAGCAAAAATGGGAGCAGGTTGTCATTCCCCTTTCCGGGCTTGACGGTAGTGGCCAGCCAATCAGTCGCCGCCGGAAGGCCAGATATATTCATGCACGTCTTCTGACGACGGTTGGCAGTGCGGGATCGACCACTTGACCTAGGCAGCGGCGCCGTTTCCCGACGACGCCCAGATGCTTGAACGGGTAGTGTCAACGGCGCGGGCGTTGGCATAGCGGATCGGGCGGCCTCCGGCGGGGGTGATCCGGCAGCGCGCGGCCGATCCGCTGAGTGCCTGAATCCCGTTCAATCCTCTACGCTGCAGCTTGTCCCCGTGCACCAATCGAGAAGGTCTGCCAGATGGTCGTCAGCCGCAAGCCGTTGTTGGCGAAGCTCGCGCCCATGTTCGGCTCGCAGACGGAGAATCTTGCCGTCGAGGCGCTTGGACACATCCTGTCAGAGTCGGAAGCCGCACGGCACGCACTTTCCCTCCTGCTGCAGAGCGGCGGCGCGGACGTGGGGCATATCGCCCAGATGCAGACCCAAGCCAGCAGCGATGACGGGGCGCGCCCGGACCTCGTCGGTCGCGACCGGGGCGGCCGGGAACGCGTGCTGATCGAGGCCAAATTCTGGGCTTCGCTCACCGAGAACCAGCCGAACGGCTATCTCCGCCGGCTTGCAGAATCGCGGGCGCGGAGTCCCTGCGCGTTGCTGTTCGTCGCCCCGGAAATGCGGATGGAGTCGCTCTGGGCGGAGCTGCGCCGGGAGGTGGCAACATCGGCATCCGGTCTCGCGCTCACCGATCCTGGCGGGGTAGAGGGACTGCACGGCGCTCTTGTCGGCGAGGACCAGCATCTGATGCTGACCAGCTGGAGAAATCTGCTCAACCGCATGGCGACAGCTGCCAGCGGCGTGGCGGACTCCCACACGGAAACCGATATCCGGCAATTGCAGGGGCTCGCTGAACTGGAGGACGACGAAGTGTTTCTGCCGCTGGGCAGGGAGGAGATCGGGCCGCAGGTACCCCGGCGCATCCGTGACCTTACGCGCCTGGTGGAAGACGCGATCAGCCGTGCGGCCGAGACCGAGTGGGCAAGCATCAAAGGCAGCAGGTTCGTCGGAACCGCGATGAGTTACGGCATCTGGATGACGTTTCCGCAGGCGCAAGCGGCCATCCAGAATGCTGTTGCGTTTTTCGGTGTCGAGTACACCCTCTGGGCTCAATATCGAGACACCCCCCTTTGGCTCAAGTTCTCCGGCAGTTCCGCCTCGCCAGAGTTGCGTCAGGCGCTGGAGCCCCTTCGTCACGCGGACCCGCCCGGATTGATTGGGGACGCGGGCGAAGACATGAACATCCCGATCGCATTACCGATCGGGCAGGAGTACAGCGCAGTCTGCGACGCTGTGGTCGCCCGCCTGGAGGAAATCGCGCAACAGATCGGGTCTTGAGCACGGCGCCAGGCAGGCACGACGCCACCGCTGCGAGACGATCATGCACAGAGGCGCGGCCCTTGCCATCAGGACCGGTTCATCCCCCGCATCCGGATGTAGAGCCCGCTCTCAACGCACCAGCATGTCGAAATTGCGCGAACGAAATGGCGATCATTTGCGAGGGTGAAGCGGGCCAGATCAAGACAACGAGAGGCCGTCGGTCTCGGTGGTTGCGGGGACGAGGTCAGGCCAGATAGGCGGCCCATTCCTGCATCAAGAACCGCCGCCGCTCGAAGAGGTCGGTCCGCCGGTAGCCGGCCTCCACCCGATCCGAATTGACATGCGCCAGCGCCAGTTCGCAGACGTCGCGCGGCGCGTCCGAACACTCCGCCGCCCAGTCGCGGAACGACGAGCGGAACCCGTGCGACACGGCGCCGAGCCGAAAATTCCGAACAAATCCGTCGACGGTTCCGTTATCTCCGCTGCCACCAAAATTCGCCGTCAATGTAAATTGGGCCGTCAGTCCTTTGAATGTGCGCACCCCATTGCCTGGACTGATGTGGGTGTCGACGTACAGGGCGAACGCGTCGGCATGGTAGGTCACGGAGCCAGCAAGTGCGGTGACGCGGAATTGCTCGAATGGGACGCTTCCGTTGACGAAGCCGCCATGTTCGATTTCCGCGAAGTACTGTGCGACACAACCCCCTGCCTACGGCTCCAAGCAACTGTTGGCGATGTGCTGCGAGCGTGTCGATGACTTCAATGGGAGTTTGGTTCAAGGTCATTAGTGGAAAAGAGTCTTCCGATTGCGAGCCCGGCCTCGGTAGCCGCACATCCCGTCACAATTCGAACTGGCCGGCCCACGCGGTGTCGCACTCACCTTTCAGCTAACCCAGAGGGATGTTACCTCCGTAGTCCGTCCCCATAACAAAGAAGTTCCCATGATCGAACGAACATTTCAGGGCATTCCCAAGGGCAAACTCGCCGACGCTGATCAGCAGTCTTTCTTGGATAGCTTGGGCTGGTCAAGTGGAACAACATGGGAAGATCTACTGCGCTCAAAGCGAGTGCTGATGATTTCCGAGGCCGGCGCTGGCAAGACGTATGAATGCCGCGAACAGGCGCAGCAGCTGTGGGATGCCGGAGAACCCGCCTTCTTCGTTGAACTGACCGGCCTGGCGACAGGAGATTTGCGTAGTCTGCTGGACGACGATGAAGAAAGGCGGCTCAATGCTTGGCTTGCGTCTCAATCCGATGTCGCGACCTTCTTCCTGGACTCGATCGACGAACTCAAACTGACCCGCGGTTCGTTCGAGCAGGCTCTCAAGCACTTGAAGAGGGGCATTGGCAGTCAGCTCGGGCGGGCTCGGATCGTCATCACCTCGCGGCCGATCCCATTTGACGAGGAGCTCGTGCGCCGTCTGCTGCCCGTCCCTCCGCCCCCTTTGGCGGGCACGCGTGAAGAGGCCTTCGCAAGAATCGCTATGGGCGATCGCCCGGCTCCAGAAATCGAAGGCGAAAATGCCGGCGATGAGGAATGGCGAACGGTAGGGCTCATGCCGCTATCGAACGAGCAGGTTGTCGACTTCGCCAAGGGCCAGGGTGTCACGGATCCCGAGGCGCTAACGGACGACCTAGCAAGGCGAAATGCGGAGGAATTCGCGCGCCGTCCACAAGATCTAATTGAACTATGTGCAGACTGGCGCGAGCAGAAGCGCATACGAACTCATCACGACCAAGTTGTGACAAATGTGCGCGTGAAGCTGCAGCCGCGGGACGACCGGGAGGAGCCAGCCGAGCTATCGGTCGACAAGGCGATCGAAGGCGCCAAGCGATTGGCGCTGGCAATGATGGTCACGCGCCGCATGACGATTCGGCACAGTGCGGCATCGGACGACATCGAAGACGAGGCTCCACTTGATCCGTCGATCATCCTGTCGGACTGGAGGCCGAATGAACGAAGGGCATTGCTCGAGCGGGCGCTGTTCGGCTTTGCCTCCTATGGCCGAGTGCGCTTTCACCATCGTTCGGTCGCCGAGTATCTCGCGGGGGAACGCCTTCAGGCGCTCAGCAAACGCGGAATGACCTTTCGCGCGCTCAAGCGGCTCGTCTTCGCAGAAACCAAAGGCAGGACAATTGTCCGTCCGTCAAGGCGCCCCATCGCCGGTTGGCTGGCACTCCACGAGGACGGAATATTCGAAATGCTGCGGGATTACGAGCCTGCCGTGCTTCTCGATGAAGGCGACCCGGAGTCGCTTTCCCTATCGCAACGCATCCAAGCGCTACGCGCCTACGTGGAGCGGCACGGTCAGGGCGGATGGCGCGGACTGAGCGTTCCACACATTCAGGTTCATCGTTTCGCTTCGCCCGAACTTGCAGACACCGTCACGGAGCTTTGGGCAAACGGTATCGAAAATCCCGATGTTCGGGAGATGCTTCTCCAACTCATTCGGGCCGGACGCATCAGTGATTGCGTCGATATCGCTTACGGGGTCGCGTGTGATGCGAATGCATCTCTGGTCGAGCGAATGATTGCGGTCGATGCGCTGGTGGCAATCAGGGATCCTCGACTTGAGGACATCGCGTCGCAAGTGGCGAACTTCGATCCTGCGTGGCCGGTGAAGGCTGTCCAGGGAGCCGTACTACGGCTGTTCCCCCGACATCTTTCGGTCCAGCAGCTTTGTCGGACACTTAGAAGGATCAACGGAGAGAAACGCGGATCGGGTGATCTGACTTGGCAGTTAACCCGTCTAATTTCCGATGCTGAACTTGATCCACAAGACCTTGAAGCACTTCGTGACGGTCTGGTCGATCTGCTTTCTGACGGGCTACGGTGGCAGGAAGATAGGTCGCACATCGTCAGCGACCGTGCCCATCTCAGCAGTGCGTTGGCCGCGACTTGCGTGCGTGGACTGGAGGGCAGCCGGGCTGATGATTGGCTGACGGCGAGCGCACTCGTACTGCGTCTTCATATAGACGAGCCCACAGAAAACGACGTGCACAAGGCGCTTCGCGAGCGACTTTCAAACCTGGCACCCGAGGAGAATTCACGCTTCTTTTGGGCAGTCGATACCCTGGTTCAATCGCTCCACAGCATTGCTGACCCTTGGATGCGCTTCGCGGAAATTACCATTCATGACGGACCCGTCGAACTTCGTGCGGAACGGGATCTGGGCTGGATCGAGGAAGCGATTGGCGATACGGGCCGCTCCGCGAACGACCGGGCCATGCTGTTGGAGGCGGCGATGCGCCTGCCATTAGACCCCAAGCGACGGCGGGAGCATATATCGGGGCTGAAGGCGCTGGTCTCCGATCAACCAAGCCTGCTGGCGGCTATCGATGAGCGCCTGAAGCCGTCGAAGACTGAAAAAAAGATCCGTCGCTGGGAGAAGAAGCGAGCCGAACGGGAGAAGCAGAAAGAGCGCCGGCAGGCGAAGGACAGGGCAAAGTGGATTGAGTTCTGGCGGGAAGTGGCCGATCACCCTGAGATTGTCTTCTCCTCCAAGCGCAGCTGGAGCACGGCGTGGAATCTATGGAAGGCAATGAGTCACGAAGGGGACAACAGCCGAGCATCGGGGTGGAACCGGCGGTTCATCGAGGAACAGTTCGGAAAGGAGACTGCGGACAGGTTGCGGCGCACGTTGATGAACATTTGGCGGGAAGACCGTCCCACCCTCCCAGGTGAGAGGCCTGAAAACGAGCGCAGCACGTATCTGGTCCGCTGGCAACTCGGCCTCGCTGCACTTTACGCGGAGGCCGAGGATTCATCATGGGCCACCACACTCACTGACGAACAAGCGAGGCTGGCAGCACGATACGCCTCCATCCAACTCAATGGGCTGCCCCTCTGGATGGAGAGCTTGGTCAATGCTCATCCAGAGGCGGTGGATGCTGTATTGGGCAACGAGTTGAGTTGGGAGCTGAGCGGGCAGCCGGGGTCGGACGGCCATTCCTTGCTTCTGCAGGACATCAACTACGCATCGGAGCCGGTCGCCAAGCTGTTTCTTCCCAGACTTCTCGACTGGCTGAACGTGAACGGAACAATTGTGGACGGCTCGTGCGATCAGGCTGGGGCGACCAAGCGCCTTCAGCAAGTAATCGGTACGATGCTGAAGCATGGTGACGACGACACGCGTGCCTACGCGAGAGACATGGCGTGTCAACGACTCCGTGAAGACCTTCCGAACGAACTCGCGCTTGTCTGGTTGCTGACGCTCATGCGCGTCGATCCCGAACTCGGTGTATCCGCGCTGGAGGAGCGACTTCGAAGAATCGAGCCGGAAAAATTCAGCGAAGCCGTCAGATCTTTCGCCGTTCTATTCGGCGATCGTCATGATGGGATCAATCTGAAGACTTCGGCGTTCACGCCACGGCTACTCCTGCGGCTGCTCCGTCTAGCATACCGCCATGTGCGGCCCATCGACGACGCCCGGCACGAGGACGCCTACACGCCAGATATGCGCGATCACGCCGAATACGTACGAAACGCAATCGTGAGCGCCTTGCTCGAGGCGAAAGGCGAAGACGGATGGGCAGCGAAGCTCGAAATGGCGAACGATCCACTCTGTGCACACTTCAAGGATCGGATTATCGCGGTTGCCGAGGAGAATTGGGCGCAGGAGATCGATGGAGACGCGTTCGATCACGCGCAGGCCGTTGCACTGGACAAGACGGGCGAGGCGCCCGCTTCAACGAACGAGGCAATGTTTGCAATCTTGCGCGATCGTCTAGAGGACCTTGATGAACTCCTGCTGCGAGACATGTCGCCAAGGGCCGCATGGGCCGGAATAGAGGATGAAAAGATAATGCGTCGCGAGATCGCGCGGGAACTGAACAATGCAGCCGACGGTCTCTACACGATTGACCAGGAAGCTGCCACGGCAGACGAAAAAGAAACGGACATTCGTCTGCGTTCAGTCGTGTCCAAGCACGAAGCGGTCATCGAGCTCAAGCGCGCCGACAACCGGTCCGGACGCGACTTGCGCGACACCATCCGTGGTCAACTTGTCACCAAGTACATGGCGCCCGAGACCAGCAGGTCAGGATGCTTGTTGGTAACGCTGGCCAAGGATCGGAAATGGAGACACCCCGACAGCGGAATTCTGGTCGATCGAAAAGGGCTGATATCACTTCTCCGTGAGGAGGCAATTCGCGTGGAGGAGTCGGTGGGCGGCGGCCTGTCACTTTGCATCCATCTGCTCGATCTGTGTCCCCGCTTGCCGTTGGAGTCTACGGGCAAGAAGGACGGAAATGCTGCTCCCTCGACATAGGGCTCGTGACTGTTCGACTCGACGACCCCAATGCGCCGAGCTCCACACCATCAAACCTGAACGAATCAGAACAAAGAACGAACGACTCATTCTTGTTGGCGATTGGTTTGAGTTGGTGTTCAACTACCTCGATTCATCTACCGCGTGACTTGGGACTACCTCAAAGAGGCCGCGAGAACACACGCGATACTGCTCGGAAGTGGAGAGGTTGGAATGGAGCCCGACGAGCCAGAAGCCGTAAAGGCATTGTTTGAAGAACTAATGCTGGAGCCACTCCAGACATTTCCGGGGCGGTACAAAAAGCTGGATGCGCCTGTCCAACAGGGTGTCTACGTGATCTACGATCCACAGGAACAAGACGTCCTTCATGTCGGCCGTACGCCCCGCGCCAAAGGTGGGATTGCTCAACGCCTGCGTGGCCACATGGGCCACAAGAACGGGAAAAGATCATTTTCGTCGTTTGTGAGAGGATACGAGCCTCTTGAGGGAGACGGCTCCAGGCTGCGGCGAGACAAATACACTTTCAGGTGTCTGGTGGTCGAAAACCCCCGGCTGCGCGCCCTGTTGGAGGCGTATGCGACAGGTCATCTCTGCCCCGCTCACATCGGCACGGGCTGACCGTGAGGCTGTCAGACCCCGACAGACACCCGCACGAACCCGTCCACGCGCTATGCGCTGGGGGATGGTCCGTCGTACCGTCGAATGTGCATCATCCTGTCATGTTCTCCACGCTGGAGCGGTCCGCAGCAATGTACGCGGCCCATTCCTGCATGAGCAGCCGCCGCCGCTCGAAGAGGTCGGTCCGCCGGTAGGCGGCCTCCACCCGATCCGAATTGACATGCGCCAGCGCCAGTTCGCAGACGTCGCGCGGCGCGTCCGAGCACTCCGCCGCCCAGTCGCGGAACGACGAGCGGAACCCGTGCGGCACGGCGCCGACTTTCAACTCCCGCAGGAGCTTCGACAAGGTGGAATCGCTCATCGGCCGGCCCCGGGCCGTCGGAAACACCAACCCCGACCCGCCCGTGTGCCCGCGCGCCTCCTCCAGGATCGCCACCGCCCGGTCCGGCAGCGGCACCCGGTGCTCCCGCTCTCCCTTCATGCGCCCCTTCGGGACGGTCCAGGTGCACGCCCCGAGGTCCATCTCGCTCCATTCCGCAAGGCGCACCTCGCCCGACCGTGCAGCAGTCAGGACGAGAAACTCGAACGCCGCCTTCGTCGCCCAGTGCGCCTGCGCGGAGCCCCGCACGGTGGCCACCGCCGCCCCGACCTCGCGGAACGCCAGTGCGCGATGGTGCACCTTCGGCTTGTTCCGCTTCGGGAGCGCCGCCCCGATGGCGTCGCCCGCAGGGTTGTCGGCACGGAACCCCTCCGCCACCGCCCACTGCATCACCGCGCTGATCCTCTGCCGGACCCGGCGCGCCGTCTCGTGCTTCTGCACCCAGATCGGCAGCAGCACCGCCATCACGTCCGCCGTCGTGATCGCGTTCACCGGCTTCTGTCCGAGCCGCTTCATCGCGTAGTCCCTGAGCGAGGCCCGCCACTGGCCCTCGCTCTTGCCCGCATCCTTCCAGGCCGCGCGGTGAATCGCGATGACCCGGTCGATTGCCGCCGCGAACGTCGGCGCCTCCCCCGTCCGCTTGAGCGCGCACGGGTCGCCGCCGGCCCGAGCCAGCCTGCGGTTGGCCATCGCCTGCTCGCGGGCTTCCGCAAGGCCGACCAACGGATACCCGCCAAGGCCCAGCTGGCGGGCGCGCCCGTGCACGTCGAGGCGCTGCACCCACTGGCGCGTGCGCGCCGGCGTCACGCGCAGATTGAGCGTCGGACAGCCGCCGTCGCTGTAGAATCCCGGTGCGGCATTCCGGACGAATCGGTCGGTGAGATTGTGTGCCATTTCCCAGTCCCGTCGTTGTATATAACCCTGTACACAATTCACAGGGAGTATATACAGATACATCCACAGATGCGACACGGATTTGGCAAGCACGGAAAGAACACTACAGGAATACTTCGGAAGACAGTATTTCCGTATATTGCTGATTATAGACTACCTTATGGTATTCCTATGGCACGTCAAGGAACATAGTGGCACATTACGCTGGCGGGCGCCCCATCCGCCACCGCCCGAGCGGTTCCCTGCCAAGCACCTTCAACGAATCGTTGAAGGCAGAGCGCTTGGCGCCGTTCTCAGCTAGTGCCGAACCGAGCTTCGCGAGCCTCGGCAAGCGCCCGGGCCAACATAGCCGCGTCGGCGTTGCCGCCTGACACCACCAGCAGCGCCGTCTTGTCACGAAGATCGATGCGGCCGGAGAGGACCGCCGCCAGCGCCGCCGCCCCGCCCGGTTCCACGACCAGCTTCAGTCGCAACAACGCAAAGGCGATTGCTTCCAACACCTCGGCATCCGACACGACAAGACCGGGCCCCAGGTACTTGGTCCCGATCACGTAGGCGATCTTTCCGACCCGAGGCGGCAGCAGTGAGTCGCAGATCGTGGTGACCCCTTCATCGGCTACCACGTGCCGGCCCTCAGCAAGTGAGCGCGCCATGTCGTCGTGCACCTCGGGTTCCACGCTGCGGACGTCAATTTTCGGAAATTCCGACCGCAGGCCAACCGTCACGCCTGATAGGAGGCCGCCACCGCCGCACGGGACCAGCGCAACGTCGGGAACGATGTCCCGCGCGCGCATCTGCTGTGCTGCCTCGAGACCTGCCGTACCCTGCCCGGCCACAACGAGCGGGTCGTCGTACGGGTGGACGAACGTGCCCCCCCTTTCCCGGAGAACTCTGGTGCCCAGCTCCTCGCGCCCTTCTGCATGACGGTCGTAAAACACGATCTCCGCCCCAAAGTTCTTCACACCGGCCACCTTGATGCGGGCCGCGTCGTTTGGCATCACGATGGTCGCGGGACTCCCGACAAGGCGGGCTGCGCACGCCACACCTTGCGCATGGTTCCCGGACGACCAGGCAACGATTCCAGCAGCGCGCCGCTCGGTCGGTATCGCGGCGATCCGGTTGTATGCACCCCGGAACTTGAACGATCCGGTGCGCTGCAGGCACTCGGGCTTGATCAGTACGCGCCCTCCGGTTCGCGCGTTGAGCACCCCGGATTCCAGCAGGGGGGTAAGCCGGGCTCGGCCCTCGATGACCTTACTCGCGGCGACGATCTCGTCCCGCGAGATTCCTGCGGCGCCCACTGCTAGCGCGGGCACGTGAGCGGCATTTCCCATTGCCCCGTAATTCCGTCGCCTACGGCCGAACGATAGATCGCAAGCCCTTCCAGGACTCGCTGGACGTAGTTCCGGGTCTCGTTTATCGGGATCAGTTCGAGCCAGTCGAGCATGGCGATTTCCCCGTGGCGGGGATCTCCGTACCGCCGGAGCCACCGTTTTACCCGACCGGGACCCGCGTTGTACGCAGCCAAGGCAAGCGGATACGATTGATCGTAGTCTTCAAGAAGGCCCGCAAGATAGCGAGAACCGATCGAGACGTTGTAGGCCGCGTCGGTCGAGAGCTTTTGCTGGTCGTACTGCATGCGTTCCCGACGAGCGACAAACTTCGCAGTGCTCGGTAGAACCTGCATCAACCCGCGGGCATTGGCACCGCTTCGGGCGCCAACCTGAAACGCGCTCTCCTGCCGCGCGACTGCCAACAGAAGCGCCTTCTCAACGTCCGCTTCGACCGCATTGAACGCGCCGGGATACGCGTCGTCCGGGAAGGCTACCCCGGGCACGTACAACCCAAGGCGTGTGGCCTTCCGGAGCATGGCCAGCCCGAGATGCGTGTGTCCCGTCACATGAAGCAACTGGTAGAGGCTTGTCACCTCACCAAGCGATTCCGCCGTGCCGGCCAGCTGCCGGGCGAACGAGCGCGCCAGACGGTGTCGTCCGTGCTCCGCCAGCAGGAGCATCGCTTGCACTTCAGGCTGAGAATCCCAGCGAGCCAAGTCGACGGCAGCAGCCGGGACCGAAGGCAACACGACGGGGCGTTCGCGACAACGGGTCGCCAGTTGGCCGTAAAACGTCGCCGGGTACTCGGCCGCCTCGTCGAGCCAGCGGACGGATTCCTCGTCTCCCTCAGAAGACAAGGCGGTCCAGTAAGCCGCGCGGCCGATCGACACCGGCATGGTGACGGCGCTTCGCATTTTCCTGAAATGACGGTTGGCCGAAGAGTTGTTGCCGAGAAACCGGAGTGCGAGCCAGCCCGCCAGCCAATCCGCCTCAACTCCCGGAACCCCATCCAACGTCGTATATGCGGACACCAGTCGATAGGCGTCGGCATGCCGCTCGGCATTGACCAATCGCCGGGCATGCACGCGCACCTCGAACCACCAGCGATCCGGCCTTGGTCCAAGTTCACCCGGGGGCTCGGACAGCAATTCAAGAGCGCGTTCGTGCATGCCGGATCTTCGTCTCCAGCGCGCCCGCTCAAACACGAGCCCCGGATTCAAAGTCAGTGCCGGCGGCACCCGGGCGACGGCGGCGTCGACGCCGGGCGACCGCCTGCCGAGCCGGATCCGGGCGGTACCGAGACGCCGGACATCGGCCGAAACCCGCCGGAGCTGTCGAAGTGCAGCCCCCCACTGACGCTCCCAGATGAGATGGTCGAGTCGGGCGGCATGGTCCTCGTCGCTCAGGTACTGCCCGTAGCGCTGCAGGAACGGTCGGACCTCCGCGGACTGAAAGTCGCTCGTCCGCCACGCATCCCGCGCTTCGACTGCTACGTCCACATCGGCACCCGCCGCAACAAGCGATTCCGCATGGCGAACCTGCCCTGGCCCGGTAAGCGGAGGAAACCGTTCAAACCAGTCGATGACTTCTGCATTCGGGAGATTGGCCGGTATCCGGCGCTCGGCGAGCGCCTGCCGTTGTTCTGCATACGGCCAGCCGGAATGTCCCAAGTGGAAATCACGCGCCTGCCGCCACGTCGCCAAGCCGTCCTCGGCCGACAGCCAGCGCCATTTCGCGATGGTGTGCAGTAACGGGTCCTCAGCCCTTCGGGTCAGGTCGAGAGCGCGCTTCCACTTGGCTCGATCCATGGCCACAAGGGCCTTTTGAAACAGCGCCCGATCATCGGTGGACAGGATTGGTGCAGCAGCGTGGACCGCGGGTGCCGCCAGCAGGGTCGCACCGACCAACACCGTCAGGCTGCACGCGATCCGTACCGAACATCGAATGAACTTGGGACCGCGCTCCGCGGATCGCACGACCGCAGGTGACCCCCGTCCGGGTACCAGGCTTTGCGATCGTTTCGGGCTGAACATTCCTGCAAACTTGGTTCGTCGCATTAGCTGGCAACTCGTTGGGATATCAAGGAATTTACGGCGCTCCGCATGGCTGCGGAGCCGCCCTCATCTTCCTGTTCAGATGGAAGCGGTCTTCAGGCTTTCGATGAAGGCAACCGTCCGGGTGACCGCAGTGTCAACAATGTCACGTCCCGCCTCGGCCGACGCCAGGCGGGCATCCCCGAAGGCACCGTTCGCGGTCTGCCGGTCAAACGGCACCGGAACCTGCAACGCAAACGGATCATTGTTGAACCCGTGGGCAAGCCCAGTCTCCTTCATCTCACCCTTTGCAAGCGCGTCGGTCCGGACGTAGTCCGCGTCCAGGTGCATCAGAACACCGGTCTCGACTTCGCATGCGTGGCCGAAACGCTGCGTGCGCCCGTGCGCCCGCACCCGATCCGAGGCCTGGGCAAAGTAGAAGGCGACAGCCGCACGCAGCCCGAGCTCGTAGCGGATCTTGGTGGCAGCAACTTGCAGGACGGCAGAATTTCCGTTGTGACCGTTGACGAACACGATCGCCTTGATCCCCTGCCGGTCAATCGAGCGCGCGACGTCGAAACACAGCCGGATCACCGTTTCTGCGTCAAGTGTGATCGTTCCAGGGAAACCCATGTGGTGCGGTGACAATCCGAACGGCAATACGGGCAGAAGCAGCGCCCGGCGGCCCAGCTCGGCGGCGACGCGGCGTGCAATCCGGTCGGCCGCCACGAAGTCCGTGCCAAGCGCCAGGTTGGGGCCGTGCTGCTCAGTGGCCCCGATCGGCTGCAGGGCGACTTCGATATCCGGAATGGCGGCGGCCATTTCCGGTGACGTCAGTCGTGCCATTTCGAGGATGTCGGTCATGCTGTCCGTGTCCCTTCCGCGGCCTCCTCCAGCCAGTCTGAAAT
Organism: Alphaproteobacteria bacterium; assembly: GCA_022825705.1. GTDB lineage: Bacteria > Pseudomonadota > Alphaproteobacteria > TMED109 > TMED109 > VXPW01. The sequence continues at coordinate 159,046 of JAJDWH010000009.1, forward strand.
CATTGCGGCAGCGTCGAACGCGGGCGCAAAGTTCGTATCAGCACGCAGTTGCGCGTCAGAAAGAGTACGCCAATTGGATCCCCTATCTGCGTCGGCAACCTTAGGCAGCGTAACGATCTTGCCCGTTTCTGCAGCCAGCTGACCCACGAACTGGGAGAGCTGAAGCGAAAACGACGGGGCGTTGTATACCGGCGCCAGGTCGCCAGGAAATTCTGCCAGCGATACCAGCAGCCGGGCAGCGTCCTTCACGTACAGCACATCGCTCCGAAAATCGGCCGTCAGCCGTGCCGGAACGGCGCCGGTGGCAACGGCAGCCATCATGACATCCAGGAATTCCGCCGCTGCGCCACGGTAGTGGAGGCCTGGTCCCAACACCAGCGGCAACCGTAGCCCCGTTGGCTCGACCGGTCGGTACGCCCGGAACCACGCCGCCGTGGTCTCCGCCAGATGCTTCGAGAGACCGTAGGCCGTGTCCGGATCCGCCGGTAGCGACTCGCGGGCTGGCGCCGGGCCGCCATCCGCAGATCGGCCGTACACCACCGTGGAGCTGGTCCAAAGGACCCTTCGCACACCAGCCGCAGCCGCTGCTTCCAGGAGGGTTGCGAGCCCCCCGGCATTGACCGCAATGGCGGACCCGGGGTCCCGGTCCGCGGCCGCCAGAAGCCCCTTCCCACCGGAACCGAACGCACCGAGTCCGACCGCAACCTGAGGCGGATCTGCTGACAGAATGTCATTGAGAACGTCAGCGTGCGCCGGCCGAGCCACGGTGGTACAGCCACCGGGCAGCCGGCTCGCGATTGCCGCGGAGGGATCGACGACCGTCACGCGCCATCCGGCATCCAGGAACGCCCGTGCGGTCCAGCCGCCGACAAACCCAGCGCCGCCGACCAGCAACGCATGTGCGCCCGTCACGACTGGTCTGCCGCCTTCATCAGCAACCTTAGTGCGCATACGGCGGACCGTTCCCGGACGGTCTGCCGGTCACCGGTCAGTTGCAGGCGCTCATGGCACGCCCGCTCCCCACGTCGGCCGGCAGCGATGTACACGAGCCCAACAGGCTTCGTCGCGGTCGCACCGTCCGGCCCGGCGATCCCGGTGACGGCGACCGCGAGGTCGACCGGCGCCTTCGCAAGCGCACCCCCGACCATGGCCAGAGCGACCTCCTCGCTCACAGCGCCGCAGGCCGACAGAACGCTGCGGGGGACGCCGAGCATTTGTTCCTTGGCGTCGTCCGAGTACACCACGAAACCACGGCTGAGCACTCGCGACGCGCCCGGGTGATCGGTCAGTGCCGTCGCGATCATCCCGCCGGTGCACGACTCGGCCGTTGCCAGCGTCAGGTCGACGCGATCAAGCAATCGCAGGCATTCCGCGCTGACCTGCCGGAGTTCAGAACCAGACGTCACGCAAGACTCCCAACCCGAGGGCACCTGCCATTGCCAAGAAACCCGCGGCCAGATCGTCAGCCATGACTCCCAATCCTCCGGGAACCTCTGCATCCAACCAGGAGATCGGGAACGGCTTCCCGATATCGAGCAGGCGAAACAGACCGAACGCAACCAGTACCAGCACGATGTCACTTCCGACCGCGGCTAGTGGTACCAGCATTCCGGCCACCTCGTCCACGACCACCTCAGGCGCATCATGGCGACCGGTCAGTCGCCCGTATCGCTCTGCTGACCACCAGCCACACGCCACCACGCAAGCAACCGCTACGCCCACGGCCACCGCGCCGCCCAGGACATGCAGCGCCACGCCAATTGGGATCGTCGCCAAGGATGCGACGGTACCGGGCGCCGGCCCGATCCGGCCCAGGCCGCCCACCAGTGCCACGGATTCGGCTAGACGGTCACCGACCATCGGTTTCACACACTCTCGTTCGGCACAAGCACCGTGGCCAAAGCAAACGCGGCAATCCCTTCACGACGACCAGCAAAGCCGAGACCCTCGGTCGTAGTGGCCTTCACGCTCACCGCTGCGGCCGGCAGGCCCAGGATGCCGGCCACGGACTGCCGCATGCGCTCGCGATGCGGGGCAACTGCCGGAGCTTCGCAAACGATGGTGACGTCGACATGTGTGATTTCTGCACCTGCCTCTTGCACCATGGCTCCGGCGTGCTGAAGGAACTTGGCCGAATCGGCGTCGCGCCACCGAGGGTCTCCCGGAGGGAAATGTTGCCCGATGTCACCCTGGGCGAGGGCACCCAGAATGGCGTCCGTCACGGCATGAAGTCCGACATCTGCGTCAGAGTGCCCGACCAGCGCCTGATCATGCGGGAGCCTGACACCTAGCAATTGAACCGATTCCCCCGGACCAAACCGGTGTACATCGAAGCCCTGACCGGTCCGGGGCAGGCGTTCCCCGAACAACCTCTCAGCCCGGGCAAAGTCGCCGGGCCCGGTGACTTTCAGGTTTTCGGGATCCCCCGCGACCGCCTGCACGACATGACCAGCCGTTTCGAGCAGCGAGGAGTCGTCGGTCGCGCCGGTCTCCGCCGACGCCGCCCGATGCGCGCCGAGGATGAGGTCGAAGCGGAAGCCCTGCGGCGTTTGCGCGCCGTGCAAGCCGGTCCGCGGGAGGGTCCGCCGGATGTGCCCGTCGTCACCGGTCTCCTTCAGGGTATCGCTCAGCGGCACGGTCGGCACCACGCCGTCGGCATTGGACAAGGCGTCGATGACCCGACTGATCAGCGCTGCGCCGGGTCGGGGACGGGCCCCATCATGGATGAGCACGGTCTGCGGCGGATCCGAGGCGAGCGCCTCGAGACCCGCCGCCACACTTTCCTGCCGGGTGGCACCGCCGCGATCCAGGATGCGAACCTCCACGCCTCTCAGTGCGGCGGCCGCGGCGGTGGCTTGACCGGGAGCGACGACGGTCAGTACGCGTTCAACCTGGGGGTGGCGGGCGAATGCTTCCACGGCCCAGCGGACGACGGGCCGGCCCTGAACGACGCGGAATTGCTTGGGCACTCCGCCCCCGGCGCGCTCGCCGCGACCCGCAGCCACGACCAGCGCATCGACGCGGCCCGGCGGCGTCCCCGCCGCGTCCGTCGTCACGCGCGCGCGTCCCGGCGAATCATGTCCGCGCCCCGTTCTGCAATCATCATGGTGGGTGCATTCGTGTTGCCGTGCGTGATCGTCGGCATCACGGACGCATCCGCCACTCGCAGTCCGCGAACCCCATGGACCCGGAGGCGCTCGTCGACTACCCCGTCACGGCCCATGTGGCACGTCCCGACCGGGTGAAAGATCGATGTGGCGATCGCGCCGGCGGCACTGGCCAGGCTCTCGTCATCGTCCGGAGTGGGCCCCGGGCGAACCTCCGTCGCACCGTATCGCTGCAACGCGGGCTGCGCGCAGATGCTCCGGGTCAGCCGAATCGCATCGGCCGCCACCCGCCGGTCCTCGGGGGCCGAGAGATAGTTGGGCCGGATGGCCGGCGCGGTCCGGGCATCGGGAGACGTTGCGTGCACGCTCCCACGCGATTCCGGCGCCAAGTTACAGACACTGGCAGTAAAGGCCGGGTACGGGTCCAGGGGTGCGCCGAAGCGGTCGAGACTGAGCGGCTGTATGTGGTACTGCAGGTTGACCGCATCGCGGTCAGGATCGGAGCGTGCGAAACAACCCAGCTGACTCGGGGCCATCGTCATCGGCCCCCGACGGAAAAGTAGGTACTGCAGCGCAATCGCCGCCTTGCCCCTGAGCGTCCCGGCGGTTTCGTTGAGGGTGCGTATCCCCTGCACGCGGTAGACCAGCCGCACCTGCAGGTGGTCCTGGAGGTTCTCGCCCACTGCTGCGCGGTCCACTACCGGAGCCACCCCGAGCTCCGCCAGTCGCACCGGTTGGCCAACTCCTGAGAGCTCCAGCAGCTGTGGTGAGCCGATGGCGCCGGCCGCGAGGATCACCTCGTTCGCAGCGTCCACACGGACGGCCTCGGTTCCCTGCCAGAGATCGAGTCCGACGGCCCGTCCGTCCTCGATCCGAACCCGCCTGACATGCGCATCCTGAACCACCTCGAGGTTGGGCCGACGGCGCACCGGGTCCAGGAATCCCCGTACCGCGTTCCAGCGCATGCCCTGCCGCTGGTTGACCTCGAAGTAGCCGCAGCCCTCGTTGTCACCCCGATTGAAATCCTCGGTGGGCGGAATGCCCGCCTCCCGGGCGGCCGCACGAAAGGCGTCCAGGATGTCCCACCGGATTCGGGCCTGCTCGACCCGCCACTCCCCGCCCTGGCCGTGCATCGAGTCGTCGGCCCGCCAATGGTCTTCTGCACGGATGAAGTACGGGAGCACGTCATCCCAGGACCAGCCGGCGTTGCCGAGTTGGCGCCAATGGTCGTAGTCCGCGGCATGGCCGCGCATGTAGATCATGCCGTTGATGGAGGAACAGCCGCCGAGCACCCGGCCCCGTGGATAGGGAATTGCACGGTCCCCCAGTCCCGCCTCGATTTCGGTCGAGAAGCACCAGTCCACCCGCGGGTTGCCCATGCAATAGAGGTACCCCACCGGGATGCGGATCCAGTGCCAACGGTCCGAGCCGCCCGCCTCCAGGAGCAGCACGCGAGTGCCGGGATCCGCGCTCAGGCGGTTGGCGAGCACGCACCCGGCTGATCCCGCGCCCACCACCACATAGTCAAACGTGCCGAGACTCCGCACCTGTGAACTCATGAACCCACTCCTCAGTCCGGGCGCAATGTGCCGGAGGGTGCACAGCAGCGCAACGCCGGAACACGGGCGGAAACCCTGAACCCCGACATGCTTCGTCGCGTTCCCCCCTACCCCGGATTCCACCGGGGCGGTCCACAGGAAATGGCGATCTACGGGACGGGCTGTCCCGTCGGGGGGTCTTCTTCTGTGGCGGCGTCCGGCTGCAGATCGACATCTGGCGTCACCCTGACCACACAGTGCGGCAGCCCGGGAGCGGGTTACCGCACACAGGCATCGAACCCTGTCCGGCCGCCAGGCCCGTGCACCCGGCGCCGCTTCGCTCGGCGATCCGTCAAGCTTGGCCGCTGAACCCGCCGTGCACTAACATTCTGTCTCGGCCCATCGATCCAAGATGGCCGGCTGCTTAGACTGCCCGACCGGCAGTGTCCGATAAACGAGTGACAACAGGGCGCGGAACGTCCCCGGCGCTCAACAACGGGGCCTCAATGACAGACGAGTTGCCGCCATGGACGAGGAACAAAGCATGTTGGTTGGGTTAGAGGACTCCCCGGTCCGGGCCGTTGACCGCTGGCTAGCTGATTTCGAGTCGGCCCTTTCCGACTCCGATCCAAGGGCGCTCGAAGCGTTGTTTCTCCGCAACAGCCACTGGCGCGATCTCCTCGCCTTCACCTGGAACGTCCAGACCATCAGTGGCATGACGAAAATCGTCAAGGCGCTGAAGCAATATGGTCCCCGCGCTCGACCCGTCGGTATTAAAACGGACCCGCGTCGGACGCCGCCCCGCCTCGTCACCCGGGCTGGAACGGAGGGAATCGAAGCCATATTCGAGTTCACGAGTGCATCCGGCCCGGCGGAAGGCGTGCTTCGTTTGATCCGCGACGAAGAAGATGGAACTGTCAAGGCGTGGACCCTGCTAACAGCGCTCAGCGAGATCGAAGGGTTTGAAGCAGCGGTTGGCGATGCCAGGCCAACAGGCCAGTCCTATTCGAGGGATTTCCAAGGACCGAACTGGTTCGACCAGCGGCAATCCTCCGTCGCCTACGCCGACCGGGATCCGACGGTCCTTGTGGTCGGGGGAGGACACGCGGGACTGTCCATCGCAGCGCAACTGACACAGTTGCAGATCGACACGCTCATCGTTGATCGCGAAGAACGCATCGGGGACAACTGGCGCAACCGGTACCATGCGCTGACCCTGCACAATCAGGTCCAGGTCAATCACCTGCCCTACCTGCCCTTCCCGCCAAACTGGCCGACCTACATCCCCAAGGACAAGATCGCCGGCTGGTTCGAGGCCTACGTCGAAATCATGGAACTCAATTTCTGGACGGGCACCGAGTTCGCCGGCGGCAGCTACGACGAGCAGGACGAGAGGTGGTCGGTGATGCTGCGTCTGCCCGACGGCGGCACACGGGAGATCCATCCGCGCCATATCATCATGGCGACTGGTGTCAGCGGCGTTCCCAACCGGCCGAATATTCCGAGCTTGACGGACTTCGCCGGCCCGGTCCTGCATTCCAGTGAATTCGGGGAAGGTGCCGACTGGGTCGACAGCAACGTGCTGGTTGTCGGGACAGGCAACAGCGGTCATGACATTGCGCAGGACCTGTATTCGCACGGTGCGAATGTCACGATGGTCCAGCGGAACCCGACCTTGATCGTCAACATCGAGCCAAGCGCACAGCTTCCCTACGCCCTGTACGACGAGGGCCCTTCGCTGGCGGACTGCGATCTCATCACCACGTCGATGCCCTTGAAGTTGATGAGGAAGACGCACCAGCAGATTACCGAGCAAGCCAAGGCGCTCGACCGGGATCTCCTCGACGGCCTTACGCGCGCGGGATTCAAGCTTGACTTCGGAACCGACGGTACGGGCTGGCAATTCAAGTACCTAGAGCGCGGCGGCGGCTACTACTTCAACGTCGGCTGCTCGGACCTGATCGCCGACGGCAACATCGGGCTGATCCAGTTCTTTGATATCGACAAGTTCGTCGCCGACGGGGCCCGCATGCGAAACGGCGATATGCGGGCAGCTGATCTCATCGTGCTGGCCACTGGCTTCAAGGGACAGGACTATCTGGTCCGAAAGCTGTTCGGCGACGATGTCGCGGATCGCGTCGGCCCAATCTGGGGGTTCGATCCCGAGCAGCAGGAACTCCGCAACCTATGGACCCGGACCGGGCAGCCGGGACTCTGGTTCATCGCGGGCAGCTTCGCCCAGTGCCGGATCTACTCGAAATACCTGGCACTCCAGATCAAGGCGTGCAACGAAGGCATGATCCCGCTGACGCGACCGGCACTCACTGGCGACGGATCCAGTCCTGTGGTCAGTGCCGGCGGGTGATCGTTGCCGCCGACCCGAGGATGTCGGCTCGGCCGATTGACCGGCCCTAGCCCGCCTGACGGCGGACAGGTGCGAAACCGCGCCGCTGTAGGAGGCTGACACCCGGCGTAGACGGTCTCGAGGTCTCACCGAGCACAGGTTCGCAGTGGCGAGACCGCCAACGGGCCCCGCGACCGGGACCGAGGGTCACAACATTTGTGCCGGACCGGTGCCGCGCCGACATCGCCGCTCGTACCGTTGCCCGATGTTGGGCCGGAGTGTGTTCTGGTATTAGTGTGTTGTGCCTAATCCTTGTGCAGGAGTACCGCGCAGTGGCGGAGTCCAGCGACACCTCCACCCAAACGGCTGTCGGTCCTCAGGATCTGCTCGAATCAATGGCAGTGCCGGTCTTCCTGATCTCTGACACCGGCCATATTCTCTATGTCAATCCTGCCGGCGAGCATCTGTTTGGAACCGGTGCCCGCAGCCTCTTGCGGCGACCGATCCGAAACTTTCTCTCCAGCGATAGCCCCGTGCTCGCCATGCTCGGCCGCGTCGTTCGCCGCGGAAGCAGCGCCGTCGAGTACGGAATTCGCCTGACCGGGCCTGCCATGGCGCCACGGATCGTCGATGCCCGGGCATCTCCTTGCCATGACGCACACCATCAGATCGTGCTGACATTGCACGCACGGTCGGTAGCCCAGTCGATTGGCGGGCACCGCCTCGGGCAAATGAGCGCTGCGCGCTCGGCGACCGGTTTCGCCGAGACCCTGACCCACGAGATTCGCAACCCGCTCTCCGGGATCCGCGGGGCCGCCCAGCTGCTGGAAGAAGCCGTCGGTCCGTCCGACCGCGAGCTCACCCGCCTGATCCGCGACGAAACCGACCGAATTGGCAAGCTGCTCGCCCGCTTCGACACCTTCGTGGACGGCGCCACCGTGCCAACGGCTCCCGTGAACGTGCACGTCGTGCTTGATCGAGTCTTCATGCTGGCCAAGAACGGGTTTGCCAAGAACGCTTCGTTCACGCGCGAGTACGACCCTTCCATCCCCATGGTTCCAGGAGATCGCGACCGGCTGGTCCAATCCTTCCTCAACCTCGCCAAGAATGCAGCCGAGGCCAATCCGGAGGGGACCATTCGACTGATCACCGGTATTCGGCATGGACTGCGGGTTCAGACGGGAACGGCGGCCCACCGGGGGCTGCCGGTGTTTGTCGCTATCGAGGACAGCGGACCCGGCATTCCCGAAGACATGCGCCAGCACCTGTTCGAGCCGTTCGTTACCACCAAGTCAGGCGGACGCGGTCTTGGGCTTTCGTTGGTGGCCCGGGTAATCGAGGACCACGGTGGCGTGGTGGAGGTCACGGATGCGACGGCCGGATCCGGGACCCGCTTTACGGTGTACCTCCCGGCCGTCAATTCCTCGACGGACGGGGTCCAGGCCCTTTCGCCGGCGGACTCAGCGCGTTGAATACGCCGGCATCCCCTACCGCCACGATCCTGGTGGGCGACGACGACGCGGCCATCCGGACCGTCGTGCGGCGTGCCCTCCACCGGCACGGTTTCGCGGCCCGCGATACTGGTGACATGGGCGAACTCTGGTCCTGGATCAGCTCCGGAGCGGGCGATCTCGTCATCACCGATGTCGCAATGCCATCCGGCAACGGGCTTGATTTGCTGCCCCGGGTTCGAAAGGTTCGGCCCGATCTTCCGGTCATCGTGATCAGCGCCCGGTCCACGATGCTGACCGCCCTTCGGGCCGGTGAGCGCGGAGCCTTCGAGTACTTCCCGAAACCGTTCGACCTGGACGAGCTCGTGGCGACCGTCCGACGCGCGATTGCGGAAACCCGCGTGCCCGCTCCATCCGCCGCCGACACTTCGCCGGACGACTTGCCAATGGTCGGACGGTCGCCCGCGATGCAGCGCGTGTACCGGGTGGTTGCCCGAGTGGTGAACACCAACCTCACGGTGCTCGTGCTTGGCGAATCGGGAACGGGCAAGGAACTCGTTGCCCGGGCACTGCACGACTTCAGTCCGCGCCGGGCGCGCCCATTCGTCGCCCTCAACATGGCGGCCATTCCGCGCGACCTGATCGAGAGCGAACTGTTCGGGCATGAACGCGGAGCATTTACCGGTGCACACCGCGCGTCCGCCGGTCGCTTTCGGCAGGCCGAGGGCGGAACGCTGTTCCTCGACGAGATCGGGGACATGCCGCCCGATGCCCAGACCCGCCTTCTCCGCGTGCTTCAGGAAGGCGAGTTCAATCCCGTCGGCGGGATGATTCCCGTTCAGGCCGATGTCCGCATCGTCGCTGCCACCCACCGGGACTTGGGCGCCCTGGTCCGCGAAGGCCTGTTCCGCGAGGACCTGTACTACCGACTGAACGTGGTCCCGATCCGCATGCCGCCGCTTCGGGACCGATTGGAAGACCTTCCCCTGTTGACCCGGCATCTTCTAGCGCGCGCCTCGGAAGACGGTATGGAGCCCAAGCGGGTCTCCGAAGAGGCCCTGTCACGCCTGACGGAACACACGTGGCCCGGAAACGTCCGCGAATTGGAAAACCTCCTCCGGCGGATGGTGGTGCTCACCGCCGGGGACGTAATCAGTGCCGATACGGTGGAGGAAGAGCTCGGCAATGCAGATCAGTCACCGGTACGGCCCGATACCGAAGGCTCCACGCTTGGTGCCAGCGTCGAGCGCCACCTGCATCGCTATTTCGCGGCGCATGGAGATACGTTGCCGCCTGCCGGGCTGTACCGGCGTTTCGTGCAAGAGGTTGAAAGACCGCTGATCCTGCGGACGCTGCGGGCCACCGGGGGCAACCAGATCCGGGCGGCAGAGCTCTTGGGAATCAACCGGAACACGCTCCGCAAGAAGATCCGCGATCTCGATCTCCGGGCACTGCCGCGGCGGCGGCGGGCAGCCGAATGACTGCCGTCACGTTCGTCTGGGCGCCGTTGTGGACGCGAGTTCGCCAGCTGGCCGGCAGCAAACGGGTAAAGCTGTGGCTCGCGTGGGGGCTCGCGCTGACCGGAGCGGTGCTGGGCGTCGTCACATTCGCCGTGCTGACCCCGAGCGCGGACTCGGATCCCGACTTGATCCTTGCGCTCCTGTACGCCGACTTGCTCGTGCTCCTGCTGCTGACGTTGATCCTCGCGCGCCGGATCGCCCTGCTCTGGGCACGGCGGCGGCGGGCGCAGCCGGGTGCGCGACTCCATGTGCAGCTGGTCGTCGCGTTCGGCCTGCTGGCCGCCACTCCGGCAGTCATCGTGGCCGCCGGTGCTGCAGGGTTTTTCACGATCGGCATCCAGGGCTGGTTCTCGGAGCGCGTCTCATCGGCGCTGACGCATTCGATGGCCGTGGCGGACGCATATTACGAAGACCATCGGAAACTCGTGCTGGCCGACGCGTTGTGGATTGCCAACGGGCTCGCGCGCACCCCGGACGAGAATCGCCTGGATACCGCGACGCTTGACCAACTGGTGACCGAGCGCGGAATTGCCGAAGCTCTCGTGCTTCGGGCGGACGGGCAAATCCTGGCCCGGAGTTCGCTGAGTCTGCTGCTGGCGTTCGACCAGCTGCCGGCGGGGGCGCTGCAGAGGGCGCTGCAGGGCGAGACCGTCGTGTTCCAGATTCGCGGCGGCGACCGGGTACGGGCGCTGGCTCCGCTCTCGGGGCTCGCCGACCAACTGCTCTATGTGGGGCGCTACATCGACACCAATGTGCTGCGCAATATCGATGCCGTGCGAACGGCGGTGGGGGAGTACCAGCAGGCGGAACGCGAGCGGGCCAGCCTGCACATCACCTTTACGATGGTGTTCATTGCGGTGGCCGTGCTGCTGGTGGCCGTCGCCGCCTGGATCGGGTTCCAGGTCGCCAACCGGTTTGCCGGTCCAGTGTCGGAACTGGCCCATGCCGCCAACCGAGTGCGGGATGGCGACCTGAGTGCCCGCGTGAAGGAAGAGGGCCAGAGCGGCGAGCTCTTGTTGCTGCTCCGCGCATTTAATCGCATGACCGGCCAGATCGAGGACCAGCGCTTTGAACTCGTAGCTGCCAACCGCGAACTCGACACCCGCCGGCGCTTCACGGAAGCGGTGCTTGCAGGGGTAAGCGCCGGCGTGGTCGCGGTGGATTCCCGTGGCGTGATCTTCCTCTCCAACCATTCCGCGTCCGACCTCTTGGGCGTGCCCGAGGACTCGCTCACCGGGCGGCCTTTCGCCCAAGCGATTCCGGCAATGTCGGACTTGTTCCACCGTGCGGTCATTTACCCGAGCAGGGTCAATCAGGATCAGGTCGTCATGACCCGCAACGGTCAAGAGCGCGTGTTGCTGGTGCGTGTCAACGCCGCGACCCGGAACACTCGGGTCCAGGGGTACGTCATCACGTTCGACGACATGACGGAACGGATTCTCGCCCAACGGGCGGCGGCATGGCGTGGTGTGGCCAGGCGGATCGCCCACGAAGTCCGCAATCCCCTGACCCCGATACGTCTGGCCGCCGAACGGCTCAAGCGCCGCTACGCCGGGGAAGTACGGACCGAGCCGGAAGTGTTTGAGTCTTGCATCGATACGATCGTGCGCCAGGTCGTGGAAATGACCCGAATGGTTGACGAATTCTCGGAGTTTGCGCGGCTGCCGCCCCCGGTGCTGCGCCGGGTCGATATGGTGGCCCTGATCAATGGCGTCCAAGCCATCAATGATACGGCGCACGCCAATATCCGCGTCAGCGCGCATGTCCCTGACCAACCCGTGTACGTTCTGTGCGACGCGAGCCAGTTGGACCGCGCCCTCGGAAACCTGGTCCAGAATGCCGTCCAAGCCATTCACGGTCACGCCGAACCTGGTACGGCATTGGGCAACATCGACATCATCTTGGAGGCCGCCGACGACGGCGACACCTACCACGTCACGGTCGAGGACGACGGAGGCGGGTTTCCCGAGGACTTCCTTGACCGCGCGACCGAGCCCTACGTCACCACCCGCCAAGGCGGAACCGGTCTCGGGTTGGCGATCGTCCGTCGAATCGTCGAGGATCAAGGCGGAAAGATCAGCCTGGCCAACACAGGTCGTGGCGCCCGCGTGATGCTGACACTTCCTTGCGCCCCGGCCACACCGACCACGCCCGCCGTGGCGGCCTGATCGTCATGGTCACCACGTCCAAGAATTCTCGAACCGCGGCCAATTGGATGGGCGAGATATTGATCGTCGATGACGAGCCGGACATCTGTGCGGCGGTGCAGGACTTGCTACAGGACGAGGGGTACACGACGCGAATGGCCAGCGACACCGATAGCGCGTTGGCCGCCTTGGCGGAACGGGTGCCATCGCTTGTGCTGCTCGACATCTGGCTTCGCAACGGCGAACGAGAAGGCATTGACCTCCTGGAGACGATCGGCACTCGATTTCAGGGCCTCCCGGTCGTCATGATCAGCGGGCACGGATCAGTACGCACCGCTGTTGACGCCATGAATCTCGGCGCGGTTGACTTCCTCGAAAAACCGTTCGACAGCGGATTGATGCTGCACGTGGTCAAGCGGAGCCTGGAGACCCAGCATCTTCGCCGGGAAAATGCCGCGCTAGTCAACCGCACCGGCGCCACGGACGCGATTGTCGGGACTTCGCCGGCCATTCGTGCCCTCAAGAATGCGATCGCGCGCGTGGCGACCACGAATAGCCGGGTCCTGATCACCGGGGAACCCGGTTCCGGCAAGGAGACCGCAGCCCGCGCCATTCACGCCCAATCGCACCGTCGCAACGCCCCGTTTGTCGTGATGAACGCTCCGCGCACGTCGGCTGACCGGTTCGAGGAGGAATTGTTCGGGCGTGAGGATGAAGGTGGACGCATACTTCGCGTTGGTCTACTTGAGCAGGCCCACGGCGGCACACTGTTCGTGGATGAAGTCGCCGAAATGTCGATGGACGCCCAGTCGTGGCTGCTGCGGGCACTCCAGAATCCCAGCTTCATGCGCGTGGGCGGGCAAACCCCCGTAAAGGTGGACGTTCGTGTCGTCGCCTCGACCAGCGTGGACCCCGAAACCTACATCCGCCAGGACCGGCTGTCGGCCAGCCTGTACTACCGAATCAACGTTGTGCCCATCCGCGTGCCGTCCCTGGCTGAACGCCGCGAAGACATTCCGGCCTTGGCCTGGCATTGCATGACGCAATGCGCGCGGGCTCTGGGCAGGCCGCCGCGCCCGATTGACGCGGAGGCGGAAGCCCGACTGCAGGCCTACAACTGGCGCGGGAACGTTCGCCAACTTCGAAACGTGATCGAGCGCGTCCTGATCCTGGCACCGGATTCGGAAGCCAGTCCGGTGCGGGCTTCGATGCTGCCCGACGACGTGCTCTACGAACACGGAGACACCGGCGGGGGCTTCGGAACTGACTCGATCATGAGCCACCCGCTGAAGGCTGCTCGGGAACAGTTCGAACGCCAGTACCTGTCGTCTCAACTCGCGCGTTTCGGTGGCAACATCACGCGCACGGCCGCTTTCGTCGGCATGGAACGCACATCGCTGCATCGCAAGCTGCGGCTCCTGGGCATATCCGACGAGACCGGCTCCAAGCAGGAGGCACCGTGAACGAAGACGCCCAGTTCCGGGCCATCGTCTGTGGGGCCGGGGAGGTTGGCCGCAGCATCGCCCGGCACCTTGCGGAGGAGGAGGCAGCCGCGGTCACGCTGGTCGCCCAGGAAGCCGAATTTCTGGATCGGGCGCGCCGGGACACAGCTGGAATCGAAACTCTCCACGGGCACCCGGCGCATCCTCCCGTGCTGCGCGATGCCGGCGCCGACAATGCGAACCTGCTGGTAGCTGTTACCCGGAGCGACGAGACCAACATGGTTGCCTGCCAGGTGGCGCACAGCGTGTTTTCGATTCGAACGCGCATTGCCCGCGTCAGCAACCCGGCCTACCAGGAGGAGGACTGGCCGCAGCTGTACGGCCGTAACGACCTGCCGGCCGAGATTATTGTGCCGGAACGAGAGGTGGCGATCGCGCTGTCACGGCTGGTCGCACTGCCCGGGGCAAGCGATGCCGTCGGTTTTGTGGGCGGCCGGGTCCAACTCATCGGCATGAAGCTGGACCAACAGTCGCCGGTCCTGTCGCATCCCCTGCACGAGCTGACGGAGCTGTTTCCCGAACTCCACGCCAGGGTTGTCTACATCGTGCGTGATGGTGTCGGGATCGTGCCCAGGAAAGACGAGACGCTGACCGTCGGAGACGAGGTCTTCGTCGTCACGGAAGCCAACCGCGTCAATCGCGTACTCCGTTCCTTTGGGCGGGACATCGAGGCATCTCGACGCATCCTGATTGTCGGGGGCGGCAACCTGGGCCGGTTGGTCGCGCAACGGATCGCGAAACAGGAGTCAGCCGAGGGCGTGACGATTCTCGAGGCCGATCCGAATATCGCCCATCAGGCGGACGAAATTCTCGACGGCATGAAAGTCCTGGTCGGCGACCCGCGTGACGACGGAGTGCTGGAAGAAGCCGGGGTGCATGACGCGGCGATGCTCCTCGCGGTCACCGAGAACGACGAGGTCAACACGCTTGTGTCGGCGCTGGCCAAACAAAAGGGCTGTCCCTACGCGGCGACGGTGACACACGACAACAAGTACGGCTCCCTGCTAAGCCAGCTCGGAATCGACCAGGCCATCGTTCCCCGGTCCGCGACGGTGTCCAAGATCCTGCGATGGGTGCGGCGCGGGCGCGTCCAGGCTGTCCATACCCTGCATGACGGACGTGCCGAAGTCATGGACTACGAAGCGCTCGACACTTCCAACATTGCCGGAACTTCGCTCCGCAACCTGAAACTGGATTCCGACATCGCGGTCGGTGCCATCGTACGAAACGGCGAAGTGATATTGCCGGTCGGAGACACCGTGATCCGCCCTCACGACCGAGTCATCGTCCTCGTTACCCACGAGAAGGTCCAGGCGCTCGAGGCTGCATTCGGAACCGTCAAGCTCTAAGTGGTACTCGCCTCCATTTCGCGAGCACTGGCGTTGGCGCTGGGTGCCGAAGGGCTGCTCGCAGGAGTCGTCGGCTTCTGGGCATGGTTTGACGGCCTTCCGTCAGCGGGCGGGTTTCTGCTGCTGACGACCGGTACTCTCTTCGTCAGCGGCGGAATACTTCTCGCCACTCGCAGTCGTGGCCGCAGCTGGACGAGGAAGACGGCCCTGCTTAGCGCGGCTGCGATCTGGGGGGCCCTTTCAATCGGCGGGCTCGTTCCGTTTTGGGTTGCCGGGGCTGATCCCTATGCCGCGCTGTTCGATTCCGTTTCCGCCGTTACCACCACAGGTTACTGGTCGATTCAGGTCGGCGGGGCTGACCCTGCCCTTGTGCTCTGGCGCGCCGTGCTGCAGTGGATCGGAGGCCTGACCACGCTCCTGCTGGCTGCCATCGTGTTCCTTCCGGCCGGGCTGGGCGGAGCCGCGTTCGCAACCCCGGGATCGGCCGCAGGCGTCAGCAGCTTGGTGCCCTCGATGTTCCGCGGGGTCACGGTCACCTATGCGACGCTGACGGTGATTTGCGTGTTTCTTCTTTTCTCTGGCGGGGTGAGTGCGTTTGACGGTGTCCTGTACGCGCTGTCCGCAATCGCGACCGGCGGTGACCCCAAGGGCTATCCGTCCTCGATTCCAGGCGCCGGCCCCCAACTGATTCTGGGCGCCTTCATGCTCATCGGCGCCCTGTGGTTTCCCGGCACCCCTAATCAGCCTCGTGCGTTCATGGCCGCGATGGTCCGGAACCGGGAAACGTTGCTATTAGCGGCATTGGTGGCAGGAGGTATCAGCTTCGCCTGGCTGGCAGTGCCGGACATGGGCCTGATCGACAGTTTCTTTGTCACCGCCTCCCTGATCAGCACGTCCGGCATCGTAACCGAGGCTCGAGACGCCTCCATTACGCCGCTGCTTGCGCTCGCGGTCATCGGGGGCTCGGTGGCGGGAGCTTCAGGCGGCCTTCGTCTCCGCCGTGCATGGCTCTTGGGCGCAGTTATTTGGAACGAGCTGAACCGCGGTGTTCAGCCCCATGAAGTTCGAACCCTGCGCTATGGCGGTCAGACCGCAGAACCGGGCCTAGTCTCGGCTCTGTTCGCATTTGCGGTCCTTTGGTTCAGCGCCTGCGCCGGATTGGCGGCGCTCCTCTCCGTGACTGGAGTGACTGCGGAAGACGCCATCTTGGGCGCAGTGGCCGCGCTCACCAATACTGGCCCCGGCATGGCCACGCTCGTCGGTGCAGTTGCGGTTCCGGGCGGCTCCACTGGCACCACGGTGTTGATGGCCGGGATGCTGCTTGGACGACTTGAGGTCATCGCCCTCGTAGCGGTGCTCGGCCCCTGGTTTTGGACCCGGTAGACGGCCCGTCGCGTACGGCCGGTCCCACCCTGCGCGACTGCCCGCACCGACGCTCCTTGGCAACCGGCGAAGCGGCCGGTGGCCAGCGCTGGATCGGACGTGCGGAAGAGCTAAATCATTTGCAGACATGGAACGTGACATTTGCTGGACGAACCTGCGGGGGGCCGTTAGGTTCACCGCGTCTTGAGACGGGTTGTAGATGGAACAGTCTTTGGGCAGGACGACGCTACCTGCGTGCAATCAACGTGGCCGCTCGGAAGTTGGTAGGAAGCGCACCGTGCTGGTGTTTTGTGGTTCCCGGGTGGGCAGCAACCCAAGGTTTGCCCAAGAGGCCCGCGAGCTGGGCCGGAGGCTGGGCGCAGCAGGCTACGGTCTTGTCACCGGCGGTTCACAGCACGGGCTTATGGGCGCCGTAACCGACGGCGCCCTGGAGGCAGGCGTACGTACGACCGGATTCATCCCCATCTACATTGCGTCCATGCAAGAAATGCACTCAGCGCTGGAGCGAACGGTGGTCGTGGACTCACTGGCTGATCGCAAGACCATGATGTTCAACGCCTCTGACATCTGCGTGGCGCTCCCCGGTGCGATCGGAACCATGGACGAGATCATGGAAACGCTGGTGCTGCGCGAACTCAAGCAACACCCGCGGCCCATCGTGGTGATCGATATCGATCAGTACTGGGCGCCAATGTTCGCGATGCTCGAACGCATGATCGAGCAGGAATTTCTTCCCGACATTCTTGATTCAATGGTGATCAAGGTGGAATCCGCCGAGGCGGCCGTTCAGGCAGTGAGCGAGCAGCTCGCAACACCGGCGTCGGTTGCACCTGGCGGCAAAACGTAATCATCCCCTGCAGTCACTCATCTTTGTCATTTGGAGCGCGCATTCCGTGAGCAAGATCAAGGTTGCTTCCCCTCTCGTCGAACTAGAGGGGGACGAAATGGCCCGGATCATCTGGGAAATGATCCGGGAGCGTCTCATTCTCCCCCATCTCGACGTGGATCTGGTCAACTACGACCTGCACGTCAAGAGCCGCGATCAGACCGATGACAAAGTGACGGTGGAGGCGGCGCACGCCATCCGTGAACACGGCGTCGGCGTCAAATGCGCGACCATCACTCCTGACGAGGATCGAGTCTCCGAATTCGGCCTGAAGAAAATGTGGCGGTCCCCGAACGGGACCATCCGCAACATCCTCGGCGGCACGGTGTTTCGCGAGCCGATCATCTGCCGCAACATTCCCAAGTACGTGCCCGGCTGGTCCAAGCCGATCGTAATCGGCCGCCATGCATTCGGTGATCAGTACCGCGCCACCGAATTGCAGGTCCCAGGCCCGGGGCGCCTTGTAATGCGCTTCGAACCGGACGGGCGGGAATCGCCCACCGAAACCGAGGTGTTTCGATTCCGGGAGGCCGGTATTGCCCTGGGGATGTACAACTTGGACGAATCCATCCGAGGCTTCGCCAGGGCTTGTCTGCGGTACGGCCTCAATCTCAAGATGCCGGTCTATCTGTCGACCAAGAACACCATCTTGAAACAATATGATGGACGTTTCCGGGATATCTTCCAAGAGGTCTTCGACGCCGAGTTCGCCACGAGCTTCAACGAGGCCGGCCTGGAATACGATCACCGTCTAATCGACGATCTGGTGGCCAGCGCAGTCAAGTGGGACGGTGGTTTCGTGTGGGCCTGCAAGAACTATGACGGTGACGTTCAATCTGATCTCGTTGCGCAGGGATTTGGGTCGCTCGGCCTCATGACCTCGGTGCTGATGACGCCCGACGGACAAACGATCGAGGCGGAAGCGGCCCACGGTACCGTCACCCGGCATTACCGGGCCTACCAGAAAGGTGAAGCGACTTCGACCAACCCAATCGCATCGATTTTCGCCTGGACGCGGGGACTATGGCACCGCGGCCGATTCGACGACACGCCAGAGGTACAGCGGTTTGCCCAAACGCTCGAGCGCGTGTGCCAGGATACGGTTGAATCCGGCAAGATGACCAAGGATCTTGCCCTGCTCGTCGGCCCGGACCAGGGTTGGTTAGAAACCGAACCGTTCCTTAATGCGATTGCCGAAAATCTGAGACAGGCCCTCTGAGCCGACCAGAGCTCTAGCCCGCCTCGCCAATGGCCTGCTGTACGGCCTGCAGGGCCTTCCGGGTGGCCGCGCCATCGGGCCCGCCGCCTTGGGCCATGTCGCGACGGCCGCCTCCCTTTCGCCCGCCGAGCGCCGCCACGCCGGCCTGCACCAGCTCCACCGCATCAAAGCGATTCGTGAGGTCCTCGCTGACGGCGACTACCAACGAACCTTTCCCTTCGAAGGATGTCACCACTACCGCCAAGCCGCTTCCGAGAGTGTTCCTCAGCTCTTCGGCTTGGCCGCGAAGGACCTTCGGAGGGACGCCGTCGAGAACCCTTCCCGCAACGCGCACGCCGGCGATTTCGGTCGGGGCAGCGCTATCGGTATTTCCGCGAGCAAGCTTCTGGCGCAAGTCCTCAATCGTACGTTCGAGTTCGCGACGTTCTTTCAGGAGCCGCTCAATTCGATTTGCGAGTTCATTCTGCCGAACCCCTAGACCGGCGGCCAGCTCATCAAGCACATGGGCATGATCCTGGAACAGCTTCAACGCGGCGGGGCCCACCACCGCCTCCAGGCGGCGCACACCGGACGCGAGCGCCGACTCTGAAACAATCTTCAGGACGCCTATCTCGCCGGTTCGACCCACATGCGTTCCTCCGCACAGTTCGAGCGAAAACGTCGGGCCGGCCTCCACGCCCATGCGAACCACCCGTACTTCATCGCCGTATTTTTCCCCGAACAAGCCGAGCGCGCCGGATTTCATGGCGTCATCCGGCGGTAGTAGCCGGGTCTCCACGGACGCGTCCGCCCGTATCCAACCATTGACCTTGCGCTCGATGTCCTCAAGTTCATCAGCAGCAACTGCACGCGGGTGGCTGATATCGAACCGGAGGCGGTCAGGGGCAACCAGGGATCCCTTCTGGATGACGTGCTCGCCGAGGCGCTCGCGCAACGCGGCATGCAACAGGTGGGTTGCCGAGTGGTGAATCCGTAAGCCCGCGCGTCGTTCCTCGTCGACGGTGAGCTCGACCGCCTCGCCAACGCGCAATTCGCCTTCGTCGACGGTCCCGTAATGGACGTGGAGTGCTTCGGCGCGGGAGTGCGTATCCGACACCGTCATTGTCCCGTCGGGCCATCGGATCGTGCCGGTGTCGCCGACCTGGCCCCCTCCTTCAGCGTAGAACGGAGTCTGGTTACAGATCACGCCGATTGTCCCGCTGGCTGAATCGGCTACACGAACCTGCTCGCCATCGGTCACGATCGCCGACACCACCGCCTCCGCCCTGGTCCCGGCATAGCCCAGAAACTCCGTGGGTTCTGCCTCATCACGAACTTCAAACCAGACCTGCTCCGCCTTGGTGTCTCCCGTGCCCGACCATGCGGCGCGCGCCTTCCTCCGTTGCTCTGCCATTGCCGCCTCAAACCCGGCCCGGTCCAAGGCGCGCCCTTCGCTGCGCAAAATGTCTTCCGTCAGGTCGATGGGGAAACCGTACGTGTCATAGAGCTGGAAGGCGGTGGCGCCAGGCAGCGCGGCACCGTCTCCCAGCTTCGACGTCTCGTTTGAGAGAAGGCGCATCCCGCGTTCAAGCGTCTCGCCAAATCTCGTCTCCTCGCCCTTCAGGGTCTCCGCAATCAATGTGCGGGCGTGGGCCAGTTCCGGGAAGGCGTCCCCCATTTCCGCAACGACACTTCCGACGATTTTCCACAGCACCGGCTCGCGGGCGCCCAGCAGATGGGCATGCCGCATGGCTCGCCGCGCAATGCGGCGCAGCACATAACCGCGCCCCTCGTTGGACGGGAGCACGCCTTCCGCAATGACAAACGCCGAAGCGCGCAAGTGATCCGCGATCACCCGGTGCGAAACCGAGCGCCCCCCGTTCTCGTCCGTGCCTGTCGCCGCTTTCGACGCTTCGATCAGCGTGCGAAACAGGTCGATGTCGTAATTGTCCGTAAACCCCTGCATGACGGCCGCCATGCGTTCGAGACCCATGCCGGTGTCGATCGAAGGCCGCGGCAGCGAGACCCGGCGGTCAGGGGTTTCCTGTTCGTACTGCATGAACACGAGGTTCCAGATCTCGACGAACCGGTCCCCGTCTTCGTCGGGGCTGCCCGGCGGTCCGCCCGGGACCTGCTCCCCGTGATCGAAGAAGAGCTCCGAACAGGGTCCGCACGGGCCGGTGTCCCCCATGGCCCAGAAATTGTCAGAAGTGGCAATCCGCAGAATGCGGTCTTCCGGCAGCCCGGAGATCTTTCGCCAGAGATCGTACGCCTCGTCATCGTCCGCATAGACCGTTGCGAGCAACCGGTCGGAATCGACGCCAAACTCCCTGGTCACCAGCGTCCAGGCGTGCGCAATGGCCTGTTCCTTGAAATAGTCGCCGAAACTGAAGTTCCCGAGCATTTCAAAGAACGTGTGATGACGAGCGGTGTAGCCAACGTTCTCAAGGTCGTTGTGCTTGCCGCCGGCCCGTAGGCATTTCTGCGACGTGGTCGCGCGCGGATGGCTTCGTTTCTCCTGGCCCGTAAAGATGTTCTTGAACTGCACCATGCCGGCGCTAGTGAACAACAGGGTGGGGTCGTTGCGCGGCACGAGCGGCGACGAGGGAAGCACCTCGTGCCCCCGCGCCCGAAAGTACTCCAGGAACGCTGCGCGAATTTCCGATGTGGTCGTGGCAGTCGCCATAGCGTCGTCAGATCCGGCAGAGAGCGGCCCGCGGGCTGCGTGTGCAAGGCTGCATGGGTTGGTAATTCGCCCGAACAGGCGGCGTCAAGTCACTCGGCGCATGCGTACGTGTTCGCCAGATCGAAAATCACGGTGTTCTCGGCTCGCGTCGTCTCGCAAATCGACACACACTCGCCGGAGACCGCGTGTTCACCTGAAAGGAAATACCGGGTACCCGCGGTCACCAGGTCCGCAGCAAAGCAACCGGTTTCACCCTGCTTGACCCGCACGGACGGCCCCTCACAGCGATACGCGTCCTGATTTGCGTAGAAATAGATTCCAGGATGCACCCAGGCGACCTCAAAGGTATTGGTCACGCATACCGTCTCGGCAGTGGCCATACCTGGTACCAGGCATGCAGCGCCAATCAGTACGCCGGCAAGCAAGCGCGTCATCGATTGAGCCTATCCCGAACCAGGTCGTCGACGGCCGCAGGGTCAGCTAACGTCGATGTATCTCCGAGTTCGCCGTGTTCGTTTGCGGCGATTTTCCGCAGAATGCGCCGCATGATCTTACCCGATCGCGTCTTGGGCAGGGCCGGGGCCCACTGCAGAAGGTCGGGTCTTGCGATCGGGCCGATCTCGCTTCGCACCCACGCACCCAGCGCGGCACGAAGATCGTCCGTGGCTTCAACCCCGGCAACCAGCGTCACGTAGGCGTAGATTCCCTGGCCCTTGATCTCGTGGGGATAGCCGACCACGGCAGCTTCGGCCACGGCCTCGTGCGCAACCAGAGCGCTTTCGATCTCGGCGGTCCCCATCCGGTGTCCGGAAACGTTGATGACATCGTCCACACGGCCGGTGATCCAGAAGTACCCGTCCTCGTCGCGCCGAGCGCCGTCACCCGTGAAGTACATGCCCGGGTACGTCGCGAAGTAGGTATCAACGAATCTCTGGTGATCGCCGTAGACGGTCCGCATCTGCCCAGGCCAACTGTCCAGCAGCACCAACTTCCCAGATGCAGCCCCTTCCAAAAGGATTCCCTCGTCGTCGACGATGCCCGGGCGCACTCCGAAGAAAGGCAAGGTGGCCGAACCCGGTTTCAGCGCGGTAGCGCCGGGAAGCGGCGCAATCAGGATGCCGCCGGTCTCGGTTTGCCACCAGGTGTCGACAACGCGGCAACGTTCCTCTCCCACCACCCGGTGGTACCAGAGCCATGCCTCGGGGTTAATGGGTTCGCCGACAGAACCGAGTATTCGAAGTGACGAACGACTGGTCTTGCGCACGGGCTCCTCGCCGTCCCGCATCAGCGCACGGATCGCGGTGGGCGCCGTATAGAAGATGTTGACTTGGTGCTGATCGCAGATTTGCCAGAAGCGTGACGAGTCCGGCCAATTGGGCACTCCTTCGAACATCAGCGTCGTCGCCCCGTTGGCGAGCGGACCATAGACGATGTAGCTGTGACCGGTCACCCATCCGACGTCCGCGGTGCACCAGTAGACCTCGCCGTCACGATAGTCGAAGACGTATCGATGGGTCATGGACGCGTAGACGATGTACCCACCTGACGTGTGCAACACGCCCTTCGGTCGCCCGGTGGAGCCCGATGTGTACAGGATGAACAGCGGATCTTCCGCAGCCATCTTCGCCGCCGGACAGCTGGCATCCACTTCGGACCGCATGACGGACCAGGACACGTCTCGGCCTTCCTGCATGGCAACGTCGCCACCGGTGCGCTCGACAACCAATACCGTGTGAACATCGGGACAACGCCGCAGCGCCCGATCCGTGTTCTCCTTGAGCGGGACTAGCTTGCCCCCTCGCGGTCCCTCATCCGCCGTGATCACGAAGGTCGATCCGCAGTCCAGAATCCTCTCAGCCAGCGATTCCGGCGAAAATCCTCCAAACACCACCGAATGGACGGCGCCAATCCGGGCACAAGCCAGCAGGGCGTATGCGGCCTCGGGGATCATCGGCATGTAGATCGTGACCCGATCACCCCGCTGAACGCCGCGCTTCAGAAGGACGTTGGCCATCCGGCAAACCTCCTCGTGGAGCTCGCCGTAACTGATGGTGCGTGTGTCTCCGGGACGGTCACCTTCCCACACGATTGCCGCCTGATCGCGGCGGGACGCGAGATGCCGGTCGACGCAATTCGCGCATACGTTAAGCGTTCCGTCGTGGAACCACCGGATGTGGACGTGATCGCGCGCATAACTCACGTCGCGCACCTGGGTGTAGGGGCGAAGCCAGTCGATGGCTCGGCCGTGTTCGGACCAGAAGGCCTCCGGGTCAGCGACCGAGGCGCGGTACATGGCCTCATACCGCTGTGCGTCGACGTGAGCGGCCGTCGCGGTTGCGTCCGGTACCGGGAATAGTGTGTCGTTCATGAACGTCTCACCGCCTTACTGATCCTCGACTCGAACTCAGGGCCATTGTCACGGCGGGGTGCATCCCTCCGAAGCGACCGACGGTCCACGCCGCATCGTAGCCTGAACCGGCCGCCGGCCGATACCCGGTTCAGCATCGGGACGCCAACGCTCCGGCATCCACGATGTCGATGCCGGCCGGTCGTGTGTCCACATGACTTGGGACGACGTCCCGCTCATGGACGGGAACTTCGGCAAGGGATCGGACGGCAACTCGATCCAGGGGGCATTCTACGGGTCGAACCATGCGGAGGTCGGCAGCATCTTCGAACGCAATCAGGCCATCGGCGCGTTCGGTGTGAAGCGCCCGTAGGGTTTTTCCCGGGGCCAAGCGTGCAATCCGAAAACACTTGCAGGCCCACCTTTACACCGGTCGACCGAAGCGCCCGGACCTACAGGGTCCACTGTTTCAACCGGGTCCTGCACGTTGGTCTTGACCGGTACCGCCGCCACTCCCTCCCGGCAGGGCAGACAGAGCGGAAGCTACGCTGATGCAGCAGGCCACGCGAGATGTGTCATCCCTGCCCCACTTCTGGCCGCGACCGGAGTCACGCCCGCTCCCGTGGGGCCGGCAACGCTTACACGAAGCTTAGTTGGAGCGACGGGTGCAGCTTCCGCAAATTCGGCAGGGACTTCGATTGCCAGGGGATGCGCGTAGAGCCCTTAACCACAATTGCAATATTCTTTTGCTTGCGTACTTCTATAGTAAAGCGAGCCAGCAAGTTGATACCAGAACTGTTCAAGAATTCCAGCCCCACCAAGTCGAGCGTGATTTCTTCGGGTTGTGACTCAAGAACATCATTCATCAGCGCCATAATCGGCTGATAGGCTTCGGTTCCGGACAGTCGCATCGTGCCTTCGTAATGGATAACCGCATCCTCGACCCATATGCGGTATTCACTGGTCTTGATTTCCATGTGACAGAATCACCCGTGGTTCATATGGGAGGGGGATGCGCTTGAAAAACACGCAAGTACCAGCATAACGTACACTATGGCAATGGCAAAACCGCGTAGGTCGCCAGCTGGACGGTGCCCTCCTCCTCGGGGTCCGTCTGGAAGTCCCAGCCCAGTTGCACGTCGTAGTCGCCCATCAACGTGAGCAGGCCTAGGCCAGATCCCGTCGAGTTGGGATCGGCCGCGTTTCGCTCGATCCGTTCAATCAAGAGATCCGACGGATCCCGCCCCTGCAGCCTCTCCAAGACATCTTGGAACCGCAGCGCGCCCGCTTTACTGATTGAATTAGTGACGCAAAGGCGAAAGTTGTCGTCCTCCATAGACGTATCAATGACAATATCACCTGACGTCCTGAACTTCACGGCGTTTTCTAGTATTTCGTTTACAAGATAAGACACATTGTGGCGTATCTCGTTCGCGTCAACGGATCCTCGATTAGCACGAGCCGAGTAAAAGTCCCCAAGGAAATCTGAAGTAATTCCACAGTGTTTCCAAGCGAGGCCGAGCGGGACGGCAAACAGCTTCAACTTGAACGAACCAGCCGTGAACGAGCTGATAATGCCCGTGTTCCCTGCCTGCCTGCGCATCCGTCGCTACCCGGTTACCGGTGCCTCATGACGACGAGGGTAATGTCGTCGTGAATTTTCTGTGTCCCGATATGCGATTTCACGTCCATGACAATTCCGTTGACCAAGTCAACAGCGGACCCATTGCAGTTCGCCTTCGCACTCTCGCACAGGCGTTCCAGCCCATAGAGCTCGCCTTCCAGATTTTCCGCCTCGGTCACACCATCGGTGTGAAGAATGAGGGTGTCGCCGCTCAAAAACGTCAATTTGCGCGTGCCGATAAACGGCGCTATGTCGATTTCAAGGCCGATGGGGAAGCCGAGATCCATGGTATCGATACGTTCAAGCGAGCCATTGCTCCGCACCAGCAAGACTTCCTCGTGCTGTCCAGTCAGCGTGACTTCATTCTCTTCGTAGTCGACGAAAGCAAGGGTCAAGTGCTTGTCTGACTCGGTACGCTCGATGTTCTTGAAGATCGCACGGTTTACAACTTCGAGGAATCGCTTCTTGTCTTGGTCCCCCTTCTCGTAAAGAGCCCGAGCTACTGATTGCACCATCAGCATCAGTACCCCGCTCTCAAGGCCATGGCCCGTTACGTCACCAATACCGACCTTGATGCGAGAACCATCCTGAAGCACGTCGTAATAGTCACCTCCAACTTCATCGGCCGGCTCCATGTAACCGGCTATCTCCAACTTGGGTATCTGATCCAGCTCGCTGACCCGCGGCAGCACCATTTTTTGAATCCGATGCGCAACGTCAAGTTCGGCGCCAAGGCGCAAGTTCTCGCTTCGAAGCTGTTCGTTAAGGGAAACAATCTCCCGGTTCGCCTCTTCAAGGTTGCGAGTGCGCTCTTCGACCAGGTTTTCCAGGTTCTCGGTATGGTACTGGATTTCCTGCACCATGCTGTTGAACGCAACTCCAACCTTGCCGACTTCGTCGCGCGTCGGAATGTTGACCCGAACCGAGTAGTCCTTTTGTTCCAGGCTCCTCGCAGCACCGGCAAGCGCGCTCAAACCCGCCGTGATACGCCCGGATATCGCGTAAACCGCGAAGAACACGATTAGCAGGCTGACCAGCAAGACGGCGATCTGCAGATTGTAGATTCGCGACGTGGCGTCGGAAATCCCGCTCTCCACGGCCGTCAGCAACTGATACACCTCCTCTTCCGACACGACGAAGCCAACCGTCATGTTTTCCCGACCGATACCATCGACATTCCACAAGTTTGTCGGGCGCAGTTGCTTCTGAACGATGAGGTAGTTCGTGTCCTCGCCTTTCTGGTCAAGCGTCAAATGCTGGATGGTTACGTCACTTCCGGTCGGCAATTGCATGTCTGCGATCGCCGGATGAACACTGTCGCGGATTGATCTGTCAATTCCGGTTACGCCCTGTCCCCCACCTTCGCTCGCAACCAGTCCAATCGTCGATTCACCCGACTCGTTTATGGCAATCACATTGCCATTCGACATCAGCAGATAGCCGAAACCCGTATCGGCAATCGTGATGCTCTCAACCAGCGAGGTCAGTTGGTCAAGGGTAATGTCGACGGCAACCATTCCGGCGACATCGGTGCGGTCAGCGGTCCAGAGCGGATGGAAAAAGCTTACGATCAGTATGCCGGTGATGGCGTCCACGTAAGGTTCGGTCATCACAATGTTGGAATCGACCTGCCGGGCGTCCGGGTCAGTCAGCCAAGCCTGCCAGCCCTCGTACACGCCTGGAAAGAAAAAGTCCCAGAAATTGGGACCTTCATTGTGTCCGGGATAGAGCTTGTCGAACGTCTGAGCCTGCTCCGAATACGGCGTGGCTCGCAGGATTGATGCGTGCTTGGGGCCGACGTAATAGACCTGCAGCTTAGGGGCACCGGTCTTCATGATCGCGGGCCCCATCAAGTCGAGAAACTTGCTGTCCTGGATTTCCTGGGCTGTGCTGGGGAGAGGCTGGCGGTTCTCATCCAAGAGATATCCCCAGACACTGACAGCGGAAGGCGCACCCGGCATATTCTGCGACCACCCGCCTTCGGTGCTATAGACCAGTGGGCTGGTCAGTTCGGGGTCGGCGGCAATCGCAGCACCGAGTTCACCTTTCACATCCGGGTGGTCGATCAGGAGCTGCATCCCGTTAGCCAGCATCGTGACTTCGGAATGCACTCGTTCCAGCAGCAGGTCAGCCTGGGACGTCGTCATTTCGATGGAGGTTTGCAAGAACTGCTCGGTCGACTGGGTCAGGCCTTCACTGATCTCTTCCCGTGCCCCCTCGGACAGTCGCTGCATGTTCCAGATCGACACCCCGCCAGACATCGCCAGGTCAAACACCACCGCGGCGCCGACAACGAGCACGAACTTGGCGCGGAAACTGCGAAGCGAGAAGCGCCCTACCGACAACTTACCGCTATCACCCTGACCGGAACTCATAGCGGTTTTCGTCCGGAAGCCACCCATATCGGCCAGCCCGCATAGCCCTTGGGATGCAGGGCGGCAAAGATATGGTCGTCAAAACCTTTCTTGAACTTCTCGATGAATGCTTCGTCGTCACCACGCTCTCTGGCCATACTATCGGCGAACATATGCCGCCAAGTCCTTACGACCTCCGCAAACTCCTCTGGATCACCATCAAGATTGGTCACCATGAACGATTCCATGCGGATGTCGACGAAGCCGGCATCAAGCAGCAACCTGCGGCTCTTCGGACCGATTTCAATGTCCATGTTGAAGTGCTTCCAGAGTTTAGCAACCTCGTTGTATGTCCATTGGATGGATTCTGAGCGTGGCTCGCCCAGGCAGTGAGAATTCTTCTCGTTGGAGACATAGACGCGGCCGCCCGGCTTACAAATTCGGAGCAACTCCGACAAAATGCGCTCGGGGTGATCAAAGACCTGGAGGGAGTGCCGGCACGTCACGAAATCGAATTCGCCGTTCGGCAATAGCATCTCAGCAGCGTCGCCGTAGACATACTCCACACCGGTCACATCGAATTCCTTCGCCATCCTACGGGCGTATTCGAGGCTGGCCTTGGCGTGGTCGAGGGCTACCACGTACGTCGGATTGAATTCCTTGAACAGCAGAATTGCGAAATCGCCAATTCCGCAGCAGATGTCGGCGATTTTCATGCCTTCCCCGATTCCGTGACGCGGGAGAATATGCTTCTCGTGTCGCCACGTCATCGTCGTCTGCCTCCGCAACACGGAAACAAACGAACTATCTTCGACAAACGCCTGTCCAGGGTAGAAATCCTTGTCGTATTCCACGACGTTGATACTGGGTATCTTGCGGCGTAGCGCATTGAATTTTCTGGGTGTCCAGCCCACTACACTGGACATCGTGATCGTAATGTCTACGTCAGGCCTCTCCCGGCACACCTCCATCAGCACGGAAGCCATGCCATTGAATGCGATGTTGTTTGATTGCAGCAACCGCCGGACGTTGACATAGAACATCCCGGTGGCCCGCATCGCGCATGCCCGCAGCGACTCCAGACATGCGCCGATTTCACTGGTCTCCTTCGGCCGCATGGAGCCACTTAACGTGAATACCTGGTCGTTCTCGTCGAACGCGAATTCAAACGAAGCGGAGACGGGGTTTGCCATTAGTCCGTCTCTGGCTCGAGCGCCAAGTCAACGGTCAGACGAATCGCGTGATCTTCAACCGCATCGGCTGACAGTTCGGCATTGTATGAGATCGCGAGTTCGAACAGCCCGACACGACGGTCGACTCCCTTGTCGGAAAAGAGAAGATCAAGGTATGTTTCCGAAGCGTCGCCTGCGCAGATATCGTCCATTGTCTTGATGTAGAACTGCTGTTCGTCCGCTGAGCAGGGCACCAGCATTGCGATCCGATCAATGGGGCCGTTTCGCAGAATTTGAAAGCGGAACTGTCCTGCTTCTTTGCGGGTGCGATAAACCGTCTCGAACAGCTCGTTCAGAGTCGCTGAAAGAAGGTTCGAAAACATGAACGGGTCGGCGCGATTGTGACTAACCATGTTCGCGACGAATGACGACATGTAGTCGCAATAGTCCCATTGGTCATCCAGGACCTTGGTGTCCAAATCGAATTCAAGAAGTAGCTTGTAGCCGTCCGCAGGGGCGGAGTGGTTCCGAGTATCGGTCATGCGGTTACCAGCCCGGCAACCGTGTCCGCACGTTCGCAGTTCCCGGTCAAGTCGCGGCTCCCGCGCCCGTTACCACTGAACGGGGCCGGAGTGGTGCGCAACCATTCGGCCGCCATCATGTAGAACTCTCAGAAAGACTGGATGCTGCTCCACAATCGCTGGAACAAGCTATTGCGCTCAATAGGCTAGCAGAGTTTTGCCAACCGCTTGCCAGTGACCTATAGCACAGGTTGGCTACTATGTACAGGCTACTGTAGCCAGGGATAATGTGGCTACCAGCGCACGTGTGCGCGTTTTCGCAGCGCGATCGACCCGACCAAGACGCGTGAGCAGGCTTGCTTCGGCAGTCCCGCCTGCACAAAATCCGTTTCACGGCTGGCCCTGATCGCTGGTCACTGCGGCGAGTAGCCACTGCAGGACTTCCGTATTTCTTACCCACCCACCCGCCGCCGGTGTGTGACAACGGCACGCGAGGCCACGTGACGTCCTTCCGGGCGTCCTGCGCACTCGGGTTTCGATCTCCTTTCGCGTGGAACTGTTGCCGGGCTCGCTACCGCCTAGTTGACCGATTGCTGTATCATCGAGATCGCCGTTTGCGCGGAAGAACGCGCCACGTTTCCCGCCCGGATCTCGCCGCGCGCACGAGCTTCCAGGACCATTCGGTTCCCACTTCCCTCAACCTGTCGAACCGGCACGCCAACCCGTGTTCTTGGCAGAGTCCTGCCGACTTGCCACCGCAGGCCGGAAGTGATGACAGGATCCCGGCAATTGCGGTCGAGCGCTACGCTTGTGCACCATTCCGACACTGCGTCGCAGATCAATCATTTGCTTGCTCTTCCGCACACCAGGTACCGACGGCCATGATTTGACACTATCGGGTAAGCGGATCAAACTTCTTACGATTACGCGCCGTCGAATGCTGAAGCCGAGCTGAGCCGATGTCCACAGAGGCTGCTGAGAGCCCAACCGAGCAGGAGTTGGAGGAAGCACGGGTAGCACCCGCCCTTGCTGCTGTGCTCGCGCAAACCAGAGGCAAGCTTGCCGAGCTGGAGGCCGAGCACAGTGATCTCCAGCTGCTTTACGAGGCCACGATCGCTCACGGTGAGGCCGTTGAGGATCAGCTTGCGGAAAGCAACATCCTGCTGCAACGCACGCAAGCCCGGCTGGAAGAGGAACTGAACGATGCCTCCCGTTACGCATGTTCGATTCTGCCTGAGCCGCGTTCCGAATGGCCGATCACCGAATGGTATTTCGAACCGTCGACGGAGCTAGGCGGTGACTCGTTTGGTTACCACCACATCGGCCCGGACCATTTTGCGATTTACCTGATTGATGTCTGCGGGCACGGCATCGGCGCTGCCCTCCTGTCCGCAACCATCATCAATGTCCTGCGGACGCAGGCGATGTCGAGTGCCGATTTTCGGGACCCGAGTTCGGTCCTTGCCGCCCTCAACGATACGTTTCCCATGGAAAACCAGAACAATATGTTCTTTACGATCTGGTACGGCGTCCATGATCGGCGAAGCGGTGAGCTGCGGTATTCGTCCGGAGGACACCCGGCCGCGATCCTGCTGAGCGTTGATCGTGACGACTCCGGCGATATTGGCGCGGTGTCCACCAGGCTCTTGGGCAACAAGGGAAACGTGGCGATCGGCACATTTCCGGGCCTGCAATTCCCTGAAGCGACAACTATCGTCAAGACCCATGATCAATTGCTGGTGTACAGCGACGGAGCGTACGAAATCCCCGTCGCAGACGACCAGATGCTGTCCCAACAAGACCTGGTCGATTTTGCCAGCGCAGATGCCGGCAGGGGACCGGAAGCGATATACGAATGGGTGCAGTCGCAGAATGGCGAAGGGGCGCTACCCGACGACTTCTCAGTAGTAAAAGTTCACTTTTGACGTCCGTCCGACGTGCAAGGACGTCGATGCATTCCGGCTGACAACCCTGGTTGAGCCGTAAGACCGGCTTCCGGATGGCGCCCGGCGGCTCGCAAAGCCGCCGCCTTGGCGCACGCAGCCGGTGGCGACACGTGCAACCGTAAGATGGTTGTTCCGTTTCCTTGCCGGTCGCATGAAATCGGGCCCGGTATCCTCGCGGTCCAGACGTTCGCTGAATCCGCGGTAACCGGAATGCAGTTCCGACAAACTAGCGTTTACGGTGAGCGCCTGCCAAGCAACAGGTACAATTGGCGCCCGAAAATCAGTCCCTAGAGGTTGCTAGGCAATGCAGTCCGCGCCGCACGTTGAATTCAGGGGTGTCAGCAAGACCTACGACGGGCGGACCATGGTTGTTCAGGACCTTGACTTGCGCGTACAGGAAGGCGAGTTCTTCACACTGCTGGGCCCGTCCGGGTCCGGAAAGACTACCTGCTTGATGATGTTGGCCGGCTTCGAAGCGCCGTCATCCGGGGAAATCCGATTGTCAGGCCGGTCCGTTCAGCACCTGCCGCCACGGAAGCGGGGTATCGGCGTGGTATTTCAGAATTACGCCCTGTTTCCCCACATGACGGTAAGACGGAACCTGGCGTTTCCGCTGGAGGTGCGCGGGATCTCGGCAGCCAGTCGAAGACAGCGGATTCGGCAGGCGCTCGAGGTGGTCCGGCTTGACGGATTCGAAGACCGCCGGCCTGCGGAGCTCTCCGGAGGTCAACAGCAGCGCGTCGCCATTGCCCGGGCGCTGGTGTTCAATCCGTCGCTGGTGCTGATGGACGAACCGCTCGGTGCATTGGACCGTCGCCTTCGCGAAGAGATGCAATTCGAGATTCGCCGAATGCAGCAGGACTTGGGCGTGACCGTCGTCTACGTCACTCACGATCAGCAGGAGGCGATGGCGATGTCATCACGCGTCGCGGTGTTCCACCGCGGCCACATCCAGCAAGTCGCCGCACCGGAGACATTGTACGAAGAACCGGAGCGCGAATTCGTGGCGAGCTTCATTGGCGACAACAACATGTTGCGTGGGCACGTCCGGAGAGCGGAGCGCGACTTCTGCGACGTCGAGACACCGGGCGGAACCGTCAGGGCATTTCCGGTGCACCATTGCCGCCCCGGCGACAGCTCCGTTCTGGCGATCCGTCCGGAACGCGTGAGCCTCACCAAACCGGGGGTCTATACGAACGAGTTCGAGGCGGTGGTCGAGGACATCATGTTCATCGGTGATCATCTCCGGCTACGCCTCAATCTGTGTGGAAACCCGAATTTCGTCGTCAAGGTTCAAAACATCATCGGGCACAGCGCTGTCCTAGCAGGAGACCGTGTCCGGGTCGGTTGGAGCGTGATGGACTGTCGCGCGCTGCCCGACGAAGAAGGAGCAGGAGGGTCCGCCCTACTGACCACACGGGCCGCACCACTCCGTTCGTCGCCCGGTGACGCTGCCGGGGTACCCGGCTCCGATCGAGCGGCTGTCCCACCGTCCACTCAGGCTGTTTAGGAGAAAGGGCGTATGCGCCGACTATCTCACATCAGGCTTCACATCTGCACCCAGGGCTTCGTCGCCACCCTGGCACTGATCGGCGTCGCCGGCACCCAGGCGGCGGCCAATGAATCGGTAACCGTGGTGTCCTGGGGCGGTTCGTATGCGGAAGCCTGCAAGAAGGCAGTGTTGGATCCGTTCACCGACGAGACGAGCATCGAGGTCCGGCTGGAAAGCTACAACGGTGGCCTCGCGCAGATCCGTGCACAGGTAGAGACCGGCAACGTTCACTGGGATGTCGTCGACCTGGAGTTCGCGGACCTGGCGCGTGGATGCGACGAGGGTCTGTTCGAGGTCATCGACATCGATGAGCTGCCGCCGGCCCCCGACGGCACACCCGCGCGCGACGACTACTTCGAGGGGACGTACTCGGAATGCGGCGGCGGCGGGATCTTCTATTCCACCGTCTACGCCTACAACAACGAGAGCTTCACCGGTCAGCGGCCCTCCACCATCGAGGATTTTTTCGACCTCGAGAAGTTTCCCGGACGTCGTGGCATGCGCCGGACAGCCGCCGCGAACCTTGAGTTCGCGCTGCTGGCGGACGGCGTTTCGCCGGAAGAGATCTACGCCGTTCTGAACACCCCGGAAGGCGTACGCCGGGCCTTTAGCAAGCTCGATACGATCAAGGAACACATCGTCTGGTGGGAGGCCGGTGCCCAACCGCCGCAAATGCTGGCCGACCAGGAAGTAGTCATGAGCACCGCGTACAACGGCCGCATCTTCAATGCCCAGGTCCTGGAACAGCAACCCTTCACCATTGTGTGGGATGGTCAGGTTCTGGACTACGGGCAGTTCGCCATCGTCGCCGGAACACCCAACCTGGAAGCTGCGAGAAGCTATCTGTTGTTTGCTTCCCGAGTGGAAAACATGGCGGCAATCGGCCATTACATCGCCTACAGTCCAACGCGCCGCTCGGGAATCGACCTGATCTCCACCCACCACGAGACCGGCGTGGAGATGCGCCCGCACATGCCCAGCGCTCCCGAGAACATGGGTCGCGTGGTACGGAACAACTGGGAGTGGTGGAGCGACCACGGCGAGGAAATGAACGAACGCTTTAGCGCGTGGCTCTCTCGCTAGCAGCTGCGCGGGTACGGGCGGCCGCTCTAACGCTGCCGCTTGTAGCCTTTATCGGTGTGACGTTTCTCGCGCCGCTGGGGCTGATGCTGGCTCGAAGCGT
This sequence comes from Alphaproteobacteria bacterium, assembly GCA_022825705.1. Taxonomy (GTDB): domain Bacteria; phylum Pseudomonadota; class Alphaproteobacteria; order TMED109; family TMED109; genus VXPW01. The sequence continues at coordinate 192,856 of JAJDWH010000009.1, forward strand.
CCACGAACCGCTGGTCGCCGACTCCCTCCCCGACACCCTTGCGATGCTCAACAATTGGGACGGCGTGGCGCTTCCCAGCGAAGACGTATTTGAGGTGTTGGGACGGGAACTCCTGTCGCTGCACCAGCAACGTTCCCTCGGTGGCGTCGCCACACGCGTCAATCGCCTCGAATCCGGTATGCGAAGTGCGGTCGTCCGCACGGCACGCCAACTCCGCGACGCCGACCCCGGATCCTGGCGGGAAGCCATGATTGCCGCCGCTCCCATTTGGAACGAACCAAAGGCGTGGCGCGCGATTCAGCGGGCGGGGGAACGGTACACGCTTCGACATTTCCTGCATGCGCTTGACCTGGAGCGGGACACAGCAGGAAACGTGGTGGCCCAGCCGCCGGATCAGCGCATCTACCTGTCGTTGCTGGGACGCACTTTGATGGTCAGCGTCGTGATCACCGTGATTTGCCTGATCCTTGGCTATCCGGTGGCCTATCTGATCGCCAATAGCCCTCCCTCCCGATCAAATCTGCTGTTGCTGCTTGTGCTGGTGCCCTTCTGGACTTCGCTGCTGGTCCGTACCACCTCCTGGATTGTCCTTCTCCAAAACCAGGGGGTCATCAATGATCTCTTGGTAGCCGTCGGGTTGACCACCGAGGAAGGTCGCATCCCGATGATCTACAACATGACCGGCACCTTGGTCGCGATGACCCAGATCCTCCTGCCCTTTATGGTCCTGCCGCTCTACGCCGTCATGCGAACCATTGCGCCGTCCCAAATGCGTGCGGCGGCAGCTCTCGGCGCATCCTTCCCACAAGCGTTCATCCGCGTGTACTGGCCGCAGACTCTACCCGGTATCGCGGCCGGGTCGCTGCTCGTCTTCATCCTATCGATCGGCTACTACATCACGCCCGCCCTGGTCGGCGGGCGCACGGGCCAGCTGATCTCCAACCTGATCGCCTACCACATGCAGCAGTCCCTCAACTGGGGTCTTGCCGCTGCACTGGGGGCGATCCTGCTGGTCTGCGTGGTGCTCCTGTTCTTACTGTTCAACCGGCTGGTGGGCGTCGAGCGGATGCGCTTCACCTGATGACGTCGAAGACGGCAACGTTCAGCTTTGGCGACCGCCTGGCGCGGCGGCTGCACCTCGCATTCTGTGCTGCGGTCTTCGTCTTCCTGATTGCACCGATGCTGGTGGTGATTCCTCTCAGTTTCAACGCGGAACCGTACTTCACATTCAGCGAAGGCATGCTGGCTCTTGACGCCGATGCCTATTCGTTGCGCTGGTACCGCAGCGTCGTCGAGGACGAGGAGTGGCGACTTGCCCTGACCAACAGCCTGTTCATTGGCCTCGCGGCGGCAGCCATCGCCACCATCCTCGGAGTTCTGGCCGCGCTTGGATTGGCCAGTCCTGCGATGCCTGGCCGTGCGCTCGTTACGGGTCTGCTGATATCACCGATGATCACGCCGATCATCATCTCGGCTGCCGGGATGTTTTTCTTCTATTCGAACCTAGGCCTCTCACAAACCCATCTCAGCCTGATCCTCGCCCATGCCGCTCTCGGCACGCCATTTGTGGTGATTACCGTGACCGCGACGCTCGCGGGCTTCGACCGAAACTTGACGCGGGCCGCCGCGAGCCTGGGCGCTGGACCGTTTGCGGCCTTTCGTCGCATCCAGTTGCCGTTGATTGCCCCCGGCGTCATCGCGGGGGCGCTGTTCGCATTTGCCGCGTCATTTGACGAGGTAGTCACCGTATTGTTCCTCGGAGGACTTGAGCAACGCACCATCCCCAGGCAGATGTGGGCCGGCATTCGCGAACAGATCAGCCCGGAAATACTTGCGGTGGCTACGTTCCTGGTCGCATTCGTACTCGTCCTGTTGGGCGTGGTGGAATACCTGCGAAAGCGCGGCGGACAGAGCCCGGTCGGCCAATAGCGGGCGACCGGGCAGCCGCCGGCCGGCCTGCGTCACCTTCTATCGAGGCCATCCCGCATGTCACATGGACTACCGGCGCCCCGGCCGCACGCTCAGGACGCACGGAAAACGTCCGTTGGTTCAGGCACTCGCTGATGGACGCTCAGAAAACTCCGAATGCCAACGATGAATGCCCGGATACCGTTCCTGCACGCCCATCTCAAAGCGATTGGCCATATTGATCACGAAGAAACAGGTAATGTCGGCAATGCTGACCTCGTCTCCCGCAACAAACTGATTGCCTGCCAGTTGCGGATCCAGACGTTCCAGGAAAATGTGCAGCATCTCTTGACCGCGTTCCACCATTGCGGGCAACTGGGGCAAGTCCGTACGCGTTCCTGGCACGACGCGGCCTGCGAACAGAGGGATTTGGTTTCGCGTCGCATGCAAGATCGGCATGAAGCCGTCGAGCTCCACCCTGCGATTCCACATGTCGATCGTCGCCCGCTCCACGGCCGTACGACCAAACATCGACGGTTCCGGCTGCAGCTCCTCGAGATACCGGCAGACTGAGATCGATTCAGCGATCACGGTGCCATCATCGAGTTCAAGAAATGGTACGCAGTGAAACGGATTCATCGAGGTGTAGGGTTCCTTGAACTGGTCATCGTCCCGAACGTTCAATTCGACGATGGGCACGTCCATGCTCTTTTCCACAAGGAACATGCGTACGCGTTTGGAATTGGCCGCAGGGCCGAAATCGTAGAGTTTCAAGACTATGCACTCCGCAGAGGGGTTCACTCGCTGGCGCGGCCCAAGTTGGAATCCCGCATGGCCGCCCACTACCGCGCGAACGGGCTCCCGGGCTTGGCGCAGAGCCACCGGGCGCAAGCACATGCGCCACAAGCGATAGCCCGAGCCGCGCAACGGTTATACACATTGCTGCATGTATGAGTAGCCTTCACCGCCGCTCTGAACGACCCGTGCTCGGACGCCTTTCCCTCGCCAAGCGCGTCGCCGGGCCGGCTTGCTGCCGTACCACGCCGCCGAGGCGCCTTCCCTGCGTCAAGTATCGGGTTTCGGCCGACCGAGTGCTCCGGGCAGGGATGCCAGCCAGCGTTCCCCGCATCCAGGTCGCGGCTCGACGCAGGAAGCGAACGAGCCCCGTCACCAGGCGGCGACCGGCTGGCGCGACATGTGACACCAACTGTCAAGGCCACGTGGTCACGGCGGCTTGCCAAACATATATCTCGTGTATGCCGTTTGAATTCACTCTCGCCGCACACGGTGGGAATGTTCACAATTGGCGAAACCGTTGGTTGACGGTTTCCGGCATGACCTTCGTCTAATTCCTGAGAGGAACCAGAAAATGGCTGATCACAAACGGGCTTCCGCCGCCATGGTCGTAGCGGGGGCACTGACCGCGCTCTTGGTGGCCGCCCCGGCAACGACGGCACTGTCCGCCGAAGGCGACATGGAAAAATGCTACGGCATTGCAAAGGCCGGTCAGAACGACTGTGCGGCTGGTGAAGGCACCACGTGCCAGGGCACCTCAACCGTGGATGGCCAGAAGAATGCCTGGATTCTTGTGCCTGCGGGCCTCTGCGAGAAGCTGGTCGGCGGCAGCCTCGAGGAGAGCTGATCGGTTCATCTGATCCACTGACATCCTGTCACCCGGACCGGGGCAGCCGTGTATGCCTGACGCGTCAGTTGAGGCGGCATCGGCAGTTGCCCCGGACCGGCCTGTGGCCCAGAGCAGTGGCATCGGCCTCAAGGCACAGTTCTACAAGGAGGTACTGGACGCCTCCCCGCCAGTGGACTGGTTCGAGGTTCATCCCGAGAACTACATGATTGCGGGCGGCCCGCCGCTCCGATACCTGGAAGCCATCCGAAGCCATTACCCCCTGTCCCTGCACGGGGTGGGCATGTCGCTTGGGTCGGTCGAACCTCCGTCGCCCGGCCACCTTGATCGATTGTCTGTCCTGATCGATCGGTTTGAGCCCTTTGTCGTTTCCGAACATCTCTCATGGAGTCGGATCGAGGACACGTTCTTCGCCGACCTGCTCCCGCTCCCCCTGACACACGAAACGCTGCGAATCGTGTCGGCCAACGTCTGCCGGGCGCAGGATCGTCTTGGCCGAACCCTCTTGATCGAAAATCCCTCGGCGTATCTCCAGTTTTCCGAACCAGAGATCCCGGAACCTGAATTCCTCCGTGAACTGTCCCAACGGACGGGCTGCGGCCTGCTGTTGGACGTGAATAACCTCTTTGTTTCTTCGTTCAATCAGGGGTTCGACCCGATCGAGTGGCTGGACGCATTCGACCTGGAGGCTGTCGAAGAAATCCATCTGGCCGGTCACGCGGTCGATCAGGCAAGTGGACAGACCATTCGTATCGACGATCACGGTTCACCGGTGCCGGCGGGCGTGTGGGACCTCTACCGCACCGTCATTCAGCGCCGAGGACCGACGCCGACGCTGGTTGAACGGGACGCCAACCTGCCGCAGCTGCGCGATCTGGTTGCTGAGGCGCAAATGGCCGCACGGATCATGCGCGAGCACATCACCCACGTGGGCGACGACTGGTCTCCGCCGGTCAGGGACAGTGCCAAGTTGGCACCGGTTCGTGTCGATCCGGGCACGTAGGGTATGCGTATTGTCCCGTCTCGCTGAAATCCAATCGGCCTTTCGAGCCGCCATGGAGGAAGGCGGCGACGAGAGAATCACGGAACTGCTCGCGCGGCCGTCCGCCGGCCCCGATATCACCACGCGGCTCAACGTCTATCGAAACAACATCGCCTACGCGGTAGTCAGGGCCATGGAAACCCTGTATCCCTCTCTGTGTCGCCTCATGGGCCAGGCGTTCTTTGAGCGGATCGCTGCAGACTTTGCCCGAACCCACCCCCCGCCCCATGGCCGTCTGGTCGAATACGGGTTCGAATTTCCCGACTTTGTCTCCAGTTACGAGGCCGCAGCTGCCTACGCCTGGTTTGCCGATGTGGCGCGGCTGGAAGTGGCGTGGCATCGCGCCTATGCCGCCGCGGAGGCGCCAAGCCTGCAAATCGGTGAACTCGGGGCGGTCCCGCCGGACCGGATGAGCATGATCGAGTTGGCGGTACACCCGAGCTGCCAATGGCTGGAATCACGTTTTCCGGTGTCCAAGATATGGCGGCTGGGACGCGATGAGACCGAACCCGACGCCCCCATTGAAGTTGAGGGCGGACCTGAATGGCTTATGGTCATACGGCCGGATGCTGAGGTGGAAGTACGCACACTTTCGGAGGCCGGCTATCACTTCGGGTTCGCGTTGAGCAAGGGACTGGCATTGGGCGGAGCCTGGGAGACAGCTTGCCGGTTGGACCCAAGCTTTGATCTTCAAGGACACCTTGCAGGATTCTTTGCAGGCGGGACGTTTACGGACTATCGGCTCGCCGCGGATACCAGTAATTCCGATGATGGAGACCCGTCATGAGTGCACCAGCGAACGGCCTGAGGCAGCTCGGCAAGATCGTGAGCTGCGCGAACGCAGTGATGTCACGGATCCCGGACTGGTTACTGCAGCTTCTGGCGAGGGTGGCAATCGCGCCAACTTTCTTTCGGTCAGGACAGGCAAAGATCAGTGGGTTTTCAGTGAATGACAGCACCATCTTCCTGTTCGAGCACGAGTTCGGGATGCCCTTTCCGGTGCTATCGGCGCACCTCGCGGCGCTTGCCGAAAACATCCTCCCGGTCCTGCTGGTGGTCGGGCTCGCCACCAGGCTGTCGGCCCTGGCGCTGTTCGTCATGACCATTGTCATCCAGATCGTGGCGCCCGAGGGCTTCTGGACCTTCCATATTCTTTGGTTCTTCGTGCTGCTCTACGTGGTGGCGAAGGGTCCAGGGCCGATCTCGGCGGATCACTTGATTGAACGCGCATACCGGAGCCGGACCGCGTAACCCCAACGGCGACAGGCGTGAGCCAAGGTTCGGAGAGCGGTTGTCTGCAGGATTCAGACGACCGCAGCCTGCTTGCTGCTGCGCCCGGTCGCGAACTCTTGGTAGCCGGTCGCGCTTGAGGATCCACTGTCTCCTGAGCCGGGATGAGGGCCCCGTTCGGCCGAACGCTCCGCGTCGGCAGACCGCCTAGAGCGGCCCGCCACGGGCCTTGAGCAGGGCGGCGAATTCGCCCTTGGTCGTTGGGCCAAACGTCAGGAAATGTGGATCGGGCGCGGTCCGATATTCCGCGCGCTGCTGGCCGACGCGATCACTGCCTGCCCGCTGGAGCACTTCCTCCACGTCGATTCCATAGACCCTCGCCGCGTTGAGCCCAAAGATGCGTGCCCGCAACGCGTCCGTCATCGGCGCGTAGCCGTGAGCTTCCTGCAACGCTTCGGAAATCTGGAAGGTCCGGAAGGCCTGGATTTGATCCTGCGGCGAGCCGTACCAGATGCAGTCGGATCCATAGAGCACGTTGCGCTCGCCGATGTGTTTCACGAGCTTGCCGATCACGTGTGCGGCGCCATCAGGATCCCGCATCAGGAACCGCCAGGTACTGCCCAGCTCGGCGTAGACGTTGGCATTGCGGCCGATCCCGCTGTCCTCGACCGAGCGAATCAGTTCATCGACGCCTTCGCCTCGCTCAGGATCATACGGACCCTCCGTTTCGCCGCTGATGAATCCCGAGTGGTACACGAGGAAATTCACGTCGGGGAACATCTTGGCGGCGGGCCCGATGTCGGTGCACAAACTGTGCTGGTAGGACCGGCGACCGAACGGTAGCCCCTTGTGCACGCAGATGTTCTTGACTCCGAGCGCGCGTGCTTTCTCGATCAGGGCGATACCGGGACCCGGCTCGTGCAGAAAGAAGCCCGGCGCGCCGTCCGGACCCCACTGCGTATATGTCTTCCAGGCCGAGACGCCCCATCGTTCGGCCAGCTCCTCCATACCGTCCAGGTCCCCGTCCTGATTGGGATTGACGCGGCCGTGAATCAGCAGGCGATGGCTTCCTGCCATGGCGTCGATGATCCGGCGGGTTTCATCCGCTTCCTGGATCGTCAGCAGTTCACGTTCACGATTCGAGGGAATGAAGGACAGGACCATCATGTCGGTGTCCGAATCCAGGAAAATGTCCTTGATGAATTCTTCGGATCCACCGAGCCCAACCCGTCCCAAACCGTGCTGGCCGACAAAGTGACCCTGCACGTCGAACACGAACTCACGACCTTCAAGGCTTTCTCTTGCCGCTTCGACATCGAGCGCGGCAACCTGCGGGATATCGAAGAAGCCTCCCGTTCGACCTGCATCAGCGTTCGCCCGATTGAAGGCGAGGAGTGCCGTGGCCGCACCGGCTGAGGACACCAGAAATGCCCGCCGGGAGAGACCCAGACGCCCGGCGTTCTCGTTCGCCCACTCGTGTGCCAGGCGATTGGCGCCGCGATTAACCGGATCCAGCGGCACCGGCACAAACTCGCCGTTCGATGTGGGATCGACTTTGACCGGCAGCCTGGTGCCGTCAGGGTCATTCCGAAACGCCATGAGGACCTCCTTCGGCCAAGCTATTCGTTGGGGAGCGTACGCCAGCCACCAAACAGTAGCCAGCTTGTCCCGAGGAGCCTGTCACCGATCCTCTGGCCGTTCGGGACGCCCGCACATGTCCCTGTTGCTCTACTTGTACCGGCAATAAACCGCTAATGCCGAATTTGACGGCCTGAAAGTGAGGTTTCCGTAGCGTGGAATGCCGGACTTCGGAATGTGCCGTTCATGCTGATCCAGCCGCATTTGCGCTGGGCTGTCGCAGTCTGACGGCATGGCAGATCCGGCCCAGCCCCAAATTCAGGAGGTTGCGGCTGTTCTCGCGGGGTCTGACCGCGCCAAACCAAAAAGCCGCCGTCAACTGCCTGAACCCGCGGGAACCTGCAGTTGACGGCGGCGCAAGCGTCACTCGCCCAAATGTCCGATCCGTTTCAATACGCCCGACTGAGTGGCATCACGCACAAGTACAGGCGACGCGCCCGTACTGACTCAAGCCAACAACAGGTCAAAGGCCCAACGCCGTGACCCGTTGATGACCCGCGTGTCAGTCGTCAAAAACCTCGCGAAATTGACACGCCGAAAATTCCGTCCTCCGGCTTGCCGGGACCGGACTGACCGCACCTCGGCTCACGGTCACTGCGATCAGAATAGAACGCGCTCAATCCAAAGCCCTTGAACGAGGTGTCCACCGACAGGTGATACCAGTCGTAGTCGTCGCAATTTGGCCGGTTGTTGTCCTGACCATAGGTTGCCGAGACACTGACCGGTGCGTCCCCGAGCGGCACCGTGAGTCCGAACTGAGGGCGGTTGTGCCCGCTGGTATTTTGGTCTGGGCCATCCTGATCCGGCCACGTCGGGAACAGCACCCTGCCCCAAACGCTTGCCACCCCGAGATCAGCACTCAGCTTGAAGCGAGCCTCGAACAGGTTCTCTTCGGTCGCACCCGGATAGGTCAGATAAATCAAATCGACGCTCCACCCGAGGTTATCCGTCAGCGAACCTCCGCACCCGGTTTCATAGTCAATTTCAATGCCCCCGGGATAGTCGGCGCTCGACGCCCAGAACCCCGCATAGCAGGCGTCAAAATTGTAGTACATGCTGCCCTGGAGCGCCGGCTCCTCGGCGGATTCGGACCCCCCTTGCCAGGCATAGTGAGAAGCCAGCTTCAGGCCACCGGAGAATTCCGCGTGCGCCACGCCGTACACCGCCATACTGAGAAAGGCGGTGAGAATTCCGAGAACCAGCGATCGTTTCATGACTTGTCCCCCTTGACACGGCGTTCTGGAGTTCGCGGGCCGCGCAATCCAAAACGCACTGCACAAGCCGGACAGAAGCGCCCCCCTCATCCGGCACTTTCAGGCTGATATTACTTACTATCCAAACACTATTTTGTCAAGTAATGTCATAACTTACGATATACGCGACAAGTTGACATGCCGGTTGCAAGTAGATTGGTTTTCGTGCCACGTAGCCCGGCATCGCGGAAGTGGTTCTGGCGCCCTGCGCGTCTCGATGCTGCCGGGGCAGTATCGGAGGTATCAGTAAGTCTCCTTCGTAGCACGCAGCTGGACGGTTCAAGTCCAGCGACTGCACCCGGCAAAAAAGACCGCTCAATCGACTCGAGATCTCACAAGGGAGATGCGGGAACGACAGCCACACGCGTCAGCACGTGTTTCCCGCAGCCGTGCATTTCCGGCAGCGCTGTCGCGGACAAGGGGCCGGACGACCACCGCAATTGGCCCGAAACGACACCGCGTGAGCGCCGACTCCGGTCAACGCGGTGGCGCCCTACGGCAGCTGCCAGGACCACCCCCGTCGCAGCGGCAGCGAGCTCATGCCCCCGGGGACGTCGCCGCCAATCGCGCTCGCCCTACGGGAGCAACCGATGCCGCGGCCACCTCGAGTGATTTCCCGGCCGAGTACGGCGGTCTCTGCGGGCATGCCTGGTCACAACGACAGGCCCTCGCGGCCAGCCTTAGAGCGCAACGTCAAGTGCAGCAAGAAAGGCTTTGATGCGCGCGGCATTAACCCCGACGTCGCTGCGCCCAACCCGGCTGAGGGAGCGCACATCGATCCGAGAACCCATGCCTGCGTCTTCGGAGATGACGCGAACGACAATGTCATCCTTGAAGCCGTACCAAGTCGACGTGTCCGTCGCCTCGATCCTGCCAAGCGCGCGGTCGGACGCCACGATCTCCCAGTCCATGCTGTTGGCGACATCAAGGGCACGATCGTATGCCGTCGCAGGGTCCGCAGCAGCGATGAAGGGCTCGAGCTCGGGATAACCGCATTCCTGCTGACGGGCGACCGTATCCCCCGCGTAGTCATGCGGATTGGCCCCCTCCGCCTCTCTGGCCCCAACGACTGCGATGAACGCCGGAGGATTCGCGGTATCAGTGGTGATGTCATGGATGAACGGGACAGTCTTCACGGTCACCCACTGCTGGTAAATCGTGTGGCAGCTGTAGCCCCCGACAACGACCCCGATCACCGACACGACCATGCCTGGAAGATTGCCGGGAAGGCTTCGGCCCAAGCCAATCAGCGAGATGGCGCCGCCGGCAAACGCCGCGTATGCGGCGTAGTCGGTCAGCGTCAGCAAGGCGAAGCGGAAGGACCAGATGCCCAGGCGATAGCCAAGCGCCGCCGCCATCATCGCTATCGCTGCCAAGACTGCGACCGCAAACCCCAGCAGGGCGATTCGCGAGATCCTCGTCCGACTCCCTCGACCGCTATCGCGTTGATCGCTCATGACCACCTCCCAACCGCTGAAGCCGCCTCGTCACGAAGCGAACGGCTTCAGGTATATGCATCCGCTGGACGGAGAGCATAGCCCCGGACCTGCGTGGCGGTCCGAGGCCACGAAGATCAGAATGCAACGATTCACCGACCGGAAGTCAGGACCCTCTTCAACTTCGCAGAAGATCGGTTACCGAGGCTGGAGCCGACGACACCGTCGCTTGTTCCATCCGGCACGTCATGGATCCCGGGGCACATCACCGATACAGGCGCCCCGAATAGTGGCGGCTCCATCCCGGTACGCCTGCTGAAGCAGCCACGCGTCACCTGAATAACAGAAGAAATCCACGCCAGCCGCAAACAGGGGTGGAGCCATCGCCGGATCCATGATCAGGCGCCCGAGCGACTTGCCGTGCCTGCGCGCAGCGGCCTCCGTGCGCGCAACTGCATCCTTGAATGCCGGGTGATCGAACTCGCCAGGAATTCCCAGGCTGACGCTGAGGTCGAAATGCCCGATCCAGAGCAAGTCAATGTCCGGGAGAGCGGCAATGGCATCGATTTCGTCCGCCGCGCCCTGCGTCTCCACCAGGACCGCGAGGACGGTCCGCGCGTTCGCCGCCGAAAACTTGTCGTCCACCGCCCCTTCCGTAAAGCGGTCGTGCTGGATCCCGAGGGCAACGCCCCGTTCTCCTGCCGGCGGGTACTTGGAGGCCGCGATGAGTGCCTTCACGTCAGCAACCGATTCGGCCTTCGGCACCATGATGCCTTCGGCCCCGGCATCCAGCGCCCGGTTGACGTGGTGGGCTTCTCCGGACGGGACACGCACGATCGTGGGCAGCGCAGCGGCCTCCATGTAACGGAGCGCGGCCTTAAGGGCATCCATTCCGAAGCCGCTGTGCTCGGTGTCCAGGAAGGCAAAGTCGCAGCCCGCCGCCTTCAGCACATGGCCAATTCCAGGGGTGTTGAATTCGACGATGAACGTCCCGGTCTTCAGCGACCGGGTCCGGGTCATCTCTTTGAGGGTCATGGTGATTCCCTTCAGGGTGAGCATCGCTTGCTGAACACTTCCGCGTCCGGCACCCGCGGGTGTCGGAGTAGCCGTACCGGCGCGGCGGGACCGAGTCCGGCGTCGGAGCTCGGCAGGATGTACCAGCAGTCGCGTTGGGGTGGCCAGGAATGAAACGATAGTAGCGGTCCCGAACCCCGGGTCCGCCTGGCTAGGGACCGCCGGTGCCGGCCGAGCCGCTCAGGCTGCGCGAAATACCGCCACATGCGCAGTTGCCGCGCGAGCCTCGCATACCGGACAATGATGGGTTCGGACACCCTGAAACTCGTGACGCAAATACATCACGGGAACGCGAGGCGGGCCCGAGCGGCCACTTCCAGTCAGCCTAACGGTCGGGCCGCCTAACACCTATCGACGCAGTTCTCGACCAGACTGCGGGAATAGTCCCCGGAAGTTCACACGCCCAGCGGGCGTGCAACCCCTGCGTTGTCGACCACGCGGGCGCGCACGTTTGGCAGGCTGGCCGCGACCGCCATGGCTGCCCGCTCGGGCATCACAGCGAATGCGGTAGCCAGGGCGTCTGCTTCGGTAGCTGTCGGTGCGATCACGGAAACGCTGCGGTGGCGATGGGCGGATCGGGTCGTAGCAGGATCAAAAATGTGATGCCACTTCCCTTCCGAATCGAAGCGTGTGCCGTATCCGCCGGATGTAGCAATGGCTTCGTCGCCGAGCTGAACCGTCTCGATCAGCATCTCGCCATCGGGGTCGGGTATCCCGATCTGCCAACGGCGTCCATCGGGATGCTGCCCGATAGCACGTGTTTCACCCAATTCCGCGAGCACGTGCTGAAGCCCTCCTTCCCGGAGGCGGTTCGCTACGCGATCGGTAATGAATCCCTGCGCAATTCCGTTCAGCGTTACTGCCATGCCGGGGCGCGCGAACCGAATGGTATCTGCCGCGGCATCGACACCCTGCCAGTTCACAAGCGGACGGAGCCGATCCAGAGCGTCAAGTGAAGGCGGCAGACCGGTGCTCCGAAAGCTCTCGGCCGTGACGTCCCAGATAGGCTGCACCGTCGGATCGAAAGCGCCGCCGGTCAGTTCCGACATCCGGACGGATTCTTCCAGCAGATGTAGGAACTCCCGACCGGGTTTGTCGATCCGGCCGGTGCGGTTCAGTCGCGATATCGCCGATCCTGGCCGATAGAGACTGAACTCATCCTCGAGCGCATGAATGTCATCGGCGACCTGCGCGATCAGCGACCGGGCACGCACCGGATCATCGCTGTACAGCACGATCCTCGCCGGTGACCCAAGAGCGACCCCGCTCCATTCGACGGCCTCAAGTTCTCGCGAACCGCCCAGAAGCAGTGCACCCCCTCCCAACGTGAGGCCGCCCGCAGTAGCACCGAGGATCGTGATGACGCGGCGGCGGCTTGTTCCGTTGGCGGCGCGTGCCGGGATGCGTCGTGAAGCCATGAATTCCTTACACCTCCGACGGCTGGGGCGCGTGTATGGGCGGCAGGACGTCCGATTCCGGCTCCGCCACGCGCTGCTGGGTGGCCGGTTTGGATTCACCTGCGACGAAGATTCGAAGCATGGGCGGAACAATAATCAATGTGATCAGTGCTGACAGGGTCAGGCCCCCAACGACCACTGAACCCAGGCCCCGATAGAGCTCGGAGCCGGCGCCGGGGAAGAGGATCAGGGGCATCATCCCCGCGACCGTGGTCAGCGTGGACATGAAGATCGGGCGCACCCGGTTACGGGTGGCCTCGACAATCGCCGGTTGCGGCTGCATGCCCTCGTGGCGGATGTGCAGCAACGACTGGTGCACGAGCAGGATGGCGTTGTTCACCACGATGCCGATCAGGATGACGAATCCGAGCATCGTCAGCATGTCGAGCGGCTGGACCGTGTAGAAGTTCAGGATCCAGAGCCCGATCACCCCGCCTGCCGTTGCCGGCGGTACGGACAGCATGATCACGAATGGATAGAGGAAGCTAGAAAACAGGACCGCCATCAGCAGATAAACGATCACCACCGCCACGATGAGATTCCCCACCATCGCGTTCCACGTCTGGGTAAGTTCGTCCGCGGTTCCGGAAATCGCGATCTTCACCCCGGCGGGCAGCCCCTGGCCCTCTAACGGGCCGACGACTTCGGCAGCCACCTTGTCGATCGCGGCTTCGAGCGGGATTTGGTCAGAGGGTCGCAGCTGGAGCGTAATCGTGCGTTCCCGCTCGATGTGCCGGATTTCCGTGGGGCCTGACGTCACCACGACATCGGCAACCGAGCTTACCGGGAGAATCTCCCCGCTTTGGGTCACGACCGGCAGGGTCTCGATGCCTTGCGTGTGATCGATGTCGTTCTGCGGGCCCTGCAGCGTCAGGTCAAGCCGCTCCGAATTCACGGTGATTTCGGCAACGCGGAGCCCGGAATTGAAAGCATCGACGCTCATGGCGAGTTCGCGAGCCGTCACGCCATTGTCCGACAGGCGTACCCGGTCCGGGCGGACCTGCACCTCAGGCGATCCCAGATCGAGCCCGGGGATCGGACGCATCTGGTTGCCTTGCTCGCGCGGGAATCCTTGGCCGATCAGGCCAGCGGCCTGCTGCGCCACCGCCACGACGTTTTCAAGGGAGGGTCCGCTGATATCGATATCAATCGCACGCCCGCCCCCAAAGCCACGCTGAAACAAGCTCGGCTGAGTAAAGAAGCCGAACGTGCCCGGTTCGCCGAACAACGACCGGGTCAACACCGGAATGAGCTCGCGAACCCGCGTTTCCTGCATCGCGCTGGCGCCGAAGAACGTTCGACCGTCGCGAATGGCCACAAAGAAGTAGTTTTTGATCTTGGGCGGTTGACCGGGTTCCGCCTCGGGACCGGTCTCGCTTGCCCAGAGCGGCCGAACCGGAACCTCCACTCGCTCCGCAATCTCGGTAAGCGTTTCGAGATTGTAGCCAGGGGGCGGGAGCATTACGCCGAATATCAGGTTTCGGTTGCCTTCCGGCAGATACTCCAACTTCGGCAGGAGCTGCCAGCTCACGAACAGCGCCACCGCCGCGACACTCAACGCAATCGCCGCCGAAGCAATCCGGGAACGGAGGACCAGCGTCACGTATCCAGTGAAGAAGCGCGCCACCAAGCGCGGAATCCAGTCGATGGGGCCAAGGCTGATCCGGCGGTATCCCCGGCCCGGGCCAAGCAGCCAAGTCGCCAGCGCGGGAATAACCGTCACCGATACCAGCAAGGACATCAGGACAGCCACCGAGATCGCCACGGCGATGTCGCGGAACAGCTGTCCGGCTTCAAGTTGCATGACGAGGATCGGAATGAAGACCAGTACCGTCGTGAGCGCGGACACCATCACGGCCGACCAGACTTGGCGGGTGCCGTCATGAGCCGCCTCCGGCCCCGAGCGACCACCCTCCCTGTGGCGGTAGATGTTCTCCAGCACCACGATGGCCGCGTCGACGACCATGCCGACGGCAAACGCAATGCCGGCCAGCGAAATCACGTTGAGCGAACGTCCCAGCGCCGCCATCGCGACGAAGGAAGCCACGACCGACACCGGGATAGCGAGGCCGATAATGACTGTCGCGCGCCAGGAACGAAGGAACAGAAGCAGGACCACCACGGCGAGCAACCCGCCGATCCAGATGTTCTGGCGGACCAGTTCGATCGCCGAATCGATATAGATGGTTTCGTCGTACACCTGCCGCATCGTGAGGCCCACGCTCGGCAGGGCGAACTCGTTCAGTTCGTCGATCGCGTCCCGCACTCCGTCCATGGTGTCGATGATGTTGGCGCCGCTCTGACGCATCGCGTTCACGGCAAGCGCCGACTCCCCGAGGAAGCGGATATCGGCGCGCGGGGTCTTGTACCCGAAGTCGACGTCGGCGATATCGCCGACCCGGGTGCGTCCGATACGTCCGGTATCCGTTTCGTCGGTCACCAACACCACGTCCCGAACCTGCTCGGGGGTCTGGAGTTCGCCCTCGGCCCGAACGACATAGCGGCGCTTGCCCTCGTCGACATCCCCGGCGGACACCGAAGCGTTGGCGAGGCGCAGCGAATCCACCACCGCCGGAACCGTGAGGTGATGGGTGGCGAGCTGTTCTGGTTGCACGGTGACCTGCAACTCGCGCTGCGTGCCGCCGTACAGGTTGGTCCGCGCGACGCCGGGAACCCGCTCCAAGCGGTCCTGGATCACGTCCTCGACGTAATCGCCATACGTCGAGATGGCACGCTCATTGCCTTCGGTGCGGGTGAGAATGAACCACGCGACCGCGTTGTCATCGAGACCGGCGGTATCGAGCTGCGGTTCGCCGGCATCATCCGGGTAGTCGTCAATCTGGTTGAGCCGGTTGGAGACCAGAAGGAGCGCCCGGTCCATGTTGATCCCAACGTTGAACTCGAGCTTCACCTCGGCTTGCCCGTCGCGCGAGGTGCTCTCCATGCGTTCGAGCCCCTCCAGACCTCTGAGCACCTCTTCCTGGCGATTGACGATCTCGCGCTCGATTTCGTACGGGCTGGCGCCGTACCACCAGGTCGTCACCGAGATCACCGGCGTAAACACGTCGGGCGCCAGCTGGATCGGGATCCGGGTGAGGGCCAGAAAGCCCAGCACCACGATCATGACGACCAGCGCTAGGACCGCGATCGGCTTCTCGATGGAAAGGCGGATGAGGTTCATTGGGCGGATTCTTTCGCGTCGTCCGGTGTCGCGGCGGCCTCTGCGACTGCCTCCGACTGGTCTCCCTGCCCACCTTCGGCGGGTGGGGCTACTGCCACCGCCTGGCCTGGAAGCAGACGCTCGTTGCCGCGGACGACCGCGACCTCGCCGGGTTGCACGCCGGACAGCACCACGAACCGGTCTCCCACCGCATCGCCCAGCTGTACCGGGCGAACCTCCGCCTTGCCGTCGACGACGACATACACCACCGAGATGCCCCGCCGCTGCAGGATGGCGTCCTTATGAACCGTTGGCAGCACGGCGGTGTCACTGATGGGAACGTGCACCGTAACGCCCTCGCCGATTGGGGGAACGTGCTGCAACTCGGCAAGTTCTGGAACCAGTCGCACCCGCCGCGTGCGGGTCCGCGGATTCTCGACCGTACCGACCGCGCGCACCGTCGTCCCGATGGATTCGCCGGACGCGCGCGTCACCTCGATCCTCGCGCCCGGATTCAGAGCGGCAACCCGCTGTGATGGAACGTCCGCCTCGATCTCGAGGGCCTTCTCGCTGACCAACGTGACCACCGGCCCGCCGGGCTGTACTGCCTCGCCGAGATCTGCATGGCGCTCCTCGACCACTCCGTCGAACGGCGCGACGACGGTGCCTCTCGCGAAGTCATCCTCCGCGGTGTCCAGCCGCGCATTGGCCTCTTCGAGGGCCGCCAGGGCAACCTGAACCTGCGCCGCCGCGATGTCCGCTTCGCCCCGGGCGTCATCTCGCTGCGCCTGACTGAACGCCGTGGATTCGCGCAGGCCCTCGGCCCGCTCCAATCGCCGCTGGGCCAGTTCCGCCCGCGCACGTGCCACGGCCAGCCCTGCCTCACTCTGAGCGACGCTCGCTTTCGCCTGCTGGACCTGCCAGCGCAGACGGTCGATATCGAGCACCGCAATGATGTCGCCCACGGCCAACCGATCACCGATGTTGACCGGAATCTCGGTTACATGACTCGCGAGCAACGCCGGCACGACAGCCTCGAACAGTGTCACGAAGCGACCGATGGTCGGAGCCGTCTGATCGACGGCTTCCGCCGTCACCTTGTCAGTCCCCACCACAGCGGGTTGCTGCGCCGAAGCCGGCGACGCTGCCCACACCAATGCTCCTGCCACAAGCAGACAGCGAGCGGTTCCTGCGACACACCGAATCCACATCACCAGCAAACCCCAACTTCTCGATACGTGCGGGCGCGGCGACGCCGCGCCCAGGCTGGCCACATGCCTAACGCTAGTAGGCGACTGGAACCGGGTCCAAGTGGCGCCAAAGATGCCATGTAGCGCAGGAACGCCATGGTTCCCACTGCTCGCCGAACTGTTCAGCCGCCGAGCGCTTGCCCTTCTCACTACCATACAACTCACTGAGCGCGCGTAGAAGCCCAAGGTCGTCCACCGGAAAGACATCGGGACGCAGCAGGCAGAAGATCAGGAACATCTCCGCTGTCCAGCGGCCGATCCCGCGACGCTCGGTGAGAACGGAAATGACCTCCGCATCGGTGAGTTCGGGCCAGTGAACACGGCGGCCCGCTCGGGACGCGAACCAGGTCGCCAGTTCCATGATGTATTCAGCCTTGCGCGCGGACAGGCCGACATCCCGCAACTCCGTCAGGTCGGAGGCTGACACCCGTTGGTGGGAGACCCGCCCCAGGCGCTCTTCGAGCCGCAGCCACACGGCATGCGCGGCCTTCACCGAAATTTGCTGACCGACGATCGACCGGGCCAGGCACTGGAAGGCGTTGCCTCGGGACTTGAGCGCCATGCCCTGCGAGGCGCCGATGACCCGCCGCAGCACCGGATCGCGCCGGGCCAGCGCTCGGGTGGCCTGATCCCACCATTCGGGCACGGTGCCCCGGGCCGGAACCCTGCTCAAGGCTACTGCGCCTCCCGATGCCACGCGAGAAAGAGCGCCCCTATCGCCAATGCGAGGAGAACCGGCCACGGCAGTAGCGGTGACTGGGCGAGGCCCGTCACCGTATGACGGCCATGACGCCGCAGGCCGAGCCAGCTGTCGCCAGCCGCTGTCTGCCCGGCGGTCACCGGCCGGAACGGCGGCGGACCGCCGTGATCCACCAGCCAGAAAACCCCGCCGCCCGTGGTGCCGACGAATGCTTCGAGCGGTCCGGGATCTGCCCGCATTTCCGTCAGTTCCAGCGCATCAGCTGCTCCGACCAGTGCCGTTGCGCTCAGGTTGCCCCCCTGCAACGTCCACAATCCGGGTTCGTTGGCCTCGAACGACGCGATCGCGGTTCCGGCCGCGGCAGGCCCCAGCGGGACCGCCATAGAAGCGCCGGACGGCGCCACCGCCGTAATCTCGTGGAGCGGGGTGTCCACGCTCCGGTAGAGGACATCGATACGCCGATCGGACACTGTCGCCTTCAGGAGATGTTCCTCGAGGTCCGGCTCCTTCATCAGCCAGTGCACGACTCGGCGCAACAGCTCCGCCCTCGGTCCGCCGCCAGGACCCGGCCGGGTCCAGACCCAGGACTGATCCGAGAGAAGCTGCGCCACCCTGCCTTCGCCGACACGGCTCATCTGCAGCAGTGGCCATCCGTCGGCGCCCCACATTAAGGACTCACCCTTCACCGGCATGCCCCGCACCATCCGGTACCAGGGGCCCCAGTCGGCGGCGCCTGCGGTGAGGCCCGCTGTCACGGGGTGGTTTTGCCCGGCCTCCGAGAGCTCCGGCACAAAGGGGCGCTCGATGACTTCCCCGGCCGGCAGGGTCGGGAGAATTTCCCGCAACGGCGTGTTCACGAGGCTGAAGCGACCAGCGTAGCTGGGCCCGGCAATGTCGAGGAGCGCCCCGCCGCGGACCACGTACTCGGCGATGTTCGAAAGGTACTGCGGCGGCAGGATGCCGCGCAGGTGATACCGATCAAAGATCACGAGGTGGAAATCGTCGAGATTGGCGTCGAACAGCTCACGGGCCGGGAACGGGATCAGGGACAGCTCCTGCACCGGGGTGGCATCCTGCTTGGTGGGCGGTCGCAAGATCGTGAAATGCACCAGGTCGACCGCGGGGTCCGCCTGCAGCAGGTTCCGCCAGTGCCGCAGACCCATGCTGGGTTCGCCGGAGACCAGCATCACGCGGAGCCGATCGCGGACAGCGTTCACATGGATGACGACCCGGTTGTTGTCGGGCGTGAGCTCGTCGGGAATAGCTGCCACCTCCAGCGCCACGGCGACCACGCCCGCCCGCTCCAGCGGCAGCTCGAATTCCGTGGGCGTCCCCACTTGCAGCACCCGCTCCGCAACGTGCCCTCCCGGCACGGTGATGCGGACGGGTTCGGCCTGCCCCACAGCCGCTTCATCTAGCAGCGTGACCCGAAATTTCACGGCCTCGCCGACGATGCCGTATCGCGGAGCCCCATCGACTACCAGGCGCCGGTCCCGTTCGCCGGGCGCCCCGGTCAGCAGGGCGTGCACCGGGGCGTCGAATCCCAGTGCCGACCCGTCTTCCGGCACGTCATGCACCTGTCCGTCGGTGACCAGCACCACGCCGGCAACACCGTCCGGCGGCACGTCCGCGACGGCCGAACGCACGGCAGCAAACAGGTTTGTTCCGGGGCCGCCGCTAGCCACCGTCACGGCCCGCACCTCGAGGCCCTCGTCGTCGGCCAATTCGTCCTGGATCACCTGCACTGCCGACGACGTCGCCTCCGCACGGTCCCCCAGCTGCTGGCTTGGACTGGCGTCCGCCACCACCAGCACGACGTCGGCGAGTTCGGTCCGTTGCTCTGCGGTTACTGTCGGGCGTGCGATCGCGAAGAGCAGGGCCGCAGCTGCCAGCGCCCGAAAGCCGATCCCGGACGACCGCTTTCGAAGACCCAGTCCGAGGACCGCCGCGGTGGCCGCTGCCATGACCGCGAACAGGCTCCATGGCAACAGCGGAGCGAATGTCAGCGTGTACCCGTCCATCGGGATTCAGCGCCGCTCCGCCGCGCGCCGCAGCCGCTGCAGGATGGTCCGGGTGTGCGCCTGATCCGACTTGTAGTTGCCGGTCATGGCGTACATCGCCAGATTGACGCCGAACCGGTAGGCCATTTCGCGCTGTCGCTCACCGCCGGGGGTTACCGGGAACAGCGGCCGGCCGGAGGGGTCAGTCGCCCACGCAGCCGCCCAGCCCGCCGCTCCGACCACCACGCTTGCTACCTCGTCGCGGGATCGCTCGGCCGTGCTCTCGACCCAGACCTGATTGCCGGCCCAGCGTCCAGGAAACGCGCCCAGCAGATAGAAGGACCGGCCAAGCACGTGGCCGCCGGAGACCGGCACCAGCGGCGGGAGGTCGAGCGAGCCGAGCACCGCGGCGAGGCGCGGGTCACCGTGACGCGACGACTCGAGCTGGGCCACCGGTGATCCGTCGCGCGTGTCGAACACGATCATGCCGCCCGTCTGCAAGTAGGCCTCGATGCGTTCCACCGCCTGTTCCGAGACCGTCTCCTGGCGATCCGTGATCGGCCAATACACGAATGGATGAAACACCAGCGGATCCCGCTCGATGTCAATCCCCTTCGGCGGCACGGGCACAACCGACGTGCGCTCGGCCAGCACCCGGCCGAGCGCCGCCAGTCCCAGCGCACTCGTTTGATCGATCTCCCGGTTGCCGGTCTCCACGTAGCCAAACTGGATTGCCAGCGCTCCCAGGGGCACGGAATCCTCGGCGCGCACCTCGGCGGCGCCGAGCACGACCAGGACGACCGCCGTGGAGACCCATCCCTGGCCGCCGATCAGCCCGCGCAGGGCCAGACCCGCCACGATGTCCACCAGGAGCAGGGCGAGCGCGAGGGCAAACAGCCATGCCGACAAGTCGACGGTCGCCGTGCCGAACCTGGCAACGGGTTCCACGCCATCCGGCAGCGGACCCCGGAAGACCTGCACGTCCGCCACGGTCCCACCCAGGTTCAGGGCTCGCCGGAACAGGTCGTGGCCGTAATAGCCGGGCGGGTGGCCGGGCCCCGGGCTCCCTTCCAGCAGCTGCGCAGCGTCGACCGAAACGGCGTCCGGCGGCGGCGGCATCTCCCGACCGAAGCCGTCCAACACCGAGAGCGGCGGCAGCAATTCAGCCCCTAGCTGCGCATCGCCGCCTTCCGCCCGCTCGACAATCCGCTGCAACATGCTCACGAAGAGGCCGGACAGCGGCAGGTTCGACCAGTCCGTGTTCGCCGTCACGTGGAAGAACACAAGCTCCCCGCGACCGCTCCGCGCCGCCGTCACCAGCGGCGTCCCGTCCGCCAGGCGCGCCAGGGTCAGATCGTCCAGGGTCGCCGACGGTTCCGCGATCATCTGCCGGTGGACCACAACATCTTCCGGCACCGCCAGTCCCGCGAACGGCGATTCCGAGGGGAACGGTCCCAGCGTGAACGGCTGCTCCCAGCTGAACGCGCCGCCCAGCGACCGCATTTCGCCTTCCCGCAGTCGCACCGGGAGCAGCGGGCTGTCCGCGTCCACGAGGCGTTCGCCGGCAAAGCGCACCAGCGTGCCGCCTGACTCCAGCCACGCTTCGAGGGCGTCGCGGCCCTCCGGACGGAGCTGGCCAACGTCCGCCAGCACGATTACCGATGGGGGATCCTCCAGCAGCGTCCCCAGCGGCCCCTGGCGGACCTCGGCGAACGGCTCCAGCGCACGCCGCAGGTAGTAGGTGGGGGCCAGTAGCGGGCGGGCGGCGTAGTCGTCGCCCAACGTTACCAGCCCGACGGTGCGACGCTGCCAGCGATCGTCGACGAGCACGACCGCGCCGGCGTGACGCTGACCCTCGATCTCGATCCGGGTGACCTCGCGGCGCAGCTCGCGCGGGAGGCCAAGCGGCGCACTGGCGGTCCGCTCCCCGTCCGCAAACGTTGCCGATATCCGCGTCAGCACCCGGCCGTCCAGGCTGAGCGCCCGCACCCATGCCTCCTGGGCCCCCGTTTCGTGCGTGCGGCGGAGCTGCGGCGCCATCCCGTCCGCATCATCCGTGGCCGGCAGCAGCGACAGCGGGGCCTCGTGCTCCGGCCCGGCCATCACGGACAGCGCCCCGACCCGGGACAACTGTTGCGCCAAGAGTGCCGTCGCTTCCGGGTCGCCCCCGTCCGTACCGTCCCAGAACCACATGACCTCGCCAACGTCGACAAACTCTGCGCCGACGAGCGATTCGAGAAATGCCCGCCGGTCGACGCCCCACGCCTGCGGTGCCAGCACCCGGGCCAGGCGCGCAGCTTCTTCGGGATCGGCCGGCACCTGCGAGCGGAACCAGTCGGTCCCCGGTGCCGTGCCTGCCAGCACCACCGAACGGTCCTGTACCCCCGCGGCATCGATCACCTGTAGCAAGGACCGCCGCGTGCTCTCCCACCCGCGCGCACTCGCCCAGCCGTCATCGACGACCACGACCAGCGTGCCGTCCGCCTCCAGCGTCGGGTCCGTATCCCAGCGGGGCCCGGCAACGGCGAGGACCACCAGCGTGAACAGCGCCATCCTGAGGATCAGCAGCCACAGCGGCGTGGTATGCGGTGGTTCCTCGCGATCGTCGAGACCGAACAGAAGCCGGATGGCAGGGAATCGGAGCCGCCGGGGGGCCGGGGGTCGAATCCGCAGCAACCACCACACGGCGATCAGCCCGGCCAGGGCCGCCAGGGCCCAGGGTGCGGCAAACGAAAACGGCACGGCTCAGAACCGTTCGAACGCGCCGGAGAGCGCTTGATGGAGCGCCAGCAGGGTCGGTTCCGGCCCCCGGTCGGTCCGGTGGGTCAGGAAGCCCCAGCCATGCTTGCGGGCGATGTCGGCAAGCCCCTGCCGGTGTTCCTCGACCCGATGCACGTAGCGGCGGTTCACGGCTTCCACTCTGCCGATCAGGAGGTCTCCCTCCTCCTCGGCGCCCACGAACCGGATGCGACCGCGGAAGGGCAGCAGCTCCTCCGCCGGATCGAGGACCTGAACGAGATGCCCTGCCACCTCCTGGTTGGCGAGACCGCGCACGCGGGCGGCAACCGTCTCCAGCGGCTCGAGGAAATCGCCGACCAGGACCGTTTGGGCGTGGCGCTCGACTCGGATCGCGGCCGGCATGCCGGAGCCGGGCGGAGCGTCGGCCACGAGATGTTCGGCGATCCGTCCGAGCATCGCCCGTCCCCGGCCGGTGCGCGGCGTCGCGCCGAGCAGCCCCACGGTTTCGCCTCCCTGCAGCAGCATCGCCGCCAGCGCGAGCGTGATCAGCGCCGCCCGCGTCCGCTTCGGTTCGAGTTCGGGCGACGAGGCGTAGTCCATGGATGGTGACCGGTCGCACCAGAGCCACACCTGCTGCGCCACCTCCCACTCGCGTTCGCGGATGAAGATGTCCTGCGAGGCCGCGGTGCGCCGCCAGTCGATGGAGGACACCGGATCACCCGGCTGAAACTGCCGAAATTGCCAGAAACTCTCGCCGCGACCGCGACGTCGCCGGCCGTGGACCCCGCTGATTACACCGGCGGCAACCCGGAGCGCGCGGATGGAAAAGGAGGGGAGACCGGCAGCGAGACGTTCAGCACGGTCCCGGGGAGCGGGATCAGGCGTCGGCACCAAACGGCTCAGGCGATGGATTCGGTCAGACGATCGATAACGTCCAGGACACTCAGGCCGTCCGCACGGGCGGCGAACGTCACGTCCATCCGGTGCCGCAGCACCGGGCGGGCCAGCGCCACGACATCGTCCACCGACGGCGCGAGGCGCCCGTCCAGCACCGCGCGGGCCCGCGCCGACAGCATCAGCGCCTGACTGGCGCGCGGCCCCGGACCCCACGACACGTGCTCACGCACCATCTCGATTTCAGAGAGGTCGGGCCGCCCGCGGCGCACCAACGTCAGAATGGCTTCCACCACGCTGTCGCCCACGGGAATCGAACGTACCAGTGCCTGCATGTCGAGGAGTTCCTGCGCCGAGATAATCTGCTCGGGCTCGGTCTCCTTGGGCCCGGTCGTGGCGATCAGCATGGTGCGTTCGGAATCACGGTCGGGGTAGCCGATGTCGATCCGCATGAGAAACCGGTCGAGTTGGGCTTCCGGCAGCGGGTAGGTCCCTTCCTGTTCGATCGGGTTCTGCGTGGACAGGACGTGGAACGGCGACGGGAGCGGATGCGCGCGGCCGGCCACGGTCACTTCGTTTTCCTGCATTGCCTGCAGGAGCGCGGACTGGGTTCGAGGCGAGGCCCGGTTGATCTCGTCGGCGAGGAGCAGCTGGCAAAACACGGGGCCCTCGATGAAACGGAAGGCCCGCTGCCCGCCATCTCCTTCCTCGAGAACCTCGGACCCCACGATGTCGGAGGGCATCAGGTCCGGCGTGAACTGGATCCGCTTGTCCACCAGTCCAAAGACCGTGCCGAGCGAGCGCGCGAGCCGGGTCTTGGCAAGCCCTGGCAAGCCGATGACCAGCGCGTGCCCGCCGGCGAGCAGCGTGATGATCGCGTGGTCCACGACGTGCGGCTGGCCGAACACGAGCTCGGCCATGTGGGCGCGGGCGCGAGCGACGGCATCGTTCGCCGCCTCGATCTGGGCGACAAAATCGTCGTTCTGGGCGACCGCCGCCAGAGGCGAAGGTTTGGCTGGTGGCATGAGCTTGTTTGTACTTCCGCGCAAACCTGACCCTCGACCTATGGCAGTCGTCCGGGACGAGCAAATGGCGGGAACAGGGATAAAAAATACAGAGGCAACCTATCACGTGTGTCGTGTGGCCTGCAACGCGACCGTGCCGCGCCGTGCGTTCTCCTGCGGGGGACGACACGACCGCGAGGCGGACGCCGTGGCCGTCGGAGCCCGACATTCCGCCAGTACGCTTCGCTCGCCGCCGGAGGGGACCCGCCAACGGGGCGCCGACGGCCTGCTGCGGCTGGTCGGCTACGGCGTCGTGCCGTCAGCCCAGGTGTATCGCGCGCCAAGCAGGACCGATCCCTGCCGGATACCGCGGACCGCCTCGCGAAACGTGAGGCCGGGGAATTCGTGCTGGACGTAGGCGGACCGATGCGCGAGGTCGCCGACGGCGCGATAGGCAAGCTTGACATCAAGCGCCCACCGGTCGCTCAAGTGCCATGCCACCCCGGCAAAAAGATGGGCTGCCGGGACCACGTCCGTGAGATCAGCGGACTTCACGGTGTCGTAGCGGTCCGCCGGCGGGTCGCACGATCGGCCTTCCCGGCAGGAGTAGTCACTGTGGAAGTAGAGCCCGGAGACCTCGACGTACGTGATGCCCAGGCCGGCGCCAAGATACGGGATTGCCCGGAACCCCGGCATCGGAAAGTCCCGGTAGACGTTCACCGAGAGCGAGCGTGTCGTCAGTTCGTCCACCATGTTCGTGGAACGCGATGTATAGGGGCTGTCGACAACGTGCGGCGCCCGCTCGGAACCGTCCAGATACGTGATGCCGATGAACTCCAGCGCGACGGGATGGGTTTGCTGAGTCGCCGACAGTTCAAACCGCAGCCGCCCGACCTGTCGACCCGCCGCGATCCCGAAGGTGCGGCCGGTCTCGGGGACCAGGTCCTGAAACCAGCGAAACCCAGCGACAGTTCGGCCGCCGCAGTCGCGGTTCGGACTGCAAGTCGTGTCGCGGTTGCGCCCAGCCTTGTCCATGGTTGCGCTCCAGCCCGCACCACCGCCCACGTTCACGTACCACGCGGCACGTTCCGGCCCTGCGGCCCGGACCGCCTCGGGCACGCCAAGCAGGATCAGCACGCCCAGCAGCACGCCGGCGGTGCGGAGCAACCCGGACGCGGCCCCCATGCGCTGAACTCCCGCTTGTCCTTGGGGTTGGTCGACGGCGAACATCCTGGATTGGCCGAGCGTCCCGACCGGAACGACGGTCAGGCTGCGGACCGGCGCTGGCGTGCCGTCGGCCTGCCGAGAAACGGCGCTTCCAGTATCGCCGGCAGTTCGAGCGCCTGCCCCGCCTCGGCCAGCGCGCCGATGAACGTCCGGTGGGGATCGATCCGCAGGTACTGGTCGGGCACCATGGCCGCCATCCGTCGATCCTCCAGCTGCGTCCGGTAGAGGTCGACCCGAAAGCCGTGGCCCGGCCCGATTTCGGCGGCGAGCGCCGGCACGACCGCTACACCCAGTCCGGCCTGGACCATCGACAGCGCCACTTCGTAGGTCCGGGTGGTCGCCTCGACCCGCGCTTTCGGCAGCACGCCCTTGTACCACTCGTCGATCCGCCGCTTGTGCTGGTTGCCGTACTCGAACCGGATCGTGCTGTTCAGCACGTTGGCGACGGCCGGCTTGACGTCCTCCGTCGGGTCCTCGACCGCTTCGAGCGCCAATCCCTCGGGGACCGCGAGGACATAGGGATCCACGAAGAGCTCGGTCTGGGCAAACGGCAGATTGCTTGACGCGATCGAGTCCGATGCCACCACGCCGATCGAAATGCGGCGCGCGTAGAGGAGATCGATCGTCTCAGCCGGCGGTACTTCCTGGACGTCGATTTCGACGTTCGGAAAGGACACCGCGAAACTGCGCATCGCCTCCGGCAACAGATTTCGGGCGACGGAACTCAGAATTCCCAGCTTGAGCATGCCCCGCGTGCCGGCGGTGAACTGCCCGATCCCGTCCATGGCCTCGTCGTAGTCGCTCAGGATTCGTTCCACCCGACGCAGGAGGTACCGGCCGGCGTCGGTGAGGTCGATGGTGCCGCCATGGCGCCGCAGCACCTGGGCTCCCAGCTCGTCCTCGAGCTTGGAGATGTGCTGCGAGATCGTGGCCTGTGCCACGCCCAGCTGTTTGCTTGCCCGCGTAAATGACCGCGCTTTGGCCACTGCCCAGAACGCACGCATGTGAGTGAGCGATACCGCCATCGAGACCTCCGCCTTGCCCTCAGCCTGACCGGTAGGACCACTCCTGGTCAAGTGCGCACCGAAACGTGCGCATGGGCGCGGCTTGAATTAGGGCCGCCGACGGCCGGGTGGAAATCCGCATGTCGACGGGCGACGTGACGCCCGGCGCGCGGCCGTCCCGGGGTTGCCTGCGGAGATCCGGCGGAGCGGACTTCGTCGACGCCGAAACGGACTCGGGCACTCGGAGCGGCCGGCCGGGCACGTTCCGGGCGTCAGCCCCGTCCTCGCACCGACACCGGCGGGAGTCCCGCGTCCGATCACCCCCGTCTCAGTGGGCTGTCTCCCAGTTGGCACCCACGCCGACGTCCACTACCAACGGCACCGACATCGCGCACGCCGGCAACGGTGCCGTCTCCATGGCCCGCTTGACCACTGCGGTGGTCGCCTCGACCTCCGCCTCGGGAACTTCGAAGACCAGTTCATCGTGGACCTGCAGCAGCATGTCGGCCTGGAGCCCAGCCCCGCGCAGCGCGTCCGGCATGCGCACCATCGCGCGCTTGATGATGTCGGCGGCCGCCCCCTGCAGCGGCGCGTTGATGGCCGCCCGCTCGGACCCGGCCCGGGCCGAGAAGTTCTGGGCGCGAATGTTCGGCAAGTGACAGCGGCGACCGAACATGGTCTCGATGTAGCCGTGATCCCTGGCGAACTGCTTGGTGGTCTCCATGTACCGTTCGATGCCGGGATACTGTTTGAAATAGGCATCGATGATCCCCTGGGCCTCACCCTTGGGGATGCCCAGCTGCCGGGCCAGCCCGAACGCGCTCTGTCCGTAGATCAGCCCGAAGTTGACCGTCTTGGCCCGTCGCCGCATTTCCGCGTCCACCTCCGACACGGCGACCGCGAACACGCTGGCAGCCGTGAGCGTGTGAATGTCCGCGCCGTCGCGGAACGCCTCCCGCAACGGCTCAATCCCCGCCACCTCGGCCAGCAGGCGGAGCTCGATCTGCGAGTAGTCGGCAGCCAGCAGGACCCGGCCGGGCGGCGCCACGAAGGCGCGCCGGATGCGCCGGCCTTCCTCCGTCCGAATCGGGATGTTCTGCAGGTTCGGATCGCTCGACGACAGCCGGCCCGTGGCGGCTCCGGTCATGTGGTAGGACGTGTGCACGCGCCCCGTGGCGCGGCTGCGCTCGAGCAGCGCCTCGATGTACGTCGACAGCAGTTTCTGGACCTGCCGCCACGCGATCATGCTGCTCGCGATCTCGTGGCCCTGCCCCGCGAGTTCCTCCAGCACCGCATGGGACGTCGATGCGCTCTTCTTCACGCGGGTCTTGCCGCCAGGCGTGAGCCCGAGTTCCTCGAACAGGATGGTGCCAAGCTGCGCGGGGGACGACAGGTTGAATGGCCGTCCCGCGAGCCCGTGGATCCGTGTCTCGAGGGCTGCCATCCGCGCCTCGAAGTCGGAGCGGAGTTCTTCCAGCGTGCCGCGATCCACGGCGATGCCGGCTCGTTCCATGGCCGCCAGGACGGGTACCAGCGGTCGCTCCAGCGTCTCGTACACCGTCACCATGCGCTCCTTGAGCACGCGCGGCCGGAGGCGCTGGTGCAGCTGCAGCGTGAGGTCGGCATCCTCCGCGGCGTAGTCGCAGGCCTTGTCGAGCGGTACCTGCGAAAACAGGATCTGGTTGCGGCCGGATCCGCACACCGCCGAAAACGGAATCGGCTCGATGCCCAGGTGGCGTTCGCTCAGCGAATCGAGGCCGTGCTTCGCGCGGCCCGCATCGACCACGTACGACAGGAGCATCGTGTCGTCGATCGGCGCCACCTCGATGCCGGCTGCGCGGTGCAGCACATTGGCGTCGTACTTGATGTTCTGGCCTACCTTGAGCACCGCGGCGTCCTCGAACAGCGGGCGCAGCCGCGCCAGCACCTCATCCGTCGGCGCCTGGGCAGGCGCGGGCGGCGTAAACAGGCCGTCCTCCCCCGGGCTGTCGGCGGCACCCACATGCGCGAGCGGGATGTAGCAGGCCCGGCCGGGGGCCGTGGCCAGCGAGATTCCCACCAGTTCGAGTGTTTCGAGTTCGAGGCCCGTGGTTTCGGTGTCGACGGCCACGATTCCGGCCGCGTTCGCCAAGGCAACCCAGGCGTCGAGGCGGCGAAGATCGGTGACCAGTTCGTAGTCACGCTCGACCGGCGCGGCCTCGGTCGATGCCGTCGCCGGGCCGGCACCGTCCAGCTGCCCGGCGATCCGCTGCACCAGACTGGCGAACCCCTGCGCCCGGAGAAATCCCAGCAGCAGGTCCGGATCGGGCGGGCCGCGACGCATGTCCTCGATACCGACGTCCACCGGTACGTCGCGCCGGAGCGTGACCAGCCGCATGCTGATGCGCGCATCGTCGGCATGCTGGAGCAGTCGCTCGCGACGCTTGGGCTGCTTCACCGAGGAAGCCCCCGCCAGCACGTCCTCGAGGGAACCGAACTGGGACACCAGTTCGGCCGCCGTCTTGACGCCGATTCCAGGCACGCCGGGGACATTGTCCGTGGCATCGCCGGCCAGCGCCTGCACATCGACGACCCGCTCGGGCGGAACGCCAAACTTCTCGGCCACCTCCGGCGGACCGATGGGTTCCAGATCGCGCGGCCCCAGCATCCTGACGTGGGGGCCCACCAACTGCATCAGATCCTTGTCGG
Source organism: Alphaproteobacteria bacterium (assembly GCA_022825705.1). GTDB lineage: Bacteria > Pseudomonadota > Alphaproteobacteria > TMED109 > TMED109 > VXPW01. The sequence continues at coordinate 222,202 of JAJDWH010000009.1, forward strand.
ACGAGACGATGTCGACGTCCCATCCCGAGTTGCTCGCCTGCTCGGCGAAAGTCGCGATCAGGTCGTCGGCTTCGTATCCGGGGAGCTCGATCGACGGCAGCCCAAACGCACGCGTCGCCTCGCGCACCAGTGGAAACTGCGGGATCAATGCCTCCGGCGCCGGTGGCCGATGGGCCTTGTAGGCTGGGAAAATGTCGTTTCGGAAGGACTTCGCGCCGGCGTCGAAGATCACCGCGAGACCATCGCTGGCCTCCTGCTGGTACAGCTTCCACAGCATGCTGCAGAATCCGTACACGGCGTTCACCGGCGTGCCGTCGGCTCGGGTGAGCTCCCGCATCGCATGAAATGCACGGAAGAGGTACCCGGAGCCGTCGACCAGGATCAGCCGCGGTCGCGCCACGGGTGATTCCGTCACGGGCGCAGGGTCAGCCACGGCAGCACGGCAAGGTCAGTCAGCGCGCCGCACGAAGCGTCGTCCGCAGTACGGACACACGACCTCTCCCCCCGCCCGGAGCGACAGGAACACGCGGGGATGACCATCCGCGCCGCCGCCGTCGCAGGCGACCCGATCCTCATCGACTTCGACCGTTTCGGCAGACGCCATGGGACGCGGCCCCTGAGCGCGGTGCGGCCCAGGTCGTTGCCACGCGCGGGGCTAGATGATAAGGAAAGGGGAACGGCCATGCTAGACGAACCCGGTCCTGATTCCGTGCCCGGCGCGTCGGCGGCGGCTATCCGCATTAGCGGTCTCGAGAAAGTGTACCGCGCCCAGTCCGGCCAGCCGCCCATGCGGGCGCTCAGGGGCGTCAGCCTGGAAATCCCGAGGGGATCGATCTTCGGGCTGCTCGGTCCGAACGGTGCCGGAAAGTCAACGCTGATCAATATTTTGGCCGGGCTGGTCGTGAAGAGCGGCGGCCAGGTTGAAATCAACGGATACGACCTCGACGCGGCCTGGCGGCAGGCGCGTCTCTCCATCGGCGTCATGCCGCAGGAGCTGGTCCTCGATCCGTTCTTCTCGCCCCGGCAGACACTGGAGTTGCAGGCCGGCCTCTACGGGGTGCCGCCAAGCCGGCGTCAGACCGAGGCGCTGCTGGAGATGGTGGGGCTGGCCGACAAGGCCGACGTCTACTCGCGCACGCTGTCGGGCGGCATGCGCCGCCGCCTGATGATGGCGAAAGCGCTGGTGCACCGACCACCGATCGTGATCCTCGACGAGCCGACCGCGGGGGTCGACATCGAATTGCGCGAGCTCCTGTGGAACGAGGTCCGGTACATCAACGACGCCGGAGCGACCATCCTGCTGACGACGCACCACTTCGAGGAAGTCGAGGCCATCTGCGACCGGATTGCCATCATCAACCGGGGATCCGTGGTCCTGAACGGACCGATGGACGAGATGCTGGCCGAGCTGGATCGCAAGGAGCTGGTGGTCCGCTTGGCGGAGCCGTGCAGCGAGGTGCCGGCGGCCTTCAGCGATCTCGACGCCTATCTGCAGGGCGACCGGACCGTGGTGATCGGCTATCAGCCGACCCGGACCCGGACGGTCGACCTCCTGGGCCGTATCCGCAATTCGGAACTGGAGGTCGAGGACCTGTCGACGCGCGAGCCCAACCTGGAAGACCTCTTCCGGACCCTGACGCGCGAGCCCGGGACCGACGCAGCCCACCCGTGACCACGCTTCGCGCCGCCGCTGAACAGGCCCGCGCCTGGCCGTTCAACGAAGCGCGCCGACTGGCGAAGCGCCTTGGCGGCCGTCTGCCTGAGAAAGGCCACGTGCTGTTCGAGACGGGATTCGGACCCTCGGGCCTGCCCCACATCGGGACCTTCGGCGAAGTGGCCCGCACGACCATGGTCCGTCACGCCTTCGAGACCATGACCGGGATGCCGACCCGGCTGATCGCGTTCTCCGACGACATGGACGGTCTGCGCAGCGTGCCGACCAACGTGCCCGAGCAGGCCATGCTGGCCGGACACCTGGGCCGCCCCCTGGGCGACATTCCCGACCCGTTCGGCCAGTACGAGAGCTTTGCCGAACACAACAACGCCCAGCTCCGCGACTTCCTCGACCGGTTCGGGTTTGACTACGAGTTTCGGAGCTCGACGCACTGCTACCGCAGCGGTGTCTTCGATGAGACGCTGCTGATGGTGCTGCAGAACTACGACGAAATCACCGAGATCATCCTTCCCACGCTGGGGCGTGAGCGGCGCGCGACCTACAGCCCGTTCCTGCCGGTCTGCCCGACGACCGGCCGGGTCCTGCAGGCCCCCGTACTCGCCCGAAATCCCGATGCCGGTACGGTCACCTACCGCGACGAGGACGGGACGGAAGTCGAGACGCCCGTGACGGGGGGACGCTGCAAGCTGCAGTGGAAGCCGGACTGGGCGATGCGCTGGGTCGCGCTCGACGTCGACTACGAGATGAACGGCAAGGACCTGATCTCGTCGTATGAACTCGGGGCGCAGATCGCCCGCGTGCTTGGCGCCAGGCCGCCGGCGAACATGACGTATGAGCTCTTTCTCGACGAGCGCGGGGAGAAGATCTCGAAGAAGATCGGCAACGGCCTGACACTTGAGGAATGGCTCAACTACGGCACCGAGGAAAGCCTGTCGCTCTTCATGTACCACCAGCCCGGCCGCGCCAAGCGGCTTCACTTCGACGTGATCCCCCGGCATGTCGACGACTACGAGCGTCACCTCAAGCAGTTCGCTGACCGGGGTCAGGATGGCGACCCGGCAGAACTGCTCGAAAATCCGGTGTGGCACATCCACGGCGGCCAGCCGGCGCGCACCCGGACCGTGCCGCTGACGTTCGGGATGCTGCTGAATCTTGCCAGCGCCTGTAACGCCGAGGACGCGTCGGTGCTCTGGGGATTCATCGAGCGCTACCTCCCGACCGCGGCGCCCGCGACGGAACCTGCGCTTGATCAGCTGGTCGCCCTCGCCGTTCGCTACTACCAGGATCGGGTGCGTCCCCAAAAGCGGTACCGGCCGGCCACCGGGCCCGAGCGCACCGCGTTGCTGGCACTCGCCGAGGCCCTCCGCGCCCTCCCTCCGGACGCAGACGGCGAGACGCTTCAGGGCGCCATCTTCGAGGTCGGGCGGGCCAACGGGTTCGACGAGCCGAAGATCTGGTTCAAGGCGCTCTACGAAACCCTGCTCGGCCAGAGTCGCGGCCCCCGGATGGGTTCCTTCATCGCGCTCTACGGCATTGCCGAGACGGTCACGATGATTGAAGCGGTCACCGCCGGCAGACGTCCGTCCGACGCAGCCGCAACGTCCGTTTCCTAGCTCCGGCAGCTGCCGCTTTGGGGACCGGTCCCTTTGGATCGATCGACGGCAGCACCACTGTCGGCAACCCGTTGCCGGCCCAGGCCGAACCCAACGTATCCTTGAAGCGGGCAGTCAGTTAGACTAGTTGTAGACTGGTTGATATGATCCTGCCCGGAGGTCACGCGATGCCCACGATTGGCGCGTTCGAGGCCAAGACCCACCTTCCCAAGCTGTTGCGACGCGTGGCAAACGGCGAACGGTTCGTCATCACCAGACACAATCGCGCAGTCGCCGAGCTGATCCCGTTCCAGCCTCATGACTCCGACAAGGTGCGGGCGGCAATTGCCGGTCTAAAGGCGTTTCAGGACACACACAGTCTTGGCGGCTTATCCGTTCGCGCGCTGATCGAAGAAGGCCGCAGGTACTGATCCCGTGTTCGTCCTCGACTGTTCGGTCACCATGGCGTGGGTATTCCCCGACGAAGCCACCGAAGCCACGGCCCGACTACGGGACATGCTGGAAGACGACCGGGCAGTCGTCCCGTCGCTATGGGCGATCGAGGTGGGAAGTGTCCTGCTCGCCGCAACCAAGCGGAAGCGCATCGGCGCTGAGAGTTGGCAGGAGTTATGCGCCTACCTTGAAGCCCTGCCCATCGAGATTGACCCTTTCTCGGTTTCGCGTGTGTGGGGGGGTGCACTTCGCCTTGCCCACTCCTACGACCTGTCCGTCTATGACGCGGTCTACCTCGAACTGGCGCTACGCCGACAGCTGCCTCTCGCCACACTGGACCAGGCCCTTGGCACGGCCGCCCGTGCCGCGGGACTGGACACGCCCGCCGACCGCTAGCAGGGCACACCCTGGCCCAACGCGTTGAATTGACCGTGCCTCTTCCATTTGTGCTCGCAACCGGTATTGCCGGCGCCGTCCCCGGTGGTGGCCGGTTCGGGCTCTGCGAACGAGACCGAGCACTGCCGCGAACGCATGCCCGGGGCTGCTACCCCGGCATTCTGCGAGGGGATTCCCTTTGTGGCGAAAGGCTGCACAATCGTTGATCTTCCGGGCTTCCGCAGTTGACGCCTACGACGCATATCGGAAACGGCACCATGACTGAACTTCTTGCTGGAAAAGTGGCCCTGGTGACGGGGGCGGGGCGCGGAATCGGTGCCGAAATCGCCAAGCTGATGGCCGCGCATGGCGCGAGCGTCGTCGTGAACGATCCGGGCGGCGCCACGTCGGGCGAAGGTCAGGACCAGGCGCACGCTCTCGCAACGGTGGAGGCAATCCGCTCGGCAGGAGGCTCCGCGGAAGCCAATTTTGACAGCGTGACCGACTTTGCCGCCGCGGAAGGCATAGTCTCGCAGGCGATCGACCGGTACGGACGGATCGACATCGTCGTGAACAATGCCGGGATCCTTCGGGACGCCATCTTCCACAAGATGACCGAAGACGACTGGGACGCGGTGATCGACGTCCATCTCAAGGGGAGCTTCAACGTGGCGAGGGCGGCCGCAACCCGGTTCCGGGCCCAGGAATCCGGGTGCTTCGTGCACATGACCTCGACGTCGGGCCTCATCGGCAACGTCGGACAGGCGAACTACGCTGCGGCCAAGCTTGGCATCGTCGGTCTCTCGAAGTCCCTCGCGCTCGACATGGCCCGGTTCAACGTGCGGTCCAACTGCATCGCTCCCTTCGCGTGGAGCCGGATGATCGGAACCATCCCGGCAGCCGACGACAACGCACGCGCGCGTATCGAGAAGCTCAAGCAGATGACCCCCGACAAGATCGCGCCGGTCGCGGTCGCGCTCTGCTCGGATCGCGCGGCGCACGTGACCGGCCAGATCTTCGGTGTCCGCAGCAACGAGATCTTCCTGCTCAGCCAGTCCCGCCCGCTCCGAGGCATCCACGAGGGCTCGGGCTGGTCTCCGGAAGCCGTGGTCGAGCATGCCTTCCCCGCGCTGCAGTCCGACTTCTATCCGCTCGATCGCACCGCCGACATCTTCAGCTGGGACCCCGTGTAGCGACTGCAGCGCCCGTCGGGCGGCCCGGCCGGCGCGCATGCCCGCTTCGGGTTCCGGACCGACGGGAGACGAGATGGAGAAACACCCCTTTGTCCCGCTGCCTGACTATCGGGAGTATCCCGAGGCCGAGATGATGCAGCGGGCGCGCCAGTTCCATTTGGAGCTGAAGAGAAGGCGCACGGTTCGGCAATTTTCGAGCCGTCCCGTCCCGCGGGCGGTGATCGAGAGTTGCCTGCGCGCAGCGACGACAGCGCCGAGTGGCGCCAACCTCCAGCCATGGCACTTCGTCGTCGTCAGCGATCCGGAAACGAAGCGTCGAATCAGGCTGGCGGCCGAGGAGGAAGAGCGCCACTTCTACCAGCATCGGGCACCGCAGGAATGGCTCGACGCCGTGGCCCCGCTCGGCACCGACGAACACAAGCCGTTCCTCGAACGCGCTCCCTATCTGATCGCGATCTTTGCCCAGAAGTACGGCCGTCTGGCCGACGGCCGAAGGGTCAAGCACTACTACCCGCTGGAATCGGTCGGACTGGCGACCGGGATGCTGATCGCGGCGCTGCACGTCGCGGGATTGGCGACGCTGACCCACACCCCGAGCCCCATGAAGTTCCTGAACGAACTTCTGGATCGCCCGAAGTCATCCGAGCGCCCGTTCCTGTTGCTGGTGGCGGGTTACCCCGACAGGAACGCGACGGTCCCCGCCATCGGCCGAAAGCCGCTTGACGACGTGGTGACCTACGTGTGACAGCGCGACTGGTCCGGCGCTCGGGGTCAGGCCCCGGAATCAGCTCTCGGCAAGGCACCACTCGAGAATCGCCTTCTGCACGTGCAGGCGATTTTCCGCTTCGTCCCAAACCGCCGAATCCGGACCGTCAATCACTTCCGCGGTGACCTCTTCTCCGCGATAGGCCGGCAGGCAATGCATGAATACGGCCCCCGGCGCTGCGGCATCCATCAGCGCCTGGTTCACCTGGAAGGAGCGGAACACTGCCTGCTGGTCCGCCAAACCGTCCACCGACGGGTCCGCGGCCATGGATTTCCACGTGTCTGTCACCACTGCGGAGGCCCCTCGCGCTGCCGCGGCCGGCTCGTCCACCAGGTCGACGTATCCCGACTCGACCGCCCGGCTGACCAGATCCGCCGGCGGCTGCCGGGAAGGGGGACACGCAACGCGCAGCCGCACGCCGAGCTGCATGGCAGCGTGGAGCCACGAGTTGGCCACGTTGTTGCCGTCGCCGATCCAGGCCACGTGCCGACCTTCCAGTGAGCCGAACCGATCCCTGAGGGTCAGCAGATCGGCCATGACCTGGCACGGGTGGCTCCGGTCGGTCAGACCGTTGATCACCGGAATCTCGGAATGTCCGGCAAATTCTTCGAGCTGAGTGTGCGAACCGGTTCGCAGCAGCGCCACGTCCGCGTAGCGCGACAGCACGCGAGCGGTGTCAGCGAGGCTCTCGCCCCGGCCCATCTGGGTCCCCTGCCGGTCGAGCGTGAGCGCCCGGCCACCCAGTTCGTTCATCGCCACCTCGAACGATACCCGTGTCCGCGTGGACGGCTTCTCGAACAGCATGGCCAGCGTCCGTCCGTGACCCGCGCCCGGCTCCGCCCGCAGGGCAGCGCGGTCCCGCTTGTAGGCGCTGGCCCGTTCGAGCAGCCGTCCGAGCAGGGCACCATTCAGACGGTCAAGGTCAAGGAAGTGTCGAGGTTGGTTCATCGTGCCGGCCCGCCGCCGCTCACCGGAACGTGCGAAAAACGGCTTCCGTTATGGCCAGAGCTTCGTCCACGTGGGCGTGTTCGATGTTGAGCGGCGGCAACATCCGCACGGTGTCCCCGCCCGCCGGAACCGTCAGCAACCGATGCTCGCGGAAGCGGGCATAGAGGTCCGCCGCCGGTACCGCTGCCGTCATGCCGAGCATCAGGCCGCGGCCCCGTACTTCCGAGATCACCCCTGGGTGCTGATGCAGCAACCGCTCCAGCCCATCGCGCAGGCGGGCTCCCGCCTGCTCGACACCGGCAAGAAACCCTGGTGACAGGATCTCCTCGACCACGGCGTCCGCGACCGCACTCGCGAGAAAGTTCCCGCCGAACGTGGATCCGTGCGTGCCGGGCACCATGCCGACCGCTGCCCGCTCCGTCGCCAAGACGGCGCCGATCGGGAACCCGCTGCCGAGGCCCTTGGCGAGACCGGCGACATCGGGCGAGACCTCCTCCCATTCGCAGGCCAGGAACCGACCGGTCCGCCCGACTCCGGTCTGGACCTCGTCCAGGGCCAGCAGTATGCCGTGCTCGTCGCACAGGCTGCGCAGCCCGGCGAGATAGCCCTGCGGCGCGGTCACGATGCCAGACTCCCCTTGCAACGGCTCGACGAATACGGCTGCGGTCCGGTCGGTGACAGCTGCCCGGGTGGCTTCCAGATCGCCGTAGGGAACCCGCACGAACCCTGCGGCAAGCGGCGTGAATCCCGCGCGATGGGCCTCGTTGCCGCCCGCCGCCAGACCCGCCAGCGTGCGCCCGTGGAATGCCCCGTCCGTCACGATCACCTCGGTGCGCTCGGAATTGCCGTGGTGGTAGTGGAACCGCCGCACGGTCTTGATCACGCCTTCCGAGGCCTCGGCGCCCGAGTTGCAGAAGAACACCCGATCGGCAAACGAGTGCTCGACCAGTCGCGCGGCGAGACGCTCCTGCGGGCCGATCCGATAGAGGTTCGAGGTGTGCCACAGCCGGCCGGCCTGCTCGGCCAGGACCGCAACCAGCTTCGGGTGGGCATGGCCAAGGGCGGTCACGGCGATGCCGGTGCCGAAGTCGAGATAACGCGTACCGTCGGTCGTGAAGAGATACGGACCCTCGCCCCGCTCGAAGGCCAGATCGAGCCGGGCGTAGGTGGGCATCAGCGCGTCCATGAATGACAGATCCGAAACAGGGGCAGGATTGAGAAGGAAGACCACGCAATGTAGCGCAGAACCGCCGGCGATGAGGCAGGATCAGTCCTTGAGCCGGTATCCGGTCTGGAACATCCAGAGCGCCCAGAGCAACAGGCCGAGATTGATGACCGCCAGCAACGCCATGCCCAGGCCGAGACTCGCGTCCGAGTGGCCGATGAAGCTGGAACGGAACCCGTCGATGACATAGAAGAACGGGTTGAACTGAATGATGGTGTAGAACGGTTCCGGCAGTCGCTCGATCGAGTAGAAGGTGCCGGACAGGAACGAGAGCGGCGTCACGACGAAGTTGGTGATCGTGGACATGTGGTCGAACTTCTCGGCCCAGACGCCGGTCAGCACGCCGAGCAGCGACATCAGCAGCGCTGCTGCCACCACGTAGTACCCCAGCACCAGATAGTCCTGGAGGCGGATCGGCACGAAGACCCACATGGCGAGACCAACGGCCAGCCCGACGCAGAGTCCGCGGGCCAGCCCGCCCACGAGGAACCCGGTCAGCAGTTCCCCCGGCGCGAGCGGCGGCATCAGCAGGTCCACGATGTTGCCGGTCATCTTGGCGCTGAGCAGCGAACTCGATGCGTTCGCAAACGCGTTCTGCATCACCGCCATCACGATCAGGCCGGGCGCCAGGAACTCGAGAAACGGCCGGCCTCCCACTTCCCTGAACGTCCCGCCCAGCGCCAGTGCAAACACCGCTAGGAACAGCAGCGTGGTGACCATCGGGCCGGCGATGGTCTGCTGACCGATCTTCAGGAATCGCAGCGTCTCGCGCCCGCACAGGACCCACAGGCCCCCCCAATTGATCCGGCCCATGGTGGGCATGGGCATGGGCGCGGCCGGGCTGCGCGAATTACGCTGGACCATTTGGACTAACCTTCGTTCGAACGCGGGGCTGGCAGCACGGTGCCGGCGGGAACCGGAGTGCCGCGCAGAAACGCTGCGGCATCAAGCTTGCGGCCGCCGGGCCGCTGTACCTCCAGCAATTGCAGGCCGTCCACCCCACAAGCGACCGTGAGGCGATCATCCAGCACCGTTCCCGCAGGCGCCGGACTGGTCTCGACGGGCCGAGCGCACCATACCTTGACCGGTTCGGAACGCCCCTTCAAGGGAAGCAGGGCCCGGGCGCCCGGTGCAGGGTGCAGAGCGCGGACCTGCCGCTCCAGCTGCTCGGCTTTGGATTTCCAATCGAGGACGCGGTCAGCCGGGCCGAGCTTGCTCGCATAGACCGCGCCCTCCGGCTGCGCCACGGGGGCCAGCGTGCCCGCGGCCAAACCGCGCAGTGCTGCCGGGAGCCGATTCGCGCCACAGGTCGCCAGGGCGTCGCGCAGCATACCGCCGGTCGTGTCGGGACCGATCGGCACCTCGCACCGGTCCAGGACCGGGCCGGTATCCAGCCCCTCATCCATCAGCATCAGCGAGACCCCGGTCACCGCATCACCGGCCATGATCGCGCGCTCGACCGGCGCCGCGCCGCGCCACCGGGGCAGCAGGGACGCGTGCACATTCACGCACCCCAGCCGGAATGCCTTCAGAACAGCCGCTGGCAGCAGCAGTCCGTACGCGACCACGACCCCCACATCGAGCCGCATCGACCGCAGCCGCTCGGTTTCCCCGGGATCCCGCAGGGTGCCGGGCGTCCGCACCGCAAGACCCAGGGCCGCCGCGCGTTCCGCAACGGGGCTCTCCCGCATCCGGTGACCCCGGCCGGCGGGGCGGGGCGGCTGGGTGTAGACGACTTCGATGGGATGGACGCTGGCATGCAGCGCATCCAGCACCGGCAGCGCGAACTCCGGCGTGCCGAAGAACGCCGCCCGCAGCGGCGTCCCGTTCAAGGCCGCCTCAGGCCGCCGGACGGATGGTTCGATCGCGTCCCCGCCGGGCCAGCCGCTTCTCCTTGACCAGCCTCTGGATGATCCGGTCGCGCGTGAGGCGGGTCAGGTGGTCGACGAACAGCACCCCGTCCAGATGATCGATCTCGTGCTGCCAGCACACGGCTTCCAGCCCCGTGCATTCCCGGGTGTGGGTCGCGCCGTCGAGATCCTGGTACCGCACCGTGACGCGAGCCGGGCGCTCGACCTCTTCGTAGGCCTCCGGCACCGAGAGACAGCCCTCGCTCATCGTGGCGGTCTCCTCGCTGGTATCGAGGACTTCCGGGTTGACCAGAATTTGCGGATTGGGCGGCTCGTCCTCGCCGTGCAGATCCATCACGACCATTCGCTGCGGCACGTCCACCTGCGGCGCTGCCAGCCCGATGCCGTTGGCGGCGTACATGGTCTCCAGCATGTTCTGGGCCAGCTCCGCGAGCGTCCGGTCGAACTGCTCGACCGGGCGGCTCACTTTCGTCAGCCGAGGGTCAGGCGCCTTCAGGATGGGTAGGATTGCCAAGGGATCCAGCCTCCGCCGCCAATTGCGTGTCCGACGGCACGCGACACGCGCGCCACGCAAGTATGGCAAAAAAGTGCGGGCGGACAGAGTCTCCGGGCTCGACCCCGACCTCGCGCACCTGCGTGCGCCTGTCGTTTCGGTCGAGTCAGCCGGGCGGCCCCACAATCACCTGCATCGGCAGCTCCGGGTCGCGCGACCACTCCGCGAGAGAGCCGTCGTACAGGCGGGTTTCGGCGCGCTCGAGCAGTTCATGCAGGACGAACCAGCCCAACGCGCTTTCCAGTCCGGCGTTGCAGAACACGACCGGGTCGGCATCGGCGGGCACGCCGGCGTGCTCGAGCGCCGCGCGCACCGTGGCGGGCGCGTGAAAGACGAGGGTGTCGTCCACAAGAAACCAGGCCAGCGGCACGTTCCGCGCGCCCGGCAGCGTGCCATGACGAAGCACGGTCTCATTGCGGTTCAGGCCCAGGTACTGATCGCTGGTTCGAAGGTCCACGAGAGGGCGGCCCGACGCGATCGCGTCCCCCACGGCGGCACGGTCCGCCAGAATGGGAGGCGCCCGGCGCGGCGCGTAGGAACCCGGTACCGGGGGCTGGTAACCGGTGTCCACGTCATTGTCCCAGCGCGCGGTCCAGGCCGCGAGGCCGCCGTCCAGGATCGACACGGCAGCATGACCGACGCTGCGCAGCGAGACGAAGATTGCAGCTGCTTCCGCTGCGTCGTAGCGGCCGGACCCCGGTGCCACGATGACGACGTGGTCGTCCGGGCTGACGCCGAGGCGCCCCAGCAACTCGGCCGTGCGGCCCGGCGCCGGGAGCCGCATCGGCACGCCGGCCTGCGTTTCCCGCCAGCCGTCCTCGTAGAAGTTCGTGAAGGTGGCGCAGGGAACGTGCCCGGTCTCGTGGTCGGCTCGTGAACGGCGCACGTCGAGCACCAGGAGCCCGTCGGAACAGGTCCGCTCGGCCAGCCAGGCCACGTCGACCAGCGGCGTCGCCGCCGCTGCGGGCGGCGCCAGTGCGGCGGACATCGAAGTCGCGAGCAGGAGAAACCAACGCCGGGCCATGCTGGCCGGAGCATAAGCCCGGACGGCAGATACCAATAGGCAGTTCCTATGCAACGTATAGATGGACCCTCGGGTCGCGCGTCCTATCTTGCGTCCCACTGACGGGCGCACGTAATTGCGTCTACCTTGGAACCCTAATCGGAGAGTTACCTATGTGGAAAGCTCCTGTGGTTCGCGAGGTAGCGGTCGGTCTTGAGATCAACTGCTACGCTTGCGCGGAGGTCTGATCCTAGTCTGGATCTGACTTTGACCCCCGCCGAACGGAAACCTGGGGCAACGGTGATGTCGTATGCAAATCCGTGTTCTGGGAGCAGCCGCCGGCGGGGGGTTTCCGCAGTGGAATTGTAATCATCCGAATAGTCGCCGGGCGCGTGCCGGCGACCCTGATACCCCCTCCAGAACTCAGTCTTCCATCGCCGTCAGCGACGACGGTGCGCGTTGGTTCCTGTTCAACGCCTCCCCCGATCTACGCCAGCAGATAGCCGAGAATCCGGTCCTCCAGCCGTCGGCGCAGGCGCCGCTTCGCTACAGTCCGATTACCGGCGCGGTGCTGACCAACGCCGATGTGGACCATGTCGCCGGCCTGCTGAACCTTCGTGAATCGCAGCCGCTGAGCCTCTACGCGACCCCGCGAGTACTCGGGGTGCTCGAGGCCAACACCATCTTCAACGTCCTGAACCCCGCGTTCGTCGAGCGGCGCACCCTGACCCTTGACGAGCCGGTGCAACTCGTGGACGCCGCCGGGGACGCCGCCGGCCTGGAGATCACGCCGTTCGCAGTTCCCGGAAAAGTCGCCCTCTGGCTGGAAGACGAAGCCAAGGGGCCCGATTTCGGCTCGGTCGACGAGGACACCATCGCCCTGCACGTCCGTTCCACATCAAGTGACGCCTCGTTTCACTACATGCCGGCCTGCGCCGCCATCACCGATGCCGTGCGCGAGCGCGTCCGCGGCACCCCCCTGCTCTTTTTTGACGGTACCCTCTGGGTCGACGACGAGATGGTCCGCGACGGAGTCGGCGTGAAGACCGGCAAACGCATGGGGCACACCAGCATTTCGGGCGAGGGCGGCTCGCTCCACGGTCTTGACGGCCTCGACATCGGACGCCGGATCTTCATTCACCTCAACACGACCAACCCGGTGCTGTCGGCCGACACCCCGGAACGCCGGGCCGTCGAGGACGCCGGGTGGGAGGTCTCCTACGACGGGATGGAGATCGACCTGTGATCGCACCGGCACCGATGGTGCCCGGAGCCCCCGGCACGGAGACCGAGCCGCCGCGTTCCGAACCGGAGATGCTGGCGGCGTTGTCCCGGATCGGCGAAGAGCGTTACCACAGCCTGCATCCGTTCCATCGACTGCTGCACGACGGCGAACTCGACCACGGACAGGTGCAGGCCTGGGCCCTAAATCGCTACTACTACCAATGCTCCATTCCCCGCAAGGACCTGACCCTCATGGCGCGGATCGCCGACGTCGATCTGCGGCTGGAATGGCGTTCTCGCGTGATCGACCATGAAGGGGACATGGATGGGTCCGGTGGACTGGCACGCTATCTTCAGCTCTGTGAACGCCTCGGTCTCGACCTCGACTACGTCCGCTCGTGCGCCGGCCTGTTGCCCGGCACCCGCTTTGCCGTCGACGCCTATATCGCGTTTGTGCGCGAGCGGTCGGTGCTGGAGGCAATCGCGTCCTCATTGACCGAGCTGTACGCGCCGGCCATCCACCGGGAGCGGATAGCCGGGCTCTCCCGCCACTACGCATGGGCCGACGACTACGCCTTGGCCTACTTCAAGAAGCGTATCAACCAGGCACGGCGAGACGTGGACTTCGGCCGCGCGTGGGTGCTCCGCAATGCCCGGACCCGGGCCGAGCAGGACGCCGTGCTCGACGCGGTGCGGTTCAAGACCGACGTGCTCTGGGCCCAGCTCGATGCGTTGCACTCAGCCTACGTGGAACCGAGACGGATTCCCCCTGGCTGCTTCGTACCCCAACCTCAGGATCAGGAGCACGCGGCGTGAGCGAGCGTCTCCTCCTGAACTCGACCTCGGTGCCGCGGCTGCCGCGGCACGCAAAACTCCGGTTCGACCGGGCCCGCGACTGCTGGATCATCAATGCGCCGGAGCGCGTGTTCGAGCTGGATGCCATTGCGGGCGAAGTCATCCAGCTCGTGGACGGAACGCGGACCCTGGCGATCCTGGTGGACGAACTCGCCACGAAGTACAACCAGGCCCCCCGCGCGGACATCGAACGCGATGTCACCGCCATGCTCCAAAACCTGGCTGACAAGGGATTTGTGATCGCATGATTGACCAAGCTGACGCCCCCGCGAACGCGCAGACCGAATGCGCCGCGGCAACCGGAACCTCGGATTCCCGCAATCGCCTGATTCCCTATGCTGTTCTTTGTGAACTGACCCATCGATGCCCACTCCAGTGTCCGTACTGCTCCAACCCGGTCGAACTGGAGCGCGCATCGCGAGAGATCGATACCGACGCTTGGAAGAGCGTTCTCTCGCAGGCCGTGGACATGGGGATCCTGCAAGCGCATTTCTCGGGCGGCGAGCCGACCGTCCGGAAGGATCTGGAAGAGATGGTCGAGCACGCCTCCAAGGCCGGGCTCTACACCAATCTCATTACCTCCGGGGTGTTGCTGACCCCGGCCCGGCTCGACCGGCTGCGGGACGCGGGCCTCGATCACGTCCAGGTCTCGTTCCAGGACACGGAGTCCGAGAACGCGGACCGCATCGCGGGGTTCCGCGGACACGCCAAGAAACAGGAAGCTGCCCGCATGGTCCGGGCCGCCGACTTGCCGCTCACCGTCAATGCCGTGATGCACCGGCAGAACCTGCATCACCTCGAAGACATGATCGCGATGGCCGTGGAACTCGACGCGGAACGGCTCGAGGTTGCCCAAGTGCAGTATTACGGGTGGGCGCTCAAGAACCGGCAGGCGTTCCTTCCGACCCGGGATCAGCTCGATGAGGCGACCCGGATCGTCGAAGAGGCCCGGGTCCGCCTCAAGGGGATCCTGGCGATCGACTACGTGGTCCCCGACTACTATGCGCGCCGACCGAAGTCCTGCATGGGGGGCTGGGGCCGCCAGTTCCTCAACATCACGCCCGCCGGCAAGGTGCTGCCCTGCCACGCGGCGGAATCGCTGGACTTCCTGGAGTTCGAGAACGTGACCGAACGTCCGCTGGCCTGGATCTGGGAACACTCGAGCGCCTTCAACCGGTTCCGCGGCACCGACTGGATGCCGGAGCCGTGCCGCAGTTGCGATCGGCGCGAGATCGATTGGGGTGGATGCCGATGCCAGGCGTTCGCGCTGACCGGGGATCCCGATACGACTGACCCCGCCTGCGAATTCGCTCCGCAGCGGCACGTGCTGGAAATGCCCATCGGCGAGGCCGGCGGCGAGATTCCGGAGTTCGTGTACCGGCGCATCGGCAACGGCTGACCTCACGCTGCGCCCCTCGGCGAACACTTGGGCCGGGCACCGGCGGGAACCGGGATGCCTGTACTGCAGCCCGCGTGCGCACCTCGTAGCTCAGGCGCGCAACGTGGCCGGATATCGTGCCTACTGCCCAGCGCCCACCGCGATTCGCTATCCTGCTGCCACCTGTCCGCATGGCCGGACAACCCGACCGTGATGGGTTCCCGATCACGCCACCACTGACGGCATCCGTGCAATCTTCAGCCAAGACCATGCAGTCGATGCTGGCTGCAGCCCAAGCCAAGGTCCCGCAAATCGATATCGTCGAGGCACGGGCGCGACATGGTCGCGCCGTGTTTGTCGACGTGCGCGATCACCACGAAGTGGCAGCAGGTCACATTCCGGGTGCGCTGCACGTCCCGCGCGGCCACCTCGAGTTCATTGCGGACCCGGCCTCGTCAAGCCACCCCTCCCAGATGGCTGCCGACGCCGAACTCGTGATCTACTGTGCGGCGGGCGGGCGTTCAGCCCTGGCGGCGGCCACGCTCCAGGAGATGGGGTACGCCAACGTTTCAAATCTGGTTGGCGGTTACTCGGCCTGGGTCAACACCGGCGGACCGACCGAAGGCGGCTGAGACAGCCTCAAGTCCAATGGGGGTTATGGCTGGTATGGTCGCAGGCAAGTCCCGCACCCGTAGCTCAACTGGATAGAGCGCTGCCCTCCGGAGGCAGAGGTTGCAGGTTCGAGTCCTGCCGGGTGCGCCACCCCTTCTTCCAGAACGGGCCCATGGGTTCCATCAAGACCCTGTTAACATTGCTAGAATAGTAAAACACAGGGGTTGCGCGTTCCCGCGCCTTCCTCTATTTTCCCACACACTGCGTGGGAAAATAAGGGGGAATGATTCCTTTTCCCACGCCGCGGTCGCACTGGCAGGAGGATCCCCATGTCGAAGCTCACCATGGCCGCGATCAAGGCGTTGTCCGAGCCCGGGCGGTACAGCGACGGCGGCACACTCTATTTGTACATCGCGCCCGGCGGCTCAAAGTCCTGGGTACAGCGCGTCACGATCAACGGCCGTCGCCACGACATTGGCCTCGGGCCCTGGCCTGTCGTGTCGCTCGCCAAGGCGAGGCGGCGAGCGTTCGCGAACCGGGTGCTGATTGAGGACGGCGGTGACCCGCTCGCGGAAAAACGCAAGGCAGAGGTGCCGACGTTCGAGCAGGCTGCCGTACGCGTCCACGCAGCGAATCTCCCGCGTTGGCGAAGCGCCAAGGTCGCGGCTCTGTGGCTGAAATCCATGGAGCGGTATGCATTTCCGACGATGGGGGACAAGCGAGTGGACCTGATCGGGCGGGAAGACGTGCTGCGCGTCCTCTCGCCAATGTGGACCGCCAAGCCGGAAGCGGCGCGCAAGCTGCGCCTGCAGATTCGCACCACGCTTCGCTGGGCGCAGGGACACGGGTATGTCGAAACGAATGCGGCCGGCGAGGCCATAGATGGCGCGCTGCCACCGCAACCGTCCGTGCGGTCGCACCATCGAACCATCCCCTATTCCGAAGTCGCGGGCGCGCTGGCGGCGGTCGATGAGTCGGCCGCGACGAAAGCCGCAAAACTGTGCTTCCGGTTCCTGGTGCTTACGGCGGCCCGAGGGGGCGAGGCGCGCCTGGCGACGTGGCAGGAGATCGACTTCGAAGCGAGGGAATGGCGTATCCCGGGTGAACGCATGAAAACGGGTCAGCCGCACGTCGTACCGCTGTCCGACGGTGCAATGGCGGTACTGTCGGACGCTGCGGAGGTTTGTGAGACCGGATCAGACCTGATCTTCCCGGGAACGAAGCGTGGCCGTCCGTTGACTGACAGCACCCTGTCCAAGTTGCTGCGGGAAGTCGGCGTGCCCGCTGTCCCGCACGGATTCCGGGCGGCGTTCCGCACGTGGGCAAGCGAGAAAACCAACGCGCAGCATCACGTGATGGAACTGGCGCTGGCGCATTCGGTCGGATCACAGGTCGAGCGGGCATATGCTCGCTCCGACCTTCGGAACAAGCGCCGTGCACTGATGGAGCGGTGGGGCGAGTACGTTACGGCGGAGCGCACCAAGGTTGTGCAACTGCACGGCTGACTGCGCCCGCATTTCCAACTCTCAGGGGAAGAATCGTAACATTATCTTAACGTGTTGATTTTACCTTTATATTTTCCATACCATTGGTTCTTGTCCCACATTGTCCCCACGCATTCACGCTGATTGCGTACGGGGGATGAACAGAGACCGCAAGCGGGAGGTCCCCGGGTTTGCGGCTTCCGGCGGATCAATCGCCCGCATCGGCCGCAGCTACCCTAGAAGTCAACGGGGCCATCTTCGTCCTGGAAACGGTGAACCGGAAACCTGCGCGTCCGGTGGTCAACCTGTTGTACGTGGTGGACTACTACCGAATGCGGATCGACCCGGAGCGTGCGCTTCCTTGGGTCCGGGTCCTCGGCCCGACAGCCTCCTCCCGGCGAGGCTTTGTCCCACGCGGCACGCTCCGGCTGCTGGCCAGCCGGTTCTGCGGGTTCGCCGCACGGCAGCAACTCCAGTACCGAGTACTCCTCCTGCGGGCCCGTTTCGGTGAACGCGTGTGATGACGCGGCGATCTTCACGCCTGCGGGCAACTCCATCTGGGCAACCCTGGCAGCACTGTGAAACAGGACCACGTTTACCCCGCTGCCGGACGCTTGGGCAGTGTCAAAGATAACCCCGTCCAGACGAGGCTCGTGCTTCTTGGCCAGGAACTCGGCGATCACCTGGGTCGGCAGATAATCAAAGGCCTCATCGTTGGGCATAACGGGCCTGGCGATCCTTTCTCCAAACGATTGCAGGAACATGACACGCTCCAGCCGGTCAGCGAAACCCGGATCGAAGACGCTGCCGCTTTCACGCAATCCAACCAGCGCAGTAAAGTCGAAGAGGCGCAGGGGCCGGATGATCTCAAAGCAGGCAACGGCGACGCGACTGCCAACGGGCGGACGAACCTCGGCGATGGCGACTTCCGGTTCAATCGCACCATAGAAGACTGATATGCCCTGGGCGTTCATACGGCCCGCGCCCGCCAGATCAGGAGGTGGTGGACCAAGATCCCGGTCGGGCCGGCGAAGAGCGTCGGTGAGTTCACCAAGGGACTGAAAGGCACGGGCCCGATAGAGCACGCGAATGCACCTTTCGGGTCCGGCCGAGACAATCAGCGCCTTGCCATCGTCGGCCGTTCGGTCGCCAAGATCCTTGAACACCGATCCAAGATGCTCGGCAGTCGTGGGGTTGAAGAAACGCGCCTCCGTCTTCAGCGATAGCGTGAACTCCGTCCACTTCCGGTTCCAGGCATCGCCACTCCGACCCCACTCCAAGTAATGGGAGTCCGCGTCGAACTCGGTTTCCACACCGACCATCCCCGGGTCAACGGAGCCGTGCTCCTCGGCGGGGACGGCCTGAATGTCCCTGGCAGCTTCCTCCGGGATGCCGGCGGCGTCCTTGATGGCGTCTACGACCGGTTCGCCCTCGCGTTCCCAAGCGTATGCCATCTCGGGGTCATCCGACGCCCGCGCCTGCAACGAATCCGGCTGGTCCGGGGTTCGCCAGTAATGGCGTTCGAACGCAGCCGCAACGTACCCTGCGAGCCCGGGAACCGATGTGGATGGCCGCCGGTTACGGTAATAGGAACAGACCCGGTGCTGCCCAGCACGTTGTATTGCATTGCTCAGATAGTCGTCGCGTACGCATGCGTAACAAAGTGCCTTTGCACGCAGGAAGTCCGGTTCGAGCCGCTTCGTCATTTAATGCCTCTCTTAGCATCATGACCCTTTCTCCATCCGGCTCCGCGCTGGCTGGTCGTGGCACCGGTGTCGGCACTCCTGCAATCACCCCGGTACGCCACTAACAGTGCCACAACTCCAACATCCGCCGCGTGGCGATGGCGCTTCGTATACGCGTACCGCTTCCGCATCACCCGTGAAGCGGCTTCGCTACAATTATCGTGAGCATCCACCGGAATTCCTCGCAGCCACGGAGCCTGCCGATGACAACCGCCAAGCGCCTGCAGGATCGGAACCGAGCGTATCAGTCCACCGGCAAGCACAAGCGAAATTCGCCGGAAACCCGAGACCAGGCCATCCCGCGACCGGTGGAAGCCCTGATCAAACACGCCCGCAAGCAGGCCGACGACCCCCAAAGCGGCATCACCATGTGCCATCGTCAGGGCAAGACCGCCGTGTACCTCTCCCAAGACCGCAGATACATCGTTGAGCACCCGCCCCACGGCCCCGTCAAACAAACGCTTCGCAAGCCAGCTGGCAGCCGCTCGCCCGGCCGATGACAGATCCTGACCATTCGCCCCGACTGGTCATCGTCATCGGTGCAAACGGCGCCGGCAAAACAACTTGGAGCCTCAACAACCGACACCTCCTCCCGAAGCCGTTCTACAACGCCGATTCCATTGCCGAGGGACTGGGAGACCCCGACGACCCGTCCCTGCAGGCGAATGCCCGTCGCATCGTGGACGACGCCATCGAGCAGGACCTGGTCGATCGCCGCTCGTTCGGTTTCGAAAGTACCTACTCGGGTAGCTCACGCCCAGCAGTCGTCCGGCGCTCCATTGCATTGAGCTACACCGCGCATGCCTTCTTCATCGGCACGGAGACGCACGAGATCAATGTTGCCCGCGTCGCCAAGCGCGTAAGCGAAGGCGGCCACCACGTTCCCGCCGACGAGATCGTCCGGCGATGGACCGCAGCCCAGAAGAATCTCCTCGAAACGTGGCCATACTTCCAAACGATCACGATCATCGACAACTCGGGCAGCGCCCCTTTGGTTGCTGCCGAACAGCGCGGGCCTTCCCTGCGCTCGCCAACCGAATCCATCGACTGGGTACAGCACCTGCTCGCACGTGTTCCTCGCACTCCAGCCAAGCAGCGCGAGCGCTCCTGACAACCTCCACCCCCCTACTCGCCAACTAGGGGCTCGGCTCTGGCCGGCACCGAACGCTCCGCATGCCCGCCCAACACCACCGCTGAACGGTCTGGCATCGTCCGATCACTCAGATTCAAGGTGGATCAATTCCGTGGGGGCAGGTCACTTCATTCGCGCTACACCACATCTGCCTGAGGAAGCCCCTGCGCCTCCATGCCCACGGCCGTCGTGTAGATAGCCGTCGTCGCGATGTCGGCGCGCCGCAGCAGGGCCACGATCGTGAGCAGCGGCACTCCGGCTGTCACCGCTGCGAACCCGAACCCGTGCCTCCGCCGCTTCGGGCAGGCTTGCAGCCCTTGGATCTTCGCCATCCCCATGACTGCAACACACCTCGCAGTGTGCCGTGTCCCAAGACAGCTTCCAGACCGGCTCCCAAACGTGCCTGGGAAAAGACAAATTGGGAAAGATCTGACGATGACAACGAGAGCGAGTTTTTTCAACAGACGGGCACAGACGGCTGGGCACCCGACGAGGAAATAGTCGTGCCAAGTGAAAGTCGGGAAGTAGTGCACAAGTATGCGCACATCGATGGCTACGTCGCTACAATCCGCCGCTTCGCACGGAAGGGTCACAAGCTGAAGACCGATGCCGGACTTCAACCTCTGCAACCTCCAGGCTGGTGACGTCAACGCAGTCGACCAGCTGATGAAGGCCAACCGTAGGACGCTCGGCTTTCTGCCCCGGGAGGCCCTTCTCACGTATCTCCGAAAGGGACGGGTTCTCGGCGCGAAGCGTCAAGACGGAACGTTGGCGGCATACATTCTCTTCGCCAACCGAACGAAGGACGTGCGGGTAGCGCATCTTTGCGTCCGCCGGGAGCTCAGAGGTATGGGCTTGGCAAGGATGCTCATGCAGCGTCTTGCTACGGAATCGCGAAGTCTAGGGCTTCTGTCTCTGGAACTTCACTGCCGCCGTGATTTCGACTTGAACGCGATGTGGGAGAAGCTGGGGTTCATTCCATGGGGTGAGAAACCTGGTCGTGCAAGGTCGGGCACGACATTGACACTCTGGCGGCGAGAACTCGCTCAGTCCGACCAGATGGAATTCTTATTCGACGGTGCTGGTCAGGGGGAAATTGACGTGGTGATGGATGCCCAAGTGCTGTTTGACCTGCAGACACCGGATGACGATGGGGCAGCAGTACCTTCGAAAGCACTCCTCTCCGATTTTCTCTCCGATGAGCTGACTCTCAAGATCACGGACGAAACTCTGGTGGAGATCGACCGTGGCCACATTGAGGAGAGGCGAAACCGGTCCAGGCAGGAAGCGCAGAAGTTTCCTCGAGTCCCATACAGCGACCAATCTTTTCGACAGATCAAGGGCGCCCTTGAGAAGGTACTTCCCACTGCATCCGCCAACGATTTGTCGGACATCAATCAGCTAGCGAAATCAGCGGCGGCAAACGCGACCTACTTCGCGACTCGCGACAAGAAGCTTCTCGACAGGAGCGAGGAAATCAATGACCTGACCGGACTGCAGGTGCGGTCTCCGGCTCACGTTATCGTGGAGATCAGCGAGCGCATGCCAGGGACTCAAGGAACCGAACGGATATCGGGCTCCGACGTTGAGTGGCGTCGGCTTTCGACCCTGGAACTGAAGTCGTTCGAGAGCCCAATTTTCCTCCACGAAGGAGAACGGAAGAACCATTTCGAACAAATACTCGAGGCGCATCTCTCCAAACCGCGAAGTTCCATATGTGAGGTTCTCCGGTTCGTCGGCGCAACAGTGGCCATCAGGGTCCTCTCGGTCGACGAAGGCAAGGTGTTGAACGTTCATCTCGGAAGGATCACGCACCGGGCGCACGACCGGTTGATTGAACCGTACTTCGCTATGGCGCTCCTTATGAAAGCTGCTCAGACAGGGGCCGAGGTGATTCTCATTGACCGAGACCAAGTGCCGGACAGACTTGCGTCGCACTACCACGACTTCGGGTTCGTAGAGCATGAAGGAAGTCTCATCCGATTTTGCATCCCCGCTGTCCTGCATCGAAATGAAGCACTGCGCCGGATGGAGAGCCTCCTTCCTGGATCGTCCCCCGTCTTCTCCGACATGGAGACCAGCAAGCTGGAAAGGCGGTGCTCGCCATTGTGTTTAGCCGATTTCGAGCAGAGCTTCCTGATCATCCCCATCCGTCCTGGCTATGCCATGAACATCATGGACTTCAATCGGTCAGCGGGTGACTTGTTTGGAGGCGATCCCAGCCGCCTGCTCCGTCCAGACAATGTTTACTACCGAAGCGCGAGCACCTTCAGGAACCTCAAACCTCCGGCAAGGATTCTGTGGTACGTCAGTGGTGACAGGGTGATAGTGGGATCTTCCCATATGGATTGTGTCGAGACGGGCCCCGCAAAGGATATCTTCAGGAAGCATCAAAGGCGGGGCACGTTAGACCGCAGGGCAGTGGTGCAAATGGCAGAAGGCGATCCCGACGGGGAGGTCATGGCATTGTCCTTTTCGGACATCCATCCCTTTCCAAAATCAGTCCCCCTGGACGAGATCCGGAGAATTTACGGCAATCTGGGACATGGAACCCAGTTTGCGCCGCTTTCGATTCGGAAGGTTTCAGCTGAGATCTTCCAAGAGTTGTTCAAGCGCGGACATCCGGCAAGTTCTTAGTCATGATCCCCGTACTGTTTTCGTTGAAACCGCGCTTCGCGGAGCTCATCTTCGCAGGTGAAAAGACTGTTGAGCTACGGCGCCGAATCGCCCCTGCCATGATTGAACGTGAGGCGTTCATTTATGTCTCCAGCCCTGTACGTATGATTCGCGGAGGTTTTCGAGTCTCCCGAGTCTGGACCAGCGACCCTGAATCTGTCTGGGATGAGGTCTCATGCAAAACAGGTGTCGCCAAAGCCGAGTACGACGCCTACTACGAAGGCTGTGGCGTCGCATATGCATTGGCCTTGTCAGATGTTTGGGAACACGACGATCCACCAAAGATCGAGGGTGTGAGGGAAGTTCTACCGGGTTTCCGACCACCTCAGTCCTGGCGCTACGCTAGGGAGCAGGAACTCGAGTGGCTTCGACGGTTCAAGCTCAGCGCAACGGCCCCTGTGCGCGTGTCGTACTGCCTTGCATCGCCATAAACGGGAGCGAAACGGATATACGACCTGCCGGTGCTGAATTGATCCACCGTTAAAGTGAGTAAATGGAGGAGCCCCGTTTCCGCGTTCATTTCGGGTGGGTCCTGCGTTAATGTACGGATCCCCTCAAGGGCACACCCAAAATGAACAGTTCACCCGCCCGGATCGGGTACGCCAGGGTCTCGGCCGATGACCAAACAGGGGCCGGAGCGTTCGTCAGGCAGGCGAAGCGTGAACCGAACCTCGACGTCCGTCGCAACTGTAGAGGCAGTTTCAGCCAGCACGGTCGCAATATTGGCAATGGGCTCCGCTCTTGTCCGCCTTTGGCTCGAACGGACTGCCTCCCAAGTTGCATCGGCCGCGTGCTCTGCGAGACGCTTCAGGTATGCGGCAGCAGCCGGCACCAACAATCGCCAAACGGTGATCACTGCAACCAACTCGATAAACGCAGGCAGCTCCGAACTGACCGATCTACGGAAGAACGGCTGTCGACGTCCGACGGGGACGTAAACAGGCAACGATCGACGCAGCCGGTCACAAGCCGCTTCTTCGAGGCCAAACTCCCGGCTAACCACTAGATCAAGTTGGGACATCCGAGTTCCTGTAACGACGGAAAGCCTAGACAGGCCTGCCGAATCGACAGTGATCCTACCGACATTGCCAAGCGTATCCCTACCTTCAGCGGCCGGTGCTCGACACGACCTTTATGGCGCCACGAGGACTATCGGCTCGTCGGGATAAACCTCCGGAAACCGGCTATAGCGTTCGCACCACCCGGCGGCAGCCGGAGAAAGCCAGCGGGTGAGCAGCAGGATGTTCTCGTAGTGCTTGGGCAGATCCCAGTGAACGATCGGCTCGTGATGGGCGACACGATTCCGGAGCGTCCTGATTGGGCTCAACAGGCGGGAAAAGTCCTTGCGGGTGAGCCCTTTGCCGTCCTCCCGGCGTGCAATGGTGTGCAAGGTTTCTTGCCAGAGATTTTCGTAGCGGGCCGCCAGCATCGCGGTCCAGAAACTGAAGGTGAGGGCGGCCACGATGCGGCCAGGTGTTGGGGCCTTTCGCTCGCTAGCGAGTTGTTCAGCCGCCTCGGTGATTCGGCCGTGTTGGTGCTCAAGCAACAGAAACCCGTCATCCTCGAACCACTGCTCGTGCCTCGCCTCCGTGAGAACGGTGTGGATGCGATTCCGGAGCGTGATTTCCAGGACTTGCAAAGGGGTGTACAGAGCTTCAGAAAGTTGCGTGTTGAGGGCGTATAGTTCGAGGGCACGCGCGTGATCGCCGGATCGCCATTCGAGATAGCGGGCGAACCGTTCAAGCGACAGGGTTGCTTCGAACTCGGCAGTCACAACAGCAATCCCCTTGTGACCTAGGCGGTACTGACCTATATTTCTGTCGGACGCCCCGGTACCGTCTCTGCCTCTGGCACGCGGCCGGGGTAAATTTTTGCAGGGTAAATCCCAGTCGTGCCGCTGTCCCAACGGGGCAGCCACGTCGTGTGATTGCCCGTCTCTGGTGGTGACACACCAAGGCAACCGGGAAGAAGCCGGACAGCTAGCCCCAAGCGCGCCATGAACTTCCTGCTAAAGATCAAACGGAGAGTACCATAGGCCTGCTAGCATCTTCCTGACTCGTCGAGCGAAACTCGCGCATGTTTCCGATGGTGGTGTCCGAGCATACAGCCAAGGAGCGACGGCAGCCGTCCACGGTCTCAGATATGACTATGGTCGCGTCGAAACGACCTCCAGTACTACGCTTAGGGGCGCAGCGCAATACTACCGTCCGTGTACGGTTCGATCGCAATGGGCGCGAACGGATTCCCACGGACCCACAATGCACCGCTTGCCGATGCGGACAATCGAGGGACATCCCTCGCTACATTGCTGGCCGGAGCTCCGCCAGAGCGCATTAAGCGCAGATACCTCGACTGAATGCCAAGGAAACTGCGTGACGTTGCGCCAGTAGCGGCGTCACTCTTTTGAGCACGGACAACTAGCCCGCTTCGCTCACCACCGCCGGGTATGATGGCGTTGTGGGCGGCGTTCGGCGCTGTGGCAGACGCCCGTCGGGGTCCGGTTTCCTCCGTCGGGCGTCTTGCCCGATCGGCGAGGGCCTCGCCAGCCCGCTTCGACGGTGGGTATGGATGAACGGCCGGTCGCCGGGCAGTTTCCGCCGGCGGCGCTCCTGGTGAGCGCGTCAGGCGGTACGGTTTGGGGAGGGTCAGCCGGGGCCGGCGGTGCGCGCAGAGCCGCGAGCACGTGGGCGAACACGGCCTGCAGCGGGTAGACCGACGTGGACGCGATGCGGTCCCGGCGCCGGCTAACGGTGATGCGGGCGGCGACCTTGAGGAGCCGGGCGCGGATCGTGTCGGCGCGAGCACCGGCGAGCGCCGTGCCCGGCAGCCCGACCTGGCGCAGGAGCGTGATCAGGACACCGGCGAAGGTGAGCCGGAGCTGGTTGGCGCGCATCGTGGCCGTCGAGGTCCGATCTGAAAACAGCCGCAGTTGCGCCTCTTTTATTCTGTTTTCCATGTCGCCGCGCCCGCAGTACACCTCTTCGTAGAGGCGCTGGGCGCCGGCCTGGTCCGGCGGCAGGATGGTGACGACGAAGCGCGGGTTCTCCCCGCGGAGCCCCGGCAGCCACTCGGCCTTGCCGACCACGCGGCGCTGCCGGCTCCAAGACGTGCGGGTCCGCCAGCGCCGTTCCCGGAACCGGCGCGACGCCTGCCCGGTCGCGGCGCAGCGCCGCCGGGATTGGTGCAGCGCCTTCGCCAGCCACCGCTGCAGGCGGGGATCGCGGGCGAGGCCGAAGACGTAGTCGAGGCCATCCTTCTCGCACCAGGCCATGAGGTCGTCGCGGCAGAAGCCGGCATCGCCGCGCACCAGGATCCGCGTCGCCGGCCAGGCGGCGCGGACCTGCGCCACGATCCGTTGCAACTCGGCCACCGACCCCGCCGCGGCGTCGATGTTGGCCGGACGCAGCCGGGCGCACAGGACGAAGTCGCCGCAGGTGACGTACAGCGGCAGGTAGCAGTAGGTGCGATAGTACCCATGGAAGAACCGGCCCTCCTGCCGCCCGTGCAGCGGATCGTCGGTCGCGTCCAGATCCAGGACGATTTCCCTGGGCGGCGCCGGATGGGCCTCGAGGAACAGCTTCGCCAGCAGCGCGTCCATCGCCGCCGGATCGGCCGCGATCCGCTTGTACCGGTGTCCGGCCGCGGTCTCCGGCACGCTTAGCTCCAGGCGGTTCAACGTGCTCGATCCCGCCGGCGCCTGCCCGCGGTCGCGCGCGCGCCGGCGCCGCTCCCCGGTCACGTCCGCACAGCCGCTCGCCAGCGCCATCACGCTGTCCGCGCGCAGACGGTCGTGATCGTTCAGATCCTTATAGCCCGCTGCCAGGCCCAGCACCCGCTGCGCCACCATCGTCTCCAGACGATGCTCGGTCAGCTCCGCCGAGCGATGATCCCGGAAGCAACCGGCCAGACGCTCCGTCAACCGGAACCGGCGGTCGACCTCCCGCAGCAGCAGCACCCCGCCGTCCGTCGTCAGCCGGCCGCCGTCGAAACGGCCCTCCACCCGACGCCGGCCATGGCCTTCAAAACACAACTGCGTCGGGATACACTCTGGTTGCATGGGGCGGCTCCACATGGTTCGGTAAGCTGTTGAACCCGCTACCTATACCACGCGGTCCTGCCCCATGTACACCCCCGATGGTGAGACTTCCGCGCTAGGCCACTGGCAGGGACGGTGCGCCGGGCTTCCCCTGGTTGCCGAGTACGGGTGCCTCGCTGGCCCAATCACGGTCGTAGCCGCAAACATGCAGGATTGCGTCCAGCGTGTGCTGCAGCTCCCCGGTGTGCCCGATGATGCCGGATTGCTCGCTGGCGTAGCGCCAGCGAACCGTGTCCTCTCGGGCTTCGTCGAGCGCCGCGCGGATGTTACGGCGGTCCGGCGGTTGCAATACGAGATTCGGCCAGCTTTCGTCGCCCGGCATTTGCCTGATCAGTTTTTCTTGCGTGTCGTCGCTCAACGCGTCGAACAGCTTCAGCAGGTCGTGTTCCCGGTCATGCGGCCCGTGATCGCGCTCGTAGCGCTGCAGGGCCTTCAGGCCGAGCTCGATACCATGCAGCAGCAGGATCACGTCGGCGAAGCCGCCGACTGGATCGCGCCGGTTGTCGGTGTCGCGGATGATCGCGGCAGCCTCAGCGAGGCCGGCCGCCTGGCTGACCATGCCGATCGTTCTGAGTGCGTCGGGCGGTCCCTCTTTCGGCTCGTCGGATTTGCCGTGTCCTTCCGCACTTCTTGCTGTTGCCAAGATCAGACTGGCGCCGTCTTCCGGCGCGATCTCGATACCGGTACTTTCGCGAAACTCCCGTTTGTAGGTGCTTCCCCTGAGCCAGCACACGCGGCCGTTATCCATGCGGAAGGCGGTCTCCGCATGCCCGCGCGGCTTGCCAAGCGGCCGAGAGGCCGCCTGCAACGCCGCTTCGTGGTGCGTGCGCAGCGTCTCGGCGCCGATCTTTTTTGCGGCCGAGAGTTCTTTCTTGGTGAAGAGGCGGTTCATGTTGTGAGTCCCGGGAGTTCGTTGCTGCACGCCTCGGTGCTGTAGTTGGGCTGCAGCTTAAGCGCTATCCAGTCGATGGACGGGTTGACTGCTTGCCATGGATGCTCGGTGTGCAACAAGCCCGTCGGGGACGGTAGGTTGGCTCGGCCAAACCGCGCCGCGGCGCCACTCCGCCGCGTGCCGGCCGCGAGGACTCGCACGTCCACGAACCGCGCCTCGTTGGCGATCGTCGCTAGGTCCGAGCCCAGCCGGGTGCCGGTTTTGCCGGCATGCGCGGCCGCGAAGTGCGCCTGCGGGATCGATGCCCCACGCGTTCGCCGCGGCGTGCACGCGTTCGTTAGCGTCGGTGTAGTCATCGAACTCGCGCTGCTCGGTGACGGCGAAAATTGGCGGCTGTAGGTCAATTGATCAGTTTGATTTCTCTTCTAATCCACTGAATTGAAATCCGGCCTTTTGAACGCTTCGCCTTCTTGAGAACACGTCTCCCCGTCACGTGGAAGTGCGCGCCACGTTGTATTTGCCGGTTGTCCGTCGGTTTGACCGAACAGGTAATTGAACTGTTTCCAGTAGGCCCCCATGCATCACTTGCAGATCCGGCTTGTCGGCGTCTGTGAAGATGGCCAATCTTCCTCAACCGTGATGGGGGTCGAGCTGCTGCTCCCACGCGTGTCCTAGTGGTCTCTTCACGTGGGTGTGTTCGTAGCCGTGCTGCTGCTTCCCGCATGACCAGCCCTTCCGTGCCGGTTTCGGAGACGGCTGCCTTGTGCAAGTTCTGATTGGCTTTGACGGTGTGAACATGGAGCCATGCAAGCATGTTCGTATGGTACGATTCGTTCCGCCGAGATGCCGCGTGGGCTCTGAGCACTCGGTCAGGACGAACAAGACATGACGAACGGCGACACCAACTGGATTGCAAATTACATCTGGGGCATTGCCAACGATGTCCTTCGTGACGTCTACGTGCGCGGCAAATACCGCGACGTGATCCTTCCGATGACCGTCCTTCGCCGGCTGGACGCGGTGCTCGAGGACACGAAGCCCGCCGTACTCGAGATGAAGGCCGCACTGGATGCGGCCGGGATCGTCGAACAGGAAGCAGCGCTCTGCCAAGCGGCCGGCCAGGCGTTCTACAACGCCTCGAAGTTCACGCTTCGCGACCTCCGCGCTCGTGGCAACCAGCAACAGCTCCGATCTGATTTCGAGGCGTGGCTCGACGGCTTTTCGTCCAATGTCCAGGACATCCTCGACAACTTCGATTTCCGCCACCAGGTCCCGCGCCTGTCCAAGGCGGACGTGCTGGGCACCCTGATCGAGAAGCTGGCGTCGCCGGACATCAACCTGGGCCCGGACCCCGTAATGAACACCGACGGCTCAGTGCGTCATCCGGGCCTCGACAACCATGGCATGGGCACGATGTTCGAGGAGCTTGTGCGCCGGTTCAACGAGGAGAACAACGAGGAAGCCGGCGAGCACTGGACGCCGCGGGACGCGGTGCAGCTGATGGCCAACCTGGTGTTCCTGCCGATCGCGAACACGATCAGGTCAGGGACGTACCTGCTCTACGACGGCGCTTGCGGCACCGGCGGGATGCTGACGGTCGCGGAGGAGACGCTGCAGCGGCTGGCCGCCGACCATGGCAAGGAGGTCTCGACCCACCTCTACGGGCAGGAAATCAACGCCGAGTCCTACGCGATCTGCAAGGCGGACCTGTTGCTCAAGGGCGAGGGCCGGGCCGCCGGCAACATCGTGGGCGGGGCGGAACACTCCACGCTGGCGAATGATGCGTTTCCCGGTAGGGAGTTCGATTTCATGCTGTCAAATCCGCCCTACGGCAAGAGCTGGAAGACCGATCTCGAGCGCATGGGCGGCAAGAAAAGCATGCGCGATCCCCGGTTCCTGATCGAGCACAACGGGGATCCGGAGTACTCGCTGGTCACGCGCTCCAGCGACGGCCAGATGCTGTTTCTCGCGAACAAGCTCACGAAGATGAAGCAGGACACGCCGCTCGGAAGTCGGATTGCGGAGGTCCACAACGGCAGTTCCCTGTTCACGGGCGACGCCGGCCAGGGCGAGAGCAACATCCGCCGCTGGATCATCGAGAACGACTGGCTCGAGGCGATCGTCGCCCTGCCGCTGAACCTGTTCTACAACACCGGCATCGCGACCTACGTGTGGGTGCTGACCAACCGGAAGCCTGCGCACCGGCAGGGCAAGGTGCAACTGATCGATGCGACGGCGTGGCACCGGCCGCTCCGCAAGAACCTCGGGATGAAGAACTGCGAACTGGGTGAGGATCACATTGCCCGCGTGTGCGAAGCGTTCCTTGCGTTCGAGGAAACAGAGCAGAGCAAGATCTTCGACAACGAGGCCTTCGGCTACTGGAAGGTCACGGTGGAGCGGCCGCTCCGCATCGAGGGCGCGGACCCGAACCGGGCTTACATGGCGGCCGAGATCAAGGCGCTCAAGGAGACTGGCACGCGGAGCGAGACGGCGCCGCCCGTCATCCGAAAGATCCACCGGGCGGGAACGAAGCCTGACCCGTTGCGGGGCCTGTGCACCGCGTTGGTGAATGGAAGTGAGGCGGTGGTGGAGTACGAGCCGGACACAGACCTTCGCGACACGGAGCAGATACCGCTCCAGGAGGCGGGCGGGGTCGAGGCGTTCCTGCGCCGCGAGGTGCTGCCGTACGCGGAGGATGCTTGGTATCAGGCTGACAGCGTGAAGGTCGGCTACGAAATCAGCTTTAACCGGTACTTTTACAAGCCCGAGCCCATGCGGACGCTCGCAGAGATCCGCGCGGACATCGTCGCCGTGGAGAGCGAGACAGAGGGGTTGTTGGCCGAGATCCTCGGCGCGGTTCGGGCATGATCGACGGGCTCAAGCCCTATCCGGCGATGAAGGATTCGGGGGTGGAGTGGCTTGGGCAGGTGCCGGAGCACTGGAATGTTGAGCGGGCAGACCATCATCTATCAGTAACGAAAAAAGCGGTTAACTTGGTTGATCTGCCTGAGCAAAAGGTCGTTCATTATTCGATTCCGAATGTTCAGCAGCATGGAAAAGGTCTAGTTGAAACAAGCTCTTCCATTGAATCGTCAAAGACCGTTGTAGACCGAGAGATCTTGTTGGTTTCCAAGCTAAACCCACGTATGGGGACTGTTGTTTTGGCGGACCGGCATCCGCAGCTGATGACAGTGGCTTCGGGAGAATTTGTGGTGATGGACCCCCGAAAGTCAGTCGGGAAGTTCATGAAGTACGTGTATGCGTCTGAGGGCGTGCGGCTGGAACTCAGTTCGCGGGTCGAATCAGCCACGAAAAGCCATCAGAGGTGTTCGCCTGCTGATATTTCGAAACTGCCAATACCCTTTCCTCCGTTAGCGGAACAATCCACGATTGTCCGCTTCCTTGACCACGCTGACCAGCGTATCCAGCGCTACATCCGCGCCAAGGAGAAGCTCATCGCACTGCTGGAGGAGCAGAAGCAGGCCATCGTCCACCAGGCGGTGACGGGGCGGGTCGACGTGCGCACTGGGCGGCCGTACCCGGCTTACAAGGACTCGGGCGTGGAGTGGCTGGGACGGGTGCCGGAGCATTGGGATGTGCGACGGCTAGGTCAGTTCGGAGCATTCTCGAAAGGTGCAGGTGGGAGCAAGGAAGACGAGCAGGCAGAAGGGGTTCCGTGCGTGCGTTACGGTGATCTCTACACGACGCATAAGTTCTTCATCGAGCAAAGCCGGGCCTACGTCTCTGATGCTAGAGCGGTGCATTACGCACCGCTTCAATTCGGCGATGTGCTGTTTGCGGCGTCAGGAGAGACGATCGAAGAGATCGGCAAGTCTGCTGTAAATTTGATGGAAGGCCCTGCTCGCTGTGGTGGGGACGTCATCTTGTTCCGCCCAAAGCGGAAGGTAGAACCCCGTTACTTGGGGTATGCGGCGGGTAGCCCCTCGGCGATCGCTCAAAAAGCGATGATGGGTCGCGGCTTCACCGTGGCCCACATTTACGGGCAACAACTGAAGCGTTTGGCCGTTGCGCTGGCGCCATCGGAGGAACAGGTAACTGTGGTCCGATTTCTCGACCGAGTTCTTGGCCAAATGGACGCGAGCATGCTTGGCGCGCAACAGCAAATTAGCCTTATCCGTGAATACCGCACGTCTCTCGTGGCGGCTGCCGTCACCGGCAAAATCGATGTTCGAGATGCGGCCCGCATGTTTAGCAGCGTAGAGGAATGCACGCGCGACGCGGGTGCTCTCGTCGCGGCGGTGGCGAGCGCGTAGTCCTATGGTCACTGACATTTCCGAACGCGGCTTCGAACGCCTGATCTGCTCGGCTCTGGCAGGCCATCCGTGTGAACCGACCGCGTCTGCCAGCGCTTTCACCCCGCCGGACGACGGCTCCAGTACCGGCTGGGATGCAGGCCACTACCAACACTACGACCGCGAGTACTGCGTCGATCTGGTGCAGCTTGCGGCGTTCCTGCGCGCGACGCAGCCCGAGGCCGCTGAAGCCTTGCCCTTGGCCAAGGACACCCCGACCCGACGCAAGTTCCTCACGCGCTTGGACACCGAGATTTCGAAGCGGGGTACCATCAACATGCTCCGCAACGGCATCCGCCATGGCGCGCACGCGCTGGACCTGTTCTACGGGACTCCGTCGCCCGGTAACCCCAGGGCGCAGGAGCGTTTCAATCAGAACCGCTTCACTGTGACACGGCAGTTGCGCTACAGCCGCGATGAGACCCAGAGGGCGCTCGACATCGCCCTGTTCATCAACGGTCTTCCGGTCTTTACCTTCGAGCTGAAGAACAGCCTGACCAAGCAGACCGTCGACGACGCGATCGAGCAATACAAGCGCGACCGCAACCCCGGCGAGAGGTTGTTCAAACTGGGGCGCTGCGTCGCACACTTCGCCGTCGATGAGCACCAGGTGCATTTCTGCACCCATCTCAAGGGCAAGACGTCCTGGTTCCTGCCCTTCAACCGCGGCTGGAACGACGGGGCGGGCAATCCGCCGAATCCGGACGGGATCAAGACGGATTACCTCTGGCGCGAGGTCCTGACCCGCAGCAGCGTGACCCACATCCTCGAAAACTACGCCCAGCTGGTGGCGCGCGAGGACGGGAAGACCGGCAAACGGGAGCAGATCCAGATCTGGCCGCGCTATCACCAGCTCGACGTCGTCCGCCGGCTGCTGGCCGACGCCGCACGCCGCGGCGCCGGGCACCGGTACCTGATCCAGCACTCTGCCGGCAGCGGCAAGAGCAACTCCATTGCCTGGCTGGCCCACCAGTTGATCGGGCTCACGAAGGACGATGCGCCGCTGTTTGATTCGATCATCGTCGTGACCGATCGCGTGCTTCTGGACCGGCAGATCCGGGACACGATTCGCCAGTTCGCGCAGGTCAGTGCGATGGTGGGGCACGCTGACAAGTCTGGCGACCTTCGGCGCTTCCTCGAGGGCGGCAAGAAGATCATCATATCCACGGTGCAGAAGTTCCCCTTCGTCCTTGACGAGATCGGGAATGCGCAGCGCGGGCGCCGGTTCGCGATCGTCATCGACGAGGCCCATTCCAGTCAAGGTGGCCGCACGAGTGCCGCGATGGCGCAGGCACTTTCGGAAGCGGGAGCAGCCGAGGACGCTGAGACGGTTGAGGACCAGATCAACCTCCTGATCGAATCCCGGAGGTTGCTCCCCAACGCAAGTTATTTCGCCTTCACCGCCACTCCGAAGAACAAGACGCTGGAGATCTTCGGCGAGCGGGATCCGCAGCCCGACGGCACCGTGAAGCACCGGGCGTTTCACAGCTACACCATGAAGCAGGCAATCCAGGAAGGCTTCATCCTGGACGTCCTCGAGCGTTATACGCCGATTGCGAGCTATTACCGGCTGGCGAAAACGGTCGAGAACGACCCCGAGTTCGATTCCAGGAAGGCCCAGAAGAAGCTCCGCCGGTTCGTCGAGGGGCACGACCATGCGATCGGTCTCAAGGCGGAGATCATCGTCGACCACTTCCACGACCAGGTGCTCCGCCAAGGCAAGATCGGCGGCGAGGCCCGCGCCATGGTGGTGACCAACGGCATTGAGCGAGCGATCCAGTACTTCCACGCGATCCAGGCGTACCTGGTGGAGCGCAAGAGCCGGCATCGCGCGATTGCAGCGTTTTCGGGCGAGCATCGTTACGGGGGCTCGTCCGTGACCGAGGTGTCGCTGAACGGGTTCCCTTCCAGCCGGATCGCGGAGAAGATCCGGGAGGATCCGTACCGCCTGCTCGTCTGTGCCGACAAGTTTCAGACCGGCTACGACGAGCCGCTGCTCCACACGATGTACGTCGACAAGACTCTTTCCGGCATTCGGGCGGTGCAGACGCTTTCGCGGCTCAATCGGGCACACCGGCAGAAGGGCGACGTCTTCGTACTCGATTTCGTGAACGACGCAGACGGGATCCGGGATTCGTTCGCCGATTTCTATCGAGCGACGGTCCTCGTCGATGAGACCGACCCCGACCGCCTTCACGATTTGCAGGCCGACCTCGACGGTGCGCAGGTGTACGCGCAGTCCGACGTCGATGTGCTCGTGGAACGGTACCTGGAGGATGAGGACAGGAGCCGTCTTGATCCGGTCCTGGATCGGTGCGTAGCGCGTTACCTCGAGGACCTCGATGAGGACGGACAGGTGCGCTTCAAGGGCAACGCCAAGCGCTTTGTGCGGACGTACGGCTTCCTTTCGAGCGTGCTGACGTACAGCAACGTGGAGTGGGAGAAACGGTCGATCTTCCTAAACTTTCTGGTTGGCAGGCTGCCGTCCCCGGTTGAAGAAGACCTGTCCCGGGGGATCCTTGCCACCATCGACATGGACAGCTACCGCGTCGAGAAGCAGGCCATGCTCCGGATCCTTCTGCCGGATCAGGATGCGGAAATCGACCCGGTGCCCATGCACAACGGCGGCGGCATCGCGGAGCCGGAGCTGGACCGTCTGTCGAACATCCTGCAGGCGTTCAACAGCCAGTTCGGCGAGATTGAGTGGGAAGACCGGGACCGCGTTACGGGGCTGATTACGGAGACGATCCCCAGGCAGGTGGCGTCCGCCCGTGGCTACCGGAACGCGGAGCTCAACTCCGATCCGGAAAACGCTCGGATCGAGCACGATTCCGTGCTGGAGGGTGTGATGCAGTCCGTCATGAAGGATGACCTGCAGCTGTTCAAGCTGTTCTCGGACAATCCCGGCTTCCGCCGCTGGATGACGGACACGGTGTACCAGTTGGCGTCGGAGCGAGTGCGGGCAGCCTGACCTCTAGCACCGGGATTGTCCTCTGCGAAGAAGCAGTAGACGCCCGGTACTGTGAGCTGACACTGGGTGCTCTGAGCCTGGCGCATTAAAGCGTGATGAATGGCGCGGTCATGTTCTTCGGTAGACTTACCGACGAAAAGGACATCAGGATTTTCATCCGCGCAATTTGCTTGGCGCACCGCCCCGAATCAGACGACGCAACACTTGAAGACATCGCTCGTCGTCCTTGGAAGAAGCTCCGGCCGCGCTATGTTCGCGTCCACGACGCCGAATTCGTGAATGGTACCATGGCAAACGGGGTATCCCCTAACAAGCTCATGGGCACTCTCGAGGCCGACTCCTTTATGCCCACGCAACGCAATGCAGCAGGTCGAAGCGGCAATCGCAACCCTCGAAACGCTTACATGCGGTAACCCTACGTTGAGCTATCGAACGAGGGGTACGCCTAGCTCAATGATCGTCTTCAGACCGCGTTCAACCGCTATGGCACGGTTCCCCGTGACCGCCTCAACGAACTCGACTGGCCTAACCTGCCGGATACCGCGTCGGCAGATAGGCGCTTGGGGCCCTAGTCATGCTGGAGGCCGTCGACGGGGAACTACACTGAAATGACGGCCACCCGCTAACCGCTTCCATTCACTAATTTGGCGACGACCGCCACCGCTAGAAGCTGGTTGAGGCGTCTGGTACCGCCTAAACGTGACAAGCCGTATCTGATGACTAGGCGTGACTACCAATGGTTGAAACAAGCGGAGAAGATTCGGGCCAACTTCCGCACACGGGAAGAGTGGGAAGAGATTGAGCGGAGGGAAGCTGGGACGCCCTCTCCCGCGACGCTCAGTCGTAGCGGCCGGGTCGGCCCGGACCGGGAGTAACCAGAACTTCGATGGTTACGCCAATGAACTCCTTCCCGCGCTCAGGCGGGTTGAGCTCACGAATGCTCGCGTCGAACTTGTCTCCAGCGTCCATCCACTCCGCCCACGTCTCCGCAGTGTCTTGTGGGATGAAGCCGATTTGGCCGCTTCCGGCCCACACCTCAATGGCGTTGGAGTCATGCTCGTTGTCGGGATCACGGGTCAGTTCGACCGCTTGGCCTTCGCGGCACCGGGCCACTTGGTCTTGCCGAAAACTCGCGCCCGCCACGTAAGTCTTGTAGTTCCAGATTCGCGGCATGGAGGCGCTCCAATTAAGTACAGACCGAAGCAAGATCCGAAGGTTGATCTGGTGGGCGCAACCCCGGAGAAGCTGGTGCGTGACCGTTGCCCAGCGAGCCATCGTGCTTCGCTTCATGACACCCACCTTCGAAGTATCCCCGGTCGGCGTCCAGCCTGCTCGACACGTCCGCGACCGGCCTGACTGCCGTGCAGGCACGTCAGTGCTTCTTGCTCTTGTGGCTATCGTGCGATCCGACCGGTTCAGATCATTCGCGAACGGCGCTCTGAAGATGTTCCGCCGCGGAGAGCAGCCAAGGCACGTCGAGTAACGATTGCCCAGGCACGCAGTCTGAGGAGATCGGGTGCGGTCCTCAGTCGCCGGAGAGGCTGTGGCGGGGGGTGTGAAACGATCGGTGGACGGCCCGGAGACCTACCTTGTCAGCCTGCACGGGGCCCACGGCAACAACCTCCGCGCCGCGCGCCGGAGACAGGAACCGAACGGGAGATAGACGGCGCCGGGCGGACCACAACCCCGGCGCTTGCCCGAAGGCATGAGGTAATGCGTGCTTCCGGCGCCGCGATCAGTCCAGCAGGGCACGGCCGCGCCGCGGCCGCGGTGCCTCCAATGTCACGCCGTTGACTCCAAGGATTCCGCACGGCTTCCGGAATCTGCCGATCCTGCCCGAGGCGGCCCGTTGCCCCGAACTCCGGCAACCCCCCGGAGTTTGCGGAACGCCATCTACGCCCGGTTGAGCCACATGTATGGCTCTTTCTGGCTCGATGACCCCGACACCGGCCTCGACGCTGGTGCGAGTACCACGATCAACGCCGCCAGGCCGGGCCTGGACCGGAGTGACGCGGTCCTGCGGCCCGTAGCAATGGTCGCCACGCCGTCGCTTGGGGCGAGTACGGCCGCATGCACTCAAGCATCGATGCAGCGTCGTCGGTGAGCCAATTGCGCACGGTCGCGCCGCAGAAGGTTTTGGCCGACGCAGCGGACTACGCGTGCTGCAGAAGCATGCTCACACGGGCCGGTCGAAGACCACGTTGCGAAGGACCGGCGACGCTTTCGGCCGTGCGACGAAGCCGAGAGCAGCCATGACATCCAGGATTTTTTCGTTTCTCGGCGAACCCAGGTTGCCCTCGATTTCCACGATCATGGACATCACTGACGGTGCCGACAGGGTTCTCTTGCCGCCCTGGAGGATGTCGGCTTCGATGCCGTCGACGTCGATCTTGATATGCGTGGGCCGAGGCGGAGCGAAATGTGCCATGAAATCGTCGATCGCTAAACCGATCGCACCCTGGCGGAACTTGATGTCAATCACGTCGTCGAACTGATTGGTCTCCCCTCCGAAGCTGTTGCCCCACGAACCCGCCCCCATACCCGCCAAATTCAGTGAATCGAGGCGCGTTTCCTTCGCCAGGGCCAGGCACAATGCTGTGACCCCGTCCGACATCGCATTCGCATGGATGTTCTCGTTGAGCGCGGCGTAACTGTTTGCCGCGGGCTCAAAGGCCACGACGCGAACCGTCGGCCTGAGGGCCGCGTAGAGGCTATAGAGTCCGACATTGGCTCCGATGTCCCAGAGGCAGGAGCCTTCGGGCATAGTGCTGATCCAAGCGACGGTGTCCGGTTCAAATTGATCAAAGGTGGCTATCGACGACGTTCCGTGGCCGTGGCGAAACTTCAATTGGCCCTGGTCGGTGTCGATTACCAGTGTAGGCGCCGGAAGAGCATTTCGGACTCTTGCCATGACATCCGATCGCCTCGGGCGAGAGGAGAACGCGGTAATTGTTTTGGCAAATGTCAAGATCAACTTGGCGAGGAAGTCGCGCATCGAATCGGCTCGGAAACATGCCATCCTACACTTTGCGGCGCCGCGGAATTGCAGGGCGGTCTGGGGACCTCGCCGTTTCCGAGGATGTGTCTACTGCCATTCGATGGTTCCTTGACGCTGCCGAGACTTTCTTCGCCTCACCAAACACGACGTGAAGGGGTGACCCTCAGCTACGCTGAGAACCTCTGTATTCTAGGAGATGGGATGGATGCCCCCGCAAACCGAGGCATCATGATTCTGAAGTATGCATGACCATGACAAGCTGAGTAAGTTGAATAATGGAGGACATGCGATCTGCACGTCTTCTTGTTCAGGACACTGCTGCGGAGAGGGGTTTCTTGCGGGTGTTGTTGTGAACGTGTCGATCGCGGCCAATATGATGACAGGAAACCGCTAGCTGGAAAACGCGTCGGCAGCCCTTTGCCTTGAGGAACCGGGCGATCGAACCTTCGGAGAGAAAGATGCGCCAGGGGCCTCGGGTGTGCCACAAGCCGCGCTGCACCGTGGTTCGAAGCGGGGACGGGGAGGCCGGTCCTGCGGTATCGGGTCATCTTGGCAGGCGAGCTTTGCGGGGCGGTATGCGTCGGAGCCACTTCACGGTCGAGCCCAGAATGGCGGGTGGTCGAGGATGCGCTCCGCTCGAAACCCCTGCCGCGTGAGTCACGTTATGTCGCCTGTTCACTGTTGGCACTTCCGCGACCGAAACTGGACGGCAGTGTCGAGGTGATGGCTTGCTTCGTGATCAATCTCGCCGAAGAGGTTGATCGCATGAATTTCATGGCGGCGCAGATGGACGTCCTGGGGCTGGATTTCACACGTATCGAGGCAGTAACGCGTGAAACGGCTCTGCAGGCCGGGAGCGAGGCGTACTGGCAGGGTTGGGAGCGGCCCATGAACGGCGGGGAGCGGGCCTGTTTGCTCAGTCATATGTCGGTCTGGAGAAAGGTTGCCGGATGCCGGCCCGCGCTTGTTCTTGAGGACGATGCGCTGCTGTCGTCGCACATTGCGGAGATCATGAAAGGCGCGGAGGACCTTGAGGGCATTGACCACCTGACGCTTGAGGTTCGTGGGCAGCGGAAGCTGGTGGCACCAGACGCGGAGGTGACGGTGGCCGGGCACAAGGTGCTCAGGCTGTATCAGGAGCGGAGTGGGGCGGCGGCCTACCTGCTTTGGCCGAGTGGTGCCAAGAAGTTGCTCCAGAATGCATCCCGGCGGGCCGGGTTGGCTGATGCAGTCATCAGTCGCTCATACGGACTGGCGAGCTACCAACTCGAGCCGGTAGGGGCGGTGCAACTCGACCGGGCTCGGGCTTACGGGATTACGCCATTGATCGAAACACGCTCAACAATCGGGGTCGTCCGGAATGCCGACGGTGAGCGCAAAGGGCTGGGGTTCCGCTTGCGGCGGGCGCGGGCGCAGGTGAGGATGGGACTTAGGCACTGCCGCTATCCGGGCGCGAAGCGACGACAGATTTCTCTTGTGCGAGAGAACTTCATGGCAGGCGAGGACTAGCGCTCGCAGCCGCTTACCTTGGCAACCGGCCACCCCGTGTTCCGACGACCTGACGCCGCTGCCGCCCCCGGCGGACGGATGCCCCGATGATGGGCGTCGGGCTCACCATGGTCCCGACCATCGGCACGGGCACGGCGTTGACGGTCGCCACGGAGCCCGGTCCCGACTTCTCCGCCTTCCCCTGGTCCGGCGTGTTTGCTCTTGGGGGGGTCGCTGCGGATGCCCGGGTCAGAGTGCGGGTCGGCGGCGCGCTGCCGCAGCAACTGGTAGGCGTCGGACCATTGCGGCCCCGGCCGGCGCCCGCTGTCGTACTTGTCGTCGGAGTGTGGCTGGCTGCCCGGATCCACCCCTTCTGATGCCAGACGTCGCCGCGTTTGTCGGGCCCAGGCTGCCGGTCGGTCCATTCGCTCGCCGGCTGCCTGGTGGCCGTCGAAGGTGCGGGCCTCAGCCGTGGCCGACGGGATCCCGGCCAGGCCCAGCGTGCGCTGGCGGATGGCTTTCGTCCCGGCTTCGCCGGGCACCTGCAAGCGGCGCTCGTGGTTCAGCTAGACCAATAGCGTCCAGCGAGTAGTGTTTGCTCGGATTGTTGCCGAGCGTGAGCGGTGCGTTCGACCGGTGCTCACGTTGGCAACGAGAAAAGACGCACACTTCTCAAATCATCCTGCCATCAAGAGACAAACCCAATGAGCAACCAATATGTGAAGCCGGAGCGCATACAACTGAGGAACCACCCGAATCTCAACGAACGATGGGTGCAGAAACTTGTTGCTGACGATCCGTCCATCCTCGGGCTCGGGGATCTTGTGCTGCGGGCCGTGGAGCGCCAGCAGCCTCGCGCCGGCAGACTCGACCTCCTGTTACAGGATGTTGACACGAAGAGACGATACGAGGTCGAGTTGCAGCTCGGGGCGACCGATGAGGCCCACATAATTCGGACCATCGAGTATTGGGACATCGAAAAGCGGCGGTATCCGCAGTACGAGCACTGTGCCGTTCTCATTGCCGAGGACATCACGAGCCGGTTCCTAAACGTCATCTCGTTGTTCAACGGGACTTTGCCGATCATCGCCATCCAGATGCAGGCCCTTCGGGTGGGTGGCAGCCAGACGCTGCTATTCACAAGAGTACTGGACGAGTTTGCGCGAGGTCTTGTCGACGAGGACGAGGACGCAGAGGCCGCGCCGACGGACCGAGCCTATTGGGAGAAGCGTGGCTCCCGGCCGACAGTTCTCTTGGCCGACCGAATGCTTGAAATTCTCCGGAGTTTCGATAGTTCCCTGAACCTAAAGTACAACAAGTTCTACATCGGTCTGGAAAAGGACGGCCAGCCCTACAACTTCATCGTCTTCAAGCCGAAGAAAAAGCATCTCAATTGTGAAATCAGTTTGCGGGAAGGAGATGATCTCGACGCAAGAATTGATGACGCCGGCCTCGATACGCTCGAGTACGACAGGCGATACAACCGCTACCGACTTCGTCTGACCAAGTGTGATATCGAAACCAAATCGGACCACCTGAGAGATTTGTTGCGGCTGGCCCATGATCGGCGGGCTGGTAGCTGATCAATCGACTGCGGAGGCGTACAGATCCGTCAAGAGAGATTGGCGGAAGTCCTTTCCGGCCGGGTTCGGCTCACCGAAAACCGGCGCACCGAATGATCGACTCGCTAATCCTAATGGTCGCAGACCGAATCCAGTTCGATTCGATGCGCGGTCACCCTCGGATCCAAGTTCTTTCCGCGGCGCCCAACCTGAGATGCCGCGTCGCGCGACCCTTCCAGACTCCGGGCAACATGTGCCGTAGGCCCGCAGTGCAGCAGATCCTCGAGTACCGTTGATTTGTACAAATCAGCGCTGTCAAGCGAGCCTGCTTACGATCGCCTCGATGCCCTTCTGTTGGGGCCGTTCAGTGTCGGGCCTGTTTCCCCGTCAACCGTCCATTTTTCGCCGCTGACGCCAGGACCGGGGGTCAAAGCTTGTTGCGTGCCCCCACATTCCGCGCCCCGCTCGCCGCGCCTCCGTCTCGATAAGCCTGTATTGGTCACCGTAGGCGGCGATCGCATACCCGTGCTCGACGAGCCACTCGCCGACGTCATGGCCGTTGCAGGTGACTGTGCCGATCAATCGGCCGTACCGGTCGCAATCGTGAACGGTCACGTGCACGTGCTTGCCGCCGATGGCGCGGATGAGTTCGCTCTTCACCCACTTCCCGTGCTGAAACCAGTCACCGTCCTGATGCTGCGCCCACTGGTCCCATTCGGGTGCGTCGAGGCCAGCGAGCCGGACTTCGTAGCCACCCACCCGAATCCCGTCGCCGTCGGTGACGTACGCCTTGCCAGCGAGGGTATCGCCACAACTAGGCCCGACGCGGTTCCCGTGCAAAGCGAGAAGGACGAGTGCAATAATGACGGCCGCAATCACGGCGAGGACTTCCATCATGGGGCTAATCTACTAGTTTCCCGCATCGTCGATGTCGGCGAATCCAGACCGCGATTTTATCGCTGCAAGTGGTCCAACGTTGGGGGCAAGTGCACGAGCGCAATGGCCGCGATTACCTTGAACTGCCCTCAGAGACCTCGGATTTCTCATTCCCGACACATTGGAAGAACGATCTGCCTGGTACCGCGGCAGACGAGATCGAATCGCTTTACGACGAGGGTGTCACGAGGCGAGTTTGGGCCTGCACGTCTGGCGCCGGGGTCTGGAACCTAGCCGTCGGAACTGGAGAGAACGGGCTGCCTGATGGTCGGGTAATCGCGCAGCTTGCAGGAATCTGTTTCTTCACCGCTCCGGACAAGGGGTGCGTCATCGCCCACGGCACCAAGAGCATTGCGCGGATCGCGGCGAGTCACGTAGCGACGTAGTTCTCGACTGCCGCGGCGGCGCGTAGATTCACAGGTAGCTGCTTCCGGCTGTGCAGAGCCGGGAACTGGGGTTGGAGTATTGGCGCGAAGGCCCCTTCGGCAATGGGGTCAGGACGCTGGCAAGGGTGTCCTCCTGGCGTGCTGCGCTTGCCCGAATCGAGGCGGCGTCGGGCCAAGTGAACGTGTCGAGGTCAAGCAATGAGTCAATCTGCAATCTCGGGGCTGGCGTTTGAAGCTTGCGCGCTGTGCGGTGGGTCGTCCGACCTGCGAGCGAGCCATGTGATCCCGAAGTTTGTCTGCAGGCGGTTTCGGGAGACATTGAGCGTGCTCGCACTCTCTGACGGTGCAGCGATCAGGCGAGCCAATGGCGTGCACGCTGTTCGGACGCGGCAAGGGCCCGGCGCGCCTGCGCCAGCTCGTAGCTCGCCTGCAACCGCACCCAGTGATCGGCCGTGCCCCAGCCGATGTCCTCCACCGCCAGCGCCCGGTTCGCCGTTCCGGGCCGCTTGGCCGAAAGAT
The DNA here is from genome assembly GCA_022825705.1 of Alphaproteobacteria bacterium. Lineage (GTDB taxonomy): Bacteria > Pseudomonadota > Alphaproteobacteria > TMED109 > TMED109 > VXPW01. Next base: position 265,123 of record JAJDWH010000009.1, read on the forward strand.
CGTCGAACCAGTTGCGCACGTCCTTCGCAGACACCGCATCGACCCGCCGGTTGCCGAAGGCGGGCAATATGTGGTGGCGCATTCCGTTCGCGTGCGCGCGCCTCGTCGTGGGCTTCCATCGCTCGGCGCAATCGGAGAGGAACACGGGCGCGAACGTCCGCACCGTCGGGACCGTCGCGGGAGCTCTGTTCGCTTGCGGCCGGGCGAACATCGCCCGCATTGCGTGCCCGCGCATCCTCGACCGTCAGTGCGTCAAGGGCACCGAGCGTCCGCCTGACGACGGAGCCGTTGCAGCGCCGATGCACAATCCAAGTCGCGCGCCCATTCGGGCGCACCCTCAGCCCAAGTCCCGGCGCCACACTGTCCCACAGCACGGCCTCGCGCCCGTCCGCAGGCGCGAGGGCGCTTGCCCGTGCCTCGGTGATCTTCGTTCTGTTCGCCATGTTCCGATCCCTTCCGTTCGTTTCGGTCGCGACCGGTGCGGCCCGGTGTGCCCCCGTGATTGGAGAACACCCAGGACACGCCGGGTAACGGCGGCCGGTTCGGAAGTCGGAACGGTCGGAAGTGCTGTGCTCAAACGCCGCGCAGGCTGCAAGCTATTGCAGTCGCGAGGTTTTCAGCGTCTCGCGGATGCGCGGGTGGAGTGCGACTTGTCTACGCCAGAGGCGCAGTTTGTACACACCCGACGCATCAAAATGCGGGCGTGCGCATGCGCGCTTTTTGCGTGCCCTTTCGGGCACTTTGGGCGCCATACGGCGCCTGGAGGGGCCTCACGGTTGTTGGATCGAGCGTGTATCGCACCGATACACGGCGTTTGTCATGACCGGGGCGCCATCAGGCAGCCCCTGCCCCCACCGATACACGGACCGACATACGCGCATCGCGACCGGGATGCGTGGTTGGGGGTGGACTTCGGCCATCGATACACGCTCGCCATGCACCCGCGCGAGCGCCTGCCCGGCTCAGTCGGCCGCGCCTCGGCATAGCGTTTCCCGGAAGGACCGGGCCTCCGTGACCAGCGTTTCGAACTCCAAGCCGCGTCCCTCTCGGGCCTCAGCGACCCATCTATCGACGGCGAGCGCGCCGGCGAGGCTGTGATGCAAAAGCCGCACCGCGAAAAAAACTGCGATCGCGCTTAGTCGATTTTGCTCGCCGGCGGCATATGCACCCGCATCGACGATGGCCGTCGGTGTCTTCCGCCTCTCCGGGCGGAAGCTCAACCGACGAATATCGGAAGGAAATTACATGCCCAAATCGTCGATCGAGGAGTTTGTTGAAGGCGCGCTCGACCGCCTGCCTCCGCGGCACACCGAGGAGGTGATGCACGATCTGTTCGCGCTGATCGAGGGAGATCCCGCCCTGCTTCGCCATTACAACGCGCTCTGCGAGCAGTACCGGTCGCCCGACCGGTCCGGCCGCGCCACCGTCAACCGAACAATAGGCTCCTGGGTAATGAAGAAAACGGACAGGTCGACACTGTCCAGCGGCCATCCGAGCACCCGGAGCAGCCTCATCGAGACCTTCTCCAAGCTGGGCTGAGTCCCCGCTCCGGGCCGTCACCGGCCGCAGATATAGCCTCAACTGGCGCGGTATCTGCGGTCACCGGCTCGCGATGCGGTAACGCAGGACACCCGCCCGGCTCAGTCAGCGGCGTCCCCGCGCAGCGATTCCTGGAAGGACCGGGCCTCCGCCATGAGCTTGTCCACGTCGTCTTCGCGCCCTTCGCGGACCATCGCGTCGCGCTTTTCGGTCGCCAGGAACCAGATGTAGCGGAACATTCGCTCGATCAGCGGCGTCATGGAGCCCGCCACCGGGCCCGGTTCGGCGCTCACCGGCGCCCTTGCGAACGCGAGAATCTTCTCGCGGACGAACTCCGCAGCGGGCATTTCGTGGGCGGCGGCGGCGCGTTTCACCTCTTCCCACTCGGATCCCGAGAAGCGGATGCCCCGCGTCTTGCGGGCAGCGCTTGACCTCTCGCCGGTATTTTCGGCTGCCGCTGCTTCGTTCCGACCGTCTTCGCTCATCGGTTGGCCCCTTCACAATGCCCCGGCGGCGCCTTGGCCGGGCTTCGCCACTGCCCCGCATGGCGGCTCGCGCATGGCCGCGCCGTCACAATCCGAGGTCCATGCCGCCCCGGTCGCGACCTCGAACCGGCGCTTCCGGCTCCTTCGCGGGGGATTTCGACGGGGTCCTCTCCGTCCCGCGGCCCTTCGCCGTACTCGTCGCGGCCTCTCGGTCCGCCCCAGGCTCCGCCTTAATGACCGCCTCCACCGCCCTGTCCGGCGCCTCGCGCTTCATCTCGCCGATGCCTTCGAGCGCCGCGATGCGCTCGCCGGTGACGGCCTGGAGCTGCGCCCGGAGGTCGGCCGCGTCGTCGGTGACCAGCTCGGCGCGGTCCCGCGCCCGGCTGATCTCGACATAGAAGCTCTTCTGCGTGGTCAGATGCGGGTGCCTTGCCTCCATCGCCGCAATCACGTTGTCGACGGTGCGCCCCTGGAACGCGTGCACGGTCGAGGCCCAGGCGTGGTCGAGATGCCGCAGTTGCGGATCGTTCCGCCCGAGTTCGAGCGACTTCCCGTCCTCCAGCCGGAACGTCACGCGCCCGTCCTTCACCGCGACCACGTCCGCCGTGCGGCTGTTGACCAGGCCGAGGCCGGCGTCGTTGCGCGTCCAGCGGATGCGGTCGCCGGCGCGAAGCTCGATGTCGTCGACGCGGTAGACCTCGCTGCCGCCCCTTCGCCCGCCGATCTCTTCCGGCTTCCACGCGGCCTTGCCGCCCTGGCGATCGTCCAGCAGCACGGTCCCCGCCTTGTGATCGACACCGATCACGCGCAGCTCGTCGTCCTTCTCGACGCCGATGCGCTTGTAGGCGCGGTGGAAGGCCACCACGTCACCCTTCCCGTAGTTGCCCGCCAGCGCCTTCTCCGCGTTCGTGTAGCCCTTCGAGACCAGCCGCTCGGCCTCCATCACGGGGCCGTGGATGCGGCCCTCGCGGGCGAGGCGCTCGCGGATATAGCCGTTGATCGCCTGGCGCAGCTCGTGCGAGGGCGCCATGACGCCGGTGTTCTCCCGCGCCTCCCCGTCCAGCCCGAGCCAGCGCGCCGCCACCGCATCGGCGATATTGTGGCGTTCGACCTCGGCGATGTTGGACCCGAGCTTGTCGAACGCCCTGCCGATCTCGCCCGCGAGGCTCGCCTCGACCGCCTGTTTCAGGTCGGGATCGCGCTGGCGCATGATCTCGTCCATGACCGCGGTCTGCATCCCGGCGGCCTGGAGCTGGGCGAACGGCTTGCCCGCGTCGACCGCGTCGAGCTGCTTGGCGTCGCCCACCAGCACCACGCGCGGGATGCGGAACTCGTTCGCGATCCTGAGCAGGGCGCGCGCCTGGACGGTGGAGGCCAGCGAGCCCTCGTCGACCACCAAGATGGTCTTCGCGAAGGCCGCGCGCATCTCCTTCGCGCCCCTAGCCGTGAGCCTGCCCTCGGCCACGCCGGCGTTGCGGGCCAGGAAGCGCTGCAGGGTTTCCGACCCGATCCCGGCATCGGTTGCCAGCGTCTGCACCGCCGAGGCCGACGGCGCGAGCCCCATCATGCGCCAGCCCTTCTTCTCCGCGAGCGTGCGCGCCCGGCTCAGCATCGTCGTCTTGCCCGTGCCGGCATAGCCCTGGACGCCCACCGTCCGGTCCTTCGCGCCGAGGATCAGCTTCACCGCCTCCTTCTGCCCGGCCGTGAGCGGGCCCTTATTGAGGTGCCCTTGGACCTGCCAACCCCGCATCGGCGCGCGCCCCCGGCCCTGGCCGGCCTGCATGAGCGCCACCGTCTCGCGCTCCTCGCCGACGGTCTTCTCCGTCGCCAGCGAGTGTTCGGCGCCCGGCAGCTCGACGGCGTGCAGCGCGCCGGCCCTCTCCAGCGCCGCCACCTCGCGTTCCACGTCCCTCATCGCGACCGCCCCCGGCGAGTGGGCGAGCGCCGCGGTGAACAGGTCGTTGCGGGAGAACACCGCCTCACGCTCGGAAAGGTGTGCCATCGCCCAGGCGACGGCCTTCGCGGCGGGCGATTTCGGGCGGGCTTCCGCTTCGGTTCCGTGCGGCGGGGCGCGGTCCCTGTCCCCGCCGGCCGGCCGTTCTCCCGCCGCTGCGCCCGTTGCCGGCACGTCTGCCCGGCCGGCGTCGCCGATGTCCGGCAACGCCGGCGACCCCGGCGTCCTGCCCGCCCCGGTTGCCGGTTCCACTACCGCTTCCCGTTCCGTAGCGCCGGGCCTGCCGGCCCCCGAGCCCGGTTCGGGCGCCGCGCCCCGTTCCGGCGCGGCCGATCTCTCGATCGCCCAGGCGACCAGCGCGCCGGCGTCGAGACCGATGTCGGCGGCTTGGCGCTGCCACACGCCCCCGAGCTCGTCGCGGTCGATGTCGCGCTTGTTCGCGCGCGTCAGCAGCGCGGCGCGCTCCGCGACGCGCGGATTGTCCGCGGAAGCGCCGAGCCCCCGCTCTTCCATCGCCGCCTCGATCTCGGTGCGCCGGCTCGAGAACGCCTCGATCGCTTCCCTCGGCACGCCAGCGATCTCGAAGCGCCCGTCGGCATGGGTCTTCTCCAGGCGATAGCCGAGGTCCTTCAGCCCCCGCGCGAGTTCGCTCCGGTAGAGCGCGCCCAGCAGCATCTTCGCGCCGTAGAGCTTCTCGTTGGCCATCGAACGCCACCGGCCGTCCTCCCCCTGCACCATGTTGGCGAGCACGGTGTGTGTATGAAGCTGCGGGTCGAGGTTCCGCGACGTGTCGTGGCGGAAGGTGGCGGCGACGATCTTCTGGTTGCCGGCGCGCACCACCCGCCCGGTCTCCGGGTCCTTCAGGCGCGTCTCGGCCGCGTTCCGCTCGATCCAGTCGAGCGCCGCCACGACGGCACGGTCGTGGACGTCCACGATGCGCCGGTCGTCGCCGACCAGCGCGGCGATCGAGACCGACTTGGGGGCCGAGAAGGTGAGGTCGCGGCCGGGGCGGTGCAGGATTTCCCCGTCCTTCCCGCGCCGCCCGAGCTGCTGCCCGGACCCGTCGGGCACCTTGCCTTCGAGCACCGCGCGGAACGTGCCGGGATCGACCGGCCCCTTCAGCCCGAGCTCGTCCGCCCCCTTGCCGGCCCAGGCGCTCGCCTCGCGGTGCTCCGGATCCTCCTTCGCGTAATAGCCGTCCTGCTCGTAGTAGGACGCGGCTTGCGCGGCCGAGGACAGCGCGCCAATCGACAGCACGTCAGCCCCAGTCGGAGGTGCGCCCCGCGTCCGGGCCCACTGCGTCTTTATTCTCCGTAGAGGGCGCCCCGTCCGGCGGGGTTTGCGGTTCCGGCCTGTCATCCGGCGGTGCGTCGACCGCCGGTTTGCCGGCCGGCCGGCCGTCTTCCGGCACGGGCGCCGGCCTCTCCCCCGCCTCTCCCGTCAGCGCTGTCAGCTCCGGTTCGCGCTGAACCGGTCCGGGGTCCGGCAGGTCTTCCGGCTCCGACGACCGCTCGCCCACGTCCGCGCGGCCCGGCGGAACCGGGATCGTCACGTCACGATCCCCACCGGACGCCGGCCCGTCCCCCTCGCGCGGCACGAACCGCGGGACGCGCACCGGCCGGTCAACCGGCCTGAGCCTGATCGACGCCACCGGGTACGGCCCCGGGAACTTGAGGAAGCCGTGGAGGTTGGGGAGCCGCATGATGTCGGCGGGGAGCGCGAGCGCGCGGAGTTCGCGCCGCGGCGTCAGCGACACCCCGTCGCGAATCGTGTTGGCGCCGTAGCTGACGTTCTCCGAGACCTCCTCGACCTCGCTCCGGCCCAGGCTGTCGGCCGACCACTGCGCGGTGTCACGGTCCGGCGCGGCCAGCACGACGCGCGTGCCGCAGAGGCCCGAGATGGTCTCAGCGCCGTTCCTGCCGTAGAGGTCGCGGAGCGCGGAGGCGACCTGGACGCCGAGCACGAAGCAGCCGCCGAACTGCCGGCTCTCGGCGAGCCCCGGCTGGAGCGACGGCACCTGGTGGAGGGTCGGCAGCTCGTCCAGGATCACCCAGATGCGCCGGTCGTCCGCCTGCTCGAGCGAGAGCATGGCGTTGACCGCGATCTCGAGCCACGTCGAGATCAGGCCGCGGAGGCTCGCGTGCTGGTCGCCGCGCGAGGTCAGGAACAGGAACCCGTCCTGGTCTTCACGGGAAATCCACTCCCGGATCGAGAAGGGCTCGCCGTCGTCGGGCAGGAACTCGAGCGCGCCCACGTTCGCGGTCAGCATGGCGCGCACGCTGAGTGCCGTCCGCGGGTTGTCGGGGTCGACGATCGACTGCGCGACCGTCCCCTCCATCGCCTGCGCGAGCGCCGTGAGGTCGGCCTTCAGGAGATGATCGACGAGGATCCGGTTCTCCGTGACGCCCCGCTGCGCCAGGACCGCGGCGCCGTTGGCGAAGAGCTGCCGGGCGGCCGTCACCCAGAACGGGTCCGCGCTGTCGCGCGGGTGGGGGATGAGGGCCGCCGCCATCATGTCGAAGTCGCGGGCGTTCCGGGCCTCGAGGAACGGCGACCAGCGCGGCGCCCTGGCGTCGAGCGGGTTGAGCAGCACGTCGCGCGCGGGATCGAAGAAGGCGCGCGTGTAGGAGCCCATCTTGTCGTAGATGACGCAGCGCTCGCCGCGCGCGCGGATCTGCGAGACGAGATCGGAGATCAGCACCGTCTTGCCCGAGCCCGTGGTGCCAGAGACGATCGTGTGCTGGGTCTCGCTCCGGGGCGGGAACGGGATCCCGGCGATCCGGTAGGGGTGGACCCGCTCCCTGCCCGGCAGCCTCTCCAGGAGGCGCCGGCGGAGCGGCCGGACCCGGCGGCGGAGTTGCGCCGCGGTCACGAGCTCGGCGCCCCGGACGCGATGCCGGCGTCCGAGCCGGACGCCCCGGTACCAGAACCAGGCGAGGAAGAGCGCGATCACGCCGGCCCCCGCCTTCGCACCCAGCCACGCGCTTCGGAACACCTCGTCGCGGATCCGCTCGCGGATGCGCGCGGCCGGCACCGACGCGGCGATGGTGCGGATCGTGAGCACCCGCCGGGTGCCGTCGGGATCGCGGACGATCTGGCCGGAGTCCGGCTGGTAGCCGATCGCGAGCTTGACCTCGGCCAGCGTCAGCATCCCGGTCGCGTACCAGTCGGCGCCCGTGGTGGTGCGCCAGAGGTTCCAGGCGGGCACCGCGACGATGATGACGGCCCCCAGCATCATCCCCGCCTGCAGGAGCTGCCCCCACATCCGGATGCCGTGGAAGACGGTCTGGCCGCCCCGGAGCGTGCTGCCGCCGATGCCGCGCATCACGCGTGCTCAGGAACGCGGCGGGGACAGGCCCGGCGGCCCGGTCAGGCCCAGTCAGCGGTGACGGCGTCCAGGCGCGCGGCCGCTGTCCCCGCCGCTGGCTCTTCCGATTCGCGCGCGGCTCCCGGCCCCAGCACGTTCACCATGCCCTGCGGGCCGCCAACGATGATCTCGGTCGCCTGCCGGGGCTTGTCCTCCCTGTCGGTGTACTCGCGGACGGTCAGGCGGCCCTCCACGAGGACCGCGGCGCCCTTGCGGACCAGGCGCTCCACCACCCCGACGTTGCCGCCGAAGACGATGATGCGGTGCCACTCCGTCCGCTCCCGGGCCTCCCCGTCCCGGCCCTTCCACCGCTCGGTGGTGGCCAGGCTGAACCGGGCGGCCCGGTCACCGCCCGCGTTGCTGTGGAGTTCGGGATCGCGCCCGACATGGCCGAGCAGGGTCACGCGGTTGACGTTCAGCATGGGAAGTCTCCTTCGGAGTGGAGGGTGGGTTCACGCGGCAAGGCAAGCGGCTTCCGACTGGTGTCAGGCTTCATATGTTCATTGTTTATCCATGCTGTGTATACTACACTATTATGCACAAAGTACCGACAAAACAAGACTCCTCGCGCATGCGCCGCTCGTGGCGGGAACGCGCGTTCGTGTTCGCCGGGATCGCCGTCGCGGGTGCTGTGTCGGCGATCGATGCGCACTTCGGGGCGGGTGTGGAGATCCTCGCGCCGGCCTGGCTCGGGGCGCTCGCGTGGACGGTTCTCGCCTCGCTTGCACTTGCGCTCTGGCAGGGCTTCCGGCACGGCGACTGGTCGGCGTTCCGGAGATACGAACTGCCCGGCGTGGACCGTGACGTGGGTAACTTCGCCTACCAGCAGCTCACGGATCCGTTCTGGCGCCACTTGCCCGGCAACATCTACCACTCGTCCCTGGACGACAGCACCCGGTTCACCACCGACCCGGCATACGCCTCTTTGCCCGGCAACATCCACTACCACTCGTTCTCCGACTAGAGCGGCCCTCACGGCCCGCCCCAGTCCGGACCGGCCCGGCACGGCGGCGATCCCTCGCCCGCCGGATCCGCAGCCACGTCCGGCGCGCCTTCGCTCGCATGTTCTCGGAATGACCGGTCGTACTCCGCCGCTGCCGCCGGGCGCGGAGATGGCAGGCCCGGGCCGGGCCGGCGTCGCAGCCCGCACATGGCCCATCCTGCACAGGTTCCGGTCAGGCGGCCGCCTTCCGGCCCTTGGCGAGCGGACGCGACGCCGGCCATGCCTCGAGGTCGCTCTCCCGCCAGCGAACGGCGCGCTGCCCGCCCCGGTGCGGCAGCGGAAAGTCGTCTTCCCGCATCAGCCGATAGATCGCTGAACGACTCAGGCCGGTGCGTTCCTGTACCTCTTCACGACGCAGCATGCGGTCAATGGTCGACACGTTCCCATTCCTCCGGATTCCAATTGACCCCGGAAACCGTAAGGATGGGAATAGTGACTGTCACACAGACGGTTAGGGTGTCTCTTCACGATATTATTTCAGCGCAATTCAGGTCCCCCAATCGTATCTCTTGGCGACGCATGCCGATTTTTGTCGCCTATTTCCCGTACCGGTCCGCCGCGACGTACGCGGCCCATTCCTGCATGAGCAGCCGCCGCTGCTCGAAGAGATCGGACCGCTGTTAGGCAGCCTCAACGCAATCGGAATTGACATACGCTTGCGCCAGCTCGCGGACGTCGCGCGACGCGTCCGGCCACGCTGCCGTTCCTACACCACGTCCTAGGACACAACCGTGTCACAGTTCCAGCATTCCCACCAATGCAAGTCATGGCGCGGCGTGCGGTTCGGCTCGGCGCATGTCGGGCAATGTCTCGTACACCATTCGGCCGGGGCAATCTGTTTCGGATAGTTGCAGTTCGCGCACCGGACGATCTCCACACGATAGCCGTTGGCCCCAGCCAAGGTTCCGCTACGGCGGTAGTCCCGGCCGCCGCACTGGGCACAGGCGGGTGCAAGGGGCATGATCGCGCATTCCGGTTGCAGGCGATCCGAGAGCATACCGGGCGGACATGCGGATCACCGGGCAGAAGACGGGTAATGGGGAGTGCGCACGCGATGGATGGGCCGCTAGGACGGGCGGGCGCTCCATAACCCGTACCGCCACGTCAGCCGGCTCTTCCTCAAGCAAATCAAAAGGACGATACAGATCAGGCCGAGACTTCGATCACATGTCGGTCTCGGCGGTTGCGAGCCCGCGATCAAGCCAGGTAGTCGGCCCATTCCTGCATCAGGAGCCGCCGACGCTCGAAGAGGTCGGTCCGCCTGTAGGCGGCCTCGACGCGGTCCGAATTGACATGCGCGAGCACCAGCTCGCGGACATCGCGGGGCACGTCCTAGCACTCTGCCGTTTCCACGCCACGTCTCGCGACACAACCGCAACTTGTGCTCTGTGGGTATCGGAAGCCAAACTTCGGTGGATCCTCCAAACAACCTGCCCACACAGCCTCAATGGAACTCAGCCCCCGCGCTGCGAAGATGTTCAACCAGCCGTTGGAACCGCGGGTCATTTTCCAGATCGGAGGCGTGTGATTGGATCTGTTTCATACATTTTTCCAAGTCTGGTCCCCACGGGGGTTCCTCGCTGATCACGAGAGCCAAGAATTCGAGCGCAGATTCCGGGTACTCGCTGCAAAGTCCTGAAGCATTCAAAAGACGCAGCAGGTGCCCTGGATGCCGCACCGGCTGTAACCAATGCCGAAGCTCCGCCACAGCCTCCGGAAACGCTTCCGGTGCCGCGATACATAGCTCAGCCAAGCTCTGGGAGACCGTCAGCGTTCGGTTATTGATCGATCTCGGCCAAATGGACCGCAAATACGGAAGAATCCGGTTCGCCCAGTACTCCATCCGCTGCTCGCCCGCGCTTTCCAGCGCACGGCGCAGGGCCTCGCGGCTTCGCGTAATCCCTCTCCCGGCAGCGCCCTCGTCGCGGCCGCGAGTTGCCTATTCGAGAAAGTGTCGCCCCGGTCGAGCGTCGCATAAGTCAGCAACGCGGCGTACTGCGCGCCATGCCTGCCCAGCGTCCCATAGTGAAACGCGGTATCCAGAAACGGTTCCTTGATTATTTCCATCAAGGGCCGATACAGGCGGGGTGACCAGAGATAGCCCTTCCAGGCTGCGCGCGCCTCGACCGGGTGCTCTTTCCAATCGAACAAGGGCAACAGGTTCCGCACGGTCCACTCACGGTCCACGCGGAACAGCGTTACAACACGAGCGGCGAGCAGCACGCGACCATGGCGGAACTTGCCCACCTCGATGCTGCAAAGCTCCGAAAAAACGGCGCGGAGACTCCTTGGCATTTCCTGCCCGTCCTCCAGCGGGCTTCGAGTCCACCAGTTCAGCAGCGCCTCTGTTACGACCCCCACCGGGTGGTTGATCGCCTGCGTCACGGGATCGTCAATATCCTCGTCCGGCTCGACTTTGTAGTCGAGGGCCAACAGACGTCGGCACAGGTCGAAGAAAACACGCTCGTGGCGGTCGAACGTCTTCGCCACGTTCTTCAGCCACCGCGCAACGCCGTGCATAAGCGGCCGCAAAGCGCAGTCTGGCGCCGTCGCCAGCACCGGCGCCATGTAGCGCCACGAACGCTTGTTCAGCCTCCCCTCGGACCAGGCCTGCAGAGCCTCTCGCCAGCGAAGGGCGAGCCACGTTCCATCGCTGGCAAGTGCCAACAGTGCACAGGCCGTCACAGGGAACTCGTTTTCACAGCGCAGGCGCCAGTCGTCATCCTGCCAATCCGTCCTTTCAGGGTGATCCCTTAGCCACTCGACCAATTCCCGCCGGCGTCTCGGCGTAGCCATGAACCTGCCGAGTTCGCTGCCGTCCCCAATCCAGAAGGCAAACTCGTCTTTCTCGTCGGGTTCGAGGCGCCATTCAGGATGCCATGACCTTAATTCAGCCAGTTTCGTTCCTGCTTCGGCTCCAAATACTGCACCGGCCCTTTCCAACTGGGCGAGCAGCAGCCAGACCTCCCGGTTCTGGATTCGCACCCAGCGTTCAGGCTCGATATCGGCCTTGAACATGATGCGGGGCGGACCGGCGAGAATGGCCCGTTCCAACTTCGAGAACGCCTCGGCATCGAGCCCGGGGACGATGGTGACCAGCAGACGCACTGTCTCACGTTGAGTTTCTAGCGACCACAACCACCAATGATCGTCTGTCAGGAGCCAGTTGAGCGCCTGCTTAGGCGGAACGATCCCTTCTTGCGTGGCCGCGAAGAACGCAAGCCGGCGGAACACAGGGTACGGTGCCGAACACCAAGCCTCGACGACGCGCCTCGCTCTTTCGGGTGTCGCCTTCGCCATGGCGAGCCACGAGTCGCGGCAGAGCTCGATCAACGCGGTCCAATCGTGGAACCGCCGGTTCTGCTCATGGTCGCCGATCGACGGTTGATCCACATAAGACAGGTCTCCCTTGTTCTCCGCTCTACCGAGTGCGCGCGACAGATCCATTGCGTCTCGCAGCAATGTGCTGAAGTCGTCCAGCAGGTCGGACAACACCCGGGTCCAGCGGGCGCGTTCGCGCAACTCGCGGAGCGCCACGTGCACATGGTCAGCTGATAGCACGATTTCCCCAGATACCCGCTGCTTGCGATGTTCTGTCTCGCCAAGCTCCTCCAGCGCGTCGTCCCAGTCCAGCGAACCACGCAACATCACCTGCGGCGTCAGCATGTCGCGGAGTTCCAAGCGCAAGACTGGTGTCAATCCGTCACGCTCGAACCGCTCCAGCCAGTCATAGAAACTCATCACTGGCCGGGATGTCTTCACGCGCCCGGCGAGTACAAGCCGCCACAGCGTCCGCATGCGCGGCCCTGGAACGGCGCTCGGGGCGTGCATGCGAATTCGGTTCAGCTCGTCCGGCGTGTCGACATGCGCCAATCCATCGAGCTGCCGCAGGCGCCGATCAATCTGGTCTGCGAACTCAGGGTGAATCGGCAGGCCGCGTTCAATCGCCCACAGCAGCAGCTTCGGATCGTCCAGGTGACGCATCAGCCAGCGGGCCAACTGAAACATGACCTCGTCCCACCGGCTTTCTGCGGCACCTTCGGCAAATAACCCCATCCATGGAGCGTGGGTGTAAGGCGACGGCCTGCGGATCAGGCTGAATCGCAAGCTGTCATCCTGCTTGCCACGGGGCGGCACATCGAAGCGGACCAGATCTGCCTGCTGGTATCGGTTCTCGGACAGAGGTTCGAGCCAGGCGAGCGAGGGAACCGGGTCGAGGTCGGCAAATCGCCTTGCTGGCAAGCCGCTCCGGTCGCTCAATGCCCCCAGCACGCGCCCGGCAAAGTCATCCTGTTTCGTGCTTGCCCAAGGGGGCGAGCCCGCGTGTCTGACCACGATGCTTTCCTTGCCGCGTATGCCATCCCGATAGGTATTCGCCCATGCATGCAACGTCCTGTGCAGATACCGATGTTTCCGGTGCTCGCGGTACAGGATTGGCGTTACGTTCTTCGCCCCCCATTCGCGGGCACACTGATCTTCCTTGCCTTTCGAATAGCTGCCGAAGGCAAACATCTCTATCGGCGCCTCGCCCAACAAGCGGTCGGCGGCCAATGCATCCATCATGTAGCGCAACACCGGATCATCGATGCTGTACCCGACGAAGCAGACCGCGAAATTCCGGAACAGCTCGCCCAGAAAGCGCGCCGCCCAACGTTCGGTCAGATAGGCGAGACCGAAATCGCCGCTGGAGAGGACAAGACGATCCAGGTCTCCACGTCCGCACCCGACCGGCAGTTGCCCGTGCAGATAAACAAGGGCATCCCACCGGTTCTTGGGTACCGGCAACAGCGGCGCCTCACAGCGTTCAATTGTGAGCTTTTTCTTGGCGATCACCTCTTCGAAGAGGCAATCGAAGTTGGTCGTGACAAGCCGAGTGCGCCCGTCCCTGGTGCGGCCTAGGGTCAGCAACGCCTCGTGGGTCGCGGTCGCGCCCGGCAAACTCAGGTCCGGTTCGAGAATCTCCGCCACACTTTCCCGAACGGTCTCACGTCCACCGACTATGCTGGCTTCCAGCAGCCCAATTGCCCTGTCGAATTGCTTGGCCTTGAGCGCTGCTGCTTGCAGATCATCGGGGGTATGGTTCAAGGCTTCATAGAGATCTTCGACAAGTTTCCCAAATAGCGGCAGGCCTGCGGGGCAGGAAATGCCTGCGCCGCAGAACAGCGCGACGTCCCCTTCCTCGTGCGCCTGAAGCAGACGCTCCGGGATATCTGGGCCATTACTTACAAATTGCATTTCGCCTCAACCCTGCCTTCGGCATCGAATGCGGGAAGCCATCGCGGTCGGGCCCGTATGCTGGCCCGCACTGGCTTCGCGAGATCGCTTCGGGTACGCGTAGTTCCTGACGCCAAACACCGGTCAGGAGCGCAAGCTGAGGACAATGCCATACAAAATCGAACCCATTCATGCGGAGCAGAATTTGATCGTCCGGGAACTCTTCGTCGATACCGCGGACGACAACTACATCACCGCGCGCTGGTGTTTCGTCGAAGGGCTGAATGTCGACTATTACTGGCTAGCCGTGCATGCGCTGGAGAAATACATGAAAGCGGCTCTCCTGCTAAATGGCCACTCGGCCAAGAGCTACGTCGACCATGCCGGCAAGAGGCGGTCCTTCGGACACGACATCGCAACACTCTATGACTGTCTCAAGTCATTCGCTGCGGATCTCCTGCCTGACAATCTCCCACGGCCTTCCCGACTTGCCCTCGACCACTGGCGCGACGAGACACCGGAGGCCTTCATCCGCCGGCTACATCACGACGGCAATGCCGACAACCGCTACCAGATATTCGGTTACGTGCAACATCGGGAGGATCTCTTCAAGCTGGATTCCATGGTGTTTGCGCTGCGTCGGCTTTGCGTGCCCCTCGACGCCTACTTTCTGGGCAGGCCGCGACCGGGCGCCCAAAACCCGGCCCACCGGGAACTGCTGACAAAACAGCCACAATATTGGGCAGTTTCCTCGGCTTCCAAGCTCGAGAAGACCGCCAAGGGCGCACGCGGCGTGCGCCTTCAGGAAGTCCTGCTCAACTTCAACTTCCCGTTCGCTCCGGGCGATTTCGCGCACGAAAACATTATCGGCAGGATGGCGTCGCACAATCCGGTCCTCGGACGGTCTATTCTGCAGCCACTCCAACAGGCTCCCGGCAGCGATGCAGCGGCGACCGCGGCGGAGCTTCGTGACTGGGTGCTCACCAACATCCAGATCCCAAGGGACGTCGCGAACCAGTTCCGCCAAGCCAAAATGAAGCGTACGCCCTGACGGCGTCAGGATGTAATCATGCCCAAGCCCGCGAGCAGATAGATCAGCTCTTCACAGAAAGATGAAAGATTTAACCCGGTTCCGGCCGGGGCGATCAGCGTCTGGCCAACAGTGCGGTGGGGCCCGAACGTGGGCACCTTCAGCCGCAGCACGAAGTCCGGCAGGAACCAGTAAACACAAGAGGGGGTAGCGGGCGATCTTGACTCCACAGCCGCGCTTGAATCGGAATGGGAACAGCCAGCCGGCATCGAGTACTGATGTGCCCCTGAGGAGATGCCCTGGAAAGTCTTGTCAGGATCCGCAAGAGTAACCCGTCTGCCGCTCCACAGGCAGGCCCGCCTTATTCAATGAATTACACTCGCTCAGGACACCCGCTCGAGTCTTCAGCTAGACAGTCGAGCCCTCATCTCCTTTAAGTGAAGCTCTATTCTATCAAGCTCAGAAACGACTTCAGACCACCCACGCTGCCAACGCTCGTCCAAAGGCTCACTTGGTTGAACAATTATCCTGGCAGTTTCAGTAAGTCCATTGCAGATCCCCACAAGATTCCTAATTTCAACTGAAGCCGCTTCGGGGACACGTAGTCTTCCCAGCCGATCCACCGCTGGTACATTCGCAACCCTGCTTACCACTTGAGCGAGAGCAAGTACAAGACGCCCGAGTCTTGACCTAGCAACGTAGGCTACTTCCGTCTGCTGCGCCACCGCCCGGACCTTCGCGACTTGCCTTAGACAGCTATCGATCTCTCTCACTAGTCAGCTCCTCCACGCTCGCAACAATGTTCCGCGCCCTGGCAAGCCACCTCATAGCGGGCACTTTATTTAGATATTCTTTCCCGACTCGGCCATCGGCATATAGCCGGTAAGAATAAAGATCCGGAAATTCTCGCTCGACCGTGCACTCAATGCCACGTAAATCAACGAAACGCGACACCGGCTCTAGGCGGCCGAATGTCGGTTGGTTAAGCAGCCAGCAACCTAGAATGGAAGAATGACGAATAACGGTGCCGAGTACAGCCAATTCGTAGGTCTCAAGCCCATCATGATCCAGGGCCTCGCCAACATCTTCAAGAACGACGTTAAAGCCATCGACGTCCCTCGCTGCAAGCGAATAGTCCGGCAAACCATCGAGTATCCTGCGAAGCACTCCGCGATGAGATGGACTCTCGTGTAAAGGGATAGCCTCAAGCTTCAGGTGCTGTAGAAATAATGAACCATATTCGGCCATACGCGTGATCTCATCCCAAGTATAGATGCTCAAGGACGCTCCAGGCCATGCTTGCGAAGCCATGTCTTCAATCTTCTTGCTGCTGGCCATTTCACTTGTAGTCACAAAGATATCAAGATCGCTATCAGCATCTGTGACGCCACGTGCATGAGATCCATACAGCCAAATGGCATAGCCGGTGTCACTCATCGGCGCAGGCTCCAGCGAAAGATGTACGCTGCAAACAAAGCAAGCGCGACAACACCAAACAATGATTCAAGTACGGCAATCGACCATGTCACAAAACCATTGGTAACCACACCAGAGACAACCCCTGCAGGTACGACATTTTCAACACTGAAGTAAAGTAGATCCAGAATCTCGATTGGCCTTCCAGACGTATGAGACAATTGCTCCCTACATACGTAGAACAAGAATGGGCATAGCAGAAGCGTGACAGTCACTAGATTTCTTACGAGCACAACGGCGCGCTCGCCATAGCCCCAAAGCCAGCGGTTCGCGAGGCTGCCCCCCCATTCGAGACAGGCCTTAATTCGCGCGACAGCATCGAAATGTTCTCGGTACCATTGAGAACTGCCCGATATAACGGCCCAGAGATGTTTTTCGTGCGCGCGGATTTCCTCAACTCGGTATCGTCTAGCCTCTCGGGCAAGCCCCAAGCGGCTTGATTCGATCGAGAGCGTACGTGCCAACTCCTCTCGAAGGTTCGGCTCTCCTGGAAGACTAAACTCCATCTCTGAGTGGCTGACTTGACATCCACGAAACACAGCGAAGCGGAAGTCGCAACTCTTCAGCACAATGTGACCGAAATTACAATCCAAAAAACGACAGCCCACAAAACTGCAATTTGTGAACTCTGCCCGCCGAAAGTAGCACCCGACAAACACACAATTTAAGAACCTTCCGTTCTCCAATTTAGCATTCTTGAAACTGAGATTAACAAAGGTGCAGTGACTAAAGTCTGGCGACTCCAATGCCACGCGGTCAAGCCTCTGGCCTGCAAACGTTCTGTCGGTAGCCGAATACGGTGGCTCAAGGGCTTCAAGCTTCCGGCCGAGATGATATTCAGAGAATGTTTCCACAGGATCTACATTACATGATACGTAGCCGCATCATACTGGGAGTGCAATCAGACACGCACAGTCGGATCGAAGGCGGAACCTGTGGCTGCCAATAGGCAGAACTTTCTTCGCCACCTCGAACAACGATGAGACGTCCCGTGCGGCAACATCGCAGGGCCTTTCGACAGAGACGCAACTTCGAGCGGGAGGCGTCGGCGTATGCTGCGACAGCGACCGAATCGGACACCCGAAGCGATTTCAGGGAGAAGTACATCATGAAGCAACTGCAGTTTTTGGCTTGCGTCATCGCCATTGTGGCGTCCTGGACTGGGCGAGCCAATGCCCTTGATTGCCTGGCCTATATGCAGGCCGATGCCGATCACAGGGCCGCTATGGTCGCGTTCGACAAGGCCGCTAAGGACACCTTTGCTGACGAGTACGCTGCGGTGGATCGGCGCAGGGAAGCGCTTCAGGCCGCTGAGGCGTCGTGTCAGGAGGCTTTGGCTTATACAGTCAGAAATCATAGAGGCGGCCTACGAGAATGCCCTCGATGCAGCCCGTGCGGAAAGATCGAACACATTGGCAACGGTTGAGGCGGTCGCCGCGGATGCGGCTGGCAAGGCCAATGTCGCATACGCCGAGGCCGTAGCACCGGCGGAAGCGGCGCACGCGAAAGCGGTGGCCGCGATCGAACCCGCAGAAGAGGCTGTCAGGTCGTTGCCAGACCTTGCTCGCTTGTCCAATGCGACCAAGGATTCCCGATGGATTGCCGTAAGGGCAGCCGGAGTGGCTCGTGATGAGGCCCGTGCCCTTGCTAAGGCCGTTTACGACGAAGCGGTAGCTTCGGCCAAGCAGGCCCGAACGGAAACCATCAATGCGGCCCTTGCAACCAGAGGTGAAACCACGGCCGCCGCCGCTGAGAAGTCTTTCGAGGAACGCACGGAAGTTGGGCGCATTGCCCAAGCGGAGTTCCGGGCAGCCCGCGATGCCGCCGATGGCGCTTATCAGGAGGCTTCGGAGGCCGCGTATGCGGCCCAACTTTCAGCTTGGGCAGACGCTGAAGCTGCTTACGCGGACTCCGTTGCGGCAGCGGACGCCGTCCGGGACGAGGCCATGGCCACTGCGAGAACTGCTGAGGACGAAGCTCGGGCTGCCTTGGCCGACGCGAGACGTGCGGCACTCCAAGCTTCTGTTGTCGCTAACGAGACGAAGGCGGCAGCTATGGAGGAGGCTCTGGCTCCCGTACGTAAGGCCCTTAAGGAAGGCACGAACGCTGCCTACACCGCCCATGATCAGGCCGAAAAAGCCGCACGCAAGGCCAGGCGAGAGGCCCAGAGGGCCGACGTCAGTGCCTGCACCGCCCTTGATCAAGCCAGAGCCTTGTTTCGCGACGCAGAAAATGAGGCGAGAGCGGCAGCTGCCACAGTCCGCAATCGGATCTTTGCTGAAACCGAAGACAAAATCATAGCGATCTATGCCGCCGGCCGCGATGTGAGCGATTACGACCGCGAAATCGTTTTGAAGATGGCATTGGCGGAACGGAGGCTGTGTAGCTTCTAAAGGCCGGGGAAGACGGCGGCCGGCTCCCAATCGGCCGCGCGGATGCGAGTCAGCGCGGTTGTCCCGGATTGTAGCGGGAGGCACTGGCGCATGGCCCAGTGAAGCCCTACCCGGCCAATGCCGACGGACCAGCGATTGGCATCCCTGGCTCCGGGACTGGGCCGGCAAGCGACGGGCTTCTCTTCGGTATCTAGCGCTCTGAACTCAATCCGAGCGTAGCCAGATGCAGCGTTGTACGTCAGCCCTTGGAGAGGAGCCATAATGAGTTTCAGCCATGCTATCGCAACATGTATGGGCAAGTACGCCACATTTTCCGGGCGGGCGTCAAGAAGTGAATTCTGGTGGTTTCAGTTGTTTGTCGTGCTCATGTCTTGGGGCGCGCAAATAGTTGGTGCTACACAAGGCGGACCCGAATTAGCCTTTGTTCTTTCACAGGTTGTCGGTCTTGCGTTCCTGTTTCCTGTGCTGGCGGTGGGTACCAGGAGATTGCATGATGTCGGTCGAAGTGGCTGGTAGTGGCTTATAAGTTTGACGGTCATCGGGGGGATCTTGCTGATCATCTGGTGGGCACAGAGGTCCCGGCAGGAAGACAACAAGTATGGTGCCTATGTCGGGCTGACAGGCTAGCACTGCCCCAGCCCCACAAGTAGCCTCGGGACGCGAGCGTGTACTTGGCAGCATGGGGAGAACCAACCCGGCATGGTAAGGCCGTGGGTGAAACTGTGGGAAAGACTGGGTGATGAGAACAACACTGTTAATCAACTCAATGCCTTAAATGCACTGTTCGGCGCCTGCCGGGTGCGCCAAGCCTGAACAATCGTTTAGCGGGATCGTCCTGGAAGCGGAAGCGGTCGGAACCGTTGCGGCCGCAAAGTGCCAGGCCGTATCTCCACGGCTGGAGCTGTCATCGACCCGTGCTCCCGGAGTGACCGGTCAATCATGCCGGTGCGTGATCCTGTCTGGCTTGCCCGGAACCACGCCGGACGGCGTGTGTCAGGGTGCACGCCGACCTGATTCGGCTACTCTGGGCGAACACGGAGAGCGTTCTCGACGGCGCGAGCATCAGCTGGTCGGCTCTGTTCAACACGACGACCGGCCGGCCGGAAAAAAGAAACCCGACGCTGCCCACCAAGGGTGGTTCGCGCCGGGTTCCCGGTTGTTTTGCGAAGATGGAGAGGGAGCTACCGTCTCCGCACATGTTACATTATAACATTATTGTTCTTGCCGAGTCACCCCCCCCTGCTGACGGCGCCGGCGACCAGGTTTTGGGAAGCACGGACCGCTGCAAAGGATTGTCCGTGCATGCATTTTTGTGAGGCCTGGTGACATGGTCGTTCGTACCCTGCGGCGACGGACATCAGTGCTCCCCTTTCACGCCGGCCGGGTTCGCTGGGCCTTGGCCAAGCACGCCCAGATCGCCGTTCTGGGTTGCGCTTGAGGCACTTCGAAGACCTGGGTGGCCGGCAACCCGCGGCACTGGCGCTGACGCCGGGATCCCCGACCTTCGGGCCCGGTATCCAAGTTCTGAGGGAAAGTCACGGCGAATACTGCCGGCAGGATTCGGCGCAGAGATCACAGGTTACGCACGAGGTGACGGCCAAAAGGCTCCGCACCCGGTCGTCATCCGGCGAGCGTACCCCGGTAGTCGCGCGGTTCCAGTCATGTGAGCGGGCGGTTGTCACGCGTCGGCTCGGATCATCGTGTCTGGCCACGCCGCAATCAGTCGGTGTGCGGCAGCGACGGTGTCAACCGGACGCTACAGGCCGGGGACGAAGGCCCGTGCAACCGTCGACAACCAGCCTTCCACCCACCTGAAGATCCGGGGGCAGCGCCCGCAGCCGCGCGCACCCGGTGAGATCGAGATCCCCGTCCACGCGCAAGTTGTCGGGGAGCGCCTCCAGCCGCGCGCACCCGGTCAGATCGAGGCCGCGCTTCACGTGGAGGGCCTCCGGGAGCGCCCCCAGGTCCCTGCAGTTGTTCAGGTAGAGGCCGCCACCCACGGTGAGGGTGGCTGGCAGCGCTTGCAGCCTCGTGCAGTAGGTCAATTCGAGATTCCCGCCGACCACGAGGTCCGCTGGGACAGTTTCCAAGCTGGTGCAACGGGTCAGGATGAGGTGGCGAGCTGTCCGCAATCCCGGCGGAAGTTCGGAGAGCCTTGTACAGTGAGCCATGCTGAGGCTGCCCTTAGCGTGGAAACCGGTAGGTAGGCCGACCAGTCCCAGGCAGTACGACAGGTTGATGTTGCCGTCGACGTCGAGGTCCGTCGGCAGGTCCGTCAACCCGGTGCAGCCCGTCACGTCCAGATAGCCGCCAACGCGCAAGCCGGCAGGCAACTGTGCAAGACCGGTGCAGCTGTTCAGGTGCAAACTTCCCCTGACGTCGAGATTGGCCGGCAGCGACGCAACGTCCACACAGCCGACCAGATTGAGGTTCCCGTCGACACGGAGGCCGGATGCGGCCGCACCTTCACGAATGGCCGCCCGCGCCGCGTTCGAATTCATATGGATTCACTCCGTCGGGGTAGGGCGCCGTTCGGGCCCTGCGTCGGCGATGTGGGTCCCGACGCGGACTCTCGAAGTGGGCGGCTGATCCCGTTCACGGGGCAGGGTTTCCCATGGATACTCGGGGCAAGTTCGGGCAGGGCGTTTCCGCTAGCTCTGCCTCGGCCTTGGCCGGCCCAGGTCCAGCAGGTGCGCGGATGATTATTTTAAAAGTTCCCACAGTATCTACACTCTGTTGGCGGTCTGGCATGGGGCCCCGGCAATTCGCCGGGTCCGGACGTCACGAAAGGAGCGGCGATGGCAGTACGCGATGTCCTTCGGATGGGCGATCCGAGGTTGCGGCGCAAGTCCGATCCAGTGGATGACGTCAGCGACGCGGCACTGGGAAACCTGATTGGCGACATGCTCGACACCATGCGAGCCTGCGACGGCGCGGGAATTGCGGCACCGCAAATCGGGGTGCCGCTCCGGGTCGTGATTTTTGGCGTGGAGAGCAACCCTCGATATCCCGATGCACCTCCCGTGCCGATGACGGTCCTGATCAACCCCGACATTTCACCGGTAGGCGCAGATTCGAACGAGGCCTGGGAGGGCTGCCTGAGTGTGCCGGGTATGCGCGGGCTCGTGCCACGCTTCTCGCGAATTCACTACCGCGGCCTCGACGCGGCAGGCCAGCTGATCGACCGGACGGCCGACGGGTTTCACGCCCGCGTTGTGCAGCATGAATGCGACCATCTTGACGGGGTCCTTTACCCGGACCGGATCGAGAAGAAGCAGATGTTCGGGTTCATTCCCGAACTGCTGGAGGCCGGCCTCCTGGGCCCCGTCGCGCTGCCCGCAGAGTAAGCGGAGCCCTTCAGCTGCCATGGCTGGAACGTACCGCACCCGGGAACCCCTGCCGCATTGAAATCGTCCACGACCGGAACCGAGCAAGAGTTCACCAACACCATGGCTCCACCGAAGGCGCCGGCAATCGGCCCGCTCGCGCTGGCGGCGTTGCTCGTCACGCCGGCCGTCAGCCCTCAAGGTAAGGACGCGAATTACCTAGGCTCCGTCGAGGTGGTTCGCGATGGCGGCGGCGGGCCTGTCGTGCGCGGAACGGTATTTCTCGACAGCAATCGCAACTCGATGCTGGATGCGGCCGAACCCGGCATTCCGGACGTGATGGTCTCGAACGGCCGGGAAGTCGTACGCACCGGCCCTTCCGGCGAATACGCCCTGCCGGCCTATGACGACATGAACGTGTTCATTACGAAACCGGCGGATTACGCCGTCCCGCTCGACGACGACATGGTCCCCCAGTTCAACTACGTCCACAAGGTCGCTGGCTCACCCGACCTTCGGTTCGGCGGCATCAAGCCAACCGGGCCGCTGCCCGCGGCAGTCAATTTCCCGCTCATCCGGGATCCGGTCGGAGATCAGTTCGAGTGCCTGATCTTCGGTGACACCCAGCCCTATACGAACCGGGAAGTCTCGTACGTTCGCGACACCGTCGGTGCCACGCTGGCCGGGCGCGACAATGCGGCCACCGAATGCCTGATCTTTGAGGGCGACGTCATGGGCGACGACCTCTCGCTCTTCGGCCGGTTCAAGCGCATCATCGCGCAGGGCCGCGTCCCCCAGTACTACGTCGCCGGCAACCACGACCTCGATTTCGACGCCGCCAGTGACGCACATTCGTTCGATACGTTCCGGCGGGAATGGGGACCCGAGTACTACTCGTTCGACATCGGGAAGGTTCACTTCATCGTGCTGGACGACGTCCGCTATCCCTGCAACGGCATCGACGATCATCCCTTCTGTGCGCCGGACGCGCGCCCCACGTACAACGGCGTGATCCACGACCGGCAGCTCGCTTGGCTCCGCAACGACCTCGCCCATGTGCCGGACGACCGACTGCTCGTGGTCAACACGCACATTCCGTTCGTCAGCTTTTCCGACTCCACGACCCGGAAACACCAGATCGACAACCTCTCTGAGTTCCATGCCCTGATCGGCAACCGTCCGACCCTCGGCCTATCCGGGCACACGCACACCATCGAACAGATCTTGCCGGGCGAACACTTTGCCGGCTGGCAGGACGCGACCGGTACGGGGCCGGCGCCGTTTCATCAGATCGTGACGGGGGCGGTTTCGGGTTCGTGGTGGGCCGGCGACCTCGACGACGATGGCATCCCGCATGCCACCCAGCGCCAGGGTGCGCCGCGGGGCTACTACGTGCTGACGTTCGATGGCGCGACCTACGTCGACACCTTCCAGGCTTTCGGGCGCGGGCCGGAGGAGCAGTTCCATGCCGCGTTCAGCACGCCGCGGTTTCGCTCATGGGCGAAGGCGCTGTTGGACTTTGTCGACGGCCACCCGACCCCCTCGGACACGTTGCCGCCGGTCACGGTTTCCGACCTCGGCGACCGGAACATGGTGACCGTTGAAGACCTGCGAGACGGGACCTGGCTGGCCATCAACGTCTGGAACGGTTCGCGGGACAGCCGCGTGTCGGTATCGATCGACAACGGCGAACCCATCCAGGCGACGCGGACGCAATCCGGCACCGGCGAACCGGCGAGGGTTGGGCTCGAGTTCGCAGATCCGCAGGCGCTGGCGCTGCAGGCGACTCAGGGTCGCCTCACCTTCCGTAGTACCGTTGGCCGTGAGGCGACGGCCGGGTTCACAACCTGGCGCGGAGTCTCCTGGCAAGGCGCTGCCGGCCCGTTCCAGTCGTGGATGCTGACCTGGAAATCGAGTCATCTCTGGCGTGCCGACCTCCCGCCGTCGCTACCGGTCGGTGTCCACACGATGGACATCGTGGCCGTTGACCGCTACGGGCGGAGATTCTCCGAGACCAGGTCCTTCGAGGTGGTGGATACCCTTCCGGAAATGGGCTGGCCTTGGAAAACCGGCACCTTCGAATAGCATCGACACGCGCCCGGGACCGCTCACCGCGGCAGCAGCCCCGCACAAGCCCGGCATCGCAGTCCAACGTGAGAGTTGCAAGACGGACGAGAACGCTTGACGCGTTTGCGGCCGAAGAGACAAGGAGAATTGCTCGTGGTCGACAAGGAATTTGCCGGACGGACGGCACTGGTGACCGGCGGCTCGCGCGGGATCGGCCGCGCCATCTGTGTACGTCTGGCACAGGCCGGCGCCTGGATCGCGATCAACTATTCGTCCAACCCCGACGCCGCGGCAGAAACGCTCGAGCTGGTCACCGCGGCAGGCGGGAGCGGCGGCGTCTTTCAGGGCGACGTGTCCTCGCATGAGGCCACGGACGCCATGTACGACGCAATCGAAGCCGAACGCGGCACTGTCGATCTCTTGGTAACCAACGCCGGGATCGCGTCCTTCGACGACAACGCCGACATGACCGCGGACGTGTGGCGGCGAATTCTGTCGGTCAACCTGGACGGCACGTTCCATTGCGTGTGGCGCGCCAAGGAGCGGATGCTGGCCCAGGAATACGGGCGCATCGTATGCATCTCGTCCATCAACGGTATCGCTCCGAGCCGCATCCGACGCGACCGCCTGATCGCTTACGGCACGTCGAAGTCCGCTGTCATCTCGTTCTCGCGCAGCTGTGCCGTCGCGTTCGGGCCGGCGATCCGAGTGAACTGTGTCGCGCCGGGGCTGATCGATACCGACATGACCAAGGACATGAGCGACGAGATGCGCGAACGCATTATCGCGTCAACGCCCGCAGCACGCACCGGGAAGCCCGAGGACGTCGCGGAGCTGACCTACTTCCTGTTGAGCGATGCCGCGAGCTTTGTCACCGGCCAGACGTATGTGACGTCGGGCGGTCTGGTCACCCTGCCTTAGCGCAGTCAAGCGCCCCCGAACCCGGGAGGTGGGTGCGACTTCACACTGAAGGCCGGCGGCGCAGCCGTCCCTTTCGCCGCTTGGCCAGAAAAATTTAACCAAACGGTTGAAAATCGAGTCCGGCACTGTTATGTTCAACCACATGGTTGAACATCATCTTGATCGGGTCTTCCACGCGCTGTCCGACCCTACCCGCCGGACCATCCTCGATCGGCTGGCCGAGGGGGAGGCGACCGTCGGGCAAATCTCGAGACCTTTTCCTATCTCATTTGCCGCGGTGTCGAAACACCTCGGCGTGCTTGAACGCGCCGGCCTGGTAACGCGCGAGGCACGGGGCCGTGAACGGGTGTGCCGGCTTAACCCTGCTGCACTCGGCGACGCCCGCGCCTGGCTTGGCTTCCACCAGCGCTTCTGGTCTGAACGTCTGGACGCACTTGATGCAATGGTCGGACAGAAGTCCGGCAAGCCCGACTGACGGCGGTCAACCGTTTCCAATCCCTCGTACGAACCCGTTCAGGAGCTCACGACATGGCAGAGCCACAGCCGCTGGAGCAAGAGATCTTTCTGTCACTACAACGCACCATCGATGCGCCGGTGGACCAGGTGTACTCCGCCTGGACGGACCCGGAATCGATGCGCAAGTGGTTCGCGCCGGGCGAACTCAAGGTCGCTCGGGCCATCGCGGAACTCGAGGTCGGGGGCACGTTTCTCGTTGAGATGCACGGCACCGATGGAGAGAGCCACCTGACCCGCGGTGTTTACCGAGAAGTCATTCCGAATCGACGTCTCGTGCACACCTGGCAATGGGAGGGCAGTGACATCGAATCACTGGTCACCGTCGAGTTTGCACCCGGATCGGCCAGCACGACGCACCTGACGGTCACCCATTCCCGGTTTGCCGACAGCGAGGCACGCGACCGGCACGAGAGTGGCTGGAGCGGCTGTCTGATCAAACTCCTGGCGCTGTTTCCAGGGCAGGAAGTGCGGAGCGCAGCCACGACGTAATGCTCCTGGACACCGGCCTGCTCGGTGTCCAGTGCGCATGTCCACCGGAGGTAAGCCCGCGCGAAACCTGGCCGGGCGCGGCGTGACGGCGCGCCCCGCTCGCGCCCGGCGGGGTCCCTTCAATCCTGCGCCCGCTGTTGTCGCCAGTCCCGGGGCTCCGGTGCGGCCAACCGAACCGGTCCCGTGGTTGTGGCGACGGAAGCCGGGCAATCCGTCATCGGCGCAGCGCGCCGAGGCCTACGCCAGCTTGGCGAGCAATTCCTGCGGAATGTGCGGCACCGGGTCTGACTTCTGCCAGCACGGCAGTGCTTCGACCCGGCTCATCCAGGCCCGGATGCCCGGATAGTTGTCCAGGGGCAGCTTCTGTACCCCGTGCAGATGCATGGGCGCTGCCACGGCGATGTCAGCGATGGTGGCGTGGTCGTCGCTGATCCATTCGCGGCCGTCCAAGCGTGCCTCGAGGATCGAGGCCAGCCCGTGGAAGGTGGGCGCATGGTTCTCCAGCACCGATTGGTCCGGCTTGTCGTCGAGGATCGGCTTGACGACATTCTCCACCAGGAAGACGTAACACCCTTCGAACCACTTGCTCGACTCCCAAAGCAGCCAGCGGGTGATGTCGGCGCGGATCTTCGGGTCGGCCGGGTACGCGGTACGGTTGCCAGCCTTTTCGGCGGCGTAGACGAGAATCGCGTTTGACTCCCACAGCACCAGGTCACCATCGACCAGCGCCGGCAACTCGGCGTTTGGGTTGATTTCCTTGTAATCGGGCTTCTTGTGGTCGCCACCGAAGTAGTCGAGAACTTCCTCGTCGTACCCGGCGCCGATCAGGTCCAATCCGGCGACCACTTTGCGGCAGTTCACCGTGATCGGGTCGAAATAGAGTTTCATAGTCGTGCTCCCTGATGCACGTAGGCGTTTCCATTGGCCCGGACGCTCCAAGAGGAGCTAGAGATCAGTCGTCGGGCTGAAAAAGGGGATACCGGCTGCAGCGGCAACCGGTATCGGACCGCGGGCACCGGAAGAACGCCCTTTGCGGAGGCCCCGGCCGGGGCGTAAACGTAGCGCCCGCGGCACCACAGGCAAGCCCTCGGGCCGCCGCCGTCCCCGCCACTGTGACCGGCTCGCACGCCGATCCGAGCCTGCAGCAGCGACCGGCATGGACTGGAGGCCCGTCGCCGGCCGGGCGAGACCATCGTGAACGTCCCGGTCGAATCCGCCGCCTGGTGCGCCTGAACGCCGGCCGGCGACCTGCTACTTCAGCAGCTCTGCCGCGGCATCAATTCCCGCCTGCGCACAAACCTCGTCCTGGTCGGACGTGGCCCCCGACACGCCGACACCCCCGACGTGTTGGCCATCGGCCGTCATGATCGGGAGGCCTCCGGGGAAGATGACGAGTCCCGGAACATGCTGGGCCCCGTGGGGGCGGTCGCCCTTGTAGATGAATTCCCCGAACGAACGCGTGGAACGCGGGAAGTTCGCCGAGGTCTGCCCCTTCAGCATGGCGACCTGAATGCTGCCCCGCTGGGCGTCATCGGTACGGCTGAAGTACTTGAGGTCGGCGCCCTGGTCGTAGATGGCGATGATGACGGGCCGCCAGCCCATCTCGGCTGCCTTGGCCTCGCACGCTTCCGCGATCACCTTCGCCGCCTCCAGCGTGAGGATTGCCCGCTGTTCGGCTGCCAGGGCGCTCGCGGCACCCAACGTCAAGGTAAGAGCGGCGACTAGCACCGTGGCGATCGATTTCATGGCTTCGTGATCCCGGATACGTTGGCAAGTTGGAACCTGTCCGCATCGCGTACCGACCGGCAGCCGGCATTGCCCACGCGGTTGACCTGGTCCTGCAAATGACCGTATCCGCCAGGCAATTCAACAGCAAACGCGCGACGATTCCCGCGCTCGCGGACGACCGCGTCGAGGTCGCGCGCCACTGCATTCCGCAATCGCCGGGAGCGTGTTCGCAGCCCGGGCGTCATGCCGGCGGCCCGGCGACGGGCCGACCGGCGCCGGACCGTCCCCGACACCGGCAAACCCGCGGCCGGAGTCTCGGTCCGGCACCCTTTTCCGGACCGCGTGCGCGGGGTGACCGGCCTGACTGTTGGTTGCCTCCGGCCACCCTTGCAGCGAGTACGGTCATGCACCAATCTGTCCCGGATGCCCGACGACCCTCACCCGATCCCGCCGCCCGGTTCCGCGCCCCCCGAGCAGACGGAGACCGGCGATCAGTCGCCGCCGCGAAACCTGGAGGCGGAAGAGGCGCTGCTCGGAACGCTGCTCCATAACGACCGGGCGTTCGAATACGTCGAACAGCTGCGCGGTTCGCACTTCTACGTACCGGTCCACGGCCGCATCTTCGAGGCGGTCCGCGGCCTCATCCAGCAGGGCCGTCGGGCCGACGCGGTCACGCTGAAGCCGCAGTTCGCGAAGGACCAGGCCCTTGCCGGGGTCGATGACTACCTGGAGCGGCTGGTCCACGGGGCCATGCCGCCGGAAGCGGCCCGGCAGTACGGCGAGATCATCCTGGATCTGGCCCAGCGCCGATCGCTCATGGAAATCGGCGCCCGCATTGAATTCAACGCGTCCGACGTGCGGGTGGAAAGCTCTGCGGCGGCGCAAATCGAGGACGCGGAGCAGCGGCTGTTCGAGATTTCCGAGCACGGCAAGGGGCCCGGCGGGCCACAGCCGTTCGTCAGCGGGCTCACCGACGCCATCCACGCCGCGGAAATGGCCTACCAGCTAGGCGGCAAACTCTCCGGTGTCACCTCAGGCCTGACTGAGCTTGACGACCTGCTCGGCGGCTTCCATCGCTCCGATCTCATCATCCTTGCCGGCAGGCCCGGCATGGGAAAGACCGCCCTTGCGACCGACTTCGCGCGCGTCGCGAGCCGGCCCGAGACCTTCATCCCCTGGGAGGAGGACTCCACCAAGCAAAAGGGGATCGTGGCAGTGTTTTCGCTGGAGATGGCCGCCACCCAGCTGGCCAACCGGATCCTTTCGGCCGAGACCAGCATTTCCTCAGAATCGATCCGGCGCGGCGCGATCAATGACCGGGACCTCACGAAGCTGATCGATGTCTCGAAGGACCTGGAGGAACTGCGTCTCTTTATCGACGACACCCCCGCCATCTCCATTCCGCAACTCCGGACCCGGGCGCGGCGCCTGATGCGGACCGAGCACGGGCTGCGCCTGATCGTCGTCGACTACCTGCAGCTGATGACCGCGACAAGAAATCATAATTCCCGAGTCAACG
This sequence comes from Alphaproteobacteria bacterium, assembly GCA_022825705.1. GTDB lineage: Bacteria > Pseudomonadota > Alphaproteobacteria > TMED109 > TMED109 > VXPW01. The sequence continues at coordinate 294,150 of JAJDWH010000009.1, forward strand.
AGATCAGCGAAATCTCTCAAGGCCTCAAGTCCATCGCAATGGAACTCAACGTGCCGGTGGTCGCGCTATCGCAGCTGAGCCGGCAGGTGGAGGGCCGCGACGACAAACGGCCGCAACTGCAGGATCTCCGGGACTCCGGGTCGATCGAGCAGGACGCGGACGTGGTGCTGTTCATCTACCGCGAACACTACTACCTGCGCCAGCAGGAGCCGCAGCCCCGAGATGACGAGGACGACGCGAAATTCAGACCCCGCTACGACCGCTGGATGGCGCGCCTTGAGAAGACCGCAAACTCCGCGCAGATCTACGTCAGCAAGCAGCGCCATGGCCGACAAGGCGTCGCCAACGTCCATTTCGACCCCCGCTTCACCCGCTTCAGCGATCTCCGCGAACCCAACCAGTAGTCAGCCGCTCCCGGGCGGCAGCGCGCTGGAGAAGGCGCTGGCTCGCGCCAGCTGCGTTCTGGTCGTCGACCTCGGGGCCGTGCGAGCCAACTTCCGCACGCTCCGGCAGCGCGCCGGTCCCGACTGCGAAATCGCCGGAGTCGTGAAAGCGGACGCCTACGGGATGGGATCGCGCCGCGTCGCCGCGGCGCTGGCAGACGCGGGTTGCGGCACGTTCTTCGTCGCCACGCCGGACGAAGGTGCCGTCGTCCGCTCAGTCGTCCCGGACGCTCCCATCCATGTCCTGACCGGAGGCGCCGACCTGCCTGCCGACAGCGACCTGATCCCGGTCCTGAATCACCCTGGCGAGACCGAATGCCGCCAGGCGACCGCAGTTCGCGCAGACCGGACGCTCACCGCGGCGGTGCACGTCGACACGGGCATGAATCGGCTGGGCTACGAACCGGCGGATTGGCGCGCGTTCTGTGCGGAACCAGACCTCCGGTCCGGACTGGATATCGGGATCGTGATGAGCCACCTGGCCGTGGCGGAGCTGCCCGACCACCCGCTCAATGCCGCTCAGCTCGCGCGGTTCGAAGCCGCACGGAAACTGGCGCCGTTTGTCGCCCGGGCGAGCCTGGCCAATTCATCCGGTATCTGGCTGCCCGCCGCCTTCCGGTTCGATCTGGCCCGGGCCGGCGCAGCCCTGTTCGGAATCAATCCCACGCCCGCGCATCCCAATCCGATGGGTGCCGTTGCCCGCCTGGTCGGGCGAGTCCTGCAGGTGCGCTCCGTTGACCGGGGAGAGGGTGTAGGCTACGGTCACGCTTGGGTTTCCCCGAATGCGCGACGCATTGCAACCGTGTCGGCGGGCTATGCCGATGGGTACCCGAGACACCTCGGGAATACGGGCCGCGTTGCGATCGGTGGCCATGTCGCGCCAGTGGTGGGGCGAATCTCCATGGATTTGGTCACCGTTGACGTTTCCGGCGTGCCGGACCATGTGGCCCGACCCGGTACTCTCGCAGAACTGCTGGGTGACCTAGTTCCCGTGGATGACGTGGCCGCGCGGGGCGGTACGATCGGGTACGAGATTCTTGCCCGCCTCGGCAGCCGCGTCCCCCGGTTGTACGTGGACTGACACGCGTGCGAGCCTGGCCCAATCCGCTGGCCCCGATCGGCCGGGTGGTGCTCGAGTTCCTCGCCGCCACCGGGCGGGTCGCCCTGTTCACCGCCGAATCGGTCCTGGCGGCCGTGCGACCCCCGTATTTCTTCCGGCTGGCCGTCCGTCAGTTCCTCGAAATCGGCTACTACTCGCTCCCCATTGTCGGACTGACGGCGATCTTCACCGGGATGGTGCTGGCGCTGCAGAGCTACACCGGTTTCAGCAGGTTCGCGGCGGAGAGCGCCATCCCCTCGGTCCTGGTGGTGTCCCTGACGCGCGAGCTCGGCCCGGTGCTCACGGCCCTGATGGTGGCGGGACGGGTCAGCGCCTCCATCGCCGCCGAAACCGGCACCATGCGCGTGACCGAGCAGCTTGATGCCCTGGTCACGCTGTCAGCCAATCCGCTCCAGTACCTGGTGGCCCCGCGCCTGCTGGCCGGTGTGCTGGCGCTGCCCCCGCTGGTCCTGATCGCCGACGTCATCGGCACGATGGGCGGGTTCTTGATCAGTGTTGGCAAGCTGGGCTTCGAGCCTGGCATCTTTCTGAACCGCTGCCTGGAAAGCCTTCAGACGCTGGACGTGGTGTCGGGCCTCGTGAAGGCGGCCGTGTTCGGCTTCCTGATTGTCCTGATGGGGAGCTACCACGGCTTTCACTCCGAGGGCGGTGCGCGCGGAGTCGGGCGTGCCACCACCAATGCCGTGATGTCGGCCTCGGCCCTCATCCTGGTCGCCAACTACCTCATCACAGAAGCCTTTTTCTCGCGATGACCGGGTCGTCCCAAGTGCCCGCAATCGAGCTCCGTGGGCTGGTCAAGCGCTTCGGCCGGAAGATCGTTCTTGACGGCATGGACCTGACCGCGATGGCGGGTGATTCGCTCGCGGTCATCGGCACCTCCGGCACCGGAAAGTCCGTGAGTTTCAAGTGCGCCCTCGGGCTGCTGCCCCTGGATGCGGGCACCGTGCGGTTCGCAGGCACCCCCCGGGACCAACTGCCGTCCAGCGGGCCACAGGCGCTCATGCGACGCACGGGGGTGTTGTTCCAGGGAAGTGCGCTCTTCGACTCCCTCCCCATCTGGGAAAACGTCGCGTTCGCGCTTTTTCACACCGGATCGATGCGGCGCGCCCAGGCCTACGAGCTCGCGTGCACCAAGCTCGCCGAAGTCGGGCTGGACGAGCGCGCGGCCAATCTGTTCCCGTCCGAACTGTCGGGCGGCATGCAGAAGCGCGCCGCGATCGCCCGCGCCATCGCCGCCGATCCGGAGTTCCTGTTCTTCGACGAACCGACATCAGGCCTCGACCCCATCACGGCCGCCACGATCAACCGGCTGATCGAAGACTGCGTCACGCGGCTGCGGGCCACCACCGTCACCATCACCCACGACCTCGCCAGCGCGCGCCAGATCGCGAACCGCGTCGCCATGCTGCACGGCGGGCGCGTCGTCTGGGAAGGCCCGGTCGCCGAACTCGACCGGAGCGGTTCCGCCCATGTTGAGCAGTTCGTTCACGGTCGCGCCGACGGCCCGGTGACCGCGGAGCCACCGACATGACCATCGCCGACTTCGTGGTCGTTGGTACGGTGCTGTTCTCCGGCGCGCTGGCGTATGCGCGCGGCTTCGTGCAGAGCGCGCTCTCGCTGGCCGCCTGGATCGTGTCAGGCATGGCGTCGCTGTGGCTGCTCGATTGGGCGGGCGATCTCGTCATGCCGCTGGTCGGTGATTCGGTCATCGCACGCGGAATCGGCGCCCTGGGCATCTTTGTGGCGGCGATCGTCATCCTCACATTCGCCATCGTCCCGCTGGCCAGCGCGATCGCCGCAAGCGTGCTGGCGCCGCTGGACCGGGCGCTGGGGTTCATCTTCGGGGCGGTGCGCGGCCTGGTCATCATTTCCGCGCTGTACATCGGTCTGTTCGCGTCCGGCCTGGTCTTCACGGACTGCCCGCAATTCGTGCGCGAGGCACGGACCCTGCCCGTGGTACTCTATGGCGCCCACATGCTCGCCATACTGGTCCCCGGGCCCGCCTTGATGGTCAACCACAGTTGCTCCACCGGCGACGCGACCGACGCGGCCGATCTCCTCCGGCGCATGGAGACCCCGGCGCCCGAGACGACGGAGCCGCAGGCCGAGGTCGGCTATCCGGGTCAGGACCGCAAGGAATTCGACCGTCTGATCCAGATCGAATCCGGCACCGGCGAAGGAGGCAGCGATCCATGATCCGCACTGCCCGTGACGACTCCCGCCCAGTGATCGACAGCTTCCGCGAAGAGTGCGGGATCTTCGGCGTGTTCGGGACGGAAAATGCGTCGGCCATCGCCGCGCTGGGCCTGCACGCCCTCCAGCACCGCGGCCAGGAGGCGGCCGGGATCGTCAGTTTCGACGGCAACCAGTTCTTTGCCCACCGGGCGCAGGGAAGGGTCGGCGACTCGTTCGGTTCGGGAAAGGTGATCGGCATGCTGCCGGGCAATGCGGCGATCGGCCACAACCGGTACTCGACCAGCGGCACCAAGACCCAGCTTCGGGACATCCAGCCGATCTTCGCCGAGATTGCCCAGGGTGGCGTCGCGATCGCCCACAACGGCAACCTCACCAATGCACGCACCCTCAAGCGGGACCTCGTTCAGCGGGGATGCATCTTCCAGTCGACCATGGACACCGAAGTCATCGTCCACCTGATCGCAACCGCCAGCGGCCCGACGTTTCTCGACCGCCTGATCGAGGCGCTCCATCAGGTCGAGGGTGCCTATTCGCTGATCGCGCTCTCGGAAACCGGCGTGATCGGCGCGCGTGATCCCAACGGCGTCCGGCCGCTGGTCCTGGGTGAACTCCACGGCCAAGCCGTTCTCGCTTCCGAGACCTGCGCGTTCGACATCATCGGGGCCAAGTTCAAGCGGTCCGTGGCGCCAGGCGAGATCGTGCACATTGGCCGGGATGGCGTGCGGACGCTACCCGGCGCCCTGGGCCGGGCGCCACGGACGTTCTGCATCTTCGAGTACATCTACTTTGCCCGCCCGGACAGCGTGGTGGAAGGCAAGAACGTGTACGCCGTCCGTCAGCAGATCGGGCGGCTGCTCGCGCGGGATGCGCCCGCCGATGCCGACATCGTCGTGCCGGTCCCGGACTCAGGCGTCCCGGCCGGCCTTGGCTACGCCGACCAGGCCGGATTGCCCTTCGAACTCGGGATCATTCGCAACCACTACGTGGGACGCACCTTCATCGAACCGACCGACGAGATTCGCCACCTCGGCGTCCGCCTCAAGCACAACGTGAATGCCGACGCCATCGACGGGAAGCGCATCGTGCTGGTGGACGACAGCATCGTGCGCGGTACCACATCGACCAAGATCGTGGAGATGCTCCGGACGAACGGAGCCCGCGAGGTGCACATGCGGATCGCGAGCCCGCCAACCACGCATCCCTGCTACTACGGCGTGGACACGCCCGAACGCAAGGAGCTCATTGCGGCGCAGATGGACGAAAGTGCGATTGCCGCCAAGATCGGTGCCGACAGCCTCCGGTTCGTCAGGCTCGAGAGCCTGTTTGAAGCGGTGCACGGGGGCCGGCCGAACGGCAAACGCATGCCCTACTGCGCCGCCTGCTTCACGGGCGACTACCCCATCGAGCTCATCGATGACATGCACGTGGAGCTGCCGTTGCTGCTGGAGGAGACCTGAGCGCCGTACGGTCCCCCGGTGCAGCCGGAACGCGCCTGGACGCACGGCTCCGATGAGTTCCCTTATGCTTCGGTTACTGCGACCGGACCCGCCGTCATCGTTCCGCGCGTCGGAGCCTGAACCGCGCGCTCGGCGGGGGCCGCACCACGCTTGCCCGTTGTGCCCATGACTGAACCGACCCGCATCCTCCTGATCGTGACCGGCGGCATCGCCGCCTACAAGAGTCTCGACCTCGTCCGCCGGCTGCGTGAACGGGGCGCAAGGGTACGCTCCATCCTCACCCCTGGCGGGAGCGAGATGGTCACGCCGCTGGCTTTGGCAGCCCTCTCGGGCGAGAAGGTCTACCAGGACCTGTTCTCGCTCACCGACGAGAGCGAGATGGGGCACATTCGGCTGGCACGCGATGCCGACCTGGTGGTCGTCGCGCCGGCGACCGCTGACTTCTTGGCGAAGATGGCGACCGGTCTCGCCGACGACCTCGCGACCACGGTCCTCCTCGCCACCACCGCCCCGGTACTGGTGGCGCCGGCGATGAACGTGCAGATGTGGGCGCATCCCGCGACGCAGCGGAACGTCGACCGGCTGCGCAGCGACGGCATTCACTTCATCGATCCGGGTTCCGGCGATCTCGCCTGCGGCGAGGAAGGGCCAGGCCGCCTGGCCGAACCGGCCGACATCGTTGGAGCCATCGAGACGCTGCTGGCGCAGCCGAAGCCCCTCCACAACATCCGGGCCCTGGTGACCAGCGGTCCCACCATCGAACCCATCGATCCGGTCCGCTACTTCGGCAACCGATCGTCCGGCAAACAGGGCCACGCCATCGCCGGCGCCCTCGCCCGGCGCGGCGCGGAGGTCACGTTGGTGACGGGCCCCAGCGTCCAGCCTCCGCCTCCGGTGGCCTGCCTGACCCAGGTGGAAACCGCAGAGGAAATGCTCGCCGCATGCCGGGAGGCGCTGCCCGCGGACATCGCGGTTTGCGTGGCCGCTGTCGCCGACTGGCGGGTCAAGGCTGTGCACAAAGAGAAGCTGTCGCGCCGCAACGGGCAGCCGCCGCGCTACGAGATGGAGGAAAATCCAGACATCCTCGCGCAGCTCTCCCAGACGGCGAACGACCGTCCCCGGCTGGTCGTCGGGTTTGCCGCGGAAACCGAGGACGTCGTCGACCGCGCCCGCGCCAAGCGCGAACGCAAGCAATGCGACTGGATCGTCGCCAACGATGTCTCGGACCACAGCAACGTGTTCGGGGGCGACAGCAACACCGTCCACCTCATCACATCCCAGGCAACCGAAACGTGGCCCCGCCTCAGCAAGGAGGAGGTGGCGGACCGGCTCGCCGAACGCATCGCGGACGCTCTGGTCGAACCGGCAGCCCGTCCATGACGGCCAGCGAGACATCCCTGACAGTCCGGATCTGCCGCCTTCCGCACGCCCTCGAGGAGCTGCCGGCCAGGATGACCGAAGGGAGTTCCGGCTTCGATCTCGCCGCCGCGATCCCGGAAGCCATGACGCTCGCCCCCGGCGCGTCCATCGTGGTTCCGACCGGGCTGACCCTTGAGATCCCCGAGGGGTATGAGGGGCAGGTACGGCCCCGGTCGGGACTGGCTCTCCGGCACGGGATCACGGTGCTCAACGGTCCCGGGACAATCGACGCCGATTACCGGGGCGAAGTCGCGGTCATCCTGATCAACCACGGGCACGAACCGCACGTCATCGAGCGCGGCGCACGGGTTGCGCAACTCGTGATCCAGCGATTGACCGCAATCCGTTTCGAGGAAGTTCAGCAACTGTCGGCGACCCACCGGGGCTCGGGCGGCTTCGGGTCGACCGGGACCGGCCGCGGACAGCCGGCCGCATGACTGCCGACTTCACCGAAGAGCAGATCCAGCGCTATGCCCGCCACATCGTCTTGCCACAGGTGGGCAGTACCGGACAGCAGCAGTTGCTGGCGGCCAGCGTCCTCGTGGTCGGCGCCGGGGGCCTTGGATCGCCACTCGTGCTGTACCTCGCGGCGGCTGGTGTCGGGCGCATCGGGATCGTGGACGACGACGCGGTCGACCTGTCGAACCTGCAGCGCCAGATCGCCCACGGTACCGAAGACCTAGGCACCCCGAAGGCCGCGAGCGCCGCGGCCGCGGCGCGCAGAATCAATCCCACGATCGCCGTCGAGCCGCACGCCGAGCGCTTCGCGCCGGGCAATGCCGCCGATCTCGTCGCCGGCTACGATGTGATCGCCGACGGCAGCGACAACTTCGCGACCCGTTTTCTGGTGAACGACGCCTGCGTGCTGGCCTCGAAACCGCTGGTGTCGGCCGCGTTGCTGCGGTTCGAGGCCCAGCTCGCCACCTGGAAGGGATACGCGGCAGAGCATCCGTGTTACCGCTGCCTCTTTCCGGAGCCGCCCCCGGCGGGTACGGTGCCGACCTGCGCGCAGGGCGGCGTATTCGGCGCTCTCGCCGGGCAGGCCGGATCCTTTCAGGCCATCGAGGTCATCAAGGAAATTCTGGGGATTGGCACCAGCCTCGCCGGCTGGCTGGTTCTCATCGACGCCCTGGACGGGGAGTCCCGAAAGGTCCGGATCCGGCCGGACCCGGACTGCCCCGTATGCGGCGCCAAACCCACGATCACCGATCTCGCGGTCCATGCCGCGGCCTGAGCGTTCCCTGATCTGCATCGTGCACTCCGGCGAATACGAACGCGTTCGGTTCTCCCTCGCCACCGCTGCCGCGGCTGCCGCCGCGGACCGCGACGTCACACTGTTCTTCACGATGGATGCGTGCGTGGCGCTGCAGCGGGACAGCGGCTGGCAGGGCCTGCAGTCGGCCGGCGGCAGCGCGCTTGACGCCGACACGAAGCTGCGGGACAGGGGCGTCGGCGGGTTCAGCGAACTGCTGGACGCATGCCGGGAACTTGGGGTCAGGCTGATCGCTTGCGAAATGGGGCTGCGTGCGAGCGACCTTTCGAAGGACCAGCTGGACCCGGACCTCGACGTCGAGATCGGCGGCCTCTTCTCACTGTTGTCCGGTGACGGTGCGCATGCGCAACTGCTGTTTGTCTAGGCGCTCCGCTGTCCGGTCAGTTTTCGGTCGCCAGGACGACAACGTGTCTCGCCCAGCCGCGGGATCCCAGTGGCGTGCAGCTGGACGAGGGCTGCCTCGGGAACACTGCACCGCAAGGGGAAGCTGACTCGCGGGCAGCGGTGAACGCCGCCGGATAGGGAGCGGGAATGGGATTTCTGGCAAACGGTGTCTGGCGGAACCAGCCGCCCGCATCGAAGGCAACGGACGGCAGCTTCCAACGTCAGGACGCAGGTTTCCGGAACTGGATCACCGCAGACGGGGCGCCGGGGCCCACCGGCGAGGGCGGCTTCCCGGCCGAGAGCGGACGGTATCACCTGTACGTATCGCTTGCCTGTCCCTGGGCGCACCGGACACTGATCTTCCGGAAGCTGAAAGGACTGGAGGAGCATGTCTCGGTCGACGTCGTGCATCCGTTGATGAAGGAGCATGGCTGGGTCCTGTCGGACGGCTACCCGGGCGCAACCGGCGACACCGTCCTTGACAAGCAGTTCCTGCACCAGGTCTACACGGCGGCCGCGCCGGATGTGACCACGCGTGCGACGGTGCCGGTGCTCTGGGACAGGGAGCGGGGAACGATCGTCTCCAACGAAAGCTCGGAAATCATCCGGATGTTCAACAGCGCCTTCAATGCGATCACCGGTGACCGGCACGACTTCTACCCGGCCGAGCTGCGCCCCGAGATCGACGCCGTCAACGCCTCGGTGTACGCGAACGTCAACAACGGCGTGTACAAGGCGGGTTTTGCGACCACACAAGAAGCGTACGATGCCGCTGTCCGAAACGTGTTCGCGGAGCTCGACCGGCTGGAGCACCGCCTGTCGAGGCGGCGGTACCTGGCCGGCGACACCGTCACCGAAGCCGACTGGAGACTGATCCCCACGCTCGTTCGCTTCGACCCGGTCTACGTCGGGCACTTCAAGTGCAACATCCGGCGCCTGGTCGACTATCCCGCGTTGTGGGCCTACACGCGCGAACTCCATCAGTGGCCGGGGATAGCCGCCACGGTGGACATGGACCACATCCGGCACCACTACCACGCCAGTCACGAATCGATCAATCCGCACGGCATTGTGCCGGCGGGCCCGGACATCCACTTCGACGCACCGCACGGCCGGGACAGCCTGACGGCGGGCTGACCCGATTCGCGGCCGGCGTCGGTCGGCTCTCCGCCGTTGCGCCTGTACGCGTGCCCCGCGGCGGAAGCCTTCGTTATGCTCGCCGGAACAGCCGCGGGTGAATCGGGAGCCAACATGGCCATTGGCCCACACAAACTCGAATATGAGGTGCTCGAAGGCTGGGAACAGCTGCCTGAAAACTGGTCCTTTGTCGAGGTCGCTGGTGTCGCTGTCGACTCGCGGGACCGTGTGTACGTCTTCAACCGCGGCGCGCACCCGGTCATCGTCTTCGACAAGGAAGGCAAGTTCCTGAACGCCTGGGGAGAGGGCGTGTTCTCGAGCGCCCACGGGATCTTCATCGACCACAACGATCATGTCTGGTGCGCCGACAACTTCGACCACACGGTGCGAAAGTTCACGACGGACGGTGAGCTCCTGATGACGCTGGGCGAGGCGAACCAACCCGCGGACACGGGGTTTGTGATCGGTGAAACACCGGTCCAGCACGCCGGCGGCCCCTTCAACATGGTGACCAACGTGGCGGTCACGCGCTCGGGCGACCTGTTCATCGCCGACGGCTACGGCAACGCGCGGGTACATCACTTCACGAGCGACGGTGAGCTCGTGGCATCCTGGGGCGGGCCCGGCAGCGCCGAAGGCCAGTTCAACCTCCCGCACGGCATTGCGGTCGACCGGTCAGGTCGGGTCTTCGTCGCCGACCGCGAAAACTCACGGATTCAGATCTTTTCGCCGGCCGGCGAGTACCTCGACAGCTGGAACTGGGTGAACCGGCCCGACGACCTGTTTCTGGATGAGCAGGAAAACCTCTACATCGCCGAGCTGGGCTGGGCGGTGCCGGTGCCCACCCGACCCCACTTCCCCTTCATGCAGCATCCTCCGACCGGCCATTCGCCGATCGCGAGGGTCACGGTCTGCGATCTTGACGGCAACATTCAGGCCCAGCTCGGCGGCCCGGACGCGCTGCTGCCCGGCAATTTCATCGTCCCGCACGGTATCTGGGCCGACTCGCGCGGGGACCTGTACGTCGGCGAGGTCGTCAAGGCATCCGGGGCGATCGAGCACTTCGCGCCGCTCACCTGCCATGCATTCCAGAAATTCGTCCGGGCCGGCTAGTCGGAGACCATGACTACGATGCCGAAACCGGACCTGGTGATCCGCAACGCCAGCATCATCGACGGCTCCGGCGCGCCGGCGCGCTCCGGCGACATCGCGATCGCAGGAGACCGGGTGTCGGCAATCGGAGCCCTCGCCCACCTGTCGGGCGCGTCGGAACTGGACGTCGGCGGTCGGGCCGTGGCACCGGGTTTCATCGACGTGCACACACACGACGACCGCGCGGTTCTGAGCGATCCGAACATGGCCTGCAAGGTGAGCCAGGGGGTCACCACCGTCGTCACCGGAAACTGCGGGATCAGTCTGGCGCCCCTCGAGCCCGCCGCCCCGCCGCCGCCGCCATCAGACCTGATCGGCGACCGGCCCGAACATTATTTCGCTGAGTTCGGCGACTACCTGTCAGCGCTGGATCGCGATCCGCCGGCCGTCAACGTCGTTGCCCAGGTCGGCCACTCAACGCTGCGGATCGGCGCGATGGACGGGCTCGATCGGGCGGCCACTCCAAGCGAGATCGCACGAATGCGAGGACGACTGGAGGACTCGCTGGCGGCCGGCGCCGTCGGCATGAGCACGGGGCTGTTCTACCCACCCGCGAACGCGGCCCCGACCGAAGAGGTCGTCGAGCTCGCGGCGGCGCTGGCTCCGGCGGGGGCCATGCATTCCACTCACATGCGGGACGAAACCGCCCACGTTCTCGAATCACTCGATGAGACCTTTGAAATCGGTCGGCGAGCCGATGTCCCGGTGGTGATTTCCCACCACAAGTGCGCCGGTACACCCAATCATGGGCGGACGCTCGAAAGCCTTCCCAAAATCGACGCTGCCCGGGAAACGCAGCCGGTTGCCCTCGACGTCTATCCGTACGTGGCGGGTTCGACCGTGCTGAACCCGCACCGAATGATGAACGCGAGCCGGGTGATCGTGACCTGGTCGAAGTCGGTCCCGGAAGCAGCGGGGCGCGACCTGTCGGAGATTGCCGCCACCTGGGGGTGCTCTGAAGCCGCCGCAGCCGAGCGACTTCAGCCCGCCGGCGCAATCTACTTCATCATGGATGAAACGGACGTCCAGCGCGTGCTGACCTATCCGCACGCCATGATCGGCTCGGACGGCTTGCCGCATGACCAGCATCCTCATCCGCGCCTGTGGGGCACCTTTCCGCGCGTGCTTGGCCATTACGCGCGCGACATGGGCCTCTTCCCCCTAGAAGAGGCCGTGCGCCGCATGACGGGCCTGTCCGCCGCCCAGTTCGGCCTGACCGACCGCGGAGTCCTGCGGGCAGGGGCGTATGCCGACCTCGTCGTGTTCGACCCGCGAATCGTGGCTGACTGCTCCACGTGGGAGGAACCCACCCGGCCCGCTTCCGGTATCGAGCTGGTCATGGTGAATGGCCGGGCGGTCTGGCAGGCGGGCGCCGGCACCGGTGCGCGGCCCGGCCGGGCGCTTCGGCTTCAGGAGCTGGGCCCCAAGGGGCGCGACCGCGAGGTACCGGTCTAGGAAATGGCCAAGGCGGACGACAGCGCAATGGCGCCACGCCTGATCGTCCGGGCCGCTTTCGCTGGCATCGTCTCCGGCCTGCTGCTGCTTGCCGTGTCGCTGGCGTCACCCGCACGATCGGAGTCGATCCTGCGGATCGTCCCGCATGCCGACCTGAAGAACATCGATCCGATCTGGACGACCGCGTACATCACGCGCAACCACGGCTACATGGTCTACGACACCCTGTTCGCTCTGGATGAGAACCTCGAAGTCCAGCCGCAGATGGTAGATCGCTGGTCCGTCAGCGAAGACGGCCTGATCTGGCGGTTCGTGCTTCGCGACGGGCTTCGGTGGCATGACGGTGCGCCGGTGACCGCAGCCGACTGCGTCGCCTCGATCCGGCGCTGGAGCGCGCGCGACGGCATGGGCCAGAAGCTCGCCGACGCGACGCGAGCGCTACGGGTCATCGATGCCAGGACCTTTGAGCTGGAGCTGGGCGCACCATATGGCCTCGTGCTCGAATCACTTGGCAAGATCAGCTCCAACGTGCCGTTCATGATGCCTGAGCGTCACGCCTCGATGGACCCGTTTGAGCAGATCCCCGACACGCTGGGGTCCGGGCCGTTCATTTTCGTGAAGGACGAATGGATCCCGGGAGCACGGGTGGTCTATGTCCGCAATCCGGACTACGTGCCCCGCGCCGAGCCTTCGAGCTTCGCAGCAGGCGCCAAGCGCGCCAGGGTCGATCGGGTCGAGTGGCACTACATCCCGGATTCCGCCACGGCAATGAACGCACTGATGGCGGGTGAGGTCGACTATTTCGAACTGCCGCCGCACGACCTGCTGCCGATCCTGGAAGCGGCGTCGGGGGTCGTCGTCGAGAACCTGGATCCGCTCGGAGTCCAGGGCTGGCTGCGGATGAACCATCTCCATCCGCCGTTCGACGATCCGCGCGTTCGTGAAGCCGTCCTGTGGCTCATCGACCAGGAACACTACATGCGAGCGGCGGTCGGAAACCCGGCCTACTACCAAACCTGCCCGGCCATACTGGCGTGCGGCACGCCCTTCGAGTCGACCGTCGGCAGCGACGCGCTGGTGGGTCACGATATCGACAAGGCCAGGGAGCTGATCGCGGCAGCCGGCTACGAAGGTGCGCCGGTGACGATCCTGCAGCCCACCGATATCGCCATCCTCAACAGCGCGTCCCTGGTCACGGCGCAGGCCCTGCGTGATGCCGGCTTCGTGGTCGATCTCCAGGCCATGGACTGGAGTACGTTGACTTCCCGTCGCCCCATCACCGATCCGCCGTTGCAGGGCGGCTGGAACCTGTTTCATACCTGGGCGCTCGCCGTGGACGTCGCCAACCCGGTCGCCAACATCGCGATTTCCGGAGGCTGCCGCGAACGGGCCTGGTTCGGATGGCCGTGCGACGAAGAGATCGAACGCCTGCGCGACACATTTGCCCGCACGTCCGACCCCGACAGCCGGAAGACCCTGGCCCGGGAGATCCAGGCCCGAGCCTTCAAGGTTGTCACGCATGGGCTTTACGGACAGTGGTCAAACCCGGTCGCGTACCGCGATTCGTTGCGCGGGCTGATCAAGTCCCCGGTCCAGTTTTTCTGGAACATCGAGAAAGTGGTGCCTTGATTCTCTTGCAGAGGCGCCGGCAGGCGGCCTGACCACGAAACGGCCGGGCCGCCAGCAGCCGGCATGCATTGCCCCTGACGTGGCGTTCGTGTCAAAAACGGAGAACACGCCGCAAGACTGACCGCGCCTACAATCGGTGTCCGGGACCGACGCCCAGGATTTCTCCTGCTTGTCCCGAATTGCCCGTAGACTCCCGCCGTGAATTCGGTTCCGCAACGTTCCGCACCGAGCAGAAGACCGAACAAACGATGCCGGATGGGCGGACACAAGACCTCTGAATTCATGCAGATGGAATTTACGGAGAACTGTCCGACCGGCCCGATCATGAATGGTCAGGCCGGCGACTTCGCGGCGTCGACACCTTCAAGTGCGGGCTGCCCTGCTTCGCCTTATGCCGGCCCAAGGCAGCCGACGGAACGTCATGTCCGGGCCTTCCGACCGGGAATGGGCCCGTGAGGCGCGCAACCGTTCCGTTGCTCGTGGGGGCAATGCTCCTGCAGTTGGTCGCCACGGCGCCAATCACTCACGCTCAGGAAGTCGCTCCGACCTGGGGCAGCATCGCCGCCAGCCGTGCACACCTGCGGGCCGGACCCGGCAAGCGATTCCCGATCGAATGGGTGTTCACCGCGCCAAGCCTGCCGGTCTTGATCACGGACCGGCACGACAACTGGCGTGCGGTAACCCTGCCCAACGGGGATTCCGGCTGGATGCATCACAGCCTGCTGTCTTGGCGGCGAACCGCTCTGGTCGAGAACAACACCGTGCTGCGGCGGCGTCCGAGCGAAAACAGCGCAGTGCTTGCTGAGGTCAGGGCCGGTGCCGTCGTCGACCTCCTTGACACCTGTGGGGCCACCTGGTGCCGGGTCACCGCCGGAGGATGGAAGGGCTACATCGCGCGGATCGCCTTGTGGGGACCAACGGATCCTGAGTGAAGTCCCCACCGAGGGTTGCCCGGGTGTCGGTAGTGTTGGAGTTGTCAGAAAGACCGAGAGCAGCATGCGATTCAACGGATACTGCGATCCTCCTCCAGCCGCACCAGCACGTGAACTCCAGCCACCCGCATTCCGGCGGGTGGCTCCGGCACTCCGGCGACGCGAATGTCCTCCTCCGGGATGTCCTCAAGTTCGCCGCTTCCCTGGTGCAGGAAATGATGATGAGAATCGGTGTTGGTATCAAACCAGTTGCACGCCGAATCGACGGTTATCTCGCGCAGCAGCCCGGCTCGAGCAAAGCAATGGAGGGTGTTGTAGACCGTGCCGGTCGCGACCGGTGTTCCGGCCTGCTCGGCTTCGTGACGCAGGACCTCCGCGGTAACGTGTCGGTTCTCGCCTGAGAACAATATTCGTGCCAGTTGCAGACGCTGTCGTGTCAGTCGGACACCGGCTGCGCGCAACCGATGTCGCAGGTCCAGATCCATTTGTGATCTCGACATGGCAGGTTCCCCACTGCTCTCGTAGTCGGTGTCGCTCGGCCTCCGCAAGCCAGCACTTCCTCCAAGAATACCAGCTAGTGTGCTACCGGTTTCAAGACCGCCCCCGTGCCTCTGGATTCCAGTTCGTGCCACAGACCTCACCCGCCGCCACACGGGCAAGCATCGCTGGCTGGTGCCTGTACGATTGGGCGAATTCGCCGTTCGCCGCGATCATTCTGACGTTCGTCATCCCGGCCTACTTCGCGAGTGCGATCCTCTCCGACGACGCCGCCGCGCAGGCCGAATGGGGCTTCATGGTCGGAACTGCGTCTTTCGTGGTGGCAGTGCTGAGCCCCATTCTCGGCGCTGTCGCCGATCGGACAGGACGACGGAAAGCCTGGATTGCCTTCTGCGCCGCCGTCATGATCGTTGCGACCGGACTCTTGTGGTGGGGCAAGCCCGGGCCCGAATCGGCAGCCTGGATCCTGTGGTGGTCCGGCGTCGGCCTGGTGGCCTTCGAACTCGGGCTGGTGTTCTACAACGCTCTGCTGCCTGGCCTGGGGCCCCGCGATCGCCTTGGCCGCATCTCGGGTACCGCCTGGGCAACCGGCTACATGGGCGGCATGGCCTGCCTGGCGCTGGCGCTCTTCGGAATTGTCCTTGCAGACCCCCCACCGCTCGGCCTCGATCCGCAACAGGGCGAGCACGTCCGCATTACCGGACCACTCGTTGCCATCTGGATGGGACTCTTCTGCCTCCCCCTGTTTCTCTGGACACGGGATGTCCCGGCAGGTCGCATGACGGTACCGGCGGCCATCCGGACGGGGCTCGGGAAGCTCTACCGAGATCTCTCGGGCATGTTGGCGGATCCGGAACGGCGGGTGGTCGGTCGTTACCTCGTGGCCCGCATGGTCTACACCGACGGAATCAATACCGTCTTCGCCTTCGGCGGCATCTACGCTGCCGCTGTCATCGGGATGACCGTCAGTGAAGTCGTCCAGTTTGCAATCCTGATCAACATCACTGCGGGTATCGGCGCCTTTGTGTTCGGTCGGGTGGACGATCGACTGGGCGCGAAACCGACGATTCTGATCGGGCTTGTGGCAATCGTCGTCCTCAGCACATGCATGCTGTTCATCAGCACCCAGGTTCTGTTCTTTGCCGTCGGGGCGGTTCTGGGGATCTTTTTCGGTCCTGTTCAGTCGGCCAGCCGGTCCCTGATGGCTCGCCTGGTACCGGTCGGGGAAGAAGCCGAGGCCTTTGGTCTGTACGCGCTGTCGGGCAAGGTCACCGCATTCGTCGGGCCTTGGCTGGTCGGTGTCGTCACACTCGCCACGGACAGCGAGCGGTGGGGCCTGGCAACGGTGATACCGTTCCTGATCGTCGGCGCACTTTTATTGCTGCGGGTACCGGACCCGTCGCGCGGCACATCAGCCACCTGAACACGGTGCGGCCCGATCCGCTCCGCCCCTCCTCTCAGCAAACGGGCAGACGAGTCGCGACGGCACCACGGTCCCATTCCCTCCGCCGGATGATCATGCAACCCCTTGCGGTCCCGGAACCGACTGACCCGCCATCCGGTCATCTGTGACCGCCGATTTCACCCATGAAATCGCACACGCCGTTTTTGCGTGCACGAGCAAGGCCACCCGCCCATCTCGCGGGTTGGTCGCATCGCGGGCGACTCCCGGGGTTCTGCCACGTCGACGGGTCAGGAAGCACGATGACGCAGGGCCCAACCCGCAGGAAGCGCAACCGGCGCCGCCGCCTCAAAAGGAACTACAGGTCGGCACCTTGCAATCAGAAATCAGAATTGAATGTGATCCAATTTAGAAAGCCTATAAGATCGCAAGCAAGTTAAGAATAAATCTTCCTCAATTGGTACGCAGCCATCTATTGAATGATTACGCATCCGTTATCAAGTTGAACCCGAAGTGAACATTCATTACAATATATTTTATCATCTGGTACGAATGTAACTATGGATTTGAATCGGTCCGGTCCGGTTCACCGCCGCCTCCTACGCCCCAGTACCCCGCTGGTTAGCGCGGTCCTACCCAATCACCGACAGGCATCACCTAACATTCGGAAAATTCCGGACTTTTTTCTCATATGTAGTCGCGCTTTCTCGCATGTTCTCGCGTTTTTGTCGTCATGACTAGCCAATTAAATAACAAAAGTTATTGTCAAACGAGGTTAATCCAACTACTTGTGGCAACAATGAATTGGGAGAAGACACTCCGTTTCGCTATCAACGCATTCATCCGACGACGCGGCATGACGCGCACGGCGTTCGGCGAGGCAGCAGTGGGCGATCCGTCGTTCGTCGCTGACCTGGAACTCGGGCGGTCACCGCAGCTCAACACCGCCGACAGAGTGTTGGAATACATGGGACTTGAGCCCATGGGCCCTGCGTTTCGACGCGAGGTCGAGGCTTTTCTGTCAGTCACCCGGGTCAAGTCGTCGGAGTTTGGTCGAGGCGTAACCGGTAGTCCTTCCTTCGTCACACAGCTTCGCCACGGCGCGTCGCCCCGTCTTGCAACGGTAGACAAGGCACGTGCGTGGATGAGAAAGCACTCAAACGAAGCGGAACGTCGGGCGGTTCGCGCCGCATCGTCCGGACAGGAGTCGAAGCCGCAAGGTGCAGCCCATGGAGGTCACGGCATGACGGACAACCCCCACCAGTATATGAGCACGCGCGAGGTGGCGGCTCTACTGGGCCTTTCCCCGCGCACGCTGGACCGATACCGCGTGAGCGGAGACGGCCCAGAGTTTCACAAGTTTGGCAACCGGGTGCGCTATCTGCGTGCCGACGTCGAAGCGTGGGCCTCCAAGCGACGGCGGCGCTCGACTTCCGACGATGGCCTGTCCCAAGAGACTTCGTGATCGGAGGCACCGTTCACCGGACACACCATGCAACTAGACGCTTGGGCCCGCCGAGCTTGTCTTTCATGTCTTCGTCACGCATTCAGCAACATATGGCATTGCTCTCGAGTACCGAAATCGCCGTCCACAAGGTTGCCGCCACCCGGCTTCGTGCCCCGCGCATGCGGCCTGGCGCCTCCTCGCACACCTAAGCCCACACTGCCTCCTTAACGGGGTCGTTTCCCCCGGCCGGGGGGATAGACGGACACTCGCCGGTCCGGATTGCCGCAGCCAGCGTACGCTCCCGAATGTCCTAACCGGGCCTTGCGGTCTCCACCGCCTTCGGCGCTACGGCGCAACCCCGGGGTCGCGGGCACGCGATTGTCAGTTGCGCAGCGTCCGCTCCAGCGCCGGGTACGCTGCGCCAAGCGTCACGGCCCGGGCCACCATGAACACCAGGTAAGCGGCCCAAAGCCCGTGATTGGCGTACAGCGGCACAAGAACTGCCATCGCCACGAAGAACGTGGCACCGCTGATCGCCATGCCCACAAGCATGGCCCGTGTTCGGGTCGCCCCGATGAAGATGCCGTCCAGCTGGAAACTCCAGACGGAAACGATCGGCAGCACGATTGACCAGGGCAGATAGGTGCTCGCCATTTGGCGTACTTCCGGGAGGTCCGAGATCAGCCCCACGAGCTGATTTCCGAACAGCGCGTACCCGGCCACGTAGCACCCCGAGACCAGCACTGCCCATCGGCTGGTCGCCGCCACTGCCGCCCGAAAAGCTCGCCGGTCGCGCCGTCCCACGGCGCCGCCTACCAGAGCCTCGGCGGCATGTGCGAAACCGTCGAGCCCGTAGGCGACAAAGGTCTGGAGCAGCATCAGGATGCCGTTCGCGGCCAAGACCAGCTCGCCCATGCGGGCGCCCACGGCCGTGAACGACGTGATCGTGCAAACCGCGATCAGGGTCCGCAGGAAAATGTCGGTGTTGACCGAAGCAATCCGTCGAAAGGCCTGCAGATCCCGAACGGCCGCCAACCGAAACGGAGCTCCTCGCTTGGCCGCAAGGCGAGCGGTCAGTGCGAGGCTGATCCCGGAGCCGCTCACCTCGGCGATCACCGTCGCCCACGCGACGCCGACCAGCCCCCATCCCAGGACGACTCCCAGCAACAGGTCGAGGGCCACGTTGAGCAGATTGATGAACACCTGAAGGGCCAGGACGAGGTCTGCCCGCTGCGCCCCGAGGAGCCAGCCGGCGGCTACAAAGTTCACCAACGTCGCGGGAGCCGACCAGATGCGGATGCCTATGTACGTGTCGGCCAGCGGGGCGACTGCCTCCGAAGGCCCAACGACCAGAAGCCCGAGCCAGCGGATGGGCATCGACAGGATCAACATCCCGCAGCCGATCACCACCGCCATCGCGTAGGCGCGAACGCCGGCGCCGGCCAATCCCTGATAGTCGCCGGCCCCGTGCGCCTGAGCCGCAAAACCCGTCGTTCCCATGCGGACGAATGCGAACGTCCAGAACAGGAAGGAGAACACCGTGGCGCCCACGGCCACCGCACCAATGTCCGCAACGCTGATACGGCCCACGACAGCGGTGTCCACCATGCCCACCAATGGCACCGTGAGATTGGACAGAATCATCGGCAGGGCCAGCCGCCACATCGGCAGGTCCCGCGGCAACGGCCGCGACGTCATCGGGACGCAATCCCCCTGCCCGAGGTCTCGGTCAGCAATTGCGGTTCAAGCACGTCCGATCCTTGCGCACCGCGGCTGTCGGGATCGATTGTGCGGTCTCCGGGTCGACCCGCCGGGCCGCAGC
The DNA here is from genome assembly GCA_022825705.1 of Alphaproteobacteria bacterium. Taxonomy (GTDB): domain Bacteria; phylum Pseudomonadota; class Alphaproteobacteria; order TMED109; family TMED109; genus VXPW01. Next base: position 313,916 of record JAJDWH010000009.1, read on the forward strand.
GAGTGCGGCTCAACGCCGACAGTCAAGCACGACCTTGCCGCTGACAGCCCGCGACAAGAGCAGTTCGATCGCATGCGCCGCTTCGTCGAGGGGCAACACGGTCGCCACCCTGGGGCGCAGGCGTCCCTCGCCATACCACTCGCCGAGGCGCGCGAACGACTTTCCCACCCGCTGCGGCTCGCGTGCAGCAACTTCACCCCAGTAGAGACCGTGAACCGCGGCGTTCTGCAGGAGCAATCGGTTGGCGGGAAATGTCGGAATCCGTCCGGCAGTGAACCCCACGGTCACCATCCTGCCGTCCCACGCAAGTCGCCGCAGGGCATCGTCGCCGGCGTCCCCTCCCACGGTGTCAAGGACCACATCGACGCCGCCGGGCGCCAGGTCCGGCAACCGTGCCCGCACCCGGTCGGTTCGGTAATTGATGCCTGCCGTCGCGCCGTGTTCGCGGCAGATCGCCAGCTTCTCGTCACTGCCGGCGGCCGCGATGACCTGCGCGCCCATCGCCGCGGCGATTCCCACGCCCGCCAGCCCCACACCGCCGGCCGCCCCGAGCACGAGGCACGTTTCGCCGGCCACCAGCGCCGCCTTCCAGGAAAGCGCGCCGTGCGCGGTTCCGTAGGCAACCGGGAACGCCGCACCCGTCGTGAAATCCATTCCCACCGGCAGCGGGTACGTGTTTTCCTCGGGCATCACCACCTCGTCGGCAAAACCCCCGTAACGCATGACGCCGAGTACGCGCTCTCCGACGGTGCGAGCCCGGACTCCGGCACCTATCTCCCGCACAACGCCTGCGATCTCGAGACCGGGAACGAAGGGTGGCCGCGGGCGCACCTGGTATCGGCCGCGCAGCAACAGGGAGTCCGCAAAATTGACCCCAGCCGCGTGCACGTCGATCCGGACGGACTCCGGCTCGAGCGCCGGACCCGGCCCCTCCTCGAGGCGCAGGACCTCGGGGCCGCCCAGTGCTGAGACCACCATGCTTCGCATCGCTGATTCCCGGAAACGGACAGCCCCTTATACTGGAAAGCGCATGACCGGGGACATACCGCGTTGGAATTTCTGATCCTGTACGAAGATCAGGTGCGCCTCTTTTCCTTCGCCGGCGTACTTGCCGTCATGGCGCTTCTGGAGAACCTGTTTCCGCGGCGGCAGCGGCGTGCGCCGACGGCCCGGAGGTGGGGCGTGAACCTGGCGCTGACCGCCATCAACACGGTGACACTCCGCCTGCTCTTTCCGCTGCTCGCAGTCGAGTGGGCAGCCCTGATGACCACCCACGACATCGGCCTCGCACCAATCCTCGGCGTTCCCTACTGGGCCGCGTGCCTGGTCGGCATCGCCCTGCTGGATCTGGTCATCTACGCCCAGCACGCAGCCTTCCACCACATCCCGTTTCTGTGGCGCTTCCACCGGGTCCATCATGCCGATCTCGAGGTCGATGTGACCACCGGGGTCCGGTTTCATCCCGGTGAAATCGTATTGTCCATGTTGATCAAGTTCGCCACGATTGCCTTGCTTGGCGTGCCGGCAGCGGCCGTCGTGGCCTTCGAGGTGCTGCTGAACGCCACATCCCTCTTCCACCACGCGAACCTAGCTCTCCCCCGGGGCGTGGACCGGATACTCCGACTGGTGATCGTGACCCCCGACGTGCATCGGGTGCATCATTCGACGATCCGGACCGAAACCGATTCGAATTTCGGGTTCAGCGTCACGTGGTGGGACCGGTTGTTCGGCACGTTCCGCGCTGAACCCAGCGCCGGTCACACTGGTATGGAAATCGGGCTTGCGGAGTATCGCGTGCCGGCGCAGCAGGGGCTCCTCTGGGTGTGCGCTCTTCCGGCCTATCAGAATCCTCCCCCGGCCGGCCGGTGAGCGACGCGCCGCTTCGTGGTCCCGTCGTCCGCATGGTGCCGGAAGGTGACAACCGCGAACGAAACGTCTGTACCGACTGCGGATTCATCCACTATCTGAATCCGCGGATCGTGGTGGGAGCGGTCGTGCAATACGACGAGCAGGTGCTGTTGTGCCGACGCGCCATTCCACCCCGTACGGGTTTCTGGACCATGCCGGCGGGCTACCTGGAAACCGGCGAAACCGCGGCGGCGGGAGCCAGGCGGGAGGCCGAGGAGGAAGCCGGCGCGGTCATCGCGATCGAGCGGCCGTTGGGCATCTATTCGCTTCCCCGCATCTCGCTCATCCAGCTCATCTTCGCCGCTCAGCTCATGGATCCCAATATCGCGCCGGGGGCCGAGAGCCTCGAGGTCCGACTGTTTTCCTGGAGCGAAGTGCCGTGGGACGATCTCGCCTTCCCGTCCGTCCGATGGGCTCTCGAGGACTGGAAACATGGGCGTACCACGGGAACAGCAGCTGCCGCTTTCGGGCCGTTTGACCGCGTCGACCTGACCCAGGGGACACAGGTTTAGATTCAGGCCGGCCAGCGCCGGTGAATCCAGAGCCATTGTTCGGGGCGGTCGCGGATCCAGTCGCCGTACCGCTCGTTGAGCGACCGGAGCAGGGCCAGCGTACGTTCCCTGCGCGTCCCGCGTTCAGCGGGCATCGGGAGGGCTGGCTCGATGGTCACCCGGAAGGCCGCGCCGGCGGTCCGTTGAACGCGTAGCGGGAAGACCGGAAGACCGGCCCGGAGGGCCAGCGATGCGGCCAGCGGCGCCGTGCCGGCCGGGACTCCGAGAAAATCGACCAACGGCCCCTCGGTGAGCTTCTGGTCGTTGACGACGCCGACCGAGCGGCCCCGCCGCAGTGCATCGAGCAGGGCCCTACCAGCGTGGCGTTTGCGGACAAACTCAGCGTCTTCCAGCCGGTAGCTCTGGATGACGTCGTCGGCCCAGGGGTTGTCCGCCTGCCGATAGACGTAGGTCATCGGCATCCCTGCCCGGGTGAGCACCAGCGCCCCGATTTCCCAGTTCGCGAGATGGGCGCTCGCAAATACGGCGCTTTGGCCGCGCGCGCGGAGCCCTTCGACCACCTCCAGTCCCTCCAGTTGAAACCGCGGAGTTCCATCCGGAAGGGGCGCGACTTGGGGGCGGAACGGGTCCAGCCGGTGCAGATGGGGAAACTCGAATACCAGCCGGCCCAAGTTGTCCCACATGCCAGACAGCACGCGGTCGCGTCCCGCCGCATCCAGTTCCGGCAGGATTCGACGGAGATTGCGCTCCGCCGTTGCGTGCAGCGGAATACGCGGGCCCAGCGCCCGGAGCACTCGGCTTCCCAAGGCCGACGCCCGGTCGATGTCGAGGGCGCGGGATGCCGCCATTGCGGAATGCAGACCGATCGCCTCCGCCGCGTGGCGGATTCGCCGAAGCGGCGAGCGGCGCGTCATCCTGGCTCCCTGGTGCCGACCACCCGGGCCAGGAGTTCGTCCAGCGCGCCGCCGTCGTCGAAGCGCAGGCGCACTTCCGCCACCATCACCTGTGCGGCGAACTCCGCGGGCAGGCGAACCTCGTCCTTCGTCGTCGTCACCGGCACCGCGGCTGACGCCCTGGCGGCTGCCAGCACCCGCTCCAGATCGCGCGGGCGGTATCGATGATGATCGGGAAACGGGCGGGTCCCGACGACGTCGGCACCGAGCTCCCGGAGCGACCGGAAGAACTTCTCGGGACGCCCGATTCCGGCAAACGCGAAGACCCGCCGGCGCCGCAGGGCATCGAGGCCCGGCGCGGGCCGCATGGAAGCCCGGATACAAGGCAGCGTGGCGGGCAGCGTCGCGCTCACGTTCACCGTGTCCTCGCCGACCACGACGGCAGCGTGGGCGCGCCGAAAGCCGTCGTCGGACGGCTCCCGCAGAGGGCCGGCCGGCAGGGTACGGCCGTTCCCGACGCCGAGCCCGCCGTCGAATACCAAGAGGGCCAAGTCCTTGGCCAGCGACGGGTCCTGAAAACCGTCGTCCAGAACCAGGCAGTCGGCGCCGGCCGCAGCGATCGCCGCGCCGCCTGCCGCCCGATCCCGGGCCACCCAGGTCGGTGCCGTGCGCGCCGCCACCAAAGCCTCGTCGCCGACGTCGCCCACGGTGTGCTGGTGCGGATCCACCCGAACCGGACCCTTGAGGCGGCCGCGGTATCCGTGGGACAAGATGTGGACCTCGATGCCTGAGTGTCGAAGTCGCTCGGCCAATGCCAGCACAACCGGCGTCTTGCCGCTTCCGCCAATCACCAGGTTGCCGACGCAAAGGACCGGCACCCCACAGGACCACGGTCGTCCGCGGCGCTGCCGCCGCCGTGCCCCCCATGTCCAGAAAGCCGCCAGGGGCGTGAGGGCACGCATCGCGACACTGTCCCGGCGGGCCCAGAAATCAGGTGCGCGCATGCGCCACCTTGGCCTCCGCAATCATGGGTCCGAGCAGTTCGGTCACCTGCGTGGTGACGCCGCGCGCCCGGGCCGCTACCTGTTTCGCTGCGGCGGCCATGTGCCTGGCCGCCGCCGGCTGTTCGAGAAGGTGCGATAGCGCGCCGGCCAGCGTGTCGGCATCCAGCACCTCGGTCGCCGCGCCCGCCTGCTTGAGTTCCGCGGCCACATCGACGACGTTCGCGATGTCAGGCCCGTGCAAGATGGCGCAATCCAGTTGCGCGGGTTCGAGCAGGTTGTGACCTCCCCTGGAGGCGAGCGTGCCGCCGACCAGCGCGACCGGGGCCAGCCGGTAGAAAAGCCCGGTCTCCCCCAGCGTGTCGGCGACGTAGACGTTCGCGTTACCCGGCAGCACCCCGAGACTCCGGCGCCGGACGGTCAGCCCACGTTTCCGCACGTCGGCTTCGATCGTACTGCCCCGGTCGGGATGGCGCGGCAACAGAATGGTCAGCAGGTCCGGCCAGCGCGACGAAAGCCGGGCGTGCGCGGCCAGGGCAATGGACTCTTCGCCAGGATGCGTGCTGGCCGCCAACCAGAGCGGGCGCTGACGGAGATCGGTCCGCAGGGCCGCCAGCGACGCCGGATCTGAAGCCGGGACGCCCGCGTCGGCCTTCAGGTTGAAGGGGCCCTGAACATGGGCCACACCAAGGTCCGCGAGGCGCTTCCGGTCGACCGTTGTCTGGGCAATCACGGGATCAAACCCGTCCAGCAGCTGCCGGAGCGCTCCGCCCAGCCAACGCCATCGGGTCGCGGAACGTGCGGACAGGCGCGCCTGCACGATCGCCCGGGGTATGCGCCGTTGGATGAGCGCACTGAGCGTTTCCGGCCAGATCTCGGATTCCACGCGCAGCGCGCAGTCCGGTCGCCAATGGTCGAGGAAGCGGCGCATGGCCGAACGCTGGTCCAGGGGGGCAAACTGGTGGCAGGCGCGGGGCGGCAGCGTCTGGGCCATGGCACGGGCGGACGTCACGGTCACCGTGGTCAGCAGCACGTCCATCCCGTGCTCTTCCACCAGGCGCCGGATGATCGGTTCCACCGATCGCGCCTCGCCCAGGCTCGCGGCGTGCACCCAGCACAGCAGGCCCTGCGGGCGCGGCACCGACGGGTAACCGAGCCGCTCGCCGAGGCGGTCGGGATCTTCGCGCCCACGCCGGACGCGTGCGCGAAGAACCGGCCCCAACAAGGGAGTCGCGGCCGCCCAAGCCATCCGGCTGGCAAGCAGGACCGCCGATGCGCGGGTGAATGTCGCCATTTGCGAGGACATACAAGGGGAAACGGGAAGGATCAACCAGCGAAACCGCAGGACAGTTCGGAAGCCCGGGGCGAACAATGACCGGGTGCGCTGCCCGGAATGGCCTAGACCCCGACCCGCCTGCCGCCCGACCGGCCGGCAGCCATCGTACAGCTGCGCGGTACGCACCGGTTCTCGACGTCGTGACCGAGGACAACCGCATGCGCCCCTGCCGCTCCGCGGCGGTCCTGACCCGAAGTTCCGGCCAGTCGCTGCCCCGGGGCCAAAACTCTCCTATTCTTCTGTCATGGCACCGGTCCAAACACTTGCCGTCGGCGAGCGAACGGTCCTCCTCGACACCGTGCTCCTGCCGCACCGCTCGCTTGGACCGACCGGTTTTCGTCTGCTCATGGGCACGGTCGCAGCGTCCTGCCTCACCATCGGAATCGTCTTCGCCTCGCTGGGGGCGTGGCCCGTCTTCGCGTTTCTCGGGCTCGACGTGCTCCTTGTCTACATGGCATTCCGGTGGAGCTACCGGAGCGCGCGCGAACGTGAGCGGATACGCCTCGACACGGAGGCACTCCAGATCGTGCAAACGCGCGCGGACGGCCGGGCCCGGTCCTGGACGTTTCAGCCCCATTGGCTTCGGATCGACTTCGACGATACCGGCGACCGCGCCGACCAGCTTCGGCTCTCCTCGCACGGCCGCAGCCTCGTGATCGGCGCATTCCTTGCCCCCGAGGAGCGCGCCAAGTGCGCGGAACTCCTCCGCGATGGTATCCAGCGGTGGCGGGCGCTGCCGCCGAGTGTCGTCTCCCCGTCCTAGAACCCCCCGACAAGATCCGCCTTCGGATACCCCGGCAGCTATCCCGCACCGTGACCCGGATACGCGGCACCGGCCCTCGGGGCGAATGGTGCCCGTCCAACGCAGTATCGGCCGGGGGACGCGCCCAGTCGCACCGATCACCGGCGGTGCCGGCGATACATGACCTCAGCAGTCGCGCTGGTTGTTCGGCCCTGGCTACCCGACCAGGTCCGCAGTTGACCACACACGGCTGCCGGTGAAACTATCAGGCGCGCACTCATGTCAATCGGCCGACGTGCTATCGGAGCGGGCGCTTGGACGATCTTCAGCTCATGGTGGGCGGTCTTGCCAACGGTTGCGTCTATGGCCTGATCGCTCTCGGCTTCGTGCTGATCTACAAAGCCACCGAGCAGGTCAATTTTGCGCAGGGCGACATGATGATGCTCGGCGCCTTCATCGCGATCGGGCTGGGCAACGAATCCCACGGCGGCCTACCGTTCTGGCTGGCCTGCGCCGGTGCCATCCTGATCATGGCCGCGTTCGGTATGGCGGTCGAGCGGACCCTTCTTCGCCCACTGTTCGGCCAGTCACAGATCGCCGTCGTCATCCTGACGATTGCGTTCGGTTTCGTGCTGCGGTTCGTCGCCGGTGCCGTCTGGGGCCACGATCCACTGGTCATGGACCATCCGGTCGCGGGCACCCACGTCACGTTCGGTCGGGTTGTGCTCAGCGCGGATGAAATCGCCGTCATCGTCGTGACCCTGCTGCTCACCGGTCTGCTCTTCCTGTTCTTCGCTCGCACCAAGCTCGGAATCGCCATGCAGGCCGCAAGCCAGAACCAGCTGGCGGCCTACTACACCTCCCAATCAGGCCGGGCGGCGTGTTCGTGCCACGCCGCCCTTTATTCCCTGTCGAGCCGCAGCAAGGCCCATACCTGCGCGAGGTCGCCTGCGCCCATGGCGCCGCGCGGTCATCGCCTCACCAGCGTGCGCACACCTCGAACCCGACGGCATGCTCCGGCGTCTGCGTGTCGCTCCCGCGGCGCGTCGCCTTCACCCCGAAGGAGAGATCAGGCGCGTTGGCATTGGCTGCCGGTGCGAGCCGCCAGCCGAGCGTGTAGTCGCGCGGGCCCGTGGCAAGCCCCAGTCCGACATGTGGGCTGCCGGTGAAACGATTGCCGAAGGCCGGGATGCCGTACTCGGCCTCCACCTCGGCCGTGCCCGCACGGTCGGCCAGCGGGTCGGTCGCGAACAGCGCATCGAGCCCGCCTTGTGCCGACCCGCCCCAGTCCTGCCGGAGCGTGAGCGACAGTCCGCGCTCGGTGCCCGGGTTCGGATCGAAGGCAAGCGACGCCGCGAAGCCCCGGTCCTCCAGGTCGTCGCTGCCGTGCGCGATCAGCGTCCGGCCTGAGAGGTCGAGCGAGAGCCCGATCATCGGATCGGTCCAGGCGATGCCGTCATGACGGAAAGACACACCGTCTTTCCCATCGGATTTCGTGATCACACTCAACCACGCCGAGGAGCGCAGACATGTCCTTGACTTCATATCTCGGCGACCACATCCTGCCGTCATGACGTGGCGGGTTCAGATTGCCGAGGAGTTCGAGCCCGAGATGTCGGCATTGCCCCTGGAAGTGCGCAGGGCGATCCTCGCGCACTCGCGGCTGCTTCGGCAATTCGGCCCGCAGCTTGGTCGCCCGCGCGTGGATACGCTGAACGGCTCACGGCACGCGAACATGAAGGAGATGCGCTTCAATGCGGCAGGCGGGGTGGCGGGTCGCCTTCGCGTTCGATCCCGTGCGCCGTGCCATGCTTCTGGTGGCGGGCGACAAGTCGGGCGGCGGCGAACGTCGGTTCTACCGCGAGTTGATCCGCAAGGCCGACCAACGGTTCGACCGGCATCTTGCCCGGCTTGCCGACGGATAGATGAGGAGACTCCTTATGGTGCTGGATGTGGAAGACGTGATCGCGCGGCTCGACCCTGCCGAACGCCGCAAGGTGGAGGAAATGGCCGCCGAGCTGATCGCCGAGGAAATGACTCTGCGCGAACTGCTCAAGGCCCGCGAACTGACCCAGGCGAGCGTCGCGCGCGAACTCGGCATCAGCCAGGACGCCATCTCCCGGCTGGAACAGCGGAGCGACCTGCTGCTGTCCACGCTGCGCAGGACGGTGGAGGCGATGGGCGGCAGCCTGTCGCTGATCGCCCGCTTCCCTGATCGGCCGCCGGTCGAGCTTGCCGGCATCGCCGAGCACGTCGCCCGCGATGGAGGTAGCGCCGGCAGGTCGTCATCGCTGACCGACTGAGGGGGCGAAGTGCCGACGAAAGGCTACGGGCAGGCAAGGGTGAAGACTCTCGCCGTCCGCCGTCGTGCGAGACCGGCGACGGGCGGATGACTTCGGCAATTCGCGGAGGCCGCGCCAGGGCCGGGCGTGAAGATGCGCCACGGTGGACGGTCGGGAGCAATCGAGGCCTGGCAGAACGGTCGCCGGCACGCTATCGAGGCCGCACGCCGCCGGAAAGTTCAGGAAGAGAACATCCGATGAAGCTGTCCACCGCCCTTTTCGCTGCTGTCCTGATGGTGTCCGTCGGCGCCTGCGGAGGCCGGGACGAACAGCCGGAAGATACTGGGCCCATCAGCTTCGAACGGAACTCGGAGTTTTACGGCCCCCACCTGAGGGTATTCTTCACCCTGGAGGACGGCACGCTCCTGTCCGTCAACACGGCGGATGATGCCGTGGAGACGAGCCCCGGGTCCACGCCCCTTCCCGGACATCAGGCGCGGGACTGGGTGTTGGTCAGGGACGACGAGAACGGCACGTCCATCGTCTATGCCTTGGTGAGCTGGGACCCGCTCGACCCGCCCGACTATCTGATGGCCGGCTGGTGGGCGCAGTTTCCCGATCAGCATTACCCGGACATCTCGTTCGAGGACTCGATCCAGTACGCCATCGTGGATGGCCCCGAACTGGAAGTGCCGCCAGAACTGCCGGTCTCGGGGCAGGCGTCATATGCCGGGCAGGCGGGCGGGCTCTACACCTACCTGCCCGGCAGCGACTGGGGCGAGGAGGAGGGGAAGGACTTCGCAGAAGAGTGGGAGGGGCGCATCACCCTGACCGCCGACTTCGCGAAAGGCACGATCGACGGGTGCGTCGGATGCGACGGCGACCTGGTCTCGCGGCGCGCGCATTTCGGCTTCTTCCTCGGGGAAGAGCTGCACGACACCCGCATGACCATCGCCGATTACGAACTGCATTTGGGCGCGGCGCCGATCAGCCCGGAAGGGAATATCTCGCATCCCGAGGTCACGGTTCGCCATCGGACGCGGGACATCACGGCCTCGCAGGGGCATTGGGGCGGCTCCCTGTCGAACCGGCCCGATGCAGATGGCAATCCGCGTCTCGCGGCCGGGTTCGTGTAAACCCGCTTTGCGGAGGGCGACGACAGCGACGGGGTGTTCTTCGGCGCCTTCGTGGCGGCGAGCGAGACCTACAGGGGCCAGACCCCGCGGCGTTGATGCAACCGGCAGGGGGCGGGAACATGAGCGAAGGCGAGCGGGTCCAAGACCATCTGTCGGTTGTCGGGGCGACCGTGCTCGGCGCGAGGAACGCGGAGGGCGAGCGGATCTTGCTGCTGCGGTTGAACTGCGTCGATGCCGGCGGTCTGGCCGTGGCGCCGGTCAACCTGGCGCTCCGGTCCGGCGAGGCTTCGAGCCTGGCGGCGGAGATCGTGCGGACCGTCGATGTGCTGCACGGGACCGAGCATTGACGCCGGACGCGATGCGGCGGGCGGCGC
>JAJDWH010000013.1 GCA_022825705.1 Alphaproteobacteria bacterium
CTACCGGCTCGGGTGGCGCCTGGTTCCGGCCACGGCGACGTCGGCCTTCACCCTGGAGGTCCAGGCCACGCGCCGGGAACCGGACGCGGCCGGGCCGGAGCATCGCCTCGGCCTCGAACTCTCGACCCGCTGGTGAGGGGATGGCGCTGCGGGGGCGGGCTGTCATGCTCTCCGATCGCTCTTTCTGTCATCCCCGACCCCGATCGGGGATCCAGGGTCGTTGCTTTCCACTTCGTCCGTGAAGAATAAAGACGCTGGATCCTCGATTACAAATGTCGAGGATGACAGACAAAGGCGAAAAGCCAAACCGTGGCTTCGTTTCAGATCAAGCCTGGGATTCTGTCAACGAATGACTGAACACATACAGGGATGACAGAAGAGGCAAATGCCGCCTCCTGGCGCCTGCGGGACCGGGGCACAGGCACCCCCTCTGGGGGCCCCGCCCGGGCGCCACTGGTTTTGGGTCCTTTTGCCGAAACAAAATGGCCTCGTCGTGCGGGGGCGAAACCCCACAGGAGAAAAGAAAGGAAGGGCGGGCACCCAGGCCCGCCCCTACACACAAACACCATGATCCCGTAGGGGACGACCTGCGTGTCGTCCCGCGTCTTTCCAAACAACGGAACCCCCAAAACCCCGGATGCCCGATCAAGCCGGCAGGACAAGACAGGAACGCCTCCTGGCGCCTGCGGGCGGGGCTGTGCCCCGGTCCCGTCCATGCCATTTTAGGGGCGAGGACTGTCTGAGCGCAGCGAGTTCCGCAGCCCACACACCAGGGACCGGGGCACAGGCACCCCCTCTTGGGGGCCACGCCCGGGCGCCACTGGTTTTGGGTTCTTTTGCCGAAACAAAAGAACCTCGTCGTGCGGGGGCGAAACCCCGCAAGACAAAACCAAAAGTCCTGGATGCCAGATCAAGCCGGGCATGACAAGAACGCGCGTGCGCAAGGATGACAGAGGGAACCGGAATCCCGGCTAATCACGGTAGACCGACAGGTACACGGTGTCAGCTTTCTTCCTGTTCCACGGAAAGCGGTATAACGTCCTAATCTGGCTGGAGTACTGTCCGATATTGGCCTGCTGCCAGAGTCCCTTTTCAAAATACCGCCGGCCCTCGTGATCCCTGAGAAAGCCTGCGATCCGCTCTTCCGCAAAAAAATCGACGGCCCAACTGTTCGTCCACGTCGGACGGCACTGCCGGACGTAGTCATCGACCTGGTAGAGCAAGGCTTGCACCTGATCCAGGTCGGCCATGACGGATTCATTGGTGCGAAGAAAAAGCAACTCATGGCCTTGGGGAATCTCGATGAGACCGATCGCGTGCTCCAAACGCCTGCAAGCCGGTTTATCCTCGGCATACACATCCGGTTCGCCGGGATCGTCTTTCGGGATAACAATGGTACGGGGAGCATCCTCCCGGCACACCAAGTGCAAAGAAGGATGGACGCACTCCCACTCAAGCCGGACACCGAACAACCTGACGTCCTCCAACAACGTCGGCATCCACTGGTTCAGGACCAGCTTGCCTTGAACCGACTCGCCCGGGACCAACCGGATGCCTTGCGATCCGAACTTGCCGGGGAAAGAGTCCTGCTGCATGCGACTCCGTCGCGAATCCAGGCGAAACGCCGAAAGCCACCCGGCATCATTCGGGGGAAGCCAGGGCAAGTCCCGGAGATTCACGATGACGGGATCAGGGTTGTGATTCGTCAGATAAACGTGAACTTCATAGACCCGTTCCAGGGGTTTCTTGAGAAACACGTCCATGGCCAGTGAGACGCGGGATTCCGGCTCAGGCTCCACAGTCTGTCCGGACGAGGCAGACGAACTGCCGGGCAGGCAAAGGCAGAAAACCAAGACAACACAGGGGATCCGTTTCATGGTGACAGCATCCGTATCGAGTATGGCAAGGTGCTGACAGTCAGGGGGTATCCTCTCGAAACGCCGCGTTCTTTCATCTGTTCCTCACGCTATGGTACATTAAACAAAGGCGTCTCGTGCAAAATTTTCACTCCATGGTTTTTCCATCATGATGATACACGCCGTCAAAAAACGAGCTGGGTGGCAACGAGCCGGGTGGCTGGGGAGTTCCCTCACAGTCATGCTCTGTGTCGCGCTCCTCGGGTCCGCAACGACACAGGCATTTGCCGTCGAACCACGAGCCAAGGAGATCGACGAGATCGCCGCACTTGCGGAAGCCGAGTGGATGGACGGAAACCCCAGCCAGGCCTTGCACCTTCTGAGTCCTGCGCTGCAAAACCATCCGAACGCCGTCAGGTTGCAAAAATTACGTGCGGATATTCTGACCACGGCGTCCCGTCGCCCCCGGGAAGCCGTCGAAGCCTATGACGTCATACTCGACGCGAACCCGGAATCCCTGGAAGTCCGCTGGGCCAAATGGAGCGTCTTGCTCCGGTCTGGACAACAGGAGCAGGCCATTGCCGAATTTCAACGGATCGCGCAATTGGACGCGCAGAATCCCATCGTCGCTCTCCGGCTGGCACAGGAACTCCGAAAAGTCGATCGCCTGGAGGAATCCCTGGAATGGTATAAAAAAGCCGTGGCCATGATCCCGGACATGCCGGGGTGGCGGTTGGCGCTCGCACGGGCCAAGCTGGACGTCCTGGATGGCCGCGGGGCACGCGACGAAGTCGAGCACGTGCTGCGAAACGTGGAACCCGGATCTCCCGAAGAAGCGGCCGCCCACAGTCTGCGATCGGTGATCTACGGGGCCACCAAAGAGCGAGGCCGGCGCTTCGAGCCGATCCTGAGCCCCGGCGGGACCGCGGCGGAGCGCAAAGCGTGGTCCGCCATTCGCGCGGACGCATGGAGACTCTTCGACGCGGGTCGCTATGCGGAAGTCGAGCCGATCTATCGAAAGCTTCTGGCCCTCAAACCCGACGATTACGCCGCAACGCATGAACTCGGGATGACCTTATTGGGACTGGGCCGGTGCGATGAAGCGATCAAGGTCTTTGAAGGCATGTCGGCGATGAACCCGTCCGACGAAGTCTATGCGGACGCATTCTTTCGGATCGGCCGCTGTCTGATGAAGATGGAAAAATGGACGGAAGCCCTCGCCTATTTTGAAATCCTCTATGACGCCGCGCTTGAATTTGATGAACAGACCAAGGAGGTTCCGCCGAAAGCCGATCTCAGGGTGCTGAACACGGCGACCCTGGCCATGTGGGTCAAACGGGTAAAGGAACACATTCCCGCGGATGAGATACCGAAACAGAATCCGTTGCTTCCCCCCGTCGACCCCGATGCCCCGGTTCCGATGACCGAAGAAGAGCTGTATCACAAAATAGCGACCGAGCGGCTCGCCCCCGCGAAACAGATCTACACGCGGGCATCCCTAATGGGGCGGGACGCCGATTTCAGCATGTTTCGTTACGTTATCCCGGCGAATCGCGTCATGCGTGACGATCGCCCCACCGGCACCCATGAATTTATTCCGATCGAGCCGCACGACACCTTTCCGGAAACCCAGGAAGAAATTTACTTGATGTTCAGGCTCGTGACCGCCTCCTATGACGAAATGCCGCTCATCGTCGAATGTTTCCTCGAGACGCCACAATCGAACGCGAACCAGCTACCGTTGGCCCGTGACCACGTCATCATGAACATGGGCGACCAGACCGGGTATTTTATCATCACCCGGCCTGAATCAGGATGGACTCCCGGACTCCACCGGTGCGGCTTGTACGTCGGCAGTGAACTGTCGGCCTATACGCACGCGGACGAGATCCGGTTTCGTATTACCCCGCAGGCTTCATGACCGGCACAGCCCGACGGTGTACCCGTACACGGACGTGTTCCTCTGCTTGCCGGAAGGAAACACAATCTGGTAATGCATCGCGCGGGGATTGGCTTTCTCGAAATCATCGAACCGGCCCAACGCATGATGCAATTCTGGAACAAGCCCCTCGTGGGCGCCGTCGCTTTCCTGGTGCTGTGGGGAGCCTGCGTCAACGCATCCGCCGATGACGATGACGCCGTTCGGGTCGTCGCCGAACTCCAGGAATCGATCATCGCCATCATGCAAGAAGGACGCAATCTCGGCTACAAGGGACGCTATCAGGGCATCTCCGCGACTATTGAAAAAACGCACGACCTCGATACGATCGCACGGCTGGCCGTCGGGAGACATTGGAAAGGACTCGATGCAAGCCAACGGTCCACCTTTGTCGAGACGTTCAGGAACCTGAGCATTTCCACGTACGCGGGACGGTTCAAGGATTATGGAGGAGAACAATTCTCCATTCTTTCGGCAACGTCCCTGAAAAGAGGAAATCGCAAACTGGTCACCAGCCACTTTGTGAAATCCGACGGCGAGAAAATCTCGTTCAACTACATCTTGCACCAGATTCATGACCAGTGGAAAATCATCAGCGTCAGCGTGAACGGCGTCAGCGACCTGGCCTTGAAACGCACCGAATACGGAGGCATTCTGCGCAAAGACGGATTCCCAACCCTCATCGAACGCCTGGAAACCCAAATCAAAAAAAACGCGGAAGGACTCTAGCGCATACTCAAGGCGCTCAGGCTCTCCGACGGTTTAATGAGAAGCATGGCGAATGCCATCGTGAAAGCGAACGGAAATGCCGCCATCCTGTGGTGGGCGATTGGCTGGTCAGTGTGTATCGCGCTGACCGGATGCGCCGTGACGCCGTCAGTAGAGCCCGGGGCGGCGGATCACGACCCGCTTGAGTCCGTGAATCGACCAATCTACCGGGCCAACGACTTTCTCGATCGTACGATCGCCAAACCGGTGACCGCAGCGTACGTCGCCTATACTCCACAACCCGTCCAAAACAGTGTCTCCAATTTCTTCGATAACCTGGTCTATCCCAGCGTCATCCTGAATGACTTTCTTCAGGGAAAAGGGTCTCAAGGACTCGATGATTCAACCCGGTTTTTCGTGAACTCGACGTTCGGATTCCTGGGAATTTGGGACATGGCCACGCCTCTCGGTCTCGAAGCCCATGATGAAGATTTCGGGCAAACCCTGGGCGTGTGGGGGATGGACGAAAGCATCTATTTGGTTCTGCCGTTCATCGGACCCAGCACGGTACGAGACGTGCCGAATCTGGGCGTCACGACCGTGACCAATATCCTGTTCTATGTGAATTCCCCCGTTGCGGTCCCCATCGCCCTCCTGGGCTTCATTGACCAACGAGTAAAACTGGACGAGGCCGTCACGTATCGGGATAGCACGGCGGTTGAACCGTATCTCTTCACGCGGGAAGCATATCGGCACCATCGCAGATTCCTGATCTACGACGGCAATCCTCCCATTGACGATGACTTGTCCCTGGACGATCTCTTCGACGACCTTGACGCTGAAGACGAACCCCTTCAAGAAAAGACCGGCAAAGTTCCGGACTCCTCAGACCCAAAAAATTAAGACCGTTTCCAGGCCTATATCCTCTCCTTTTCTTTCCTTTCCTTTCCTTTTCTTTCCCCTCCTATCATTCTGTCAACGAATTAGTGAACATTTACAATCCTCGATTCCCCCTGCCGTCATCCTCGACTCCCCCTCCTGTCATCCTCGCCCCCCTCCTGTCATCCCCGACTCCCCCTCCTGTCATCCCCGACTCCCCCTCCTGTCATCCCCGACTCCTCCTCCTGTCATCCCCGACTCCTCCCTCTGTCATCCTCGACATTTTTAATCGAGGATCCAGTGTCTTTATCTTTATCTTTATCTTTATCTTTCCCTGTGCCTCATCCAGTCAACGCCCGCCCTGCCCGTCCCGCCTGTCCTGCCTGTCCTGCTTGTCCTGAGCGTAGTCGAAGGAAGCGAAGCCGAAGGAAGCGTAGCCGAAGGAAGAATGGCGCGGCACTTGATTTCTGAACGATCAGTTGGCATAATCAATGCCCTATCTCTATATTTGGATGCGTCACCCATCGGCACAGGGAGAGCGGCTGCCTACCTCGGAGACCGTGCCTGCGCCCACCGGAGGGCAGACCATGACGGCAATCGGAAGCGAAAGACAGGCGGGAAGACAGGGCATTGTCTCGACATGCATCGTCGGCAGCACGGGCGGTTTGACAATAGAGGCCGGCACTCCGCATGATAGGCTTGGGTTAAGCCAAGCCAAGCCAAGCCAAGCCAAGCCAAGCCAAGCCAAGCCACCTCATCTGCGTCGGGGCTTCGGCCATGAGCGCGCCGGCATGGGGCCGCTCCCGACCGTCCGCCTCTCCGTCTGAGTCTTCCGCTTCCGCCGGCCGCCTGCGGCTGGGCCTGCTGTCGGCCCTGCTGTGCCTGCCGCTGCTCGCGGGCCTCGCCGCCCCGGCCGCCGCGCAGACGCCGACGGCCAACGCCGACGGCTCCTACACGGTGCCCCCGAACTGGGCGCTCAAGCCTTCCGCCATTGCCGCCGGCACCAAGTTCCGGCTGCTGTTCCTCACCGAAGCGCGCAACGCGACCCCGACTGATATCGCCACTTACAACAGCTTCGTGCAGAACGAGGCCGCAAACGGCCGTGCAGCCATCCGACCCTACAGCAGCCGGTTCAGGATGGTCGGCTCGACCGCCACGGTCGATGCCCGCGACAACACCATGACCACCGGCACCGGCGTGCCCATCTACTGGCTGAACGGCGCCAAGGTCGCGGACGACTACAACGACTTCTGGGACGGCTCCTGGGACGCACAAATGGCAAGCGACACGCGCGACGAGAACGGGAACACCGTAGCCGGCAGCAGACACTGGACCGGCACCCAGACGGGAGGATCGAACGGCGGAACGAAGCACAGCACGGAATATCTCGGCGCCACGAATGTCAGACAAGGTCAGTGGGGCACGGGTAAAAACCCGATCAATCAGATGGCTGCGCCGTCCGGCAACATCCGGCGCACGCTGGGCCTCTCCCCGGTGTTCGTGGTGGGAACACCGCTTGAATTG
The DNA here is from genome assembly GCA_022825705.1 of Alphaproteobacteria bacterium. Taxonomy (GTDB): domain Bacteria; phylum Pseudomonadota; class Alphaproteobacteria; order TMED109; family TMED109; genus VXPW01. Next base: position 6,907 of record JAJDWH010000013.1, read on the forward strand.
GTCTCCGTGTCCAGGGAGCGTCTTACGGTTCAGGAGAACGGGGAGGGCACCTACACGGTGGTGCTGAAGAGCGCGCCCTCCGGCAACGTGGTGATTTCGGCAACCTCGGGCGCGACGGCAACCGCGACGGTCTGGCCCGGCGCGGTCGTCTTCAGTCCCAGCGGCGCCAACGCCTGGAACATCCCGAAGACGTTTAGCGTCACCGGCGAGGGCGCGGGCTCGACCACGATCAGCCATGCGGTCCAGTCCTCCGCCGACACGACGAACTACCCGACCTCGATGACGATCCCTCCGGTATCGGTTACGGTGGTGACACCGCAACCCCGCGTCGAGGTCTCGCTGATCTGGACGGAGAGCATTCCGCCCAAGCCAGAGCCGGGCACAAGCCATTTAGGTGACGACAACCGGTTCCGTACGAAGCGGGTCAAGGAGACCGATTCGGGCACGACGGACGTGCATTTCTACGTCCGCACCGAGCGTCTGCATTCGTCGAAGCTGCCGTTCCGGGTGTGCCTGTCGGGCAACGCCACGCAGGACACCACCGGCAACCCGCAGCCGGAAGTCAAGGACGACTACCAGGTGGTGGTGGACGGCGCGGTGCAGGGCAGTTGCTTCGACACGTCGATCCCGGCCAATACGCGCTACAAGCGGATGACGATCCGGGTTCTCAACGACGACCGTCTGGAGGACCGGTCCCGGGACACGGAGCAGGTGATCCTCACCCTGTCGCAGGCTCCGGGCAACCCGCTTCCCTACCCCTTCAGGATCATCCCCCGGGAAAGCGGGTACTGGAAGCTGTCCCTGAACATCGTCGACGACGACTTCGGGCAGCAGCCGGTCCAGTTTGCCCCCGCCGAGTACGAGATCATCCACTCCCAATCGGTGGTCCCCCGCAGCCAGACAAGGCGCGCGAAGGAGAAGTACGGCAGCGGGCAGCGCGTCGGGGTCATGTTCACGAAGGGGCCGGACTACACCCCCTACACCGTGACCTACAAGGTGGTGCACGACGAGAGCACGGCGACCTACGGCGTCGACTACACGCTGGACGGCTACAACCGGAACACCGACCGGGGCACGATCCGGGTGCCGAAGCCGAGTCCGCGGCGGGGCGGCGCCGCCCGCTGGGTGAACGTCGTCGACGACAACGAAGTCGAGGGCGAGGAGCAGTTCGTCATCGAGATGGTGGATGTCTCGGGCTCGTTATGGGTGAACAGGGAGGACGACCGCCACAAGCTCTCCATTGCGATCGACGACAGCGACAACCCGGCCTATCTGCGGGTGAACCCGGAACAGACGACGCTCTCGGGGGACGGCGCCGAGCAGCGGATCACGATGTCGGCGGGCGTGCCGCTGCCGGTGGACGTGCATTTCGAGTACTGCGTGGAGGATGGCGCGGCGACGCTCGGGACGGACTACGAGCTGACCGGTCCGGACGGGGGCAAGGTCGCGGGCACGGGCTGTCACCTGGCGACCCTGCCGGCGGGCTCGGCCGGCATCGACCTCGTGGTCCGGATGCTGGACGGCGACGACCGGAGCGAGCCGGACGAGCAGGTGAAGATCCGCCTGCAAAAGAGCACGCGGCCGGGCAAGGAGACCGCATCCTCGACGGTGGAGATCAAGATCCTCCCCTCGACGGTGGAGCAGGACCAGAACGGCAACGAGGTCAACATGGCGGCGATCGTCACGCTGCAGGACGACGACAGGCCGACGCTCGAGGTGGCGGGGCAGCGGGGGGCCGGCGGGAACGGTGGCCTGATTAAGTTCACCGTACGAGCGGTGAACGGCCCGTTCGACAAGAACCTGCACTTGCACTGGGAGCTGGACGACCCCGGGAACCTGATCAACGGCGACACGAAGACCGTCACGAGAACGCGTGAGTGCACCCAGTTCCTGCGGGACCTGGGCTTCTGCACGGGGAACACCCATACCTATACGACGGAGTCGCCGGTCCACCGCAAGAAGTCGGGCGTCGCGTCGCTTGCGCGGGGCAAGACGAAGGTCGACCTCACTTTCCTGGTGCGGGACAGCGGGCCGGACGGCTCGGTGACCTTCACGGCGTCGGAGAAGCCGTCCTACCGGCTGGTGTCGGGCAAGGGCTCGGCCTGCGTGGCGATCCGGGGCGGCGCGTGTTCCGGGGGCCAAGGCGGCAGCAGCGACGACCAGGTGGTGGTGGTGGTGGCGCCGCGGCCGACGGCGGCGGTGGCCAACGTGCAGGTGGCGGCGGTGGATGCGACGTCGGCCACCGTGACGTGGGACGCGGTGGAGCATACGACGTCCTATCGGGTGGAGTACGCGGGAACGGCGAGCGATCCGCGGAACAATGTCCAGGGGTCCGTCGACGGGCACACGGACACGACGTGGACGTTCGACCACAGCGCAGCCGAGGCGATGACCGTCACGGTCACGGTGACGCCGGAATACGTGGACGGCAACGGCGACACGCAGCGGCTGGCCGACCTCGCGGGCACGGCGACCATCGACGTGGCGCCGGCCGGGACGCAGGACACGCAGGACACCGTTCAGGCGCACGGCTGCGACCTGACTTCGGTGAAAGCATCCGTTGCGGGCTACGTCGGGGAGACGCATTACGGTAATGCGCACGTGGCGCGCTGGAAGCGGGCGCTGGCCGGTCTGAACGAAGAGACCGGCGGCATGACCGCGGCGCAGGCGCGGCAGATGATGGCGGCGTATTCGACGGGCCGCTGGCAGCCGGTGGTGGACGCGCTCGACTGCCTGGAGGAAGCGGCCGCGGCGCAGCCGGAGACGCCGGCGGCGGTTCCCGAGATCGCGGTCTCGGGCGGCAGCGCCATTACCGAGGGCGCCTCGGCGTCGTTCACGGTGACGGCAACGCCGGCGCCGTCGGCGAACCTCGTGGTCACGCTCACCGTCGACGACGACGCGGCGAGCGATTTCCTGGCCCAGGGCAATGAAGGAACGCAGACGGTCACCATCCAGGCGGGCCAGTCCTCGGACACGCTCACGCTTGCCACGGAGAACGACACGACCGACGAGCCCGACGGCCGCGTGTCCGCCACGGTGGCGAGCGGCACGGGCTACACGGTCGGCAGCCCAAACACGGCGTCAGTGGCGGTGCGCGATGATGATCCGCCGGTCGCCACACCGGTGGTACGCCTCGCCGGCGGCAGCGATATCACCGAAGGCGGCACAGCCAGCTTTACCCTGACCGCTACACCCGCGCCGACGGGCACGCTTGCGGTCCGGGTGGACGTCACCGACAGCGGCAGTTTCGCCGCAAGCGGCCAGACCGGCACGCAGACGGTGACGATCGGCACGACCGGCACGGCCACGCTCACCGTCGCCACAACGGACGACGCCCTCAACGAGGCGGACGGCCGCATCGCGGCCACCATCCGGACCGGCACGGGCTACACGGTGGCGGACCCGCCGGACGATACCGCCGCAGTCACGGTCGCGGACGATGACGATCCGGTGGTGCGCCTCGCCGCCGGCAGTGAGGTGACGGAGGGAACCCCGGCCGCGTTCACCCTCACGGCTACGCCTGCGCCGCACGCGGACCTGACGGTGAGCCTCGCGGTGACCCAGAGCGGCGACTATGCGGCTTCCGGCCAGACCGGCACGCGGGAGGTGGTGATCCCGACCGGGGGCAGCGTGACCGTCGAGGTCGCCACGGTGAACGACACCACGGACGAGCCGAACGGCTCGGTCACCGCGACCCTGGCCGCCGGCACAGGCTATCTGGTGGCGGCGTCACCGGACGATACGGCCGCGGTCGCGGTCGCGGACGACGACGTGGCGGTAGCGGGCGTGCCGACGCTCTCGGTGAACGACGTCGAGGTGAAGGAGGGCCCGTACCGGCGGGTCGAGTTCACGATCACGCTCAGCAAGGCGACGCGCGAGGGCGCCTCATTCTACTGGCGGGTGCGGGAATCGAGCCCGGTGTCGGCGAAGCGGAACAGCGACTTCTGGGCGTCTTCCCAAAAGAAATTCGCGTTCATCAGGCCGGGCGAAACCGCATACACGGTCATGGCGGCCCTGGTGATCGACGACAGCCACGACGAGGACCCCGAGACCTTCGAGGTCGTGCTCTCGGACGCGCGCGGCGCGGCGCTCGCGGATGCCGTGGGGGTGGCGACCATCGTCAACTCGGAC
>JAJDWH010000018.1 GCA_022825705.1 Alphaproteobacteria bacterium
CCAGCGCCGCTCCGGAATCTTCGTCGAGAATCGCCACGAGCGCGACGATAACCGATGCCCGAAAGAGTTACCAGAGGTTCGTGCATGGCCTCAAAAATCAACCTCAGCATGCGCCCATCACCAGACAACCGAAGGCTTACCTGAAGGAAGCCCTCCTGTTGCCTGCGGAATTCAGCGCGCCGACCGCAATACCGGAACCGGCGATGCCACTAAACGCCATGACACTCGCGGGCCCGCCCTCGGGCCCCGGTAATCCGCCGTTGCCCAACGCTGCAACCATGACGCGCCCTGCAGCAGCTGCATCGCGCATCGCGCTCAATATCTGCGAACCCGTGCCGATGTCGACATACCCGAGAGTAGGGCCCCAGCTCATGTTCATGATGTGCGAAGAAGCTTCAGGGTTGGAACCCGCCCCGCCATAGTTTCTCGACAGGCCCGCCGCCGATGCGATGTCGCTCGCCAAAACGTTGTTCTGGCCTAACCGCCTTTCCGTTGCGCTGCAATTCGAGTTTCTCGTAAAGCAGTTGGCAAGGCTGACCAAATTCGCATTCCAGGCGACGCCATGCATGCCTCTGCCGTTGCGTCGTGCGCCGATGACGCCTGCTACTGGCGTTCCATGCACCTCGGGATTGAAGGCGTCCCTATACGCCCATTGCTCTCCAACCAGGTCGGAATGACGGAAATCGACCCCGTCGTCGATCACCGCGACGGTCCTGCCGGCTCCGCCGGACGAACCGTAATAGCGAGTTCCGGCACCGATCAGGGGCAGGAAGTTGGACGACCTGCTCTCGCGCGTCGGCCCTGGTGTCGGATCGAGGGGCACTCCCGGACCGGGGCCCGGACCGACGACCGGGCCGCCGCCACCTCCGCCGCCGCCGCTTCCGCCGCCGCTGCCCCACCACCTCCGCCGCCGCCGCACGCGGCCAAGCCTCCTGCCAGGAGCCCGGCGACCAGGAACACACCAAGCAAGCGAAGCGAAGATGTCCGGTTCTTCATGTCACCTTACTCCTGAACAAAGGGGGCCAGGTACTTGCGTGTCGGCGAGCGCGCCGGTGGGAAGCGCAATCAGTAGGATCAGAACGGCAAGGGCGCTATGCAGAGGCTTCTTCTCGGCCAGGGAGAAAGCAAAACCCCCCGGCAGACCGGAGAAGGGACTACCGGGGGGGCATGTCGACGGGATGAGGAGAGTGTTGTAGTCCACACCTTCAACTCACCGGGAAAGGGGCGGGAGGGGCTGCAGTAATATTGGTGCCGCCCCTCCCGATGGGTCTTAGGCGCTACTCTTCGACGTGTGCGCCGAACGCACCCATAATGTGGCCAACTGTCCCGTGCATCGCGGTGAACATACCCGTGGCCACTGTCGGCACACCGTTGTCGCCCGCCCCGCGGAGACCGCCAGACCACGACCCGGACTCAGCTCCGGCGACCCCGCCGACGGTCCAGACCACATCGTCATCGGCAGTGGTAGTACCGTCACCGGCGCTGGCGAACACCGCGGTGCCATCAGTGAAGTTAGTCTCGCCGAGCGCGACGGTCCAATCCATGGCCCGACCACCAGCCATGAAGTTGTCGACCATGCCTGAAATCGAGCCATTTTCGGTCTCACTCCCGAAGTCGGCGGTCAGGGTCGCGTCGGCCGTCCAATGGCCGCCGTGGGCGTCGGAGAGGCCCGGGTTGATGGCGTACTGGCCAGCCGCCGCACCGTTATAGGTGGCCGTGCCACCTAGGGCGGCGATGTCGGTGGGCGCACCAAGCAGCGCGTCATCTCCGGTGCCGTCCGTCACGCCGTGGAACACGCCGGCCTCGACACCTTCGGTGGTGCCGCTGTTCAGCCACCAGCCGAAATAGGCGAATGACGGGTCTTGCATCGTAGCCATAGCGCCGGAATCGGGATCGAAGACCCACGTGCCTGCGAGCCTGACACCCGCTGACGACTCAATAGAACCGCAAGCGGTCGCGCTCGCCGCCGTGCACCGGTACTCACCCGCTGCCCCATTGAACGTGCCCCTGATGCGGGCAACATCATCAGTTGCATCAGGATCGGGGTCATGATTCACGCGGCCGGCATGCGTGAATGCGGATGCGGAGATCAGCGCTACGTGAGGGTTTGCATCGGCAGCAGCAACAATGGCAAGGTTCCCGGCTGCGTCGAGGTCGTATACGTCACCGAACGGCACTGACTCGGCGGGCCCGATGTCGGTATAGACGACCACGGTGCTGCTGGTGCCCGCATTGGTAGCGGTGGCAGGAGTGGCAGGAACGGAATCGGTGAGCCTCGTGCCCTGCCACATGCCCAGCATGGGCTCGGCGGAGCTCATCACGTCGTCGCCGCCAACGCCAGGCGTCAACCCCGTGGCCGTAACCTCAGCCATGCCGCCACCACCGTCTTCGTCGCCGACAGCGGTCACTGCGACGGGCAAGTTGGTAGCGTCGCCAATGCCGTTGAACAGCGCCAAGGCGGCCTCGGCGGCCTCCTCGGCCGCCTCATCCATCGCGTCCGTCCGGCTCGCCAGGGCAGTGGCAAGCGTGCTTGCGATGGCGTTGACCGTCCCGGTGTGCGCGGTTCTCTCCTCCGCCGGGACATTGGTCGCATTCGTGATCGCGGTCCTGGCGGCCGCGATCGCAGTATTGGCAGCGGTCACCGTGGCGTCGCTGGAGGTGTCGTTCACCATGCCCACGGCGGTGCGCGCCGCGTTGATGGCATTGGTGATGGCGGTGCGCTCAGCGATGGCCGGATCCGGCATATCCACGCCGGTGTCGTCCGTCGCCGGCGGATCGTCACTGCTGTGGACGCAGCCGTACATGACGGCCGTGAGGGCGACGATCGAGCACGCCGCCAGCAAACTGCGAGTCAGCTTCGTCTTCTTCATGGCTCCGAGGCTCTCCTCATTCTGAAGAGGCCTCGTCGGGAGGCCTCGTTTTCGGCAAACTTGACTGCTGCCGATCTGACGCGTC
>JAJDWH010000030.1 GCA_022825705.1 Alphaproteobacteria bacterium
GTAGTACCCGTCCCGCTCAAAGTAGCTCGCCCCCTGCGACGGAGAGGAGATCTTGCCGATGGAGGCTACCACGGCCGCCTCCCGGTCAGTCGCTGGGTTCGATGTTCTTGCCCGTCCATGAGGCCCGGATACGCGCTTTCCGAACCTGGGGCAAGGGACAAAACGGCCGGTTCACAGGCATGGCGGCGAATGGCGGCCATTGTCTTCGGCCGGTGGATGGCATCCCGAATCCACCGAACGGGACAGCGCGCTTCCACACGCCTCTCGGGCCTGTTATCAGGTTCTTCTTGACACGTTCGGGACGCGGACTATTCAGGAGAGTACTCTGAGGCTCGGTATCCGGATTCCCGATGGTTGCTGGAGGATCCCGCCCGCCATCACGGCGGACCCGGCGGCGGCCGGGTCTTCAGGCGGAAAGGGTGAAGATGCATGGAGAGCAAGGCTGGTTCAATCCATAGGAGGCCTGTTCGGGCCAATGCGAGAAACAGCCTGGCCTGGGTTGCCCTCAAGGGCGGGGAGACCAAGGACGTTCGGAGCCGGCGGCAGGAAGTGACCGAGGCGGAAGAAGCACTGCTCCGGGCCATCGGCAAGCGGGTGGCCGGACCCCGCTTCGTGATGAACCTGGACGCGGACCCGAAGACCCTGGAGCTGGTTGACGACCTTGTGGCGAAGGGTCTGGTGGAGCCAGCGGGGTACGTGTTGCGCCCTGGACGCCTGGTCCGCGTCCGTCTCACGGGCAGGGGTTGGGCGCGATACAACGAGCAGCGGAAACGGAGTGATCCATTCTAACCGACAACGGCGAATGAGGGTTCGGCTTCCCTCGCCTTTCGGGGGCGTGCATTCGCTGCTGGACCGACTCGCCGAACCTCCATGCCAACTCCCTTTGAGTGCCGTCGGAGGACATGCCTGAAGGCGGCCGCAAGCATTTTCCGACCCGTTCCCGCACCCTCGCTGACGCCAGTTGACATCCCCCACAGCCCCGCGACACTTACCTTTGCCGATGGAAAGAACTTCAACGGACAAGCAGTCCTTCACGCGAGCGCGGCGGGCTCACATACTCGATGTCGCTGTCGAGGTGCTGGCCGAACGCGGCTATCGCGACGCCACCATGCTCGAGGTGGCCCGGCGGTCTTCGGCGTCCAAGGAAACCCTGTATGCGTGGTTCGGCAACAAGCCCGGGCTCTTCGAGGCTGTCATCCGACGAAGCGCGGAACGGATTCTCCGTGCGCTGAACGGACATCTCGACGGCGACGTCCCGGTCGAGGCCGCCTTGACCGGGTTCGGCCGCGCAATGGCAGCCCAGCTTCTGGGCGACCACGCGGTGGCGATCGACCGGGCCGCCATTTCCGAGGCGTTCTCCGGCCCGGGGCTGGCGGGCAGCCTGTCCAGGTTGTGCCGCGAGCCGATTCACGGGGCCCTGGTCCGGTATCTGGAGCAATGCGACGCCCGCGGTCTCCTCAATGTCGAAGATGCAAACGAGGCCGTGGGTACCTTCCTTGGGCTGCTCCTGGGAGATGCCCGGACCCAGCGCTTGCTGGGGGTTCTGGATGCACCTTGCGAGAGCGACATTGACGTGCGGGCGACGCGGGCCGCGGGACAGTTTCTTCGGCTGTACCACGCGTAGCGAACGCTGTTCAGGGAGTTGTTTGCCGCTTCGCCCAACTTGTGGATCCTTTCCTTGTCGTTCGTCAGCCCTGTTGGTGGTTTCCGGGAACAACACCACCAAGCCTTGGTAACGGATTCTTCGCACTCGTGACCGGTCGCAGGCAAGGCGCGTCAGACCCCAAGGTGCGGCGGGTGTGAGAACCAAAGCCGCGCAAGCAGTCAAGAACGATGAAACCGAGGGTTCAAGCGAAGGGGAATGAACGCCGGCCTCGCCGGAGGGGAGCCGCCACGGCGATTGAGTGGCGGTAAATGGGGGACGGTACTGAGGCGGTCGTGCCGGGCACGCTGACGGAGGCGCGAGCAGTGGCGGTGACACAGGTTCAGAGTGTGATGCGGAAGCCAGTGACGGGCGATGGGAATACGGGCCGGCATCGGCCTTGCAATCCGCGAGAGCTTCCGCAATCCTTCGTTCGGCGATGGCAGTTGAGAACAGGCCGGCAATTGCGCCGGAGTATCCTCCATGCTTGAACATGCCTTTCGTTCATCGATGTCCCGTGACCCAACCGGTTACCGCCGCCGCATGGCATCCATGCGAGAGTTGGCCGTCATGGCCGGGGCTGCGCTGCTTCTGGCCGCCGTCCCCGCCCACGCACAGGATGCCCATGGCGTCATCGCCTTCGGCGAGGCCGGGGGGCGCGATGCCGTGGCGTACGGTGTCGCCTGGAACCGGGACACCAGGGATCAGGCGCGGGAAGCGGCGGCGAAAGCCTGCGTTGACGGCGGTGGAACGGACTGCGCCGAACTCACTTGGTTCCGGAACGGCTGCGGCGCGTTGGCGCTGGATCAATACGGGGCGGCTCAGGGAAAGAGCGGAATGTCGCGGGAACAGGTGGAAGCGCGCGCGTTGAAGACCTGCGAGGCCGCCGGGGGGTCGGTTTGCACCGTGGTGGGGTCGGCGTGCGCCAGCCCGGGCGCAGAGCCGGGCGCATGGTCGGGCAGCGAGAGCGTCCTTGCGCCACGGGAAGAGAAGCCGGCCGCGAGCCCGCCCGCGACAAGCGGGGAGGATGAGTTGACGCGCGAACAGGCCGAGGCTCTGGCGACGGCCGGGCGGGAGGTCCGCAAGCCTGCGGCGTCTGCGGAAGCGGCGGAGGGCCCTCGCCGACTCCGGACCCGGGTTCTGCACTTCCCCGAGGCGGGGCCGAAATGCAAGGGAATGCCGGAAGGATCGAGCTGTTGGCTGGAAATCGCAGACAAGACCGGATGCTTTGCCTTCACGAATTATTACATTCCCAACTACACCGTCAGTTGGTCGGGCAGCTGCGAGGGCGATACTGCTGTCGGGCGGGGAGTACTGCGCCGGAGCGATCTGAAGAACCCCGACTACTCTCGGGAAGACTCTGGAGAACTGCTCCAGGGGAAGCAGCACGGCCACTGGGTCGAAGGATGGAAGGCTGGTTTCGTCCTGGAAGGTCCTTACGTAGACGGCAAGCGGCACGGCCGCTGGGTCATAAAATTGGCGAATGGTGACGTCTATGAAGGTCCTTATGTAGACGGCAAGCAGCATGGTCATTGGGTCTTCAGACTTTCAAGTGGCGCCGTCCTGAAAGGTCCCTACGTGGACGGCAAGCAGTATGGCCACTGGATCGAAAGACATGCGGATGGTGATGTCTCGGAAGGTCGTTACGTAGACGGCAAGAAGCATGGCCGATGGGTTATCCGAGGCCCCGACGGGAGTGTGTACTCAGAACGCCAGTGGCGCGACGGCAAAGTAGACTGAAACCGGGCCAGCATCTCGGCAGGAGCGCCCAGGGGTGCCGGCAATCTCGCCGGCGAGGCATTCCGCACCGTGGCCAGACCGGCCGTGTCCGGCAACGATAGTGCGCCCGCCGGACCTTTGATCTGACGGCTTGCCCAGCCAAGTGGGTGCGTGGAAGCGTTGCGACGCCTCCGAGTCGGGCCATGAGGTTGCCCGGGCAGCGGTCTGTGCGCCGTGTCGCAGAGATGCCCGATTATCTCCCTGGAAACTTTCAACTGGGTCCTTGGAAGATCATCTTCGAGCCGCACCTCAACACCAACCCCGCCACCGAAGCGGATATCCCCGCCGCAAGGCCGACCGGCGCCCTGCTGCCGAAGATCAAGGCGGAGATCGAGACCCTGCGACAGCAGACCGGCGCCGGCGCCACGATCAACGATCTCGGCAGATGATCCCACAGACACTACGCCGTCGAATCGGGAAACGATCACGGCCCGCTCGTGACATCCCCGTGTGCAACCTGCTATGGAGAGGCTTCGGGCGACTCGATGGCGGATCGGTCCCAGCCGGACATGCCAGCGGCCCGGATCCGGAGCGGGACAGGCTGCACCGATCACAGGAATCATGCAGGATTTCGACTACGACGTCATCGTCATCGGCAGCGGTCCCGCAGGCTACACGGCCGCCATTCAGGCATGCGAGCTGGGTGCCAGAGTGGCCGTTCTGGAGCGTCAGGAGAACCTGGGGGGAACAACCCTCCTTTCCGGCACCATCCCCAGCAAGACCCTGCGCGAGGCCATCATCTACCTTCGCGGAGTCCGTCAGCGCCCCTTCTACGGCGCCGGGTTCACCGGGAAGAAGGACATCACGCTCGAGGACCTGTTCGTCCGGGTCCGGAAGGTGGTGGAGCGGCGGATCGCCGCCATGGAAGACCAGATCCAGGTCTACCACGACCGGATCGATATCTTCCGGGGCTACCACGCTACCCTGGATAGTCCCAACTCGGTGCATGCGTGGGTGCTCAGGAACCCCATGGAATCCATCAACCTGAAGGCGGAGAAGATCATCATCGCTGCCGGATCAAGGCCGCGCTTCACGCCGGACATCCCGGTGGACAACGAGATCATCTTCGATTCCGACTCCGTGTTCACGCTCGAGCTCAAGCGCAAGTCCCTGCCCGAGTCGATCATCGTCATCGGCGCTGGGGTCATCGGTGCGGAGTATGGCTCGGCATTCGCGGTTCTGGGTTGCAAGGTGTCGCTGATCCAGCGGGACCGGACCTTCCTCACCTTCGCCGAGCGCCCTATCGTCGACATGCTCATCCGGCGCATGGAGGACTACGGCGTCGAGTTCGTCTGGGGCAACTGGTACGAGAGGATCGAGCGCCTGGCCGGATCGGAAGAGAGGGCGCGGGTCACGCTCGCCGACGGCCGGGTGCTGGAAGCGGACGCGGTGATCGTGGCCAGCGGCCGCGAGGTGGCCACCAGG
>JAJDWH010000036.1 GCA_022825705.1 Alphaproteobacteria bacterium
GATGCGCGACGCCCAGCAGCGCACCATCGAGGACACCTGGCGGCAGCTCGGCGCGCTCCTCGCCACTATCGAACCGCGCGAATGCCAGAACTACATCCGCAACGCCGGCTATGGTTCCACGTAAAGCAGACGCGCTCTAGCTTCATAAAATCCGGCGTCGATTCGGTAGGTCTCACCCCGGCGCCTGCCGCTCGCCACGCCGGCACGTGGCTGATGTCGGAGGGAAGCGGCGAGCGCAGCGTCTCCCGAGATGGTTATCGCCTCGTCAATGAGCGCGGTTCAGCGCCGGAGCCGGATCGTCCTGCGACGGCGACCCTTTCAAGAACACGGGCACGGTCGATCCCGTTCTGGGCCGGCTGTCCGTCTTGGTCGGGGACGCGGACTGACGCTCCTCTCTCTTCCGCGCCGACATCGGCAGGAACCCGTACCAGCCCCCTGCTCGGCATCTCGATCATGGGGAGGCGCACACCGCCGTGGATGGTGCTCGCAGCTTGCTCCCTCACCCCAGCCCCGCCGTTCCTAGGAGCCGTCCCGAACCAGCTGGGACGAGCCGACTCCGATGGACCCTTCCGCGCGCGTGGGCCTCTGACTCCCCGGATCCGGGCGCCGGCGGCGGGTCAGCGTTGACCGGGCCTCGGTATCCGGTAGCCGACGCCGCGGTGGTTGAAGATCCAGGTCGGATCCTCGGCGCTGTCGCCGAGCTTCTGCCGCAGGGTCCGCACGAAGATCCGGACCAGGTTTGCGTCCGCGCTTTCGCGCCCGTCCCAGATCCGGCGCAGGAGCGTCTCGAAATGCACGACCCGCCCGGCATTCACCGACAGCAGGCGCAGCAGCTCGAACTCCTTGTGGGTCAGCTTCACCTCGGCACCGCCCACCGTGACCCGGCGGCGCTCGTACTCGACTTCGAGCTCGCCCAGCACGAACGTCTCGGGCTCCCGGTGCCGGCGCAGGACCGCCCGGATGCGCGCGACCAGTTCCGTCGGCGAGAAGGGCTTCACGATGTAATCGTCGGCGCCCAGCTCAAACGCCCGCGCCACCGTCTCGTCGCGGCCGTAGCCCGAGATGAAGATCACCGGGAGGTCTGAGAGCTCGGGCACCTCCTGCAGCAGCTCGATCCCGTCGCGCCCGGGCAGCATGAGGTCAAGGAGCACGAGCTCCGGCCGCTCCGCGCGGATCAGCCCCGCGAAGTCGTCCGGTGCGCCAGTCACGAGCGGCGCGTAGCCTGCCCCGGTCAGCGTGTCGCGCACGAAGCGGAGTGTCCGCGGATCATCATCGACCACCAGAACGCGCGGCTTCTCCTCCGGCTCCGCGCCCGTCCGCGCGCCGCTGCCGATGGCTCCCGCGCCGTCGGACTCCGACGCCGCCGGGATCGTGAAGGTGATGGTGGTCCCCTGCCCCGGGCCGTCGCTGGTCGCGCGGATGCGCCCGCCGTGCGCCTCGACGAGCCCTTTGCAGATGGCGAGCCCCAGGCCGTGGCTGGCAGCGCCGCCAGCACCGGCCACATGCTTCTGGAAGAGGCGCGGCAGCAGTTCGAGCGCGACCCCCTCCCCGTCGTCGGCAACCGAGAACGCGACCTGCTCGGCCTCGCGCACGACCGCCACGCGGATCACGGCGGCAGCCTCCGTGTGCCGGGCGGCGTTGGCAAGGAGATTGTTCAGCACCTGCACCACGCGCCGCCGGTCCGCCATGACGGGGGGCAGGTCATCCGCCAGGTCGACGACGATGCCGCGCCGGGTATCGCCGGTCAGGAAGGTGCTCCGGGCCCGCTCCACCAGGTCTGCCGCCGCCGACGGCTCGGGCGAGACCGAGAGCGTCCCAGAGTCGATCCGCCCCGTGTCGAGGAGGTCCGTGATGAGGCTCCGCATCTGTTCCGCCTGTTCGACGATGATGCGGACGAACTCGCGCATCTCGGCCGGATCCAGCCCGGCCGCCTGCTCCAGCAGCGTGACTGCCGATCCCTTGATCGACGTGAGCGGCGCGCGCAGCTCGTGGCTCACCAAGCCTAGGAACTCCGTGCGCATCCGCTCGATCTCGTCGAGCGGCGCGAGGTCCTGCAGGGTCACCACTACCGATCCCGCGCCGGACTCTTCTGCATAGGTCGGCGTGGCATTGATCAGGGTTCTCACACTGCGCCCGTCGGGAACCGAAAGCACGACCTCCTCAGAGCGCACGACCTCAGCGTCCGCGAACTGCAGCCCCAGCGGCAGTCTCGCCAGCGACACCTCGCGCCCGTCCGCGCGGCGGCACACAATGATCTCGAGCAGCTCCTCCAGTGGCCGACCCGGCGTGCGCAAGCTCTCGACGATCCGTCGCGCCTCCCGGTTGGACGACACCATCCGCCCGCTCTCCCCGTCGAAGACCGCCACGCCCACCGGCGAGGTCTCGATCAGGGCCTCAAGATCCGTCCGTGCGCGCTGCTCGCTCCGGTACGTGCGCGCGTTCGCGATCGCCGCCGCGGCCTGCGATGCAAACAGCACCAGCACCTCCTCATCCGCATCGGTGAACGCCTCGCCACCCGCCTTATCGCCGAGGAAGAAGTTGCCGATATTCACGCCCCGGTGGCGCATCGGTGTGCCCTGGAATGCCATGGCGAAGCTCGGTAGCGGCATCAGGCCGAGCTCGCGGGCGTATACCGAGAAATCCCCCTGGCGCAACGGCCCGGGGAGCTCCCGGAAGTGCTCGAACAGCTCCAAACTGTGCGGCCAGGCGAGCATTTCGCCCTCCTCCTCGGGTGTGTACCCCGAGAAGAAGAACTCCCCCGGTGCTCCCGCCTCATCGACAGTGGAAATGATGCCGCGGCGGGCGCCCGTCAGGCCCTGGGCGACCTCGACGATCCTGCGCACCACGGTGTCCGGATCGAGGCTCTCGCTGATCTCAAGAATCGCTGCGGCCAGCGTCGACGCACGGTCGCGCGAGCCCTCGGGTTCCTGCTGCTCAGGCCACCCGTGCGGGTTGGCATCGCGCTGCGTCACGGGTCGCTCCCTCCCCCGGCCCCCCCGGGCACCAAGCCGGCGCGCCGGCGATCGACCGGTAGGCCGCCACATGCGATCGTCGGCGCCTGCGACAATGCCCTGCACTGTTCTTTATTGTAGTCACATGAAACTTGGGCATCACACACGGTTCTCATAAACGGGCGCGTCGCTTCTGCCCAGGTGGAGACCACCCGTCATGCACACGCGGAAGTTCGTTTGGACCGAACGGATTCCTTGAGCCTGCCGGAGGCCTTGCCGGACACGCGGGGCGGGGAACTCGCTCACCGACCCTCAGCCAGCATCGGCTCTCGATATCTCCAACGCGGCGTTGCCAACCGTATAACGCACCCGTTCATGCCCGCCCGGCCGCTTCGGGTCCGGGATCCGCCGGAAAATCACTCGGGGTGAGCTCAGTCATCAGGGGCGGCGGCGGGCGCATCGCTCCAGCGATGCGCGCGGGCGGCGGCAGCCCCGCGGCGCCCGCCAGCATGCCTTGGGCGAGCCGCTTGTGCGGGGCCTCGGACTGGCCCTGAAGGTCCTCCCCCGGTCACCAGAACTTACCTCGACATCTCGATGCCGAACCATTGGACCGCAGCAAAGGCCGCCCCGCCGGCAAGCGAAACCCCTAGCGCGGTATGAGTTGACGGCTCCACGTCCCGGTCGACGTGGGCTCCCTCTCCGCCTAACGGAGTCCGTGGGTAATCGGCTGTTCGCTTGTCAACACACAAGATGGGGGCCTTTCCGTGCGGACGCATGACACAGCAGGCCCCAGCGCGACGCGCGTCCGCTCAATCTTCCTCCGCAACGGCCGGAACTTTCCGCCTTCTGCGTTTGACAATCCGGCGCCGGGCAGCCCAAGCGTGCAGATCTTCAATCTCTCAAGTAACACATCCGCTAAGCGGCTGTTACAGCTGGGGAAGGGATGTCACCGTCGGTGGGTCTGATCAGCTCGTAGCCGATGGCCCTGGCCTTGCTGACAAGGCGTGCATGGGTGCGCTCGGCGCGCTGTTTCTCCCAGGCCTCGACGCCCTTCTCGATGTATTCCTGCCCCCGGGTCACCATCAGGTAGATCAGGCAGGCGAGTTCGCGCGCGGTCGCGTTGACGGCGACGGCCGCGTCCTTGCGGGCGAGGCGGGAGCGGTGCCGGGCGCCGACGAAGGACTGGCTTCGCCGGGCGCCCACGGCGGCCATGCGCAGCGCCTGCCCGACCGGATTGACCACTTTCGGCGCCCGGCCCGGCAGGGCCTTGCCGCCGCTGATCCGGGTGCCCGGCGCGACCCCCAGCCACGAGCAGAAGTGCTGGACGGAGGGGAAGGCGGAGAAGTCCGGGCCGATCTCGGCGGCGACCGTCAACGCCGTGCCCGTGCCGATGGTCGGGATCGCCGTCAGATCGACCCCCATCATCCGGTGCAGGGCCGCGCGCATGGCCTTGTCCGAGCGCGGATCGGTCAGGCGCCGGGCGGCCGGGGCCCCGCCGGACGATCCGTCGGCCGGGGCCCCGGGGCTGCCGGCCGACGGCGGCGCCGGCGGCGTCAGGTCGTCGATCATGGCCGCCATCCGCGTCTCGCAGGCCTGGATCTGCTGCTCCAGGAAGTCGTAGCGCTCGAGCGCCTGTTCCAGCGAGAACAGGTGCTCCTCGCGCCACGTCCCCTCCAGGCTCGCCGCGATCGTGTCGGCGCTGGCCTTGATCGCGCGATGCCGCAGCGACGCCAGCCGGTGCGGGTCCCGCTCGCCGGCCACGATCGCCCGCACGATCCGCAGCCCCGTCACCCCCGCCAGCTCGGAGATCACCGAGTCCAGGCGGACGTTCATCTCCGTCAGCGCCTTCTGCATGTGCTGCACGCTGCGCGACCGGTCCGCGATCAGCCGCCGCGCCTGGCGCACATACGCGCGGAGCGGGCAGATCGCATCCCGCGGCCGGAACGAGCCGCGCAGCAGGCCATACGACTGCAACTGCCAGATCCACTGGCAGTCCAGCACGTCGCTCTTGCGGCCCGAGATCTGCTTCGTCATCCGCGGCGACACCAGCAGCACCTCGAACCCCGCGCGCTCCAGCACCTCGTACACCGGAATCCAGTACACCGACGTCGATTCCATCGCCACCGTCTTCACCCCGCACGACGACAGCCACGCCGACAGCGCCACCAGACCCCGCGTGAACCCCCCGAACTCCCGCACCGGCTCCGCCGCACGCTCCGGTGAGACCGCCACCCAGTGCCGGTCCTTCCCGATGTCGATCCCGGCACAGTCCGGGTTCACTACCTGCAGGCTCTGCAGCCTCCGGGTCCTCGTCTTGCGCGCCATCCCGCTCGCTCCTTCATCACACGCTCAGGGCGACCGGGGCAGAACCCTCACGGCAACTCTCAATCTCTCAAACGAGGTCACGGGCACGCCCGCGCCATCAGCGACGAAGCCGAACAGGGTCGAGCCAAGCTTGTATACGGATGCTCTCGCACGCCACTGACTGTACGGCTTCCACGACCCCGGCCAACCAACCTCTGGACCACCCGCACCGCGAATGCAACCCCTCGGTTACTGTCGTGACGAAGCCCTCGCGACCGCGGGGGTGTGGGCTTGTATCGAACCTTGCTCCCGAACTTGTAAAACGCCGGGCCGCTGTTCCGGGTCCGATATCGGTCCAGCGTTCGCCGGGAAATTCCTAGCAGATCGCTCGCCTCCTTCGGCGTCAGATACCGCTCCTCGAGCGGGAACGTGAGACCGGGCCTGCTGGTTCTTGGCACCATGGAACTGTTCTCCGGGTCCCGCTGCCACCGCGGGTTCTCTGGGTTGGCTGGGGGGTGCCCCGAAGGGCGCATCAGGCGCGGTGTCCCCGAGTCGGGTCAGCAACCCCCCCCCCTCATCTCCCGCCGAAGGTCATGCGGTGGATGACGTCGTGGCCATCGATCCAGCGATGCTTGTAGGCGGCCGCGACATGGCCTGCGGCGACCGCCAGCATCGTGTAGGCGAGCCACATGTGAACCTCCGCGGACAGGTCCTGGAGGTACTCCCCGGTCTCCGGGAAGACCGTGGGCATCTCGACGCCGAACCACTGAACGGCGTAGCCGCTGAAGTTGGTCTCCGCCCAGCCGACCGCGATCACCACGGCAGGCAGCGCGTAGAGCGCGGCGTGGCCGAGATGCGCCGCGGTGCGTTCGATTCCTCGGATCGAGTCGGGCAGCGGCGGCGGACGGTGGGCCATGCGAACGCCGATGCGTGTTGCGAGGAGCGCGAGCAGCGTCACCCCGACGGAGATGTGCAGGTCGAACAGCAACTCCTCCAGCGGCGAGTCCTCCTCCACCAGCGTCGTCATCGCATAACCGCACCCCCACATGAAGACGAAGCCCAGCGCCATGCCCCAGTGAATGAGGCGGGCGGAGAGGTGGTACCTGTCATCGATCATCGCCGCGTTCCTCCAGCCGAGCTCTGGTCAAGCAGGCCGGCTCTGCCGACCGCGGAGAACCCGCTGACGGCCAGACGTCAATCCCTCACGCGGCACGTTTTCCGTGGTTTCCAAGCGAGGCGACGTCACCGCCGGATCCTGTTCCGACCAACCGCACGATTACTGCATTGCTTACTCGTCGACATCCCATCTTTATGTTAGCATTATGGATATATTCCGATACTATATTGCATGCAAATTCTCATCGTGGCCGTAGCAGCAGGACGGGGATACGATAAGCCGAGCACACCTGAACGTACCAGTGGCAGCGCTGTGCGGATTGTTGGCCGTGATCGCAAGCGGCCCGGCACAGACCGCCGGGCGGAGCGGAGAGGCCACGTTCGACGATATGGAACTTGCGATCACATTTGGTTGCGAGCAGAGCTAGCAAGCGGTTTGGATTTACGAACCTGACCGGCCGGGCCTTTTCGCCGTGTGCGTGGATGATCTCTCTGAAGCGGACGTGGGGTGTGCTCATGTGAGCGAGGAGTTTGATCGGACTGCCGACGGCCTGATCGTCGGCGTGGGCGCGGCGGGATACGTGCCCTGCGATGCAGTGCCGGAACTACTCGCCAAACAGGTAGCCCCGCCGCCGCCAGATGCCACCATCGTTCTCCCGAACGTCTGCTACGTCGACGGCCAGGCGTTCAGCGAAGGTTCCGGGCACGATGGCCAAGTGTGCAGGCTCAACCGGGGAGAGAGGCTCCGCTGCCGATGGGACCCGTAACGGGCAGGCGGCTGGTCGCCCTGAGCGCCGTGCTGGTGCTGGGCGGGCTAGCGGGCCTGATCGTCGAAGCCGCCGTCCGCGCACCATGGTTTCGAGGGTGAAGCTGCGCGCGTCGCTCGGGTAGACCCGGAGAATCAGGCCGGGCGCCGATGTCGTCGCGGATGTCGGGGCGCCGGTCGTAGGGTGTGGCGGCGCGGCTGGGCGGTAATGCAGGAAGCAGCCGCGGCGGCGTTTTGTCGAGGAAGCGGCGCGGACGGTCGGATCCGTTCGCTCTGTAAGGCTCTGGCCCTACAGGCGTTCCCGCCGGTTTTTGCGATGGCGAACACGGGCAGGAAGGGCGCCAGCGGGGCGCGTGTCTTGAAGAAAACCTGCTCCGGGTGACCCGTGGGGAACGCCTGCTGCGAGAGCGGCTGCGGCTACGTTTACCGCCTCAGCTTCCTCCCCTCCTGCGGTTGCGGTCTGCTTCTCTGTCTTGGTCGTTCTGACGATCCGGCCCGAACTTGCGTGAGACGGGCGGCGGACATTGTGTTATTCCTCGGCAGACGCTCGGATTCGGGGAAGTGCAATTGGGGCAACAGCACCCGAGGAAGCTGAATGCGAGGAACTAATCGTAATTAACGCAGCATGTTAGAACCGGCGGTGCAGCCACTGGTGTGGACGATTCCCGCCGGGCTGCCGTTCGCCCGGCGCCTGGCAGGCGAACTGCTGCGGCGTGCCCATCCGTCGACCGACCTGGCCGACACGACGATCCTGGTACCGACCAACCGCGCCGCCCGGACCCTGTCGCGCGCCTTTACCTCGGCGGCGCATCCCCGGGCACTTCTGCTTCCCCGGATTACGCCCCTGGGGGAGGTCGGCGAAGAGGAGCTCAACCTTGGCTGGGACGACGACGGGGGGCCCGGGCCGTCGATGGCCGAGCTGCGGCCGGCCATCGGACCCGTGCACCGCAAGCTGCTCCTGACCCAGCTGGTCGCCAGGATGCGCCGCGAGCGCGCGGGCGGTGCGCTCGCGGAAGCGGCGCGCCTCGCCAGCGAGCTCAGTACCTTGCTCGACGCGCTGCAAAACCAGGACGTGCAGTTGGCCGACCTCGAAACCCTAGTGGACGAGGACCTGGCCGAACACTGGCAGGAGACGCTCCAGTTTCTCGAGATCCTCCGCGATCACTGGCCCCGTATCCTGGCCGAGGCTGGATGCATGGATCCCGTTGCCCGGCGCACCTGGCTGCTGCGGCACCAGGCCGCAATGTGGGAACGGTCCCCGCCGCGCGGCCCCGTGATCGTGGCCGGATCGACGGGTTCGATTCCGGCCGCCCGAACCCTCATTTCGACTGTGGCCAAGTTGCCCCGCGGCGAAGTCGTCCTGGCCGGCCTTGATCGGACGGTCGACGCGGAATCGTGGGAGACGCTCAACGAATCCCACCCGCAGTTCGGCCTGAAAAAGCTGCTGGAGACGCTTGGCTCGGATCGCGTACGGGTTCGTGACTGGCCCGGGTCCGAGCCGACCCCGAAAGCGGTCGCCCGGACCCGGCTGCTGGCGGAAGTGATGCGGCCGGCCGCGACGTCGCACCGGTGGCCGGAGACGGTGCCGCAGATCGACGTCGACGCGGGCCTCGACGGCCTGCAGGTCATTGAAGCGCGCGATTCAGTCGAAGAGGCCGGCGCCATCGCGGTCCTGATGCGCGAAGCACTCGAAACGCCCGGCAAGACCGCGGCCCTCGTCACCAGCGACCGGGAACTCGCCAGCCGGGTGCGGACCACGCTCCGGCGCTGGAATATCGACGTCGACGACTCGGGCGGCGAACCGCTGGGCAATACGTCTGCCGCCGTGCTGTTTCGCCTCGCCATCAGGGCGGCCGCCAGTAACGGCCGGCCCCTCGACCTCCTGGCGCTGCTCAAGCATCGGCGGGCGACCGGGGGCGACAGCCGACATAGCTTCATTGCGAACGTCAGGGCGTTTGAACACCACGTCGTCCGCCGGGTCTACGCGTGGCACGAACTTCCGGATGTCGAGGCGGAACTGCGCAGGCAGGTCGAGCGGCGGCCCCGGCTGGCCGGCCTTGAACGGTGGTTCGAAGAGTTCCGGGAACGCATGGCACCGTTGCGAAAGGCCCTGGGAGCCACTACCGACGCCGGCGCCATCGTGGCGGCGCACCGGGCCTTCACCGAATGGCTGGCGACCCCGGCCGACGGTGGCACGGACGGGCTCTACGCGGATCATTCCGGGGAGCGAGTTCAAAGGTTCGTGCGCGAATTCGAAGCGGCGGCCAGGCCCCTCGGGCCGATCCCGGGCGGCGAGTATCCCGCCCTGTTCGACGAGGCGCTCTCCGGCATCGCCATCTATCCGCGTATCGGCACCCATCCTCGCTTGAGCATCCTGAGCCCCCTGGAAGCGCGCCTCGTCAGTGCCGACCGGGTCATCGCCGGCGGGCTTGTCGAGGGCAGCTGGCCGCGGCGGGCAACGCCCAATCCCTGGCTCAGCCGCACCATGCAAACGGCGCTTGGCCTTCTGACGGATGCCCACCGCGCGGGCATGGGTGCCCATGACTTCGTCGACGCGGCGAGCGTGCCGGAGGCCTTCCTGTGCTTCGCCCGCAAGACGCGTGGCAATCCGACCATTCGCTCGCGGTGGCTCACGCGTCTCAACACGGTCCTCCGCTCGGCCGACCGGACCCCGTCTGCCCCGCCGGCGATCGGTCTGTGGCAGCGGCTGACCGCTCCGCCCGCCTACAGGCCGCTGCCGCGGCCCCAATTCGCGCCGCCACTCTCGGTCCGGCCGCGACGTCTGTCGGTGACGCAGGTGCGGACGCTTCTGAAGGAACCCTACGCGACGTACGCGCGCCATGTGCTCGGGTTGCGGGCGCTCGACCGGCCCGGCCGCCGACCCGGACTGGCCGAATTCGGCAATGCAGTGCACGAAGTCCTGGAGAGATTCACGCAGGAACACGCGGGATCGAACCTGCCGGATGACGCGGCGTCGCAGCTCCATGCGCTCGGGGCGGAGGTGCTTGCGCGGTTCCAGCCTGCGGACCGAGAGGACGAGCAATGGTGGGAGCGCTTCACGTGGGCGCACCGGCTCGATGCCATCGTGACGTGGTTTCTCCTTCAGGAGCAGCGCCACAGGAAAAACGTTGAAGCCGTCTGGGGAGAAACCTCGGGCGAGTACACGTTCGGCAACCCCCCCTTCACGCTCGTCGCCCGCGCCGACCGGATTGAAGTGGATCGCACCGATCGCTCGATGACGATCATCGACTACAAGACCGGACTGGTCCCGAAGAAGAAGGATGTTGCCAGCGGCGTCGAGCCCCAGCTCCCGCTCGCCGGCGTGATTGCCGAAGCCGGCGGGTTTCCCGACCTTCCGGCCGAGGGGGCCGTCGGTCGGCTGGTCTACTGGAAGCTCACCGGGCGCCGGGATGGCGGCGAGTGCGGACCGGCGCTCGCGCCAGCGGACACATCGGCTGCTTTGGCCATGTCACTCGGCCGGCTCAAGGCGCTGATCCGTGCGTTCGAAGACCCGGAAACCGCCTATACCGCCACGCACGATCCGGAACCGTACTCGGATTACGCCGCCCTGGCCCGCACCCATGAATGGACCTTGGCGGGCCTCAAGGATCCCGACGAGTGACCGACGCTGCGACCGAGGCGCGCCGCCGCCAGCGGGAGGCCGCGGACCCCGACATTTCGGCCTGGGTGTCGGCCAACGCCGGTACCGGGAAGACCAAGGTCCTGACCGATCGGTTCCTCCGCCTGCTGCTGAACGGCGTGCCGCCGGAGCACATCGTCGCCATCACCTTCACGAGGGCGGCGGCAGCCGAGATGGAAAACCGGCTGTTCGCGGAACTCACCAAGTGGGCGGCAGACGATGACACCGCCATCAGAAAGAGGATCGAGGACTTGGTGGGTCACGCGCCAGGGGACCTGCAGGCCTCTGCCGAAGTCGCCCGCAGACTGCTCGTCCAGGTGCTCGAGTGCCCGGGGGGCATCCGGATCCAGACGATCCATGCGTTCTGCCAGTCCCTGCTGGCGAGTTTCCCGCTGGAGGCGGGGCTCGCGCCTCATTTCCGGGCTCTCGATGAGATCGAGGCGGCCGCGCTTCGCACGGAAGCCCGCACCAGCATGCTCCAGGCGGCCGGCCAGCAGGGCGGCGCGCTGGCGGAGGCCTTTCGGACTGTCGCCAGCACGCTTGCGGAAAGACAGATCGGCGAGGTCCTCAACGACTTCTCCTCGCGGCGCAGACCCTTTCACGAAATCGTGAATCGAAGCGGCGGCGTCGACGCATACGTGGGGCGGATCGCCGCCCGGCTGAACATCGATCCGACCGACACCGAAGCAGGTGTCATCCGCCGTGCGTGGTTCCGGACGGAACCCGCCTCTGCCGGGAGTCCGGCGCGGCAGGCACTCGACGTCCTCGCCAGCGCAGCCGACCCGAAGACCCCGCTGGCCAAAGCTGCGGATGCCCTCGAGGCGTGGATCGACGCGCCGGACAATGACGACGCCCGCCTCGACTGCTGGAGCAGGTGGCGCGATGTGTTCGTTACCCAGAAGGGAACGCCGCGCCAGCGCCTTCCCTGGGCATCCCTCGACAACCCGGCCACCGTCAGGTTTATGGAAGCCGAATGCGGCGCGGTGCTGCAGGACATTGAAACGCTGAAGTCGATCCGCACGTTCAGCCTCAGTTCCGCCGTTGCGCGCCTGGCGGAAGAGGAACGGCGACGTTACGAGCGCCTGAAGCGAAACCTGGTCGCCGTCGACTACGACGACCTCCTGGTCCGCGCAGCCGACCTGCTCACCAAGCGTTCGGCCAGCGACTGGATCCTCTACAAGCTGGACGGCGGTGTGAGTCACATCCTGGTCGACGAGGCTCAGGACACCGCACCTTCCCAATGGCAGGTGATTTCAGCCGTCGCCGAGGACTTCTTCAGCGGCGTGAGCGCGGCCGAGGAAGCGCGACGCACGATCTTCGCCGTGGGCGACCCCAAGCAATCGATCTATCGCTTCCAGGGGGCGGATCCCGACGGCTTCGCCAGGAAGAGCCGCCAGTTCGAGGAGCGGGTCTCCGGCGCCAGACTGCCCTGGAAGTCCGTCCAGCTTGATCTCTCGTTCCGGTCCGCACCGGCGCTGCTCAAGGCCGTCGACCAGTTCTGGAACACGGAACGGGAGGAACCTCGGGACGGCGAACAGACGACGCACACCGCCCAGCGAGCCGACGCGCACGGCCGGATTGAAGTGTGGCCGCCCGTGGAGCCCGAAGAGGGCGATGAGCGCCCGAATGCCCACGTCCGCCGGCTCGCCCGCCTCATGGCCGAACGAATCAGGACGCTCATCTACCCGAGTGACGGCACCCGGTCCAAGTACGGTCCAGGCGACATCATGGTGCTGGTGCGTCAGCGGCTGCCCCTGATGCCCTTCGTCGTCCGGGCACTCCGCGAAGCCGGTATTCCCGTCGCGGGTGTCGACCGGATGCGCCTGATCGACCAGCCCCCGGTGATCGACCTGATCGAACTCGCGCGCTTCCTGCTGCACCCGCACGATGACCTGGCCCTCGCCAACGTGCTCAAGGGGCCCCTCGCCGGACTGGACCAGGGCCTGGAAGAGGACCAGCTCTTCGCGCTCGCGCACGATCGTGATGCGAAAAGCCTCTGGGACAGCCTTCGCGATCATGCGGAGGAGGACGCAACGTACCGCACAGCCTACGACCGGCTCCGGGTGCTTACCGCGAAGGCGGCCAGCGAAACTCCGTTCGACTTGTTCTCGTTCGCCCTCGACGGCGAGCGGGGATCGCGCTCCGCGTTGCTCGCGCGCCTCGGGCCCGATGCAGCAGATGCCATCGAGGAATTCCTGTTCCAGGCCCTCGAATTCGGCCGTCGCGAGATCCCTTCGCTTGAACGCTTCACCAACTGGATCGAGGGCGAGAGCCTCGAGGTCAAGCGCGACATGGAACTGACGAGCGGCAGCGTCCGGATCATGACCGTGCATGCAGCCAAGGGACTCGAGGCGCCCATCGTGTTCATTGCCGAGCGTGAGGGCAAACCGCGCCTGCGTTCCTCGATCGTCTGGGACCCCGACGACACCGCCATCTTCAAGCTGCCCGAAGCGGAGCGGCCGGACGTCGTGACCGAGTTGCAACATGAATTCGCCGAGGAAGAGCAGCGGGAATACGAACGTCTGCTGTACGTCGCGATGACGCGAGCCAAGGACCGGATCGTCGTCGCGTCGTGGCAAAAGCGGCCCCAGAAGGAGCCGGGATCCTGGTGGTCGAACCTCGTACGGAGCGCGCTGGTCGGCAATGCAGAGTTCGACGTGACCGTCGACCCCACGTTTCCGTGCGTCGACCGGGCGGAGACCCCGGCCTACGTCTTCGAGGAGAACGTGACGGGCTCGGGCGGGGAACCGAAGCCGGCCCCATCCGCTTCCGTCGAGCGACCCGATCTCCCGACATGGCTCGAGACCCTCGCCCCGTCCGAGCGCGCGCCGCGACTAGCGCGCCACGCCGCTCCCGACGTTGACGACGACAGCAAGGCCATGGCCCTAGCGCGCGGAACGCTGGCGCACCAGCTGCTCGAGCATCTCGCCGGTCTCGGCGGCGCGGAGCGGCGTCAGCGCGCTGCAGCCCTTGCGGAGAGACTGGCCCCCGAACTGCCCGACAGCGTGCGTACAGCTCTCTGCTCGGTTGTGCTGGACGTGTTCGAACGCCCCGAGTTTGCGTTCATGTTTTCGGCAGACAGCCGGGCCGAAGTTCGCATTGCCGGCGAACTTGAGGGCCGCCTGGTCGAGGGACAGATTGACCGGCTCGTCGTGGCCGACGACGACGTGATCGTCATTGATTTCAAGACCGGGGCGCCGCCTCCTTCCTGGCAAGACGCGCCGGTCGGCTATCGCGACCAAATCGCCGATTACGTCGCACTCCTGACCAACGCCTACCCCGGAAGGAACATTCGAGGGATGCTGTTCTACATCGAAGGGCCGCTATTGCTCGAGACGAAAAGGGGATCCTGAGGCGGGCTTGGAAAGGTGGGCCGGCCACTCCGTTTCTCACCGGCATTCAGCGCCTGCATCTGAGCGCCGCTCGGGAGTCCAACAAGACGCGATGTCCAAAGCCAGCACCTCATTGGCACTTCAACGAATCCTGTTCAATTTGCTTGTGCGCACCAGGTTCCTGCGTCCGATCGTTCGCCGCCTTTGGCCCGCCGTGGAGGTGGAAGTTGGCAGACACCGCCTTCTTCTCCATCCGGCAGACAATCCTACCGAGCGCTACATGTGGTTGCGGGGAGCTAGGCGGGAAGCAGCCTCGATCGGACGGCTCACCCTACTGGTCGCAGGAAAACGGGCGCTGATCCTCGACGTGGGTGCAAACTGCGGAGCGTATACGCTGCCGTTGGCGGAAGCTGCGGGGGCAGGTTCCCGCATCGTTGCGTTCGAGCCGAATCCGGTCATGGCCGCACGGCTGCGACGGAACCTCGCATTGAACAATCTGCAGGACTTGGTCGAACTCCTGGAAGTGTCCCTAGGTGCACGTGATGGTCATGCCGATCTCTGGATTAACGAGCGAAATCTTGGATTCTCGTCTCTTCATACGCCCCAAGGCTCCTTGACGAGATCTGTTCGGGTTCCGGTACGACGTCTTGTTGACTTCTCGCCCATAACTGGGAGTTCGTTCGATGTCTTCGTAATCAAAATCGACATCGAGGGTTTTGAAGATCAAGCCTTGGGGCCGTTTCTCGAAGCAGTTGCCGATGACGGCCTTCCCGCTGCAATCTTGGCCGAAACCACCAGTTCGCATCTCTGGAGTTTGGACCTGTACAGTCTGATGAAGCGCAGGGGTTACACCCCGTACTTTTCCGGAGAGGACGGGAATACGTTATTTCTCAGGAACTGAAGTGTTTCGATGTGAGCTACAACTCTTCATTGCACCCAGCGTCACTTGAATTGGGTAGTAGCGAAACTGCCCGACGTTCTCTTTCCGAGTTTCGCCGTATCCAGGAATTCTCAAGTCTGACGGAATGGACGCTGTTCGGAAAGTGTGCGGGCATCCGTTGCCGAGGGCGTGCTCGCACTGACCCAGTGTTGGGCGTTCCGGATGCTATGTCCACAGCTCCTTGTATACCCGGTGTATGCCTTCGATCTCTGCTTCCAGACCAAACAAGTTGATGGCTCGTTGCCTCGCCCGAATACTCATGCGATGCATTTCACCGGGATTGTCGAACATGTTTCGCGCGGACGAGATGATCTGGCTCGTATCCGATTGACCTACGAGAAACCCTGCCTCATTGGCGCCTATGAAGGCTGGGAAAAAGCCTGTATCGCTGGCGACAACCGGCACGCCGCTGGCCATAGCCTCCAAGGGCGTCATGCCGTACCCTTCATAGCGAGCTACGGCAACAAGCAGCGACAGACTTCTGACCAGCTGCGGCAGCTGACCGGATGCAATCTCGCCTGTGAAGATGATCCGCTTGGTCAGGCCCGCCGCATCAATTTGCCGCTTGAGTTCGCCCTGGAAACTTCGCTGGGTAGCCGTAACTTTGCCTATGATCAGTGCGGTTGCGTCAGGATAGTGAGGCAGCAGCCGGATCATTGCCTCGACAAATAGATCAGTCCCCTTCTCCGGCCGAACCCGGCCGATCGTGGCAATCCCGAACTTGCCCGGGTATTGCCCAAGCTTCCAAGCATCAGCCCGGTCTGCCGCCGGACGGAAGCGTTCTGCGTCCACACCGTGATGAACAACGGCATGGACGTTCGGAACGAATGCCGCAGCTTCCGCCGTCGTAGCTATCACCGCGTCCGCCTGGCCGATCAGCCAGCGCGGCACTGCAGAATGGCGGCGGCGCGCCGCAGATGTGAAGACGATGCGCACTGGCAGTTTCAGGATATCCCGCGCAAGCAGGGCGGCGCGCATCTCGTTGTTTCTTCGGACATGCCACAGGACAAACTTGTGTCCGGGTGCCGGGCTTCGAGAACGTCGGAGCGCCCGCCCGAGTGGAACCGAGGGCATGCAACCGGGTAGCGCTCGACCGGCGAGGAGCATGCGATAACGTCCTGCCTGCCTCTTGACAACAGCCGCTGCGGTAGCAGACACACCGGTGTAGTTTCGGTGCAGGTTGGTGACGACCAAGTCAATCCCGCTTCGCATTGCCAGTCAGCTTTCCGCGCTTGCTTGGGCGGCTCTGTTTCCAGTTCGCGGTCCTAACCTTCGGCAATCAGCATAACCCCGCCACCGCATTGCTGAACTGATGGAAGCGGCCTGATTCCGATGTGGCTCAGGGGAAAGGCACGTTATCAGCCACATGGCTACGAGTTTGACAAACGTTGCTGCTGCATCTCACTCGCTTCGTTCCGGTCCCGAGCGGTGTGGCTGTGAGCACGGTCTCCGCTGTCTTCTTGCGGGCACTTCGCATCCATCAAGGTTTCGTCGTTCTTTCCCCAACCAGGTTTGAAACGCCAAACGTGGTTTGTTACTTCTCCCCGTCGGTTGCGGCTGGACACCTTAACGTTGCGCTTGGGCATCCCGATGGCACGACCCTTGTCTTCGCACAGCATCATCTTCTGTTGCCGCAGCAGCTACGGCGCTGCGTCGACTGACCGATCGGGTTCCGCGCCCGACAAGAGCGTCTAGACCGAGCCCAGGTACATCAACAGCTGAAGTGCGTCTCCCAGAAACATCCAATCAGCAAAGCGAGCAGCCAGGGGCAATGAACCCTCCTCGGAGCACTTGGCATCCTTGCCAGCGGGCAGCTCGTGTCTTGGCACAAATTTCAGGCACTCTACCTGTGAAACCTCTCCGCTTGACGAATTCGGCGCGCCCGTGCGCCAATGACGTGTGACCTCAGTGCTGTGAAGTGCATCGTCGTCAACCTTCCAAGAGCGAAAGCTCGGCTCCAAGCCATTGTCGGACAGTTCAACCAGCTCAACATCGAATTCGAAACCCTAGAAGCAACCGACTGGCGCGACTTGAACGAACAGGATTACGAATACGTTGACCGCGATACCCGCAGCAAGGAGGGACGACGCGCACTTTCTCCGGGGATGGTGGCCTGTCATCTAAGCCACAGAAGAGCAATCGCAGATGCAGCGTCCGGCGAGGCCGACCTAACGGCGATCTTCGAGGACGATGTAGCCCTGGCACCGAACATCGGGAGCGTGCTCCAAACGCTGCAGGAAGCGTATTCAGCAGGAACAAGCTTTGACCTTGTGTTTCTTCATCGGAACAAGACCTACCTGCAGTTTGTGGTACTGGAAACAATTGACGAGAACGTGAAGCTGGGTATCACCAAATACTCCGACTGGGGAGCTCACGGGTACGTCGTTTCGAAGACCGCCGCCGGCAAACTGCTGAACCGGTACCCGAGGATCATCCACAGATGTGATCACACTCTTCACGCGTACTGGGAAAGCGGCTTAAACGTATTCTCACTGCACGAGCCTGTAGTTTCTCACGGCAATGAAGCCGGCGACCACTCATTCCTGCGGGAAGGCTCACGTCAGCGGATGCACTGGTCTGTCCCCAAGCTACCCCGTCGCGCAGCGAGCATCTTGAGAGAGGAAGTCTTGAAACGGAGATACTTCCGGCAAAAGTTGAAGAGAGCGAAACAAGCCACATAGATTCTGACCGCACACTTCCTGCGCGGTCGCCCCAGCCCCGCCGCAAGTACCTGGTCAGCAGAGGAAGAGAGCATGCGAGTGTTCGTCATTAATCTGGCCCGTGCCGGGGCGCGCCGGAGTCGAATGCTTCAGCAATTCACCGAGCTTGGGCTGGAGGTGGAGTTTCATGAGGCCGTCGACGGCAGGCACCTGACCAGGGAACAGTACGCCCAGGTAGACCGGAACTCCCGGAGGCGCATGGGCCTGAAGCCACAAGCGGACGGCTCCATCGCCAATTGGTTGAGCCAGCGACGCGTGATGCAGGAAGTCGCAGAGGATGGGCCGGAAGTGTTCACGATCCTCGAGGATGATGCGGTGCTTTCACCAGACCTCCCATCCGTACTTGCAGCGCTGGAGCAGCGGCCTTTCGCCTTCGACATCGTCAAGCTGAATCGACGCAGCCCGGAAAAGGCGTTTGTGTCGTCCATGCGCCTTTCGACCGGCCACAGCGTGGGGCGCGTGCGTTATCACGATTTCGGATGCGAAGGCTATGTCATCACGCGAGAGGCAGCGCGACGTTTCCTGGCCGCTACCCCCAAGATGACCTGGGAAATCGACCAGGCCATCAACTACTACTGGGAAAACGGACTGAACATCCTCTATCTGGATCCGCCGGTTGTCTTTCACGGCGACCATGACGCTTCCCAGATCGAAGAAGGCCGTGCGCTGGCGCGCCAGCGACATCTACGCACGACGAACCCGGCGTACGTGCTCTGGCGCCGGGTGATCCGAAGCATTGCGCGTGAGTTTTCCAGACGCCGTGAGTTTCAACGACGGCTCCAGGAGGATCGGACGGGCATCGGACGCATGTGAACTCAAGCCACGACCTCGAGGCTTGCAGTTTTTCTGGAGGCCCATCCAGCCGGCGCACGAGGCACCAGCCGGCCGCATCTGCAGGCGCCGCATGACGTTTCAGGATGGGAGGCAACCCAAGCGTGCCATCGCTAGACTCCGCGACGCATTCATCCGTTGCATCTGAACGAGGACCGAGGCCATGAGCACCAAGGCAGTTACCGATGATTCATTCGCGACCGACGTATTGGAGTCGGAGATTCCGGTCCTCGTCGACTTCTGGGCGGAATGGTGCGGGCCGTGCAAGCAGATTGCCCCGATTCTCGACGAGGCCAGCAAGGAGTACGAAGGCAAACTGCAGATCGCGAAGGTCGACATCGATGCCAACCCTGCCACGCCGACCGAGTACGGAGTGCGCGGCATTCCCACCGTGATGCTGTTCAAGGGCGGCACGCTGGTGGACAGCCTCGTGGGTTCGGTCTCCAAGCAGGCCCTCTACAACTGGATTGACGACTCGCTGGGGGCCGGCAGCGGCGCCTGATCGGTTAGTACGGCCGGGCCCCCCGTTGCTGTCGGCACGGACACGCGGGGCTCCGGCGCACCCTTCTCTTCAACCACCAATCGCGATTTCGTCCACTCCCGAACAGCCGAACGCCTGCCCGGCCAGCAGGAACGATCCGGCGATCAAGATCCTGTGATGCTGCCCCGTCTCGCCGGCCCGCCTCACGGCGGCTTCCAGTGAATCGTGCGGCGAGGCGCACAGACCGACGCTCTTCGCGATATCGGCCAGTTCAGCGGGCGACCACCCGGCAGCGCTCGACCCGAGCGATACGGTCCCCACTCCCTGGGCAACGCCGCGAAACGGCCGGAAGAATGAAGCGGGATCCTTGGTCGTCAGGAGCCCGACGATCAACCGCAACGGCGGGCCTTCCCGCCCCCAGTCCGCAAGCACCCTGGCCGCGTCAGCGTTATGCCCCGTGTCCAGCCAGAGCTCGGACGGGGCAGCGATTTGGGCAAGCCTTCCTTCTTTCAGTCGCTCAAGCCGGCCCGGCCACCGCACGCGTTCGAATCCCCTGGCGGCGGTTTCTTCCAGTACGCCGAGTTCCGGAACCAGCGCGATGCTCGCGGCGACGATGGCCGCATTTTCGGCCTGGTGTGCGCCTGGCAACGCCGTGGGCAGGTCCATCCGGCGGCCGGCCGCATCAACGTACCGGGCCGGTGTTCCATCCGCCTGCAGACGCCATTCCACCCCGTGGCGATGCAACGGCACACCCAGTGCGTGCGCGCGCTCGGTGATGACCCGCATCGCCGGCGGCTCTTGGCGCCCGACCACCGCCGGCACCCCCTTCTTCAGGATCCCGGCTTTCTCGGCAGCGATCTCGGGCAACGTTGCGCCGAGGCGGTCGCAATGATCCAGCCCGACCGGCGTGATCACCGTGAGCGCCGGCCGCTCCACCACGTTGGTGGCGTCGAGGCGTCCCCCGAGCCCGGTCTCCAGAAGTGTGATCTCCGCCGGGCGCGCACGAAACGCCAGAAACGCCGCCGCGGTCGTGATCTCGAAGAACGTGATCGGCGCGCCGGCATTGGCTTCCTCGGCCTCGTCGAGCGCGGCCACAAGGGAGCCGTCATCGATGGGTTGCCCGTCGATCAGGATCCGTTCGTTGAATCGCAGCAGGTGCGGGGACACGTAGGCATTGACCGTGCGCCCGGCTGCCCGCTGCACGGCGTCCAGCATCGCGACAACGGACCCCTTCCCGTTGGTGCCGGCCACATGCACCACATGACCCAGATCCCGCTCGGGATTGCCCAGCTGCCGAAGCAGGTGCTGGATTCGCTCCAGCGAAAGGTCGATGGATCGCGGATGAAGCTCGGCAAGGCGGGTCAGCCGCGCGTCAAGCGATAACGGCAACGCTGGTGGAACCCGCTGTCGTGTCTTCGCGAGGCGGCAGGGGGCCGTTGGTCAGATGCGCGAGAATGCGTACCAGCGTGGCCTTCAGCTCTGAGCGCGGCACCACGGCGTCGATCATTCCGAGCTCGCACACCTTTTCGGCACGCTGGAAGTTCTCGGGGAGGGTTTCGCCGACCGTGTTCTCGATGACCCGCGGCCCGGCAAACCCGATCAACGCACCAGGCTCCGCCAGCGCCACGTCGCCGAGCATGGCAAACGACGCCGTCACCCCACCGGTGGTGGGATGCGTGAGGATCACGACGTACGGACATCCCGCTTCGCGCGCATCCTCGATCGCCGCGACCGTACGCGGCAACTGCATCAACGAGAGAATCCCCTCCTGCATGCGGGCGCCGCCGGAAGCGGTGACCGCGATCAACGGCTGGCTGTGCTTCTTGGCGAATTCCGCCGCTCGTACCAGCCCCTCGCCGACGGCCATCCCCATGGAGCCGCCCATGAAGCCGAAGTCAAGCACCGCGACCACCGAAGGACGCAAGCCAATCTCCCCGGTGGCCACCGCAATCGCGTCGGCCGCATCCGATTCCGCGCGGGCAACTTTCAGCCGCTCCGTATAGCGCTTGCGGTCCCGGAACCGGAGCGGGTCTTCCTCGACCGCCGGCAGCTCCATCAATTCGTAGCTGCCCTCGTCGAACAGGAGCTCGAGGCGGGCGCTGACCGGCATCTGCAGGTGATGGCCGCACGCCGAACACACCCGGAGCTGCGCCTCCAGTTCCTTGTGGAACATCATGCGGTCGCAGCCGGGGCACTTGGTCCACAGGTCCGGAACGGCCTGCCGGCCCACGACCGCCTGCAGCTTGGGCCGGATGAATTCGGACAACCAGCTCATGCGCGACCTCCCCGGTCAGCCCCTCGCGCGGACAGCACGCCTGCCTTCAGTTCCTCCACGAGCTCGGACACCGCGGCCGCAGCGTTCTCGGGGGTTTGCTCAACCGCGCTGACAAGCGCCGAGCCGACCACCACGGCATCCGCGGTCTCGGCAATCCGCGAAGCCTGCTCGGGGCTTCTGATCCCGAACCCGACGGCGATGGGAAGGGTGGTATGCGCACGAATGCGGGCAAGTGCCCCGGCCACCACGTCCGACTCCCCCACGCGAGTACCGGTGATCCCGGTGATCGAGACATAGTAGAGAAAACCCGACGCGTTCCGGAGGACGCTGGGCAGCCGGCGGTCGTCCGTGGTCGGGGTGGCCAGCCGGATGAAGTCGATCCCACAGGCACGCGCGGGAACGCAGAGTTCGGAATCCGCCTCGGGCGGCAGGTCCACGACAATCAGGCCGTCCACGCCGGCGCCGGTCGCGTCCTCGAGAAACCGGTCCACCCCGTAGGAGAAGATCGGGTTGTAGTACCCCATGAGCACGATCGGCGTGGCGTCGTCGCCGGACCGAAACTCGGCCACCATCGCGAGCGTCCCGGCCAATGTCTGACCCGCTTTGAGGGCCCGCAGCGAACTCTTCTGGATTGCCGGGCCATCCGCCATCGGATCGCTGAACGGCATGCCGAGCTCGATCACGTCGGCACCGGCCCTTGGCAGGTCGGCCAGGATGCGTCGGCTCTCGGCAGGGTTCGGGTCGCCAGCGGTCACGAACGTGACCAGGCCGGCCCGGCGTTCCTCGGCCAGCCGGCGGAACCGCGCATCGATGCGGTTGCTCACAGCTCGACCCCCAGCGCCTCGGCAACCGAGAAGACGTCCTTGTCACCGCGCCCGCAGAGATTCATGACCAGCAGGTGATCGGCCGGCAGGTCCGGCGCGAGCTTCGCCACGTGCGCGAGCGCGTGGCTGGGCTCGAGCGCCGGCAGGATGCCCTCGAGCTCCGTGCAGAGCTGAAACGCCGCCAGTGCCTCGGTGTCGGTGACCGACACGTACTCGACCCGTCCGACGTCGTGCAGCCAGGCGTGTTCCGGCCCGATTCCCGGATAGTCGAGGCCCGCCGAGATCGAATGCGCGTCATTGATTTGGCCGTCGTCGTTCTGCAGCAGGTAGGTGCGATTACCGTGCAGCACGCCGGGCCGCCCCGCCGTGAGCGAGGCCGCATGGCGCCCCGTCTCGACGCCCTCGCCGCCAGCCTCGACGCCGATCAGGCGGACGTCGGGGTCGTCCAGGAACGGATGAAACAGCCCCATCGCGTTGGAGCCGCCGCCGATGCAGGCGACCAGCGTGTCCGGCAGCCGTCCCTCGGCCTCCACGATCTGCTCCCGCACCTCGTTGCCGATCACGGCCTGGAAGTCACGGACCAGCGCCGGGTACGGATGCGGTCCCGCCACCGTGCCGATGATGTAGAAGGTGTCCTCGACGTTCGCGACCCAGTCGCGAAGCGCCTCGTTCATGGCGTCCTTCAGCGTGCGCGTACCCGAACTCACCGGGCGCACCTCGGCGCCGAGCAGGCGCATGCGAAAGACGTTCGGCTGCTGCCGTTCGATGTCCGTCTCGCCCATGTACACCGTGCACGGCATGCCGAACCGCGCGCACACGGTCGCGGTCGCGACGCCGTGCTGTCCGGCCCCGGTCTCGGCGATGATGCGGGTCTTCTTCATCCGCCGGGCCAACAGGATCTGCCCGATGCAGTTGTTGATCTTGTGGGCCCCCGTGTGGTTGAGCTCGTCGCGCTTGAAATAGATCTTGGCGCCGCCGAACCGCTCGGTGATGCGCGGCGCGAAAGTCAGGGGGCTGGGGCGCCCGACGTAATGCTTGAGCAGATCGTTGAATTCGGACCAGAACGTTTCGTCCCGCGAGGCCGCCGCATAGTGTGCCTCCAGATCGAGGATCAGCGGCATCAGGGTCTCGGCGACGAATCTGCCGCCGTACGTCCCGAAATGCCCGTCCTCGTCGGGTCCGCTCCGGAAGGTGTTGGACTGGTCCATAGTGCGTATCCGCCGACAGTGGGTCGTCGCGCCGACCTTACTGCAAAACAGGCGCCGGGCGTTGCACGGGTGCCCGCGCGGCGGCCAGGAATTCCACGATCAGCGCCTCGTCCTTCTCACCGGGCGCGCGCTCGATCCCTGACGAGACATCGACGGCCGCCGCGCCCGACCTCGCAACGGCCTCCCCGACGTTGGCCGGCGTCAGCCCGCCCGAGAGAATCCACGGGAGCTGGAGGTCGAGGCCGCTGAGGACCTGCCAGTCGAACGCCCGCGCATTGCCCCCTGGACGCGTGGCCCCTTCGGGCGGTCGGGCGTCGAAGAGAATCATGTCGGCGGCCCCGCTGAATGACGCGGCGCGGCGTGCATCGTCCTGCGTGGAGATCCCCAGGGCCTTGATCACGGGAACGCCCGCGACCCGTTTCACGGCCGCGATCCGCTCCGGCGTCTCGCGGCCGTGCAGTTGCAGGGCGCCAAGGCCGCTGGCGGCGGCCGCCTGCACCGCCTCGTCATCAGGGTCCACCATCACCCCGACCGCCTCGACCGCCGGCGGCAGAACGTCTGCGATCGCGCGTGCCCGGTCGAGTTCTACGTACCGGGGCGAGGGAGGGAAAAACACCACCCCGATCCACCGAGCCCCGTGCGCCGCCGCCAGGACGGCATGTCCCGGCTCGCGGAGACCGCAGATCTTCACCTGCACGCTCATCGCCGGGCGGCCCGCAGCTCGGACACGAGGGCAGCAAGGGCTTCGGCCGGATGCTCGGCGCCCGTGATCGGCCTGCCGATGACCAACAGGTCGGCGCCGGCCTCCGCTGCCGCCGACGGCGTGGCCACGCGTTTCTGATCCTGTACCGCGGCCGAGGCCGGGCGGATACCCGGGGTCACGATCAGGAAGTCGGGTCCGGTCTCGCTGCGCACCCGCGCCGCCTCGGTCGGCGCACAGACGATGCCTGCGAGGCCGGCGTTGCGGGCAAGCATGGCCAGCCGGACCACCTGGTCGGAAGTGGAACCGTGGACCCCGATCGCCGCGGTGTCGTCTGAATCGAGACTGGTGAGGGTGGTCACGCCGAGCAGCGCCGGCGGTTCTTCGTAGGTCAGGGCTGCCGCCTGCGCGGAAGCCAGCATGGCGCTGCCACCCGCAGTGTGCACGGTCAGCATGGCGGGGGCGAGCGGCCGAAGCGCCCGTATTGCGCCCACCACCGTGTTCGGAATGTCGTGCAGCTTCAGATCCAGGAACAACGAGGCTCCGGCCTCCCCGACACGCTGTACGCCCGATGGTCCCTGCGCCGCAAAGAACTCGAGCCCGAGTTTCACCGCCGCCGCCGACCGGCACTCGCACGCGAGCGCCTCAGCGCGTTCGACGTCGGGCGTATCGATGGCGACGATGATTCCCGCGCCAGACCGCGGCGTCACGACGACACGCGCCCCGGACGTCCGCGTGACCCCAGCCGCTCAACCAGCCGTGCGAAGCCACCGAGGACGATCCCCAGGGCGAGTACCGCCACCAGAAGCAGGTAGAGAGGCACCTCGACGACTCCTTCGAAGGGCCAGAAGGCCAGCGCCACGCCCTGCCGGTTCGACAGCGCAAACGGGATGAACAGCAGCGTGAGAAGCAGGACGGCGATGCGCCGCGCAAGGCGCAGCATCATGTGATCCCGGGTCGATCCCCGCGATTACTCCTCGGTATCGACCCTTTTCCTGAGTTCCTTGCCGGCGCGGAAGTACGGCACGCTCTTTTCCGGTACCTGCACTGCGGCGCCGGTCTTCGGATTGCGTCCGGTATGGGCGGGGCGAAGACGCACCGAGAAGCTGCCAAACCCGCGAAACTCGGCACGATCCCCCCTGGCAAGAGTTTCCTCGATCTCGTTGAAGACGATTCGGACGACCCGGTCGGCTTCCACACCATGCAGGTCTGGATATGCCTTCTGGATCCGCTTTACCAAGTCAGACCGGTTCACGGGGACGTACCTCCCATGGACGAATCTCCACGCTGATTCCTGCCAAATCGCGGCGAGCCGGTCAAACCGTGGACCAGCTCCGCCACCGGGGCGTCACTCCTCCTTCGGCTTCAGCGCCTCGCTCAGGATGTCGCCGAGCGACGCTCCGGATTCGCTGGACCCGTATTCGCGGAGGACGCGCTGCTCCTCCTCGATCTCGAGGGATTTGATCGACAGGACCAGGCGCGCCGCCTTGGTGTCAATCGACACCACCTTGGCGTCCACCCGCTCGCCAACCGCAAACCGGTGCGGATTCTGATCGGTGCGGAGCTTCGACAGGTCGCTGCGACGAATGAAGCCGTTGACCTCGTCGACCGTCACCCGCAGGCCGCTGTCGGTAACCTCCGTGACCACGCAGGTCACGACCTGGCCGCGCGAATATGGAGCCAGCGCGCCGGCCACCTTCTCTTCCTCGAGCTGGCGCGTGCTGAGGTTGATGCGCTCCTTCTCGACGTCGATTTCGAGCACCTTCGCCCGGACCCGGTCGCCTTTCCGGAATTCCTTGATGGCCTCTTCACCGGGACGCGAGGCATCGAGGTCGCTCAGGTGAATGAGGCCGTCGATGTCGCCCGGCATGCCCAGGAACACACCGAACTCGGTGATGTTGCGGACTTCACCCTCGATGACGCTGCCGACCGGATGCTCGTCGGCAAACTTCTCCCAAGGGTTCCCGGCGCACTGGCGCATCCCCAGGCTGACGCGACGGCGGTTGGGGTCCACTCCGAGGATCATCACTTCGACTTCCTCGCTCGTGGACACCAGCTTCGACGGCGGCACGTTCTTGCGGGTCCAGCTCATTTCGGAGACATGGACCAGGCCCTCGATACCGGGCTCCAGTTCCACGAAAGCGCCGTACTCGGTGATGTTCGTGACGCGGCCTCGGAACTTGGTGCTCTTCGGATACTTCTCGACGACCCCTTCCCACGGGTCCGCCTCGAGCTGCTTGATTCCGAGGCTGATCCGCTGCGTGGCCGGGTTGAACCGCACCACCTGCACGCGCAGCTTCTGCCCGACCGACACGACTTCGCTCGGGTGGTGCACGCGCCGCCAGCTCATGTCCGCCACATGCAGCAGACCGTCCACCTCGCCCAGGTCCACGAAGGCGCCGTACTCGGTGATGTTCTTGACCACCCCGTCGAGAATCTGCCCTTCCTTGAGCGTGGCCACCAGTTCGGCGCGGGCCTCGGCGCGGGTTTCCTCCAGGACTGCGCGCCGCGAGATCACGATGTTCCCGCGTCGGCGGTCCATCTTCAGGATGTAGAACGGCTGCTTGGTGCCGAACAAATGCTGGGCGTCGCGGACAGGTCGGAGGTCCACCTGGCTGCGGGGGAGAAATGCGCTGGCCCCCTGAAGGTCGACCGTGTAGCCGCCCTTGACTCGCCCCCAGATGATCCCCGTGACCTGCGTCTTGGCTTCGAATGCTTCCTCGAGTTCAGCCCAGGCCTGCTCCCGCCTCGCACGGTCGCGCGACAGCACCGCTTCGCCGTTCCGATTTTCGATCCGGTCGAGAAATACCTCGACCTCGTCCCCGACGGCAGGTTCGCTGCCGTGTCCATGCGCGATGAATTCCTTGAACGGGACGCGGCCTTCGGCCTTGAGGCCAACATCAATCACGGCGGCGTCGTTCTCCAAGGCGATGACCTTGCCAACGACAACGGTGCCTTCACGTTTCTCGGTGGCGGCGATCGACGCCGCGAACAGCTCGTCGAAGTTCTCCTCGAATGCGGGGTGCGTCTCGGCGGACGGCACTGTGTTGCTCATGGGCTCTCCTGGTTCCGCACCTTCAGGGCGGTGTCCGATAGTTCGCCGCTGATCGCGCGAACCGTCCTGCGTGAGGCCCTCGGACTCGACCTCACCAGCCGACAGGCCGTATCAAGCACAGTGTCGGCGTCAAGTTCTGTGGTATCGATCACATGCGCGTCGGTAGCGGCCGCAAGCGGTGCTGCCGCGCGGGACCGGTCGCGCTGGTCACGCTCTCGCATGTCCTGCTCAACACGGGCTTGTATAAACGGCTCTCCGCGGCCCCGCAACTCCTTGACCCGCCGAGCTAACCGGACTTCGGGCGATCCGGCCAGAAAAATCTTCACGTCGGCGTCGGGCAGTACCACGGTTCCGATGTCCCGTCCGTCGAGCACGGCACCGTCCGCCCCGCCGGGCGGATGACGCGCAAAGTTCCGCTGGCGCTCCAGCAGCGAGTTCCGAACGCCCGGGTGCACGGCCACCTTCGAAGCGACACGGCCCACACGTTCACTCCGCAGATCGGGCTCGGCCAGGTCCTGCATCGTGACGGCCCGCGCTGCTTCCTCGGCGCCGACCGGATCGGAGCCGTCGCCGCCGGTCGCGAGCACGCGGGCGGCGACGGCTCGGTACAGGAGCCCGCTGTCGAGATGGGCCAGGTTGAACCGTTCCGCCAGTCCCCGGGCCAGCGTGCCGGTGCCGACTGCCGCCGGCCCGTCAACCGCGATGATCACGGTGCAGCCGTCCCTGTGTCGATCGCAGCACCAAGGCGACGCATGGCCGAGCCGAATTCCGGCCAGCTGGTACGGATCGTGCCCGCCCCACCCACTTCGATGGGTTCTGCGCAGGCCGTTCCCAGGACCAGGAACGCCATGGCAATCCGGTGATCCAGCGACGCCTCGATCCGCACGCCGCCGCGGGGGCGCGGCGTGCCCTCGATCAGCAGGTCGTCATCCTCGACCCGCGCGGCAACCCCTGCAGCGACCAAGCCGGAACGAAGCGCCTCGAGCCGATCGCTTTCCTTGACCCGGAGCTCGCCGACGCCGCGGAACCGACTTACGCCATCGGCACAGGCGGCGGCCATCGCCAGCGCGGGATACTCGTCGATGGTTCGGGGCGCGTATTCGGGCCCGAGATCCACTGCCCGCAAACCGCCGGCGCGGCCGCGCACGCGGAGGTTGGCCATCGGTTCGGCTCCCGCGCCTACCGCGGGCTCCTCGTCGATGTCCGCCCCCATCGCACGGAGCGCGTCCAGAACGCCGGTCCGGGTCGGATTGGTGCCGACTCTCTCGAGTTCCACCTCGGAGCCGTCGGCAAGCAGCGCGGCCACGATCGGAAACGCTGCCGACGACACGTCCCCGGGAACCGAAATTGCCGTCGGGCGCAGCGTCGCGTTGCCCTCCACCGACACGGCCTGGCCGCCATCAACCGCCGCCGTAGACACCGCCGCGCCGAACCCGCGCAGCATGCGCTCGCCGTGATCCCGGCTTGGGCGGGGTTCCACTACGGTGGTGGTACCGCTCGCATGCAACCCGGCCAGCAGCACACACGTCTTCACCTGTGCGGACGGCACCGCGCTGTTCCAATCGAGCGGCAGCAGTTCGTCGGTCCCGGTGACGGTCATCGGCAGCCTGCCGTCCCGGGACGTGAGAAACTCGGCACCCATGGCCATGAGCGGGTCGATCACCCGGCGCATGGGCCGGCTCCGCAGCGAGGTGTCGCCGGAAAGCACTGCAGAAAAGGTGTGCCCGGCAAGAATCCCTGCCAGCAGGCGGGCGGCCGTGCCGCTGTTGCCGCAGTCGAGAACGCCGTCGGATGGCGCCAGCCCGTGGACCCCGCGGCCGTGAATCCGGTAGGCGCCCGAAGCGGTTTGCCGGATCTCCACACCCAGTGCGCGGAGGCACGCCTGCGTGGCCAGCACATCGTCCGATTCGAGGCAGCCGTCGGCATGCGACTCGCCGACCGCAAGGGCCGAGATCAGGAAGGCGCGGTGGGATATGGACTTGTCGCCGGGCACCCGCAAGCGACCGGACAGGACGCCGCCGGGGCGACCGACGGCAGTCCCGGCCGAAGGTGAGTCAGAACTGGGTTGCGTCATTCCGATTCACCGGCCGCCCGCCGTCTGGACCACAGGAGCGGGCGGTCAGGCACCGCGAAGAGGACCTGCATTCGACGACGCCGGCCTTCGCGAAGCCACCAGGCAGTCAGGCCCTCGGGATCGCGAGACGACGTCGCGGCCACAACCGACGGGCCTGCGGTCGATCGACGCGGGCATCGTTCCAATTGGTGTCGCCCGCTCGTGTGGGAACGGGCCACGGTCATCATAGGTCCGCGAACGGGTGGGCGGTCACGCCCGGACCCAAAGGCAACTGCACGTCGCCTGGATGAACCACGTAGCCAGCCATGGCCTGATCGCCGAAATCCCCTCGCATCGTGCGGATCGAGGCCGCCATGCCGGGCCGCGGTGTGGCGGAGAGCTTGACCTCGATGGGCACGAGCTTCCCCGCACGCACCACGAGGAAATCGACCTCGGTTCCCGCCGAGGTTCGCCAAAAGAACACTTGCGGTGCAATCCCTCTGTGAGTCAACGCCTTCACGATCTCCGACAGTACCGCTGTCTCCATGATGGCGCCCCCCATTGGTCCGGACGCGGCATGTCCAGCATCCCGGAGGCCCGCGAGATGGCAGAGCGTTCCGGTGTCCGTGAAATAGACCTTCGCAGTCTTGACGAGTCGCTTCCCGACATTGGCATGGTACGGGCGGAGCACAAACACCTGGTAGGTCGCCTCCAGCACGGATATCCAGGCCTTGATCGTGTTGACGGCCAGACCCAGATCGCGCGCAATTCCCGTGAGATTCAGCAATTGCCCGCTTCGGGCCGTCAGGACCTGCAGGAAATTACGGAATCCCGTGAGGTCGCCAACCTGCCGAAGCGCACGAACGTCCCG
The DNA here is from genome assembly GCA_022825705.1 of Alphaproteobacteria bacterium. GTDB lineage: Bacteria > Pseudomonadota > Alphaproteobacteria > TMED109 > TMED109 > VXPW01. The sequence continues at coordinate 30,068 of JAJDWH010000036.1, forward strand.
CTCCAGATAGGTCTGGATGTAGCTCCCGTGCCACAGCACAGCATCGCGCTCCGGCTGGGCGCGGAGCTCGGGAAACCCTCCTCTCAGGAATGCCCTCCAGAGCTCGTCGTAAGTAAAACGTCTGGCCAGGGTCGGCGGGCGCTGTGCTTCCCACGGCAGCAGGAGGTCTGGCCGTCCTTCCGCCTCCCGTCGGGAAAGCGGCAGCAAGCACAGCATGGCGATGCGGCCTGCCAGCGACTCGTTGATGTCCTCCGCCAACGACAGGTTCTGTGAGCCCGTCAACAGGTACTGCCCGGCATGATGTCGATCCGCGTCGATCTTCTCCTTTACGTAGGGGAACAGACTCGGTGCGTATTGCGCCTCGTCGAAGATGACAGGGGGTTTGAACATTTCCAGAAATGCACGGGGATCGGCTGTGGCCGCCGCATGAACGTCTGGCGGCTCCAAGGAGACGTACCGATGCGTCTCGCCGAACAGCCGCTGCAAGAGCGTTGTCTTGCCGGACTGCCGCGGCCCAGTGACCGCGACAGCAGGAAACTCGGCGGCGGCTCTCTTCAGGACCGGCTCGATAGAGCGGGCGATATATGATTCGGTCACAGATAGGTCGATATCATGCATTTTGAATGCACGATATCGACCATATAGTCCCCTTTTCAGCCTTGCAACACCGTCACGGTCCTTTGGCACGAAATTTCGGCCGCCAGCAACGCGAGCAGGTCATTCCACGTCGCATTCAAGAAACCCGCCCGCAGAGTTACCTGGCACCGCCGCGTTCGTGCCCGTCCCGGATGCCGACCTATAGCGAAGCCAGAAACGCAAGCAGTGCCGCCCGGTCCGCAGCCTCGAGCGCACGGAACCGGTCGCGGGCAGGGGCCGCCTCCCCCCCATGCCAGAGGATGGCTTCGACGAACCCCCGTGCCCGCCCGTCATGCAGGAGGCGGCGATGCCCGTTGACCGCGAATATCCGACCGGCTCCCCATAGGGGCGCGGTGCGCCACTCGCGATTGCCCAGGCTGCCGTCGACCCTGCGGTCTGCCAGCCCGGGTCCAAGATCGTGCAGGAGCAAATCCGTGTAGGGCCGAATGACGCGGCAGGGCGTGCCCTCGAGTTCCCATTCAGCGGTGTGACAGGCGGTACACCCGATGGCATCGAAGACCTCGCTGCCGGCGTCGGCAGCGGGTGAGACACGCGGTGCCGGCGGCGCCAGATTTCTGACGTACGCCACCAACGCCTGGAACGCTACATCCGATATCTCGATTCCGTCGCCGGCCTGCACCGCGCACGCGTCGTGGCCGACAGCGCAGTTCGCCGATGGCTGGAGGCTGCTGGTCACCCCCATGTCCTCGTGCAGGGCCCGCGCGACCTGCGCCTCGACGCCGGGGAGTTCCGCCCGCCAGCCGAGCCGCCCATTGCCGTCTCCGCCGCGTCGCCCGGAAATGCCGTCACCATCCCGGTCGTGGGGATCGACCAACGCCGCCAGCGCCGCCTCCGGAATCCGTTCGAGCAGTCCGGTGCCCGCGACGTGCGGGGCCACCCTCGGCGATAGCTCCACGGGCGGCGCGGGCGGGCCGAGCGCCGGTTTCCGGATGGCCACACGGGCCGAGGGCAAGGGCCACGCCACGCCGTCGAGCTCGACGTGCACCACCGGATTCGGCAGGAACACCGCCCGCCCTTCGGGCTCCACGCCCGACACGGCCTTGTCGTTGAGCTGCCTGCCGTACTGCGATCCGGGACCGAGGCGGATCACCATGGTGGTCAGCGGCGCAGCATCGCTCGCCGGCGGGCGCCCCCGGCCGTTCCGGACATGACAGCCGGAGCAAGACGTGCGGTTGAACACAGGCCCGAGACCGCCGCTCCCGTCCGCGCGCGCGCCCGACAGCCGGATGGTCCGAAACTGCGCCCGGCCAAGCGCAAAACCGGCCAGTTCCTCGCCCTCGAGGCTAGGCAGCGGCCTTGAGAAATCGTCCCGCGGCGCGTCGGGCTCAGCGGCCGCAACGGCGCCAGTCAGGAGACCGGCGCCGGCAATCGAGAGGGCGAGTCGCGCCGCGGAGCCCGCGGCACGGGATCCGATCACGGCCAGACGAGGAGGTCCGTGCGGTTGCGCTCAATGAAGTCCCAGTCGTACTCCACGCCGAGGCCAGGGCCCTTGGGAACCGGCACGCAGCCATCCGCCGGCAGGTCCTCCTGCTGGTCCGAGTAACCGGCGTCGTAGACGGGCGGCACGCAGTTCGCCATCCCTGGGCCAATCAGCGCCATCTCGTAGAAATGCGTGTTGCGTGCGGTGGCGGACACCGCCCGGTGGGCCGGCCCGCAGGCGTGTACCTGGACGTCGAGCCCGAAGGCCTCGGCGACGTGCACGATCTTCATTGCCCCGGTGATGCCGAGATCGTACTCGGGGTCCACGTGGATCATGTCGCATCCGCCGCCGATCAGGAACTCGGCCTTCTCCTCGACGCTGCGGATATGCTCGCTCACCAGCACCGGCGTCTGCAGGCGCTCGCGCAGCCGGCGGTGGCCGGTGATCGAGACCCCGCTGTCGCGGTAGGGATCCTCGTACCAGAAGCACCCGACCTCATCGCACACGCGTCCGACCGCCAGGGCATCCATCCACGTGCGGAGCTCGCAGGCCGCATCGAGCATGAGCGGCATGTCATCGCCGATCCGTGCCCGCACCTGCCTGAGGTTCTCCGATTCACGCGCGACGTCGCCGTCGTTCCAGCCGTGAATCTTGAAGCCGTGGAAGCCGCGTTCCCGGCAGGCGGCAGCGTAATCGGCGAACGCGGCCGGCGTGTCGAGGCCGCCGGGCGTTGACTGCCCGTGATAGGTGCTCGCATACGTGGGCAGCCGCTCGCGAAAGGCGCCCAGCATCGCCGCCACCGACATGCCGTGCTGCCGCCCGGCCAGGTCCCAGAGGGCAATGTCGAGCGGGCCCTGTCCCATGTGGTCGTAGGCCCGGAGCTCGCGTTTCATATCGTCGTGCAGGGCTTCGCGGTGGGCGGGGTCACGCCCGATCAGCAGCGGCGCCAGCATCTCCGTCTGCCCCAGCGCAGCCCGGGTGCCCACCCAGTGCGTCACGTAGGAACCGACGGCGCCGTCATCGGTGTAGATGCGAACGGCAAAGCGGGTGGGCGTCAGGGTTGCGCCCTGCTCAAAGACGACATTGCCGACACCGGGGCCGCGGGCCTTCCCGACTCCCAGGTTGGGAAGCGAGAAACTAAAGACGTGGACTTCAACGCGATCGATGGTGCTCATGCTGGCAGTTTAGCCCTTCCGATCCAGGTCCGTGGACCGACCGTGGTAGTCTGCACCGCGAATCTTTTTGGAGGAAACCCGATCATGGCCGAGACGCTCGGGCCTGAGGCCGTCGAGACCTACCAAAGGGATGGCGCGCTCCATCCGGTCCGGGCGATGCCGACCGACGAGGCGGCGGCGCTCCGGCAGAAGCTGGAAGCGGCCGAGGCAGCGGCTGGCGGGAAGCTGGAGGGTGGCCTCAAGTTCAAGCCGCACCTGCTGTACCCGTGGCTGTACGACCTGGTCAGCGACCCCCGCATCACCGGCCCGGTGTCGGAAGTTCTCGGCGATGACGTCCTTTGCTGGGCATCCAATTTCTTCACCAAGGAGGCGAACGACCCAGCCTACGTCTCCTGGCACCAGGACTCGACCTACTGGGGCCTGTCGGGACCGGAAGTCTGCACGGCGTGGATCGCGCTTAGCCCGAGCACCGTGTCGAGCGGCTGCATGCGCGTCGTGCCGGGCACCCATGCGGAGCAGATCGGCCATACCGACACCCACGCAGAGGGCAACATGCTTTCACGCGGGCAGGTGGTCGAGGCCGAGGTCGACGACGACGCTGCCGTCGACGTCCTGCTGGAGCCGGGCGAAATGTCGCTGCATCACGTCCGGCTGATCCACGGGTCACGGGCCAACACTTCCAACGACCGGCGGATCGGCTACGCGATCCGCTATGCGGCGCCCCACCTTCACCAGCTCTACAGCGACGAGGACTCGGCGACGCTGGTACGCGGACAGGACCGCTACCAGCACTTTGCCCCCGAGCCACGGCCGGACAGCGATCTGGATCCGGCGGCGCTCGACCGGCATCGCCACCTGCTCGAGGTGCACACGAAGATCCTGTACCGGGGTACCCACGGCAGCCTCGGGACGGTCCCCGGCTGAACGCCGCCATGGACCGATCCCGCCGTTATCTCATCGCCGGCGCCGTCGCTGTCGGCGCCGGCATCCTGATCGGCGCCCTGCTCCTCCGGAGCCCGCCGCCCGAAGAAGCGGCCCCGGCGGTCGAGCCGGAACCCACCCAGGCCGATACCGCAATCCGCTGGAAGATGCAGTCGCCGTGGCAGGCCGGCAGCATCAACCAGGAGGTCTTCGCCCGCTTCTGTGACCGCGTCGGCGCCATGAGCGGCGGCCGCCTCATCATCGAACCCCTGCCGGTCGGGTCGGTGGTCGCCTACCACGAGACCCTGGACGCGGTCAGCGCCGGCATCCTCGACGGACAGAACGGCGGCACCGGGTACTTCTCGGGCAAGGATGCGGCGTTTGCGCTGCTGGCCGACCTCAACGGCGCGTACGAGACTCCGCGCCAGATCCTGATGTGGCTCGAGTACGGCGGCGGCATGGAGCTCGCCCGCGAATTGTTCGCCCGCTACGGCCTCTTCTACATCGGGGGCGTGCCGTGGGCGGCGGAGTCGATCCCGGCCAAGACGCCGATCCGCACCATCGAAGACTTCCAGGGTGTCAAGATCCGGGCCCCGGAAGGCATGAGCCAGGAGATCTTCGCGTCCATCGGGGCGGCGCCGGTCAACCTGCCGGGCGCCGAGGTCTACACGGCGCTGGAGCGGGGCGTGGTGGATGCCGCCGACTGGGGGTCGATCGGCATGAACGACGAGCTGGGATTCCACCAGATCGCTCCCTACCCGCTGTTTCCGGGCTTCCACTCGCTGCCCCTGACAGACGTCTCGGTGCGCCAGGAACGGTGGGACGAGCTGCCCGACGACCTCCAGCGAATCGTGACGCTGGCCGTGCGGACGTTTGCGCTCGACATGGTGGAAACGATCGCCATGCAGGACGCGGAAGTGATCCGGGACGCCGAGGCCAAGGGGATCGAGCTCATCCGCTGGTCCGACGCCGACCGCCGGACGTTCCGGGAAGCGGCCCAGAAGGTCTGGGCGGAGTACGGAGCCCGCAGCGAGATGGCCGGGCGGATCTACGAATCCCACCTTGCCTTCCTGAGGCAGATTGGACTGCTGGACGAATGATGCGTGCCCGTGACCGAGCTGCCTCCCTGCTGCTGGCAGGCGTTCTCGCCCTCGCCGCCGGCGCCGCGCCCGCCCACGCGCAGACCGAGCGGTGGAAAATGCAGGCGGCCACCCAGGCCGGCGAGATCGCATTCCAGATCATGAAGGAGTTCACCGACAGCATCGGCCCGTTGACCGGCGGCCGGCTGCAGGTTGAGCTGCTGCCGGTCGGCTCGGTGGTGCAGTACAGCGAGACGCTGGATGCCGTCGGCACCGGCATCCTCGACGGCCAGGTCACGGCGCCCGTCTACTTTTCCGGGAAGAACCCGGCCTTCGCGCTGCTCGGCGACCTGATCGCCGCCTACAACCACACCGAGGAGATGTTCCTGTTCCTGCGGCGTGGCGGCGGCGACGGCCTCCTGCGGGATCTCTACGCCGAGTACGGCGTGTACTACATCGGCGGCGCGGCGACCGGCAAGGAAGCCCTCGTTTCCACGATCCCGCTCCGTGGCGTGGACGACCTGGATGGCATCAAGATCCGGGCCCCTGAAGGCATGGCCCAGGACATCTTCAGCGTGGTGGGTGCGGCCCCGGTCAACCTGCCCGCGGCCGAAGTGTTCACGGCGATCGAACGCGGCGTCGTGGACGCCGCCGACTGGGCGACGTTCTCAATGAACCACCAGCTCGGCTTTCACCGGATCGCGCAGTACCCCGTATACCCGGGCATCCATTCCCTGCCGGTGATCGACGTCGCCGTGAATCAGGAACGCTGGGATGCGCTGGCGCCCGATGTCCAGGCCATCCTGGAGGCGGCCGTCTGGGATTTCAGCCGTGACATCACATATCGGCTCGAACTCCGCGACCTAGCGGACGTGGCGGCGGCCAGGGCGGACGGCGTCGAGATCATCGACTGGCCCATGGAGGAACGGTCCCGCCTGCGTGAAATTGCGACCGGGATCTGGGCGGACTGGAGCAGCCGCAGCCCCGAAGCCGAAGCCGCCTACACCGCCCAGATCGCGTTCCTGCGGGAGCTCGGTCTGCTCGCCAAGTAGCCGCCGGACACCAGAGCGAGATGAAGTCCGGTAACACGGCCGTAGAGAGAACCTGCCGCCGGGCAGGAGAAATCTTCAGCTACCTCTTCTTCGCGTGCATGGTGATCATCGCGATTGAGGTGGTTGCCCGGTACGGTTTCGGGGCTCCGACCGTGTGGGCACACGATGTCATCACGATTCTGGCGGCCGTCGGTTTCGTGATGAGCGGCTTCTACACGATGGAGCGCCGGGCCCATATCCGGGTAACGCTGATCTACGATCGTCTCCCGCCGGCGGTCCGCCGAGGAATCGACATCCTCAACGGGGTCATCGTGCTGACCTTCGTCGGGCTGCTCGGTGCACAGACCGCCGTCGATGCCTGGGGCTCCATCCTGATCATGGAGACGGCGGGAACAGCCTCGCGCCTGCCGCTGCCGCCGATTGTGAAGTCGTCGTTGGCAATCGCGTGCGCCGCCATGTTCATGCTGGGCGCCGTGCATCTTGCCCGCGCCATCCGCGCGCGCGACTGACCTCCCTACCCCATGGGAATTGAACTCGCCACCATCGTCCTCGTCGGGTCGATGGCGGTTCTGCTGGTACTGGGGCTGCCGCTGGCCTTCGTCACGGGATTCGTGGCACTGGCTTTCGCCTTCGGCTATTTCGGGCTGCCCGGCCTCTATCTGATCGAGAGCCGGATTTTCAGCTTCGTCCGCGAATTCGTCCTCGTCGCCGTTCCGATGTTCATCCTGATGGCATCGGTGCTGGAGCGATCCGGCGTCGCCCGGGACCTGTATAGGGCCATGCATATCTGGGCCGGCGGACTCCGCGGCGGCCTGGCAATCCAGACGATGGCGGTCGCCATCTTGATGGCCGCCATGACCGGCATCATCGGCGGCGAGATCATCCTATTGGGGCTCGTCGCGCTGCCGCAGATGCTGCGCCTGCACTATGACCGCAGCCTCGCGATCGGGACCATCTGCGCCGGCGGCTCGCTCGGCACCATGATCCCGCCGAGCATCGTCCTGATCATCTACGGACTGACCGCGGGCGTGGACATCGGCGAGTTGTTCATCGCGACCATCGTCCCCGGCCTCCTGCTGGCGACCCTCTACGTGTCGTACATCATGGTCCGCTGCCACCTGAACCCGGCCCTGGGACCGCCGGCGCCGATCGAGGAGCGGGCCCTGCCGCGCGACGAGAAGCTGCGGCTGCTGCGGGGGCTTGTGCTGCCGATCGGCGTAGGCGCCGGGGTGCTGGGCTCGATTTATCTGGGCATCGCTTCCGTGAGCGAAGCGGCTGGGATGGGCGCGCTCGGAGCCATCGCCTCGGCGTGGGTGCGCCGTGAGCTCTCGTGGGCGATGCTCCGCGATGCGCTCTACCAGACCATGAACACGTGCGGCACGCTGCTCTGGATCACCTTCGGGGCCACCGCGCTCATCGGGACCTACAACCTGATCGGCGGCAACACGTTCGTCGAAGACCTGATCACGGGACTCCCGCTCCCGCCGCTGGGCATCGTCGTCGTGATGATGGGCATCCTCTTGGTGCTTGGCCTGTTCATGGACTGGATCGGGATCTGCCTGCTGACCATGCCGATCTTCGTGCCGGTCGTTGCCTCGCTGGGCTACAGCCCGGTCTGGTTCGGGATCCTGTTCTGCATGAACATGCAGACGAGCTACCTGACCCCGCCGTTCGGACCGGCCGCCTTCTACCTCAAGAGCGTGGCGCCCGAAAACATCAAGCTTGGGCACATCTATCAGGCGATGTGGCCGTTCATCGCCCTGCAGGTCATCGGCCTGGCCATCGTGTTGTTCTGGCCGGAACTCGCGCTCTGGCTGCCCCGCACCATCCGGGGAGAATGACCGTTCCGGATGTCGCGGGACCCGTGACGTGCACCCAACCGAGAATTTCGCCGGCATTCTGATCCATCCGTTTTCGACGCGGATGGGTCGAGCCCGGTTGTTGCCCCCAGGCCGCTGATGGCAGGCAACTCGGGCGGTTCTCCTGGGGCGCGGGCGATCCTCGGGAGCGTGGTCAGCTTTCGCGACGATCCTTCCCATTCGGGCAGTCGGCGGGCCGTCAGGTACTACCGGCGAGGCGCGGTCGCCATCGACGAGAGCGGGCGTGTCGCCTGGCGCGGCCACGCGGCGCGGCTACCGCGCGCGTACCTGGACCTGCCGGTGGACGACTACCAAGGCGCGCTCGTGCTGCCGGGATTCATTGATGCCCACATCCATTTTCCCCAGCACCGGATGCTTGCAGCGCCGGGCAGCGACCTGCTGGACTGGCTGGAGCGCTTCACCTTCCCGGAGGAATCCCGTTACGCATCGAAGGCACACGCCCGCGCCGCCGCCGATGCATTCCTCGACCGGCTGGCCCAGCATGGGACGACCGCGGCAGTCGTGTTTTCCAGCGTCCACCGGTCAGCCACCGAAGCGCTTTTCGCCGCAGGCAATCGCCGCCGGCATTTCATCGTCTGCGGCAAGTCGATGATGGACCGCAACGCGCCCGCCAGCCTGCGCGACGACCCTGCATCGAGCGCCCGTGACACCGAGGCGCTGATCAAGCGCTGGCACGGCAGGCCCCGGTCCCGTTACGCGATCACCGTACGGTTTGCCGTCACATCGACCGAAGAACAACTGCGGGCAGCCGGCGCCCTCGCCGCCCGGTATCCGGACTGCTACGTGCAGGGCCATCTCGCCGAATCCAGCAAAGAGATGACGCTCGTCAAGCAGCTGTTCCCCTGGGCGAGCAATCACACCGACATCTACGACCGCTTTGGCCTGCTTGGGCCGCGCAGCCTGTACGCGCATGGCATCCACCTCTCAGAGCGCGAATGCTCCCGGCTGTCCGCCACCGGAACCACGATCGTGCACTGCCCGACGTCGAACACCTTTCTCGGCTCGGGGCTCTTCGACGCGAAACACCTCGGCCGCCGGGACCGTCCCGTCCCCATCGCCATCGCCACCGACGTCGCTGGCGGCACCAGCTATTCGATGCTCCAGACGCTTGCTGAGGCCTACAAGATCGCCAAGTTGCGCGGCCACGTGTTCACCGCCCACGAACTCTTCCATTTGGCAACGCGCGGCAACGCCGTGCGCCTCGGGCTTGCGGATGAGATCGGGACGCTCGACCCGGGACGGTGGGCGGACATCGTTGTCCTGGACCCCTCGGCAACTCCCGTCCTGGAAGCGCGCCAGGCGCTGTCGAGGAATCTCGAGGACACGCTGTTCACCCTGATGCTGCTGGGCGACGACCGGGCCGTACGAGCGACGTACCTTGCCGGGCGCAAAGTGTGGGGAACGGTACCGGCGACCCGACACCGGCCCAGCGTGGGCCGGTGATTCTGCGCGATCAAGCCGCCAGGGCGCTCGGGACTGCGCGACCGAGGCGGCACGTGAAATGCTGCCCGACCGCGGTTCCGCCAGCGCCGGCCAGGTGGCTTCGACGGCCCCGGGGACGGCTTCCCTCGCTGTGCGACGGCCGCAACCCCGGCATTTCGCTTGGATGGCTGACCAGCTTCCCTGCCGCGCCGCGCAGCACCGGCGCTTCCCCGACGCGGGGATGGCGGCTTCGCTTCGCACTGAAGGCGGATTCGAAACGGACTGAACGAATTCGCCTGTCCGGATTCCGGTGACGAGCACCGGCAAATTTCACAGCAACCTGTTTCCGCAGAAATCGCTCAGCTTCTATCTGCGATACCTAAGCGGCCAACCTCGCGACTCCTGCTCCGGTGCGACCGCTAGCGGGACAAAGGCCCGCGCGTCCGTCAGCAACAGCCTGTCGAAAGGCACATCCGAACGCGGTACGCGAGCCCGGATGTGCCTCTCCTTCAACCTCGAAGGATCAATTCGGCTGCGGCACGATCCGCATGTACGGCTTCGGCGATTTCCATTCGGGAAACTGCTTTCGCGCCTCGTCGTCCGGAACCGCCGGCACGATGATGACGTCCTCTCCGCTCTGCCAGTTGACCGGAGTGGCGACCTTGTAGTTGGCCGTCAGCTGAAGCGAATCGATGACCCGAAGGATCTCGTCGAAATTGCGACCGGTGCTCATCGGGTAGGACAGCATCAGCTTGATCTGCTTGTCGGGGCCAACCACGAAGACCGTTCGCACGGTCGCGTTGTCAATCGGGGTCCGCCCCTCGGATCCGCCGGCGGTGTCAGCCGGAAGCATTCCGTACAGCTTCGAAACCGCCAGGTCCGTATCCCCGATCATCGGGTAGTTCGGAGCGTGACCGGTCACGTCGGCAATGTCCTTGGACCATTCCTGGTGACGGTCGGCCGGGTCCACGCTGAGACCGATGATCTTGCAGTTCCGCTTTTCGAATTCGGGTTGCAGCCCTGCCATGTATCCGAGTTCCGTGGTACAGACCGGGGTAAAGTCCTTCGGGTGCGAAAACAGGACGCACCATGAATCGCCTATCCAGTCGTGGAAGCTGATTTTTCCGACCGTCGTCTCCGCGACAAAGTCGGGAGCCACGTCACCGATACGAAGAGACATGCAAGAACTCCGGATCTCAAGGGTTACAGCCCGACGCGCCTAAGGTTCCGCTCGACCGCGCTGGGATGATCAGGTGGAGATGGTGGCGGAGCACCAAGCGTCTGAGTGCAAACTGAACCTGATGGCCCACCCAACTGTCCAAATTATAGGAACACAACATTCGAACGCAACAAAATCCCGGTTCCAATTGTGTCTAACTCGTGGTTCCTAGTTTTACTGTCAAGAAAATCTTCCGAGCTAAAGTGAAATTGTATCAATCTACTTTCACAAATAAAACGTCGTTCCCGTGTTTAGGCTCTATCAAGTTTAGTCCTGTCAAGCAAACTTTGGAGTATTATCGTTGACGTTTACATTTGGAAAAGCAATTGGCCGCCCATCGGGACTATCGAACGTTTGCAGTGCACGCTGCCATCGACATCTTCTACTCATGCCGGCGGCATCGTGACCGCCGTCGCCGGAGTCTCGGCAGACGCGGGGCCTGGACCGCACGGGACTCGTGTGCCGCCACCGGGTTCGCGCAGCGGTCGAGCCGCCACGCGAATCCGGCGTTTGATCTGCCCGGACCACGATGATTCGCGACCAAGCCCCGCGATAGACGTCGCGACGGGGCTAGTAGCGTAACCGCAGGCCGAGTGATCCGGACAGGCTCGGCGTTCCGTAGCCCAGAACTTGCTGATAGTCGTGGTCAAGCAGGTTCTCGATGCGACCAAACAGCTCCACGCTGTCGGAGAGACCGTAGGCGCCGATGATATCGATGCGGCTCCAGCTTCCGAGTGAAGCATCGCTCCCGGCTCGTTCCGTTCCGTTGTGACGCAACAACACGGTTCCCGAGAACGGACCGTCGGGGTCGAACCGCGCGGCGAGGTCTCCCGAGTGTTTCGGAAGTCGCGCGAGCGGCTCCCCGGTTCCCCGCCTCGCATCGATGTAGGCATAGTCGATGGTCAGCGAGAGCCAGTCGTTGAGACGGTAGCTTCCGGCAATTTCCACGCCTCGGGAATCGACCTTCGCAATGTTCTCGTAGCCCCCGAGTGCGAACGAAAAGTCGATCTGATCCTTGGTGCGCTGATCGAAATACGTGACCGCCACCGTCGCCCGGTCATCGACGCCGCGCCATTCAACTCCGGTGTCGAACGACTCCGACGTCTCTGCGCGCAGCCCGCTGTTGGGCGCCGTCGCACCGCAGCAGAAAAAGGTGGTCTGAAAGATGGTGGGGGCCTTGAAGCCCTGCCCCCAGCTGGCGCGGAGCGTGACCGAGTCACTTGCAGACCACGCTGCCGCCAAACGGCCGGCACTTTGCGAACCGAAACGCCCGTGTTCGTCGACGCGCCATCCGGCGGTCAGAACGAGTGGCTCCACTGGCTTCGCTTCGTAGAGCGCAAAGTAACCATCCGATGAAGCTTCATCGCCGTTCGCCATGGTCTCTTCGCGTTCAAGACCGAAGGCGAGGGCGTTGCGGGCGTCGACGGCGAGCGTGCCTTGATAGCGATAGATCCGGCGTTTGCCGTCGGCCGTGAATGTGGTCAGCTCCCCCGCCAGACTGCGCCTCTCGATCTCGGCATGGCCGACTGACACGACGTTCTCGAGCCGCCCGTCGAACAGCGGCCAACTGAGGCGCACGTTCCCTGTGAGTTCCGTGGTTTCGTCATCCTCGTCCCCGTCCGCGACATTGCCCTGCGCATCGGCTGAATAGCTGTCGAATGCCGTGTCTGCCGTGCTCCATTGCAGGCTTGCTTCGAGCCGAGTGTCCACTCCCAGGTGCCATCCCCCACGGGAATAGATCGCGCGGGAGCTGTACGGATCCTCCTCAGGATTGCGGTTTCGCCGGTCTGCCTTGGAGATCCCGTCTGTTTCCGTTCCCGTGAGCCCCAGCCGGAACTCGCCCCGACTGCTCGCATAGCCGACCGACGATCCACCGCGAAACGTGTTGAACGACCCATATTCGCCGAATGCGCTCGCTTCGAAAGGTTCCTCCTGTCGCTTGGTGGTAATGGACACGACGCCGCCGATCGCGTCCGTTCCCCAGAACGTGGATTGCGGCCCCTTCAGGACTTCGATGCGTTCGATATCGGCGGTGTCGAGGCGTGCGAAATTGAATCCGCCCCCGGGGGCGGTGGGATCGTTCACCGGTACTCCGTCCACGAGAACGAGCGTCTGCTCGCTGCCGGCGCCGCGAATTCGCATGCTAGCGACGCCGCCGAAGCTGCCGTTCGAATTGATCGTGACGCCGGGAGCCGCAGCCAACGCGTCGACCGCGAAGCTGACACCGAGCGCTTCGATGTCCTCAGCCGTGATGACGGTCACGCTGGAGCCGACTTCCGGAAGCGTTTGATCGAGCCGAAATCCCTCCACCACGATGTGGTCGAGTGCCCGTTCCCCGCGGTCCTCCGGGAGCGCGGTGGCGGGTATCGCGGCAGCCAGTGCCGCCGCACCGAGAAGAATTTTTCTGTGTGGCATGGGCCTTTCCCTGTCGCACCTCGCCGCCCATCGAGGAGGTGCGTTTCGCAACGACATGCGGCCCCACTGACGCCAGCGCGGACGGCTGGGCCGATTCGGGTGTCGCTACTCAGGAAAGACGCCTGCTACGTGCGCTTACTCTTTCCCGCCCGCTGGGCGAATCCCGGCCCACGGACGAACGACGCGACGGCAGGTCTCCTGGCTCGCCGATCCACGCCCTTGGCCGCCTTCCCAGGAATTGCTTCCCAGTGGCATTCTTGGCCATCAGCTCCCGGCTAACAGTTACGGGTACAGCACCGGATTCTCACCGGTTTCCCTCTTAGGCCCCAGTTACGGGGCACCATCTGCGCCGCTTCATGTAGCAGGTGCCGGCCATTGTCAACTCATGGGGAGGACAGGTCGGGCCGGCTCTAAGGCGTTGGTTCCCTGCGCGAGTCCGTTGCCGACGGCGGTCGCACGTGCCGCGGTTCGACGAAGCTTCGCGAATGCCCGTCCCTGCCTGCATCCCGGGTGCGCCGGCCAGGTCCGCGCGCCGGGCGGACGTGTTGCAGGGTCCCGTGACCCAAGGTTGACGGATGAAGACCTGTCGAGGCCGGGGCCGCCGAAAGCCGCGACCCCAGCCCCGGTACGTGCTGCGAGGCATTTCGCCTCACACCACGATGGATGGGGCGGTCAGTGCCTCGTCTCGACCGTTCTTCAGGCCCGAGAGCCGAAACCCGTCAGGTCAGTACCAATGAGAAGAACGGCCCCACTTAAGTGGGCTCGTCGACCGACGGGGCATCTCCCGCCACCGTGCTCCTGTGCATGACCCGGATGTACTCGCCTTCCGGCCACGGCTTGCCACGGTGCATCACCCGTCGGTTATCCCACAAGACCACGTCCCCTTCGTTCCATGTGTGCGAATACACGCGCTCGGGCCGCACGCACCAGTCGATCAGTTCGTCCAGCAGGTCGCGACTGCGCTGCTCTTCCCAGCCCTCGATGTAGGCCGCGTGCGACCCCACGTAGAAATTGCGCCTACCCGTCGCGGGGTGGCGACGAATGAGGCGCTGCCGCGAGCCCGGCAGCGTGGCCTTCTCGGCTTCGTCGAAGATGTCACCGGTATTGCGCATGCGCGAATAGATGATGCTGTGGGCGCAGATCTCGTCCGCCAACTCTTCCTTGTCGACGCCTTGCTCGCCGCCGGTCCAGCTGTCGTACCCGTCCCGGGCATCGGCGAATTCCGTGGCCCCGCCTTCGCCCGGAAGAATGCGCGCCGACAGAATGGAGAACTTGGCCGGCACCTCCTTGAACGAACTGTCGGAATGCCACGACCGATTGCCGCGGTCGTAGACCACCTTCTTGCTTTCGGCGGCATGGCATTGCCCGTTGGCATCCATGTTCCCGAGATGCTGGATCTCGGGCGGGAAGCCGTGCGCAACGCTGTCTTCCAGAATGCTGGTTTCCAGCGGGCCGAACCGACGGCTGAAGGCCAACTGAACGGAATCGTCCATGATCTGGTCGGGCACCACCAGTACCGCATAACGATTCGCGGCTGCCTCGAACGCCGTGAAGGTCTCGTCGTCCATGGAGCCGAGATCGACACCGGTGATCCGCGCGCCGAACTCGATCGAAGGGAGGATAGGCTCAATCTGCATGGCGCGGAGCATCGTCCATCGTCCCAGACCGGTCAACCGAAGCCCATCAGCAACCTGCTCACCCGTCTGACGCGGCAGACGGCTACACGCCATATGGGTAAGATTCTGCCCTGAACTACCAAATGCTGTGTCATTTCCGCTGCGATGGTATATTTGCGGCAATCTCCACGGAGTGCCTCCGGTGCGATTGACGCACGTCGCCCTAACCGGGTTCAAGTCCTTCGTCGAAGAGACGACGTTCGAAATCGGCCCCGGCATGACCGGTGTCGTGGGCCCGAACGGCTGCGGCAAGTCCAACCTGGTCGAAGCCCTTCGCTGGGCGATGGGGGAACACGCCCCCCGCAGCGTGCGTGCGGCCGAAATGGACGACGTCATCTTCGACGGAACTGCGGCCCGCCCTGCCCGGAATCTCGCCGAAATCCGGATCGTCATCGACAACGAGGACCGGAGCGCCCCACCGCCGTTCAACGACTCGGACACGATCGAGATCTGTCGCCGCATTCGGCGGGGCCAGGGCTCCTCCTTCTTCGTCAACCAACGCGAAGTGCGCGCCCGGGACGTGCAGTTGCTGTTTGCCGACAGCGCGCTCGGCGCCCGCTCGCATGCCATCGTGGCGCAGGGGCATGTCGACGCGATCATTCACGCCAAGCCGGCGGATCGCCGGCGGCTGCTGGAAGAGGCCGCAGGCATTGTGGGTGTGCATTCCCGACGGCATGAGGCCGAACTCCGACTCCGATCCACTGAAGAGAACCTCACCCGCGTGGACGACCTGCTGGGCACCCAGCAGGCGCGGCTTGCCGTGCTTCGCCGACAAGCCCGTCAGGCCGCGCGATACCGCTCGGTATCCGACCGGCTGCGGACCGCTGACGCCAGACTGTCCCTCCATCGCTGGCGGGCAGCGCAGGAAGAGGGCGAGACGGCGCGGTCGGACCTCGACGGCGCCAGACGGAACGTCACGGCGGCCACGGCCGCGGCCGCTGAAGAAAGTTCGCGGCAAGCTTCCCTGCAAGACGAATTGCCGCAGCTGCGGGAGGCGGAAGCGAAGGCGAGCGCCGCTGTCCAGCGGATCGCGCACGAGCGCGCTCTCCTCAACCGCGAACTCGACGACGTGGCCGGTCGCCGGCGGCAGCTCGAGACCGAGTGCAGCCAAACGCGAAACGACCAGACACGCGAACGGGAGAGCCTGAACGACTTTGCCCGCGAGCAGGCGGCGCTTCAGGATGAGCAGGAGACGATCGAGGCTGAGCACCGGGGTCAGGCCGAGACCCGTGCTGATCTTGAAACGAGCCTCACCGCGTCCAGGACCGTCCTGGAGACCGCGCAAGCGGCGCAGGCCGAGGCGGACCGGGCCCTTACCCGGGCCGAAGCACAGGCTGCGGCCCTGGCGCAGGACGTCGACGAAAAGGCCAGCGCACTCGATCGACTGGACGGCCGTATCGCTGCGACCGAAGCGGCGCTCGAGGAGCTGGCGGCAGGGGACCAGACGCCACTTGGCGACCCGGATGCGCTGGAGGCCGACGTTCGAGCCGTCGACGCGCGCGCAGACGCCGCAGAGGCATTGGAAGCCACGGCACGAAGCCAGCTTGCCGAAACCGAGAAGACGGGCAAGTCCGCTGCCGAATCCCTCGAGACAGCAAGGGCCCAGCTGGTCGCTGCCGATCGCCGCCTCGACCCGCTCCGTGCCGAACGTGACACGCTCGCCCTCCAACTCGACGCAAGCGGCAAGAGCACGCTGGCCCAGTTGGTGGAGATACAGCCGGGTTTCGAGCGTGCCGCCGCCGCCGCACTGGGTGACGACCTGGAGGCGGACCCCGCTGGCGGCCCGGTGACCTGGCATGACCTGGGGGAACTCGCCGCCAGCGCACTGCCGGCCGGCTGCGTGCCGCTGTCCGAATACGTCAGCGGCCCGGCGGCGCTGCAGCGACGACTCGCCTTCACCGGCGTCGTCGCCGATGACGCGGGCAATGCCCTTCAGGGGAAACTAGTTCCCGGTCAGCGGCTGGTTGACCGCACCGGCGCGCTCTGGCGGTGGGATGGGTACACACATTCCTCGGGCGAAACGACTCCGGTGTCCCGCCGGTTCCAGCAGAAGAACCGGTTCGACGAGCTGGCCCGCGCAATCGATGCCGCCGAGCAGCACCGTGCCGAGGCGCAGACCCGCGCGAGCGCCGCCGACGAGCGTGCCCGGGTCGCCGATGCCGGCACTGCCGAGGCTCGGGAGGCCCTGAACCACGCCGTCGAGGGCCGCCAAGCGGCCGAACAGGAACGCAATGCCGCGCGCGACCGCCATGCCGCCGCACTCGCCGCCAGCGTCGAAGTCCGAGCCAAGCATGCGTCGCTCACCGAAGCGCACGTGCGTCTGACCGAAGAGCGCACGTTGCACCAGCGATCGCTCGACGACGCCCGCTCCGCGGCCGGCAGCTACTCCGGGGCAGAGCCTCTGGCTCGGGCCGCGGAGGAGCGACAGCAGGAAACAGAGGCCGCGCTCACGGATTTCAATCGGGCCCTGGAGTCCCACACCCGCATGCAGGAAGCGGAAACCCATCGGCAGCAGCGCCTCGAGACCGTGCGTCAGCAGTGGCAGAACTGGGAGCGAAGGAAGAGCGCGACAGAGCAGCACCTGGTGGAGCTTCGTCGGCGTCTCGATGAACTAGATGGTCAGCTTGCCGTGCTGGACCGGAAACCGCAGGAACTCGAGAAGCAGCTGGAAGGGCTAGTCGATCACCTGCAGGAGGCTGAGCGTCAGCAACAGTCCGCGGCGGATGCGCGCGTGTCGCGCGAATCGGCGCTCCGCGAGGCCAACCAGGCCGTCGCGGAGGCCAACAACCGACAAGCGGAGGCCCGGGAAGCGATGGCCCGGGCCGAGGGTGCCTGCAAGCAGGTAGAGGAACGCCTGACCGGCGAACGCGAACGGATCCGGGAGCGGCTGGGTGCCGCTCCTGACCGGCTTTCCGAACTCGCCGGTCTCAAGGAAGGCGAAACGCTTGCGCCCCGCGATCAGCTTGAACGCACGCTGGAGCGGCTCTACCGCGAACGCGACAACGTGGGTTCCGTCAATCTGCGCGCCGAAGTGGAGGCAGACGAGGCCGCGGCCGAAATCGACAAGCTTTCCGAAAGCCGCTCGGAGCTGGTCCAGGCCGTGGAAAAGCTGCGAAGCGCGATCAACCGGCTGAACCGCGAAGCCAGGGGGCGTCTGCGAAGCACGTTCGGCACGGTCGACCAGCACTTTCAGTCCGTGTTCAAGACCCTGTTCCAGGGCGGCGAAGCGCGCCTCGAACTGGTCGATTCGGAAGATCCGCTCGAGGCGGGGCTGGAGATCGTGGCCAGCCCGCCGGGCAAGCAGCTCCAGAAAATCTCGCTGCTGTCGGGCGGGGAGAAGGCGTTGGCCGCCCTTTCCCTGATCTTCGCCATGTTCCTGACGCGGCCCGCCCCTCTTTGTGTCCTGGACGAAGTCGACGCCGCGCTGGACGACAGCAACGTCGAGCGGTTCTGCGGGTTGCTCACCGAGATCGCCAAGGCTTCGAACACCCGCCTGCTGGTGGTCACGCACCACCCGTTCACCATGACCCAGATGGATCGGCTCTACGGCGTGACGATGCAAGAGCCGGGCGTCTCTACGCTCGTCTCGGTAGACCTCGCGCACGCGGAAGGACTGCGCGAGGCCAGCTGAGCTCGACGACGCCCCTGGCGTCGGCCAGCCATCCGCCACGTCGGATCTGCTGTCAGGGCAAAGGCGCTGCACTCTCGCGCCCGGTCCCAAGTGGCGCTTTCGAGGCGGGTTCCTGGCAGCCGCGCCGCCGGCAAACTTCCCTGGGGTACTGGCAGTTCAATCGCCAGCCGAAAGGAGGGCGTTGGCAATTGCCGCCCATTCTTCGTCCAGCGGCGCCGAGCAGACGGGCTTGCCGGCGCGGCGGTACCAGTACGTCGCATTGGACAGGTCGCCCTCGATCCGATGCAGGTGGGCATGGATCCACGCCCCGTCGCTGCCCAGCCCCGACTGCACCAATCGGTGCGCGGCGTCCCATTCGTCGTTGGCAATCCGCCACAGTGCCTCGAGTGGTCGTGACAGACTTGCGGGCGGCGTTGCCTCGCGGAGCGTCTCGCGGAATTCGTCCAGGTTCATCGGTCGTCTCCCCACGGAGCCAGCATAGGTCTGCGGGAGGCGCGCCACCGCTTGCGCGAACGCTTGTGCCGACATCCGGGGAGTTCCGGCGGCGGGCGGTCGTGGACGAGTAGCCGGCCGCGCGCATCCGACGTCAGGCCGGCACCCGAGGCCGCCGGTGACCGCGGCTTCGCCAGATGAAACCACCGGCATGATCGGCTGATCGCGCGAGCCCCGGATTGCTTGCCCTCGGGAGGCCGTCACGGCCGCGGCAACCGACCACCGCCGCCCGCACGGGAGCCCCACCCGACATCCCGTTCCGACGTTCTGCCCCTATCGCCGACGTGCAGAGCACGCAGTCAGGCGCCGGCCGCCTTCCCCCGGCTGCCGGAAGCAAAATGCTCGATGGAATTGGCGTAGAAAGCAAGCACATCCAGGGCGTCGTCGCTCGTGCGGTAGAGCCCGTTCGACGTCGTCACCAGATGCCGGAGCGTAAGCATGCGCAGGCCGACCGTGACCGCGTAGTCGCGGTCGGCGCGTGGGATATGAACGTACGCTTCACGATGCTCGAGATCCTCGATCAGGCGATGTGCACGCGCCTTGATTTCCAGTTCGCTCATCGCTTCGGTCGGATTCCGCACAAACACCGTCGCGACAGCAGCAACCGGTGTCACGGGAATGCAACGGGCAACAGCGTCCAGCAATTGCGTTCCCAGTAACTGGAGCGCCGCCTCGCTGGCGTCCGCGTCGTCGGATCGAAAGTCGACACCGTGCTCGCGGACATAGGATCGCATGGACAACGGCTGCCCGAAGCTCAGGCAAGCGTAGCCAAATCGATACCAGCGCCCGCTCAGCATGAGCCACACGTTGTGACCGATCCACGTCAAGACCGTCCTGAAGATGAATGCTCGAGTTCGTCGGGCGGCGCCGGGATCAAGCGCGCGGACCAGCGAACGATCCTCGAGGACACGGTCGTAGTTGATTCCGACTGGCACGAAGACCAGGTCACGGTCGCCATCCGGATCGAACTCCGAGACCATGTACTTGATCAGGCCGAGCTTAGGTGTACGGAGGCGCCCATCCCGGGTCAGGCCTCCTTCCGGAAACACCGCCTGCGCCATTCCGCCGGCGGTTGCGAACTGAACGTATCGGGCGAGAACCTTCCGGTAGAGACTGTTCCCCGAGCCTCGCCGGACGAAGTACGCCCCCAGCGTCCGAATCAGCGTCTGCAGCGGCCAAATCCTCGCCCATTCGCCAACGGCGTAGCTCAGCGCCGACCGATTGACCACCATGTAGGCGAGGATCAGGTAATCCATGTTGCTGCGGTGGTTGATGACGAACACGATGCTGGAATTGTGATCGATCGTGGCCAGCGCCTGTTCGTTAGTTGACCCGAGTCGCACGCGGTACAGCAGCTGAATGAGCCGCCGAGCCAAGTAGTGGCCGATGCGGAAGTACGCATAGGCATTGAACGACGGCACGATTTCCCGGGCGTACCGAGCGGCCTCCCCCATCAGCACGTCTCGCGGGGTTCCCGTCGCGGACGACTGCTGATCGACAGCTTCCAGCACTTCGGGGTCGTAGGTCAGGCGATCGATGAGGACCTGGCGCTTGGTTCTCGCGAAGCGGGGAATCTCGAACTGCAGCCGCTCGTTGAGGTCTTCGATCACGCGATTGAGGCGACGGCGCAGAAACCAGCGAACGCTCGGCACCAGCATGCGGTCGACAATCGACCAAGCCGCGAGTAGAGCTCCCGCGACCACCAGCCAGAGCGGGAGCGTCACGGCGTCATCGGCGATCACTCGCCGCCCAGGATCCGACGGGCCGGTTCGAACGCATCCGCTTCTCCGGCGAGTTCGTCCGACCAGCATGCCACAACGAATCAGCAAGCACCTGATCCTGTCCGTCCGGTAGGCCGCGGCGATAGGGCGTGCATATGCTCGCGTGTTCCGTGCTCCCATTGCGGCCCCGGGCCGCAGGCAGGATGTCGCGGATGCCTGGTGCGGATGCGGCCGGCGAGTGGCAACGTTCGTCCGCACCGCCGGCGGCTGGCCGGGCCCTTGCTCGTACCGCCGCCGGATCACTGCTACCACGCGAGGTGCTTTCGGTGATGGAAATTCGTCGCGGCGGGCTGGAGGATCCACGCGTACAGGACCTCCTTCGGACCCATCTTCGTCAGGCTCGCTCCGAAACCGCGCCCGGCAGCGCCCATGCGCTGGATCTTCAAGACCTGCATGCGCCAGACATCGACTTCTGGTCGGCATGGTGCGAGGACGAACTGCTTGCGGTCGGCGCCATGAAGCGGTTGTCCGGCCACCACTTCGAGATCAAGTCGATGCACACGGCGACCGCCAGCCGGCGCACCGGGGTCGGCAGCGCCATGCTGCTGCACATCATTGAGGCCGCACGTCGGCGCGGCGCGCGGCGGCTTAGCCTCGAAACCGGCTCGTGGTCATACTTTGAGCCCGCCCGCGCGCTCTACCGGAAACGCGGGTTCGTCGAATGCGAGCCCTTCGCCGAATACGTTCCAGACCGGAACAGCGTCTTCATGACTCTCGTGCTGGCGCCCTGATCCGGGACTTCGCACCCCGACGGGCGACGATGCCGGACGGCGCCCCCGGATCGGAACTGCGAGGTTGGCCGCCGGCCTGCATGCGGCAAACTCGTCACACTCGGCCTGAACGCTCGCGCGACATGCGGCGTCGCAACCGAGCCGCGCGGCCTCCGGCACTCGCTACTCCCGGCAAATTGTGGGTAGTCTTTGCTCCACCGCGCTCTCGTTGGAACTCCGCCCGTGACAGACCTACACCCTTGGCTCAACGCCTACCCTGATCACGTGTCCTGGGAAGCAGAATTGTCAGGACGCCCCGTCTCCGCGCTGCTTGACGATTCCGTGGCCAGGTTCCCTACCCACGAATGTATGGATTTCCTGGGCAAGACCTACACGTATGCGGAACTCGGTGAACTGGTCGAACGGGCCGCCGCCGGGTTCCGGTCACTGGGCGTGGAGAAGGGCGTGAAGGTCGGCCTGTTCCTGCCGAACTGCCCGCAGTTCGTCATCGCCTATTTCGGCGTCCTGCGCACGGGCGGGACCGTCGTGAACTACAGCCCCCTGTATGCCGAGGAGGACCTGGTTCGGCAGATCGAGGACTCCGGCACCACCGTCATGGTGACGCTGAGCCTCAAGGCCTTGTACCCGAAGATGGCGTCGGCGATGAAGAAGAGCGGCGTCCGGAAGCTCGTCGTCGGGGACCTGCAGGATGTCCTGCCCTTCCCGAAGAATTTCCTGTTCCCCTTGTTCAAACGCGCCGAGATCGCCGACGTCGCCGATGACGACACGCATGTCACCTTCCGCGAACTGGTCGCGCCGCGGGCTCCGTGCCCGCCCGTCGACATCCAGCCCGAGCAGGACATCGCCGTCCTCCAGTACACCGGCGGCACCACCGGCGTCTCGAAAGGCGCCATGCTGACGCACGCGAACATCTACACCAACATCCAGCAGGCCCTGCTCTGGAACCAGGAGGTTGAGCGGGGCCAAGAGCGCATGATGGGCGTGCTTCCGTTCTTCCATGTGTTCGCCATGACGGTGGTGATGGGGCTGACACTGGCCGTGGGCGGCTCGATCGTCATGCATCCACGGTTCGAGCTCGAAGCCGTCCTCAAGGACATCGTCAAGAAGAAACCGACCCTGTTCCCCGGTGTGCCGACGATGTACATGGCCATCATCAACCATCCGAAGATCGGGCGCTTCGATCTCACCTCCATCAAGACGTGCATGGCAGGCGGCGCGCCGTTACCCATGGAAGTCAAGCAGCGCTTCGAGACACTCTCCGGCTGTTCGCTGGTCGAGGGCTACGGCCTCACGGAATGCTCGCCGATGGCCACCGCCAATCCAATCGGCGCCCCGGGCAAGGAAGGGTCGGTCGGGATGCCGCTGCCGGCCACCACCATCACGATCGTCGACAAGGAAGATCCGCAGACGCTGCTGCCGCTGGGCGAGGCCGGGGAGATCTGCATTTCCGGCCCGCAGGTCATGCGGGGCTACTGGGGGCGCGAAGAGGCCACTGCCGAGACCATCGTCGAGGGCCGCCTGCGCACCGGCGACGTCGGCTATCTCGATGAAGAAGGCTACCTCTTCATCATCGATCGGATGAAGGACCTGATCCTGGTGAGTGGGTTCAACGTGTTCCCGCGCAACGTGGAGGAAGGGATCTACCGCCACCCGGCGGTGGACGAGGTCACGGTGATAGGCGTGCCCGACGACTACACCGGCGAAGCCGTCAAGGCTTTCATCAAGCTCAAGGACGGCAGCAGCCTCGACGCCGACGGACTCCGGGCGTTCCTCAAGGACAAGGTCGGCCGGCACGAGATGCCGAAACACATCGAGTTCCGTGACGCACTCCCGAAGACCATGATCGGGAAGCTCTCCAAGAAGGAATTGGTCGCCGAGGAGGCGGCCCGGCGCGCATAGCCGTCGACAGGAAGCCGTCCGTCACGTCGCCGCGCCTGCTGTCTGCCGGCTTCCGCCGGGGCAGGCTCCCGCCTGACGTCGATCAGCTCTCCGCCGACTCCGGATCCGGCGGGCGCGACACCAGCACGCCGTCGTCGGTCAGCTTCCGCACCTCGTCCGTCCCGTAGCCCAACTCTGCGAGAATGTCGGCGTTGTCGGCACCGAGAAACGGGGCCATGCGACGGATGGTTGCGGGAGTCGCCTCGAAGCGGGCGGCTGGTCTCGGCTGACGCACCGGGCCCAGGACCGGGTCCTCGTGCACCTCGATGATCCGGTTCTGCTCAACCTGATCGTTCTCGAGCACGTCCATTCGGCTCAAGATCGGCGCACACGGGACCTGGCGCGCCTGCAGGCGCTCGATCAGGTCGGCCGAGGCATGCTTGGCGATTTCTCCGGCCGTGATTTCGCGGCGTTCCGCCGCATTCCGAAACCGGGCGCCCGGCGTGCGGAAGCGCTCGTCCTCGACCAGATCGGGACGCTCCAGCGCATCGCACATGCCGAGCCATTCGGCGTCGGTCACCGCCCCGGCCGTGATGTACCCGTCCTGCGTCTGATAGATCAGGTCGAGACCCATCTGCCCGCGGGCCGGGTCGCCCTCGCGTCCCACGTAGTTGAGCGCGGACATGCTCTCGGGCCAGAGATACGCCACCATGGTGTCGAGCATCGAGAGCCGCACATGCTGCGCGCGGCCGGTGCGTTCGCGGGCAAGCAGGGCGGCGGTAATCGCCTGCGCCGCGGTGACGGCCGTGGTCTTGTCCGGAACGATGGTGCGCACCATCCGGGGCGTCCCAGTCTTGCGGTCGGACTGGATCTCGGCAAGACCGCACAACGCCTGAATCACCGGGTCGTACACCCGTTGCCCGGAGTAGGGCCCGCTTTCGCCGAAGCCGCTGATCGAGACGTAGACGATGTCCGGCTGGATCGCGCGCACCGTTTCCTCGCCCAGTCCCATCCGGTCGATGGCGCCGGGACGGAAGTTCTGCACGAGGACATCCGCCGTGCCCACCAGTTTTCGCACCACGGCGAGGCCTTCCGGCGCCTTGAGGTCGACGGCAAGCGATCGCTTGCTTCTGTTGCAGGACAGGAACGACGACGCCATGCCCCGGTTGTCGATGCCGACCCGGCGCATCAGTTCGCCGGCAGGCGGCTCGATCTTGATGACGTCGGCGCCCTGATCAGCCAGCATCATGGTGGCCACTGGGCCCGAGACCATGGCCGTCAGGTCAAGAACGCGAAATCCGTCGAGGGGTCCCGTCATGCTGTCTTCCCGTTGTCAAACCGTTCCGGAAAATTGAGTCGAAGCGCCGTCCGGTAGGCCGGCCGGCGGGCCGTGAAGTCCCGATAAGCAACCAGGCGGCCGGGCAGGTCGATCTCGTAGGCGATCGCCCAGTCGACGATGGTGGTCATCAGGACGTCGGCGATGCTGAAGTCCTCGAGCAGGTAGCCGCTGGCAGGCACCCGCTCGGCAACCGCGCCGACCTGCGTCGAGAAGTACTCGACTGCCGATTCGCACGCCTCGGGCGCCTCGCCGTAGATCTCGGGCAGATAACGGTGCCGGCGCAACAGGTAGAGGGAGTGCGCATCAAGCTCCATGCTGGCGAACGACACCCATTCGTCGAGGCGGGCCTGGGCACGCGGTTCCCGAGGAACGAAGAACCCGGGCGGCACCGGAAAGGCCCGGGTGAGGTAGGCCACGATGGCGCCGCTTTCTGACAGCACGAAGTCATCGTGCTGCAGGGTCGGGATCTTCCGCTTGGGATTGACGTGACCGTACTCCTCGGTCCGAGTCTCGCCGGTCCGGGAGCGAATCGGCCGAACCGCGCACGGGATGCCCAGTTCAGCAACCGTCCAGTGGACCCGGAATGTCCGCGTGGACCCGATCCCCCAAACGGTAACCGCGGGGTCGGTCACGCCTTGTCCGCATTCTCGAAGCTGGCTTCCCACGCCTCATAGTCGAGATCAGGCTCGTGCACGGCCCGTATTTGCGCGAGTTCACGTCCCCGCAGCAGCGCGACCAGTGATTCGTTGTACGGCACCGAGATGCCGAGCGCCTTGGCTTCCCGCACCAACGCGCCGTTCAGCGTGTCGATCTCCGTCTGACGTCCCATGCGAACATGCTGCAGCATCGACGGACGGTTCATCCGACGGCCACCTGCGCAGATTCGCTTGATCAGTTCGGGGTCCGGAAGCGTGATGCCCTTCGCGTCCAGCACGGTCATGACCTCCTCGACGACGCGAACGCGATATTCCATGAGGTCCGGGATGTCGACAAACTCGCCCGACCGCAGGCCGGTGACGGCGGCCACCGCATTCGCCGAGCAGTTCACGACGAACTTCTGCCAGATCTCGGCCATGATGTCGGGTGCTGGTTTCGATGGGAAACCCGCAGCTTCCAGGGCCGCCAAGAACGCGTCCACACGCTGACTTGAACCGCCCTTGACCTCGCCGACCGACGTCGGTCCGAGATGGGTCAGCGACACGTGTCCGGGACCAATCGTTGCCGCGCTGCACATGCTTGAGCCGCCAACCACGCGCTCCTTGCCGACGACCTCCTGGAGGATCTCGACGTTGCCGATCCCGTTCTGGGAGGTGACCACAAAGCCGTCCGGCGACAGGATGTCGGCGATCGTGCGGGCCGCATCGCCGGTACCGTTCGTGTCCGTAAACATCAGCACGACATCGGCCGAGTGCCCTGCGCCCGGCTCAGTGGCAGCCTCGAGGCGCAGGCGATGCTCGCCGTTTGCACCGTCGACCTGCAGGCCATCGCGATTGATGGCGTCGACGTGATCCTGCCACGTGTCGATCAGGCTCACCCGGTTCCCGGCGGCCGCAAGCAGTCCACCGTAGGAGCCGCCCATGGCGCCCGCCCCCACTACTGTGATGTCCATGTTTCCCTCCCTGCGGGATTTCCGGGGCCGATCTTAGTCGGGTGGCGGCCGCAGCGTTCGGGAGCGTCAGGAGCCGTTCGCGGCGGGCGTGTATGGTGTGCCGTTCTCCCTGACGGAAGCCCGCCCCGAGCGGGCCGCGAAGCCAGTGTCCAAGTTCCGCATCTTCTCCTATCTGCCCAACCCCAGGGTCTGGAAATCCATGATTGCCGGGCGTATCGGCGGCGTGGACATCGAAGTGGTCGGCGACCGGCCCAAGGCGCTGGCCGATTGGCTCTGGGACTTCGATGCCCGCCCGCTGGCCGAGGTGGAGCGCGACCCTGACAGTCCGCACGCACGCACCGCGCGGCGCGGCTTCGGCGCCACCCTCTACAAGACCGATGCGTTCCTCGAGGCCCATCCTTTCGGCACCGTGCCAGCGGCCTTCGACTCCACCGGCTCGGTCGGCATCTTCGAATCGAACAGCATCCTCCGTGCCGTGGCCCGGGCCGGCGATGCCGACCTGTACGGGGCCAACGATCTCGAGGCCTCACGGATCGACAGCTTTCTCGACCAAAGCCTGGTTTTTGCCCGGGAAGCACAGGTCTATCTCCTCGCTCTCCAGGCCCGTGACGTCAGCCCGGAGCTGTCGGAGCGGATGCGCGACGCATACGATTTCTACCTGGCCGGCATCGACGCGGCCACGACTCAAGCCCCTGCCGGCCTGGTGGGCGGCAGGCTGTCGATTGCCGATATCGCGTTCGTCTGCGACCTGGCCCAGTTCCGACGGGAGCGCCGCTTCCATGACTGGCTCACGGAGCAGGAGCTCCGGCCCATTGTGGAGCCGGGCGCCTATCCGAACGCCCTTGCCCATTTCCGCCGCCTCCTCGCGGAGCCGGCCATCGCTGCAGATCTCGCCGCTTACGAAAACGGAGCTAGTTGATGACCCGTCCCGTCTGTCTTGTCACCGGTGTCGGCCCTGAAAACGGTACCGGGGCGGAGATCGCCCGACGCTTCGCCGACGGCGGTTACAGCGTTGCCATGCTGGCCCGCGATGCCGAGCGGCTCGCTTGCCTCGAAGACGCCTACGAGAACGCGACAGCGTTTCCGTGCGACGTCGGCGATCTGGATGCGCTGACCGACACGATCGGCCGCGTCCGAACCGACCTGGGTGCGCCGAGTATCTTTGTGCACAACGCGCCCCGCGCGACCCGCGGCCCGATCCTCGAGCAGAACCCGGCTGATCTCGAGGCCAACTTCCGGGTCAACGCCACGGCGCTCTTTGTGCTGGCACGCGAGCTGATCCCGGCCATGCTCGAGGCTGGCAAGGGCGCGATCATGGTCACCGGCAATACCTCGGCCACGCGCGGCAAGGCGCAATGGGGCTTCTTCGCCTCGACCAAGGCGGCGCAGCGCATCCTGTCGGAATCCCTGGCCCGCGAGTTCGGTCCCCAGGGCATCCACGTGGCGTATTTCATCATCGACGCCATGATCGACACCCCGCGCACACGGCCGTTGCTCGCGCCGGACAAGCCCGACGAGTTCTTCGCCAAGCCGACTGCCATTGCGGAAGAGATTTACCGGGTGGCGCACCAGGACCGCTCGGCCTGGTCATTCCAGGTCGAAATGCGCCCCTACTGCGAACAGTGGTGACCGGCTTGTCGATCGGTATCGGGTCAGCGTGACCTGAGGACCGGGAAGTGACGACCCCACGGGCGACGCGGCCCATGCCGCTCAAGGATGTGGCCGAGGCGTTCGAACGGTTCGCGCGCGCCAATCCGTCGCCGCGCAGCGATCTCGAGTACACCAACACGTACACTCTGCTGGTGGCGGTGGTGCTCTCGGCGCAGGCGACCGACGCCGGCGTCAACCGGGCCACCGGGCCGCTCTTCCGGTCGGTTGACAATCCCGCCGCAATGGTCGCGCTCGGCGAGGAACGGCTGCGCGAGGCCATCCGGACCATCGGGCTCTACCGCAACAAGGCGAAGAACGTGATTGCGCTGTCCAGGCGCCTGGTCAAAGAGTTCGGCGGCGAAGTGCCGGCCGACCGCGAACAGCTCGAGAGCCTGCCCGGAGTCGGCCGCAAGACCGCGAACGTCGTCCTCAACGTGGCCTTCGGCGAGCCCACGATGGCCGTCGACACGCACATCTTCCGGGTCTCCAACCGAACGGGACTGGCGCCCGGGCGGGATCCGCTGGCGGTGGAAAAAGCCCTGCTCAGGCGGATCCCGGAAGCGTACCGGCTGCACGCCCACCACTGGCTGATCCTGCACGGTCGCTATACGTGCGTGGCCAGGAAGCCGAAATGCGCTGAGTGTCCGATACCTGACCTCTGCCGGTTCCCCGAGCGCACTGCCTGACGTCTCGGCCGCGGTCGGCGGGGCCGGGCGGGCACGGCTGCGGCACGGGGACCGCCGCCTCGTCTCTCGGGCTGGCGGACGCGCTCGCCGCGTGAGGGTTCCCGACCTCGACGGGGACATCGGCGCGGCCTGGCTCGGGCTGCCTGCTATCGGACGCCGGGTCGGGAGAAGATCGGTGCCGATAGCTATCCGCAAGTCCTGATGCCAGGACCCGTGCGGGCGGGGCTCGGCAAAATGGAGAGCCGCAGTATGGTAGAAACGGCCCAGACACACGCGCGACAAGCCCGATGCCTGATCTCACCCGCCGCGAAGCGAAGCTCCTGGAAGCATTCGAACGGCACGTCGAGCGGACGGGTGAGGTTCCGTCGCGCACAGAACTCCGCATCGCCATGGGCTGGGAGTCCCTGGGCACGGTCCAGTATTTCCTGAACCGCCTGACGAGCAAGGGCGCGATCGAGATCGTTCACGGCGAGTCCCGGAGGGTTGGCCTGGCGAGCCCGGTTTCCGGCGCCGACGACATTCCGATTATCGGCCGGATGGTCCCCGACGCCGCCCTGCTCGCCGAGGAGAACATCGAGGACACCGTCTCCGCATCGACCGCGGCCGCCCTGTTCCAAACCCGGACGGACTTCTTGTTGCGGGTCCGGGACGAATCCATGGCGGGCGCCGGGATCCATACCGGCGATCTGGTCGCCGCCCAGAAGGCCTCGGACGCCCGGCATGGCAGCCTTGTCGTGGCCTCAGTGGACGGCGAAGCCGCCGTTCGCCGGCTGCTCCGCGACAACGGGCACGCAGACCTGGTGCCCGATAACCCTGACTTTCAGCGCGTTTCGTCTGGCGACGGCCAATTCGAAATCAAGGGAATCGTCGTCGGGTCCGTGCGACACCGGGGCTCGACGTGATGGCGCGGATCAGGCCGCACCGCCGCCAGCTTGACCCGAAGGGCAAGGCCCGTGCGCGCGGCGGAACCCCCGCCCGGCGGCGGACCGGACGGCGCGCCCCGTCACCAGACGGCCTCGCAACTGACCAGTCGCGTGCCGGGCTTGACGGCCACTACGTAGGATACGACGGCATCCTGCATCGCTGAATGCGAGTTCAGACATCGGCGCCGCCTGGATGGAACTCCAGCAGGGTCAGGCGCGCAGGCGGGAAACGGTCCGCATAGCAAGCGCCAGTATCGATCCAGGTCACCTTCCCGCGCGTCCTCGGCTGCCCGATCACGGTGTGACCGCAATACACGTGCAGGATCCGCTCCCCGGCGTCCGGCACCGGCGCGTCCTCCCGGACATGGGTGCGCGACCACAGCACTTCCGCCATCACGTCGCGATCACCCCGGTTCAGCGCATCGAGAAGGCCGTCCCAGGTGCATCCGCGCGGCAGGTCAGCATGCACGATGCCGATCGGCCCGCGGGCAGTCTCGACCTCCATCGCGAATGGAAGGGCGAGACAAGCCTCGACAAAGGCGTCCCGCCGCGCGGCCGGGACGTCCACCCACCATGTTCCGCCGTTCATCGCCCACAGCGACCAACGCGTCGGGTCCCGGTGGCAGTCCAGCAGCAGTTGCTCGTGATTCCCGCGACAGGCATGGAACCAGGGGAGGTTCCACCACTCCAGCGCGTCCGCCGACGCCGGACCACGATCCACGATGTCGCCGACCGAGAACAGCCGGTCGCTGGCGACGTCGAACTGAACCTCGTTGAGCTTTGCCTCCAGCTCCGGAAACGTCCCGTGAATGTCGCCCACGACGAAGTCGCGGCCCGCCTCATTCGGGGCGAATTTTTGGACCGCGGCCACGATCAGGGACCCGCTTTACGCCGTTGACTGCATGATGGCACGGCGCTCACGGGCCGTGCCGCGACAGACCGCGCTCCACGACGTGCACCATCAGGGCCGTCCCGAAACTTGGCGCGAACAACGCCGAGAACGGAACCATGAACGCGCCCGCGATGAGCAGTCCCGCCCCCCACATTTCCAGAAACCTGGACCGGCGAAGGGCCGCGGCCCGGTCCAGTGAACAGCGGCGCCCCGCCACTGCGTCGAAGTACTCGCGCCCCAACAGGTAACCGAGGATGACGATCCACAGCGGGAACCAGACCGGCGTCCCGGCGAACAGCAGCCAGAGCGGAAACACCATCACGACGGTCACCATCGCCGTCACGCCGATCAGCCGCAATCCCGACCCGACCCCGGCCCACACGCCCATGTCCCGTGCCACCACGTGCGGATAGTGGGCCTGCTCCACAACGGCGGCGATCCGGTCCGTGAACAAGCCGGCAAACGTCGTGACGAGAGCGGGAAAGAGCAGCGCCGTGATCAACAACGCGAGGGCGGCACCCACGCCGAAGACGAAATAGTCGACCAGCAGGTCGTCGAGCCAGCCGATTCCCGTGGAGAACGGCAGCAGCCAGTAAGCGAGCGCCGACCAGAACGCGGCCACGGCGGCCGCGGCCACGAGCGCCGTGGCCAAGACCCAGACGAGTACCTGCCTCCGGAAGAGATCCCGGCACGCCGCGACGACTGCGCCCCCGAACGTCACCCGGTCGCAGGATCCCTGGGCACGCCGTCGGCAATCCCGGCAAGCTCCTCGAACCGGCGCGCCCAGTACAGGAGCCGTCCCTCGTGGCGCGCGGGCGCGATCACCTGCAGGCCCACGGGCAAGCCCGCCTCCGTGTAGCCGCAGGGCACCGAGAGCGCCGGGCAGTCGGTGAGCGAAATCGTGGCCGCCGTCATCAGCCAGCCCACGTAGTTGTCGAACTCGACCCCCGCGACCGAGCGCGGCCACGGGACATCCGCCGAGAACGGCGGGACCATCGCGACCGGCGCGAGCAGGAGATCGTGATCGACGAAGAAGTCCTGTACTTCGGCCAGCATCCGGCCGCGCGCCAGCGCCGCCCGGCCCGCGTCCGCTCGTTCCAGTGCAAGCCCCAGCTCAATGTTCCAGCGCAGATCCGCCTTCAGCGAATCACCGTGCGCCGCGTGGAGCGCACCCTTGTCGGTGGCGAGCAGGTCGGCACGGAGCGTCTGGAAGATGTCCTCGGCCTGCCCGAGGTCCATCTCTGCGGGCACCACGTCCGCACCGAGTTTAGCGAACCGCCCGGCCGCGCGCTCGGTGATGGCCGCCACCTCCGGGTCGCACGGGAGGTAGCCGAACCCGGTGGTCCAGGCTACCCGCCGAAGCCGTGGCCGAGCCGGCCAGGCTTCCGGATCGAGGGCCTCCGTGTACGTCGCCGGCCCGCCCACCGGGTCCGGGGTACGCGGCCGCGACAGCGGATCACGGGCGTCGAACCCGGCCATGGTGTCGAGAAACAGGGCGAGGTCGGCAATGTCACGCGCCATGGGCCCGCTGATCATCAGGGAATCCCAGGCGAGTTCGCGCGGCCCGTGCGCGACCGTCCCCGAACTGCAGCGCAACCCGGTAACGGAGCAGAACGACGCCGGGTTCCGAAGACTGCCGCCGAGATCGGAACCGGTTGCCAGCCAGGCCGAACCCGCCGCCAGCGCCGCGGCCGCACCACCGGACGAACCGCCGACCGTCTTGGAAGGATCCCAGGGGTTGCGGGTGACGCCGAACACCTTATTGAACGTCTGTGAACCGGCACCGAACTCCGGCGTGTTCGTTTTTCCCAGAACGACCCCGCCCATGCGCTCGATGCGTTCGACCACAATGTCGGAGCGCTCGGGGACGTGATCTGCATACACAGGGGATCCGTACGTGGTGCGGACGCCTTCCACGTCCGTGAGGTCCTTGATCAGTACCGGCAGCCCGTGCAGGTATCCCGGATCGTCCCGCCGGTCGGTCGGCAGGCGGCTGGCGCGACGGCGCGCCCGGTCCTCGCACAGCGTGGGCACCGCGTTGATCACCGGATCGGTCTCCCGAATGCGCTCGAGCGCAGCGTCGATCGCTGCGGCCGGGGTCACTTCACCGTTCCTGAGCGCCGCGACGACTGCGCGCGCGCTCATGCGAGCGAGTTCGTGCATGGTGTGTCTGTCCTCGTCCTGCCGATCAAGGTCCTGCCGCCCGGTCCGGGGCCAGGACTTTTCGCAGGCATGCTAGCCGGGTGCACGCGGAAGCGTCCCCCGGCCCGATCTGACTTTGCAAGCGTCCGAGGTTGTGGCAATACTCGATACCACGCTCGGAGGGTGATATGGCATCACCACGTCTGCAGGCATTCCTGATCTGTGACGGCGCCCTCCGCGACAAGTCGAGCGGTAAGATTCAGATTACCGGTGTGTTCGACCACATCGCCGTCAAGGAACTGCCCGCGGTGCACCGCGACGCCACCGTCTACGTCCGCTTGGTGCTGCCGCAGCAGATGCAGGGGGTCGAGATGGGCCTTGCCATCGTGACCCCTTCGGGCAAGCGGGCCACCACGGAAACCCACAGCTACAACGCCTCGCCGGGCGGAGTCGTGGAAAGCACGTCCAATCTCTCCGAGATTCACCTCCCGGAGACCGGCACCTACCGGTTCGAACTGCTGGTGAACGGTGAAACGCTGGCCGAATACGGCCTCGACGTGGTCCGGAACGCTGCTCTTGATGCAGTCCCGGACGGCGCGACGATTCACTGACGACCGCCTCGGGAGCCGTCGCCCGCTCTATGGCCACGCCGGCCTCAGCCCGGGATGTGGTCGCGCTCGGCAACGCGATCATGGATCTGGTTGCCGACGTCGACGACGACTTCGTCGCGCAGCACGGA
Source organism: Alphaproteobacteria bacterium (assembly GCA_022825705.1). Lineage (GTDB taxonomy): Bacteria > Pseudomonadota > Alphaproteobacteria > TMED109 > TMED109 > VXPW01. The sequence continues at coordinate 63,477 of JAJDWH010000036.1, forward strand.
TTCGAGCGCGGGCGCATGATTCTCGGAAGCCAGCCGGACGCGCTGGCCGTTACCGCCAAACTTCACGCTGCCCGCCAGGTCGCGGGCGGCTCGGCCGCCAACACGGCGGTCGGCGTCGCAGCGCTCGGCGGCACTGCCGCCTTTCTTGGAAGATGCGCTGACGACCCCATGGGACGCGCGTTCCGGGACAGCCTGGAGGCTGCGGGGGTCGCGCATCCGATTGATTTCGGCCCCCCCGACCCACCAACCGGTCGATCGATCATTCTGGTGTCTCCTGACCACGAGCGCTCCATGATGACGTTTCCGGGAGCGGCCGCGACGCTCGCCAGGGACCATCTGAATCCCGCGCACGTGACCGGTGGCGCCACGCTGTTCATCGAGGCCTATCTGTTCTACGCCGAGCGCACGGCGCAGGCGGCGCTGGCCGCGGCGGCGTGGGGCGATACGCACGGGTGCACGGTCGCGCTATCGCTGTCCGACCCCAACTGCGTGGAGCACAACCGGAAACCGCTGCTGGACCTGGTCCGCTCCCGAATCGACCTGCTGTTCGCCAACGAGGAAGAGGTCACTGGCCTCTATCGCACGCGCGACTTTCGTGAGGCCGCGGCCGCCGCCGCCGCGGACGTGGAGATCGCCTTCCTGACGCGCGGCGCCGCCGGCGCCGTCGTCGCACACGACGGCCGCATGGATGCCGTGCCGGCCGCCGGCGTGCCCGGCGGCATCGAGGACCTCACCGGGGCCGGCGACCTGTTTGCAGCGGGAACCCTTTTCGGGCTCCGGCGCGGGCTGGAGCCGCCTCAGGCAGCGCGGGTCGGTTCGGTATGCGCGGCGGAAATCATCAGCCATCACGGTGCGCGCCCGGAAGCCGACCTGCAGCGACTCGTGGCCGACGCAGGCCTGCTGTAACGGAAGCCGGCCGCGGCCGGCCGTTCAGCAATTCCCAAAGAGGACGGCTCCTGATCCTGCGGCGCGCGCGGTGCCAGCGGCATGGCCGGACCCGTCAGAACACGTTGATCGGCAGCTTCAGGTAGGCGGTTCCGTTGCGTTCCGGCGGCGGCATGCGGCCGCCGCGGACATTGACCTGGAAGGCTGGCACCATCAGCCGCGGCACGGCGAGTTCGGCGTCCCGGGCCCGCCGGGTGGCCACAAAACTCTCCCGACTGATCCCGTCGCGGCAGTGGATGTTGTCCCGACGCTGCGCCGCCACCGTGCTCTCCCACGCGACCTCGCGCTGGCCGCCCGCCCCGTAATCGTGGCACATGAACAGCCGGGTCTCGGGCGGAAGGGACAGGATCCGGCGCAGCGAATCGTAGAGCGTGTCGACGCAGGCGCCGGGGAAGTCCGCGCGTGCGGTACCCGAATCGGGCATGAACATCGTGTCGCCAACAAGCGCAGCGTCACCGAAGACATAGGATGTGCAGGCGGGCGTATGACCGGGCGTGGCAAGCGCCCGCCCGGCAATACTCCCCAGCGGGACGGTCTCCCCGTCCGACAGGAGCCGGTCGAATTGCGAGCCGTCCGTCGCGAGTTCCCGCTCCATGTTGAACAGGGCGCAGAACGTCTTCTGCACCTCGATGACGCCAGCGCCGATCCCGGTGCGTCCGCCGACCTTTCCCTGAAGGTAGTGCGCCGCGGACAGATGGTCGGCGTGGACATGGGTCTCGAGAATCCACTCGACGCTCAGGCCCCCGGTCTCCACGGCGGCAACCAGCTTGTCGGCTGATCCGGTCATCGTCCGTCCGGCTTCCGGATCGAAATCCAGAACCGCATCGACGATCGCGGCACGTTTCGTCTCCGGGTCGGAGACGATGTAGGAGATCGAACTGGTCGTGGGATCAAAAAACCCATCGACCCTAGGTGTCATCGAACCTGCCCGCTGAACGGTTTCGCACGTCGCGAACTCTACAATAACCCCGGCCCGCCTGATCCCGGGCATTGCTGCAGCCCCGATTTGACCGCACTTCATCTACCCCCTATTCGTTCCGACCACTCACGCGCCGCGCAGACGGGAGCCCCGATTGCCAGCGAACCGCGAACGCGAGCGCGTTGACACCGCGCCGAAGATAAGCGACGAGGTCAAGGAAACCACCTGCTACATGTGCGCCTGCCGCTGCGGCGTGCGGGTGCATCTGCGGGACGGGCACATTCGCTACCTGGAGGGAAACCCGCGGCATCCGGTGAACCGCGGCGTCCTCTGCGCCAAGGGTTCGGCGGGCATCATGCAGCACAACTCACCGGCCCGCCTGCGGAAACCGCTGCGGCGGGTCGGCCCGCGCGGCGAGGGCCGGTTCGAGGAAATCGAGTGGGAAGACGCGATTGCTCTGGCCGTCGATTGGCTGGGCGCCATCCGTCGCTCGGATCCGAAGAAGCTCGCGTTCTTCACCGGACGGGATCAGAGCCAGGCGCTCACCGGCTGGTGGGCGAGCCAGTTCGGCACGCCGAACCATGCCGCGCACGGGGGTTTCTGCTCGGTCAACATGGCGGCGGCCGGGATCTACACGATCGGCGGATCGTTCTGGGAGTTCGGCGAGCCCGACTGGGAACACACCCGCCTGCTGCTCATGTTCGGGGTCGCCGAGGATCACGACTCCAATCCGATCAAGATCGGGCTTTCCAAGCTCAAGGCGAATGGCGCGAAGTTCGTCTCCGTCAACCCGGTACGAACCGGCTACTCGGCGATCGCCGACGAATGGATCGGAATCCGGCCCGGCACCGACGGACTGTTCGTACTTGCCCTCGTGCACGAGCTGCTGCGCGCCGGCAGCGTCGATGCCGAATTCCTGATCCGCTACACCAACGCGCCGTGGCTGGTGATCCGGGACGAGGGCGGTCCGGAGGACGGGCTGATCGCGCGGGACGAGGACGGCGCACCGCTGTGCTGGGACCTGCGGTCCGAAGAACTGTCGTCGGCGCTCGCGCCCGAGATCTCGCCGGCACTGGCCGGCAGCTACCGTCTCCCCGACGGTCGCTCGGGGACGCCCGCGTTCGAACTTCTCGTGCGCCGCTACCAGCAGCCGGAGTTCGCACCCGACGCCGTCGCTGGCACGACCGGCGTGCCGGCGGCAACGATTCGGCGGGTCGCCGCCGAGGTCGCCGGCGCCGCGTTCGAGGAGACGGTGACGATCGAGCAGCCGTGGACGGACTGGGCCGGACGGCGGCACGAGCGGATGACCGGCCGGCCGGTCGCCATGCATGCGATGCGCGGCATTTCCGCCCACTCCAACGGCTTCCATACCTGCCGGGCGATCCACCTCCTGCAGATGCTACTGGGGACGGTCGACGTACCGGGCGGCTTCCGCTACAAGCCGCCGTTTCCCAAGCCTGCGCCGCCGGCGCTCAAGCCCGCAGGGAAACCCGGCGAGATCGCGCCCGGCGCGCCGATGCCGGGACCGCCCCTGGGCTTCCCGTCCGGGCCCGCTGACCTGTTGGTGAACGAGGACGGCAGTCCGGTCCGGATCGACAAGGCATTCTCGTGGGAGGCGCCGCTCGCTGCCCACGGGATGCTGCACATGGTTCCCGCCAATGCCTGGCGCGGCGACCCCTATCCGATCGACACGCTGTTCATCTACATGGCGAACATGAGCTGGAACTCGGCGATGAACACCGCTGAGACCATGCACATGCTGACCGATCGGGACGACACCGGCAGCTATCGCATTCCGCACATCATCTGCGCCGATGCCTACGCCTCCGAGATGGTGGCCTATTCCGACCTGGTGCTGCCGGATACCACCTATCTCGAGCGCTGGGACTGTATCTCGCTGCTGGACCGGCCAATCTCGAGCGCCGACGGTGCGGCCGATGCGATCCGGCACCCGGTGGTGCGGCCCGACCGGGACGTTCGACCCTTCCAGGACGTGTTGATCGACATCGGCGCCCGGCTCGGCCTTCCCGGGCTGGTTCGGGACGACGGGTCGCCACGCTATCCCGGTGGCTACCCCGACTATCTGGTCAACCACCAGCGGGCGCCCGGTATCGGCAGCCTCGCGGGCTGGCGGGGCGTCGACGGCACCTTGGAAGGCACCGGCGAGCCCAATCCGGAACAGCTGGAACGCTACGTCGAAGCCGGCAGCTTCTGGCAACAGCCGCTGGCGCCCGAAATGCGCTTCTTCAAACACGCCAACCGCGATTATCTGAACCATGCGGTCGCGATGGGCTGGATCGGGTCGCCGGACCAGATCATCCTGCAGCTCTATTCGGAGCCCATGCAGCGCTTCCGCCTGGCCGCACGGGGACACGGCCAGGCCCTCCCGCCCGCCGAGCTGCGCGAGCGGATCGACCGCTATTTCGACCCGCTGCCGATCTGGTACCAGCCGTTCCACGAAGCCGCGACCGACGGCGACGCCTACCCGCTGCACGCACTGACCCAGCGACCGATGGCGATGTACCACTCCTGGGGGTCCATGAACGCCTGGCTGCGGCAAATCCATCCCTCGAACCGGCTCTACATCGGGCGGCGGCGAGCCGACTCGCTCGGGATCGAGGACGACAGCTGGGTCGACATCGTGAGTCCGCACGGGCGGATCCGCGCGCGGGTCAAGCTGATGGAGGGCGTGAACGAGGACACGGTCTGGACCTGGAACGCGATCGGCAAGCGCGCCGGTGCCTGGGGACTGTCCGACGATGCCCCCGAGTCCCGCGAGGGTTTCCTGCTCAACCACCTGATCCCCGAACGGCTGCCGCCGCAACCGAACGGCCACCGCCACGCCAATGCCGACCCGGTGACCGGACAGGCCGCCTGGTACGACCTGCGCGTCCGGCTTGAGCCGGCAACGGATGGCGCGACTGCGAGCGCGCCCCGGTTCGATCCCCTGCCCCGACCGCCGGGACTGGCGGCGCCGTCTTCCGTCCTCCGTTTCGGTGCCGGGTTCCGGCCTCGCCGCCCGGACAGTGCCGCTCGATGACCTCGCTCCCCCGTGAACCGGGACCGAAGAAGCTCGGTCTGGTCATCGACCTCGATACCTGCGTCGGCTGCCATGCCTGCGCCGTCAGCTGCAAGGAGTGGAACACCGGCGGCGTCGCCGCCCCGCTCACCGACCTGGATCCTTACGGCGCCGATCCGGTCGGCGTCTGGTTCAACCGGGTGCACGCCTACGAGGCCGGCGACGGCATGGGTGGGCGGACGGTGCACTTTCCCCGCTCGTGCCTGCACTGCGACGAGCCCGCCTGTGTGAGCGTCTGTCCCACCGGCGCCTCCTACAAGCGGGAGGACGACGGGATCGTCCTGGTCGACGAGGACCTGTGCATCGGATGCAAGCTGTGCTCCTGGGCCTGTCCATACGGCGCCCGGGAATACGACGGCGACGCGGGCGTCATGAAGAAGTGCACGCTGTGCATCGACCGCATCTACAACGAGAACCTGCCGGAGCCCGAGCGGGTGCCGGCATGTGTGACGGCATGCCCCACGTCGGCGCGCCATTTCGGCGACCTCGGCGATCCCGATTCTCCCGTCTCGCGCCTGGTGGCCGAGCGCGGCGGCCGCGACCTGATGCCGGAACTGGGGTATCGGCCGGTCAACAAGTACCTACCGCCTCGGCCGACGCGCGGCGGCACGGATTCCGCAGAAAGAGGCGCGGACCCGTTGCCGCCCGAGCCGGAATCCGGCGGCGGCCGTTTCCTTCGCTGGCTCGACGCGACGCTGTCCCGCTAGGACGAATCCCGTGCAACCCGCCTATTCGGTGATTTTCTTTACCTCGGCGTCGGGGATGGGCTACGGCCTCCTGATCCTTCTCGGCGTTCTGGCTCCGGCAGAGATGATCCCGGACGACCGCACGTTTGGCCTGGTCTCCCTGGGCATTGCCCTCGGCGCCGTCACCTTCGGACTCGTCTCGTCGATGTGGCACCTTGGCCACCCGGAGCGCGTGCTCCTCGCCTACACGCAATGGCGGTCGAGCTGGCTCTCCCGCGAGGGGGTGTTGGCGACCGTTACGTACGCGCCAGCCGGGTTGTTCGCGATCGGCTGGATCGGCATCGGCGAAGTTGTCGGCTTCTGGGGTGTCTGCGGGCTCGCGGCCGCCGTCCTGGCCGGATTCACTGTCTATTCCACGGGCATGATTTACGCGTCGCTGCGGCCGATTCCTGCCTGGTGCAACCGGTGGGTCGTTCCGGTCTACCTCTCGCTCGCCCTCTTCACCGGCGCGCTTTGGCTGAATGCAATTCGCCTGCTCTTCGGCCACCCGGCCGCCGATGCCTCGCTGGTGGTCGTGGCGACGCTTCTCCTGTCGGTTTCCCTCAAGTGGGCGTACTGGCGCTATCTGGACGGCGCCCGGGCTGGATCAACGCCGGAAACCGCAACCGGGCTGGGCTCGATCGGGAAGGTGCGCCTGCTGGATCCGCCCCGGACCCAGACAACCTACGTGACTCAGGAGATGGGCTACCGCGTCGCCCGCAGGCACGCAGCGAAGCTCAGGCGCTACGCTTCCGTACTCCTGTTTGCACTGCCGTTCGTGCTCACCCTGGCGACGGTGGCGACGCACCCCTGGATCGCGGCTGGCGCCGCAGTGGCTGCCGCGCTCTCGGGGTCGGTGGGGGTGGTCGTCGAACGCTGGCTGTTCTTCGCTGAGGCCAAGCACGTCGTGACCCTCTATCACGGAGCCGAAGCTGCGTGAGGCGGTCCGGCGCGACGGAACCCGGGTGCACCGGGCGCTGAACCAGCCAGCCCCCGGGTGAAACAGCCGCGCCGCCACCCGATGCCCGACGGCCAAACGCCGGTCCACTAGCCTGCAACCCGGTCCTGCTCGGTGACGCCGTGGCCGCCCTCGTACCCGCTGGGTTGAGCCGGCCGCCAGCCTGCCAGGTGGTCGTCCTGCGGCCGGAAGATCTCTACGCCCAGCGGATGGCAGATGGCGCGCCCACTCGAATGACCAACGCCGCAATCGCCGCCAGGGCAGGTGGATAGCGCGGCCACCAGGTCGATCTCCGCGAACAGCTCGATGTAGTCACCGGCCCGGGCGGGGCTTGCCTTCATGAAGTACTGGTTGGTCTCGCGCCGGAAGCCGGTACACATGAACACGTTTACCACGTCGTGCACGTGCATCTCTGCCTCGCCCAGCGAGAGGCCCCGCGCCGCTGCCAGAGCTCGGGTCAGGTTCGAATGGCAGCAGTAGTGGTAGTCCGAGCGCGTCAGGAGGTGGTTGGTGTAGGGATCGCAGCGGGTCCCGATGACGTCATGGACGCCAGCTCCGAACTCGTCAATCCCATACCAATCAAGGGTGTCGCAGGTAATCGTTGCCATCGGGCGCAGCCACGGCAGGTTGCTCCACAGGCGATCGCCGGTGCTGACGTGCGTGGCGTGGAGCGCTCGCGTCTTCCCGCTGTAGAAGCGTTCCGACAGGTCATCCGCGTTCCACAGGTTCAAGTCGCCCACCTGCGGACCATCCACGGTGGTGATGCGAAAAAGGTGACCAGCCGGCACGCGGAACGAGCGCGCGTCTCGCGGCGGCACGGACAGCGCGTGCACCAAGGTCATGCCGCTGCGAACGGTCTCGTAGAACGTCCGGTCGTAGGGCGGCAGGCGGTCGAGCGGGTAGACCGTCACGGGACTTACCGAACGCCGCGCCGACGCATCCGCCGGCTCGGGATGTTGCGCGGGATGAATCATCGCTTGTTCCTCCCAGCGGGGGCGTTCACGCGGATAGCCCGACCCTGCTTATCACCGATTCGCGGTGCCGCGGTCGGCCCGCGACCGTGCCTCCCGCCTGCATGCCTAAAGTCATCGAAGGTGTGCGGGCAGCCCAGACAGCCGGCGTCGGGGCCTACGGTGCCTTGCTGGCGTCCAGTATGTGGGACCGCGCATTCCGGTGCCGATGCCAGACCTGCATTCCCCGTTTCAGAATTCCGATCCGGCGGCCCGGTCGTAACCCTGCGAGGCACGGAGCAATTGCCGCGAATACGGGTGCTGCGGCGCCGCGGTCCGCAGCGCCGCCACATCGAGCATCTCGACGACCTCGCCGGCGCGCATCACGGCCAGCGCCTCGGCCATGTGGCTCACCACTGCAAGGTCGTGGCTCACCAGCACGAAGGTGAGCGCTCGCTCGCGTCGAAGCCGCTGCAGCAAGTTCAGGATCTCCGCCTGCACCGAGACGTCCAGGGCCGAGGTCGGCTCGTCCAGCAACACGACGTCCGGTTCAATGATCAGCGCGCGGGCGATGGCGATGCGCTGCCGCTGGCCGCCCGAGAGCTGGTGCGGGTAACGGAATCGGAACGAGGCATCGAGACCCACCCCCGCGAGCGCCTCGCCAATCCGGTTGTCGATCGAATCCAGGCCGTGGACCCGGGCGGGCTCGCCGAGGATCCGGTCGACGGTGTGGCGCGGGTGCAGCGAGCCGTACGGATCCTGGAACACCATCTGCATTCGTCGACGCAGCGCGCGCGGGCGGACGGCCCCCAGCGATTCGCCGTGCATTCGCATCCGCCCGCGGACCTGCGCGGTGGGCGGCAACAATCCGGCCAGCGCCCGCAGGACGGTGGTCTTGCCTGAACCGGATTCACCGACCAGTCCGAAGCTGCCGCCCGCCCCCACAGAAAAACCGGCGTTCCGCACCGCGTGGAACGACCGCCTCCCCCGGCCGAACGCAACCTGCAGACCGGTGGCCTCGACCGACGCCGCCGGGTTCATCGGGCCCAGGCCGGATCACGGTGCAGGGTGGGCAGGTCGGCGCCCTCGCCGTCCACCCGAGGCTGACAGGCGAGGAGGCCCCGCGTGTACGGATGCCGCGCCGCATGCAGCTCGGCGGCCCTGAGGGTTTCCACGACCCGGCCCGCATACATCACGAGGACCCGATCACAGAATGAAGCCACCAGGTTCAGGTCGTGACTGATGAAGATCAGCGCGGCCCCCCGGCGGGCGAGCATGTCGTCGAGGAGCGCCAGCACCTGCAGCTGGACCGTGACATCGAGGGCCGAGGTCGGCTCGTCCGCGATGATGAGGTCGGGCTCGGGCACCATCATCATTGCGATCATGACCCGCTGGCCCATGCCGCCAGAAATCTCGTGCGGCCATGCATCGAACACGTACCGCGGCTCCCGAATCCGCACCGCCTTCAGCATGGCAAGTGCCCGGTCTCGGGCCTCGCGCCGGGATGCCCCGGCATGCACGCGAAAGGCCTCGGCGATCTGCTCGCCGACCGTCATGACCGGGTTCAGCGAGAACTTGGGATCCTGCAGGATCATCGAGATCCGTCGGCCGCGGAGCGCATGCCGCTCCACTTCGCCCGCACGCAGCAGGTCCACGCCGTCGAACGAGAGCTGCCGGGCAGACATGCGTCCGTTACGGGCCAGGAGCCCGAGCAGGGCGCGGCCGGTTTGCGATTTCCCCGACCCGGACTCGCCGACGATTCCCAGTTTTTCCCGGCCGAGCGCGAAGCTCACGTCCCGGACCGCTGCCACGGCCCCGTGCGGTGTGTCAAACGTCACGTTCAGCCCGTCGACGATCAGCAGCGGGTCGCGGCGCTCCACCACCGTCTAGTCCCTGCTCTTCGGGTCCAGCACGTCACGGAGCCCGTCGCCCAGGAGGTTGAACCCGAGACTGACCACCAGGATCGCGATGCCGGGAAACGCGGGCACCCACCACTGATCCAGCAGGTACTCGCGCCCGAGCGCAATCATGGCTCCCCACTCGGGGGTCGGCGGTTGCGCCCCGAGGCCGAGAAAGCCCAGACCGGCCGCCGTCAGGATGATCCCCGCCATGTCGAGCGTCAGGCGCACGATGACTGAGGAAATGCACATCGGCGCCACGTGACTCACGATGATTTGCAGGTGTGGGATGCCCTGCGAGCGGGCGGCGAGGATGAAGTCGCTCCGGCGAAGCGTGAGCGCTTCGGCCCGGGCGATGCGGGCATAGGGCGACCAGCTCGTGAGTGCGATGGCCAGCACCGCGTTCTCGAGCCCGGGTCCGAGCGCGGCGACAAAGGCAAGTGCCAGGATCAGCCGCGGGAACGCGAGAAAGACATCGGTCAGCCGCATCAGGGCGCTGTCGACCCAGCCGCCGACGTAACCCGCCACGACACCGATGGCGAGCCCGATGGGCACGACGATGACCGAAACCAGCCCCACGATGTAGAGCGTGATCCGGGACCCCCACATGACCCGGTCGAAGATGTCGCGGCCGAGTTCGTCGGTGCCGAACCAGTGGGCCAGCCCGGGCGCGTGGAGCCGATTGCCGAGGTCGGGCGTGACACCGGCCGATCCCGTGATCCACGGGGCGAGCAGCGCGCCGGCAACCAGCGTCGCGACGATCGCGATACCGGCGACGGCGCTTCCGTTCCTGCGGAACACCAGCCAGGCAAGAAAGAGGCGCTGGCACTGGGCCTGCCGCCGCGATTGCGGGATGTCGGTCAGGAGCCAGGCGCGAACGGCGCTCATCGTACCCTCGGATCCACGAGGCGGTAGAGCAGGTCGGAACCCATGTTGATCGCAACGAAGCAGGTTCCCACGACGATGGTGCCGCCGAGCACCGCATTCATGTCGTTGTTGAAGAGCGAACTGGTGATGTACTGCCCGATACCGGGCCAGGCGAAGACCGTCTCGGTAAGCACCGAGCCCTCGAGAAGGGAAGCGTAGGTGAGACCCACGATCGTGATCAGCTGCACCAGCACGTTCCGAAAGGCGTGGCGCCAGATCACGGCGCCCTCCGGCACCCCCTTGACCCGCGCCGTGAGGATGTACTCCTGGCCCAGTTGCTCCAGCATGAAATGGCGGGTCATGCGGGCGAGATACGCGAACGAATGGATGCCGAGAATGGCCGCGGGCAGAACGAGGTGCCCGATGGCGTTGCGGAAGATGTCCCATTCACGGGCAAGGGCGGAATCCACCAGGATCAGGCCCGTCACGGGTTCCACCATGCCTTCATAGAAGATGTCGATGCGTCCCGGTCCGGCTACCCAGCCCAGCTTCGCGTAGAACACGAAGAGCGCCAGCATGCCCAGCCAGAACACGGGCACGGAATAACCGAACAGCCCGACGACGCGCACCAGGTGATCGGCCCACCGACCCTGCCGGACCGCCGCCAGCACGCCCAGCGGCACGCCCGCGAAGACGCCGAGCAGCGTCGCGACGGTGGCGAGCTCCAGCGTGGCGGGGAAGAACCGCAGCAGGTCGTCGAGCACCGGCTGCGCCGTCATGATCGACACCCCGAGGTCGCCCGCGAAGAGCTGGCCGAGGTAGCGCAGGTACTGCACCAGCATCGGCTGGTCCAGGCCGAGCTCCCGGTAGACCGCGTCGTACACGTCCTGGTGGGCGCGATCGCCGACGATGGCCAGCACCGGGTCGGCCGGCATGACCCGGGCAATCACGAACGTCACGGCGGTGAGGCCGACAAATGTCAGGACAAGGGACAGCGCCGTGCCGGCGATTCGGCGCGGCACGTGTCCGAGGAGTGAGCTCCGGCCCTGCTGCAGCTGGCTGCCGATCATCGCCTCACGCGTCACGCGGCCCCCGTGGGTCCCCGGCTACTTGGTGACGTTCCGGTAGTAGACGTGGTCGAAATTCACGCCCGACATGAAGCCCTCGACGCGCCGGCGGCGCACGACCTGCTCGCTCTGCTGAAACATGATGGCGTACGGCCCCTCGGTCTGCAGGCGCTTCTGGAGTTCCAGATACATCGCTTCGCGCGCGGCAAGGTCCCGCGTGTCGCGCGCCTCGATCGTCCGCTCGTTGATCGCCTCGGACGCCCACCCATTTCGCCAGGCGAGCACGCCTGCGAGCATGGCTTCCGGCCGGTTGTCGGGGTTGTGCGCGAAGGCGTCCGCGTTGGAATGGGGGTCCATGTAGTCCGGTGACCAGCGGGCGACGATCAGTTCGTGTTTTCGCGCTCGGTACCGGGGCCACAGCGTCTTGCCGTCCTGCATGACGATCCGCGTGTCGATCCCGGCCTGGGCGAAGGTCGCCTGAATCGACTGCGCGATCTGCGGAAACGGCGAGCTGGTGAGCGTGTCGATCCGTATCTCGAACGGCCCGAGGCCCGCCTGATCCAGCAGGGACCTCGCCTTCTCGATGTCGAGCGCGTACGGCGTTGCCGTGTAGCTGGCCCAGAGGCCGGCCGGCCAGAACGCCTGGTGCACCGAGAACTGACCGGCCAGGAACGAGTCCGCCATGCCCTGGTAATCGATCGCGTGTCGCAGCGCCTGGATCACGGCCGGATGGCCGAGGACCGGATGCGACGCGTTGGCCGCCAGATAGACGATCGCGCCCTTTGGATAGCTGTCGACCGCGAGCTCTGCATGACCCGCCAGCGCCCGGATCTGGTCGGGCGTGAGGTTGCGGGCCATGTCGACATCGCCCCGCTCCAGCAGCAGGCGCTGCGCCGACGGCTCGGGTACGTGCCGCAGGAACACGCGCCGCATCGCGGGCGCACCGCGCCGATACTCGGCATTCGCCTCGAGCGCAATGAACTCGTTCGCCTTCCAGCGCCCGAGCCAGAATGCGCCGGAACCGGCACTGTGCGACCGCAGCCAGCCCTGGCCCAGGTCGCCGTCGGTCTCGTGCGCCAGCACGCGTTCCTTGTCGATCACCGAGGCGACGCCGGCCGAGAGCGCGTTCAGGATCAGGCCCGGTGAAAGCCCGGCGGTCACAGTGATGCGCACGTGCGATCCGTCGACGACCTCGACCAGATCCTCGACGTTCTCGGCGTTCCAGCCGAATTGCGTGAAGATGAAGGCGGGGGTCTTGTTGAGCTTCACGACCCGCTCGAGCGAGAACTCGACATCCTCCGGACGCACCGGGTTGCCCGAGTGAAAGCGGAGGTCGTCCCGGATCCGGAACGCGATCCTCTTCCCGTCGGCTTCGATCGCATAGCTTTCGGCAACCCCGCCGGTCAGCTCCCGCGGGTCTTCGGGCTCGAACATCATCAGGCGGTCGTACACGTTGGCGACGATTTCACCTGCCGTGAACTCGAAGACCTCGGCCGGGTCAAGCGTGATGACGTCGCCGATATCCTTGGCCATGACGAAGATGTTGTCCGGCGGATCTGCAAGCGCACTCCCGGCTTCGAGCGCCCACACGCCGCACAGGAGCAGGACCGATCGGACGATGCGGCGCATGAGGGTGTTCTCCCGCCGGGGTCGCCGCCCGGGGCAGCCAGCGCACCGTCGCGGCTGCGCAGGACCGGAGCCGAATCGACCGCCGGCAACGGATGACAGTCGGCCGGAGACAGTACCGCAGAACGGTCCGTTCGTCGGCAGGGCCGTCACCTCGCGTGCTTGCCCCGGCGACACCGGGGGGCTATAGACACCATCACGCGGAGCATGGGCTGAGCACAGCAGGCCCGCCCATCCTGGAGCCCTGATCCATGTCCAGACAGCGCCGTCGTCTGGTCTACGAGGGCAAGGCCAAGGCACTGTTCGAAGGCCCTGAACCCGGCACGCTCGTCCAGCATTTCAAGGACGACGCCACGGCGTTCAACAACAAGAAGCGCGGCACCATCAGCGGCAAGGGCGTCATCAACAACCGCATCTCGGCCCACCTGATGATGCGGCTTGGCGAGATGGACATCCCGAACCATTTTCTCCGGCCGCTGAACATGCGCGAACAACTGGTGCGCGAAGTCGAGATCATCCCCGTCGAAGTGGTGGTTCGGAACGTCGCGGCCGGCAGCTTGAGCAAGCGCCTGGACATCAAGGAAGGCACCCCCCTGCCGCGGCCGCTGATCGAGTGGTACTTCAAGAACGACGAGCTCAACGACCCGCTGGTGCTGGACGAGCACATTCTGGCCTTTGGCTGGGCCGCCGAAGACGAGCTCGACGAGATGTTCGGCTATGCACTGCGCATCAACGACTATCTCTCCGGCCTGTTCCACGCCATCAACATCCGCCTCATCGACACCAAGTTCGAGTTCGGACGCCATTTCAGCGACGAGGGCATGCGGATCCTGCTGGCCGACGAGATCAGCCCGGACACCTCCCGCCTCTGGGATCTGGAAACCGACGACAAGCTGGACAAGGACCGCTTTCGCCGCGATCTCGGGAAGATCGAGGAGGCCTACCAGGAGGTCGCGCGGCGCCTAGGCGTGCTGCCCAAGTCCGACGGCAGCGCCGGTTCGTAGGGATCCCAGCATGAAGGCCATCGTCCACGTCGTCCTGAAGAAGGACGTGCTCGATCCGCAGGGGAAGGCCGTCGAAGCTGCGTTGCGGACACTCGGCTTCGGGGAGGTCGCGGAGGTTCGGCAGGGCAAATTCTTTGAAATCACGCTGGATGGTCCTCGTGACGATGCGTCTGCGCGCCTCGACAAGATGTGCGAGGAGCTGCTGGCCAATCCGGTGATCGAGGACTATCGCATTACCATTCCCGACGCATGAAAGCCGTGGTCGTGGTGTTCCCCGGTTCGAACTGCGACCGGGACGTCGCCGTGGCCCTCGCCCGCTGCGCTGGCTGCGCACCCACCCTCGTCTGGCACGGCGCAACCAGCCTACCTGTGTGTGACTTGGTGGTCCTGCCGGGTGGCTTCTCCTACGGCGACTACCTGCGTGCCGGTGCCATTGCCGCACATTCACCCATCATGCGATCGGTACGCCAGGCCGCGGCGCGAGGAGTCGCAGTGCTCGGCATCTGCAACGGGTTCCAGATCCTCACGGAGACCGGGCTGCTGCCGGGTGCGCTGGTCCGGAACGCGGGGCTTCGGTTCGTGTGCCGGCCGGTCGATCTTCGCGTGGAGGGCGACAGCCCCTTCCTGGCCGGCTTCACCCCGGGCGAGCGCATCCGCTTCCCCGTGGCGCACATGGAAGGCAACTATCAGGCGGACCCGGAAACGCTGGCCGGGCTGGAAGCGGAGGGGCGAATCGTCTTGCGGTATGTCGACGCGAATGGCGGCGTCACCGAGGCCGCGAACCCCAACGGCTCGGTCGCCGGTATCGCCGGCATCACGAGCGCCAGCCGACGCATTTTCGGCCTCATGCCGCACCCTGAGCGCGTCATCGGCGACGAACTCGGCGGATCGGACGGGCGCAGGTTCTTCGCCGCCGTCGCGGATGCCCTGGCGTGAGCACCCCCACCGTGAACGACGCCGTACGGCTCGGCCTGTCGGCGGACGAGTACCGGCAGATCGTCGCGCACCTGGGGCGACCGCCGAACCCCACCGAGCTGGGCGTGTTTTCCGCCATGTGGAACGAGCACTGCTCGTACAAGTCGTCGCGGCGCTGGCTCCGGACGCTGCCGACGTCGGGTGATCAGGTCATTCACGGCCCGGGCGAGAATGCCGGCGTGGTCGACGTGGGCGACGGCTGGGCGGTCGTCTTCAAGATGGAAAGCCACAACCACCCTTCGTTCATCGAACCGTACCAGGGGGCCGCCACCGGAGTCGGCGGGATTCTGCGGGACGTGTTCACGATGGGTGCTCGGCCCGTGGCGATCCTCAACAGTCTTCGGTTCGGTGATCCGGACCACGCGAAGACGCGCCATCTGGTGGGCGGTGTGGTCGGCGGAATCGGCGGCTATGGGAACTGCATGGGGATCCCGACCGTCGGCGGCGAATGCGCGTTCGACCCGGGCTACAACGGCAACATCCTCGTGAACGCCATGGCCGTCGGGCTCGTCAGGCGCGATCAGATCTTCCTCGCCAACGCCGGTCAGCCCGGCAATCCCGTGCTCTACGTGGGGGCCCGAACCGGGCGAGACGGCATTCACGGGGCCAGCATGGCCTCCGCCGGTTTCTCGGACGGCGCCGAAGCCCGTCGGCCAACGGTCCAGATCGGCGACCCGTTCATGGAGAAGCTGCTGCTCGAGGCCTGTCTCGAACTGATGGCCACGGGCGTGGTCATCGGCATCCAGGACATGGGGGCAGCGGGCCTGACGTCGTCGTCGGTGGAAATGGCGGCGCGGGCGGAGGTCGGGATCCGCCTCGATCTCGAGCGGGTGCCGGTCCGCGATGCGGGCATGACGCCGCTCGAGCTCATGCTGTCGGAGAGCCAGGAACGGATGTTGATGACCCTGCGCCCGGGTGCCGAAGCGGACGCCGCTGCCGTGTTCCAGAAGTGGGGGCTCGATGCGGTGGTGATCGGCGCAGTCACGGACACCGGCCGGCTGGAGCTCGCCATGCATGGTGCCGCGGTGGCCGACCTGCCGATCGGGCCCCTGGCCGAGGGGCTGGTCTACGAACGCCCGACGACCCCGCTTCCGTCTTCCAAGCCGGCTCCCGTGCCGGACCGGAAGGCCACCATCGATACCCTCCTCGCCCTGATCGGATCGCCGAACCTGGCATCGCGCCGATGGATCTGGGAACAGTATGACCACGGCGTGATGGGCGACACGATCACGCCGCCGGGTTCCGATGCTGCCGTCGTACGCATCCACGGCACCGACCGGGCGCTCGCCCTGACCGCGGACTGCACCCCACGGTACTGCGAGGCGGATCCCCGCCTCGGCGCGATCCAGGCGATCGCCGAATCGTACCGCAATCTCTCGGCCGCCGGATCCCGCCCGCTCGCCGTCACCGACTGCTTGAACTTCGGGAGCCCCGAGGATCCCGTCGTCATGGGCACCTTCAAGGCCGCAGTCGAGGGCCTCAGCGAGGCCTGCTGCGCGCTGGGCCTGCCGATCGTGTCGGGCAACGTTTCCTTCTACAACGAGACCGACAATTGCCCGATCCCGCCGACCCCCCAGGTGGGCACTGTCGGGCTGATCGAGGACGTGGGCCGGACGGGAAGGATGGCACCGTCGCCGGGCACTTCCATACTCCTGGTCGGTAACGCCGAGGGGCACTTGTCGTGCTCGCTGTATGCCCGCGAGATCCACGGTCTGACCGGGGGCGCGCCACCGCCCGTCGATCTTGATGCTGAACGGCGTCATGGAGAATGGGTCCGCGAACAGATCTCGGGCGGTCGTGCCGACGCCTGCCACGACATTTCGGACGGCGGACTTGCCGTCGCCCTCGCGGAGATGTGCATCGCGGCCGGGACCGGGGCATCCGTGCGACCGCCGGATGAGAAGCTGTCGCCCGCTTGCTTCTATTTCGGTGAGGACCAGGCCCGTTACCTGCTCGCGGCCCAATCCGAACAGGTGGACGGCCTTCTTCGGGCGGCGGCCGAAGACGCGATTCCGGTCCGGACGCTCGGCCGGTTCGGCGGGCGGAAGCTTCAGTTGGCGTCGTTGGGCAGCGTGGCGGTTGACACGCTTCGGCGTCGGCACGCAGGATGGTTTCCGTCCTATATGAATGGAAACACCGGGGGGACCGGCTGATGGCGATGGACGCCCAGGAAATCGAATCGTTGATCCGGGCCGCGCTACCCGACGCCAAGATCACGATCGAAGATCTTCGCGGTGACGGCGATCACTACGCCGCCCACGTGATCTCCGAGGCCTTCCGGGGGAAATCCCGGGTCGAGCAGCACCAGATGGTTTATGGTGCCCTGCAAGGTCGGATGGGAGGGGTGCTGCACGCGCTTGCGCTCCAGACCGCCCCGCCCGACGACGTCTAACCCAGCTGCTGGAGGAGCATCTGATGGACAGTGATATCGCCAACCCCGTGCACGGGCAGATCCGGGCCGAACTTGACTCAAACGATGTCGTTCTCTTCATGAAGGGGACGCCCGTATTCCCGCAGTGCGGCTTTTCCGCGATGGTGGTGCAGATCCTCAACCATCTCGGCATCCCGTTTAAGGGGATCGATGTGCTGGCGGACTCCGGCCTCCGCGAGGGCATCAAGGAGTTCACGAACTGGCCGACCATCCCGCAGCTCTACGTCAAGGGCGAGTTCGTCGGCGGCTGCGACATCGTCCGCGAAATGTACGAACACAATGAGTTGAAGGACCACGTGACCAACAAGGGGATCGCCCTGAACGGTTAGTCGGATCCGCCGGCGCCGGCGGCTGTCGCAGGCACCGCACGAGCGGACGGCGACCGGTAGACCCTCGTTGGGGGGCATGGTCCCCGACCGTGACATCGACTTGTCCGCGAGTTGCCGGCCGGAACCCGGCGCCTTTGTCCGATATCAGAATTTCGCCGTCACGGAGACGGACGCGAACCATGCTGCCGCGTCCCGGTAGCCCAGCCGCACCCCGTCGTGGACGGTGTTGTCGCTGAACCGTTCCCCGATGCGCGCGTACTCGGGAACCGGAACGTGCGACAAATGTTCAAACCCAGCGCCAGCACGAACCACGTATCCCTCGGACACTGCAGCGCTCAGCATCACCTCGATGCGCGAGCGCACGGCCAACCGGGAATCCCGCAACCGGACATCCGCCCGCACCTCGTCAACGGTCGCTGACGTCAGGACCGTTCGCTGCCGTCCTCGGTACGCTCCGGAAAGGCGGTACAGGCCCGCGTCTCCGGACGCGGACAGGCGGAGAGCCCCGCCGAGCGGGATGTCCACGCGGCCGCCAACCAGGGCTCCCCGGTAGTCGGCATCCAGGACCTCATCGAGAGTCGTGAAATTCTGGTCCGGCGTTCGATTCGTCGTTTCGTAGGCATGGATGTCATTGCGCTGACCGAGGTCCATGAAACTCAGGCCGGCATACGCGACCAGACTGCGCTGTGCTCCCGTCCGCATGGTGATCCCGCCGAGCGCGTCACCCCCGAGAAACGTCACCCGGCGCTTGGTGTCGATGCGGATGGCGTCACCCCACGCGAAATTGGGCGTGTGGGGCAGCGGTGATCCGTCGATGGCCCCGATCCAGCCCGCCAGCCTGAGCCCTTCCTGCATTCGAACCGCCTCGATGACGGCGCCAAGCCGGGCCTCGTCCTGAAAGAGGATGCCCCGCCGCCGCTCCCGTTCGGCCGCGGACAACTGTCTCAGCTCCTCGACGGTCACGCCGAACTGCTCCGCTTCCAGGGCGTCCCAGAGGTCGCTGGTCCGTGCGTACTCGTTGACGTGTCGGGAACGCCGCGACGTGACGAACCCGCGCGCTTCCACAAACCCTTGTTCTGCAAACAGGTTCGACGAGGCGGTCACCGCCAGTCGGGCCACCGGGCTGGCTTGCTGCGACGCGTCGTAGTGCCCGAGAAACCCCGCCAGCGCCTCGTTGGAATCCGTCTCGATGAACGGGCTGGCGGAAGGCAGGCTGAGCAGGAAGACACCGACCTCGGCACGCACTTCCCCGGTGGCGGCGCTGCGTTCCGGAAAGGGTTGTGCGCCCAGGTCCGCGCTGGGCACGGCGAAGACGGCGATCGTGACCAACGCAAGCGGCAGCGCGCTGAGTCGCTTGATCCTGGTCCGTCGCTTCAACGGGACGATTGCGCCAGCCACACTGCACCTCCACTCATCCGAGAATGATCGCCAGACGCGGGAGGCTCCACCGTGGCCGCCGGTGGCAGACGATGCAACCTCAGGATCTGTGCCGCCCGGCTGATTCTCGCTAGCTCGCGGGATCCCGCCTACGCGGAACATCGATCATCCGGTGCGCCCCCGGGTGCGCCGGCGCCTGCGTCGCCGGCCGGGGTGGATCGCCACCCGACTACAGGAACTTCGCGTTGGAATTTCGCTCAGAAACGCTGGCAGCGCAGCCCGGCGACGCCACGTACCGCTTGGTCCTGATATCGAAGAACCGCGGCAAACGTTGCCGTGGCAGGCACGCATCCGACCCGGCGACATGCCATCGACGCGGGTGCACCCGGCTGCCGCCGGGTTCGTTCAGCGCGAGTAGTACTCGATGACCAGCTGCGGGTTCATGCGCACCGGGTACGGCACATCTTCGAGCTTGGGCACGCGTGTGTACGTCCCGGACAGCGCCTTCTCGTCAAACCCGATGTAGTCCGGCAAGTCCCGTTCCTGATCCTGGATGGCTTCCAGCATCAACGGGTGCTGGCGGGACCGTTCCCTGATGGACACGATGTCTCCTTCCCGGCACAGATAGCTCGGGATCGTCACCCGCTTGCCGTTGACCGCGATATGCCCGTGATTGATCACCTGTCGCGCGGCGAAGACGGTCGGCACAAAATTGAGCCGGTAGACGATCGCATCCAGGCGGCTTTCCAGCAGGCCGATCAGCTGCTCGCCGGTGTCGCCGCGCATCTGCGTCGCCCTCCGGTAGTAGCGCCGAAACTGCCGCTCGGAAATGTTGGCGTAGTAACCCTTGAGCTGCTGCTTGGCCATCAACTGCTCGGCGAAGTTGGACGGCTTGCTCTTGCGACGCCGGCCGTGCTCTCCGGGTCCGTAGTCCCGCTTGTTTACCGGGCTCTTGGGGCGCCCCCACAAGTTGCAGCGAAGGCGACGGTCAATCTTGTGGTGCGGGTGCTTGCGCTTGCTCATGCCCCGCCGGGCTGATCACGCCCGGCCTCCGAAAGTGCGGCGGAATAATGCGTCTCGACCCGAGTCGTACGCAGCGCGCACCATACGCCCCGGGGCGCTGCTGTCAAACCGAATCGCCCCGCGACGGCCTCAATGAACTCAAGATGCCGTGCAGGGTACGCAGCTCCTGATCGCTCAGACGGTTCCGCGTGAAAATCGCGCGCACGCTCGCCGCCATGCGCGGCGCCTTCTCCGGCGGATACAGGAACCCGGACTCTTCGAGCATCGCCAGCAGGCGGTCCAGGAAGAACTCGAGCTCATTCCTGGCGGCCGGAGGCGCCAGTGACGTGGCCGCCGGCCCACCGCCCGCATCGCCGCTCCGGTGCCACTCGTACCCCATCAACAGCACCGACATGGCGAGATTCAACGACCGGAATCCCGTCGCCGGGATCGAGACGATCGTATCCGCCACGCCGAGCTCGTCGTTGGCCAGGCCCGCGCTTTCCGGGCCGAAGACCAGGCCCGTCCGCTCGCCTCCGGTCGCCGCCGTCCGCAGGCGTGCCGCGGACCCAGCCGGGTCCAGCGTCTCGCGCGCCAGCGCGCGGGGCCGTGCCGTCAGGGCGTGCACCGTCTGCAGGTCCTTGGTCGCCGCCGGCAGATCCGCGTAGACCGACACCTCCATGTTGGCCCGCTCCAGCGCTCCCGACGCCGACGCCGTGGCCGCGGGGTCGGGCCAGGCGTGTCTCGGCCCTGCCAGTCGCAGGTCGGCGAGCCCAAAGTTGGCCATGGCCCGGATCGCCATGCCCACGTTTTCCGGCAGCTGAGAACGCACCAGCACCACCGCGGGCGGGCGGATGTCCGTCACTTTCGTCGCCAAATCGTCCCGGCCGGTGTGTCTTCTAGGATCACGCCGGCCTCCGCAAGCTGCGTCCGGATGCTGTCAGCCGCCGTGAAGTCGCGGCGCGCCCGCGCGGCGGCGCGGGCGGCGATCTGTTCGTCGATCGCCCGGTCTGACGGCCCGGTCTCGGATGCCCCCTGAAACCACTCGTCATGGGGGACTTCCAGCAATCCCAGCATGCGCAGGCCCGCGTGCAGCTCCGCTCCCCCGAGCCCATGCAGGGCCGCGATCGCCCGCGGCGAATTGAGATCGTCGCCCAGGGCCTCGAGCACGGCCGGCGGCGGCGTCCCGGCGGGCGGTGCTCCGGCCACCGTCCGGCGCCATCGGTCAAGTTGCCGCCGGGCCCGGCGGAGCCCATCCTCCGTAAAGTCGATCGGCTGGCGGTAATGCGTCGAGAGGAGGAGCAGACGGAGCGCCTCACCCGGATGGCGGCACAGCAGGTCGCGTACCGTGTAGAAGTTCCCGAGGGACTTCGCCATTTTCTCGCCTTCGGACAGCAGGTAGCCGTTGTGCATCCAGTACCGTGCGAATTCGGTACCGGGTTCGGCCGAGCAGGACTGCGCGATCTCGTTCTCGTGGTGGGGAAAGGCGAGATCGATCCCACCTCCGTGGATGTCGAACTCGGACCCCAGATACTCCCGGCTCATGGCCGAGCACTCGATGTGCCAGCCGGGTCGCCCGCGCCCCCACGGGCTTTCCCAGCCAGGGAGGTTGGCGTCGGAGGGCTTCCAGAGGACGAAGTCGGCCGGATCGCGCTTGTACGACTCGACCTCCACCCGCGCCCCCGCCAGCTGCTCCTCCCGATCGCGGCCCGCCAGTCGCCCGTACTGTGCCAGCGACGGGACGTGGAACAGCACGTGCCCTTCGGCGACGTAGGCATGGCCGTGCCCGAGCAGTTCCTCGGTCATCCCGATCATCTGGGAGATGTGTTCGGTCGCCCGCGGTTCCACGTCGGGCGGGCGCGCATTCAGTGCCGCCATGTCCTCCTGGAAGCGCGCCAGGGTCCGCTCCGTGAGCTCGCGGATCGTGATCTTCTCTTCCGCCGCCCGGTCGTTGATCTTGTCATCCACGTCCGTGATGTTCCGGACGTAGGTGACGCGCGGGTACAGGGTCCGCAGGAACCGCACGAGAAGATCGAACACCACAACGGGCCGGGCATTCCCGATGTGCGCGTCGTCGTAGACGGTGGGGCCGCAGACATAGATCCGGACATGCTCCGGATCGCGCGGAACAAATGGTTCGCGCCGGCGCGTCAGGGTGTTGTAGACGGTCAGTGGCATGGGTCGGTGCGTGGCTAGTCCGCAAACCGGTTGGTGATCGGGTAGCGCCGGTCCCGGCCGAATGCCCGCGTGGTGATCCGCACGCCGGGGGGTGCCTGGCGTCGCTTGTACTCGGCCCGGAGCAGCATGCCCCGGATGCGCTTCACCAGCGCCAGATCGTACCCGGCCGCCACCACCTCGGCGACCGACTCCTCGTCCTCGACCAGCCGTTCCAGCACCGCATCCAGTACCTCGTAGGGCGGGAGAGAATCCTGATCCGTCTGATCGGGGCGGAGCTCGGCCGACGGCGGCTTCGTGATGCTGGCCTCCGGGATCGCCCGGCCGCTCGGTCCCAGAAGTTCGGGGAGGCTGCTGCGGTTGCGCCAGCTTGCCAGCGCGTAGGCGGTGGTCTTGTAGACATCCTTCAGCACCGAATAGCCGCCGTTCATGTCCCCGTACAGCGTGGCGTAGCCGACGGACATCTCGCTCTTGTTGCCAGTGGTGAGCAGCATGTGCCCGAACTTGTTGGAGAACGCCATCAGGATCGTGCCCCGGAGGCGCGCTTGCACGTTCTCCTCCGTCGTGTCGGGCTCGCGTCCGGCAAACTGTTCCCTGAGCAGGTCGCCCAGTGCCGTCACCGCACCCGCTATCGGCACCGTCTCGATACGCATGCCCAGCAGTTCCGCGCTTTCCGCCGCATCGTCCAGGCTGCCGGCCGACGAGAAGGTCGAGGGCATGCGGACGCCGATGACCCGTTCGGGTCCCAGGGCGTCCACCGCCACGGCCGCCGACAGCGCCGAATCGATCCCCCCCGACAGGCCCAGCACGACGCCGGGGAAGCCGTTCTTGTCGACGTAGTCGCGGAGCCCCGTGACCAGGGCCTGCCAGATGGCTTCGGTCCCGTCGGGCACGGGGTGGACGTTCCCGGCCTCGGGCTCCCAGCGGTCATCGTCGCAGCGCCAGCGCGTGAGAGTCAGATCCGGGCGCCACGCGGGCGCCTGGGCAACCAGCCGCGCGTCGCCCGCCAGCACGAACGACGCCCCGTCGAACGCCAGCTCGTCCTGCCCGCCTACCTGATTGACGTACGCCAGCGGCAGGCGGGTCTCCGTGACCCGGGAAACCGCGTGCGCCAGGCGCTGGTCGCCCTTGCGGGCGTCGAACGGTGACCCGTTTATCACCACGAGAAGGTCGGCCCCCGACTCTTCGTGGGTTTCCGCGATGTCGGGAAACCACATGTCCTCGCAGACCATCAGCCCGAGGCGCACCCCTCGGAAGGCGACCGGGCCCGCCGGTGGACCCGGGCGGAACACCCGGGCCTCGTCGAAGACGCCGTAGTTGGGCAGGTGGTGCTTGAGCCGTTGCGCCCGCACCTTGCCGCCGTGGAGCAGGAGCGCCGCATTGCCGGCCCCTCCGCCCTCCAGCGTGACCGGCGCGCCCAGCACCACCCCCGGACCCGTCTCGTCAATCTCGCCGGCCAACGACTGGACCGCGTCGCCCGCGGCCTCCACGAATGCCGGGCGCGTGATGAGGTCCTCCGGCGGGTAGCCCGTCAGCACCAGTTCCGGGAACACCACCAGGTCCGCGCCGGCAGCCCGTCCCTCGCGCCACGCGTCCAGAATCAGAGCGGAATTGTGTGCGAAATCGCCCACGGTCGGATTGACCTGGGCCATCGCGAGCGAAAACGCGGTCACCGATGGTCGCTTCAGGACGCCGACGCGGGCTTGCGGAGCAGGAATTCGCGTCCGACCTTGACCCGTTCGTCACTCCCGTACCGGACGATATCGGCGGTGGCGTAGGTCTCGGACCAGTCATCGGGCAGGTAGGAGCCGGTGCCGATCAGGTCGACCGGCACCGAGGCGCTCGCCATCACCTTGCACTTCGTGGCGCTGAAGCCCGAACTCGCGACGATCCGGACCCGGTCCCAGCCGGCGTCGTCGAGCGTCTGCCGGAAGTGCCAGAGTGCCGCTGCGCTCACGCCGGTTCCCACCAGCCACCGCAGCTCCTGCTCGGTCCGGTAGGTACGAATGGCCGCCGGCGCACAGCGATCGAGAATGTCGTACGAGCGGGCGGTGTCCAATCCCTCGACGAAGCGTCCGCCATGCGTGTCGATCCGAAGCGAGAGCTCCCCGTTCCGCGCCTGCTCGGGAAACGCCTCGCAAACCGCCAGCGCGTCCGTGATCTCCCGTCCGAAATAGTCCACCAGGACCGTCAGCGGCTCCGTCGGATATTGCGCCGCGAACATCTGCGCCGCCCGGACGGTCGAGCCGGCATAGCCGATCAGGGCATGCGGCATGGTGCCGAGCCCCCGGTCCGTTGCCAGGAGCGGCGCCGTCGCGTCATTTGCCGTGCCGACGAACCCCACTGCATCGGCTTCTCGCCGCGCCCGCTCCGAGCCGACGGAAGCGCCGTAGACCATCAGTTCCTGCATTTCGGCGCCGGCACAGTGCCGCGCATCCATCGCCAGAAACGCCACTTTCGGGAGATCGCTGCACATGCTGTACGCGTTGTAGGCAGCGACCGAAGGCGGGCCCAGCTTCTGCAGGTAGATGGTCTCAAGGTCCACCAGGGCCGAGAACGGGCCCTCGAGGTAGAGAAGCGGTTCACCCGCCCCTACCCAGGCCCCTTCAGCGTGGCAGAGCTCGATGCCGAACTTGACGCCGCGCTCGGCCGCAGCCATCTCCAGCCACTCCACCGCAAGACGCGGGCAGAAGAGAACTGGTCGACGCATGAACACCGCGTACGTCACCGAGAGATCGCCGTACTGCCGGACAATCCCGCGCGTGAGCTTGAAGTAATGATCCGTGCGCCGAGCCACGTCGTGTTCAAACAGAGACATTCCTGCCCCGTGGCACATCGGTTACGGATGGAAACGTGCCACAGCGCCTGCGGCCCGGCAACCGATCCCCGCCAGTCCCAACTGTCGCTGCCGCCCGGTGCCGCGCGGAGACCGCCCGGTCGCACGAAATTCGGCACGGCCCGGATGGATGACGGTCCGGACGCCGGCACCGTGCGTCCCCAGACCGCGGCCGGACGGGGGCGCCGACGGACGGAGTTGCCGCCCCACCGGGCACACAATTCAATATGTAAGCCCGATTCGCATGCGCCTTGCCCTATCCTACGCGCCCGCCCGCAGGCCCCTGCCGGTCGCACCGTGCAGGGTCCGCGTTATGTTGGTGAATGATCATGTGGCATCAGATGGCTGCGTCGCCACTTGGAAGCGAGGCCAGCATGGCCGGGCCGGGGATGCGGTGCCATGGAGATTGAAGCGGCGACCGTCGATTTCGAGCCGATCTTTGCGCTCGACGGGAAACTGAAGCTCCAGTCCCAGGTGGAGCTCGCCGGAACCCAGTGCGCGTACCAGACGTACGGCACGCTGAACGCCGACCGTTCCAACGCGATCATGATCTGTCACGGGCTGACCGGTGACCAGTACGTGGCCGGCACCAACCCGCTAACGGGCCGTGCGGGCTGGTGGGACCACGTCGTCGGACCCGGGTTGGTGCTCGACACCGATCAGTACTTCGTGATCTGCACCAATGTGCTGGGTGGCTGCCTGGGAACGACGGGCCCATCGACGATCAATCCGGACACCGGACAGCCATGGAACATGGATTTCCCGGTGTTCACGGTGGCGGACATGGTCGACCTGCAGGTCCACCTGATCGATGCGCTGGGCATCGATCAGCTGTTTGCCGTCATCGGCGCTTCGATGGGCGGGATGATGGCGCTCGACTGGGCTGCGCGCCATCCGGAACGGGTGTTCGCGTCGATCCCCGTTGCCGCGTCGTGGCGCCACACCGCCCAGAACATCGCCTTCCACGAAGTGGGCCGGCGCGCCATCACCGCCGACGCGGACTGGCACGACGGCGCCTACCGCGGCCTCGGCGTCAAGCCGGAGAAGGGCCTCGCGGCAGCCCGCATGGTGGCCCACATCACGTACCTCTCCGAGACCGCCTTTCAGGAGAAGTTCGGACGCGAACTGCCGAGAGACAGCAAGCTCTCGTTCGTGCTCGACCCCGAGTTCGAAGTGGAGCGGTACCTGGACCATCAGGGCAAGACCTTCGTGCAGCGCTTCGACGCCGCCAGCTACATGTACCTGACGCGGGCCATGGACTACTTCGATCTCGCGGCCCGCCACGACGGCGACCTATCCGCGGTGTTCAAGGGCGTCGGCACCCGCTTTCTCCTCGTCTCGTTCACCAGCGACTGGCTGTTCCCGACCGCAGAGTCACGCACCATCGTGCGAGCGCTCAATGCCAATGCCGCGGACGTAAGTTTCATCGAGATCCCGGCCGACTACGGACACGACAGCTTCCTGATCGAAAGCGCCACGGACTTTCACGACGTGCTCGAGGGCTTCCTGGACGGCTCGGCGCGGCGTCGGGGACTGAAGCCGTGAGCCCATCAGTACCGCGCCGCGCCGACCTCCGTCTGATCGCGGAACTGGTGACCCCCGGTGGGCGGGTGCTCGATGTCGGGTGCGGGGACGGAACGCTCCTGGAGACGCTGGAGACCGAAAAGCAGGTGGAGGGGCAGGGGATCGAGATCCGGAACAACCGGGTCGAGGCCTGCATGCGCCGGGGGCTGACCGTCATCCAGGGCGACGCCGACACGGACCTCCCGGACTTCCCCGACCGCGCCTTTGACTACGTCATCCTCAGCCAGGCACTCCAGAACATGCACCGACCGCGAGAGGTGCTTGACCAACTGCTCCGGATTGGCCGACGCGCCATCGTGTCGTTCCCCAACCTCGGCCATTGGCGCGCGCGGCTGACGCTCCTCTGGCGCGGCCGCATGCCCATCGTGGAAACCAACGGTATGCCGCGGTCCTGGTATGACACGCCGAACATCCACCTCTGCACGATCCGGGACTTCCTCCTGATGTGCGAAACGCTCGGCATCACCGTGGAAGAGGGACATGCGGTCGGCAGGGACGGTGCGCTCCGTCGGCTTGGTGCAGGTACCGCCTGGGAGACGTTGTGGACCCACCAGGCCGTGTACGTGCTGACGCGGTCCCGCCGGGTCCCTAACGGTGGATGAGGTACGGCCGAAGTTGCCTCGCCAGTCGTTCGGTCGGGATGTTCGTCGGCACGTGCAGGCGTTTCCGGCCCTCGGCCAGCACGACACCGGAAAACGGCAGGGGTAACCGCTCCCAGGTCGCGGCAACCCGCAGATAAAGCGCCTGCGGCAGCGGCGGCGCGTGCAGCGCACCCCAGACCTTCCGCGGCTCGAACGCGGCGGCCGCCAATCGCTGGCGAACGCCCATGGCGGTCGACGGGCGGCCCTGCCGGAAGGGACTCCTGCCCAACCAGGCCCAGGGGCCAAGACGGTTGGGGACGATCAACAGGATCCGCCCCTCCGGCGCCGTCATGCGCCACACGTCGCGGAGCACGGCCGCCTCGTCCTCCGCGTTCTCCAGGGTGTGCAGCAACAAGACCCGGTCGAACACGCTGTCGGCGACGGGCAGCGCTTCCGGCTCGACCCCGACCCGCAAGTGCCGCGATGCGGCATCCCGCTCCGGCACGCCCGGATGCAGCCCCACCACCCGGTCCGCTTCCGTCGCCAGCGCGGCGAGGGCACCGCCGGTGGGTCCAAGTACCGCGACCCGAAGCCCGCGGTAGTCGCTCCAACCCGCCTCCACTGCGGCGATCAGGAGGCGCGCCGCCTCCGAACCCCGCGGCGTCCGGTAGAAGCGAGCCGTCGCGTCCGGCGACACCGGCCTGCCTGTGGTACCCCTACGGAGCTACCTTGAACCCTTCGTCGACCGGCACCTGGTAGCCGTTGACCAGCGCATTTGTCTGGTTGGCCATGCCCGCCACGGCCAGGAGCTCGCCGATCATCGCGTCGGTCGCGCCGAGCTTCCGGGCGGCGGCGGTATGCGAGTGAACGCAGTATTCGCACGCGTTGGTCGCACTGACCGCCAAGTACACGAGTTCCTTGACCAGCGGGTCGAGCGCCCCCTCTCCCATCACCTCCTTGAGCGACTCCCACGTCCGCTCCAGGGTCGGCGGATGGTTGGCCAGCGCCTTCCAGAAGTTGTTGACCCGCTTGAGGTTACGGGTCTTCATGATGTCGTCGAAGACCGCCTGTACCTCGGCCGGTGCATCCTCGTACTCGATCAGGGGAACGGTTGCCATGATGACTGTCCTCGCGCCGGGAACCGAACTCAGTCCGTCGCTTCGATGGCCGAACGGAGGGTGGCAAACAGGCGGTCGATCTCTGCGCCAGAGATGATCAGCGGCGGCGAGACCGCGATCGTGTCCTGCGTGTAGCGCACCAGCACGCCCGCCTCGTAGCAGCGCATGAACACCTCGCGCGCGCGTTCGCCTGGCTCCCCCTCCCGGGATTGCAGCTCGACGCCGACCATGAAACCGAGATTGCGGACATCCACGACGTGCTCGAGGGAATCGAGCGTGTGCGCTGCCTCTTCGAACGGGAGGGCCTTGGCGGCCGCGCCCTCGAAGATCTGTTCGTCGCGGTACAGGTCCAGCGTCGCCAGCGCGGCGGCGCAGGCAAGCGGATGTCCGGAATACGTGTACCCGTGGAACAGCTCGATGATGTTCTCCGGGCCCGTCATCAGGGCATCGTGAATCGGCTTGCGCACCCCGACGGCGCCCATCGGGACGGTCGCGTTGGTCAGACCCTTGGCGATGGTCATGAGATCCGGCTGGACGCCGAACCGGTCAGCGGCGAATGCCGCGCCCAGGCGCCCGAAGCCGCAGATCACCTCGTCGAAGATCAGCAGGATGCCGTGGTCGTCACAATGGGCCCGGAGACGTTCCAGGTATCCGATCGGCGGGACCAGCACCCCGGTGGAGCCGGCAACGGGCTCGACGATCACCGCGGCGATACGCTCCGCCCCGTGCCGCTCGATGATCTCCAGCAGTGCGTCGGCCCGCTCGGCCCCGTGCTCCGGCTGGCCGCGGCTAAAGGCGTTCAGGTCGGGCAGATGCGTGTCCGGCAGGTGATCGACCGCCGGCAGCAGGTTGGGGAACTGCCGCTGGTTCGCCGCAATTCCGCCGACCGAGAGGCCGCCGAAGTTGACCCCGTGGTAACCCCGCTGGCGCCCGACCAGGATGGTGCGCTCGGTGTCGCCTTGCGCCTGGTGGTAGGCCAGCGCGATCTTGAGGGCAGTGTCCACTGACTCCGACCCGGAATTCGTGAAGAACACGTGATCCATGTCGCCGGGAAGGAGTTCGCGCAGGCGGCTGGCGAGCAGGAACGTCTTGGGGTGACTCATCTGGAAGGCGGTCGCGTAGTCGAGTTCCGCGACCTGGCGCTGGACCGCTTCCACGATTTCCCGGCGACAGTGGCCGGCGTTGACGGCCCAGAGGCCGGCGGAGCCGTCGAGGATCCGCCGACCGTCCGTGGTCCGGTAGTACATTCCTTCAGCGGCCTGCAGCAAACGGGGCGCGCGCTTGAACTGGCGGTTCGCCGTGAACGGAAGCCAATAGGCATCGAGATCGTTTGGAGCAACCGCTTCCGAGGAGGGCGTCTCGGAGAAGGTGTGCACAAGCTTGGGGACGACGCTCATGGGAGTTCTCGCAGTGTTGATCCCGTCATTCTAGGCTTCCCGTCCACGCCCGCGCAGGCGGTCCCCGCCGGACGGGGACAGCTGCGAACATTCCGTTGTCAATTCCGGGGCTTACCCGTCGTCGTCGAGCGGCGAGGGAGCAGCTTTCCCGGTCGCGTTCCGCCCCGCCGGTGACTCTCGCCCGGCGTTCCGGCTCGGCGACCGGCGGCCCTTGCGGCCACGGCTACACGACCGCTGCCATGCCGCCGTCAAGGTTGATCGCGGTGCCGGTGATGTAGGCGGCTCGATCGGATACCAGGAACGCGACCAGATCGGCGTATTCCGCTTCTTCGCCAATGCGGCCAAGCGGCACGGACGCCGACAGCTCCTGGTAGAGCTCCTCGACCGGCCGCCCGGCGGCGCGCCGGACCCACTGCTCGCTCTTCAGCAACCCGATGCAGATGGTGTTGACCCGGATCTGGTCGGTCGCGTACTCGTTGGCAAGCGACTTGGTCAGGTTGATGCCGGCGGCCCGGGAAACGCTGGTCGGCAACGCGCGCGCCAGTGGCGCCTTGCCGCCGACGATCGTCGCGTTGACGATGCTGCCACCGCCACGGGCGCGCATGATCGGCACCACGAGCCGGCACACGCGCACCGCCCCCATCACCTTGAGATCAAGGTCCTCCTGCCAGGCTGCGTCGTCCACTTCCTCAAGCGATGCGGCAGCCGATTTGCCAGCATTGTTGACCGCGATGTCCACGCCGCCGAAGCGGTCCACGGCCGCCCCGACAAACCGTTCGATGTCGGCGGCCTTCGACACGTCGGCAGGCACTGCGAGGACCTCGGATCCGGTCGTGGAGGCAATCGTTTCGGCAACGTCGCGGAGATGT
Organism: Alphaproteobacteria bacterium; assembly: GCA_022825705.1. GTDB lineage: Bacteria > Pseudomonadota > Alphaproteobacteria > TMED109 > TMED109 > VXPW01. Next base: position 94,189 of record JAJDWH010000036.1, read on the forward strand.
GCCTCCCGGCGCGCGCAGATTGCCACCTTGCAGCCTTCCGCCGCCAACTTTTCCGCGGTCGCGCGGCCCAGCCCGTCGCTTGCGCCGGTAATGATTGCAACACGATCTTTGAGTCCCAGTTCAAGCATTCCGCTTGCTCCCTTGCAGCAGCACCCTCCGGCCGGCTCGCGGATCCGACGGACCAGGCCAGCGGCCCGCAGTCCTACCCCAGAGATGGGTGAGCCCACAAGGGCGCGGGTGCACAGGGATGCTGTTACACGCCTGCTCCGCCCCGGCTGATACCATTCTGGACAGCGTCTGTGGACGCTGACGGGAACGCCGGCACCGGAGCGGGCCGGCACCCCGGCGGGGACACGCAGCCCGTGTGCCTCGCCGTCGCCGCCGTGCGCGTTGGCCGGCTGGCGGCCTCCCGTCGAGAGGGGGCGCGGCCGCGCGGCTGTCATAGCCGGCATCGTGATCGCCAGGCGACATGATGCGCGGGAACTGCCCCATCACGCGAATGGTGACGGAAACGATCCCGAACAACGGAAAGGGCTTGGCAATGGCACAGGACAAGATCGTCGAACTCGAGCGGAAAATCTGGGAGCTGACGAGCGAACTCACCGCATTGCGCAGGGCGACCTTGGATACGCCCGTTCCGGACTACACCTTTCAGACCCAGGAAGGAGAAGCGACTCTGCGCGGCCTGTTCGGCGGTCGCGACAAGCTGCTCGCCATCCACAACATGGGCCAGGGCTGCCGCTACTGCACATTGTGGGCTGACGGGTTCAACGGCCTGCTGCCGCATCTGGAGTCGGCGATGGCTGTGGTCCTGGTGTCGAAGGACCCGCCGGAAGTCCAGCGGAAGTTCGCCAATGCGCGCGGCTGGCGTTTCCGACTCGCCTCCCACGGCGGCGGTGACTACATCGGCGAGCAAGGAGTCGTGAAGGGCGGCGACAACGACCCTGGCGCCGTGTTGTATCAGCGCGATGGCGACACGGTCCTGCGCAGGAACGCGTGCGTGTTTGGCCCAGGCGACCTGTATTGCGCGCTGTGGGGGCTGCTTGGGCTGGCGGGATTGGACGCCTCCGACTGGACACCCCAATTCAACTATTGGCAGCGTCCCGCGCGGCTCGACGACGGCGGCAAGGACATGCTGGACTGAGAAGATCCGCCGGGAGCGGGCTCGCCCGCCCGCGCGAGACTGCTGGCGAAGCGCCTGGTTCCGAACCGCGGAAATTCGTCAGGCGTGCCGGCACTGCGGTCTCGCGGGAGCCGGCAGTGCGCGCGATTCGATGACGGCGAACCTAGTCGCGGACATGTGCCCCTATGCTTGAACCATGAACCCACCGTGCGCAGTGACGGCCCTTTTGGCCGGCGGCGAGAGTGACGGGCCGGCGCTCGTCGAGCCGGGTCGCGCCACCATCACGTACAACGATTTGCAGCAGTTGATCACGGCCACGCGCGCCGAGCTGCACAGGTGCGGCATCGGACGGGGGATGCGGATCGCGCTCCAGCTGGCCAACGGACCCGTCATGGCTACGGCATTCCTGGCCGCCAGCGCCACCGGGACCGCCGCCCCCCTCAATCCAGCGCTCCGCCGGGAGGAATGCGACTTCTACCTCGCCGACACCAGGGCGGCGGCGCTGATCGCCGAAGCCGAGGCGGGCGGTCCCGCGGTCGCGGCAGCGGAAGCACTCGACATCCCGGTGATCCGCGTGCACGCGGATGTGGCCACGGCCGGCGGGTTTCGCGTGGAAGGCCCGGAGGGCGCCGCTCCTCCCGACCGGGCGCCCGCGACGGTCGACGATATCGCGCTGCTACTGCATACATCGGGCACGACGGCGCGACCGAAGCTGGTGCCCCTGACGCATGCGAACCTGCAGGCGTCCGCCCGCAATATCGCCAGCACCCTGGAACTCACGTCCGGGGACCGCTGCCTGAACGTGATGCCGCTCTTTCACATCCACGGCCTTGTCGCCTGTCTTGCCGCGCCGTTGTCCGCCGGCGGATCAGTGGTCGTTCCGCCGGGATTCGACGCGTTCGCCTTCTTTCGCTGGCTCACCGACGCGGCTCCGACCTGGTACTCCGCGGTCCCGACGATGCACCAGGCGGTCCTCGCGCGCGCCGCCCGGAACCGGGCCGCCATCGGCGACAGCCAGCTGCGCTTCATCCGCTCGAGCAGCGCCTCCCTGCCCCCGATCGTCATGACCGAGCTGGAGGAGACCTTCGGGGTACCGGTGATCGAAAGCTACGGTATGACCGAGGCGGCCCACCAGATGGCCTCGAACCCGCTGCCGCCGGCCGTCCGGAAGCCGGGCTCCGTGGGCCTGGCCGCGGGACCGGACGTCGCCATCATGGATCCGGACGGAAACCTGTTGGCGCGCGGAACCGTCGGCGAAGTGGTCATCCGGGGCTCCAACGTCACGGCCGGCTATCTCGAGCGCCCCGAAGCTAACGCCGAGGCGTTCACCGACGGGTGGTTCAGGACCGGCGACCTCGGACGGCTGGACGACGACGGCTACCTGTTCCTCGAAGGCCGGATCAAGGAAATCGTGAATCGCGGCGGCGAAAAGATCAGCCCGCGCGAAATCGACGAGGCCCTGCTGGCGCATCCTGACGTGGCGCAGGCGGTCGCGTTCGCGGTGCCGCACCCCAAGCTCGGCGAAGATCTCGCGGCGGCGGTCGTTGCCGCCGACGGCAGGGAGCCGACACCGGAGGAACTCCGGCAGTTTGTCGCGGAGCGCGTGGCGGCGTTCAAGGTGCCGCGAAAGGTGCTGATCGTCGACGAGATCCCCAAGGGACCAACCGGCAAGCTTCAGCGAATCGGGCTCGCACGGCAGCTCGGGCTCGCATCGTGAAGGTCTGCGTGTTCGGGGCCGGCGCGATCGGCGGGCTCGTGGGCGCCCGGCTCGCGCGGAACGGTGTCGATGTCTCGTTGATCGCCCGGGGGCCGCACCTCGCGGCCATGCGCGAACGGGGCTTGCGCTGCAGCGGGATCGACCCCGACGACGATTTCACCGTGCAGCTTCCGGCGACGGACGATCCGGCAGAACTCGGCATCCAGGACATCGTGTTCGTGGGCCTGAAGGCGCACTCGGCGGCCGAAGCCGCCGACACGATGACCCCGCTCCTCGGCCCCGACACGGCCGTGGTGCCGGCCGTCAACGGCTTTCCGTGGTGGTACTTCCACGGGTTTGGTGATCCGTACGAGGGGCACCAGGTCCATGCCGTCGACCCCCGGGGCGCGCAGTGGAATGCGATCGGTCCCGACCGGGTGGTGGGCTGCGTGGTGTATCCCGCCGCCGACCTGCCGGCCCCCGGCCACGTGCGCCATACCGAGGGCAGCCGCATGCTGGTCGGAGAGCCGGACGGCGCGGTCAGCGACCGCGCCAAGGTCATTGGACGCATGCTGACCGAGGCCGGCTTCCGGGCGCCGGTTCGCCGCAGCCTGCGGAGCGACGTCTGGATGAAACTCTGGGGCAACCTCGCGTTCAACCCGGTCAGCGCCCTCACGGGCGGGACGCTGGAGGAGCTTGCCGCCGATCCGGCAGTGCGCAGCGTCATCCGGGCGATGATGCAGGAAGGCGAGCAGGTCGCGAACGCGCTCGGCGTCAAGTTCCCGCTCGACATCGAGACCCGGATCGATGGCGCCGGCGCGGTCGGTCCGCACAAGTCCTCGACGCTGCAGGATCTGGAGCAGGGCCGGCCACTCGAGATCGACGCCCTGACCCTGGCCGTCTCCGAAGTCGGGAAGCTGGTCGGGGTCGAGACACCGACGATCGACCTTGTCTACGCCCTGGTCCGGCAGCGTGCGATCACGAAGGGATGCATGCCGGCGTGACTGCCGCTGGTCGCCCGCCGACCGCCTCGTCCAAGGTCCCGCAACTCTTCGACCGAACGGCGGTGCGGCGACGCCTGGCGCGCAGCGCGCGCATGGAACCGCCCGACCTGCTCCGTGCTTCGGCCCGGACGCTCCTGGAGCGGCTCGACGAATTTCAGCATTCGCCGACAGCGTGCCTCCTGCTGGGCGCGCGGCACCGCTCGCTGGTCCACGCGGTCCAATGTCACGCCCGGATCGATCACCTGACAGTCCTCGCCCCGGACGCCGTCTGCGCGGTCACCGCCCCAGCCGATGCCGTCGTCGGCGACGAGGAACTCCTTCCCTTCGCCGCCGAGGCCTTCGATGCGGTGCTGGCGCCGCTGGCGCTGCATCGGGTGAACGACCTCCCCGGCGCCTTCGTCCAAATTCGCCGCATTCTCCGCCCCGGCGGGTTGTTCCTGGCAACGCTGCCCGCAGAGGAGACGCTGCGTGAACTCCGAGAGGTCCTGCTGGAGGCCGAGGCGACCACCACCGGCGGGGCGGCACTCCGGGTGCCACCGTTCGCCGATGTGCAGACGTTGGGCAACCTGCTGCCCCGCGCCGGCTTCGCCATGCCCGTTGCCGACATCGACCGGCGACAGCTGGGCTTCCGAAACGTGGGCGTCCTGCTGCGGACGTTGGCCCGCGCCGGAGAGCGGGGCGGGCTGCGCACGTCGGAGGAAGGCCGTCTCGAGCGGCCGACGTTCCTGGAAGCATGCCGTCTCTACGAGGCGCGTTACCCGCAGCCCGGCGGCGGCATCACCGCGTCGCTGGATCTCGTGACGTTGACGGGCCGGGTGCCGCCAGAGCCGAGCTAGGCGGCCGCCAGCAGTTCCGGTTCGCGGTGTCGGCAGAGCGCTGGTGCCGCGGCGCGGGATGGCCCACGGCAGGTCGCCGGGGTCAGGCCCCGGATGATGTCAGGCGGACAGCAGGGCCCTCAGGTGCGGAGTCAGCGGCCGGTCGGCGGCCGGCATCGCCAGCGTGTCGAGCTGGGCCGTCGACACCCATGCCAGTTCCTGCAGCTCGCGCGGCCTGGGCTCCCCGGTCCAGCGGCGCAGGACAAACACGGGCATCAGGAGATGCATGGCGTCGTAGCCATGGCTCGCGAAGGTCAGCGGCTCCAGGTCAGCCGGCTCCGCCACCAGGCCGAGCTCCTCCGCCAGTTCCCGCACCAGGGCGGCCTCCGGCGTCTCCCCGTGTTCGACCTTGCCGCCGGGCAACTCCCAGAGCCCAGCCATCGGTTTCCCTGGAGGGCGGCGCGTCAGCAGCAGCCGTGCCTCGGCGTTCACCAGTGCTCCGGCAACCACCAGTACCAGCGGCAGATCAGCTCCGGTAGTCGGCATTGATAGCGATGTATCCGTGCGTGAGGTCGCAGGTCCAGACCGTGGCGGCCGCGGTTCCGGCACCCAGGGACACCTCCAGCGAGATCTCGGAACCCTGCATGTGGTCGGCCACGGGCGCTTCGTCGTAGCCGGGCACGACGCTGCCGCCGCGCGCAACCGGGATGCCGCCGATGCTGATCCCGACGCGCTCCGCGCGCACGGGCACGCCAGCCTTGCCCACCGCCATCACGATACGGCCCCAGTTTGCGTCTTCCCCCGCGACCGCGGTCTTCACCAACGGCGAATTGGCGATGGAGAACGCCGCGGCGCGCGCGTGGGCCTGACGAGCGGCATCCCGAACCGTCACCGTCACCAGCTTGGTGGCGCCTTCTCCGTCCCGGACGATCTGGCGCGCCAGGTCAGCCATCACGCCCTCCAGCGCCTCGCGGAACGCGGCGAGCCGGGCATCGTCCGCCGATTCGATGGGTGTCTCGGCCGCCGCCGCGCGGGTCGCGAACAAGGCGCACGTGTCGCTCGTGGACGTGTCGCTGTCGACGGTGATGGAATTGAACGTCCGGTCCGTGAGCGGGCCAAGCAGGTCGTCGAGGACGTGGCCCGGCAGATCCGCATCGGTGAACACGAAGGCGAGCATGGTCCCCATGTCCGGCGCAATCATCCCCGAGCCTTTCGCGATGCCGCCGATAGCCACCCGGCGCCCGTCGATGCTGGTCTCCGCACACGCTCCCTTCGGGAACGTGTCCGTCGTCATGATCGCTTCGGCGGCGGCCTCCCAACCCGCTTCGCCGCCGCCGGCAGCGATCGCGGGCACGGCCTTCACGATTTCCGGCAACGGCAGCGGCTCGCCGATGACCCCGGTCGACGCCACGTAGACCTCGTGCGACTTGCAGCCGAGGACGTCGGCGACGGCTTCGGCCGTGGCCCGCACCGCGGCGCGGCCAGGCTGACCGGTGAAGGCATTGGCGTTGCCCGAATTCACCACTAGGCCGCGGGCCCGGCGATACCGCCGCACCCGCTTGCACCAGAGCACCGCTGGCGAAGCCGTGCGCGACCGGGTCAGGCGTACGGCGGCGGTCGCGGCTTCCGGCAGGCTGGCGATCAGCAGGTCGTTCCGCCCCGGCGTGCGGATGCCGCAGTGGCCCGACGCGAGGACGACGCCCGGAATGTCCGGCATGTCCGGGAAGCGGGGCGGGGCGAGAGGGGCGCGTTCAGACATCACATCAACCGAGCGGCAGCCCGAGCACGGGGTTCTGGCTCGGCAACGCCTTCGCGGGACGAATGCCCTTCCGGGTTTCCGGACGCCATCGACACGCGCCGAGCGGGCGCGCATTGTAGGGGCTCGCGTGGCGGAATCCGAAAACGTGTTAGGATTGAGGCCGCCTGCGACGGGTTCGGTTCGGCCCTGGTACAGGCGGGACAGGACGGGGACTTCCGTCTTCCGTGACAGCGGCAGAACGCGGGGCGAAACCCCGGGTGACCGAAGCAGTGCCTTCGCGCGCCGCCGGAACGGTATCGGAAGTCGTTTCCGGCGGTCCTATATAGGTCCCCATCGAAAGCTGTTGCCGGGGCTCGCGCTCCCCCGGAAAAGGCCGCAATGTTAAGTGCTGTTGCCCAGCGCATCTTCGGGACACCGAACGAGCGCACACTTCGCAAATATCACCAGGCTGTCGAGCACATCAATACGCTTGAGGCCGATGCGCGCGCCTGCACCGACGAGGCTCTGCGGGCACGCACCGGCCAGTTCCGCGAACGGCTCGACGGCGGTGAATCCCTCGACGATCTCCTGCCCGAGGCGTTTGCCACCGTCCGCGAGGCGGCGCAGCGGACGCTCGGACAGCGCCCCTTCGACGTGCAGCTCATCGGCGGCATCGTGCTCCACCAGGGGAGCATCGCGGAGATGAAGACCGGCGAAGGCAAGACGCTCGTCGCGACGCTGCCCGCGTACCTCAACGCGCTCGCCGGGAGCGTGCACATCGTGACGGTCAACGACTACCTGGCACGCCGGGACGCCGGCTGGATGGGCGCGATCTACAACTTCCTCGGGCTCGAGGTCGGCTGCATCGTTCCGGGCCTCAACGATGAGGAACGACGGGCCGCCTACCAAGCCGACATCACCTACGGCACCAACAACGAGTTCGGGTTCGACTACCTCCGCGACAACATGAAGCATCGGCTGGCCGACATGGTTCAGCGGCCGTTTCTGTTTGCGATCGTCGACGAGGTCGACAGCATCCTCATCGACGAAGCCCGCACGCCCTTGATCATCTCGGGTCCGGCCGAGGACACGTCCGAGCTCTATCGCGGCGTCGACCGGGTGATCCCGGGCCTGCGGCCCGAGGACTACGAGGTCGACGAGAAGTCGCGGGCCGCCTCGTTCACCGAGACCGGCAGCCAGCACGTGGAGGAACTCGCGCGCGCGGCCGGGCTGATGAAGGACGGGGGCCTCTACGATCCCGACAACGTGAGCGTCCTGCACCATCTGCATCAGGCGCTGCGGGCGCACCTGCTGTTCCAGCGAGACCGCGACTACATCGTCCGCAACGGCGAAGTGGTGATCATCGACGAGTTCACCGGCCGGATGATGGAGGGGCGGCGGTATTCGGACGGCCTGCACCAGGCGATCGAGGCCAAGGAGCGGGTGGAGGTCAAGCGCGAAAATCAGACCTTCGCGTCGGTCACGTTCCAGAACTATTTCCGCCTCTATCCGAAACTTTCCGGCATGACCGGAACGGCCGTCACCGAGGCCAGCGAGTTCGGCCAGATCTACGGCGTGGACGTCGTCGAGGTGCCGACCCACCGCGCCATGATCCGCGAGGATTGCGACGACGAAGTGTACCGGACGGCCACCGAGAAATGGACGGCGATCTCCGACGAGATCCGGGCCGCGCGCAGCCGCCAGCAGCCGGTCCTGGTCGGCACCACGAGCATCGAGAAGTCCGAGGATCTGTCCAAGCGCTTGAAAAAGGCCAAGATTCCCCATCAGGTTCTGAATGCCCGCTATCACGAACGCGAAGCCGCCATCATCGCGCAGGCTGGCGTCCCGGGCACGGTGACCATCGCGACCAACATGGCTGGTCGCGGTACCGACATTCAGCTCGGCGGCAACCTGGAAATGCGCCTGGCCACCGTCGCCGACGACGATGGCCATGTGGACGAGAAGCGGGTGGAGGCGATCACGGCGGAGATCGAAGCCGCCAAGCAGCAGGCGCTAACCGCGGGCGGCCTCTACGTGCTGGGGACCGAACGGCACGAGAGCCGCCGCATCGACAACCAGCTCCGGGGCCGCTCCGGCCGCCAGGGCGATCCCGGAATGTCGAAGTTCTTCCTGTCGCTGGAAGACGACCTGATGCGGATCTTCGGCGGCGAACGGCTGGAGAACATGCTGTCCCGCCTGGGCCTGGAGGACGGCGAGGCAATCGTCCACCCCTGGGTCAACCGCGCGATCGAGAAGGCGCAGGTGAAGGTCGAGCAGCGCAACTTCGAGATCCGCAAGAACCTGCTGAAGTTCGACGACGTGATGAACGAGCAGCGAAAGGTGATCTACGAGCAGCGGCGCGAGCTCATGGAGGGCGGCGACGTCGCCGACACGGTCGTCGACATGCGGCGGGACATCGTCGAGGAACTGCTCGAGCGGTTTGTGCCGCCGAAGGCCTACGCCGAACAGTGGGAAATCGAGCCGCTCACGCGGACCTTGCGCATGCTGTCGGGCCTGACGCTGCCGATCGCGGAGTGGGCGGCGGCCGAGGGTGCGGACGAGGACACGCTGCGGGGCCAGATCAACGAAGCGTTGGATGCGCACATGGCAACCCAGGAAACCCGGATCGGCGCCGATGTCTTCCGGACCCTGGAAAAGCAGCTGCTGTTGCAGATCCTCGACGGCCTCTGGAAGGAGCACCTGCAGGCCCTGGAGCACCTGCGCCAGGGCATCGGCCTCCGCGCCTACGGTCAGCGTGACCCGTTGAACGAGTACAAGCGCGAAGCGTTCGAACTCTTCGACCGCATGCTGAACGCCATGCGCCACACGCTCACCCGGATTCTCCTGTCATTTCCCGTGGAGCAGATGCAGGCGCGCGCCGCTCCACCGCCGCCCCCGCCACCGATGGCGCCGGCCGGGAGGGTCCCGGCGACCGCACAGGCCGGCGGCGCGCTCCGCTCGCGGCGCCGCGTGGGGCGGAACGATCCCTGCCCGTGTGGCTCGGGCCGCAAGTACAAGCACTGTCACGGGCGGGCCTAGCCGGGGCGGACGGCGGCCAGAATGTAGTTCACCGACACGTCGTCGCTGACCTCCCAGCCCCCGCCAAGCGCGCGGTAGCTCAATCCCCGAATCGCCGTCACCTGCAGGCCTTCCGCCTCGAGCGGGCCCGCAAATTCGGACGGCCGGACAAACTGCGAGAACCGATGCGTGCCGCGCGGCAGCAGCCCCAGGACGTACTCGGCGCCCACAATGGCCTTAGCCAGCGCTGCGAGCGTCCGATTCAGCGTGGATCCGACGAGCACGCCGCCGGGCGCCAGGCACGTCGCCGCCTGGCGCAGGAACGCCTCCGGGTCCGGGACATGCTCCACCACCTCGAGCGCGGTTACCAGGTCGAACCGGCGGGCCCGCGCGGCGAGGTCGGCCAGGGACGAGTCCCGGTAGTCGATCTCAAGCCCTTCGACGGCAGCGTGGCGGCGCGCCACCTCCAACTGGGCTGACGCCGCGTCGATCGCGGTCACGCGCGCGCCCATGCGGGCCAGCGGCTCGGCCACCAGGCCCGCGCCGCAGCCGATGTCGAGCGCCCGTACGTGGCGCAGGGGGGCGCGGCCACGGGCATCCGAACCTCGGCTCGCGGTGACCTGATCGCGGATGAATGCGAGCCGCGCCGGGTTCATGGCGTGGAGCGGTGCCATGGGGCCATTCGGGTCCCACCACTCGGCCGCAAGCTTGTCGAAGCGGGCGATTTCGTCCGGATCGACGTCGACGGACGATGCGTCGGCACGGGCCATGACGGACTCCTTCACAGGATTCCTCTCCCTGTCGGCGCTCGCAGCCGGAGCAGGAGTCGAATCCACGCCCGTACTATGCCATTTTCTGAAGGTGCGGCCCCGCATGCGGACTCGGCCGTCTCCATGACAACACTGGTCCGGACCGCGGGATCCGCGGCACCCGGCGGGTCCGGCGCAGATGGCACGCATCGTCTTCAAGTTCGGCGGAACCTCCGTTTCGGACGTGGCCCACGTGCGGCGGGTCGCGGCCCGCGTCGTCAAGGCCTTTCAGGCCGGTGACGAAGCCGCGGTGGTGGTATCGGCAATGGCTGGGACGACGGATCAGCTGGACCACTGGACGCGCGAGATCGGCGGCATGATGGACGCGCGCGAGTACGACACCGTCGTCGCAGCCGGCGAGCAGATCACCGCCGGCCTGATGGCGCTGGCGCTCCAGTCGGAGGGATTGATGGCCCGGTCGTGGCTGGGATGGCAATTGCCGATCAAAACCGACGACGCCCATGCCCGCGCCCGAATTCGTCACATTCACGCCGCCGAGATCGAAGACCGGCTTGCCCGCCGTGAAATCCCGGTGCTGGCGGGATTCCAGGGCATTGCTTCGACCGGCCGCATCACGACCCTCGGACGCGGCGGCTCGGATACCTCCGCGGTGGCCATTGCCGCGGCCCTCAACGCCGACCGGTGCGACATCTACACGGATGTCGAGGGGGTCTTTACCGCGGATCCGAGGATTGTCCCGTCGGCACGGCGGATTGAACGCATTGCCTACGAGGAAATGGTCGAACTGGCCTCGCTCGGCGCGCGGGTCCTGGAGACCCGGGCAGTCGAAATGGCCATGCGCAACGGCGTGAGCGTCCAGGTACGCTCAAGCTTCCACGACACGCCCGGCACGCTGCTGGTGGACGAGGACGAGATCATGGAACAGGACGTAGTCACCGGGGTCACGTACAGCCGTGACGAAGCCAAGCTCACCCTGACGGGAGTTCACGACAAGCCGGGCGTCTCGGCCAGCATCTTCGGGCCGCTCGCGGCGGAAGGCGTGAACGTGGACATGATCGTGCAGTCGGGCTCGCACGGGGGCGAACGGATCAACTACACGTTCACCGTGGTGGAGCGCGACATGGAGCGCGCGGTCCGCGCCATCGAGGACGCGCGGAACGAGATCGGGTTCGATTCGATCGTGGCCGACGCGAATGTCGCCAAGGTCTCGATCGTCGGGCTGGGCATGCGCACCCGACCCGGCGTCGCGCAGACGATGTTCGCGACGCTGGCCGAACGTGGCATCAATCTCCAGGTCATCTCCACCTCGGAACTGAAGATCAGCGTGCTTATCGACGAGACCGCGACCGAAGAAGCCGTTCGTGCCCTGCACGCCGCCTACGGACTCGATTCGGCATAGCACGCCCCGGCCGGCGCATGACCGGCGAATCAAGGGCACAATGGGCCTCCTGCCATGACCGGGATCGGGCGTTCCGACACGCCGAGGAGGTCAGCCATGCCGACGCCGCCCGAACCGCGCCGCCTCCTGGCCCGCGTGCAGAAGATCATGGGTGGCCGGAGATCGGCCAATGCCCGCCTCGGGCAGGTGGTTCGGGAAGTGGCCGAGGCGATGGGCTCGGACGTTTGCTCATGCTACCTCCGTCGGGCCGGCGACCTGCTGGAGCTGTTCGCCACCCAGGGTCTTGACCGCCGGGCGGTCCACCGAACCCGGCTGCGCCTGGGTGAAGGACTGGTCGGCGCGGTCGCTGCCCGCGGGGAACCCCTGGTAATCGAGGATGCGCCCTCACATCCCCGCTTCGCCTTTCGGCCGGAGACCGGCGAGGAACCGTTCCATGCGTTCCTGGGCGTGCCGCTCCTGCGCGGCGGGCGATCGGTCGGGGTGCTCGTCATCCAGAGCCGCGAAACCCGTACCTACGTCGACGCCGACATCGAGACCCTGCAAACCGTGGCCACGGTACTGGCCGACCTCGTCAGCCGCGAGCGCCTCGTGGACCCGGTGGAACTGGCGGAGGCCAGCGGGAACGTCATGCTCCCCCGTCGGTTCCAGGGAACGCCGCTGGCGGGCGGGGTCGGGCTCGGTCAGGTTGTCCACCATGGCCCGGCAACGGTGTTACGCAACACGGTCGCCGAGGATCCCGACGTCGAGCGGGCGCGGCTCCGCACCGCAATCGCCGAACTGACCGCCGATCTCGACCACATGGCCGCCACCGTCGAATCGACGGGCGGCCGGGTCGAACGCGAGATCCTCGACGCCTTTCGGCTGTTCGTGGCCAGTTCCGGCTGGATTCGCCGCATGCACGAGCATGTCGAAGCGGGATTGACGGCAGACGGCGCAGTCATCCAGGTGCAGGAGGAGACGCGCGCCCGGATGCTGCACTTGCCGGACGCCTACCTCCGCGAGCGTCTCGCCGACTTCGATGACCTGGCCAACCGCCTGCGCTCCCTGCTGGCCAATGACAGCGAACGTGAACCCTATCCGGAAGACGTCGTGGTGGTGGCTCGCGAAATCGGGCCGGCGGCCCTGTTGGAGTACGGGATCGAGCGAATCCGGGGACTGGTGCTGGAAGGCGGATCCCCGTCCATGCACGTCTCCATTCTGGCGCGCAGCCTCGGCATTCCTGTCGTCGGGCAGGTACGGGAGGCGACACTGCATTGCGAGGAGGCCACCCTCCTTGCCTTGAACGGTGATTCCGGCGAAGTGTTCATCGACCCGCCGGAAGACGTGTTGGAACAGTTCCGAAGCCTGCTCCGGGCCGGCACCGCCGACGCCGAGTGGCACGAGCAGATCCGCCTGTTCCCGGCATCCACCCTCGACGGGGTCTCGGTCTCGCTGCAGATCAATGCGGGGTTTGCCGCGGACGCGGACCAGATCGTGGCCACCGGCGCTGACGGCATTGGATTGTACCGCACCGAGTTGTCGTTCCTGCTGCAGCGCACGCATCTTGATGCGGACCGGCAGGAGGCGCTCTACGGCGAAGTGCTGAGGCGCGCGGCCGGCCATCCGGTGACGTTCCGCACGCTGGACCTCGGCGGCGACAAACGTATCGACTCTCTCGAGACCTACCGGCACGGAGCCCGCAACCCGGCGCTGGGGTGGCGCGGGGTCCGGACGGCTTTCGACCAGCCGCAGCTCCTCAAGGAACAGCTCCGCGCGCTGCTCCGTGCGCACGCGGGCCGGCCCATGCGCGTGATGTTCCCGATGGTGGCCAACGGGACGGACCTCGAACGTGCGCGCGCCGTGCTGAAGCACGCGCTGGCTGCCCACAAGGCGGACGGCGGTGTCCCCCCCGATCGCCTGCAGGTCGGCGTCATGATCGAGGTGCCGGCCCTTGTCTGGCAGGCCGGAACCGTCCTGCGCGAGGTCGACTTCGTATCCGTGGGGACCAACGACTTCACGGCGTTCCTGTACGCCCGGGACCGGGGCGATCCCGTACTTACCCAGCGGTACCCGTTCCTGTCGGGCCCGCCGCTGACCGCACTCCGGACCCTGGTCAAGAGCGCCCGCCACCGCAACGTGGAATTGTCGGTCTGCGGGGAGGTTGCCGGCCAGCCGCTGGCGGCCCTGGCGCTGATCGCCATCGGCGTGCGCAGCCTGTCCATGAGCCCGGCATCGGTCGGTCCCGTCAAGACCGCCATCCGGAGCTTCTGGATGGGGAAAGCCGAGTCTTACCTCAAACGGCTCATCCGCACCTCTCCCGGTAACTTCCGGCCCCAGTTTCAGAATTTTGTGCGGGACCACGGAGTTCGCATCTAGTGCCCGGCTGCTGTATGCTGGCGCACCGCCACGGGTGACGCCCGCCGAGATGCAGGGTAGCGAACGCTCCTGCGCGGCGGTCGTCGCATGTGAACATGGGTGACTGGGCCACGATCGGTCGTTATGCCGGTAATTTCCCCCGCCGTAGTTGCAAATCAGCTCCAACTGCGGCTGCCCCGAACCCCCTCGACAGCAATCGGAAACAAGCTTGCGGAGGCGGGCGAGCTGTTGCGGAGCACGCGGGAACAGCTTGGCCTTTCCCTGGCCGAGGTGAACCGGGACCTGCGTATATCCCGAACCCAGCTCACCTACATGGAGGCAGGGGAATTCGAACGAATCTCCACTGTCCCCGCGCTTCGCGACGGTCACGTGCGCACGTACGCGCTGTACCTCGGCGTTGACCTGCAGCCGATCATGGATGCCGTGCACAGCCAGGCCGCGGATGACGCGGCCGCGGAGCACGAACCCCTCTATCCGCCGCCACCGCGCCGCAACCCCATGGCCTACGTGATGATGGGCATTTCGCTAGTCATCCTGGTCCTCTTGATCATGGCGTGGGACCGCTTGTCGACAGTGGAGGCCTACTTGCCGGCGGACGGCGTCGAGGCCGCCGGCCTCGAATCGCCCACGGCGACCGTACCTTCAAGCTCGCTGCAACGAATAGGGATACAGAGCGAGTTCAGCGAGTGATTTCTCCCGGCCAGGCAAGTGCGCCCCCCGAACGTCGTCGCTCGCGCCCCATCAAGGTGGGGCCGGTGACGGTCGGCGGGGACGCGCCGATCTCCGTTCAATCGATGACCAACACCCCGACGGCAGACGCTGCTGCCACGCTGGCGCAGGTCAAGGCGCTCGCCACCGCCGGTGCTGACATTGTCCGGATTTCGTGCCCCGACGAGCCGTCGACCGAAGCGCTTCGGACCATCGTCCGTGACTCCCCCGTCCCCATCGTCGCGGACATCCACTTCCACTATCGCCGCGCCATCGAGGCGGCCGAAGCCGGGGCGGCATGCCTGCGGGTCAATCCGGGAAACATCGGCGGCCGCGAACGGGTCGGGGAAGTCGTGCGCGCCGCCCGCGATCACGGGTGCTCCATCCGGATCGGCGTCAACGCCGGATCGCTCGAGCGCGACCTGCTGGAGCGATACCACGAACCGACGGCGCCAGCCATGGTCGAGAGTGCGATGCGGCACGCGGCCATGCTGGATGACCAGCAATTCTTCGACTACAAGATCAGCGCCAAGGCGTCGAGCGTCCGCCTTGCGGTCGAAGCCTATCGCGCCCTGGCTGAGGCCACCGACGCGCCATTGCACCTAGGGATCACTGAATCCGGAGGTCGCGACACGGGCTCCGTGCGATCGGCGGTCGGCCTCGGCATGCTGCTGGCCGACGGCATCGGCGACACGATCCGTGTCTCATTGTCAGCGGACCCGGTAGAAGAGGTTCGTGTCGGCAACGAGATTCTCAAGTCGCTCGGCCTCCGGCACCGGGGTGTGACCGTGATCGCCTGTCCGAGTTGCGCCCGCCAGCAGTTTCCCGTCATCGACACGGTTCGCCGCATCGAGGAACGACTGCAGCACATTGCGCAGCCGATCACGGTGTCGATCATCGGCTGCGTGGTCAACGGCCCGGGGGAAGCCCGCACCTCTGACGTCGGCGTGACCGGCGGCGGCCGCGGGGTGCACCAGCTCTACGTGGACGGGGAACCGCACACCCGGCTTCAGGGCGACGACTTCGTCGAACACGTAGCCGAGCTAGTGGAGGAGCGCGCACGAGTTCTTGAAGACCATGCCGCAAAAGCCTGAGAGAGCGTCATGGCTAGAGGATTGCAGCCGGTGCGCGGGACCCATGACCTGTTCGGAGACGACAAGCGCCGATTTGACCACATCGTAGCCGCCGCGCGATCGGTCGCCGCCACCTACGGCTATGCGCCGATGGCGACGCCCGCGTTCGAGTTCACCGAGGTGTTCCGCCGCACGCTGGGCGAGACTTCCGACATCGTCACCAAGGAGATGTACACGTTCGCCTCCGGTTCCGGCGAGGAGGTGACGTTGCGCCCGGAGGGCACGGCTCCGGTGGCGCGCGCCCTGGTTTCGGGCGGACGGCTGCAGGTGCTGCCGGCGCGGCTGTTCTACGACGGGCCCATGTTCCGGCGCGAGCGGCCGCAGAAAGGCCGGATGCGCCAGTTCCACCAGGTCGGCATCGAGTTGATCGGCGAGCCGTCGCCGGTGGGCGATGTCGAGGTGATCGCGGCCGGCGCGCGCCTGCTCGAGGGGCTCGGGCTGACGGATTCGGTCGCGTTGCACCTCCACACCCTCGGCAACAGCGCCAGCCGCGACCGTTACCGGACCGCGCTCGTCGCCTACCTCGACCGGCACCGGGCAAGCCTGTCCGCCGACTCGCAGCGGCGGCTGGACCGGAACCCGCTGCGAGTGCTGGATTCGAAGGCTCCAGAGGATCGCGAGGTCGCGGACAAAGCGCCGCGCCTGCTCGATTACCTCGATTCGGACTCGGCCGGGTTCTTCGCTGAAGTCCGGTGCCAGCTCGACGCATTGAACATCAGCTACGAGATCGATCCGCTGCTGGTGCGGGGTCTCGACTACTACATGCATACGACCTTCGAGTTCGTCACGGATCGGCTTGGGGCCCAGGGCGCCGTCCTGGCCGGCGGCCGCTACGACGGTCTCACCGAGCGGATGGGCGGGCCTCCCCTCGCCGGAACCGGCTGGGCAGCGGGAATCGAGCGTCTCAGCATGCTGACCGGTGACAGCTTGCCGGCGGCGCCCCGACCCATACTCGTTGCCCGCGTTTCGGAGGACGCCACGACGCAGGCGCTCCGGTGCGCCGAAGCCCTGCGAGATGCGGGCCTGCCCGCCGAGCTCGCATTGCAGGGAAGTCTCAAGCGCCAGCTGCGACATGCGGACAGGATCGGAGCCCGGGCCGCCGTTCTCCTGGGGAAGCGCGAGCTCGAAGCGGGCGTGGTCTCGGTGCGGGACCTGGACTCCGGGGGCCAATCCGAGATTCCGTTTGCGCGGCTTCCGGGCCACGTACTGGAGATGATCGACGGTGGCTGAGCCGGGCCTCGAGGATGCATTCGAAGGGATCCTGAAGCGCCGGCGGGAGCTGGAGGCGGCGCTCGGCGACCCCGCCCTCAACCATGACCGCCGAGGGCAGATTGCGCGCGAACATGCCCAACTCCAGCCGATCGCCGAGAAAATCGACGAGTACGCCAGCCTCGCGACGGAGCGCAGCGGGCTCGACGAGATCCTGGCCGACCCGGAAACGGACCCGGCGCTGCGAGCGCTTGCCGAAGAGGATCACGCCCGGATCCAGGCAAGTATCGACACCTGCGGAAAGGACATTCGCGAGCTCCTGGTGCCGGCGGACGAAGCCAACATGCGGGACGTCATCCTCGAGGTGCGGGCCGGCACCGGTGGCGACGAGGCCGCCCTCTTCGCTCGCGATCTCTTCCGCATGTACGAACGGTACGCCGAAGCCCACAGCTGGAAGTTCCGGATCCTCTCGCTCAGCGAAAACGCTCTCGGCGGGGCCCGCGAGGCGATGGCGGAAGTGGTGGGGCGGGGCGCCTATGGCCGGCTGCGGCACGAATCCGGCGTGCATCGCGTGCAGCGGGTCCCCACGACCGAAGCGTCGGGGCGCATCCACACGTCGGCAGCCACGGTGGCCGTCCTTCCGAAAGCTGAAGACGTCGACGTGGTCATCGAGCCCGGAGACCTCCGGATCGACACCTTCCGCGCCCAGGGTGCGGGCGGCCAGCATGTCAACAAGACCGACAGTGCAGTCCGGATCACGCATCTTCCGACCAATACGGTCGTGGTGTGCCAGGACGAGAAGTCGCAGCACCGGAACCGGGAAAAGGCGATGAGCGTCCTGCGGGCCCGCCTCTATGAGCAGGAACGCCGCGCGCAGGAGCAGGAACAGGCGGACCAGCGCAGGACCCAGGTCGGCTCAGGGGACCGCTCCGAACGTGTGCGTACCTACAATTTTCCGCAAGACAGGATTACCGACCACCGGATCAACCTCACGATGCATCGCATCGATCAGGTGCTGAGCGGGGAAACGCTGGACCGGCTGGTTGAGGCCCTGATGGCCGAAGAGAAACGCCAGCGGCTGGCCGGCGGCGCCTGACCAATCCCGTGAACCTCACAGTCGAAGCGGCGATTGAGCACGCGCAGACCTTGCTGCGGGATGCCGGGGTCGACGGTCCGAGGCGTGAGGCTCGCCTGCTGGTGGGGCTTGCCACGGGCTTGGACGCCTTCCTCGCCTCCGACACACGGTTGTCGTCGGACGCCGCAGGACGGCTTGAAGTGTTGGTCGCGCGGCGCGCGGCGCGCGAGCCCTACGCGCATCTGGCCGAGGAGCGGGAGTTCATGGGGCTGCGTTTCTTTGTGTCCGGAGCGGCACTTGTCCCCCGGCCGGAAACGGAATGTCTCGTCGAAGCCCTTGTCCGGGACGAGCCGGCGGGGCACGTCCTCGATCTCGGCACCGGCACCGGGGCGATGCTGCTGTCGTTCCTTGATCAGTGGCCGGACGCGCGCGGGGTTGGCGTGGACCGATCCGTGGCGGCGCTGGCCGTCGCCGGCCGCAACGTAGCGGCGCTGGGATTCCGTGGGCGCGCCTTGCTGCTGGCGTCCGACTGGGCCGGTGCCCTCCGGGCGGCCCCGACCTTTGACCTCGCGGTCTGCAATCCACCCTACGTGCGGACCGACGAGATCGGGACCCTGGATCCTGAGGTGCGCGACTACGAGCCGCGCCTGGCCCTCGATGGCGGTTTGGACGGCCTTGATTCCGTGCGAGCACTGCTCCCCCGGCTGGTCCGGATGCTGGAACCCGGCGCCCGTGCAGCGTTCGAGACTGACCCTCGCCTGTGGGAAGGACTGGCGACGCTCGTGGAGCGGTATGGCGGGCGCGACATCAGTTGCGTCCCGGACCTAGCAGGCCACCGTCGCGGCCTGATTGCGCGGTTTCCGGGTTTGACGGGCTGAATCCGCCGCTCGAAGCATCGCCGTCGACGGATCGCGTCTTCATGTATAGTACGCTCAATTGGTCCTCGTATCGGTGCTGGCCGAATTGCTGTTGAACGGCCCCGCGTACTTCCGATCGACTCGTGTTTTGCCAAATGCATGTGCCTCGCGCACGGACCATGCAAGCAGACTCATTCTCAAGACCCAACAGGAGTAGCACGACCCCACATGTACGACCGACCTAAATCTCCCGCTGGTCCCCGCCGCCATCGCGGTCGGCCTCAGGCTCGACGTGGCAGCGGTCCAAACCAGACGTTCGAAAGTAATGGCGGCCCGGGCATCAAGGTACGGGGATCGGCCCGCCAAGTTGCGGATCGTTACCACGGCCTGGCTCGCGACGCGCTCTCGTCCGGGGACCGCGTCGCCGCGGAAAACTTCCTGCAGCACGCCGAGCATTACCAAAGGATCCAGGCCACGTTGAACGCGCCCGCCCCGACCAACCCGGTGCGTTCCAATGGCCGCGCCGACCGGCGCCACGACGGGGACGCCCGGCCTCAGAGCGAAGAGCCCCTCCCGGCCGAAGGTCCCTTCCGCTAACCAGCCGCCTGGCGCCCGCGTGATCACCCGGATGCCGCGCCGTCCATCACAGGCGGTGCTGATCCCGGACGGCGGCCGCCGCCTTTAGTCACACCCGTTCCGGCTGTCGGTCTGGCGATGTGTCGCCCGACCGTATCGCCTCGGAACGAACTGGCATCTGCGCCTGCGCGTGCAACGGCCCAAGTGCACCGATGGGGGCGTCACGGGGATGGAACCGCTGCCCCCGCGGATCGCTGGCTCAGCTGGCGCCCCGTAGATGCCAGGAGAAACCCCGCGGGCGGATCAGCCGCTCGATCTTCGACGGGGATGCACGCCCGTTCGCGCCGACAAAGCGTGGTTTGGAACACGCACTGGCGTCAGGTTGACGAACAGATAGGAAGTCCGCTCGGGGCGCGTGGTCCGCACCCGGCGAGATCCCGGCCCCGAGCCGACGACGGGTCCGTTGGATCACTGCTGCCCGCCTGGTTCCGCAGCCTTCGGAGCGGGCTCCACGAGACACGGTCGATTTCCCTTGCCGGAACGGGAAGCACCCGTGCAGCGATCGTACCGATCGGCCGGCCAGCCGTCTGCCGGGCCTTCCGAAACCGCTTCACGTTGCGAACGGGCCAAGCCTCCCCATATGAAAGACGCGGCTCCTGAATGGCTGCGCCATGTGCTGCAGGTCGGCACACAAGGGAAACTCGTATGGATCTTCAGTCGCTGAGCGAACGCTGCCAGGGCTTGGTGCAGTCCGCGCTGACACGCGCACGGGCCGCCGGGCACCAGTCGTTCATTCCGGAACACCTGCTTCGGGAGCTGCTGTCCGACCCGGCCGGTCTGGCAGCCAACCTCATGCGAAGCGCAGGTGCCTCCCCGGAACAGGCGCTGGCGGGGTGTGACGAGCAGCTCACGGCACTGCCGGTCGTGGATGGACCGGGTGCCGGGCACCTCACACCACATCCCGAGACGTTGCGGGTGTTGGAACAAGCCAACAAAGCGGCGACGGCCGCGGGCGACCGCTTCGTCACGGCAGAACGCCTGCTGGCCGCGCTCGCCGTGCTCAAGAACTCATCGTCCGCCCGGATCCTGCTGGCGGCGGGTCTTGAGCCGTCCCGCCTGGAAGCGGCGATCGAACAGCTTCGCAAGGGCCGCACCGCCGACAGTGCGCAGGCGGAAAGCGGCTACGAGGCACTCCGCCGTTTCACCCGAGACCTTACGAGCGAGGCCAGAGAGGGGCGCGTGGACGCTGTCATCGGACGCGATGAGGAAATCCGGCGCGTCATGCAGATTCTTTCGCGCCGCACCAAGAACAATCCAGTGCTGATCGGCGAGCCCGGGGTTGGCAAGACAGCCATCGTGGAAGGATTGGCAATGCGGGTTGTCAATGGGGATGTTCCGGAAGCCCTGCGCGACGCCCGCATCTTCTCGCTCGACCTCGGTGCCTTGGTCGCCGGCGCGAAGTACCAGGGCGAGTTCGAAGAACGACTGAAGGCCGTGCTGGCCGAAGTCGAACATGAGACCGGCATCGTCCTCTTCATCGATGAGATGCACACCCTGATCGGCGCCGGCGCACCGTCCGGTTCAACCGACGCATCCAACCTCCTCAAGCCGGCGCTCGCACGGGGCGTACTGCATTGTGTCGGAGCCACGACGCTCGACGAGTACCGAAAGCACGTGGAAAAGGACGCCGCGCTCGCGCGCCGCTTCCAACCGGTGTACGTGTCCGCACCTTCCGTTGAAGACACCGTTTCGATCCTGCGAGGCATCAAGGAGAAATATGACCTTCATCACGGCGTGACGATTTCCGATGCGGCGCTGGTCGCAGCAGCAACCCTCTCGGACCGCTACATCAGCGACCGCTTCCTGCCGGACAAGGCCATCGATCTGATCGACGAGGCCGCCTCCCGCAAACGCATGGAACTCGACAGCAAGCCGGAGGCGCTGGACGAGCTTGATCGCCGGATTGTTCAGCTGAAGATTGAGCGTGAAGCGCTCCGAAAGGAGAGCGATTCCCGAGCCGCCAGACGCCTCTCAAAACTGGAGGACGAACTTGCGGAACTCGAGGAGCGGGCCTCGGAACAAAAGGCGGAGTGGGTGGCAGCCAAGAACGTCATGGCCGCCAACCACAAGCTCAAGGAGCAGCTCGACAAGGCCCGATCGGAACTGCAACTGGCCCAGCGGGATGGCAACCTGGCCCGAGCCGGCGAGTTGGCGCACGGAACGATTCCGACGCTGGAGGCGAGGCTGGCCGGGTCGGATCAGAAAGGTTCCGGCAGCTTGACCGGGACGGCCGTCCTTGATTCCGACGTCGCATCGATCGTAGCGCGGTGGACCGGCATTCCCACGGAGAACCTGCTGTCGAGCGAAGCCGAACGGCTCGTGCGTCTCGAATCGGTACTGCAGTCTCGGGTCGTGGGACAGGACGATGCCCTGAGCGCGGTCGCTAACGCCGTCCGACGTGCCAAGGCAGGCCTGCAGGACCCCAATCGACCGCTGGGATCCTTTCTGTTCCTGGGCCCGACCGGCGTCGGCAAGACAGAGCTTGCCAAGGCGCTGGCGGAATTCCTGTTCAGCGACGAGCGTGCGCTGCTCCGGTTTGACATGTCTGAGTACATGGAGCGGCACTCCGTGGCTCGGATGCTGGGAGCGCCGCCGGGGTACGTCGGCTACGAAGACGGAGGCACGCTTACGGAAGCCGTGCGGCGACGCCCCTACCAGGTCATCCTGTTCGACGAAATCGAGAAGGCGCACCCGGACGTCTTCAACGTGCTGCTCCAGGTGCTGGATGACGGGTGCCTGACCGACGGCCAAGGCCACGTGGTCAACTTCCGGAATACGCTCGTGATCCTGACTTCGAATCTCGGCAGCCCGTTTCTTGGTGACGATTCAATGCAAGCCGAGGCCAAGCGGCTCGCCGTCATGGAGGCGGTCCGGGCCCAGTTCCGGCCCGAGTTCCTGAACCGGCTCGACGAGATCATCCTGTTCCGCAGTCTCGCAGAAGAGCACATGGGTCGGATCGTCAACATCCAGCTCGACCGCCTCATCAAGCGAGCATCCCGGCAAGACCTCGCGATCGACGTATCCGAGGACGCGCGCGCGTGGCTGGCACGGCGAGGCTACGACCCGGAGTACGGTGCCCGGCCGCTCAAACGCGTGATCCAGCGCGAAGTCGAGAATCCGCTCGCGGCGCTCGTGCTGGCCGGCGGCATTCGCGAAGGCAGCCCGGTTCGCGTGTCATGCGACGGGGACTCGCTCTTGCTGCAATAGGGAGCTTCGAACCGAGCCGGGGCAATTGCGCCTGGAGCAGGGCGGAGGCCCTTCAGTTGAAGGCGGCGCCGCCCGCCGACGGACGGACGGCCAACCGAGCAGCCCCCGGACCGAAGTCGTTCCAGGCTTCGTCGATCTGGTTGCGCTCGCTCAGGAACGCCACGAAGCCGTCCCCTTCAAGGAACACGGGGCTCGGCAGGTCGATGCTCTGCGGATTGACCTGCTTGTTCCGATACAGAACCTCGTAGTGCAGATGCGGACCCGTAGACCGGCCGGTTGAACCGACGCGTCCGATCACCTGGCCCTGTGTCACGCGCGTTCCCTGCTGGAGGCCCTTCGCGTACCGGGAAAGGTGCGCGTAGGCCGTCTTGTACTCGCTGTTGTGCCGGATCCGGATGTACTTGCCATAGGCACCGTACCGCCCGATCCGCTCGACCACCCCGTCCCCTGCGGCATAGACGGGCGTGCCGGTCGGCGCGGCAAAGTCCATCCCCCGATGCATCCGATTGAAGCCCAGGATCGGATGACGGCGCATGCCGAATCGCGAGGAAATGCGCGCGCCGTCGATCGGCGTGCGCATCAGGGCCTTGGCAGCGCTCCGGCCCTCGCCATCAAAGTAGCCTGCCGGAGCGTTCACGGGATCGAAGTAGTACAGCGAGCGCTTCTCGCCACGGACAACCATGGCCGCATACACGATCCGCCCGTGGTCAACCATCTTGCCGTCGACCACCTGACCCTCGTACATGACCTCCACTTCGTCGCCGGGCTGCAGGTCCCGCTGGAAATCGACGTCGAAACTGAAGATTCGCACCAGTTGCTCCATTACCGGGAGCGGCAGCCCCATGTGGCTTGCAGCCTGGTACAGGCTGGTGTCGATGGTGCCGACGGTGCGATTGAACACGACATGAAATGCGCGTTCTACCCGGTGGGTGACGTAGGCACCGTCCTCAAGTACCGCCTCGACGCTGCGCAGCGGATCCAGTTGTATGGCGAACCCTTCCAGCGGCCGGGCTCCCTTGTCGCCGGCGCCGACGGCGACGTTCAGAACCTGCCCGATGTCGAGCGTTCGGGGATCGAATTCCCCGCTGATGGCCCGGACTGCCTTGTCAACCTGCAGTCGGTTCGCGCCCGTGGCAGTGAGTATCTTGGCCAGCGTGTCGCCCTGCCTGGCTTTGACCTCGAAACGTTCCACGTGGTCCCCATCCGGAAGGCTGGAGAAGGAATGGACCGGATCGGCATCCAGCGATGGGTCGGGGCCCAGATCGGCGGCGAATCCCTGCTGTGGCTCGGGCGCAAGCGCCGCGAGCTGCACTTCGGCCTGCGCGGTATCTGTCCAGGCCGCCTTGTATCGACCGCGTGAGTCCCTGAGGACAAGAACACCGCGCTTTTTCTTTGCCAAGGTCTCCAGGAAAAAGCCCGACAGCGGCTCGTCTGCGGGTGCGCGCGGGTAGATCAGCTTCTGGCCAGGTTGAAGCCGGTCGACGCGACCGACTTTTCCGAAGGCGGCTGCCGCAGCGTGCGCATGGTTACGCCGTTCCCCCATTCCGGCCAACACGGACAGCAGGAAGTCTCCCGATCGAATATGGGTCTGTGCAAGCGCGTTCTGCAGTCGCTCTTCCTGGACCGCAGCCTGTTGGTCTTCGAGATCCCGTGGCCATGCTCGACTCGCCAAGCGTTCAGCCGTGACGCCGACCTGCGCCCAGTTGACCCGCTGCACCGTCCATTCGCCCGTCGCGGTGCGCGCCACCAAAACCGCCTTCCGGCGGCGGTCGGACACCGCAAAGTACGTTACCGCACCGCCCTCCACGCCGTACGAAAAACGCTGGCCGGCGATAATGGATGTCGGCCGCTTTTCCCTGGCGAATGCGCGAACGGCGCCCCGAATCTCGGTGAGCGACATCCCGGCTCGCTGCAGGTGCAGGCCCAGCGTGTCGCCACGCTTGAAGGTCTCGTCCACGCGGCGGCCGATCCCCCTGGGAGCCAGGCGATCGCTGATGCCGGCGAACTCGTCGGCCTGACCGGTCGGCGCTGCACTTGCTGGCTCGACAGGAGGCGGAGGCGGCGCGGGCTCCGCCGCTGCCACGTCGGCCACCGGGCGGAAGACGCCGAACGCATCGCGGCGCATGTCCGCATTGCGCCCGCGGTTCGGGAGCGCAACTGCCTCCAGGACGGCCTTTCCGTCCTGTGCTGAAAATTCGACGTCGATCGGTTCACCGATTGCCAGTCGACGCAAGTTGACATGGTTCCGCAGACCCGTCGCGGCACGGTGAGCGTCATCACGCGTGGCACCGGCCCGTAACAGCGCCATGACCAGGTTATCGCCCCGCCTGAGCTCGAGCCGTCTTGATCCCGCACGCGCCGTCTCCGGCTTCGTGCCGACGGCGGCTTCGATCCAGTCGGCCGCTTCCTCATCGACGTAGACGCCGCCACGAACCCGATCGCTCTCGCCTTCCCGGACAGCCACAACCGTCCGTCCGCGACGCAAGGGGATGGCAACCGCGCGCAGGGCCGAATCTTCGACCATCGGTTCCGACCGGTACAGGATGACAGCCTGTCCGGCAGCCATGCGCCGCAAGTTGAGGTGACGCCGCAACGTGCGGACAAAGAGCTCACCTTCTACTCGAGAGATTCCTTCGCGCGTGAACAGTCGCGACAGGGTTTCGCCGGAGGCCAGTGCATCCGCGTGCACGGCCATGCCCTCAATGTTGGTGAGCGGCTCGCGCGCAGAAGTCCCTGTAGCAACCAGTACAAACGCAGCAAAAACAACAGCGATCAGCGGGACCTGGATACGCATGCGAAGTCCGGGCAGGCAACACACAACGCGGGCCCACGGCCCAGGTCCGAGCAAACACCTGAGCCATCGTCTAAAGCCCAAATGGATCATGCGGATACGAAAGTGCCGTGTCAACGGGCCCACAACGGCTCAGCAGGTATGCGGGGGAGCTGGCGCAAGTTTGGCGCTGGCCGCGTGCACGGGGCGTCGGAAACGTCATGACGGTTCCCGGCCAGCCGCCGACCGCAAGGCGGCGAGCGCAACCGCCACGCCGCCAGCAAGGAGGTCCGGGAAGACGACAACCGGGACGCGGGCGGCGCCGGCGCCCGCTCCAATCATGACGGACCCAGCGCCTGCGCATGAACGCGTTCAAGAAACGCCAGCATTCGGTCGTTCGCGAGGTCCGGCTGCTCGAAATGCACGAAATGGCCTGCCGACTCGGCCAGCGCGGTCGTCAGGTTCGAGAAATAGTCTTCGAGCCCGTCGGTCCACTCACTCCGCAATACGGGATCGTGTCGCCCCCAGAGAACGTAGGTCGGGACATGGATGATCTGTGGGGCCGGCGCCTCACCCGCAATTGCACGACGGCGTTCCTCCGCGATCGATCGGTACCAGTTGAAGCCGCCTTGCAGTGCTCCCGGCTGCATGAAGTTGTCGACCCACGCTTCCATATCTTCATCGAACGCATGCGGGTCGTGGCTCCAGTGACGCAGAAAATGCGAGAGATAGACGCGGCAAGTATCTCGACTGGTGCCTACGAGTTCGGCCGCCCATTCCATCTGATGAAACGTCTGGTACCAAACCTCGCGGAACTGCCCGTGCTGGAGCCAGCGCCCGCCGATGCCGTCGTACGGGCAGTTAAAGAAGAACAGGCCTCGCAGGCGCTCCGAATGCGCACGCGCCAGCATCTGCCCCACAAATGCCCCGACGTCATGCCCGATCAAGGTGAACGCGCCGGCCCAGCTCGCGCCATCCGGTTGCCCGCCCAGATGATCGGCAAGAGCCAGCAGGTCATCCGCATACGTCTGCGGCGCACACACGTGCCCGGGCTTTGAACTACGGCCGAAGCCACGCAGATCAGGTGCCACGACGTCATAGCGCTCCGCCAGGGCCGGAAGATTCTTCCGCCACGTGCGGCTGAATTCTGGCCAACCGTGCACCAGCATGACCGGCGGGCCTTGGCGGTTCCGGCCGCGAAGAAAATGGAGCGCAACTTCCCCGAGCCGGACATCGTGGCGTGTCCAGGCCTGCGTCTCATCTGCGTGCATACCCGTTATCCGTACCGCGCGCCAAGCTCCGTGATGGCGGCGGTCAGCGCATTCCGGATCGGCGGCTCCGTTCCGGCGTGTCCGGTACCCGGCACGACCGTGAGCTCCGAATCAGGCCACGCCCGCGCGATGGCGGCGGCGGCAGCAGGCGGACACAGGAGGTCGTACCGTCCCTGCACGATTCGCCCGGGAATCCCCCGAAGCCGGTCGGCGTTCCGCACGAGCTGATCGGGCTCCAGAAAGAAATCGTTCTTTATGTAGTGCCATTCCACATACGGCGTATTTGGCCCTTTTCCGTCGTCGGAGCCGGGTCCCCGGTCGAGCCGGGCCGGCAGCTTTGGCTCCGGCGGCGTAATCGTCGAGAGGGTCCCCTCGTACACCGCCCAGGCGTCGGCAGCGGGCAGATGGATTCTTGGGTCTGGATCTTCAAGCCGGCGCCCGTAGGCGCGGATCGGGTCCTCCCTTTCGGGCTCGGGCAGCAGGTCCCGAAACGCCACCCACAACTCAGGCCGGAAGATCTCAGCCGCACCGCGAAACGCCCATTCGCACTCCCTGCGAGTTCCCAAGAAGACGGCCCTGAGGACAATCCCGAGAGCTCGCTCTGGAAAAGCCTGCGCGTAGGCGAGCGCCAGGGTGCTTCCCCAGGACCCCCCGACCACCAGCCATCGGTCAATGCCCAAATGTCTGCGGACCCGCTCCAGGTCGGCCACCAGATGTGCAGTGGTATTGGCAGAGAGTCCTCGTTTCGGACGTGACCGGCCCGCACCACGCTGATCGAACAGCACGATCCGGAAACGGGCAGCGTCGAACAGTCGCGCGTGGGCCGGCTGGCATCCGCTGCCCGGCCCCCCGTGCAAGTACACGGCCGGGATTCCGCTTTCACTCCCGTACGTCCGCACGTGCAGCACGTGCCCCTCGCCCACAGCGAGATCCGCCTGATGGCTGTGATCGGTGTCCACTACCGCACCCTACGCGAAAAAACCGGATCTGTGCGGACTCGACGCCCTCGACGGCGCACGGGTTGTCCAGCTGTTGCTGATCCGGTATTTAGGCTTGAGTTCTCCCGCCCGCAGTTACGATGGTCGAGGCCATGAAGAAGGACATTCACCCCGATTATCACGAGATCACCGTGGTCATGACCGACGGGACCGAGTTCGCGACACGTTCGACGTGGGGCAAACCCGGGGACACCCTCAAGCTCGACGTGGACCCGCTCACCCATCCCGCCTGGACCGGCGGCCCGGTGCAGTTGCGCGAATCCGGCGGCCAAGTGGCGCGATTCAATCGGCGGTTTGCCGGGCTGAAGCTGTAGCCCCCGCGCTCGGTTCTTTCCCCGCTCCGTCCGCGCCGGTCATCAGGCGCTGGACGGCGGCGAGAATCCCGGCCGGAACCGCCACCGTCTGCTCCTGGCGTTCCCGGGCCACGAACACGTGGACGAAATAACCGATTGCAGCGGGGTCGGGGTCGCCGCGTCGGAACAAGCCGATATCGAAAATGAGGCTCTTCCGCCCGACATGTGCCGCGCGGACCCCGGCATCGACGGGATCGGGATAGCGAAGCTGCTTGAAGTACCGGCACCGCGTTTCCGGCGTGATGCCGATCGCCTCCGATGTGGCAGCGTCCCACCCGGCATCCTCCGCGTAGAACCGGTTCACGACCGTGTCAAACAGCTGATAGTGCACCACATTGTTCATGTGGCCGTAGATGTCATTGTCCCCCCAGCGGGTCTGAAGCTCCCGCCAGTACGGATAGTGCGCACGCAGCGCCCGCGGCTCCGGGGTGGCCGTATTCATCGCTGAGCTTCGAAAGCCGTCCGGACTGCCTGGAGCGTCTGCTCGGGCGCCTCGGTCATCATCATGTGCCCGCACTCCGGAATTTCCTCGAACACGGCGCCGGGAATGGCGAGACTCAATTTCCGACCGGCCCGCGCCGGTGTCATGCGATCATCGGCGCCGCTGATCACCCGCGTCGGCATCGTGACAGCTGCGGCTGCAACCGGACCCTCTTCGTAGGCGTTGCAGAGGGCAAGCGCCGCATGCAGCGTGCCGGCCGGGGCACGCGCCAGCAGACGGAGCGCGCCGCCGGTCATCCACATCCCCGGATTGCGCCCGCCTCCCAGTCGCGCAGCGGCGGCGTGCCCCCATTCCGTCATCATCGCCGCCGCTGCGGACGGTCGCTCGGCGGCCGCCTCAAGGAGATTCGGGTGCACGGGCATGGCCGGCGCCGCCCCGAACAGGGCCAAGGCGCTAACTCGTTCCGGATGCCGGCGGGCGCTTTCAAGCGCCACCAGGGCGCCCATGCTGTGGCCGGCCACGCAGGCGACGCTGGCCCCGAGTTCCGACAACACGGCCATCGACCAGTCCGCGAGATCGGCGACCGTCGCCGCGGGCGGTCCGTCGCTTCGACCGTGGCCGGGAAAATCGGGCGCGCAGACCGCGTAGCCATGATGGGCCAACCACCGCGCCGGAAGACTCCACACACTGTGGTCCATCCCCGCGCCGTGCAGGAGGACAACCGCCGGCATATCAGGCTCGAACGGTCGGCCGCCGTCCGCAAGGTAGACTGCCCGTCCGGCTACCCGAATCTTCATGCGCGTGTCGCGGCGTCCAGCCCGCGCTTGAGATCGGCCCGCAGGTCGTCAATGTGCTCAAGGCCCACCGATAAACGGACAAGCCCTTCGTCCACGCCCGCCTCGCGCAGCCCAACCTCGTCGAGCTGCGCGTGCGTCGTGCTGGCCGGGTGAATCACCAGTGATTTCGCGTCGCCCACGTTCGCGAGGTGGGAGAACACGGACAGCTTGGCGATCAGTGCACGGCCCCCATCGCGTCCCCCAGGCGCGCCAAACGAAATGATGGCGCCGGAGCCACGGGGCAGCAGCCGCTCGGCCAGCGCATGGTCAGGGTGCGATTCGAGGCCCGGCCATGCGACCCAGGGCACGTCCTCCCGGGCTTCCAGCATCTCGGCCACGGCACGGGCGTTCGCCACGTGGCGGTCCATGCGCGGCCCCAGGGTCTCGACTCCGAGCAAGATGTAGAACGCGTGCTGGGGACTCATGCAGGCTCCGAAGTCGCGGAGCCCCTCGGCCCGGGCTCGGGCGGCAAATGCGGCCGGACCGAATTCGTCGGCAAAGCGGATGCCATGGTATCCGGCATAGGGCTCCGTCATCGTGGGATACCGCCCGCTCCCCTCCCAGTCGAAATTCCCGCCGTCGACTAGCGCGCCGCCGATGGCCACGCCGTGGCCGCCGAGAAACTTTGTCGCCGAATGCATCACGATGTCAGCGCCATGTTCGATCGGGCGCAACAGGTGCGGGGTTGCAAACGTGTTGTCGACGAGGAGCGGGACCTCCGCTGCATGAGCGATGTCGGCGACCGCCTCCAGGTCCAGCACTTCGAGGCCCGGATTGCCAATCGTCTCGGCGAAGACCAGTCGAGTTTCCGGCCGGATGGCCTTGCGCATCGCGGCGTGATCCCGCGGATCGACGAAGGTGGTCGAGATCCCGAAGCGCGGAAGAGTCAGGTCCAGCAGGTTTCGGCTGCCGCCATACAGGGCACCGGAGGAGACGATGTGATCGCCGGCGGATAACAAGGTTGCGATTGCCAAGTGGAGCGCCGCCTGACCGCTCGCGGTACAGATGCCAGCAACACCCCCTTCGAGCGCTGCAAGGCGTTCTTCCAAGGCGGCAACCGTCGGGTTCGAAATGCGGCTGTAGATGTGGCCAGCACGTTCCAGGTTGAACAGCGACGCCGCGTGGTCAGCATCCTCGAAGACGTAGCTGGTGGTCTGGTAGACCGGCTGGGCGCGGGCTCCGTACTGCGGGTCCGGGCGCTGGCCCGCATGCACAGCAAGGGTGTCTAGGTGGTAGTCGCCAGTTCTGGACATAGAGAACTCGGGTCAGCAGCGTGAACAGGGAATGCCTGGCCGGCTCAGCGGTCAGGACCGAAAAACCTGCTCGGCGGCGGCAGTGGCCCGCTGTTTCCGTTCCAGCTCCTGCTGCGTGCGCGAACGTTCCCGGTCGAGTTCGACCAGGTACTGCTTCAGTGCGTCAACCGAGAGCGGTTCCAGGTTCCGCGGGAAATTGGCCGCGGGCTTCGGGACCAGGATGTCGTCTTCCATCGCCATTGGGGCACTTTACCCACAGGCGGCGGTAGCCGCCAGAATGCGGACAACAGTGGATACTGGTCTGGCATACTGCGCGCTTCATCAGCCATTTCGGACAACTTTGATGGTCCTTCCCGCCCAGATGGATGCGATCGAGATCGCCGCGCCCGGCGGTCCGGACGTGCTGGTCCCGTGCCGGCGGCCGGTCCCCGAACCCGGCCATGACGAAGTCCTGATTCAGGTTCAGGCGGCTGGTGTCAACCGCCCGGATGTCATGCAGCGGCAGGGATTGTATCCGGCGCCACCCGGGGCGAGCGACCTGCCGGGGCTTGAAGTTGCCGGCGAGATCGTGAAGGCCGGGGCCGGTGTTGACCGTTTCTCGGCGGGCCAGTCGGTCGCTGCGCTCGTGGCAGGCGGCGGCTACGCGGAGTACTGCGTCGCACCGGATGCGCAGGTGCTGCCGGTACCAGAAGGTGTTTCCGTCGCGGACGCTGCCGGGTTGCCCGAGACGTTCAACACGGTCTGGGCCAATGTGTTCGAGCGCGGGAACTTGCAGGCCGGCGAAACGTTGCTGGTGCACGGCGGCGCCTCGGGCATCGGCACGACCGCCATCCAACTCGGGCGGGCGTTTGGGGCGCGGGTGTTCGCGACCGCCGGCAGCGACGATCGGGCGCGGGCCTGCGAGGGTCTCGGTGCGGAACGGGGGATCAATTACAAGACGGAGGATTTCGTCGCGGCAATCCTCGGAAGCACCGGCGACGCGGGCGTCGACTTGATATTGGATATGGTGGGAGGCGCCTATTTCGCCCGGAACCTCGATGCGCTGAAAGTCGAGGGGAGACTGGCAATTATCGCCTTCCTCGGCGGTTTCAAGGTGGAAGCAAGCCTGCTTCCGCTCCTGCAGAAGCGGCTTACCGTCACCGCCTCCACCCTCCGTCCCCGCAGCGTCGCCGAGAAGGGCCGACTGCGGGATGCGTTGCTGGAGCATGTCTGGCCCCTGTTCGTCACGGGGCGCATTCGGCCGGTGACGGCTCGCACATTCCCCCTCCATCAGGCGGCCGCCGCTCACCGGGAAATGGAGGCCGGCAGCTGCGTCGGGAAAATTCTGCTGACGGTCGATTGAGACGCCGGCGACTCGCGATTTTCCGGCAGCACGCCCGCACCGCACCGCTCGTGGCGGTCACCTGAGCGGAGGTTCGGCGAGCCCAGGCCGGCCGGGTCCAGTTCCGCAGCGGACCGGACCCGCCGACGCAGACCTTGTTCAGCCGGGTCGTGCGTCCGAGATGGCGCTCCGAAGCGCCTCCTCGTCGAGCCAGCCCGGATAGGCCTTCTGGTTGACCAGGAAGAACGGCGTCCCCTGAACCCCGACGGCCTCGCCGACCGCGGCGTTGCGCTCCAGAGCGGCCACGATGGACGCATCCTCCATGTCCCGCGCCAGTTGCGCGACATCAAGGTCGATTTCCGCGGCGATCTCCATCACCCGGGTGTCCGTCAGCGCTCCACGATGCTGCATCAGCGCTCGGTGGAGTTCGAAGTAGGCGCCCTGCCTGTCGGCAGCCAGAGCTGCAAGCGCAGCCGTTCGCGAACTCGGGGCCAGAATCGGGAACTCCACGAAGACGAACCGTACGTCGGCCTCGCTGTCCAAGACCTGCAGGATGGCGTCCATCGACCGCTTGCAGTAGCCGCAGTTGTAGTCAAAGAACTCCACCACGGTGATGGCGTCCGAGTCCGTAGCACCCACGGCCGGCGAGCCTTCCACGATCGTCTCGTAATTGGTGGCAAGCGCGGCGTCCTGCTGTCGCTTGGCCTCTTCCGCCAGCCGCCTCTGGTG
This sequence comes from Alphaproteobacteria bacterium, assembly GCA_022825705.1. Lineage (GTDB taxonomy): Bacteria > Pseudomonadota > Alphaproteobacteria > TMED109 > TMED109 > VXPW01. The sequence continues at coordinate 126,905 of JAJDWH010000036.1, forward strand.
CTTTTCGACGGCTTCGTAGATGACGTTGGGATTCTCGTTCAGGTACTCGCGGACAATCGTTTCCACGTCCTGTCGGTTCAGCTCGGCGGCCCCAAGCGGGCCACCGAGGAGCGCTGCCAGCATCAGCGCGCCAAGCGCAGCGAAGGTTCTCAGCATGGGTGTTTCTCCGAGCAGTTCCAGGACGACAATCTAGCGCCGGGTTGCTCCCGATGAGTCCTTCAGCAATTGGCCGATGTCGTCGGCGCGCTGATAGGCGGGCGAATCCGGGGGCAGGTGCTTGAGCGCTCGCTCGGCAAAACGCCGGGCATCGGCAGCGCGGCCACGGATGAGAGCGTGTTCGGCCGTCGCGAGCATGGCCAACCCGTCGTTGCCGGCGCGACCGTGGGCGGCCGCGAGGAGGCGCCAGGCCTTGGCGTTCGCCGGTTCCAGGTCCAGAACGCGTTCGAGCACGCCTATGACGTCTGAAAGACTTGAATCATCAGCGGTTTCCAGCTCCGCCTGAGCGAAGCCAACCAGGATCAGGGCCGCCTCCGGTGCCAGTTCCGCGGCCCGCCGATAGCTCTCGGAAGCTTCCGAAACCCGGCCGTTCTCAAGAAGGATCTGGCCGCGCAGCTCGTGGAAGTAATGGTCTTCGGGGCTCTGGGCGATAAGTTCGTCAATCCACGACAACGCCGCGGTCAGGTCTGACTTGCGGTAGTACGCAATGGCCCGCGCGTACCGCCCGGCGACGCTGTCATCTCCGCCATAGCGCTGCAGCGTTTGTTCGGGCGGGTCGGTAAAGGCAACGATCTTGGCAACGAGGCGGTCGTAGGCGGCTAGCTCGGCGGCGCGTTCGGCAGACTGCGGCACCTGCTCGCCGTGCGTCCAGTCCAGAATCTGCTGGATTCGCTCCTGTGTCAGCGGGTGGGTGCGAGCGTACGGATCGAGGAGCTCCAGCGTTTGCTCCTTGGCTTGCAGCGCGACCAGCAGCTCCACCATCGGGCGTGCCGGCCGACCCACCGCGGCCAGGTACTGAAGCGCCGCCAGGTCCGCCGCATACTCCGCCGAGCGCGAATGCTGGAGGAACATCCTGCTGGCAATGTTCTCGCCCAGCGACATGCCGGCCGCCCCGAGCGAGATGGCATCGTCCCCTCCGCCAAGCGCACTCGCGCCAATCGTGATCAGCGTGGTGGCCAGCCCGGCGATCGCCGCATTTTCCGCCGCCTCGCGGGTCCGCACGAGATGGCCTGCGGCAATGTGCCCGGCCTCATGGGCAATCACGCCCACGAGGGCATCCGGGGTTCCGGCACGGACAATCAGGCCCGTGTGGAGGAAAATGTTCTGGCCGCCCGCCACGAATGCGTTGATCGTCGGCTCGTTCACGAAATACAGATCGACCGAGCTTGCATCCAGGCCGGCGGCCGCAAAGACGGGATCCGCCCACGCGCGCACGTGCGTTTCGATTTCCGCATCCCGAATCAGTGGGATCCCTTGCGCCGACACTGCCGAGACGGTGGTCGCGACGACCACGCCTGCGGCAAGGAGCGCCGCTCCCAGCCGCCCGGCGCGCGCGGGCGCTGATGCCGGGTCCCGTTGATCCCTGCGGTTCACGGACGGCATTCGGCAAACCGGCAGCGGATGCGCACATGGCCACGACTCCCGCATCGGCAAACCCGCGGGCTCCGGGCCCGACCCGCGGTCACTGCGGTTCGACCCAAGCCGCGAGAGCACTGTCGCGCCGGTTTCCGACGCGGGCATAGCGTCATCCTGCCGTCCCGGTCGCGATCCTTCCGTCGCGCATCATGTCCAGCAAAGCGGCCGCTGCCGCTGCCGGAGCCATGCGGCCCGAACGAACCTCGGCTTCCCAGCCGGCGACGTCCGATTGGGATTCCGCGTGAACTTCCCGGAAGGATTCCCGCAGCGCGAGATTCACGTAGCTCCAAACGGCCTCCGCCGCCTGGCGGGCTCTGACGTCGTCCCGGCTCCCGTCGCTCGTGGTGGCCGCCGCGAACGCCTCGATGCGTTCCCAGGCGTGGTCGATGCCCGTCCCCTCGACCGCCGAGCATGCGAACACCTCGGGCTTCCACGACTCCGACGGCGGAGACATCAGCCGGAGTGCCCGCTTGTACTCGCCGACGGTGAGTTCCGCGGCCCGCTTCAGGTCCCCGTCCGCCTTGTTGACCAGGATGAAGTCCGCGATCTCCACGATCCCGCGCTTGATGCCCTGCAGGTTGTCGCCAGCCCCGGGCTGCACCAGCAGGGCAACCAGGTCGACCACCTCGCGTACGGCAAGCTCTGCCTGGCCAACCCCCATGGTCTCGATCAAGATGACGTCGAAGCCGGCCGCCTCGCACAGCGTGACCGATTCCCGCACGCCGCGGGCAATGCCTCCGTGCAGGCCGCCCGACGGGCTCGGACGGATGTAGGCGCTGTCGGACCGGCCCAACCGCTCCATCCGGGTCTTGTCACCGAGAATGGAGCCCCCGGAGATCGTGCTCGAGGGATCCACCGCAAGCACGGCTATGCGTTTCCCCTGGCCAATGGCATGAAGCCCGATCGCTTCAGAAAAGGTCGACTTTCCGACCCCGGGCGGACCCGAAATGCCGATCCGGATGGCGGTACCGGCGTTTGCGAAGACCGCCTGAACCAGTCCGGCTGCTGACGCCCGGTCACGTGGATGACGGGACTCGACCAGGGTGATCCCGCGCGAGAGCGCCCGCCGATGCCCGCCGAGGATTTGCTCCGCCAGTTCCCGGATCGCCGGCGAAGCGGTGGCCAGCGTCAACAAGGCCGAACCCGCTTCGTGGCCGGACTCGGTGGTGTCTCCGGTCGGGCCGGCAGGGCTGTCCGGTTCGGTATCGCGGGCGGGAACACGGCGGGCGTAGATGATCCACCCGATCGCGCACGCCAATGCCAACGGCGCGAATATGGCGGCTACCAAGTACAGGTCGCTAGCCACCCCCGCCTCTCAGCGTCCGTCTTGGGCTTCGATCAACGTCAGCACGCGGGCGGCAGCCTCGGGCACCGGCGTCCCCGGCCCGAAGATGGCGCCCACCCCGGCGTCCCGCAGCGCGTCGTGGTCCGCCGCAGGGATCACGCCGCCGCAAATCACGTGAATGTCGTCGGCCCGTTCTTGTCTCAGCGCAGCAATCAGCTCCGGCACCAGGGTCAGGTGGCCGGCCGCCAGCGTCGACACGCCGACCACGTGCACGTCGTTCTCGACCGCCTGCCGGGCGACCTCCGCCGGCGTCCCGAACAGGCCGCCGACGTCCACGTCGAAGCCCACGTCCGCGAACGACGTCGCGATCACCTTCGCGCCCCGGTCGTGCCCGTCCTGTCCGAGTTTCGCGACCAAGATCCGAGGCCGGCGGCCATGGCGCTCGGCGAACTGCGACGTGCGACCGCGCAACGCGGTGAGTTCGTCGTCACTGGTCCTGGCCCGGGAATAGGCCCCGCCGGCCACCTGCACCAGCGCCGTGTGGCGGCCGAAGACGCGCTCCATGGCGAGAGAGATCTCGCCCACGGACGCCCGGGCGCGGGCCGCGTCGACGCTGAGCGCCAGCAGGTTAGCGTCGTCGGCAGCCGCCCCCGCGCTCAGTGCATCGAGCGCCCGCTGGCAGGCCTCCGAGTCCCGTTCTGCCCGCACCGACTGCAAGCGCTCGACCTGGCGCACCCGCACCTCTTCCGTGTCGATGGCGCGTACCTCCACGCCAGTCTCCTGATCGGTGCGATACCGGTTCACACCCACCAGGACATCACGCCCTTCGTCCAGACGCGCCTGACGGCTGGCGGCGGAGGTTTCGATGCGGAGTTTCGGCATCCCGCTCTCCACCGCCCGCGTCATGCCGCCCAGCTCCTCGACCTCGTCGATCAACGCGCCGGCCGAGCGCACCAGTTGTTCCGTCAGGTGTTCCACGTAGTAGGAACCGCCGAGCGGGTCGATCGTCCGCGTCATGCCGGCTTCTTCCTGGAGGATCAGTTGCGTGTTCCGCGCAATCCTGGCCGACGTATCCGTGGGCAGGGCGATGGCCTCGTCGAACGCGTTCGTGTGAAGGGACTGGGTACCGCCCAGGACGGCCGCCAGTGCCTCGACCGTCGTGCGCACCACGTTGTTCAGGGGGTCCTGCTCCGCCAGCGACACGCCCGAGGTCTGGCAGTGCATGCGGAGCATCAACGAACGGGGGTCGCGCGGCGAGAACATCCGCGCCATGCGTTCGGCCCACAGCACCCGGGCAGCGCGCAGCTTGGCGGCCTCCATGAAGAAATTCATGCCGATGCCGAAGAAGAACGACAGCCGCGGCGCGAACTGATCGACCTCAAGCCCGCGCCCGAGCGCAGTCCGCACGTATTCGAGGCCATCCGCCAGCGTGAATGCCAGCTCCTGTACCGCGGTCGCCCCGGCTTCGTGCATGTGGTAGCCGGAAATCGATATGGAATTGAACCGGGGCATGTGGGAAGCGGTGTAGGCGATCACGTCGGCCACGATTCGCATCGATGGTCCGGGCGGATAGATGTACGTGTTCCGGACCATGAACTCCTTGAGGATGTCATTCTGAATCGTGCCGGTGAGGGCCGAGGGAGCGACTCCCTGTTCCTCGGCCGCGACGATGTACGCCGCCATCACCGGCAGCACCGCCCCGTTCATGGTCATGGACACGCTCATCTGGTCGAGCGGAATGCCGTCGAACAGGATCTTCATGTCCTCGACCGAATCGATCGCAACACCCGCCTTTCCGACATCGCCCTGCACGCGCGGATGGTCGGAGTCGTACCCGCGGTGAGTGGCGAGATCGAAGGCCACGGAAAGGCCCTTCTGACCGGCGGCGAGGTTTCGCCGGTAGAACGCGTTGGACTCCTCGGCCGTGGAGAAGCCCGCATACTGGCGGATGGTCCACGGTCGGCCCGTGAACATGGTGGCCCGCGGACCCCGCAGGAAGGGAGCGAATCCCGGCAGCCCCTTCGGGAGTCCGGGATCACCGATGTCGGCGGTCGTATAGAGCGGCTTGACGTCGATGCCTTCCGGCGTTGCTAGCACGTGCCCGTCGGGGTCGCCGCCATACTCCCGCCGCGCGCGCTCGGTCCATTCGGCGAGGTCAGGAACCGTGAACGGATCGGTCATGGCAGAATTCGCAGTGCCTGTGGATCAGAAGCCGAACTGCAGCGGGGCTCGGTACCGCGCACGAGCCCGGCGCGAAGGTTAGTGATCAGCCCGGTCGATCCACGGAAGCGGGCAGACCGGCACGCCTTCTTCACGCAACTCCCGGGCTTCCTCGCAGGTGGCCTCGCCGTAAATGCTCTTCTCTTCGCATTCCCCCGCGTACATGGCCCGGGCCTCGGCCGGAAAGCGATCACCCACGTACGTGCTGTTCTTTTCGACCGTCCGGCGGAGCTTGCGCAGGGCCTGCAGCATCGCAGCCTGCGCCTGCTTGCGCTCCGGTTCCCGGTCCTGGCCGCGGGCAGGCCGCTGCGCCATCGGCGCCTTCTTCACCTTCACCGTATCGCATACAGGACAGCGAATCTGGCCCTTGGCGGCCTGCTGGTCATAGTCAGCCCCGCTCGGAAACCAGCCTTCGAAAACGTGGCCGCTGTCGCATTCGAGGTCGAATAGGATCACTGGACGCGTTCGCCCCGTTGCCAGACTGTTGCATTCTAGACCAATTGGCAGGAACGAGGCCATTCGGGAGATGAACTCTGAGGACGGTGCGCGGGCCATGCACCCTGGGACCGCACCTTCGCCGTGGATCGTGCGATACGGGCGCGCCTTTGGCCGGGGGCACACCGCGCTCGACATTGCCTGCGGGAGCGGGCGCCATGTGCGGCATTTCCTGGCTCAAGGTTGTCACGTTACCGGCGTTGACAGGGGTCCGGATGCCGCGGCCGGTATCCGCTGCGGCCGTTTCGAACGCATGGTGCAGGATCTCGAAGACGGTAGTCCCTGGCCGTTCCCGAAGCGCACCTTCGATGCGGTCATCGTGACCAACTACCTGCATCGGCCGCTCTTCCCCCACATCGTGGCCGCCGTCGCCGTCGGGGGTAGGCTGCTGTACGAGACGTTCGCCGTGGGGAACGAGCGGTTCGGCCGGCCCAGCGACCCCAGGTTTCTCCTGCGGCGCGGCGAATTGCTGGCCGCCGTCGGCGATTCCCTGCGCGTGCTCGCATACGAAGATGTCGTGACGCCGCGGCCCGCCCGCGTCCAGCGAATCGCGGCCGTCCGCGACACTGCCGGTTCGGCTGGACGCGCCGCGGCGCCGTGACCGCTAGCCGGCGCCAGCTGCCGGCCGCTGTCTCGCGTGGCCGATCGCTGTCAGCCGGTCGGCGGCGGCTCTGACCAGCGTCGCTGCACCGCCAGGCTCGGAATCATGTCTCTGGCCTCCGTGACGGCAGCCGGGTCCAGGTCCGCCACGACCAGATCCGGCTCGTCTCCGGCCGCGGCGACCACCTGACCCCACGGGTCCACCACCATCGTGTGTCCCCACGTCCGGCGCCGCCCGTAATGAACGCCGCACTGCGCCGGCGCGAAGACCCAGCTTCCCGTCTCGATCGCCCGGGCGCGGAGGAGCGTTTCCCAGTGAGCGCGCCCCGTGGGGCGCGTGAATGCCGAGGGGATGGAGAGAAACCAGGCGCCCGCCTTGGCAAGTGACTGATAGAGCTCAGGAAACCGGAGGTCGTAGCAAATGGTCATGCCCAGCAGCCCCCAAGGCGTCATGGCCGTGACGGCGCGTGTGCCGGACCGATAGCGTTCGGATTCCCGGTAGCTTTCGCCTGACCCGGGATTGGCGTCGAACATGTGAATCTTGTCGTACCGCCGCACCACCGTTCCGTCAGCGTCGATCAGCAGCGACCGATTGGCCAATCTGCCGTCCGAATCGTCCGGCTCGGCCGCGAGCGAGCCCAGCAGCACCCAGATCCCGGCTTCACGTGCCGCCGTGCACACGGCGCGGGTGGCGGGATGAGATTCTTCAGGAGCGGCCGCCGCCTGCATGGCGCTGGCTGGGGCAAGCAACGGCGCGTTCTCCGGGAATGCCACCAGGTCCGCCCCGGCAGCCCGAGCGGCATGCACCTGTTGCTCGATGATGCCCAGGTTCTCGGGGAGATCTGGCGTGCTGGTGAGCTGCGCGCAGGCCAGGCGGAAAGGTCTGGAAAGCTCAGACATCCCCGAGCAACCGGTCGAGTTCGCCCGATGCCGCGGCGGCGGCGAGCTCGTCGGAACCGCCGACATGGAAGCCGTTGATGAATATCTGGGGAGCCGTTCGCGCGCCGCCGGCCGCCGCCGTCATCTCCGCCCGAAGCTCCGGGTTGCCGGTCACGTCGATCTCCCGGAAGGCGATCCCGCGGTCGCCGAGCAGGCGTTTCGCCCGATAGCAGAACCCGCAGAGCATCTGCGTGTAGACAACGACGTCGGGAGCCGTGCCCATGTTGCCTCCTATGTGCCGATGGCCGCGCCGTCCTTGCGAGGGTCAGAGCCCGCCGAGAGGACCCCGTTGTCGGGATCGATCGAAATGGCTTGGCCGCCGCCGAACGGCAGGTCAGGGACGTCTACCGCGTGTCCGAGGCGCTCCAGCGCGTCTCGCGTCGAGCGGGGCACCCCCCGCTCACAACTCAGCACACCGTCGAAATGGAATGCCCGCGGGCAATCCAGCGCCTCCTGCACATCCATGCCAAAGTCCAGGACATTGGTCAAAAAGTGCGCCTGGCCGACCGGCTGGAAGTGCCCGCCCATCACGCCGAAGGCCATCCAGGCGCGATCGCCCCGCACCGCCATCGCGGGGATGATCGTATGCATGGGGCGCTTGCCCGGCATGAGTTCGTTCGGATGGCCGGGTCCGAGTGAAAAGCCCGCTCCTCGGTTGTGCAGCATCACGCCGGATCCGGGTGCAAGGATCCCGCTTCCGAACGAATGGAACAGCGAATTGATGAACGATACCGCGTTGCGGTCGGCATCCACCACGGTGAGGTAGACCGTATCCCGGTGTTCGGGCAATTCCGGCGGCGTGAGGCCCGGCGTCATCCGCTGCACGTCGATCCGCGCGCGGAGCGCCTCGGCGTGTGCGTCGCTGAGCAGGGCCTCCACGGGCACCTCGGCGTGCTCCGGATCCGCCAGTCGCGCCGCGCGTTCGCAGTAGGCCAGGCGCGTCGCTTCGGCCTCAAGGTGAAAGCGCTCCGGGCCCAGGGGGTCCAGCCTCGCCAGATCGAACCCGCTCAGCACGTTCAGCATCAGGAGCGCGATGATGCCTTGCCCGCTGGGCGGGCACTCGTACACATCCACTCCGCGATACCGTGTACGTATCGGCGTCACGTAGTTGACGGTTGCCGCCGCAAAGTCGTCCTCCGTGTGCACGCCGCCTGCTGTCCGCAACTTGCCGACGATGTCCTGCGCCACCGGCCCCTCGTAGAAAGCCCTTGCCCCGTGACTGGCGATGGCCTGCATGGTCTCGCCAAGACGCGGCTGACGATGCACCTCTCCCGCGCGGGGCGGAAGTCCCTGCGGGAGAAACACGGCCGCGGCATCCGGGTCCGCCTGCAGCTTGTCGCGTTCGCGGCTCCAGGCGTCCGCAATCACGTCGCCGACCGGGTAGCCCTCGATCGCATAGGCGATGGCCGGCGCGAGCACGCGGTCGAGGTCCAGACGGCCGTGGTCCGTCAGCAGGCGTTCCCAGGCGCGCACGGCACCGGGGACGGTCACCGCGTGCGGGCTGGTAAACGGGATCGCCCCGAGCCCGGCGTCCCGGAGTGCGCCGGCCGACGCCGCCGCGGGCGCCCGCCCTGAACCGTTCAGGGCGATGACTTCACTGCCGCCGGCCGGTGCGTACAAGCAGAAGACGTCACCCCCGATGCCGGTTGAATGGGGCTCCACCACCGCCAGGACGGCCGCCGCGGTTACCGCCGCGTCGATCGCATTGCCGCCCTCGCGCAGCACGTCGACGGCAGCCAGGGTGGCCAATGGATGGGACGTCGCGGCAGCGGCGTTGGTTCCGCGCACCGGGGAGCGGCCAGGCTGGTGAAGGTCACGCATGGGATCTGGGTCCAAGTGAAATCGACGGACACGTCAAGCACGAATGCCCTGGCACGCCCCGGGGCATTCTATTGGCAAGAAGCGGGAGCGGTTTTGTAGCCGGTCGGGAGCCGAGCGGTGATCCTCGCGGGGCTCGCTGGCGCCCCCGGGTCCGTCTCGTTCAGAGCACCGGACGGGGCCGCGGGCGGTCTCGATTCGGGGGATCGGGCGCCTCGCGCGGGCGTTCCTGCGGTCCCGGCAAGTCGCAAAACTGGTGTCATACGATGGCCGTCCGGCCGCCCGCGACGGCCGCATTCAGGCGTTGCGTATCTTGACCCGTTGATATCCCGTCTCTACAGTCGTCAATGCATCCTGAGGGGTTGACGCACCCCACCAACCTGCAGCCCGTGCAAGGTGGTTTCCCGCTGGGGAGATGCGGCCGGACGGCAATCACGGGCGTCAGCCTCCTCAGCGCCGCGCCGAAGGAGGTTCTCATGTCGCATGGCTCCGGGCCCGCTTCTCCAGGCAGGAGCACGGTCTCGCCGTGCAGGCGCGGCTTGCCCGCCACATCGCCATCAGCACCTGACCATTGCGCCGGCCTTCGACAGCCGCGATCCATGCGCGGCACCCCGACGGGTTCCACCGCATCGGAACCACTGTCCGGCACGCGATGACACGACCCTCCATCAGCTTTGAGTTCTTCCCGCCCGCGGATGCGGGCGCCGTGCAACGCCTGCAGCGGGTCATGAATCTGCTGGTTCAGCTCGGACCCGACTTCTTTTCGGTCACCTATGGTGCCGACGGCTCCACCCGCTCGCGCACCGAAGGGCTCGTGTGCTGGATCCGCCAGGAGCTTCCCGTGCCCCCGGCCGCTCACCTGACCTGTGTCGGGTCAACCCGGTCTCAGACGAACACCTTGGCCCGGCGCTGGTGGTCGCTGGGAATCCGGCACATCGTGGCACTTCGCGGTGACCCGCCGAAAGGCGCCGATCGATATCGCCCGGAACCGGACGGCTACCGGCATGCGGCCGATCTCGTGCGCGGCATCCGAACTGCCGCCGATTTCGAGATTTCGGTGGCAGGCTACCCGGAGCCGCACCCCGAATCTCCGTCACCGGCAGCGGATATCGAGAACCTGAAGGCCAAGGTGGATGCCGGTGCCGATCGGGTGCTCACGCAGTACTTTTTTGACAACGCGTGTTTCCTGCGCTTCCGGGACCGATGCCGCGCCGCCGGCATTACGGCGCCGATCGTGCCCGGGATCCTTCCGGTCACCGATTTCGCGCGGGTCGCGGCATTCAGCCGCCGCTGCGGCGTGACGATCCCGTCGCACATGGCCGCGACCTTCGAGCCCCTGGACACCGACGCCCGTACCCGCGACATGATCGCCGCGGGCGCTGCGGTGTCGCAATGCGAAGATCTCCGGCGCGAGGGGGTGAACGCGTTTCACTTCTACACGCTGAACCGCGCTCGGCTCAGTTACGCGATCTGCTGGTGGCTGGGCCTGCGGGGACGCATCGAGGCACCGTCGGACGAGGCGGCGGACTCGGACGCATGAGCGGACCGGCCGCCGATACCGCAGTCCGGCGGCGAGAGCTGGAGCGCCGTCTCCGCGAACGGATTCTGCTGCTCGACGGCGCGTTCGGCACCATGTTGCAGGGGCGAGGTCTCGAGGAACGTGATTACCGAGGGGATCGCTTCCGGGAGCATCCGCACGACCTCGCGGGCAACTTCGACATCCTCTGCCTGACTCGCCCGGACGTGGTGGCGGATGTTCACGACGCCTATCTTGGCGTAGGCGCCGACATCATCGAGACCTGCACCTTCAGCGCGACGTCCATCGCCCAGGCGGATTACGGAACCGGGGATCTGGCCCGAGAGATCAACTGCGCTGCGGCCCGCATCGCCCGGGAGGTCGCCGCCCGCCACGAAGCCGATGGCCTGCCACGCTTTGTGGCCGGAGCCCTGGGCCCGACCAATCGGACAGCGTCAGTTTCACCGGTGGTCGAAGACCCGGCCGCGCGCAACGTCACCTACGACGAGCTTCGCCAAGCGTATCGGACGGCCGCACTCGGCTTGATCGAGGGCGGCGCGGACATGCTGCTGGTCGAGACCGTGTTTGACACCCTGAACGGCAAGGCCGCGCTGCACGCCATCGACGAGGTGTTCGATCGCGCCGGGGTCCGACTGCCGGTCATGATCTCCGGCACGATTACGGACGCGTCGGGGCGGACGCTGACCGGCCAGACACCGGCCGCCTTCTGGGCGTCCGTGCGCCATGCCCGGCCGTTTTCGATCGGGTTCAACTGCGCCCTGGGGGCGCGGGAGCTTCGCCCGCATCTCCAGGAGATCGCCCATCTCGCTGACCGGCCGGTATGTCTCTATCCGAATGCGGGGCTCCCGAACGCCTTCGGCGGCTACGACGAAACGCCGACGAGCATGGCCGCCGACCTCGGTGAGTTCGCCGAGAACGGGTGGTTGAACATCGCGGGCGGTTGCTGCGGGACCACGCCCGAGCACATCGCCGCCATCCGGGAAGCCGTCATCGACAAGGCTCCGCGATCGGCCGCGCCATCGATGTCGTACTGCTTCCTGTCCGGACTCGAGCCGCTCGCCATCAACCAGGACACCGGCTTCGTCAATGTGGGCGAGCGCACCAACGTCACGGGTTCGGCCCGGTTTCGGCGGCTCGTGCTGGACGGGGATTTCGACGCGGCGCTGGAGGTGGCCCGCGACCAGGTCCGGAACGGTGCCCAGATCATCGACATCAATCTCGACGAGGCGATGCTCGATGTGGAAGCGGCGATGACGCGGTTCCTCCGCCTGATTGCCGCGGAGCCGGAAATCAGCCGGGTGCCCCTGATGCTGGATTCCTCGAGCTGGTCCGTGCTGGAGGCGGGCCTCAGGAACGTCCAGGGCAAGCCCATCGTGAACTCGATCAGCCTCAAGGAAGGTGAGGCGGCGTTCCGCCAGCAGGCAGAAGTGGTCCTGCGACACGGCGCTGCCGTCGTGGTGATGGCCTTCGACGAACAGGGACAGGCGGAGACGGCCGCACGAAAGGTCGAGATCTGCGGACGCGCGTACCGGATTCTGGTGGAGGAGGTCGGCTTCCCCCCTGAGGACATCATCTTCGATCCCAACATCTTTGCCGTGGCCACCGGCATCGAGGAGCACGACGACTACGCAGTCGCGTTTCTCGAGGCCTGCCGTCAGATCAAGGCAACGTTGCCCGGAAGTCTCGTGTCCGGGGGTCTCTCCAACCTCTCCTTTTCGTTCCGCGGCAACGACGGCGTCCGCAAGGCCATGCACTCGGTGTTCCTCTACCACGCCATCGCGGCCGGCCTCGACATGGCGATCGTCAACGCGGGGCAACTCGCCGTCTACGCGGACCTTCCCGCGACCCTCCGGGAAACGGTGGAGGACGTCGTCCTCAACCGACAGCCGGACGCCGCGCAGCGTCTGCTGGAGATGGCCGCCGGACCAGCCCGTGCCCTCGAGACCGAAGACGAAGCGGACCCCGAATGGCGTCGCAAGCCCGTCAGTGAGCGGCTGATGCATTCCCTGGTTGAGGGAATCACCGAATTCATCGTCGAGGACGTCGAGATTGCCCGCCAGCAAGTGGAGGACCCGCTCGACGTCATCGAGGGCCCGTTGATGGACGGCATGAGCCGGGTGGGCGACCTGTTCGGTTCGGGGCAGATGTTCCTGCCCCAGGTCGTCAAGAGCGCCCGGGTCATGAAACAGGCAGTGAACCACCTGGAGCCGTTTATCGAAGCGCGCAAGCAGGGGCGGGCCCGCGCCCGGGGGCGCATCGTGCTTGCCACCGTGAAAGGTGACGTGCACGACATCGGCAAGAACATCGTCGGCGTCGTGCTCGGGTGCAACCACTTCGAGGTCATTGACCTTGGCGTGATGGTTCCATCCGCGGCAATCCTGGAGGCCGCCCGTGATCACGACGCCGACATGGTGGGCCTGTCAGGGCTGATCACGCCGTCGCTTCGTGAAATGACCCTGGTCGCCGGCGAGATGGAGCGCGAAGCGCTCCGGGTCCCGCTCCTGATCGGCGGTGCGACCACCTCCAAGGCCCATACCGCGGTGAAGATCGCGCCGGAGTACTCCGGCCCGGTCGTGCATGTGGCCGACGCGTCGCGCGCCGTAACCGTCGCCTCCAGCCTCGCCAGCAGCACGCGCGCCTCGGCGCTGATTGCTGAAGTGCAGGAGGAATACGGAAGGATCCGCGAGCAGCACGGGGATCGACGCGAACGTTCCAACCGCTTGCCGCTCGAGGAGGCGCGGAGGCGACGAATCCGCATTGACTGGAGCAACGGAATCCCGCCTCCTCCCCGCGACACCGATCTGCTCCACTTCGCGGCCTACGACCTCGATGAACTTGCGGAGCGAATCGACTGGACACCGTTCTTCCACACTTGGGAACTCGCGGGCAGGTGGCCCCAGATTCTCGATGACCCGGTGGTCGGCGAGGCCGCCCGGGGCCTCTTCCGGGACGCCCAGGCCATGTTGCGGCGGATCGTGGACGAGCGGTTGCTGGAAGCTCGGGGGGTCACCCGGATGTTTCCGGCCAACGCCGTCGATGACGACGTCGAGGTGTACGCGGACTCCACGCGCTCGGACGTGCGGGCACGGTTCGTCTTCCTTCGCCAGCAGATGGACAAGTCCGCCGGCCGTCCCAACCTCTGTCTGGCCGACTTCGTTGCCCCCAAGACAACGGGGCTTGCCGACCACATCGGTGCGTTCGCCGTCACGGCCGGTATCGGTCTGGACGCCGCGCGGGAAGGCCAGGATGCGTACGCCGAGATCCTTCTCCAGTCGCTCGCCGACCGCCTCGCCGAAGCCTTCGCGGAACGCATGCACGAAAGGGTGCGGAAGGAGTTCTGGGGTTACGCGCCGGAGGAGCACCTGGACAACGAGGCCTTGATCGACGAGGCGTATCAGGGCATCCGTCCGGCTCCGGGATATCCGGCCTGTCCCGATCACAGCGAGAAGCGCACGCTGTTTCAGCTGTTAGAGGCCGACACCCGCGCGGGCATTACCCTCACCAACAGTTTCGCGATGATGCCGGCCGCGTCGGTCTCCGGTCTCTACTTCGCCCATCCGGAGACGAGATACTTCGGCGTCGGCCGGATCGGCCGAGACCAGGTGGAGGACTACGCCCGGCGAAAGGGATTCGCCGTGGCGGAAGCAGAGGAAACGCTTGCCGCCAATCTCGGGTACGCCCCGGAGGACCGCTAGGCCTCCGACTGCGACGATGTGCGCCGGACGGGTTCGCGAACGCCGTGCGGCCGTGTGCTCGCTTGACGATTCCCTGAGAGGCGGTTAGCGTCCGAATTGCCCGTTTCCACGGGTATTGGTGCGGGAATCAGCAGATCGTGGCGGACGACACGCCCAACGGCCGCGATGTTCCGCCGGATCTTTCCCGTCTCGCGGATCGCTTGGCCGATGACACGTCGTCTTCGTCCGGCAACGTTCGATCTGACCGAGGCGCTCGCGGTAAGGCTTTCGGCGGGGCGCTAAAGGTATCTTCCGAAATGATTGCGGGAATCGCCCTGGGCGGCGGGGCTGGCTGGCTGCTTGATGACTGGCTGGACACGTCGCCGACGTTGTTGATCATCTGCGTCGGGCTCGGGTTCGCCGCTGGTCTCCGCAACGTGTTTCGCACTGCCCAAGGTTTCAGCCGGCGGCAACCGGACCAAGAACAGAATCCTCCGCCCCAAGATCCGCCCTCCGGGACGTAATGCTCAATGGCAACCGACAGCAGCGCGAGTGGTGACGCGGCCCACGGGCCGCTCGAGCAGTTCGAGATCGTCGCCCTCGAACCCATTCAGATCGGGGGGCTCGACCTCTCGTTTACCAATTCAGCTCTCTGGATGCTGATTGCAGTCGCCACCATTGCCATGGTGTTCGCCGGCGGCATGCGGCGGCGCGCGATTATTCCCGGGCGATGGCAAGCGGCGGTGGAACTGACCTACCGGTTCGTGGCCAACATGCTGCAGGACAACGTCGGTCCGCAGGGGGCCCGCTACTTCCCCTTTATTTTCAGCCTGTTCCTGTTCATCCTCTTCGGAAATCTCCTGGGGATGGTGCCCTACAGCTTCACGTACACCAGCCACATCGCCGTGACGTTCGCCATGGCGGCCGTGGTATTCGTCGGCGTGACCGTCATCGGGCTGGCGCGACACGGAGTCCGGTTCCTCTCGCTCTTCGTCCCGTCCGGTGTCCCGATGGCGCTCATCCCGTTGATGGTCCCGATCGAGATCATCAGCTATTTCGTCCGACCGGTCAGCCTTTCTCTGCGCCTGTTCGCCAACATGATGGCCGGGCATACGATGCTCAAGGTCTTTGGGGGCTTTGTCGGCCTCCTGCTGTCCGCCGGCCTCGGGTTCCTGGCGCCGGTGTCCATCATCCTGATCGTGATCCTGACCGGCTTTGAACTGCTGGTAGCGGCCATTCAGGCCTATGTCTTCGCGGTCCTGAGCTGCCTGTACCTGAGTGACGCGCTGGACCTTCACCACTAAGTTCCGTTCCTCATTTCACTTTCACCCTGACTCCCGAAAGGATCTTCCCGTGGAAACAGAAGCTGCCAGGCTGATCGGCGCCGGTCTCGCCACCATCGCGCTCGCTGGAGCCGGTATCGGCATCGGCAACATCTTCGGAAACTACGTTTCTGCCGCCATTCGCAATCCGTCAGCCGCGCCGAAGGTCTTCGGCAACGTACTGTTGGGATTCGCGTTGACGGAGGCGATCGCGCTGTTCGCATTGCTGATCGCGTTCCTGATTCTCTTCGCCGTCTAGCCTGAATTGCCGCCGATGGCTCGCCGCTTCCCCGTTGTTTGCTCCATTGCGTCCGCCGCGTTGCTTCCAGCCGTGGCGTCCGCGGAGAGCAACATGCCGCAGCTTCGCGTGGAAACGTTCGCGTCCCAGATTTTCTGGTTGGTGGTTACGTTCTCGCTGCTCTACGTCGTGATCAGCCGGATCGTGCTGCCGCAGGTGCGAACCACGCTGCGGGCCCGTGAAACGCGGATTGGCGTTGACAGGGAACAGGCAGACGAGCTCCGCAAGGAAGCCGAGGCCGCGCACCACCGCGGGAGTGACGCGCTTGCGGCCGCCCGTGCCGACAGTGAACGGCAGCTCCGGGAAGCGCACGACAAGGCGGCCGTGGCCTTCCGGACGGAAACCCAGCGCCTGCAGGAGGCCCTTGAAAACGAGAGAGTCGAGGCGGAGGCCCGCATCGAAGCGAGTCGCGCGGTGGCGCTGCGGGACGCCGAGGCCGCGGCCGTGGAGCTCGTGCGATCGCTCACCGGCAGCCTGACGTCCGTCAAGATCGAGGACGCGGCATTGTCCCGCGTCGTCGCACAGGCCGCGCGGGAAAAGACGCCATGACGTGGTCGGTGCTGGCCCAGGATCCGTCCTTCTGGGTCGCGATATCGTTCGTCCTGTTTGTGGGTGCCTTCGGGCGCCTGTTGTTCCGGAAACTTGCAGCTGTTCTGGATGCACACCGGAACGCGGTACGCGATGAACTGGACAGCGCGGCAGCTCTCCATGCCGAGGCGCAGTCCCTCCGTGACCGCTACACCGACGAGGCCGCGGAGGCCGAGAAAACGGCCGGGGAGATTCGTGCCCGGGCGCAAGAGACCGCCGGCCAAATTGCCGCAGATGCCGATCGGCGGCTGCAGGCACACCTCTCCCGGATGCGCGCGCGCGCCACGGAAGAGATTGCCCGCACCGAGGAGGCCGCGCGGCAGATGTACCGGGAGCGGGTGGCCGACCTGGTGCTGGAAGCCTCGACTCGCCTGCTGCGCGAACGGATCGATGCCGAGACACAGCTTTCCCTCGTTCAGCAGACAGTTGACAGCCTTGGACAGTCACTGAAGCAGCGGCAAGCGTGAGACCTGCTGCGGTGAACTTGCCTCCTGCCTGCCCCAAATGATGTCCATGTCCGAGCCCCCGAAGGTCAAAACGCCCTGGCATGGCACCACGGTGCTGTCCGTTCGGCGGGCTGGAGCGGTGGTCATTGCCGGAGACGGCCAGGTAACCCAGGGCGACACCGTCATCAAGGCCAACGCCCGCAAAGTGCGCCGCTTGGCCGGCGGCGCCGTGCTGGCGGGATTTGCGGGCGCGACCGCCGACGCCTTCACCCTCTTCGATCGGCTGGACGCCAAGCTCGAGCGGCATCCGGGCCAGTTGATGCGGGCATGTGTTGAATTGGCGCGCGACTGGCGAACCGACCGGTACCTTCGCCGCCTGGAGGCGGTCATGGCAGTTGCGGATCGCGAAGTGTCACTGCTGGTATCCGGTGTCGGGGACGTGGTGGAACCGGCGGACGGCCTCATCGGCATCGGCTCTGGAGGCGGTTTCGCCCTGGCTGCGGCCCGCGCCCTGAGCGAAGTCGAGGGGCTGGATGCCGAGGAAATCGCCCGGCGGTCGCTGGCCGTCGCCGCGGAACTTTGCATCTACACGAACCACCAGATTTCCGTCGAAGTTATCCGCCAATGACCGCGTTCACACCACGCGAGATCGTCGCGGAACTCGACCGCTTCATCGTCGGCCAGCGGGCCGCAAAGCGTTCGGTGGCCATCGCGCTTCGGAATCGCTGGCGCCGCCAGCAGCTGGAACCGCCGCTGCGGGAGGAAATCCTCCCCAAGAACATCCTGATGATGGGGCCCACCGGTGTGGGCAAGACCGAGATTGCGCGCCGTCTCGCGAAGCTGGCGCAAGCTCCGTTCATCAAGGTGGAGGCGACGAAGTTCACGGAAGTGGGCTACGTCGGCCGCGACGTCGAGTCGATCATCCGCGATTTGGTCGAGAGCGCGATCATGATCACGCGGACCAGATTGCAGCATGAGGTGGCAACGCGCGCCGAGGCAGCCGCCGAGAAACGCGTGATCGACGTGCTTGCGGGGCCGTCGGCCTCGCGCGACACCCGCCAAAAGATGCGCGAGAAACTTCGGTCCGGCCAACTTGATGAGCAGGAAATCGAAATCGAGGTGA
This sequence comes from Alphaproteobacteria bacterium, assembly GCA_022825705.1. GTDB lineage: Bacteria > Pseudomonadota > Alphaproteobacteria > TMED109 > TMED109 > VXPW01. Next base: position 144,882 of record JAJDWH010000036.1, read on the forward strand.
GCGAGAGCCCCGGCGGGTTCCCCTCATTCGAACTGCCGGGCGTGCCCGGAACACACGTCGGCATGGTCAACCTGGGGGAACTGCTGGGCAAGTCGTTCGGCAATGTCACGCAGAAGCGTCGCATGACGGTGGGCGAAAGCCATAACGTCCTGATCGAGGAAGAAAGCAATCGACTGATCGACGACGATGAACTGCATCGCACCGCAATCGACGCGGTGGAACAGAACGGAATCGTGTTCCTGGACGAGATCGACAAGATCACGCGCGCTGAAGACCGCGCCGGAGCGGATGTAAGCCGAGAGGGCGTACAACGCGACCTTCTGCCACTGATCGAGGGCACGGTGGTACCCACCAAGCACGGTCAGGTCAGAACCGGTCACATTTTGTTTATCGCCTCTGGAGCTTTTCACCTCGCCAAACCGTCCGACCTGCTGCCCGAACTGCAGGGCCGCCTCCCCATCAGGGTGAGCCTGGACCCGTTGTCCGAAGCCGACCTGGTTCGCATCCTCACCGAACCGGAGAACAGCCTGACCCGGCAGTATGAGGCATTGCTCGCGACCGACGGCGTCAAGCTGGAATTCCAGGACGACGGCATCAGTGCCCTGGCCAGATTGGCGGCCGAGGCCAATCACACAGTCGAGAATATCGGCGCGCGCCGACTCCACACGATTTGCGAACGGCTGCTTGAGGACATCAGTTTTTCAGCCACAGATCGGTCGGATGAAGTAGTGACCATCGACGAGCAGTTTGTGCTCAAGACCCTCAGCGACGAAATCGACCAGAGCGATCTGAACCGATTTATTCTGTGATGCGCTGACCCGCTCAAGCTTCAGATTGCCGGAAGCCATTGACGGCGGGAACTGCGGCGCGGCAATCCCTCCCCCTTCTTCTGCCAGACGCGAGACGGCATCGGCGGATCAGGGAGGGGCAGCCCCCGCACCATTGCCGCCGTCCGCGCATCCCGCCCGAACCGCCCTGCAATATATTGTGCCTCTGCGCAGAAGAGGATACGGCGAATGACGGAAGAGAGGCTTGAAGACCACCCGCAACGCTATGCGCTGTCGAACGAGTTGCATGCCCGTCCTTTCCCTGAATTGCGCGCCCCGTGCCACGCTGTCGTACTCGCCATCAAACAGTCTGGCCAAGCTGAGAATCGCGACCCGGAAGCCGATCGAGCGCATCTCCATGACCTATTGAATCGACACGGAGCGGATCATCCCCCTCCGGACGGCAATCATTTTTCGGGCCGACTCGGCCGCAACCTGCTGAAGTGGGAACGTCACACCGAATTCGTGACCTATACGATCTATGCCGATGGCGTGGCCGGGGTTCCGTTCACCGGCTCGATCTCGACGACGTTCCCTCGTGACTGGCTCAATCGGGCTCCCGGCACGGTTCTCACGTCCGTGCTGGTCAGGGTAGAGCTGGCTGAATCCGTGCCGGAGCTCGGCGAGGCCGACTACGCCCGGATGCGGGATTGGTTCGTGCCGGAAAGCCTCGCCATGTCCAGCGTTGTCGACCAGCAGGCCATAGCTGCCAGTGACTTCCGCATCGATACGGCGGGGCACGTTCGGTTCGCGTTGCTGGCGCGGTCCGATATCGGCCCGCGCCGACTGGGGCGAATCGTCCAACGACTTGTGGAAATCGAGACCTACAAGTCCATGGCAATGCTGGCCTTGCCGATGGCGCGTGAGGTAGCCGCGCGCGTGGCGGAACTCGATCGGGAAATGACCTCACTGGTCCGAACCATGGTCACATCCGGTGGAGGCGAATCCGAGACGCTGGACAGGCTTCTCTCGATGTCCGCTGAAATCGAGGCCCTCTCATCGTCCTCGGCGTTTCGTTTCGGCGCCGCTGAAGCCTATGCGGCCATTGTGCACGAACGCATCGGTGCGCTACGGGAAGAGCGGGTAATGGGGCGGCAAACCCTTGCAGAGTTCATGTTGCGGCGTTTTGATCCCGCGATGCGAACCTGCAGCTCCGCCAAGAGTCGATTGGACGAACTCTCTCAGCGTGCGACGCGAGCCGCCACGCTGCTACGCACGCGTGTAGAAGTGAACATCGCGGCACAGAACCGCAGCCTTCTCAAGAGCATGGATCGCCGCGCTGCCCTCCAGTTGCGGCTGCAGCAAATGGTCGAGGGGCTATCGGTCGTCGCCATCAGCTACTACGCCGTCAGTCTCACTGGATACATCCTCGCCCCGATATCCCAGCACCTGGACGCCGACGAGGCGCTACTTCAGGCAATGGTGGCAGTCCCGATCATCGGCATCGTATGGTGGATGATCCGGAGGCTGCGCCTGCGAGCGACCGAACACCTATAACCCGTCATGACTGCAGATCTCCAGCACGGCCTATATGATCACTCTTTGATCAATCTATGATCTTCGGCTGGCGGCGCGTGGTTGTGTTGGCGCTCATCGTTGTCAGATCGCTCTTCCGCCTGCCCTCAATCTATTCGGCACCCTCGAAAGACACGTCATGACGTCGAGCCTGATCTCTCCCTCACTCTTTGATTTCCTGCGTGACCTCAAGGCCAACAACGACCGGCCATGGTTCGAGGCGAACAAGGAGCGCTACCAGTCTGAAGTGCGTGGCCCGATGCGTGAATTCATCGGTGCGTTTGCGGAGCCGCTCTCCGAAATCAGTCCGCATTTTCGCGCCGACACGCGGCCGAATGGCGGCTCGCTGTTCCGGATCTACCGCGACACGCGCTTCTCCAAGGACAAGACACCCTACAAGGTCAACGTCGGCGCACACTTTCGTCATGTCGCCGGCAGGGACGCGCACGCGCCAGGCTTCTATCTCCATCTGGAGCCGGACGCATGCTTCGCAGGCTGCGGCATATGGCGTCCCGATAGCGGAACGCTCGGACACATTCGTGACGCAATCGTTGATTGTTCCGAGGAATGGGTGTCCATTACGACCGATTCCTCCTTCCAAGACATCTTTGAACTCAGGGGCCAGTCGCTCAAGCGTCCGCCACGAGGTTACGATCCCGAGCACCCGTTGATTGAAGACCTCAAGCGCAAGGACTTCATTGCATTGGCAACCTTCTCCGAGTCTGATGCGGTCAGGCCCGGGTTCTTCCGTCAATTCGTCTCCATAGCCCAAAAGGGCTCCGGCTTCGTTCGATTCTTGTCGCGCGCCGTTGGAGTTCCCTGCTAGAGCTCTCGCTACACCCATTTGGGAAAGTTGACCATGACCGACACCTGGGAAGTCACCGCGGTCCGCTACGGAACGCATGCGAACCGGAAGCGCCACGAAAACTTCATCGGGGCGGATCCGCACGAAGGAAACATGCCGCTTGACTACTTCGTTTGGCTTATACGAAATGAAGAGCGATCAATTGTGGTGGATGTCGGTTTCGATGAGGCCGAGGGCAAGCGGCGCGGTCGCACCGTGGAACGAGCCCCGCGCGACGGACTGGCCATGCTCGGGGTTGATAGCGCCAAGGTGCGCGACGTCATCATCACACACCTGCATTACGACCATGCCGGCACGATCGAACACTTCGCCGAGGCCAACTTCCACCTGCAGGAGCGAGAGATGCACTTCGCGACGGGCCCGCACATGGCGCGCCGCGCGTTCGCCACGCCGTACACGCCGGATCACGTGTGCAACCTGGTCCGAAAGGCCTTCCAGGGAAGGGTCGTGTTTCATGACGGTGATCGGGAGATCGCCCCCGGGGTGTCCGTACATCTGCTTGGCGGCCACACCATGGGCCTGCAGTGCGTTCGCGTGCGAACTCGAAGAGGATGGGTGGTACTTGCCTCCGATGCAGCGCATTTCTTTGAAAACATGGAACAATCTGCGCCGTTTCCGATCGTCTTTTCCGTCGCCGACATGCTCAAAGGGCACGATCGAATCGCCGGCCTTGCCGACAGCGCCGACCACATCGTTCCCGGCCATGATCCGTTGGTGACAACGATCTACCCGGCTTACAGCGACGCCTTGAAGGGGATTGTCTTCCGGCTAGACGTCGACCCTCGCGGTCACTAGGCCCTTTTTCGGCCCCAACGTTGACATTCGGTGCGTTGTAGCTGGCGTCCGACCGACGCCGGGTTCGTTACTGCGATCCGCGGCCCTTGAAATGTCCGGACCCATGTTTCACGTGAAACATTGGTTCGATGACGAGTTGGAACGGGCCATTGCTGCCGCCGTCAATCCGCTTAAAGACGATATTCGGGCTCTGAAGCAACTCCCGGTAAACACGAAGGCTAATCGCACGAGGATCGAGCGCATTGAGCAATCGATCAATCGCATGGAAGGCATCCTCAGGCACGTAGTCGTCCTGTCTGTCGTTTCGACTTACGTCTTGTCCAAGGGGGACAAAGAAACGATCGCAAATATTTTCGACACCTTCGAGGACTCCGACAAGCCTGGGGCTGATCTGTTTAGGCAGTTTCGTAAGATTTTGCTTCGAGACCGACAGTCCTAGCGTGGTTTGATTCATTGATGTGTCCTTACCGGCGGCTTTGCTCCAATCCATAATGCCCAATTAAGGTTTGCCGATTCAAAGGCAAGACTCAAGTTAGATATGTAGTCGCCGAAACATTCCGTTGTCGACACGAGCACGTCCGCTCATGCCCGGATAGACAGTTTCCTGAGGTGGGCAACAACCGCCGTCAAAGCCGCTGGGGTTACGCCGGGTAAACGCGAAGCTGACGCCAGCGTCGACGGGCGCCCCGCTTGCAAAGCCTCGGTTGCCTCGGCGGACAGCCCTCCCACTGAGCCGTAGTCAATGCTGTCGGGAAGCCGGACGGCCGCATCGCGCCGGTAGGCACGAATGTCCTCATCTTGTCGCGCCCTGTACGGAGCGTACAGCGCGTCGGCCTCCAGAATGCCGTGCAGCGACGCGTCAATGGCGTTCAGCTCTGGGCAGATCTGAGCAAGTCTTGCAATGGTCACGTCGGCATAGCCAAGATATTTCATGGCCGATCGGCTTCCGCCGTCATCAGAAGCTGCAATGCCGTGTCGCCGTACCGACGAAGTACTGACCCGAGTTTCCTGAAGCAGTTGGCGTGCCGCCTCAAGCTTGGCTGACTTCTCGGTAAATATGCGTGACCGCAAGGTTCCGACAACGCCTGCCGCCTGCCCTTTTCGGGTCAGACGTTCGTCAGCGTTGTCAGCCCGCAAATGCAGCCGGTATTCCGAGCGCGACGTAAGCATGCGGTAAGGCTCCGGCGCGCCCCTGGTCGTGAGGTCATCGATCAAGACACCGATATACGCCTCGGCCCGGTCCAACACGAACGTCTGTTGGCCTGACGAACGACCTGCCGCATTAATGCCGGCGACCACACCTTGTGCGGCTGCCTCTTCGTAACCGGTCGTGCCATTGATCTGGCCCGCAAAATACAACCCGCGGACCCGCTTCGTTTCCAACGTTGGATGCAGTTCCCGAGGGTCGACGTAGTCGTACTCGATGGCGTATCCCGGACGAACCATCCGCACGGTTTCCAGCCCCTTGATCAGCGAAAGCATCTGTTCCTGGACCGGCGCCGGTAATGACGTTGAAATACCGTTGGGATAAACCGTTGAATCCTCGTACCCTTCCGGCTCGAGAAAGATCTGGTGCCGTGGCCGCGAAGCAAACCGCACGACCTTGTCCTCGATCGACGGGCAGTATCGTGGTCCGGTTCCCTCGATTTGGCCCGAATGCATCGGTGTCCGATGCAGGTTGTCCCGAACCAACCGATGCATTGCATCGTTCGTCCAGGTGATATGGCACGGGATCTGCGGGCGGTGAATTCGCTGAGTCATCAGCGACAGTGGTTCCGGTACAGGATCCCCTTCCTGCACCTCCAGATCGCTCCAACGGACGGTTGTGCCGTCCAGACGAGGCGGCGTGCCGGTCTTCAATCGGCCCATTCGAAATCCAGACGCAGCGAGACGTTCGGCAAGGCGCGTGGCAGGAGCCTCGCCAGCACGACCAGCAGGCGTCCGTGACTCGCCCACGTGGATCATGCCCCTCAGGAACGTTCCGGTGGCTATGACGACGGCTCCCGCCCGGAGCGCCCTCCCGTCCCCCATCACGATGCCAGTTACTTGCCCGTCCCGGTCTTGCACGAGATCTTCAACTGACCCTTCCACGATCTCGAGATTCGCCTGTTCGCGCAGCAATCCCTGCATGGCCGCGCGATACAGCTTTCGGTCCGCCTGACATCTGGGTCCGTGCACTGCCGGTCCGCGGCTGCGGTTTAGTACGCGGAACTGCATGCCGGCCAAATCTGCAGCGCGGGCAATCAGTCCATCCAACGCATCGACCTCGCGCATGAGGTGACCTTTGCCCACCCCGCCAAATGCCGGGTTACACGACATGGCACCGACGGTAGAGAAGCTGTGGGTGATCAGGCCTATTCGGGCTCCCATGCGTGCAGCGGCCGCAGCTGCCTCACAGCCCGCGTGCCCGCCACCGACAACCAGGACATCGAATCGCTGTGGGTTGATCAGATTCTTCCGCATTGGAGCCTGTCTGCTGGTTGGACGACGCTCCCGCCAAGGCCGGGCAACGTCAAGGCAAACCGATGTTTCGGGAACTATATCGGGTACCGCCCAAACCGGGGGCTACCAGCGGTTCCAAGACCGCCACCAGGCCCACGTCGCCGCGATGCAGACCGCGACGAACAGCAACACCAGGATCGAACCCGCCAGCACGTCGAGAATTTCGACCATACGCTAATCCTCACTCGGGTCGATCAACCCAACCTACCGGCGTCCACGGGAGTCAAGCGATTGGGGCATCAAGGTATACAATCCCCGATGTTTCACGTGAAACACTGGCCGGCTTTCCAACCAAACCCTCTTCCCGAAACCCTGCAGCAGGAAGGACGATACTCCCTCACGTTTCACTGAGCCCCAGCGTCTCGCCAGTTGAAGCGTCATTCGCGAGAGGTGGCAACGCTACGTAGGGGCGACATTCTCCCACTTGCCGCTGCGGGAGGACTCGAACAGCGCATCGAGTACTCTCATGTTGGCAATGGCGTCCTCGATGGGATACGGAATCGGGCGCCCTTCCAGGAGGCAGGCGGCGAAATCTTCACCTTGGCTGGTGTACTGGTCAACTGGCGGGATTTCGACGATCTCGTCCGGAACAGGCCCCGGATAGCTGCCTCCTCCAATAAACAGGCGGCAAGCACGGTCCGGCTCCATTACAAAGGGGAACTCCACTCGTAGCCATGCTTCCGCGCCGAGCACGATCAGGCTCTGGTGGCGGGCCACCTGGGTGGAACAAATGAAACTGGCCTGGCCAGCAGGAAACTCCAGAATCGCGGATGCCAATCGGTCCGTTCCAAAAGTAGGATCAAGTTCCAACAGCGCATTGACTCGCGTCGGCTCCGAAGCGAACACAAACCTTGAAATAACAGTAGGATAACAGCCTATATCGTAGACTCCGCCGCCGCCGGTCTCTTGTTGGTTTCGAATGTCCAGTGGGTCATGATTGGAATAAGCGAAGACACCCTGAACCGCGCGCACCTGGCCCAGACGTCCGGACGAAATAATTTCGCGCACTCTCTTCCACTGCGGATGATGCCGCACCATGAACGCTTCCTGGACCTGGCGTCCGGTACGGTCACGCACGTCAAGCAGCGTTTCAGCTTCGGCCGCTGTCAGCGCAATCGGTTTTTCGCAAAGAACGTGCTTGCCTGCCTCAAGGGCCCGGATCGTCCACGGCACGTGCAGATGGTTGGGTAACGGATTGTAGATTGCGTCTATGGCACGATCACCGAGGAGTTCCTGGTAACTCCCGTAACTGCGGGGGATGTCCAGAGCGGTGGCGGCAGCCGCTGAGCGCGCCGGATCACGGGAAGCAATCGCCTCTATCGAGCAATGCTCGCCTGCTTGCATGGCCGGGATTACTTTCTCGGCAGCGATGCGCGCGACACCCAGAACTCCCCACCGGATCGATGTCATAGCCTGCTCCCGGCATATCTGTCGCATCCAGCGTGACAGAGTTACAGTCCGGTTTCTAGTCTCGATCAACTCTCAGCAGTCTTACAGGCAACCTTATGAAAATCATCAGAGTTTCCGCCGATTGGCTTCACGTGCCCATCGCCGCGGAGCGCCAGCATCGTTCAGACTTTGGGGCCGTCGATTCTTTCGATTCTGCTTTGGTCAGGATCGAAACCGAAGATGGTGTAACTGGTTTTGGGGAAGCCAAGGCGCAGGTGGGCAGCGTTGCCAATTGCCAAGCCCTGTGCTCTCTCATCGAAGCGGAACTCGGCCCTGTACTGGTCGGGCAGGACGCCCGTGACATCTCGCGTCTCTGGGACGTCATGTACAACGGGTCGCGCGCTCACTACGCGATCCAGCGAGGCCACGTGTTTCCGATCATGGGACGCCGGGGCGTCACCATGGCCGCAATCAGCGGGATCGATCTCGCGCTGTGGGACCTCCTCGGAAAATCGCTCGGGGTCCCCGTCTGGCGATTGCTGGGTGGCCGGCGGCAGGAGCGGATGCCGGCATACGCGTCCGGGGGTTGGGCGTCGGCAGATAAGATTGCGGCCGAACTTCAAGGGTTTATCGATCGGGGCAATTTCTCCGCCGTAAAAATGCGGGTTGGCGCAGGCGATGGGACCCTTGCGCATTCCATCGCTCGAGTGCACGCCGCACGCGAAGGCCTCGGGCCTTCGATCGGCATCATGTGCGATGCACACGGAACATGGACTTCAGCTGAAGCCAAGCGTTTCTGCCGAGCCGTGGCGGACTGCCACATCGACTGGCTGGAAGAACCCGTAACTGCCGATGACAAGGCCGGCCTCGCGGACGTGAGAGCCGCGACCGACATACCGATCGCAACTGGAGAATCGGAATTCACGCGATTTGCCTTCCGCGACCTGGCCTTGCTTCGCGCAGCGGACATCTTTCAGCCCGACCCTTCCATTGCGGGCGGCATCACGGAATTGATGCGCATCGAGGCGCTGGCAAGCGCGCACCAGATCCGATTTGCCCCTCACATGTGGGGTGGCGCCCTGACGTTCGCGGCCGGCTTGAATGTTGCCGCGGCGGCAAGCAGCGGATTCATCCTGGAGTACTCCCTTGGCGCCAACCCGCTGTTGCACGAGCTCGCGGTGGAAGACTTTGCCGTCGTCGACGGGATGGTCGAAATCCCGGAACGGCCTGGACTGGGCGTCTCCATTGATGAGGACTTTGTCGCCCGCTATCGCGCGGACTAACGGTTTCCCGTTTCGCGTCAGACCCAGGCTTGCTTCCGAGCGCCCACGCCATGACACCCCGCACGCCGCAGGATCAAGTGACCATGCGTTATTTCGAGGACTTCGCTCCAGGCGACGAATTTGCTCTCGGGACCTACCGGATTACTCGAGAAGAGATCGTTGCGTTTGCCCGGCAGTTCGACCCGCAACCATTCCACGTCGATGAACGCGCTGCAGCGGATTCGATCTACGGAGGGATCATCGCAAGCGGCTGGCATACGATCTCCCTGTATATGCGGTTGTTCGTAGAGAGACTTCTGCACAACGCGGCCAGCCTCGGTTCGCCGGGCGTCGACAAAGTTCGCTGGCGCCACCCGGTTCGGCCGGACGACGTGCTGACAGCCAGGGCGACAGTGCAGGAGGTGACGCCATCTAGAAGCAGACCTGATCGCGGCAACGTGCGGTGGGCCTACGAGATGCGCAACCAGGACGATGTGGTCGTGATGACGATGGAAGGAATCGGAATGTTTCAGCGGAAGCGCTGATGAGCTAGACGCCGACAGGAAGCGCCAAGCAGACTGCCACCTGTCAGACCTCGAGCCACTCCTTGCGAACCTGGTTGTTCGCCCGAAACTCGCTGACGGAACCTTCGAATACGATCTTTCCGTGCCCCATCACGTGCACCCGATGAGAGATATCGAGTGCAATATCAAGCTTTTGCTCGACCAGCAAAATCGCGACGCCCCGTTTGGCAATTTCCGCCAGCAAGCCTGAGACCTGTTCGACCAGCTTTGGTGCCAACCCTTCGGTCGGCTCGTCAATCATGATGAGATCGGGGTCGCCCATGAGTGTGCGACAGATCGTCAGCATCTGCTGTTCACCGCCCGAAATCACTGATCCCAACGCATCCGCCCGCTCCGCCAAGTTCGGGAACATCTGAAACATGTCGTCGATCGACCACCGCCCCTGTTCACGCATGCTCTTGATCCCGAGTATCAGGTTCTGTCGGACCGTCAACGTCGGGAAAATGTTGCGGTTTTCCGGGACGTATCCGATTCCTCGGCGGGCAATTTCATGCATCTTGCGGCCCGCGATCGGTTCGCCCTTGAACATGATCGTTCCTACAGGTTCCACCTCGCCGGTGATCGCCTTCAGCGTCGTCGACCTCCCTACGCCGTTGCGTCCCAACAGGCTGACAATTTCTCCCGCGCCGACGTCGAGGCTTACGCCCTGAATAATATGGCTTTTTCCATAGTATGCGTGCAAATCCCGGACTTCCAGCATCAGCTCGCTCCCGTGCCCAAGTAGGCCTCCTGTACGGCCGCGGAGGAGCGGATCTCGCTGGGCGAGCCGGTGGCAATGATCTCGCCATACACCAGAACCGAAATCCGATCTGCCAAATCAAACACGACGCCCATGTCATGCTCCACGATCACGAGCGTCTTGCCTTCCGAGATTCGGCGGATGAGCGACACCGCTTGCTCGATTTCCGAGTGGCTCATGCCCGCCGTGGGCTCGTCCAGCAGGATCACATTCGCACCGCCGGCCACCGCGATTCCGAGTTCCAGGGCACGTTGGTCGGCGTACGAGAGGAGGCCCGCGGGAAGGTCTCGCTTCCCCCACAAACCGATGTCCTTGAGGATCAAAACGGTCCGATCGTTCAGGTCACGCAGGCGGCCCACGAGCTTCCACCAGGCATACCGGTGACCCAACGCGAACAGGCAGCCGCATCGGACATTGTCCAACACGCTCATCCGCGCGAAGATGTTCGTGACCTGAAACGACCGGGTCAATCCCAATCGGTTGATTTCGAAGGCTTTCTTGTTGGTGATGTCGGTATCATACAGGTGGATACCGCCGGCAGACGGAGGAAACCGCCCACTGATCAGGTTGTAGAGCGTCGACTTGCCTGCCCCGTTCGGCCCGATGATCGCGTGCCGCTCCCCATCCCGGATCTCCAGGTCGACTCCGCGAATAATCTCCGTCGCACCAAAGCTCTTCCGAACGCCGGTCAGTGTCAGGGCGCTGTTCATCCGCGTGGCAATGTGCGCGCGTCGGCGATGGCGGTATTCCAGGCCGAAACCGCGCTCGGCAAGGTCTTGCGGACCGCGAACCCGCCAGCAACGGCGATGCCGGTAAAGACGATCCAGGGGACCGCAGAAAACGGGTCGCTCTCAATGCCATAGATGACGAGTTCTGTCTCCGTGCTCAGACGCGAGCTGCGGAAATACAGCATCTCGATCAGGCCGATACAGCCCAGGACCGACGCGACCAGAGCGGCGAAGAATCGCGTGTAGGGGATCAGCAACGGCGCCAGGAGACGCGCATGCACGCGCCAAATGGGCTGATGCATGGTGATCAGCCCGGCCAGGCCGCCCGGGAAGAACATGATGACCGCCACGAACATGACCCCGAGATAAAGGACCCATGCCTCGGTGACGCCGGTCAGCGTGCTCTGCAGGAAATAGAGCAGCGTGGCGCCGATTATGGGGCCGACGAAGCTCGCGGTGCCGCCGATGTAAACCATGAACAGGACCAGGCCTGACTGAAGCACGCTTACCTGCTCGAACCCGACATGCTCGATATTCACGGCATGCAGCGCACCGGCGATCCCTGCGAAGAAGGAAGACAGCGAGAAAGCAAGCCAGCGAATCCGCTGGCTGGAATACCCGATGAACTCCACGCGCTCGGGATTGTCACGGACCGCATTGGAGATGCGCCCGAACGGGGTCCGGGTGAGCAGGAACATCGCCAGCGTGCAGAGCAGACACCATCCGGCGATCAGGTAATAGACCTCGATGTTGGGCCCGTAGGTGACACCAAACAATTCCTCGCCGATCACACGGTCGGTCTGGATTCCGTCTTCGCCGTTGAAGATGGCCACCAGCACCAGCGTCAGGGCGGTAACCATTTCCCCGAACCCCAGTGAGATCATCGCGAACGTGGTCCCGGCGCGGCGGGTGGAGACGTAGCCAATCAGGATTCCGAAGAACAGACCGACGAGGCCACCCAGCAGCGGGATCAGCGTTACCGGGATGTAGGGGACTTCCTCTTCGTAGATGAAGTTCAGGTAGTGAATGGTGAAATAACCGGCGAGGCCGAAATAGACCGCGTGGCCGAACGACAGCATCCCTCCCTGGCCCAGGAGCATGTTGTAGGCCAGGGCAAACACGATGAGCAGCCCGATCTGGCTCATCAAGGTCAGCGCGAAGCCGGACGAAAACACGTGCGGCAGCGCGATCAGCACGATCGCGCCGCCGATCCACGGAGCCAGCCTGCCCATCAGCATGCTCATACGTCGCGAGTACCGAATAGACCGCGGGGCTTGAAGATCAGCATCAGGACCAGCATCAGGTACGGAAGCACCGGAGCTACCTGCGCGGTCGTGATCCGCGTGAAGTCGCGCAACATGCCCGCGGTGTCAATCTCCAGCCCGAGCGCCAGAACGAGACTGCCGACCCCGTAGTCGTAAAAGATGGCGAGTCTGGTAACGATCCCGATGATCAGGGCCGCAACCAGGGCCCCCCCGAGAGAGCCCAGACCACCAATGACGATGACCACGAAGACAATGGGCCCGAGCTGGATGGCCATCGCCGGTTCGGTGCCCAGGACGTTTCCGCCGACCACTCCGGCTACTCCGGCCAGAGCACAGCCGAACCCGAACGTCCACATGAAAATGCGCGGAATATCGTGTCCCAGCGTCGCGACGTGGATCGGATCGGACACTGCGGCACGGATGATCAGACCGATGCGCGTATAGGTCAGCAAGGCGAATAGGGCGACGAAGATGGCCACCGACACGACGAGCATGAAGACTCGATAGATCGAGTAGTCGAATCCCTGCCACGTGAACAGCGCGCCCGACATTGCATCCGGGATTTCGTACGGGACCGGGACCCGTCCCCAGATCATCTGCACCAGCTCTTCAATTACATAGGCCACCCCGAACGTAAACAGCAGTTCTGCGACATGGCCGTATCGATGGACAGGTCGTAGTCCCCAGCGTTCGATTCCCGCCCCCACCATGCCGACGATCACGGGCGCCACGATCAACGCTGCCCAGAAGTTCAGTCCCTCACTGATCTGATATGCAAAGTAAGCACCCAGCATGAAGAAGCTGGCGTGGGCGAAATTCAATACCCCCATCATGCTGAAGATCAGCGTGAGTCCACTCGCCAACAAAAACAACAGCATGCCGTACAGCACGCCGTTGAACATCGCGAAGATGAAGCTTTCCACCTGAATCCGCCCAGACCGAGTTGCCTGGCGCTTGGCCAGCTACGACGCGGAGCGCGCGTCAGCCGATCACGGGCGCTTCATCTCACATGAGGTCGGGAGCTCGATCGCGTCCGACATGATCCAGCCATCCGTCGCAAACGCTACTTCGTAATTGTCGCCTTCGTAGATGTACGGTCGCTCCAGGTCTTCGGCCATGGTGCTGATGACCATCGGGAAGATGATCTGGTGGTCCTCGCCGCGCATTACCAGTGGTCCGGCCGGACCGTCCATCGTCATGCCTTCCATCGCAGCAGCAACCAGGGCGGGATCGTCGCTCCCCGCTTTATCCAGCGCCGCAGCGAAAAACTCGATCGTCCATCGCATGCGTTCCGAATAAATGCTCTTGCCCGTCTGCTGACGCCAACGGTCGTAGGTGTCCAGGAGTTCGGCAGGTTGCTGGTCATACAACGGATCATTCTCGTGCATTTCCGTGACCTGCTTCAGTCGCGTCGCGATGCCATCTTTCGCACCAATGCCGGCGACTGAACTCGGTATGCCTGCGTAAATGGTGTAGAAGGATGCATCGAGATTAGCTTCGGAAGCTGCCTTGACGAACCGCACAAGGTCAGGGCCCCAGTTACCCGTCAGGACGGTGTCGGCGCCGGCAGCCTTGATCTTCGCAATGTACGGGGTGAAATCGAGCACCTTCCCGAACGGCACGATCAGCTCGTCGCCAACCAGTTCAATACCGGGCGCCCGCTCGGCGAGCATCTGCTGCGCCGCGGCCTGAAAGGCCTGCCCGTAGGCATAGTTCTGGTTGAGCATGTACAGCTTCTGAACCGATGAATCACGGCCGAGCTGCGTAACCAGCGCAGCCACCTTCATGTCCACATTCGCGTCGAAGCGAAAATGCCAAAACGAACACAGCTCATTCGTGAACGAGGTCGTAACCGCGGAATGATTGAGGTAGAGAATGGCCTGGTCCGGGTTTCGGCGGTTATGGCGCTGCAGGAACTTGATGATGTTGAGCGCGTGGTTTGACCCCACGCCCTGGCTCACGAAGCGGATGTCATCGTCGATGACCTTGCGAAGCTGCTGTGTCGTTTTCTCCGCGTTCATCGCGTTGTCGAGCGGAACGATCTCGATGTGACGGCCGCCGAGAACGCCGCCCCGCTGGTTCACTTCGTTTGCAAAAAATTCAAAGATTTCGAGCGTGTCGCGGCCGACAGCGGCGATCGGACCGGAGAACGGTTCAATCAATCCCAGTTTGACCGTGTCCGCACCGCGAGCGGAGAACGCGACCACGACGACCGGGAACATTACTGCGAACGTGCGGACCAACTTGATCAAGGCCATGGTCGTTCTCCCAATCGGTATCCGCTCTGTTTCCGGCGTTAGAGCAAACCATACCCGGATAGGGTCTTCAAGGCACCCGATCCAGCCGCGCGTTGCCGCTGCTACGGGTGCCGGTCGCACCAGATTGAGACGGTTTTCCGGCTCTCGGATTCCGGGTTGGCGCATGACCGCACCGGTCGGCGGCGGCGTGGGCGCCTACCTATTTTCCGATGCAAAAGTTGGAAAACACCCTGTCGAGCACGTCTTCCACGTCGACGCGGCCCGTGATCCGGCCCAATGCATGCACCGCGGCGCGCAGCTCTTCCGCGGCCAACTCCGTCGAAACCGAGTGCTGGACGTTTCCCAGCGCGGCGGCCGCCCGCTTCAGCGCTTCGCGGTGGCGCACGCGCGTGAGGGCCAATCCTTCCTCCGGATGACTGCCTCCCGCGGCGACCACCGCCTCCAGCGCGTCCAGCAGCCCGTCGATGCCGGTACCGGTACGGCAGGAGATCGCGAGATCGCCAGGCTGGACGCGTGGATCCTGCATCGGCGAGCGGAGATCGGACTTGTTCCACACCCGCACCGATCGCGCTGCCGCAACTTCGAACTGCGGCGTCTCCCCAGTGGAAAGATCGCCCAGAACCAGCATCACGTCCGCTTGCTTGGCCCAATTCAGTGCCCGCCGGATGCCCTCACGCTCGATCTCGTCGCCGGACTTCCGGATTCCGGCGGTGTCGGCAAGTGTGACCGGCCATCCTCCAAGGTTCATGTGCACCTCGATGATGTCGCGCGTCGTGCCGGCGGTGGAGGAAACGATCGCCGCTTCCCGCCCTGCCAGCAGGTTCACCAAGCTGGACTTCCCAGAATTGGGCGGGCCGAGCACGGCGACCTGAAATCCTTCACGCAACCGCTCCCCGCGACGGTCGTCGTCGAGGTGCGCCGTGATGTCATGGGCAAGCGACTGCGCCTTGCCCGGTTGCAGCGGCACCGACCCCACGTCGGCTTCGTCGATGAAGTCGAGGGAAGCTTCCGCTTCAGCCAGGCATTCGATTGCCCGGGAACGCCACGAATCGTAGAGCTCGCTCAGGCCGCCCTGAACCTGACGAACCGCCTGGATGCGCTGGAGGCGGGTCTCCGCGGCCACCAGGTCGGCAATCCCTTCGGCCTGAACGAGATCGAGTTTGCCGTTCGCGAATGCTCTTCGCGAAAACTCGCCTGGGTCGGCCGGTCGAACGTCGGGCAGCCGACAGAGCTCGCCGATCACGCCGTCGATGACGGCCCGGCTTCCATGAACATGCAGCTCGCCGACGTCCTCGCCCGTGAAGCTGTCGGGCCCCGGAAAGAACACGGCAAGCCCCTCGTCGAGGGGCACGGTCCGGTCAGTTTCCCGCAACGTGACGCGGGCCAGGCGGCGCGGACGAAGTTCCTTCCCGCACAAGCGGTGCAGCGCTGCCTTCGTGGCTGGACCGGAAATGCGGATGATGCAGATGGCGCTCGGTGGAGGGCCGCTCGCCGGAGCAACAATCGTGTCTCCCGCCAAGGGTACGCTTTCCGCGGCTAGCCAGCGGGCTCTGCCGGCGGCAACTTGAGGCGGCTCACTTCCTTGCCGCCGCGGAGGTGGGTCTCAATGACTTCGTCCACATCGCTTCGCGTCTTGCACGAGTACCAAACGCCGTCTGGATAGATCACCATGACCGGTCCGTGCTCGCATCGGTCGAGGCAGCCGGACGCATTGATCCGCACGCGTTCGAGCTTGAGCTCGCGCACTTTGGCCTTCATGTAGGTCCGAAGGTCCGTACCGCCCCGGTCATGACAACATCCTTTCGTATGTCCGGGCGCCCGGACATTCGTGCAACAGAACACATGCGAACGGAAATAGAGCTCATCGGCGGCATCCTGGCCCGTCATCGTCATTCTCCGGCGGCGACCGTCTTCAACTCGCACAGGTTAGCGGAAATACAGGTGCGGGAATGCCGCCCGCAGCCGGGTTCCCGGCCCGCGAAGCGGCGGCTGAAGCGTGCCTGCCCGATCGGACGGAACCCCAGGGTCGGGACAAGTCCGGTCGGTGACATCCGTCCCGCGTCTGGGCCCCGTAACCCGACCGCACAACGGAAAGGGGTCGGGGAAATAGACCGCTGGTCCATAATGCTCTCGAGACTCCGTGTGCCTGGAGGCAGTCAACATGAATCGCCTAGGCGGTGAAACCAGCCCATACCTGCTCCAGCACCGTGACAACCCTGTCCATTGGTGGCCCTGGTGCGACGCCGCGTTCGAAGAGGCCAGCGCCTCCTCGAAGCCCATACTGCTTTCGATCGGTTATGCCGCTTGTCACTGGTGTCATGTGATGGCGCACGAGTCGTTTGAAAATGCGTCCATCGCATCCGTCATGAACGAGCATTTCGTCAATATCAAGGTTGATCGAGAAGAGCGGCCGGATATCGACCACCTGTACATGTCGGCACTGCATGTCTTGGGACAGCGGGGTGGATGGCCTCTAACCATGTTCCTAACACCCGAACGTCTTCCGTTTTGGGGCGGCACCTACTTCCCGCCCGTCCCCCGGTACGGACAGCCAGGATTTCCCGACCTGTTGGCGGCGGTTGCCGACACCTATGCGCGCGACCCCGAAAGAGTGACGACGAGCACCCTCGCGCTTCGCGCAAACCTGGAGCGGTTATCAGCCGCACATTCCGGGGACTTGCCGTCACCTTCGGACCTGGACGCCGCGACGGGGCAGATCGCTGCTCAACTGGATCCGAAGCTTGGTGGTTTCATCGGGGCGCCGAAGTTCCCCAACTTTCCCGTACTGGAGTTTGCCTGGCGCCAGGCCCGTACCGGTGATGCCCGGCACCAGCGAGTCGTCACGGCGCTCGAGCGCATGTCGGCGGGCGGCATCTACGATCACCTCGGCGGAGGACTTGCCCGGTACGCGGTCGACGAACGGTGGCTGGTCCCGCATTTCGAGAAGATGCTCTACGACAACGCCAGCTACGTGCGCCTCCTTACCGCCGTCTGGCGGTCCACTCGCAGGCCGGTCTTCGCCCGACGGGTCGGCGAAACCATCAGCTGGATGCTCGATGAGATGCGCGTGGCTGAAGGCGGGTTCGCAAGCTCGCTGGACGCGGACAGCGAAGGCGAAGAGGGTCGCTATTACGTGTGGGCCGCGTCTGAAATCGACGACGTACTGGGGCCCGATTCGCACCGGTTCCGCATGGCCTACGGTGTCCGCGAGGAAGGGAACTGGGAAGGGAAAAACATCCTCAACCAACTCGATTCGGCGGCCGAGGAAAACGACGCTGAATTGGCCCCGCTTCGTCAGGCCCTCCTCGCGCGTCGCGGGACTCGCATTCGCCCGTCCTTCGACGACAAGGTCCTGGCCGACTGGAACGGCCTCGCGATTGCGGCGCTCGCGGAAGCGGGAGCAGTGTTCGCCGAGCCGGCCTGGGTCGAGGCGGCACGCGACGCGTTTTCGTTCGTGGACAGGGAGATGACGAAACCTGACGGACGGCTCTTTCACAGCTGGCGCGCTGGCCAGGCCCAGCACATGGGCATGCTGGACGACTACGCGTTCCTCGCCGACGGGGCGCTGGCGCTGCTGACGGCGGATGGCGACGAGCGCTGGCTGCATCGCGCCGAGCATCTGATGGACATGGTTCTTGCGCACTTTCGGGCGAACGATGGCGGCCTGTGGCGGACGGCCGATGACAGCGAGAAGCTCATCGCCCGGCCCCGTTCAGGTCACGACGACGCCACGCCGTCCGGCGCCGGCGTGGCGGCCGATGTCATGGCCCGGCTTTGGCACCTCACGTTCGACGGACGTTGGAAGGCCGCCGCGGAACAGGCCCTGACGTCGATGTCCGGAGCAGCCGTCAGGGCGCCTGCTGCCTACCCATCGCTGCTGGCTGCAGCAGATACGCTCGCCAGCAACATGGAAATCGTCATCGAAGCTTCGGAACCCGGCGCGCCGGGCGTTCGCGAACTCCTGACGGCCGCGTGGCGGGCACCTCAGCCTGCGCGGACGGTACGGGTTGTCGCCGGGCGCGCCGACCTGCCGGAAGGTCATGCGGCCGCCACGCTTGACGGCGACGGCGGGTCTCTCCGCGCGTATGCCTGCCATCGGAACACCTGCTCGCTGCCGGTCAGCAGCGGTGCGGCGCTCTCCGAACTCCTGGACCAGTTGCACGCGGACGCCATCGCGCCGGGATGACCTGACCGGTCTCCGCGCCTCCAGGGTGCGGGAGCGCCAATTCTGCGGTAGGTTGCGCGCCCTTCTGGCTTCCCGATCAGGAAACCGTCCATGCCTTCCCGCTACGTGCGCATTCCCTCCCGCGAGGGTGAGGAATTCACCGTCTATTTCACCGCGCCGCCCGGCAAAGTTTCGCCCGGCATTGTCGTCATCCAAGAAATCTTCGGAATCAATCCGGTCATGCGAGCGGTTGCCGAGCAGTATGCCGCGCTCGGGTTCGCAGTGGCAGTGCCCGACCTGTTTTGGCGGCAGGAGCCGGAGGTTGAGATCACGGACCAATCCGAGGAGGAATGGGCCCGCGCATTCGAACTCTACAAGGGGTTCGACGAGACCAAGGGATTTGAAGACGTTGCCATGACCCTGCGGTGGCTTCGACATCAAGACGAGTGCACTGGCGCGTCCGCAACGTTGGGTTTCTGTCTCGGCGGAAAACTTTCTTATCTCGCTGCTTGCGGGCTGGATATCGAGGCTGCCGTCGGATACTACGGCGTCGGAATCGAAACTGCCCTGAACCAGGCGCGCATGATTCGTGGGCCACTGCTGCTCCACGTCGCGACCGAGGACGAGTACTGCTCCCCGGAAGCGCAGAAGCAGATTCACGAGGCACTCGATGAACATCCGAAGGTCACCGTCGAGACCTACTCCGGCTGCAACCACGCGTTCGCACGCCCAGGCGGCGAGCACTACGACCGGGAGGCAGCCGCGCTCGCCGATGAGCGCACCCTCGCGCATCTGAACACCTACCTTCGTCCCAAACCACGAATTTTTCCCGCGCCGGAGAACTCCGAATGACCAATATGGCCGTCTGCATTCACGAACAGGGAGGACCCGACGTTCTTCAGTGGGAGGAATATCCCGTAGGGGACCTGCAGGAAGGCGAGGTTCGCGTCCGTCACACCGCCGTCGGCCTCAATTTCATCGACACCTACATGCGCTCGGGCATCTATCCGTTACCAGACTTGCCGCGGCCCATCGGTCTCGAGGCTGCCGGCGTGGTCGAGGAGGTCGGTGCCGGCGTCACGGGACTTAGCGCCGGTGATCGGGTCGCCTATGCCTCTCCTCCCCCTGGTGCCTACAGCCAAACCCGCCGGATGCCCGGCGACCGGGTCGTCAAGGTCCCGGATTCCGTGACCGACGAGCAGGCCGCCGCCATGATGCTGAAAGGGATGACCGCCGAGTACCTGTTGCGGCGGACATTTCGTGTCGAGCCGGGAATGACGGTGCTCTTCCACTCTGCAGCCGGTGGCGTAGGCCTGATTGCCTGCCAGTGGCTGAAGGCGCTTGGCGCGACCGTGATTGGAACCGTCGGTACCGAGGAAAAAGCGGAACTCGCGCGCGCCCACGGGTGTGACTACCCGATCCTTTTTGATCAGGTGGACTGGGTCGAGGAAGTCAAGAACATCACCGACGGCGAGGGTGTCCCAGTCGTCTACGACAGCATCGGAAAGACCACGCTGTCCAAATCCATTCAGTGTCTTGCGATGCATGGCATGGCGGTGCTCTTCGGTCAGTCCTCCGGCCCCACCGATCCAATCAATCTCGCGGTCCTGGCTGCCGGTTCCAACTTCATCACGCGCCCGACGCTGATGACCTACACGAAGAAGCGCGAAGACCTGGAAGCCAGCGCGGCTGCCCTGTTCGATGTCGTGGGTAACGGCCAGGTCCGGATTGAGATCAACCAGCGCTATGCATTGGCCGAAGCGCAGCAGGCCCACCGGGATCTCGAGGGTAGGAAGACCACGGGATCAACGCTCTTGATCCCGTAGGTTCGCCGAATTGGTGGTGTCGGTGTCGCGGCAAGCGCCGGGACTGGCACCACGAATTCTCGTATTCGGCTACTGGTTCATCGTGTCGAAGAATTCGGCATTGTTCTTGGTCGGTCGAAGTCTCTCCAACAGGAATTCCATTGCGTCCGATGTCCCCATGGGCGACAGAATTCGCCGCAGTACCCACATCTTCGTGAGATCTTCGCCCTCCACCAGCAATTCTTCTTTCCGTGTCCCGGACTTCGCGATGTCGATCGCCGGGAACACGCGCTTGTCCGCAAGTTTCCGATCGAGCACGATTTCCGAGTTTCCCGTGCCCTTGAATTCCTCGAAGATCACCTCGTCCATCCGCGAACCGGTTTCGATCAGAGCGGTGGCAATGATGGTCAGCGATCCTCCGCCTTCTATGTTTCTGGCAGCCCCAAAAAACCGTTTCGGGCGCTGCAGCGCATTCGAGTCGACTCCGCCGGTCAGCACCTTGCCGGAACTTGGGACCACGGTGTTATAGGCACGCGCCAAACGCGTAATTGAATCCAACAGAATTACCACGTCATAACCGTTTTCAACCAGCCGTTTGGCCTTTCGGTTCACCATCTCGGTCACCTGGACATGCCGTGTCGCAGGTTCGTCGAACGTGGAGCTGACAACCTCTCCCCGAACGGAACGTCGCATGTCGGTGACTTCCTCCGGGCGCTCGTCGATGAGCAGGACAATCAGGTAGATTTCGGGATGGTTTTCCTCGATGGCATGGGCAATGTTCTGCAGAACCACCGTCTTTCCGGTTCTTGGCGGTGCAACGATCAGGCCACGCTGCCCCTTGCCGAGCGGCGCCACCAGCTCGATCACCCGGCAGGTGTTGTCCCCCGCCGGCAATCCCGCCTCCACCTCCAGCTTGATCGCGCTGTCCGGATATAGAGGCGTGAGGTTGTCGAAATTAACGCGACTCCGAACTTCCTCCGGTGTCCTGAAATTGATCTTCGTGGGTTTGAGCAAAGAAAAGTACCGCTCTCCTTCACCCGGTTGGCTGATCTCTCCTTCTACTGTATCTCCGGTTCGTAGACCGAGACGTTTTATTTGCGCCGGTGATACATAAATGTCGTCAGAGCCGGACAAGTAATTTGATTCAGGTGAACGCAAGAACCCGAACCCGTCCTGCATGACCTCGATCACTCCCTCGCCGTAGATCGGCTCTTCCCGATCCGCCCGCGCCCGCAAGATCGCGTACATGATGTCCTGTTTTCGCAGGTTACCGGCGTTCTCGACCCCTTCGGTTTCAGCAAAGGCGAGGAGATCGGAAGGCGATTTACGTTTCAGTTCCTGGAGGTGCATGATCAACAACCCATGACGTAGAAATTCAGCAGCAGCAGAAGGAAAGTGGCGCTGGCTGCGGGGTGGCATAACCGGCGATGAGGCGGAAAACCAACCGCTTCGCCCGGAAACCGGATGCGGACCAATAAGGCCGAGGTGCCGCTAAACAGGCCCGATCCGCGATACGAGATCCGGCGTTGCAGGCGATAACGCTACCAAGGCACCGGAAC
The DNA here is from genome assembly GCA_022825705.1 of Alphaproteobacteria bacterium. Taxonomy (GTDB): domain Bacteria; phylum Pseudomonadota; class Alphaproteobacteria; order TMED109; family TMED109; genus VXPW01. Next base: position 167,140 of record JAJDWH010000036.1, read on the forward strand.
GAGTCAACCTGCGCTCTGACCGTCAAACACGATCGCTGGTTCCAGGGCCACGCTAGGAGATCGTGGATCCTCACACCAGAAAAAAAGTGATGCCGTCCGCACGATCTATGCGTTCTTCATCCAAGATGCAAATTAAAACACTAGATAGTTTGTATAAGTAAGCGGTTATAGTTGATCTGTTGGTTATCAGAATCAGGTGTTTTTGCAGGTTTTTTCCAAAGAACAGGACGACCGGCTCAGCTGATCAAATCCTCGCGGATAAACACCGGAAAACGATTGCAAATCATTGTCCAACAGCCGGTTGAGTGATCAATGGCTGACGGACGAACTCTGTGTGGGACCGATCGCGGTGGAGTTTTCACGGTTTCGTCGTTGCTGACGGCCGTATCGTATAACCTGTGCGGAACCCGTAAGGGGTTGAGGAATATCCGACGGCGGAATCTCGCAAGGCTTTCTTCGGAATTTTTCCACAGATGCGCAAGGCTTTTTCCAGTAACCCTTTCCACATTCATCTCGTGTCGGATTCCACAGGTGAAACCGTTAGCACTGTCGCCCGCGCTGCTGCTACCTACTTTCGGGATGTCGAAACGGTCGAACACAACGCAATCCTTATCCGGACTCGCTCCCAGTTGAACCGCGTCCTGAAGCAGGTCGATAAACACCGTGGGATTGCCCTCTACACATTGGCGGATTCCGATCTCCGAACTTTTTTCGAGACGGAGTGCCGGCGCATGCGGGTACCGGCGCTGGCAATACTCGACCCCGTGGTGGCCACTCTGGCCACGGTACTAGGCGTGGAACCGGCTGCGAGCCAGCCGGGTGCCCAACACCGGATTGACCGGGAGTATTTTCGACGGATCCAGGCGATGGAGTTCGCACTGACCCACGATGACGGTCAACTTGCCGCCCAGGCGGAAGATGCGGACGTGATACTGGTAGGCGTTTCCAGGACTTCGAAGACGCCTACCTCGATGTATCTGGCCAACCGGGGCGTTCGCGTTGCCAATGTACCAGTGGTTCCCGGAATCGAACTTCCGCGCTGGATTATGGAAGGCACCGGGAACGCACTGATCGTGGCTTTGACAACGTCTCCCGACAGGCTGTCCGTGCTCCGGCGCGCCCGGCTTTCGACCATCGGTGTAGAAGCCGATGCAAGTTATTCCGACCGCGTTCGCATTCGAGACGAGGTCATCGAGGCGAACCGGATGTATGCCCGCATGGGCTGGCCCACCATCGATGTAACGGGTAGATCGATCGAGGAAACTTCAGCGTCGGTCCTGGAACTCATGCGCAAGCGTCGGGACTCCTGATGACCGAACAAGCTTCGGTGGAACCTGCAGCCGACGGAACCCGGCTGGCCGGGATCGTCGGTTGGCCGGTGGTTCACTCGTTGTCTCCCGTGATTCACTCCTACTGGATTCGCAAACACCGGCTGAATGCGGCCTACGTACCGTTGCCGGTGCGGCCGGGTCACTTGGCGACTGCGCTCCGGGCCCTTCCGGCCCTGGGATTCCGCGGCTGCAACGTGACGGTTCCCCACAAGGTGGAAGCGCGTTCTCTCGTCGACGAGGAAAGTGCATTGGCAGGCACCGTGGGAGCCGTGAACACGATTTTCGTACGGGAAGGTCGTCTGATCGGAGCCAACACCGACGTGGGTGGCTTTGTCGAGGGATTGCATGAACAACGGCCGGAATGGCACCGGTTGGGCCGACGAGCCGTCGTCGTCGGTGCGGGGGGAGCTGCGCGCGCGATCGTCGCGGGATTACGCGCCGAGCATGACGGCGAAATCGTGATAGCCAACCGCACGTTGGCCAAGGCCGAGCACATCGCCGCCCAGTTCGAGAGCGTGCGTGCGGTGGGCCTTCGCGGACTCGAGGCTGAGCTGGCTGGCGCGGGCCTGCTGGTCAATGCATCGACACTCGGAATGGGCAACGGTCCGATCCTGGATCCTGACCTTACGGGCTTGGCCAACGAAGCAGTCGTGGCGGACATCGTGTACGTGCCGCTGGAGACTGCGTTGCTGCGCGGGGCATCGCGTCGGGGACTGGCAACCGTGGACGGTCTAGGAATGCTCCTTCATCAGGCAGTTCCCGGCTTCGAGGGGTGGTTCGGTGTGCGCCCGGTAGTGGATCAGGACCTTCGAAAGCACGTGCTCGCAACGCTGGAGAACTAGTGGTTGTTCTTGGACTTACCGGTACCGTCGCGATGGGAAAGAGCCGGACAGCGGGACTTTGTGCCCGCCTCGGTGTGCCAGTATTCGATTCTGATGCCGTGGCCCGCAGCGTTACCGCGCCGGGCGGAGCGGCCACGGCTGCCGTGCTGGCCGCCTTTCCCGAGGCTGTGTCCGGCAACGCGATCGACCGGGCAGCACTGGCTCGACGGGTGTTCTCCGACCGTGCTGCTCTCAGGCGGCTGGAGACCATCGTGCATCCGTACGTAGCTCAGGCTCGAAATGTCTGGCTGCGTCGCTGGGCGCTCGCCCGGACCGCTGTCGTCGTGCTGGACGTGCCATTGCTCTTCGAGACGGGCGGAGACATGCACTGTGACGCCGTGTTGGTTGTTGCTGCTCCACGATTCCTCCAACGTCAACGGGTACTGCAGCGCCCGAACATGGACGAAACCCGGCTGCGCGGAATCCTGGAGCGGCAGATGTCGACGTTGGAACAGCAACGGCGGGCGGATGCCGTCATTCCAACCGGGCAGGGGCTCCGGTTGGCGTTGAGGGCGCTCCGCCGGGCGCTGCGTCGGCATGGACCGCGCAGGACCGGCCGGCCGAGGCCGATTCGATGAGACCGCGTTCGGCTGACGGAATTCGCGTCCAAGGGGGGCGGTGATGACGGCTCGACTGCTGGCGGTGGATACGGAAACGACAGGCCTTCGTCCGGACGAAGGACACCGGGTCGTGGAAATCGGCTGTGTCGAATTGCGCAACAATGTGCCGACCGGCCGTACCTGGCACGCGTTCGTGAATCCGAGGCGGGACATTCCCGAGAAAGCCCGACAAGTCCATGGCCTTTCGGAAGAGTTCCTGGCCGACAAGCCGACATTCGAGGAGATTGCGGACCAGTTCGTCGAGTTCCTGGGGGAATCGCCGCTGCTCTTCCACAATGCCCCGTTCGATCTTGGCTTCCTGGACGCCGAGCTGTCGAGGGTAGGCCGCGGAGGTGTGTCGTCCGGCCGGGAAATCCTGGATACGATGGAACTCGCCGGCGGATTCGTAACGCTGAACAATCTATGCCGCCGCCACGGAATCGACCTTGCGGTACGTCGCCACCGACACGGCGCCCTGATCGACGCGCAGTTGCTGGCGGAGGTCTACATCGAAATGACCGGAGGGCGTCAGGGGTCATTCCTGCTCGACACCACACCGGCGGCCACTGGGCTTCAGGCGGAGACGGTGGCCGAGGCGAATTGGCCGGAGCGGCAGTATGCGCCTGACGAGAAAGAAGCGCGAGCGCACCGCGCGATGCTTCAAGGCTTGTCGAACCCTATCTGGAAGAAGTACCTCGACTGAATCGTTTGCCGAGCTCTCGAGGAAAGCGGGACTCCGCCGGCCGCACGCGCCGCGGGAGCCTTGTGTTACATTGATGCCCGATGGCGGGGACAATCGCTGGACGGCCAGCTTCGAGGAATTACCGCGCTCCCATGCAGTATTTCGACATCCTCCTGTTCGCGGTGATCACGGGCTTCCTGCTGATCCGCTTGCACCGAGTGCTGGGTCGCCGCACCGGCCACGAAAGCCCGCCCCCCGAGGCGCCGTCGAGTTCCGACTCGCAAAGTCAGGCCGATTCGCAGGCAGCAGGGGAAATCGAGGCAGAAGCTGAGATGCCGGAAGCCCCGGAGACCGGACGTGCCGGTGCGCAGGGCCAGGCAACAGGTCTGGCGGCAGTGCAGGCTGCCGATTCGTCGTTCGAACCGGAACATTTCCTGGCAGGTGCACGGCAGGCATTCGCAATGATCGTTGGAGCGTTTGCGGCTGGAGAGCGTGAACCCCTGCAGAGACTGCTCTCCGCTTCGGTGTACCATAGTTTTGAAGCCTCCATTACTGACCGGGAACGGGACGGCAACGTGATGGAAGTCAGAGACATCAAGGTCGTGCACGCGTCGATCGAAAGTGCTTGGATGGAGGACACGCACGCTGTGGTTCGGGTCGAATTCGAGAGCGAGAAGATCGAGGTGATCCGTGATGCCGCCGGCGTGGTGGTGGACGGAGACCCTGACATTCCCGGCCGTGCGAATGATCTCTGGACCTTCTCCAGGGATGTCAGCCAGGGCGACCCAAACTGGATTCTCATTCGCACCGGCGAATGAGGCTGGCAAGAGGACCCGGAATCGGTCGACTACTGGCAGCCAGTGGCTGGCTCGCGCTGGCCATTCTGCTGGTTGGTTGTATACCGGAGTCGGGGTTCACGGAGGCGGTTGTGCCGGCCCCGTCCAGGTCCGCGTCAACTGTAACCTTCGCCGATCTCCCCAGGTGGCAGGGCGACAATCAGGCCGAGGCCCTTGCTGCCTTGACCAACAGCTGTGCCAAGCTGGCGACAATGTCACCCGAGACCGATCTCGGCGGAATGGCCGGCCCGGTCCACCACATGCAGCAGATTTGCTCGGCCCTGCAAGGGACGTCGATCACGAGCGCAAGGGAAGGGCGGGCCTTCTTCGAACGCTGGTTTGCTCCGGTGTCGCTGCCGGCGGATTCCGAAGCGGACGCCCTGTTTACCGGTTACTTCGAACCCGAGGTTGCCGGCCGGCTGACGCCGGCTCCGGGCGCGGAGCCCCTGTACGGGCGACCGCCGGAGCTGGTGGAAGTTGATCTTGGTGAATTTCGGCCGTCGCTTCGCGGCACCAGGTTGGCAGGGCACGTAGAGAACGGGCAGCTGGTGCCGATGCCCGACCGGGCATCGATTCAGAATGGCGCGCTGGCCGGCCGGAACCTGGAGCTGGTCTGGATTCTCGACCCGGTGGAAGCGTTTTTCCTGCACATCCAGGGATCCGGGCGTGTCCGCCTTGCCGACGGCTCGGTCATGCACGTCGGCTACGCCGGCTCCAACGGGCATCCGTACTACGCGATCGGTCGGACGTTGCTGCGGCGCGGGGCCATCGACGCCAGCGAATTGTCACTTCAGTCCATCGCCGCCTGGCTGCGGGAGCACCCTGAGGAGATGCGGTCGCTGATGGCGGAGAACACTTCCTACGTGTTCTTCGAGACCCGCTCGGCGGCAGGGCCGATCGGCGCGGCGGGCGTGCCCCTCACTCCGCGGCGTTCGATCGCAGTGGATCCGGCTCATGTCCCGCTGCATCTGCCGGTCTGGGTCGAGACCCGTGTCCCGGTTTCTGACGGAGGCGATGCGGCCTTCGCGCAGTTGATGCTGGCGCAGGACACCGGCGCCGCAATTCGTGGGCGGCAGCGCGGGGACCTGTTCTTCGGACATGGAGCACAGGCGCGGGAACAGGCGGGACCCATGCGCGCTTCAGGTCGGATCTGGGTTCTGGTCCCGCGATCTCACATCAGTGCGAGCCGGGGGCCAGAGTAAGTCGCAAGGAGGACCGGGTGCTATCCGGACACGCGGTGCCCCTTGGCACAGACCTGCACCCTCAGGACCGCGCGGTCGCTGACGTCCACGGGCGTGAGCTCAAGTCCATTGTGTTCCAAATGCTCGCCTTCGCTCGGGAACTCGCCGGCGACGGCAATCACCAGGCCGCCAATGCTCTCCACGTCTTCAAATCGACCCGTCCGCAGATGCATTCCGACCTGCTCTTCGAACTCCTTGATCGGATACCGCCCGTCTACTTCGTAGATCCCCTTCGCGACTTCCACGAGGTCCGGTGGGGGAGTCTGGTCGTGTTCATCCTCGATTTCGCCGACAATCTCCTCGAGCAGGTCTTCAATCGTGACCAGTCCGTCGGTGCCTCCGTGCTCGTCGGCAACGATCGCAATGTGGCAACGTTCACTCTGCATCTGGCCAAGGAGTTCCGTGACCGGTGTCGAGGGCGCGACCGTCAGAATGGGCCGCATGATGTCGGAGAGCTGAAACCCGTTGCTCTTGCCCCACCACGACAGCAAATCCTTCATGTGAATCATGCCGATGATGTCGTCGAGATCGCGGTCGAACACCGGTAGGCGGGAGTGCCCCGCTTGCCTGCCCGTGTCGATCAGCTGCTTGATTGAAGCGGTCGCGGGCACTGCAACGATCTCGCTGCGTGTCACCATGACTTCTTCGACGTCGATGGTGCCGAGGCGGAGCAGCTGACGCAGAATCCCTGCTTGTTTCGGCGTCAGATCGTGGAACTGACCGACCGTCTCGACGGTATGCCGGATGCGCCCGTCCCGGCCGGTTGGTCGCCCGAGCATCTTCCAGTAGCGATCGGCAAGAAATGTCCAGAACGGAGGTCTGGACTGGATATGGGCAGGCTCAGTCACTTGGGGCCGGCGCCCGGTTCCAGATATGGATCGCCGATACCGAAATCGGCAAGCATCAAGCGTTCAGTGTCTTCCATGCACTTCGCGGATGGATCGGTGTCGTGCCGAAACCCTACCAAATGAAGCATGCCATGAACGGCGAGATGCGCAAGGTGGTGGCTGAGGGGCAGGCCCCGCTCGCGCGCTTCCCGCTCAGTGGTCTCGAACCCGATGGCGACGTCACCCAGCTCCGGGTCTGCTTCGTCAGGCGAAACCGTGTCTTCTTGCGGAAACGAAAGAACGTTGGTGGGCTGGTCGGTGTTGCGCCAGCAGCGGTTCAACCTCTGCATCTCGGCATCGCTGGTGAGACGAAGATTGGCACGTTCCGAGCCATGTCCTCGGATCGCCCGGGCTGCGCAGGCCTGCGCCAGCCCCGTAAGTTGGGGGTCGTCCCAACGCGGATCAGCAATTTGAAGCACGATACGGCTCATGCTTTGGGTTTGTTCGGAACGACCTTGCCGCCCACATCGGCCTGCTCGTACGCCCGCACGATTTCGGAAACCAGGGGCGGCCGGATCACGTCCCGATCGTTGAAGCGCACCTGAGCTACGTCCTTGAGGCCGGCGGTGACCTGCAGCGCTTCGGCCAACCCGGACCGACTGCCGGGCGGGAGGTCGATCTGGGAGAGGTCTCCGGTAACCGCCATTCTCGCCCCTTCGCCCAGTCGCGTAAGGAACATCTTCATTTGAATGGTTGTGGCGTTCTGGGCTTCGTCAAGGATGATGAAGGCGTTCGTGAGTGTACGGCCCCGCATGAAGCCGAGCGGGGCAATTTCGATCACGCCCTTTTCCATACGCCGCGCCAGCCAGTCGCGGTGCAGCATGTCGCCCAGAGCGTCATGCAGGGGTCGAAGATACGGATCGATCTTCTCGCGGAGATCCCCGGGCAAGAAGCCCAGTCGCTCGCCGGCTTCGACGGCGGGCCGCGACAGCACGATGCGTTCGATCGCGCCGCTTCGGAGTTCGGCGGCAGCCACCGCCACCGCCAGGTAGGTCTTGCCGGTACCGGCGGCGCCAACACCGAACGTAAGCGGCTTGGTGCGCAGGGCCCGGATGTATTCTGTTTGGTGGACGGTGCGCGGAAAGACACTTCGTTTGGCGGTCTTGATGGTGTCGCCCGCCCGGGAGGGCGCCCCGCCCATGCGGAAGGCGGCTTCGATTTCCGGTCTGCCCACCCGCTGACCGGTTTCGAGCAGGCGATATAGGTCGGCGAGCATGTCCCGGGCCCGCTTCGCCTCCGCACCGGTGATCGACAGGGTGTTGCCGCGGCTCGACACCGTCACGTCCAACATGCGCTCGACCTGGTGCAGGTTGCCGTCTTTTTCGCCGAAGAGTTCAGCGAGCAGGGCATTGTCTTGGAACGAGACTTGAACGGCTTCGCTTTGCTTGCTCATCCTGTGTCGTTCTCGCATTCGATCGCCAAGACCCCCGCCAGGCCGTGCGGACCGGCCCGCGTGACGAGTACGGGCTGGATGGTGCCCAGGAAGCATTCGTCCGCGTTGACATGGACCGCGTGCATCCAGGGGCTGCGTCCAGTGAGTTGCCCGGCGAGGCGGCCGCGACGCTCGAACAGAACGGGCACGGTCGCGTTTTCGAAGCCGCGATTGAAGCTGTGCTGCTGGTCGGCGAGCAGCGCCTGAAGGATCGAAAGGCGGCGGGCCTTGTCCGGCTCGGCCACTTGATGCGGCAGGACGGCGGCCGGCGTGCCTGGCCGGCGGCTGTAGCGGAAGGAATACGCAGCCGCAAACGAGGTTTCCTCGACCAACCGCAGCGTCGCTTCGAAGTCGTGCTCCGTTTCTCCCGGAAATCCGACGATGAAGTCCGATGAAAGCGCGAGATCAGGCCTCACCTCCCGCAATGCGCGGACGGTCGCTCTGAAGGAAGCGGCGGTGTGAGCCCGATTCATTGCCCGCAGGACCTGATCCGATCCCGACTGGACGGGGAGATGCAGGTACGGCATCAGGGGTTCCAGATCGCCATGGGCGCGAATGAGCTCGTCCGTCATGTTCGCGGGATGCGAAGTGGTGTAACGCAGCCGCGCAATGCCGTCGATCTCCGCGAGTCTTCGAAGCAGACCGGCCAGCGAAACTTCCCTGCCGCTCGGATCCAGGCCGTGATAGGCGTTCACGTTCTGCCCGAGCAGGCACAGTTCGCTGGCGCCTTGGTCTGCGAGCGTTTCCGCCTCCCGGACCACGTCTTCAACCGGCCGCGAGTATTCCGCCCCGCGCGTGTACGGCACCACGCAAAACGTGCAAAACCGGTCACACCCTTCCTGGACAGAGAGGAAGGCAGCCGGCCCCGAACCGCTACGGGTGGGCAGCTCGTCAAACTTGCGCACCGCCGGGAAGTCCGTGCAGATGGCCGGCGCCTTGCCCGCGCGGTCGGCTCGGGCCAGGAGTTCCGGCAGCCGGTGGTAGGTCTGTGGGCCGACCACGATGTCGACTTCGGGACGCCGACGTCGAATTTCCGCCCCTTCCGCTTGGGCCACGCAGCCGGCGACGACGAAGCGCACGCGGCGACCCGCGCGGCGGGCGGTAGCCCGGAGCGGCACAAGCCGGCCCAGATCGGAGTAGACCTTCTCTGCAGCTTTCTCGCGGATATGGCAGGTATTCAGGACGATCAGGTCGGCAGCCTCGGGGGTCTCGGTACGGGTGTATCCGAGCGGGGCCAGCATCTCCGCCATCCGCTCCGAATCGTAGACGTTCATTTGGCAGCCGTACGTACGAATGTACACCTGGCGTGCGGTTGACGGTTCAGTCATGCGGCAGACGGCTGACTCCGGGTTGCGGCACCCCGGGCGCGGCCGGCCAGCGCCCGCGCCAGCCCATCAGCGACGCTCCGTTCCGCAAGCCGGGCAAGTTGCTTCCGATCGGAAATCTCGGGCAACGGCGGGTGAAAGCTCACGGTGACCTCCATATGCCCGAGTCCCAGCAGCCTCCACACATGTGGGAGCAGGTCCATACCACCGTACCAAGTGATGAGCGGGCGATTTCGGCGGTCGAGCGGCAGGCCGTTGAGCCCGCTGTAGCAGATTGACACCGGCTGCACCGTCAGGCTGCGTAGAACCTCTCGTTCGGCGAAATTGAACAGCGCGGACCGAAAGCGAAGAACGCGATTGCCGTCACCGCTGGTGCCTTCAGGAAAGAGGACAATGTTGTCGCTGTCCGCCAGTCGACGGGCCAGTTCAGCACCGTGTGCGACCGCCTGGCTGCGACGACGGTCGATAAAAATGCTTCGCTGCAGTTTCGCGAGCCACCCGAAGAAGAACCACCCGGCGATTTCCGCCTTTGCCACAAACGACACCGGCGCCAAGGACGAGAGCACGACAATGTCCAGCCAAGAGGTGTGGTTGCTGGCAAACAGGGTAGGGGGCTTGTTACTGGGTCGGCCGATGCGACGGACCCGGATCCCGAACAGGTGCAGGAGTCCCCGGTGGAAGAAGACCGGGATCCGACGCGACAGGCGAGAACCGCTGGCGAGTGCCACCAGGTGCACGGGAAGGAGCAGCAGGAACCAGATCAAGAAAGCAACACTCCGAAACGTCGCGCGCGCATGCGAGGCCGCGAGGTCTTCTGCCATCGCCTAGTTGTACTCGCTCACTCCGGCTTCCCGCTCGTAGTGCTGGCGGTACCGTTTGCTGACCAGTTCGGTCTTCACAACCATGCAGACGTCGACCGTGCCAAACTGCCAGTCGATGACGGCGCCATCCCCGACGAACCCACCAAGCCGAATGTAACCCTTGACGAGCCCCGGCAGCGCCTTCAGGCCGTCGCGCGACGTGAATGCGTCCGGTGCCAAACGATCCATCGGAACCCTGAGATTCTCGAGCGCCCGGGGACGCAGGTCCGGGGGCGCCAGGTGCGCGTGGTGCAGGTAGCTGAGCGGAAGTGCGAGTTCGTCCGGATCGGTCCCGCTGAGGCTGGCGCATCCGAACATCAGCTGCACGTCGTGGTGGAAGACATAGTGGGCGATGCCGCGCCACAGCAACTGGGCCGTGGCCCCAGTTCGGTAGCTTGGGTGGATGCACATGCGGCCGAGCTCGACAAGAACCCCGGTCTGTCCGAGAAGTGGCGCCAGGTCGTACTCCGTATTGGTGTAAAGCTCGCTCGAGGGTGTTTCCGCGCCGCACCGGTGCAGCCGGTAGGTCCCGATCACGGACCCGCCTGAGCCGTGATCGAGCACCAGCAGGTGCTCCCACAGCGGGTCATAGCGGTCAAAATCGCGCTGGCGTTTCCGCATCTCCGGCGAGGGCTTGGCCGACATTTCCTCGTAGAAGATCCGGTACCGTAGCGCCTGGGCGGCGTCCACCTCATCGGCCTTCGTGGCTAGGCGTACCTCGAGGTTTCCGGCCCGCGCGACTGGCACTGCGCTGTGGCGGGGAGCGCACGGCGGCATCCCTCAATCCTGCTCCGGCTTGTTGATCCGGGTTCCGTACAACTCATGCCTATGGCCGGTCAGGCGGTACCCCAGCTTGCGGGCGACGTCTTCCTGCAGGTCCTCAATCTCTTCGTTCACGAACTCTATGACTTCGCCGGTGTCGACGTCGATCAGATGGTCGTGATGGGCGCGTTGGATCTCTTCGTAGCGCGCTCGACCATCACCGAAGTCATGCTTCTCCAGAATTCCCGCTTCCTCGAGCAGCCGCATCGTTCGGTACACCGTCGCCAGGCTGATGCGTCCTTCGATCCGCGACGCTCTGCGGTAGACGTCTTCGGCCGCTGGGTGGTCGTCCGATTCAGCGAGAACTTGCACGATGACGCGGCGTTGCGAGGTCATCTTGAGACCTCTGTCAGTGCAGAGTTTTTCCAAGTCTGAAGCGGTGGAGGACAACGTTCCTAGCAGTTCCGTCTGTGTCCGGGACCCACAGTATAGATGGGATGTGCCCGTGAGCAGAAAATCCGGGCGATATACTGGGATATTGTGCCTGTTTCCTCCGCCGAGATTCCGCCGACAGTTTCGGTCGTGACGCTAGATATCACTGACGACGTCTGTCCGATGACGTTCGTCCGCACGCGGATCGCGCTGGACCGATTGCCCATGGACGGCGTTCTTGTGGTCCTGCTGACCGATGGAGAGCCGCTTGAGAACGTGCCACGTTCCGCAGCGGAGCTCGGATACCGTGTGGACCCGCCCGAGCCGCATCCTGCCGGGTCCGGGATTTGGCGGATTACCATCCGCCACCAGTCTCAGGCGACCTCCGGCGGCTGACGCCAATCTGCGGGCGGGGTGGCGTCTGCGGGCCGCAGGTACAGCGGCTTGGGTCCACTCGTGTAGCCATGCCCCCGGCGCCCCTGCAGGGCCTGGCTGAGGGTCACGGCCAGGGCCTTTGGACTCGGGGTGGAGATGTCGGTCCGCGGTATTCCGCGTCCCAGTACGTCCCGCAGGATGGCCGCGCCACTTCCGACCAGGAGCCGCGTCCCCTTGGGGCAGAGCGACCTGGCGGTTTCCGCGGCTGAACGCAGCGGCGGTCCGACCGGCGTGCCGTCCGCCCGGAAGTGACGGAGGTACAGTTCGCCCCGACGCGCATCGATCACGGCGGTAACGGGGGCTTCGGCGGATGGCCCGGCGATCACCGTGCGGGCGAGTGCGTCCAACGTCGGCACCCCGACCGTCGGCAGGTCCGCTGCAAGCCCCATCGCCCGCGCGGCGGCGATCCCGGACCGGATGCCGGTAAAGGTGCCGGGTCCGCGGGTACAGCCGATTCCTTCTAGGTCCCCGAAACCAACCCCTGACGCTGTCATCAGGTCGCGCAGCAACGGGACCAGCCGGTCGGCGTGTCCGCGCGGGCAATGCTCGCTGTGCTCGGCAACGATCTGTTCCCCCTGAGCCAGCCCCGCGGTCAGGTGGTCCAGCGCCGTGTCAAAGAACAGGAATCGCACGTGCCCGGTTCAGGCGACCTCGCGAACTTCCTGCACCGCCGGAATGTAGTGCCTCAGCATGTTCTCCACGCCCATCTTCAGGGTCGTCATGGAGCTCGGGCAGCCGGAGCAGGCACCGTGCAGTTCCAGCATCACAATTCCGTCGCGATAGCCGTGAAACACGATGTCGCCGCCATGGCCGGCCACCGCTGGCCGGACGCGTGTGTCGATGAGGTCGCGGATTTCCGCCACCACTTCCGCATCTTCCGGTCTCACCACGGCTTCCGCTGCCGGTTCAGCGGGAGCGGCCACGGTCGGCTCGCCGGACGCGTAGTGCTGCATGATCGCCGCGAGCAATAGCGGCTTCAGCGGCTGCCATTCAAAGTCGGGGGCACGCGTGACGGTAATGAAGTCCCGTCCGAGGAAAACGCCCGCTACGCCCTCGACGGAGAATAGCCGGGCCGCCAGAGGCGATCGTTCGGCCTCTTCCGGACGGTTGAAGGAAGCCGTGCCACGGTCCAGCACGGCCTGATCGGGTAGGAACTTGAGGGTTTCCGGATTCGGCGTGCCTTCTGTCTGGATGAACATGGCGTCGACCTCCTGGCATGTATCGGCGGGCCGCTGGCCCACTCCTGCGTGGACTCCCACGAACGACGGCGGGCAGGTTTGGTGATGGCACCAAGCATAGGGGATCGGCCGCTGGCGCTCGCGCCGGGCGGCACGCTGCATTGGTCGCGTCCGGGACGTCCCGAGGCAGAGTGGACCGGGCGCCCATGATGTAGGGCATGTGCGCCGCGAAATCCCGACACCTGACTGGACCGACGGAGCCCTGCGAGCGGACGACGGAACTGCCGTATCCATCCGTCCTGGACTTGAATGCGCCAGGTCACGCGGGACTCCGCGCGCATCGCTTCAACTCCCTGCGACGGAAATGCGGCTGACTACAATTCGGCTTGTACCGCCTATATTTATGGTGGCGTATGGGAAGAGGCCCTCGCTCGACGAGGGGGCAGGAGGCCGCAGTCTCGTGATCATCCGCGTAGTCGCTGCGATCGCTGCTGCGGTCGTCCTCGGAACTGGTGGGACTGCGCGTGCGGCGGGCGAGCAGCTTGAGGCGGCGTCGCCGTTCGGCGCCTATCTCGCGGCCCAACACGCCGCGAAATCAGGCGACTATTCCACCGCCTCAGCCTACTTCCACGCGCTGATCGGGAGCGACCAAAAGGCAGCCGTCATGGCTGATGCCATCAAGACCTTTGTCGCCAGCGGCGAGGTCACGACGGCTGAGAAGCTGTCGCGGGAACTGGTCCAGACCGGAACGCGGCCCTGGGGGCTCGCGATTTTCCTCCGGTTTGCGGGCGATGTTCTCAGGGACGACATGGCGTCTGCGGAAGCGCTGCTGGACCCAATGGCCACCGTGGGCGGCCTGGACGGATATCTGGTCCCGGTACTGCGCGCCTGGATCTCGGGTTCCCGAGGCCCGCCGAGCGCGGCCTTCGAACAGATCGACCGCATTGCCGAGCGCGGCGTACTCATTTCTTTCTTCAACTATCACGCCGCCCGCATTCTTGATCACTGGGGTGAGCAGGAGGCGGCGGGCCAGCGTTATCGAACGGCAATTCAGGAGGCGGCGATTCCCGATCGCATGGCGTTGGCCGCCCTCGCCCACTTTTCGGCGACCGGGCAGATCGATGACGCCATCCGGGCGCGGACCAGCCTCGCAGGACGTCGTCCAGCAAGCGGCACGGTGCTGGCACTTCAGGAGGGGGCAGAACTCCGGTCTCTGGGCGGGCCGATCAATCTTGCCATGCCGCCTACGGCGGGTGCCGATCGTGCCGTCGGGGACCAGGGCCAGGCGAAAGGTCTGGATCAGCGCGACGTGGCCATCGGGGTCGCCGAAACGTTCTTCGACGGCGCTCGTATGTTGTTTTCGCAACAGTTTTATCGTGGCGCACTGGCGTACGTGCAGATCGCACTGTACCTGGAGCCGGACTTTCTGGCGGCTCGCCTCCTGGTCGCGCAGGTCCAGGAGCAGCTCGGCGCGAACGACTCTGCGCTGGCGTCCTACCGGCGCGTTCCGTCGGATGCTCCCGAAGCGTGGGATGCAGGCCTGGCGCTTGCCAGTCTGCTCGGCCGGCTGGACCGGGTCGAGGAAGCACGCTCGGAACTTCAACTGCTTGGGGAACGCTTCCCGGGAAGAGTGGGAGCCCTCAGCGCGCTGGGCCAGCTGATGGCCACGGAGAAGCGGTACGATCAAGCGATCGCCGCCTATTCCGAAGCGCTTGACCGTCTCGATTGGCTGGAACCCCACCACTGGCCCTTGCTTTATGGTCGTGGCGCGGCCTTCGAGCGATCAGGCCTCTGGGAGCGGGCGGAGGAAGACCTGCAGCGGGCGCTGGAACTGTCGCCCGATCAACCGTTCATCCTCAATTACCTGGCGTACTCCTGGATTGAGCAGGGCCGGCGGCTCGAAGAGGCCAAGGCGATGGCGGCCCTTGCCGCCAGGCTCCGTCCCGACAACGGGTTCATCATCGACAGCCTCGGATGGGCGCACTATCGGTTGGGTGATTACGAGCTGGCCGTGGAAACGCTGGAACGGGCCATGGCGGCGCAACCTGGAGACCCGGTGATCACCAGTCATTACGGGGACGCGCTGTGGCGTACCGGGCGCAAGCTGGAAGCCCGCATGCAATGGCGCAACGCGCTCCGGGCGGATCCCGACCCGGAACTCGCGGCCGAGATCGAATGGAAGCTGGAACACGGGTTCGACGAACTGCCGCCGGTCGTCGAGGAGCACGAGATCTGATCGCCGGCCGTTTCGGTGCCGAAATCGAGGGTGCCCCCGCCAAGATCAATTTGCATCTCCACGTGCTCGGACGGACTCCTTCCGGGCTTCATCGAATCGATTCGGCGCTGGCGTTCGTGGACATCTTTGACGTCGTCCGGGCTTCGCCGGCGCCCGGCCTGTCACTTTCCGTCTCGGGCCCGATGGCCAGGACGGTGGATTCGCTCGGCACCGCCAACTACGTGATGCGGGCCGCGGTGGAACTCCGTGAGCGCGCGGGGGTCAGCGCCGGCGCTGACCTCCATTTGGAGAAGCACATTCCTCCCGGGGCGGGGTTGGCAGGGGGCACGGCCGATGGGGGGGCGACCCTGCGGGCCCTGGGCCGCCTCTGGGGGATCAGCCGCCATGATCCAGCCATGCGGGGTGCGGCGTCCGCGCTGGGCGCCGATGGCCCCGCGTGCCTGGAGTCGCAGGCCTGTTGGGCTGGCGGGACCGGCGCCGACCTTGCGTCGATGGCGGCACCGACCGGCAACGTGCTCGTTGCCTGGCCAGGAACCGAGCTGGCGACTTCAAGCGTCTACGCCGGCTGGCGAGGCCCGGGGTCCCGCCCGGCATCCAGGCGTCGGATGCCGGTACGACAACACGTTGCGCGTACGGCCAACGATCTCGCGACTTCGGCTGCTCGCCTCGCGCCCGTGATCCGCAACGTCGAGATGACGTTGGCCTCCGTTCCAGGTGCACAGGGTGTGCGGATGACGGGCAGCGGTACGGCGGTGTTCGCACTGTTCGCTCACCGGTGCGAGGCTGAAGCGGCTGCGCGTCAGCTTCGCCGCGCCCGCCCCGGCTGGTGGCTGCGCGCCGCTTCGTTCCTGCCTCGAGGCCGGGCCTTGGGCTCGATCAGGTCCGGAGCAGGCAAATCCTCGTTGTGCCGTAGACGCGTTCGTCGATGAGGCGACAGCCGGAAGGAATCGGAAACGTCTCGCGGCGGCCCAGCTCGACGGCGGCGATTCCGTCCGCGATCACCCACCCCTCGCCCCGGGCAGCGGCGAGAGCAGGCTCCGCGAGCCCTTCCCCGTAGGGAGCGTCGACGAACACGAACTCCGCCGCGAACGTCGATGCCGGCAGCCGCAATGCGTCTGCGTGGAGGATCCGGGCCCGGCGCTGCTCGCCCAGCGCCACGACGTTTCGGCTGAGTACGGAGACCGCGTCTGGGTCCCGTTCCACGAAGGTGACGACGGCAGCCCCCCGCGACAGCGCCTCGATTCCGAGCGCGCCGGTACCGGCGAACAGGTCGAGGACGGAGGCGCCGGCGAGCTGACGGTCGAGACGTGGAGAATGCTCGAGCAAGTCGAACAAGGACTTGCGGACTCGCACTTGAGTCGGCCGTACGCGGGAGCCGAGGGGCGTTTCGAGACGCCGGCCGCGGTGGCGGCCGGCGAGGACGGTGAGGCCGCTCAACGCGAGCTACCGAAGTGCTCGTGCAGCTCCGCCGCCGGCACCTCGGCGAGGCTACCGCGCGGCAGTGAACCGAGCTCGACAGGGCCGTAGGCGGTCCGAATCAGGCGGTTGACCAGCAGCCCGACATGCTGGAGCACACGGCGTACTTCGCGGTTCTTGCCTTCGCGCAAGGTGACCTCCAGCCAGGCGTTCGTCTTTCCGCCGCGCGCAACCTCAACGGCGATGGGGCCATAGCGGACTCCGTCGACTTGCGTGCCGTTTGCGAGGGCAGCCAGGCGATTGGGGTCGATCCGGCCATGGACGCGAACCCTGTAGTGCCGGGGAAGGCCGGTCCGCGGAAGTTCGAGGCGTCGTTTCAGTGCGCCGTCGGTGGTCAGGAGCAGGAGGCCCTCCGAGGCCAGGTCGAGGCGACCGACCGGGTGGAGGTACGGGAGGCCGTCCGGGAGGAGGTCGAAGACCGTTCGCCGCCCTGCCGGATCGGCACGTGTGGTGACAAAGCCCGGGGGCTTATGGAGGCGGAACAACCGTGCCGGCGCAGGTGCGGGCAGCACGTTCCCGTCCACCGTGACCGTATCTTCGGCGACCACAGTTTGGCCGGGGAGGATGACGGGCTCGCCGTTGACATGGACACGGCCCGCGGCAATCCATTTTTCGGCCGTTCGCCGCGAACACAGCCCGGACCTCGCGATGCGACGGCCTATGCGCTCCGCCGTCACGTTTTCGCAGCCGCCTCCACAAATGCCCTGCCCAACCGGCGGTCCCCATCCTGCAACATGAATTCAGGGTGCCACTGCACCCCGATGCAGAACCGGAATTCCGGGTGCTCGATGCCCTCGATCACGCCGTCGGGCGCGACGGCGTTGACGATCACGCCTTCACCCAACTCAGCGACTGCCTGATGGTGGGCGCTGTTTACGTCCAGTCGGCTGGAACCCACGATGGCCTCGAGCTGCGTGCCATCGATGACCCTGACGGAATGACCGGGTTCGTCGCGAGGGTTGGGCTGTTCGTGTTCCAGCGCTTCGGTGATCGCACTCGGGATATGCTGCAGCAGCGTGCCGCCCAGCACGACGTTGAGCAGTTGCTCGCCGCCGCAGATTCCCAGGACCGGAAGATCCCGCGATAGGGCCCGGCGCGTGATGTCGGCCTCGAATGCGGTGCGCCGATCTTTCGTGGTCACGGTCGCGTGGCGCTCGCTCGCGCCGAACAAGGCCGGATCCACGTCAAACGCCCCGCCGGTCACGACGAGACCGTCCAGGTGCTGCAATAGATCAGCCACGAGGTCGGGTTCGTGCGGGAGCGCGACCGGTACGGCCCCGGATGCGGTCATCCAGTCCGCGTAATTCTGACGCAGCGCGTACCAGGGAAATCTGGAATACGTCTGGGCCGTTTCATGGTCGAGGGTCAGGCCAATGAGCGGTCGGTCAGTCGACACCGAGCGGTTCTCCGCACTGCATCATGCCGCCGCCAGCGTGCTGGGCGAACAGGTTCGCTGGGCAGCGACACTCGGCTTGGGCAGCATGGTCGAGACCGTCTGTCCCGTAAAGCTGTCGCGGCCGGGAACCCGGGGGATCAAGGGCCCATGCGAACGCGTTCCCTGACGTCTCGACCGAAGCCCGGGCAGCCAAACCGCTGATTCCTTGGCGCTGGCGGAGACAGGCAGGCCCGATGAATCGGCTTGAGCTGCACAGGCGCCGACAGGTGGCGGGAATCGGGCGTCATCGCAGCGTCACGCTGGCAGTTCCTTCCGCGGACTCGTACCTACGCCTTCGTGTGCTAGTTTGTGGCTTCTTGACTGGCGTTGCGAGGCGCCGCGGATACATTCGATAGGCACGGCTACGGAGAGAGCAAACGATGCCGCTCACCAAGAACAATCCCGCGATCCGGGCTGAAGCCAATCGCAACCGTCGCGAGAAGACGTATGACGGGAAACCGGTAAAGCCGGTGCTCTACGTCGGTAAGTGGGTCGGGCATGGCCGTTATGTGGCCGCGCAGGACGAGTCAGGCGCCCTGGTCCGCGATTCCAAGGGCCGACCGGTCCCCTTCGCTTCGCTCTAGCCAGCTAGTCCGGATGTCGGCCGGTGATCGCACAGCCGCGACCACACTGCTGCGCTGGTATGTCGACATGGGCGCGGACGAGGCGCTGGCACCGGAACCGTTGAACCGTCTGGCCGCGAATTCCCCCCCACAAGAGCAGGTTCCGGGCGAACCTGCCGCAGCTGTCGCGGGCCAGCAGGTGCCGGCCACGACCCTTGAAGAACTTCGCGCCGAGGTAGAGAACTTTCGGGGCTGCGCACTGCGGACGGACGCAACCCGAACCGTGTTTGCCGACGGCAATCCGGAAGCGGGGTTGATGCTGATCGGCGAGGCCCCCGGTCGCGAAGAAGACCGAATCGGTCTCCCGTTCGTCGGATCCGCCGGCAAGCTCCTTGACCAGATGCTGGCCGCAATCGGCCGCGACCGGACCAGCGCGTACATCACGAACGTTGTGTTCTGGCGCCCCCCCAACAACCGGACCCCCACCGACGAGGAAATGGCCACCTGCCTGCCGTTCGTGCGGACTCACGTCGCCCTGGTCCGCCCGCAGGCAATTCTTCTGCTCGGGGCGGCGGCGGCCCGTGTCCTGCTCGGGACCCGGCTGGGGATCAGCAAGTTGCGTGGGCAGTGGCGGGAGATTCCGATCGAAGGCATTCCGCCTGTCCCGGTGCTCCCGACGTTTCACCCGGCTTTCCTGCTACGTCAGCCGGCTCGGAAAGCAGATGCCTGGGATGATCTTCGAAACTTGAAACGGCGGCTGGATGGGCCGTGAGCCCGGCGCACGATAAGCCGCTCCGACACGTCCTGACGGTCTGAAACTCCGCAGTTGCCTGAGTCGATCCCGGCAACGGTACAGGCGGTGCACGGCATGGCTCCCGGACAAGGTCTGGGTCGGGGCGCTGCCGCCGAGCATGGTCATCATGCCGAGCATGCGGAACCGGCGCCGGCCCCGGGGCACGATGAGGATCACGAGGACGTGGGTCGCGGGAGGGACGCGGCCGACGACCACGAGACCTACCCGCAGCAGGCTGCCGCCAGTCTTCGGCCCGCGAAATCACGGCACGTCCCACTGATCGTTTCCCGCCGATGGCGACCGTCTTGTTACCGCGTGAGATCAATCAGTCGACGCTAACTCAAGCGGCGTGCCCGGCGCTCCGAGTCCGACGCCGGTTTCGGCTTGTCGGGTTCGGTGCCGACGCGGTGCGCGCGTTCACGGCCATCCTGATGGTTGGAGGAGTCTTGTGCCTGTTTGCCGCGCCCGTTCAGGTACTCTAGGAACGGCGGGTGGACCTTGCCGTCACGCGGGTGCCGGGCGCTACCCAGTTGCGGCTGTTCTGGCAGATTATGGCCGAGAGCCTTATATTGACGGTCGCTGGTGCAGGTCTCGGCTTGGCCACAGCCCACCGCGTGGCCCGGGGCGCGGGCCTGTGGTTGTGGGGAGCACAAGCAACTCCTGGTGCCCTTGGCCTGGGGTGACGGCGAGGCCCTGCTGGTCCTGACAGTACTTGGGCTCGGCGTCCTCGGGGCGCTGCCGACCGGGCGGCCTGAACCGACATTCCACGGGTATTGTCTGGTGGTTGAGGCGGTAGTACGGAGGCCAGGCATGCAGCGATCTCGATTATTCCTGGTTTCCGGATTCGCGGTGCTGTTCATGTGGGGGGCGGTTTCAGTCTCCGCGCAGCATGACGGGCAGGAGTACGCGGACCCCACGACGGTGGAGGCGCCCGCTGACGGTTCCAAGATCCCGCTCGCCAGTTCCGACCGCAGACTTCTCCTCAGCCTGATTGCTCCGCCGCGCCCCCTCTCCGGGCCCGGCGGGCCGGAGACCATGGTCGAGGTGGAAGCGCGGGAAGGGATCGACGGGGCATTGGAGCCGATCATGCCTGACGGGGCGTTCGAACTGGTCGGCGACGGGGTGTCGGCCGGACCCTGCTCTTACCGTCTGACCGACGCCCGTCGAGTTTCCTGATCGGCCGATCCTGGTCGTGTCTGTCCCCAGCAGTGAGTCCCATCGCGGGCGCGTCGGCCTGTTCGTGACCTGCCTCGCCGACTTGTTCAGGCCGTCGGTGGCTTGGGCGTCGGTGAAACTGCTGGAACGGGCGGGGTTCCGGGTGGAAGTCCCGGATCGTCAGACCTGTTGTGGCCAGCCCGCGTACAATTCAGGGGACTTGCGCACAGCTCGCCGCGTTGCCCGCGGGATCTTGGATGCCTTCGAGCCATTCGAGTACGTCGTCGCGCCGTCAGGGAGTTGCGCGGGCATGCTGCGGCTGCACTTGGGTCGGCTGTTCGCGTCGGAGCCGGACGAGGCAGCGCGCGCCGAGAGGCTTGCCGGTCGAACCCACGAACTGACCAGCTTTCTGGTGGACGTGGCCGGTTGGACCGACATTTCAGCCACGTTTCCGCAACGCGTGACCTATCACGACTCCTGCTCGTCGCTGCGCGAGATGGCGGTGCGTGACCAGCCTCGTGCCCTGTTGGCGCGGGTGGACGGGCTGGAACTCGTGGAACTTCCGGATCGCGACGCGTGCTGCGGGTTTGGCGGCACGTTCTGCGTCAAGTACCCGGACATCTCCACGAAGATGGTCTCCGACAAAACGGCTTCGATTGCCGGAACCGGTGCGGAGACCGTGCTTGCCGGAGATCTCGGCTGCCTCCTGAACATTGCCGGGAGACTGGCGCGTGAGGGGCGGCCGATCGCTTGCTTGCACGTGGCCGAAGTGCTGGCTGGCGCGGAGAACACGGACCCCGTCGTCCCGGTTTGATCATGTTCGACGGACGCGAGATCGCGCAGTTTCCCGAAGCGAGCGTTCGGGCTCTCGGAGACGAAAATCTGCAGGCAGCGCTACGGCTGCTGGGGGAAGGATTCCAGGCCCGCCGCACCGATGCAGTGGAGCGGTTCTCCGAGTTCGAGGATGCGCGCGACGCGGCCGTGGATGCGAAGACGCGCACCCTCCGTCAGCTGCACCTGCATCTGGAGAACTTCGAGGCGCGCTGCCAGGAACAGGGCGGGGTGGTGCACTGGGCAGAAACCCCTGCAGACGCTCGCCAGATCGTGCTGGAGCTGCTGACCTCCCGCGGCGTGCGGGTGCTGAGCAAGGGCAAGACCATGGTGGCCGAGGAAATCGGCCTCAACGGCTTCCTGGAGGAACATGACATAGAGGTGGTCGAAACCGATCTCGGCGAATACATCATCCAGCTCGCCGAGGAGGTGCCGAGCCACATCATTGCTCCGGCCATCCACAAGACGATGCCGCAAGTCGTCGAACTCTTCCGGCAGCACCACGACCAACACAAGGCGGAGCCGTTCCCTCGTCACACGCCCGCCGATCTGGTCGCCGAGGCGCGCGCCGTGCTGCGACGGCGGTTCCTGGAGGCGGATGCCGGCCTCACCGGCGCGAATTTCCTGGTCGCCGAGACGGGGAGTTCGGTCATCGTTACGAACGAAGGCAACGGCGACCTAACCCAGACGCTCCCGCGTTTGCACATCGTACTGGCCACGATCGAGAAAGTGGTACCGACGCTGGCCGACGGCGCGGCCATTCTGAGGGTCCTGGCCCGGTCCGCCACCGGTCAGGACATGTCCGCCTACACGACGATCTCGACTGGGCCCAGGCGGTCGACCGATGTCGACGGGCCGTCGGAATACCATGTGGTCCTGCTGGACAATGGCCGGTCAAGCCTCCTGGGCACACCCGCCGAGGAAGTGCTGCGCTGCATCCGTTGCGGGGCCTGCATGAACCATTGTCCCGTGTACGGCGCCGTGGGCGGTCACGCGTATGGCTGGGTGTATCCCGGCCCGATCGGTGCGGCGTTGACCCCTGCCTTGCTCGGCGTCGAAGCCGCCCGTCATCTTCCCAATGCCTCCAGTCTGTGCGGGCGCTGCGAAGAGGTGTGCCCGATGCGGATCCCGCTTCCGAAGATCTTCCGGTACTGGCGGGCGAAGGAACACGAAGCGCGCCTGAACACGGTCCGGGCGCGGTTGGCGCTCGCACTCTGGGGCTGGCTCGCCGCACACCCTCGGCTGTATCGGCTGGGGACGGGGGCGGCAATGTGGATACTGTCGCAGCTGGCCGGCCGGTCCCGGCGTTATCGGAACCTGGTCCTGGCGAACGGGTGGACCCGATCGCGCGACTTTCCTGCGCCTGCCGGCAGAACGTTTCTCAACAGCTGGAACCGCCGGTCATGAGTGCGGCACGCGAACGGATTCTGGGCCGTCTTCGGGATCGTCTGGGGGAGGGATCGGAGGAGTCCCCGCACCCATCGGCGGCCGCGTCGGCGCGCGCCGGCGACGTGGGCGTGTTCTGCCGGCGTCTGGAGGCGGCCGGAGCGACCGTCGAGCGAATTCCCGAAGACGCGGTTCCACAGGCAGTTGCGCAATATCTGACGCAGCGCAACCTGGCTGCACGGGTCAAGGTGTCCCCGGCGCTGGAGAAGCTCGGCTGGGATGCCGAGCCGCTGTTGGAAACCGCTTTCGGAATCGCCGATCTCGACGATGCTGCAGCGGTCGTCCCAGCGGTCCTGGGGGTCGCCGAAACGGGCAGTCTTGTCCACGTTTCGGCCGGCGACAACCCGACCACCAACCATTTCCTGCCCGATCACGCGATCGCGGTGGTGGCCGAAGACGCGGTGTGCGCCGACCTCGAGGCCGCGTTTTCGGCGGCGTCGGACACGGCGATGCCGCGCACCGTCTGTCTGATTACGGGGCCATCCCGAACCGGCGACATCGAGCAGCGCATCGAGCTCGGAGCGCATGGTCCGCGATCGCTTCACGTCTTGGTGACCAGGAAATGACGCGCTTCAAGCGCCGCACGTCCTCGATCGCGACTCCGGAGGAGATTGCGGAATTCGAGGCCAGCCTGAAGCGGCCGCACTCGCAGGCGGCGCGCGGCAGTCTCCTCGTCCCCGCCGCCCCCGGCACGCCCCCGGTGCGCCCGACGGTGATCAAGCGAGCCGCGGTTTCGAAGCGGCCGCACAATGGGATCGATCGATCGACGCGCCAGAAACTTCGGCGGGGCCGGATCGCACCGACCCGAACGCTCGACCTGCACGGCTTTCGCGTGTCAGAGGCGTGGGTAGCCGTACGTGAATTCGTGCTGGACGCCCAGGCAGGAGGGCACCGCTGCGTCCGCGTGGTGACCGGGCGGAAGCTCGGGGAGGCCGGCCCCACCGGAGCGCTCAGAGAAGCCCTTCCGGAGATCGTCCGCTCGCCGGCACTCCGCGGGGTAGTGCTGGGTTGCGAACCGGCGCCGACACGTCACGGGGGTGACGGGGCATTTCACCTGCTCATCCGAATCCGCCCAACCCGGTGACCCGTCCGTCGGGACCGGCTCCCGGCCACGGGCGGGTGGTCGCGATCGCCAACCAGAAAGGAGGCGTTGGCAAGACCACGACGGCCGTCAATCTCGCCACGGCTTTTGCCGCTGCGGGGCGACGGGTGTTGCTGGTGGACATGGATCCACAGGGGAACGCGTCGACCAGCCTCGGGGTGGCGCTGAGAGACCGGAACCCCGGCGTCACGGAACTCCTGGAGGGCCGAACGGGACCGGCCGACGCAATCCGTTCCACGCTGGTCGACGACCTCCAACTTGTGCCGGCCACTTCCGCTCTGGCCCGGGTCGACGAGGTCCGTCCGCAGATCGATGCAGGACACCTGGGATCCGCGGTGGCCGCCTTTCGCACCACGCATACCGATATTTTCTTCGACTGTCCGCCGTCGTTCGGCTGGCTGACGCTCGGAGCGCTGGCGGTGGCCGACGGTGTCATCATTCCGCTGCAGTGCGAGTTCTTGCCGATGGAGGGACTCGCACAGGTGCTGGAGACGATCGAATTGGTGCGGGCGGGACCCAATCGGAACCTTGCGCTGGATGGCGTGCTCTTGACCATGATCGATGGCCGCACGAATCTCGCACGCGACGTAGAGCGCGATGTGCGCGAGCACCTTCGATCCAAGGTGTTCAAGACCGAAATCCCTCGGAGCGTGCGGGTTGCCGAAGCGCCTTCGGCCGGCGAGCCCGTACTCCTGTACGATCGGAACTCGCCTGCGTCGCAGGCCTACGTATCGCTCGCCCGAGAGCTGTTGACACACGAGGCGTATCGGATGCGGCCGTGACCCAGAAGACCGGTAGGACGCGGATGCGCCGAGGCCTCTCTCGTGGGCTCGAGTCCCTGGTGGCGGAGCGGGCGGCGACCGTAGACACCCGCACGGCGCCGGAAACCCGCGGGGCCGAGCCGGGGACGGCCCCGGACGCCACACTGCCCATCACCGACCTGGTCCCGAACCCGTTTCAGCCGCGTTCCGACTTCGATCCGGATGACCTCAACACGTTGGCGAGCTCGATCCGGCGTTCGGGCATGCTGCAGCCGATCCTGGCCCGCCCCGATCCCGTACAGTCCGGCCGCTATCAGATCCTGGCCGGCGAACGGAGATGGCGGGCCGCTCAGAAGGCTGGCCTGCACCGTGTCCCGGTACGGATTCGGGCTGCAAGCGATCAGGAGGCCGTGGGCCTGGCGCTGATCGAGAACATGGAGCGGGCTGACCTCAACGCGATTGAGGAGGCCGGCGGCCTGTCCCGTCTCATGGACGAATTCGGCTTTACGCAGGCGCAGGCGGCCGAAACGGTAAGTCGAAGCCGGAGCTACGTAGCCAATTCCGTTCGGCTGCTGTCGCTTCCGGAACCGGTACAGCAAATGATCCGCAGCGGCGAACTGAGTGCGGGCTCGGCCCGTCCGCTCATCGGGTCACCGGACGCGTTGAAACTGGCTCGCGTGATCGTGCGGCGCGGTCTCAATTCCCGTGCCGCGGAGCAGCTCGTACGTCGTGAGCGTCGTGGCCGCACGCCGCCCCAGCGGGATCCGAATCTGGAGGAACTCGAACGGGAGCTCCAGGAAACGCTCGGAATGGAAGTGGCGGTGCGGGCCAGAGGTAACCGCGGCGAAGTCAGGATCCGCTATCAGCGCAGCACGCAGCTGGAAGAAATCCTCAGACGTCTGCGGCGCGAATAGGCGCTGGAGGCCGCGGTCAGGGCCCAGCGATGCGGGCAATCCGGAGCACGGTTTCCCGCACGACTTCCCGGCCCGGCGTTCCGGTCCGCTTGCACGTCTCCTCGGCGCGCCCGAGGAGCCGCAACACGTGCTCAACGCGTTGCGTCGACCACTGTCTGGCTTGCTTTTCGACGGCCGATTTGCGTTTGAAATGGACGGGAGGCTGAAGGCTTCTGACGGCCTGAAGTGGATCCGCTGCCGCCGTAACGATGTGCAGGCTCTGAAAGTGACGGAGCAGACGTCGGATCACCGCGATTTCACTCAGTCCTTCCTCGTGCAGTCGCCGGAGGGCCCGAAATGCGTCTCCGGCCCGGCCCAGCCCGACCGCATCGGCGAGCGCGTCCGCCCCCAACATCGCATTGTCGCCGGACAACGCGGCGGCGGCTTCATAGTCGAGGGTGCCGCCATCTCCCGCGAACAGCACGAGTTTCTCAAGCTCGTTTCTGGTGACGCCGCGGTCACGCCCAAGGCGGACAACCAGGTAGGCGTAGGCATCCGGGTCGATCTTGAGGCGGTGCGCTTCCTGAACGTCGCGCAGCAGCCGCTCGATCGTCCGGCTGTCATCCGCGTAGCAGGGCGCCGCTGTCGCGCCCTTGGCGCGTTCAAAGAGCTTGCGGAGGCCGGACCTGGGTCCGAGGTCGCCGCCCTGAACCAGGACCACTGCGTCCTCTCCCCCGGAATCGAGAAAAGACTCCAGGGCGGTGGTCACGGAATCGCCGGCGTGGCGGATCCGGATGACGCGCCGCGTACCGTCGAGTGATATTTGTGCAGCTTCATCCATGAAGCGCACCATATCGGATGCGACGTCGTCGCCATCGAGGGAGACCACCTGGAACGGATCATCCAGATCGGACGCAAGCGCTAGCGAAATCTGCTCAAACCGCTCGGCAACGAGACCCTGGTCAGGCCCGTACAGCAGGATCGCTCGTGGTTCCGGCGAGGGGTTGGAACAAAACCCCTCGACTTGATGGGCTTGCAGCTTCATCCGGGCTGATCCGCACGAATCAACAGTGCGGCATCAGTCGCAATGACGTTTGCAAGGACGTTCGCGGCGCGCTCCAGAGCTGCGTGCGAACCGATGAGCGTGCCGTAGATCTCATTGGGGATCACGCCGTGATTGGCGTGGGCATCCCGTTCCGCGCCGCCGACCTCGCGGCCGGTGGAAATCTCGATCAATTGGTATTGCGCCTGCAAATGAACGTCGTAGCGGCGGACAAACGTCGACTGGTCGATGACCAGTGGTGTGCTCGTGGACAGCAGCGTCACCTCCAGTCGGTAGGTAGGGGCCGACGATTTCCCCGCGGGATGCAACCGTTCGACCAGCGCCCGGTATACCAGTTCGCCGGGCCCGCCTTGGATGGGAGAGACGTCGACCGCGCTGAGCGCAGCGTTGACAGAGGCCCCGTGAAGAGGTTCGAATCCACACCCTGAGGTTGCCGCGGCGAGCACGGTGGCCGCAGCCAGGCTCCTGAAGATCCTACCGGGCAACGACGTTGACTACCCTGTCCGGAACAACGATCACTTTGCGCACCTCCGCACCCTCGATCGCACGGATCACGTTCGGCAACTGGAGTGCCGCTTCCCGAGTGTCCGCCTCGCCGGCCCCGAGGGCAAGTTCGATCGTGCCCCGAAGTTTACCGTTCACTTGTACCGCGATGGTCGCCCGCTCCTCGGCAAGCAGATCGGGGTCAGCTTCCGGCCAGGCATCCTGGCAGATGAATCCGTCGCGTCCCAGGCGCTGCCAAAGCTCTTCCGCGAGGTGCGGAATCAGGGGGGCAGACAGCCGCACGAAGGTCTCCAGCGCCTCCCGCAGCGCCCACGCGCCGCCGGTTCCGGCGGCTGCCGCATCGAAACGAAGGAATGCGTTGGACAGGGTACGCAGGTGGGCGACGGCCCGGTTGTGGCGGAATGCCTCGATGTCCTCTTCCACCGCGCGGATCGTGCGGTGGGTGGTCTGCCTCAGCGCGTGGGCGGCCGGGGCAAACCGAGGCGGCTGGGCAGCTCCGACCGGTCCGGGCTCAAGTTCGTCGAACGCTCGCCAGATTCGCTGCAGGTAGCGGGCGGCGCCCTCCACGCCGGAAGTTGTCCATTCGAGATCGCGCTCGGGCGGGCTGTCCGAAAGCATGAAGAGGCGCGCGACGTCGGCCCCGTAGGTGGCGATGATGTCGACGGGATCGACGACGTTGCGGCGCGACTTCGACATTTTTTCGACTCGCCCGGCAACGACCGGCACCCCGTCGGAACGGCGCCGGAAGCCGCCGTTCCCGCTCGCCTCGACCTCTTCCGGATAGAGCCAGGTTCCGTCCTCGGGTTCCCGATAGGTTCGGTGGCAGACCATGCCCTGGCAGTAGAGGCCGTCGAACGGCTCGTCGAAGGGGAGTTCGCCGATATCGCGAAGCGCGCGCGTGAAGAAGCGCGCGTACAGGAGGTGGAGAATGGCGTGTTCGATGCCGCCCACGTACTGGAACGTCGGGCACCATCGGGCAACCGCCTCGCGGTCGAGCGGCTGATCGGCGTGGGCGGAAATGTACCGGTAGTAGTACCAGGCGGAATCGACGAAGGTGTCGAGGGTCTGGGTCTCGCGCTCTGCGACCGAGCCGCAGGCCGGGCACTCCACCGTCTTCCATGCCGCGTGCCGCTCCAGTGGATTGCCCGGCCGGTCGAACTTGACGTCATCGGGCAGCGTTACCGGAAGATCGGCCTCAGGCACCGGCACGACGCCGCAGTCCTGGCAGAACACGACCGGCACAGGGCAGCCCCAGTAGCGCTGGCGCGACGCGCACCAATCGTGGATTCGGTACTGAATGCTGCGTTCTCCGTGCTCTCCAAGTCGGTCGATGACCGCTTGTTTCGCCGCGGCCACGTCGAGTCCGTCGAGGAACTCGGAATTCTTGAGCGTGCCATCGCCGACGTACGCCTCGTCTGGCCCGGGGTGCTCGACGTCGGGCGGCGGGTCCACGACGGGAACCACATCGAGTTCGTGGGCGCGGGCGAAATCGAGGTCGCGCTGGTCGTGTGCGGGCACCGCGAAGATGGCGCCGGTGCCG
This sequence comes from Alphaproteobacteria bacterium, assembly GCA_022825705.1. Lineage (GTDB taxonomy): Bacteria > Pseudomonadota > Alphaproteobacteria > TMED109 > TMED109 > VXPW01. Next base: position 195,819 of record JAJDWH010000036.1, read on the forward strand.
TATTCCATCAGGACGTAATCGGCGACGAAGACGCGGAGGGAGCGCTCAAGGAAGGGATGCTGTACGCGGAGTCCCGTGTCGACGCCGGTCTTTCCGGCAGGGCCCGCCGCCTCCCGGTTCCGCCGGCCGGGATCGCGCGTGCATTCCTGAATGAACGCGGCCACGGTCGGATTCGTGTCGGCACAAGTACTGCTGAGCGGGTGATCCGGGGACAGCGCTAAGAAGGTGGCCCCAAAGATCGTGTCCGGCCGCGTCGTGAAAACCTCGATTTCTTCGTTCCCGCCCAGAACTTGAAAGCGCAGCCGGGCCCCCTCCGACCGCCCGATCCAGTTCCGCTGCATGGTTTTCACTCGCTCCGGCCACCGCGGCAGATGATCGAGTGCATCAAGGAGTTCGCCCGCGTAGCGGGTAATGCGGAAGAACCATTGCGGCAGCAGACGCCGTTCGACCAGTGCTCCTGAGCGCCAGCCCCGGCCGTCAATCACCTGTTCGTTGGCAAGGACCGTGTGCTCGACGGGATCCCAGTTGGCCCACGCCTCGGCCCGGTAGATCAGGCCAGCGTCCAGCATCTTGAGAAAGAGACGCTGCTGTTCGCGCATGTACACCGGGCTGCAGGTCGCCACCTCGCAGTCCCAGTCGTAGCTGAGGCCCATTGAGCGGAGCTGTGCGCGCATCGTGTCGATGTTGGACCACGTCCACTTTGCCGGATGGATGCCGTGCTCCATGGCGGCGTTCTCGGCGGGGAGCCCGAAGCCGTCCCAGCCCATCGGATGCAGCACGCTGTACCCGCAGGCCCGAGAGTACCGGGCGAGCACGTCCCCCAGCGTGTAGACCCGGACGTGACCCATGTGGATGCGACCCGATGGATACGGGAGCATCTCCAGGACGTACCGGTCCGGTGCGCCCGACGGCGGCGGCGTGCGGTAGACCTCCGCCGCTTCCCAAGCCTCTTGCCACTTGGCTTCAAGTTCAGCGGGATTGTAAGCGGACATACGTTCGGAACCGTCGTGCGTCGCGCGGATTCGCGGGCCGGACCTGAGGTCGGCTGGAGGGCGGCCCACACCATACACGGAGCCCGGCCAATTCTCTGTGAGCGCCTGCGTGCGCGAACAGACCGCTCCCGCAAAGTGCGTAGACCCGCAGACCCGTCAGACGGCGTGCCGATACCGGTGTGATGCCACCCAGCGCGGCGACCGGACCCGGGAGACGGCGAGCAAGCAGCCCCAGGCGTAGCGGCCCGAGCGGAACAGCCTCCGGATGCGCTTCGGTGCGGAACACTGGCGCGACGATGAACAGGTGGGCGCCGCTGGCCCGGGCCCGGCGCACGTCGCCGGCCCGATGCACCGACAGCGTGACCAAACCTCTGGCGCGCGGCGGATGTCGGGCCCAGCTCGGGACATGCACGCCTGCGGACACCGATGACGACGAACGGGGTTTCGACATTCCGGCGAGCAGCACCAATCCCTTTCGTCGGCATAGTCGGGCAAGCTCGCGGGCGCGGTGACGTCGCTCAGGATTGCGGTAGTCCCGATAGATCACGCCTGTGCCGCGGGGCAGCGTGGGTACGATCTGACGGGATTCGATGCCGCGCTCCTCGGCGCTGAGAAACCACAACCGAGGCAGGTGGGGAGGTTTGCTAAAGTCGGTCGTCATGGCGCTCGCAATCTAGGTCATGCGTGTTCGGTCTGCCGCTGCCTCTGCGCTTGTCTCGCGCTGGCAATCGGTGCTGGCCACCATCCGCGCAGCAGAGCAGGAGGCTGGGCGAGACCCCGACGGCGTCTCCCTGGTTGCCGTCTCGAAGGGCGTGGCCGCCGAAACCGTCGAGGCACTGCTGGCAGCCGGCCATCGCGCCTTCGCCGAAAACCGCGTCCAGGAAATGCAGGCCAAATGGCCGCCGCTTCTGGAGCGCTACCCAGCTGCTGAACTCCGTTTCGTAGGACGGCTGCAGTCCAACAAGGTCATGGCTGCAGCCGGGCTCGCGCACGTCATCGAAAGCGTGGATCGCGAATCCGTGGCTCGCGCCTTGTCGAACTGCAGTGCGGTTCGCGACCGTGCCGTGCGGCTGCTGGTCCAGGTCAACGTCGGTGAGGAGCGCCAGAAGGGCGGCTGCCCGCCGGCCGAAGCCGATCGCTTCATCACTTGGTGTCAGGCGGAGCTGGGGATGCGGGTTTCGGGTGTCATGGGCATCCCCCCCAGAGATACGGATCCGGTTCCGTACTTCGGGCTGTTACGGACCTTGCGGGACCGCATCGGCCTGGCAGAACTGAGTATGGGAATGAGCGCCGACTACGAGGCCGCGATTCAAATGGGTGCGACCCATGTCCGGGTCGGAACCGCCGTGTTTGGCCCACGGACATAGGTCCTGGACTGGTCACCAGTACCGCTCGAGTGTTGGCGCACGTACGCCGACGGCGCCACGCTTTGGCGCTTCTGCGAGCGCCCAGGGATATAATTGCTCATTTATTCATCATCAATGAATATAGACTGTCTGTAAATTAGTCATTTGTAAAGTTGGCGGCGCTCGCCAGCGCGCTCCGGCAATTTGGCATGATTCTTGTTTGTGACTATTGCGGGGGCTCGCACCCGCTCACACGTGCCCTCTGCCGCGAACCCGCGGTCAACTGAACCGGGCTCTTCTGCGGCTCGGCCGCGGAAAGCCTTTGCTGGGCGCTGGGCATTGTCACGGAGTTTTGGTCATCCAAGCCGGAATCGGAACGGAGGCGGCCAGTCGATTGGCGCCTCTCTTCGTCGCGCGAGCGGAGTTCCGGGGATGTGTTGGAGAATCGCATGAAAATATTCCTCGTTTCCGGGGTGGCCGCTGCGGCCGTCTTGTTTGGACCTGCTGCGGCCCTAGCGGCGCCCTCGCCAGAAGAGGCGGCCTTCATTTTCAACACCCTGTCGTTCCTCGCGAACGGAGCCCTGGTGTTCGCGATGGCCATCGGCTTTTGCATGCTCGAAGCCGGCATGGTGCGGTCGAAATCAACGAGCGCGATTTGCGTCAAGAACATTGGGCTGTTTTCGATCGCCGGCGTCACGTACGCGATCGTCGGCTACAACCTCATGTACAACGGGGTCGACGGCGGCTTCATCGGGTCTCTGGGTCTCTTCGATACGCCAGACCCGGCTTCCGAAGCTTCCGATGGCGGTTATGCGGCGGCGTCGGACTGGTTCTTCCAGGTCGTGTTTGTGGCGACGACCGCTTCGATCGTGTCAGGGTCTGTCGCCGAGCGGGTTCGGGTGATTCCGTTCGTTCTGGTGATTGCCGTGCTGGTGGCCGTCATCTACCCGATTCAGGGTGCGTGGTCATGGGGCGGCGGCTGGCTGAGCGAATTGGGTTTCTCCGATTTCGCCGGCTCCACGATTGTGCACTCCGTTGGCGGCTGGTGCGCGTTGGCCGGGATCATCCTGCTCGGCGCACGGCGGGGGAAGTTCGCGGCCGACGGCAAGGTCAATCCGATGCAGGCATCGGCCATTCCGCTGGTCGCGCTTGGCACCTTCGTGCTGTGGATCGGATGGCTGGGCTTCAACGGCGGCTCGCAGCTGGCCTTGGGGTCGGTTGAGGACGCCAGCGCGATGTCGCGGATCTACGCGAACACGTACCTCGCCGGATGCGGGGGGGCGCTCGCGGCAGCGGCGACGTACTTCGCCGTTTTCCGGAAGCTCGACATCACGCTGATTCTCAACGGAGTGCTTGGCGGCCTGGTCAGCATCACGGCGGAGCCTTTGGCCCCGTCATTCGTACAGTCGATCTTGATCGGCGCCATTGGCGGCGTGATCGTGGCGGTCGGTGTGCCGTTCCTCGACCGAATCAAGCTTGATGACGTGGTCGGGGCGGTTCCCGTCCACCTGTTTGCCGGAGTGTGGGGAACCATCGCCGTTTGCCTGACCAATCCCGAGGCAAGCCTCGTATCCCAGCTGATCGGCATCGTCGCCATCGGTGCGTTCGCTTTCCTTGCGAGCCTGCTGGTGTGGTACGTGGTCAAGCTCGTCATGGGCATCCGCCTCGATGAGGAGGATGAGATGCACGGTTCTGACCTAACCGAAGTCGGAGTGGCGTCGTACCCCGAGTTCGTCGCCGGCCGCTCCGGGTGACCCCGGCGGCCGGGACGGCCCTTGGGACCGACCAACCGACGTGAAGGCATGGCGCCGGATGAGGGAATCTCATCCGGCGCTTTCGGTGCGACGGTCCGGATGCCGGGAAGCGTCGGGCCCGCGTGCGGATTGTCGGAAGGAGTCGCGAGCGGTGCGCGCAGGGCGCGTCGGCACAGCCTTCGGTGGTCGTCGCGTTCCGCCGTTCGTGATGGCGCGGCTCAGGTGCCCGTCGGACATGGAGCCAGATCGGCGTCGGGCGGCGGGAGGTAGCCAGGAACCGCAGTCGCGAAGGACGTCGCGCTTTGTCGAGAGCTGCACAGCGTCATAGACATCATTCGGGGTCCCGGCCAATCCAGGATCTGGTCAACGGCCTCCGCAATACGCGCGTCCGGTTGGCGATGGTTCGCGCAACCAGTTGCTTCGTTCGAACGGAGCCCCGTCCTGCGATCTGATGGAACGCCGTGATGGCTGAACCCAACTGGAAGAATCGGACGTTTTTCCTCGGTGACAATCTGGGGTTCCTGGAGGCGATGAACAGCGAGTCCGTTGACCTCATCGCAACCGACCCACCGTTCAACAAGGGTCGCGATTTCCGCGCCACGCCTGACAGCCTGGCGGCGGGTGCGAAGTTCCAGGACAGATGGTCATGGGATCAGGACGTGCATCGGGACTGGGTAGATCAGATCACCGATAGCCATCCGGGTCTCATGCCCGTCATTGCCGCCGCGAGGGACACGTACAGCGACGGCATGGGAGCATTCCTGTGCTTCATGGCCATGCGTCTCTTGGCCATGCGGCGGATCCTGAAGCCGACCGGGAGCGTCTACCTCCACTGCGATCCGACTGCGAGCCACTACCTCAAGCAACTCATGGACGCGGTGTTCGGGCGCCGGAACTTCAAGAACGAGGTCGTCTGGTGCTACAAGTCGGGGGGAGCGAGCAAACGGCAATTTGCCAGGAAGCACGACATCATCCTGTTCTACGCCAAAGCGGAAAAACTCTGTCGTTTCAACGTTCTCAAGGTGAAGTCGTACGGCCGAACCGGTGGCGGGCAAGGCGGCGCCGTAAAGTATTTCCGCGATGGCCAGGGCACGTATTCGGTCGTTTCTGCTCGGGACTGGTGGGACATATCGATGCTCTCCACGACGCACGGCGAGCGCCTCGGCTATCCCACGCAAAAACCCATCGCCCTCTATGAACGCATGATCCTCGCCAGCAGCGATGAAGGGGACATGGTTCTCGACCCCTTCGCCGGATGCGCGACCACGCTGGTGGCCGCCGAGCGGCTCAAGCGACAATGGGTCGGCATTGATATCTGGGGCAATGCCAAGGCCGTGGTCCTCCAACGACTGGGCCGCGAGGGCCTTCTTGCCGAAGAGACCGCGGGCCAACGCCGTCTGTTCACCGAGGACGTGACGTTTACGACCGATCTGCCGGAGCGCACCGATGACGGCCGGCCGGCCGCTCCCGCGCAGCCGTCGAGACAGCATGGCAGCGGACCCGACGGCCTGGAATTGAGTCGCGCGGAGATGCAGGCATCGCTGCTGTCCCAACAAGGGATCAAGTGCCAGGGGTGCGACAGGAAGTTCGACGACCCGCGTTACCTGGAAGTAGGTCACGATACCCCGTGTTCGGACGGCGGATCGAACCACCTGTCGAACCGGGTACTCCTGTGCTCGCCCTGCGCGCGCGCCAAGGGCAGCCGGTACACGCTGCGCGGCCTGCGCCGGTTGAACCGCAGCAAGGGCTGGATGGCGCAACCCTGACCCCGAGACGCCGGTTTGCCCGCCGGCCCGCTTGGTCGTCGACGCACGTCTCGTGACCATGCCGACTCTTGTCCAGGGGCACTTGTCGAAGGCCTTCGACCGCACGGGTCCTGATGCGTGGGCGATCCCGGCTGGATCGCACTTCCCGGAAACCGGCCGCCCGGCCGATGGGGCACCCCGTCGGGACCGATCGCTTGCGCTGCCATCTGCACTCGTGCCGGCGGGAAGCCGGTCGGCATGGGGCTGTCGAGTCACGGTCATCCCAACCAGGAAACCGCACGATGGACGGCTTTGCTCCTGGTGGCTAGCTGGCTGCAGGAGGGCGGCTGGCCTTCGGCCATGTGGTGGAGCGGCATACGGTGATGTGCTAGACCCGTTCCGACGTCGGATCAGGCGCGGGGCCGCTTCCGGGCGCCGACGAACCGCGCAGATGGGGGAACACTGACCGTGGGCCATGCAACCGCGCGCGACGGGGTCAAGCTGTACTACGAAGAGACCGGTACCGGAGTGCCGATCCTGTTCATTCACGAGTTCGCAGGCGACTACCGCGCGTGGGAACCGCAATTGGGGCATTTCGGTCGACGGCGACGATGTATCGTCTATTCGGCACGCGGCTACCCGAATTCCGACATTCCGCCGGACTCTGGAAGCTACTCGCAGGAACTGGCCCGCGATGACGCGCTTGCCGTCCTGGACCACTTGGAAATCGAGCGCGCACATATCGTCGGGCTGTCGATGGGCGGGTTCGCCACGCTTCATTTTGGTTTGGCCTATCCCGACCGCGCTCTGTCGCTCACGGTCTGTGGCTGCGGCTATGGTGCGGAGCCTGACACACGCGACGAATTCCGGGCCCTCTCGCTGGAAGTGGCAAGCAGCTTTGAGAAGCAGGGGGCGGCGGGATTCGCCGAGGAATACGGATCGGGGCCCGGGCGGGAGAACTTCATGCGGAAGGACCCGCGCGGTTGGCGGGCCTTCGTTGCACGACTTGCCGAGCACTCGGACGCCGGGTCCGCGCTGACACAGCGAGGCGTCCAGGCGGAGCGTCCCGGCCTATGGGACCTCGAAGATCGAATTCGAGCCATTCAGCTTCCGACGCTGATCGTTTCCGGGGATGACGACCAGCGATGCCTGGTCCCGGGTTTGTTCCTGAAGCGGTGTATCGGCAGGGCGCGCCTGTTCGTGATGCCGGATACAGGTCATGTACTCAATCTGGAAGATCCGGCGCTGTTCAACATGGTGCTTGAAGGCTTCTTGACAGACGTCGAGATCGGCAAGACCTAGCGGACGCTGCCCGCGCGCCGGCGGCACAGGTACCGCAACTTGGCGCGTGAACGGTGCCGTGATCCCCGCGTGCTGTATCGCGCCCCAGGATGATCGTGCCCGATGCCGAGGACGGGTGCGCCATGCGAAGGGTGTCCCGGGCTCGGCGTCCCGTCCCCGATCAGGGGAAGACAGCTCTCAAGTGCCAGGTCGGATAGACCGGGACGGGATTTCCCAACTAGAGTAGGCACCTCTGGGCGCTGGTTCCGCCAACCGTCGTGACGTGTCGACGATAGTTGTGCTCTGGCCCGATTTTCCAGTTTGTCAAAAGCTCTTTCCATCGGAGTATCGCGTGAAAACATTTCGTGTGTCCGGAATGGCTGCTGCTGCCGTTCTGCTCGGGCCGACCACGGCCCTCGCCGCACCGTCACCGGACGAGATGGCATTCATATTCAACACGATGTCGTTTCTGGTGAACGGGGCGCTGGTGTGCGCAATGGCCATCGGCTTCTGCATGCTGGAAGTCGGCATGGTGCGTACCAAGTCAGCTGGCGCCATCTGTATGAAGAAGGTCGGGCTCTACTCGCTTGCCGCCGTTACCTACGCGCTGCTGGGTTACAACCTGATGTACGACGGGGTCGACGGCGGGTACATCGGCTCATTGAGCTTGTTCGAAGTCGCGGATCCCGCGTCGGAGACGGCCGAGGCCTCCTATTCGGTCGCATCCGACTGGTTCTTCCAGATGGTGTTTGTGGGCACCGTGGCATCGATCGTGTCCGGAGCGGTGGCGGAGCGCGTCAAAGTGTCCGGGTTCCTGTGGGTAGCGTTCGTGATCGTTGCGCTGATCTACCCGATTCAGGGAGCGTGGTCATGGGGCGGCGGCTGGTTGAGCGAATTGGGATTCTCCGATTTCGCCGGCTCCACCATCGTGCACTCCGTTGGCGGCTGGTGCGCGCTTTCAGGCGTGATCCTGCTGGGCGCGCGTCGTGGCAAGTATTCGGCGGACGGCACCGTAAACCCGATGCAAGCGTCGGCCGTGCCGTTGGTCGCACTCGGTACCTTCGTGCTCTGGCTCGGCTGGCTCGGCTTCAACGGCGGCTCGCAGCTGGCCTTGGCGTCAGTTGAGGACGCCAGCGCGATGTCGCGCGTCTATGCGAACACCTACCTGGCCGGTTGCGGCGGGGCGCTGGCAGCGACCGCGGTGTACTACGGGTTCTATCGCCGTCTTGACGTCACACTGATTCTGAATGGTGCGCTGGGCGGCTTGGTGAGCATCACGGCCGAACCTCTGACGCCCACATTCATTCAGGCGATTCTCATCGGCGGTGTCGGTGGAGTGATCGTCGCCGTTGGCGTTCCGTTCCTGGACCGGCTCAAGCTGGACGATGTCGTCGGCGCCATTCCCGTGCATCTGTTCTGCGGGATCTGGGGCACGATCGCGGTTTGCATCACCAATCCCGACGCCAGTTTCGGCGCCCAGCTGACCGGGATCGTCGCTGTCGGGCTATTCGCGTTCCTCGTGAGCATGCTGGCCTGGTACGTGGTGAAGCTCGCCATGGGAATTCGTCTCGATGACGAGGACGAGATGCAGGGTTCCGATGCGGTGGAAATCGGACTCGTGTCTTACCCAGAGTTCGTGCCGGGTCGCGCCACGTAATCGGCTAAGCCGGCCGGAACCGGTTATCCGAATCCGGGGCTGCGACAGCGTCCCGACGCCGGCCGGGCAGGACCCGGCCGGCGTCGGTCCGGCGAGAGCCCAGTACCTTGACGAAGTGACCTGCACGCGGCCTTGCTGATGTCTGTACCCGTCAATCCCCGCCTGTCCCGGTTGGTCGACTATCCGTTTAGGCGGCTGGATCGATTACTGGAGGGATTGGCGCCTGCAGCCGATCGCCAAATCGTGATGTCGATCGGCGAGCCGCAGCACTCGCCACCACCTGTTCTTGTCGAGACGTTGCAACGGCACGCAGGCGAGTGGGGCCGCTACCCTCCGACCCGCGGGACCGACGCGCTTCGGGCAGCCTGCGCAAACTGGCTGACGCGGCGGTATCAGCTCCCCGCGGGCATGATCGACCCTGATCGACATGTGTTGCCGGTGGGAGGTACGCGCGAGGGACTGTTCGCGGTGGCCCTAGCTGCAATGCCGGAACACAAGGGCGGCGAAACGCCGCTGGTCTTGATGCCGGACCCGTTCTATCAGGTGTACCGGGGCGCCGCGGTAGTCGCCGGCGCGGATCCCGTGTTCCTGCCTTGCAACCGGGCTAGCGGGTTTCTGCCGGATCTTGACGCGATACCGCAGGGCGTGTGGGAGCGCGCGGCGCTCTTTTATCTCTGTTCGCCGGCCAATCCGCAGGGTGCGGTGGCTGACGGCGAATATCTGAGGCGATTGATCGGGCTAGTACGGTCGGCCGGCGCGCTCCTGGTCATGGACGAGTGTTATGCCGAAATCTACTGCGATACGCCGCCGTTCGGCGTGATGGAAGCTGCCGGGGAGCTTGGGGGCGACCTTGCGAACGTGGTCAGTTTTCACTCCCTGTCCAAGCGCTCAAACGTCCCAGGACTGCGCTCCGGATTTGTCGCCGGGGATGCGGCCTTCCTCGAGGCCTTTCTGCGGATGCGTACCTATGGCGGGGGTCAGCAGCCTCTCCCGGTGCAGGCCGCCGCCACCGAGCTTTGGAACGACGATTCCCACGTCGAAGACAACCGAGCCCTCTACCGACAGAAATTCCAAGCGGCTGGAGCCATCTTGGCGGGCCGATTCGAGTTTTATCAACCGGAGGGCGGGTTCTTTCTCTGGCTCGATGTCGGCGACGGTGAGGAAGCCGCTCGGACTCTCTGGGGCTCCGCCGGCGTGAAGGTGATGCCGGGAGGCTTCCTCTCCAGTGAAGCCGGGGAAGCAGACCGCCACATTCGCGTGGCGTTGGTGCCGCCTGCCGGTGTCGTACACAAAGGCCTGGAACGCTTGTCCGAGGCGCTCGGGTGAGCGGAAATCAATGAGTCCGCGCCGCCCGCCGGGCGACGGTCGCACTTGACGGAAGCGTTCCGTAGGCGCACCTTGCGACGAGGGAAATGAACGGGTTTCCAGCACACTGGGACTACGGCTCGTCAGAGTTTTCGCCGGATGCTCATTCGGCGAGCCGCGTTCGATTGTAGGTCGAGTTGACGGATACTGCGGCGAACAAGGCAGGTCGAAACAAGTGGCGCCGTCAGTGGACCGACCCCGTATGGGGGTTGATGCGGCGGTTGCTGGGAATCTGCCTGTTGGCGATCGGCGGAGTCCTGTTGCTCACGCTGATCTCGTCGGACCCAAGCGATCCGTCAAGGCTGGTCCACGTGGACCGGGCGCCCGTCAACTGGTTCGGCAAGCCCGGTGCACTGGTAAGCGCGGAGCTCAGAACGTGGATCGGCATGCCCGCCGCATTGGTGGCGACGTTGGCAGTGCTGGCCTGGGGTTGGCGGATGGTTCGTTCGCGATCGCTGGGCCGGTTTGGTTGGCGGCTGCTGGCGCTGGCGCTTGCCTTGGTACTCGCGACCCTGACAGCTGCGTGGTTTCAGCCTGGTGAAGGGTCGAGTTCCGCGGTGTTGGGCGCCGCGGAAGTTGTGGGAGCATTCAGGGCGCAGGTCGGGACCGAACTGGCCGATACATCATGGTTTCAGGCGATCATGGTCACGACCTGCATGGTGCTGGCTACGATCGCCTGGCTATACGCTTCTGCCCTGCAGGCGTCGGACTGGGCGGGATTGGTCAAGGGAGTCCGTGCGTTTTACGCAGCTGCCCGAAGACTGACTGCCGGTATTTCCAGTGACGAGGCAAGCGCCCCAGCGCAACGGGTTGCTCCGACCCTGGGGCCCACGATGGAGACCCCCAAGGAGCGACCACCCAAGAAAAAACGCCGGCGGGTTCAGACTGCCAGCCCGCCGCGCGTAGGCCAGCGTGAGGATGATGAACGGCAAGCCACGCTGGGGATGGACGAGGAGGGCTACCGTCTCCCACCGCTTGGCTTGCTGCGCAAACCGCCGAGAGCTGTTCGTGGTACCGCCGAGGGCCAGGAGGCGAACGCGCGGATGCTGGAGACGGTGCTTGCGGAATTCGGGATCGCTGGCGTCATCGAGCGGATTCTGTCCGGGCCCGTCGTCACCCGCTACGATTTTGAGCCGGAGCCAGGGATACGGTCGCGTCGGGTGATTTCGCTGGCGCCGGATATTGCCCGGTCGATGTCGGCGCAGGCGGCACGGGTGTCGGTGGTGACCGATCGCAACGCCATCGGCATCGAACTCCCGAATGCCAAGCGAGAGACCGTTTACCTTCGTGAGATTCTCGGCTCAGAGTTGTTCGAAAAACAGCGCGGCAGCCTGATCATTGCGTTGGGCAAGGACATCAATGGCGAGCCCGTCACCGCCGACCTGGCGGGAATGCCACACCTGCTGATTGCCGGCACGACCGGGTCGGGGAAATCGGTCGGCGTGAACGGAATGGTCTTGTCTTTGCTCTACCGGCTTCCCCCGGATCAGCTGCGACTGATCATGATTGACCCGAAGATGCTTGAGTTCACCGTGTACGAGGGGATTCCGCATCTTCTGCACCCGGTGGTGACAGACCCGAAGAAATCGGTTGCCGCGCTGCGCTGGGCGGTGCGTGAAATGAATTCGCGCTATCAGACCATGTCGCTGCTGCAGGTCCGCAACGTCGAAGCCTACAACCGCAAGGTCGAGGAAGCTGTCGCGCGCGGACGAAAGCTGTCGCGGGAGGTACAGACCGGATTCGATGCCGAGACTGGTAAGCCCGTCTACGAGACTCAGACCATTGAGCCCGAGCCATTTCCATATCTCGTTATTGTCGTAGACGAAATGGCTGACTTGATGCTCAGCGCCGGTAAGGACTTCGAGCTTGCCATTCAGGCGCTGGCGCAGAAAGCACGCGCTGCCGGGATCCACTTGGTCGTCGCAACCCAGCGGCCGTCAGTGGACGTCGTGACCGGCACGATCAAGGCAAACCTTCCCTACCGGATCAGCTTTCAGGTGTCGTCCGCCACCGACAGCCGAACTGTTCTCGGAGACCAGGGAGCCGAACAACTGCTCGGGAAGGGCGACATGCTCTATCTGCAGGCCGGCGGAAAAATGCAGCGGGTGCATGGGCCGTTCGTCAGTGACGAAGAGGTCGAACGGGTAGCCGACTTCCTCAGGAACTTGGGAATATCGACGGAATACAACCTCGAAGTAACCGAAGAAGTCGGCGATGCTCAAGCCTTGGACTCCTCCGAGGAAGCCGGGCGCGATGCCCTCTACGATGACGCAGTCGCCCTGTTGCGGCAAAAGGGCAAAGCCTCGACCAGTTTTCTGCAACGCCACCTCCAGATCGGGTACAACCGAGCCGCCCGCATGATCGACCAACTCGAGAGCGACGGGATCGTGAGCCCGGCCGACCACACGGGCAAGCGCGAGGTGATCGGGTGACCGGGATGCGAACGTGAGGCCGGTCCTCGGCGCACTGCTGCTGTGCTGGCTGCTTGGCGGCGGCCATGTCGAGGCCGCGCAGGCCGACTCGCGCCTAGATCGGGTCTGGTCATTCCTCGAGACGCTTCCGCCACTGACCGCTCGGTTTATCCAGCAAGATCCTGACGGAACGCTCCGAAAGGGCTGGATCGCGGTATCCCCGCCAGGGCGAGCCCGCATCGAGTACGAGCCTCCCGACAACACTGTTCTGGTGGCCAACGGAACATACCTGGTCTACCACAATCCCGATGCAGGCCAGACGGCACACTTCTTGTTGGACCAATTGCCGTTGCGGGTACTGTTCGAAGGCCGGCGTCCGACCGCGGACGACAACCTGCAGATCTTGCAGGTTGCTGAACGCAATGAGTTTCTTGTCGTTCGGATCGCCGCGCTGGATGATGACGGCGTCCAGATTCCTGGCTGGATTGAACTCGTGTTCCTGCAGGAGCCCTTTGGCCTCGCCGGTTGGAAGCTGGTTGACGTGCAGCAGCGCTCGACGGTCGTGGTTCTGGAAGACCTGGCGGCGGCCGAATTCGCTGCGCACGACATGTTCAGCCTGTCGGACGACATGATTCAGCGGGGCGATCTCTGGCGCGGGCCGTGGGCCCAGCGGAGGGTATTGCCGAGTAACCCTCGGGGCATCCGCTAGACGCCGGACGCAACGCGTGGGCGGCTCAGCACCTGAGTGCCGCCACCAACGCCGCGATCAAGCCCGTGAAGCAATGCTCCCGGCCGGCGTGGTATTCGCTGCCTGATTGCGCACGGGTCGCGCCGGCCGGGCGTACGTTCGCGCCGAATCATCCGGTTGGCGTTCGCGATGTTGCCGAATATCGCCGTCAGGGCAGCGTCGGACAGGAACTCAGGAGCACGCCAGCGACGGAACCGGCTTCAGGCGCGGCGCCTTAGTGTCTGAGAATTTGGCTGAGGAACAATTTCGTCCGGTCAGACTGCGGATTGTTGAAGAAAGCGTCCGGGGTGTTTTCCTCCACGATCTGCCCGTCATCCATGAAGATCATGCGATCGGCGACTTGTGCAGCAAACCCCATTTCGTGCGACACGATGATCATCGTCATGCCGCTTTCGGCCAAGTCCGTCATGACATCGAGGACTTCCTTGATCATTTCGGGATCCAGCGCTGACGTCGGCTCGTCAAACAGCATCACGCGCGGTTCCATGCACAGAGCCCTGGCAATGGCTGCTCGTTGCTGCTGGCCTCCCGAGAGCTGACCAGGATACTTGGTGGATTGGTCGAGAATTTGCACGCGGTCAAGAAGTCTCTTGGCGGTCTCTTCAGCCTCCTGACGCGGCATGTGCCGAACCCAAATCGGACCAAGAGTGCAGTTCTCGAGAACGGTCAGGTGCGGGAAGAGATTGAACTGCTGGAATACCATCCCGATATCGCGCCGAACCAGATCTATGTTCTTGAGGTTTCGCGTCAGTTGCGTGCCATCGACGAGAATGGAACCTTCTTGATGGTCTTCCAGCCGGTTGATGCACCGAATCAGCGTCGATTTTCCGGATCCCGACGGACCGCAGATGACGACGCGTTCCTGGGATGCGATTGACAGGTTGATGTCGCGAAGGACGTGGAACGCTCCAAACCACTTGTTGAGGTTCGAGATCTGGATAAGCGGGGCGGCCGGCGCATTGGAGGACTCGGGGGTTGCGGTCGACATGGCGCGGCGCTCCTAGTGACGGTCCTGGCTCAGCTGCTTTTCCAGTGAGACCGAATAACGAGACATGAGGAAGCAAATGACGAAGAACACCGCGGCCGAGAACAAGTAGGCCTCATGGTCGACGTCACCGATCCAGTCCGGATTGGTCTGCAGCAAGCGGGCATGGCCCAGGAGATCAAACAGGCCGATGATGATAACCAGCGTGGTGTCTTTGAATAAGCCGATAAACGTGTTGACGATCCCCGGAATTGAGATCCGTAGCGCCTGCGGAAGAACGATGAGCCGCATCGTCTGCCAGTACCCCAGCCCTACGGCCTGTGCTCCCTCGATCTGCCCTTTTGGAATGGCCTGCAGGCCGCCGCGCACGACTTCCGCCATGTAGGCCGAGGCAAACAGCGTCACCATGATGATCACCCGCAGCAGCTGATCGAGCGATACTTCCGGTGGGAGGAACAGCTGCAAGAGCACGATGGCGACGAACAGGAGCGTAATCAGCGGGACGCCCCGAACGGCCTCGATGAAAGTGATCGAGAGAAGTCGGATGACCGGCAGGCGCGACTGGCGTCCCAGTGCCAGCAGAATTCCGACGGGAAGAGACAGCACGATGCCGGTAAGCCCGACGACCATGTTGAGCATGAAGCCGCCGAATTTGTCTGTCGAAATTACCTCGAGGCCAAAACCGCCGACGAGGAGATAGGCCGCAAGCAGCGGGTAGACATACGAGAACCAGCGCCCGAACTTGGCCCCCGGCAAGTTGTCGACCAGCACATACAGCAGCGCGGGAACGAGGAGCAATGCGGTGACATTGACCCGCCAGTGCGCGTCAGCTGGGTAGAACCCGTAGAAGAACTGTCCGAGACGCTGATCAAGCCAGGCCCAGCACGCGCCAATTCCGGAGCATGCGGCCCCGCTGTCACCGGAGAACTGCGCGTCGATCAATCCCCAGGAGACGAATGGCGGAATAATCAGCACGAGCAGTGCCAGCGAAACCAGCGTCAATGCCGCGTTGCCATAACTCGAGAACAGATTGATGCGGAGCCAACCGATGACGCCGACCTCCGTGATCGGCGCCGGGCGCTCAGGAAGCATTTCGCTTTGGTCTCGGAAAAACATCCGGTCGTTCACCGCTCGCGCACCAAGGCGGTGCGCTTGTTGTACCAATTCATCAAGACCGAGGTTAAGAGACTGAGGGTCAGATAGAACGCCATGTAAATCGAAATGACTTCAAGGGCTTGGCCGCTTTGATTCAGGACGGTTTCCCCAATGGACACGATGTCCTGATAGCCGATTACCACCGCCAGCGAAGAATTCTTGGTCAGATTCAGGTACTGGTTCGTGAGGGGCGGAATGATGACGCGCAGGGCCTGCGGGAGAATGATCTTGCGAGTTCTCAGACCGGGCGGCAGTCCCACGGCTCGCGCCGCTTCAATTTGTCCCTTGTCGACCGCAAGTATGCCTGAACGAACGACTTCAGAGATGAATGCTCCGGTGTAGAGGGACAGCGCCAGCCACAGTGCAATCAATTCCGGGGTGACATTGAACCCGCCCTCGAAGTTGAATCTTCCCAGAAGGGGGATGTCCAGATCGACCGGCAGTCCGACAAACAGGGTTGACAAGGCCGGGAGTCCGAAGATCAGGCCGATCGCGCTCCAGCCAACCGGAAATGTCCTTCCTGTCAGATCGTGCCGTTTTCGAGCCCATCGAGCGAGGACAAACGTGCCGATACATCCGGCTACGAAGAGTGCGAGGATGAACTGAAACGCGTCCTCGAATATTGGTTGCGGCATTCGGATGCCGCGATTGTTGAGAAACACGACATCCGCGACAGAAATGCTGTCGCGGACCCTTGGTAGGGCCAGGATGACAACCCACCAGAAGATGATCTGCAGAAGCAGCGGGACGTTGCGGGTCAGCTCGACGTAGACCGTGGCGATACGGCTTACTAGGAAATTGGTCGAAAGCCTCATCAGGCCGACGACAAAACCGATAAATGTCGCCGCCGCGATTCCGAGCGCAGCGACGAGAACCGTGTTGAGCCCGCCCACGAGAAATGCCCGCCCGTAGCTCGACGTCGACGTGTAGTCGATGAGCCGCTGGTTGATGTCGAACGACGCGGGGTCTAGGAGAAAGCCGTATCCGGACGCAAGACCGGCGTGTTTCAGATTGGCAGCGGTGTTCCAGATAATGAACGCGAAGAAGAGCGCGAGGCCAGCAACCGCGAGGACCTGAAAGGCGATCCCCCGAAGCCGCTCATCGGTCCAAAGATAGCCAAGCTGTTCAATTCGGGTGCTGGACGGGGCGGCCATTACCTGTTTCGATCCGGCTCACATCACGTTGGCTGCCGAGAGTCGCCTGGACCCTCGGCAGCCACGACAATGTTATGCCGTTGATCGTATCGTCAACGGAACGGAGGAGAGTACAGGATCCCGCCCGCGGAGTACAAGGCGTTCAAGCCACGCTCCAAACCGAGCCGAGTGTCGGGTCCGAGGTGGCGTTCGAAAATCTCGCTGTAGTTGCCAACGGCCATGATGGCTCTGGCCGCCCAGTCGGCATCAAGACCCAACATGGCGCCCATGCTGCCTTCGCTACCGAGAAGGCGCTGGACTTCCGGATTGTCAGACCCGCCGTCTTTCTGTGCCAGTGCCTCGACGTTCGCCTGAGTAACGCCCAATTCCTCTGCCGAGATGAGAGCGTTGAGCACCCAGCGAGTGATATCTGCCCATTGGTCGTCGCCTTGGCGCACCACTGGTCCGAGCGGCTCTTTCGAGATGATTTCGGGAAGAACCATGTGATCGTCCGGATTGTCGAACGTCGCCTTCGTGGCGGCTAGCCCTGACGCGTCAGAGGTGTAGACGTCACACCGGTCGGCCTCGTACGCGGCACGGGCTTCAGAATTGGTCTCGATGGGAACGGGCTCGTACGCCATGTTGTGCGTTCGGAAAAAGTCCGCCAGGTTCAGCTCGGTCGTCGTGCCGGTTTGAATGCAAACCGATGCACCATCGAGTTCCGTCGCGCTGGAAACACCTAGGCTCTTCGGCCCAAGGAAGCCCTGACCGTCGTAGTAGTTGACCCCGACGAACGTCAACCCCAGGTCTACGTCACGCGAAAATGTCCAGGTGGTGTTCCGTGCCAGCACTTCGATCTCACCTGCCTGCAACGCTGGGAAGCGGTTCTTCCCCGTGAGGCTGACGTACTGGATCTTGCTGGCATCTCCCAGCACGGCAGCAGCCAGCGCCTTGCAGTAGTCGACATCGAACCCTACCCAGTTTCCAGCGTCATCGGTGTTCGCGAAACCGGCGAGGCCGGTGTTGATTCCGCATTTCAACTCATCGGCAGCGCGGACGTCGTCAAGCGTGGCCCCATGGGCTGAGCCCACGATTCCCGGCAACGCGAAGGCGGCCAACACTGCACAAGACAACACACGTCGTGTCGTTGCGATCATCGTAAGTTCTCCATATCGCGCGAAGATTGCCTGCGGTTGACGAGCTTCTGCTTCAAACGCTTCCATGCCGCTTGACAGAAGCTGTCCAAGACGAGCCAACCATAGGGAATTTCGTACTTAATGTCAACATAGTTATATCTATTGTCACAATGCTGATATCGTCAGAACTGGTACAATACGGCAATTGAATATAAACTTTCCTTTATTCCTTTGTCATACTAATTGAACAGGATTGACAAGTGTTCTATCTTCCGGTCGGTGGCGTCATCTGACAATGCCGAAGTCCGATACTTCGTGATAGAAGAAAAGATCGTGCGACGACTAGACCAATGCTGCTGGCTGGCAGCAGTCATGTTGATCGTGACAGTGGGCATCTCGCCTCATGCGCGCGCGGATGACGGCGTCGAGAAATGTCCGGAGGGGACGGAGCAATTCACGGAGTATCGCCTGTATTTCGGCCGTAACCTCGGGAACGTCGAAGTCGTGAGCGATGCGGCCTGGCGTGCTTTCCTGTCAGATGAGATTACGCCGCGTTTTGGCGACGGCCTGACTGTCGTCGATGCTGCCGGGCAGTGGCGCGACAAAACAGGCGTCATGGTCCGGGAAAAGTCCAAGCTTGTCGTGATCCTTACCGGGGCCGAAGACTCGGGATTTCAGCATACCGACGAGATTGTGCGGGCGTACAAGGAAGCATTTGACCAAGAGGCCGTGCTGCGGACGATCAGCAGCGTTTGCGCGTCGTTCTGACGGGGTCAGCGACTTCGGAGGCGGGAGTCGAGATCATGTGCGAGAGCGCCATGGCGCGTGTTCGCATACTTGTGTGCTGACACGATTTGCTCCCGGAGACGGCTTCCGGCAGCGTCCGTCAGAGTCGCGGCTCCGACGTCGCCTCGGTCTCGGATACATGAGCGCGACGTGACCGGAAGCGATCCACGGTTTCGTGTCGTCCCGTTGCGCGAACGTGGCCACACCGTCTGGCAGCTTGGACTGCGACCGGCCGAACCGGCTGTGGCGAGGGCTTCCGACGGTTCTGGTTGTCTCGGGCGACGTTGGCCGCACCTGTGAAGCGGCGGACCCCCTCGCGTCAGGCCACCAGGTCCAGGGCGCGCCGGAGAGCTACTTGCTCGGGTTCGGCCACGTCCTCCGCGCCAAACAGTGCCCGTGCCTCGACAAACCGGAGGGGAAGAAATTCGGGCGGTTGCGGGGCAGGCTCGCCATCCGCCGCAACGGCGTAGTACAGCGGCGTATACGGCGCATTTGTCCAGGGCGACATGAGTGTCCCTGGCGCGTGGAGCAGCTGAAGTACCTGCGCCTCGAGACCGGTTTCTTCCAGGAACTCCCGCACCACGGCTGATTCCGGCGTTTCGCCGTCCTCGACGCCGCCGCCCGGGAATTTCCGCGCCAGCACCGGGCCGACCATTTCCCGAGCGATCAAGACTTGAGCTTCGCGTACCAGCAGACCGTAGGAACGAAGATTGGCAGGTCCTCGCATGGGCGCTATTCGTGAGGAAAGCCAACGGCTCCCAATGCGGACTTGATGCCGTCAAGGACGGTCGGATCCTCGATCGTCGGCGGGACCTTCGGAGTTCGCCCGTCCGCGATGGCCGCAATGACGTTTCTCAGAATCTTGCCCGAGCGCGTCTTGGGAAGCTGCTGCACGACAGCGGCCGTCCGAAACGACGCAACTGCGCCGATCGCATCCCGTACCATTTGCACGGTCTCCGCAGCGATCGCCTCCGACTCCCGGGTCACGCCGGCATTGAGGACCAGCAAGCCGATCGGAACTTGCCCCTTGAGGCGATCGTGCACGCCCACGACGGCGCATTCAGCGACATCCGCATGCTGGGTCAGCACTTCTTCCATGGCGCCCGTGGATAACCGGTGTCCGGCGCAATTGATGATGTCGTCGGTCCGCGCCATGACCCACACGTAACCGTCCTCATCGATCATTCCGGCGTCGGCGGTGCTGTAGTAGCCGGGAAACACGTCCAGATAGACCTTGCGAAAACGTTCCTGATTGCCCCACAGGGTCGGACTGAAGCCGGGCGGCATCGGCAATCTCGCGGCGAGGGCCCCGATTTCACCGGCCGGAACCGTCTGCCCGTCGTCATCCAGCACTTCCAAGGCGTACCCTGGTGCCGGCTTGCCGGCGGAGCCGGGGCGCACCGCAAAACCCTGGGTTCCCGCAAAATAGCCCGTGATCGACCAGCCGGTTTCCGTTTGCCACCAATGGTCGAGTACCGGAACCCCCAAGACCTTTTCCGCCCAGCGGACGGTGTCGGGATCGGCCCGTTCCCCGGCCAGAAACAGGGCGCGAAAACTGTCGAGGTCGTACTCCTGCAGCAGCTTTGCTTCGGGGTCCGCCCGTCGGATTGCCCGGAACGCCGTTGGGGCCGTAAACAGCACCGAGACATTGTGTTCGGAAATCACGCGCCAGAAGGCGCCCGCGTCGGGGGTACCCACGGGTTTGCCTTCATAGAGAATGCTGGCGCAACCGTGGAGGAGCGGCGCATAGACGATATAGGAATGCCCTACCACCCACCCGACGTCGGAAGCGGCCCAGAACACCTCGCCGGGATGGAGTCCGTAGGTCATCGCCATACTGTTGGCCAACGCCACAGCGTGCCCGCCTTGGTCCCGGACAATCCCCTTGGGGTCGCCGGTCGTGCCTGACGTATAGAGGATGTACAGCGGGTCGACGGCAGAGACCGTCACGCAGTCCGCGCGGTCGGCAGTCGCGAGCGCCTGGTCCCAATCCAGATCACGGCCCTCGATCATGGTGGCCGGCGAAGCTTCCCGCTGTTTGATCAGGCAGTGGGCCGGGGCGTGCTCAGCCAACTCCAAAGCCTGGTCCAGCATCGGCTTGTAGGCCACGACACGATTCGGCTCGATCCCGCAACTTCCCGCGACCACGAGCTTGGGGGTTGCGTCGTCGATCCGGGAAGCAAGCTCGGGCGCCGCGAACCCTCCGAATACTACCGAGTGAACGGCGCCGATGCGGGCACAGGCCAGCATTGCGATCACCGCTTCCGGAATCATCGGCATGTAGATCAAGACACGATCCCCTCGGTCTACACCAAGGTCCCGGAACGCGCCGGCTGCACGGGCTGCGCGGTCGAGCAGCTCGCTAAACGTAAAGGTCTGCTGGGTTCCGGTTACGGGACTGTCGTAGATCAATGCCGGGCGGTCGCCGTAGCCTGCCTCTACGTGCCGGTCCAGGCAATTGTGACAAGTGTTCAGTTCGCCGTCCGGGAACCAGCGGTAGAAGGGCGGGTCGTCGGCGTCCAGCATGCGACTCGGGGCCCGGCTCCAGTCGAGCAGGGGGACCCGCTCGGCCCAGAACGCTTCCATGTCGGCCACCCAGCCCTGGTAGAGCGCCTCATACGAACCGGACATGCCAGTCCTCCCTGGAGCGAACTCGTCAACGATGGGCAGAAAGGACGATCCGCAAGCCCCGGCCAACGGCGCTTCCGTCGGGAAGCGCCGAGCGGCCGAGCGTGCCTGCTAGCGTGCGCCTTGCTTCGCCCGAGCTATTCCCGGTTTCCGAGAAGCTGCAGCAGGAACACGAAGATCATCAGGAAGTCCAGGTAGAGACTCAGCGCACCCATGACCGCCTGTTTGACTGCCAGCTCACCTGACTGTCCGGCGACGTACATCTCCTTGAGCTTCTGCGTGTCGTAGGCAGTAAGTCCCGCGAAGATCAGTACCCCAAGCACCGAGATCATGAACTGGAGTCCGCTGGATGCGAGGAACAGGTTCACCAGCATCGCAATGAAGATGCCGATCATGCCCATGAAGAGGAACGACCCGAGACCGGAGAGCGACCGCTTGGTCGTGTAACCCCAAACCGACATTGCGAGGAACATGGACGCCGCAATGAAGAAGACGCGAACGATGCTCTCGCCGGTGTAGACGAGGAAAATCGAGGAAAGCGAAACGCCGTAGCAGGCCGCGAGGACCCAGAACAGCATCTGTACTGTGGCGGCCTGCAACCGGTGCACGCGGAAGCTCATCAACAGGACCACACCCAGCGGCGCAAACATCACGATCCATGCGAGCGGCGGCGTGTAGAGCGCGAGGCCAACCGATGTCAGCTGCCCGTCGCTGACGGCCAGGGATGAAATTGTCAGCGCGACGACGCCAGTGATGCCGAGACCCGCGGTCATGTAGCCGTAGATCCGCAGCATGTAAGACCGCAGGCCCGCATCGACAGCAGACAGCTGCGACGCCTGCTGGCGAACGAAGGAATTGTTGGTGTAGTGGCCTAAGGCCATGGGCACGCTCCCAGGAAATTTGACAGGGCTGCGCAAGCGCACGATTCGGATCGCGACCGCTAGCGATTGCGCTCCGAAGTATATGGTAGCGGCCTGCTGAACAGACAACGTGGCCGCCGTCACGCCGGCGGTGTGACAGCGCGGAGATGGACTTCCCGGAGCTGCTGGGCGGAGATCGGCCCCGGCGCGCCCATCAGCAGGTCTTCCGCCTGCTGGTTCAACGGAAACGGGATGACTTCGCGGATGTTCGGCTCATCGGCGAGCAGCATCACGATCCGGTCAATGCCGGGAGCGATGCCGCCGTGCGGCGGAGCGCCGTAGCGGAAAGCCTGAAGCAAGGCGGGGAAACGCCGCTCAAGTTCGTCCAGGCTGTATCCGGCGATGGCGAACGCCTTGACCATGATGTCTGGCCGGTGGTTTCGGATTGCTCCGGAGGAGAGTTCGACGCCGTTGCAGACGATGTCGTACTGCCAGGCCAGGATGTCTTCCGGATCGGCCGCAGTTTCCAGCGCTTCAAGGCCCCCTTGGGGCATCGAGAACGGATTGTGGCTGAACTCGATCTTGCCCGTGTCCGCGTCACGCTCGTACATCGGAAAATCTACGGTCCAGCAGAAACGAAAGGCGCTGTCATCGATCAGATCGAGTTCCTCGCCGAGCTTGGTGCGGGCGACGCCCGCGAAGGCCGCCGCCCGGGCGGGCTGGTCGCACACGAAGAAGACAGCGTCTCCGGGGCCAACCCCGGTCGCATCGCAAATCGCTGCCTCGGCTTCGGGCACCAGAAACTTCGCGATCGGGCCCTTGCCGCCCTCCTCGTCGTAGATCACATAGCCAAGCCCGGCCGCGCCCTGCTCTCGGGCCCAGCGATTGAGCCCATCGAAAAAGCTCCTTGGACGCTGGGCTGCGTTCGGGGCGGGAATGCCACGCACGACGGCGCCCTTTTCGATTTGGCTCCGGAACGCGCGGAACGTGACCCCCTCGAGCTCGAACGCAGCGGTAACGTCGGCGATTTCCAGCGGGTTGCGAAGGTCGGGCTTGTCAGTTCCGTAGCGCAGCATCGCGTCACGCCACGCGATCCTCGGAAAGCGGCCGCCAGCAACGGGACGGCTCCCGTATTCGGCGAACACGTCGCGCAGGAGCGGCTCCACGGCCTCGAACACGTCATCCTGCGTCGCGAACGCCAGTTCGACATCGAGCTGATAGAACTCTCCCGGACTTCGGTCGGCCCGGGCATCTTCGTCCCGGAAGCAGGGGGCAATCTGAAAGTAGCGGTCGAAACCGGAGGTCATCAGAAGCTGCTTGAACTGCTGTGGAGCCTGCGGCAGGGCGTAGAACTGCCCCGGGTGCAAACGGCTCGGGACCAGAAAGTCTCGGGCGCCTTCCGGTGAAGAGGCGGTGAGGATCGGTGTCTGGATCTCGAGGAAGCCCTGTTCGGTCATGCGCCGGCGGATCATCGCGATGACGTCGGCTCGCAGGCGCAGGTTCCGCTGCATCTTCTCGCGGCGGAGGTCCAGGAAGCGGTACGCGAGACGGACCGATTCGCCGGCATCCTGCCCGCCCGCCACCTGAAGCGGCAGCGTTGCGGCAGGCGATTCAACGTGGAACGTCTGGATCCGGACTTCCACGTCCCCCGTCTCGAGCGTCGGGTTCACCGTGTCCTCCGAACGGGCGACGACCGGACCGGTGACGATCACCACGCTTTCGACACGTACGGCTTCGATGGCGGCGAAGAATTCGGCGTCGGCCGCCACCACGATCTGGGTCAAACCGTAGTGGTCGCGAAGATCCACGAACAGCAGCCCGCCGTGATCACGTTTCGAGTGCACCCATCCCGACAGGCGCACAGTCGTGCCGACGTGTTCGGCGCGGAGTTCGCCGCAGTTGTGGGTCCGGTACGGATGCATGGCGAGGTTCCCCGTGGGCCGTCCGCTGCTAGGGCGCGCCGATGATAGGGCTGTCGGGCACTGCCGCCACCGGTGGCAGCTGCAGACCGGGAACCAGGGCCGCCCCTAGTTCGTCCAATGCCGGTCCGCGCTCGGCCGCGGCGGGTGCGCGCGAACAGCCTCTTCGTTTACTTCCGTGCCCCAGCCAGGCTCCTTGGGAAGCACCAGCTTGCCGTCCCGGATAACGGGCACGGTCGTTACCAAGTCATCCTTCCACGGAACCTCGTCGATGTCGATTTCCATCACCCGGAAGTTCGGGACGGTGGCCGAGAAGTGCGCGCTGTGCAGCGTCGAGAGATGTCCGTAGAAGTTGTGCGGCGCGACGTTGATTTCGTACGCATCCGCCATGGTCGCGATCTTGAGGCTTTCGGCGAGGCCGTTCCAGACCACGTCGATGATGCAGACATCGACGGCGCGACGTTCGAAGAACGGCTTGAATTCACGCCGGCGGTAGAGCGACTCGCACGAGGCGATCGGCGTGCTCACGGCTTCGCGGATACCGGCCAGTGCCGTCGCGTCGAAGAGGTCGATTTCGGCCCACATCAGGCCCAGATCGTCGAGGGCCCGGACGATGCGCCGATAGCCCTCCGGCCGGTAATTGAAGTTCAGGTCCACGAGGATTTCGACATCCGGTCCGGCGCCCGCGCGAAAGGCTTCCACCTGGGCGCGGAGCGCGCGCTCGACGGAGAGGTCGGGAGAGAGCTGGGGGCTGCTTGCTCCCACCCCGAAGCCGGGCATGTAGAGTTGCGGCCGCTCGCCATCGAACAGGAATATGTTGGTCTTGAGTGCGGTGAAGCCCTCGCCGCGGACGCGCGCGCCCAAGGTTTCGACGTCGGCGAGACTGGTCAAGGGAGGTTGGCCGATCAAGTCCGCGTGCCCCAGCAGATACGTGCCGCAATGGGACCAGTAAAGACGCAGCTCTTCGCGCACCGGACCACCGAACAGCTCACAAACGCGGACGCCCAACGCACGCGCCTTGATGTCGAGCAGGGCATTCTCGATGGCGGCAATCGCCTGCTGGTTGACACCTCCGGGAGCCTGGCGAGTGCGCGCGTACAGGATCGCGCTGTGCCGCTCGACCGGGCGTGGGTCCTTGCCGACCAGGTGTTGTCCGAGTGCCATGATCACGGCGCTGAGGCCGGCGCTTCCGTAACTCTCGTTGAACTCCGCCCAGCCAGTGATTCCTTCGTCGGTAGTGGCCTTCAGGAACGACAGTACGCGCCACCCGCCGTCCGCGTGGAGAATCTCGAAACCAGTGAGCTTCATGGCAATTCAGTCCGTTCAGATTGGAATTTCCGGCGGCCGTCCGCGGGCATGCCAGCCGCGAACGTCCTCTGAGCCCATCCTACGTCATGGTTCGCGACCC
The DNA here is from genome assembly GCA_022825705.1 of Alphaproteobacteria bacterium. Classification (GTDB taxonomy): domain Bacteria; phylum Pseudomonadota; class Alphaproteobacteria; order TMED109; family TMED109; genus VXPW01. Next base: position 221,128 of record JAJDWH010000036.1, read on the forward strand.
GCCACGCGCGGATATCGGCAATGGCCGACGGCGTCCGACCGCGCCGACGAATCCAGCCGACCAGACCAGGACCGCCGGCACCGGCAATCTGCGCGGCCGGCAGCGCCGCTGCGGTGCGGGTCAGAGACCCGGGATGATGCCGGCGTAGACGAGCATGGTGAGAATCACGCAAATACCGCCTACCACGCCGATCACGTCACCGGCCCGCAACAGAAACATTCCCCGCTCCAGGATCCGGTCCGCCTTCTCGAACCCGGCCGTATCGTCTTCACGATCGGGAATCTGCAGCCGTTGCAGCGTCATTCTTCCGCAAAAGATCAAGATGAGCCCGGCGGCGAGGATCGTGCCACTGACGATGGCGAGAATATGCGGCTGCAAAATAGCTGACATTGCGGGTTTCCGGACAGTCCGTCGCGCTCGGTCGCGCCCGCGCAATCTTACGGAGTTTTCGCTCCACGTTGTGTTGCGCGATTTGGTGTCCGCAAGCCCCGGGTTACTCGGCTTGACGCCGACGGCCTGGTTGCCGCCCTGATATCGGGGCGGTCGCGCCCATCGGCCTGCCAACGCGATACGCCCGATCCCGCGGTGATGCAGTCTGACCTCCGGAGCGCTAGGGGGCCCCATCGTCTACGCTGCGCCGCCCGGGGTGTTGCCCAGGAGAAACATGCATGGACCGGATCGGTTTCATTGGGCTGGGGCGGATGGGCCGCCCGATGGCCTCCAACCTGCAGCGCAAGGGTTTTGGGCTTGTCGTCTTTGATATCGCCCGTTCGCCGTGCGATGCGCTCGCGGAGCTTGGCGCTTCGGTTGCGGACTCCGTCGCAGGCGTCGCGAAGGAGGTACGCACCATCTTCACCTGTCTACCTTCGCACGTCGAAGTGGAGGGCGTCATCCTGGGATCCGACGGTCTGATCGCACACGCTGCACCCGGTACCACCGTCGTGGAAATGAGCACCATTGATCCCGAGGTCACCGATCGCTGTGCCGCAGCCCTTGCCAGTTCGGAGATGCACTGCATCGATGCCCCGATCGGGCGGCTCGCCAGTCACGCGGATGCCGGCGAGAGCCTCTTCATGGTCGGTGCCGAGGAAGCCGAGTTCAACGCCATCCGGCCGATGCTTGAAGCAATGGGGACGTCCATTCACCACTGCGGCCCGGTCGGCACCGGTATCCGCACCAAGCTGGTAAACAACTACCTCGCCATCACGCTTTGCCAGATCAACGCGGAGGCGCTCGCGCTCACGCGCCGCTTCGGGCTGGAACTGGAACGTACCCTGGAGGTCCTGCACGGCACGACCGCGACGAACGGTCAATTGCGGATCAACTACGCCACCAAGGTCCTCAAGGGCGATATCACACCGGGGTTTCAGATTGATCTCGCCCACAAGGACCTGTCTCTCGTGACGCAGGCGGCGAATGCCAACCGCGTGCCAATGCCGGTTGCGGCCGCGGCGCGCGAATGCCTCAGCCTTGCCCGGGCGCGCGGCTGGGGCGGCCAGGATTTTTCTGCCCTGCTGGATGCTCTCTGCGAGAGCGCCGGCATCGAGCCGGTACGCTTTTCCGACCGCGGCGGTGCGGACTGATCGGATGACCGATGGAACGCAAGAGCCGCCAGCGGCCCGGCCGAAGCCGAATGTCGGAACCCCCGCCTTGGGTCAGGCCGGCTCTGAGCCGGGGAGCCCCCTGACGGGCCCGGATGACCGGAACCGGCCGAGCTGACGAACCATGCAGAACGGGCGGGTGGGTGCCGGCGCCGGGTGCAGGCCGTGCAATGAACGGGGTCGCCCGGCCTGACGGCGCGGTCCCGGCCGCGCCCTAGAGGGGCTGATCCATGTCGCAGCCAAAATTGATGATCTACGGCGCCACGGGCTACACCGGCCAGTTGGTGGTGGCTGAGGCCGTGGCGGGCGGGCTGCGGCCCGTGCTGGCGGGACGCAGCGCGAAAAAACTTGCTGCGCTGACCCGGTGGTCGGCGCTCGACAAGCGAACCGTGGCAGTGGGTGATGCGGATGGGCTGACCTCCGCCCTGGAGGACATCACCGTGCTTGTGAACTGTGCGGGGCCGTTCTCGCGCACGGCCGAACCGGTGGTCGAAGCGTGCTGCAAGACAGGAACGCACTACTTGGACATCACGGGGGAACTGGCGGTCTTCGAAGCACTGGCGGCCCGTGATGCCGCGGCCAGGCAGGCGAAGATCATGGTCCTGCCGGGCGCAGGATGTGACGTAGTGCCGAGCGATTGCCTGATCGCCGACCTAGCAGCGCGGCATCCCGGAGGTCGCTGTCTCCGGCTTGGCCTCGCAGCACACAGCGGTTTCTCCCAGGGCACGTTGCGCACGGTCCTTGACGGCCTCAACGATTTTCGCATTCGACGCGACGGGGTGATCGTGCGGGTCGAGGCCGGCAGTCTCCGACACGACTTTGACTTCGGGGAGGGGCCGAATGCTGCCTTGGGCAGCGTGTTGGGCGATGTCGCGACCGCCTATCGGTCAACCGGAATCGCCAATATCGAAACCTACACCCAGACGTCGAGGCCGGTCGAACTGCTGACGTGGACGGCGCGCTGGCTCGGAGGGTTGCTGACCATGCGGTTGCCGCGGCGCCTGCTGGACGCGGTGATCCGGCAAGGGCCGGCCGGTCCCGGCGAACGGGAGCGAGGGACCAGTCATGCCACCTTCGTGGCCGAGATCGAGGACGCCAACGGTGAACGCGTGACGGCACGCCTGCGTGTGGCCGATCCGTACGGGTTCACCGCGGCGGCAGTGGTCGCCATTGCCGTGCGGGTCCTGCAGGGCGACGTCAGGCTCGGCTACCAGACGCCTTCCTTGGCCTACAGCGCTGACTTCGTTCGCCAATTCGACGGCGTGGAATGGGATCGGCCGGATGGATAGCGCGGCGTCACCGGAGACCCGGCTGCCCGGGCCTCGGGAACGGCCGCAGCCGACCGGTTCGGTGCTCCCCGTGGTGACATGGACCCGGCCTCAGCCTGCGGGCGCGTACGGGAGTCCAAGCTTGCAACGGTCCTTGGCAGCGGCCTATGTTGAGCCGTGCGGCTTGTCCAGATCAGTGAGCGCTCCGAACGGTGCCGGGTGTTGGTCGCGCCGGAGGACGGAGACGGGCTCCTGCTTCGCGGGGCAGCGGAATTCGCACGCACGCGGACTCTGGCCGCGTTGCGGTTGATGGGCGGCAAGGCGGCGGCCTCAGCCGCGCCTGAGACCGATGACTGCGATCAGTTCCTGACCGACGCTCGGATGCATCTGCCACGGCCCCTTCCGGCGGTGGTGCCATGCCCGAGCACTGAGCACCGAACCGTGGGGAATTCGATTCGGCCTCCGGCGCTCCTCGCTCGTCGGAAAGCCGGCGCCTGCGCCCAGAAGCACTTGGGAACGTGGATGGTTCCGTCATGACACATTCCGGTGGGCGCCGAGGAAATTACGGCCGGGCAGCCGTCCCTCCTCTCACGCGTTCGGTTCAGGACCCATTGACCGCAGCATCGGATCAAGCACTGGTTGTGGTGCGCTCGCCTTGAAGTCACGGAGCGGTCGGCGGCACCCTTCTGCCCGAGATCTGCTGATCAGCGAGACGGCCGAACTCGAACGGCTTTGCGAACATCTCGCCGATGAGCCGTTCATCTGCGTCGACACCGAGTTCCTGAGCGGCCAGACGTTCTGGCCGAAACTGTGCTTGGTACAGCTCGCGGGCTCGGATGGCGAGGGGCACGCGGTTGATGCCCTGGCCGAGCTGGACCTTGCACCACTCTACCGCCTGCTGAACGATGCATCGCCGATCAAGGTGTTTCACGCTTGCCGACAGGACGTCGGCATCTTCTTTCTGGCTACGGGCCGCGTACCCACGCCTCTGTTCGATACGCAGGTAGCGGCGATGGCATGCGGCTACGGAGAAGCGGCCAGCTATGCAAACCTTGCGCAGGCCATTGCGGGTGTGACGATCAGCAAAGCTGATCGCTACACGGACTGGTCGCGCCGGCCCCTGTCGCCGGCTCAATTGGCATATGCGCTAGCGGACGTGACCCACTTGCCGGCCATCTACCGAAAGCTTGCCGACCGGCTTGACGAGGCGGACCGCTGGGAATGGCTTGACGAGGAGATGGAGACGCTGACGGATCCGGACTCGTACCAGCTGCGGGCAGAAGAGGCGTGGCGACGCGCCAAGCTGCCGCCATTGCCGCCCCGACAGCAGCTGGTCGCTCAGTTCCTGGCGGCAGCTCGGGAAGAGATGGCCAAGAAGGCGGATCGCCCGCGACGATGGATCTTGTCGGACGAGGCCCTGGTGCAGATAGCACGAACCGGCCCTTCCAGCGCGGGAGAACTCGCGGAGATCAGGGGTGTTTCCGAGACGGTCGCGCGGGGCCGGACTGGCAGCAGGCTCCTGGAAGCCGTGCGGGAAGGTCGGGCAGCAACGCTTCCGAAGGCCGAAGGCCGTCCAAAGTCAAGACACAAGTCGCCCGCGGCGGCCGTATTGCTGCGAGCGCTCATTCGCCAGGTGGCGGCCGAGCACGGCATCGCGCCGAAGCTGCTGGCGAGCACGGAGGAGCTTGACCGCATTGCGGCCGGTGACCGGGACATGGCGGCATTTCGGGGCTGGCGAAACCGGGTGTTCGGGGAGCGGGCGGCGGCGCTCTGCGAAGGGCGGATCGCATTGGGCGTGGACGGCGGCAAGTTGCGGGAGATCCCGCTCGACGAGCAAGGCTGACTTCAGGCGTAGACGATGTGATGCCTTTGCCCAAGCGCCTGGGCGAGGGTCTTGAGACGCGCTCGCACGACCAGGGCATCAAGGCAATGCGGCAGGGTGAGGGTCAGGACGCCTCCGCGCAGCTCGAGTCGGCACGCCTCCAGCGTGTGTGTTGCTCCCCCGCCTATCGTCATGGCGAGGCGCAGGGCCAGCCCCACGATCCGTGACCAGCGTGCGTGCGAGTCCGGAATGAGCTGGGCAATCGACCGCATCCGTCCGGTGACCGCGGCGCCCGTGTAGCGAGCGTGCAGCGCCAACGCCATGCGGATGCGAATCGTTTGGCTGACCGGCAGGAGCGGGCGCAGTGCCACGCGATCGAACGCATACCGAGCCCGGTGTTCCGGGTGTTCATTCCAGGCAAGATCGACGAGGCGGGCGCAGGCAGCCAGAAACTCGCCGTTCTTGTTGACGAAACCCGCGTCCCCCAGGATGGGCTGAATCCAGTTGGCGATGGTGTCGGGGTCGCCGACGAAGGGCCGGTTTGCGGGTTCCAGCGAGGCGGTGGCCTCCAGAAGCGGCGAAACCGGCTGGCCCGCAGGCTCCTCGAGCAGTTCGAGGAGAATCCCTTCCCGCAGGCCGAATCCGGAGAAGACTACCCTTGACGGTCGGACTGCCTTCATCACCGCCAGCATGGCTGCGGCGGCAAACGGCAGCCCCGCTCGGCGGTGGCTCGGAATGGAATGCGGAAGCTTCCGGGCAGGCAGATGGATGAGTTCGGTTAGATGGTCGACCAGCTCACGTCGGTCCAGCCGGTACCCGTGAATGATCGGGAGCGGATGCTTGGTGCGGCTTTGCAGCGCGCGCGCCAGGGCCCGCCAAGATCCGCCGATCGCGAAGAAGGGCCGCCCGCGCCCCTCCTTGAGCCAGTCGAGCGGCCTCAGTTCGCGTGCCAGCACGCGTCCGGCGTCGGCGGCGACGCGACGACTCATGTCCATGAGGCGGAGCATTCCCGCAGGCAGTGATCCGTCCGCCAGCACGTTCCCCTTGCAGACGCGCGCGAACTCGATGCTGCCGCCCCCCATGTCCCCGAGAATCCCGTTGGCACCGGGAATTCCGGCCATCAGCCCGCTTGCGGCCAGCCGAGCCTCCTCGCGGGCGTCCATCACCTCGACATCGATACCGGTGCGCTTGCGGATCGATTCGATAAGTGGCCCGCTGTCGGCCGCGTCCCGGATGGCTGCGGTGGCCACCGTGCGGATGTGCCGGGCGTCCATGGCTTTGGCCAGGCGGTGGAACCGCAGGACGGTTGCCAGCGCGACGTCGCGTCCACGGCGCTGCAGTTTTCCGGTGCTGCCCAGGGTCCGGGCAAGTCCCACGATCACGCGTTCGTTGTAGAGAACCACCGGTGCGCGGGCGGGCGGGCGGTAGACCACCAGGCGAAACGAATTGGAGCCCAGGTCGGCCACGGCCACCGGGCGGTCGAGCCCGTCTCCGGACCCGAACGTCCGCTGATCGGTCATTGCGAGTGCGACCGGGCCTAGTTGGCGGACTTATCGAGCGGCACGGAGCGGGGTGCCCCAGTGCGCAGTGCCTTGCCGCGTCCGGAGAGCGAGGGATTGTCCATGAAGTACTGGTGCGCCGACTCCGATTTGGCGTCGCCCTGCATCGGTCGGTAGGTCCCGTCGCCCTGCATTTCCCAACTCTGCGTGCGGTCGTTCAGGTTGGCCACCATGATCTGATCGAGGACCTGCTGGTGCACGGTGGGATTCAGGATCGGCACCATGGTCTCGCAGCGACGATCGAGGTTGCGTGGCATCAGGTCGGCCGAGGAGATGAAGACCTTGGCGCGGCGCGACGGCAGTTTCCGACCGTTGCCGAAACAATAGATCCGGGCGTGCTCAAGGAAGCGACCGACGATGCTCTTTGCGCGAATGTTGTCGGACAGGCCGGGGACCCCGGGGCGCAGGCAGCACACGCCGCGAACCACGAGCTCGATGGCGACGCCGGCTTGCCCGGCGCCGTACAGCGCATCGATCACCTCCGGATCAACCAAGGCGTTGGCCTTGATCCAGATCGATGCGGGGCGGCCAGCGCGAGCATGCGTGACTTCCTGTTCGATCAGACCGAGCAGCGTTCTTCTGAGGTGAGCCGGCGCCACCTTGATCGCTTGCCAGGTTTCGGGTTCGGCGTAGCCGGTCAGCAGGTTGAACAGTGCGCCGGCATCGCGTCCGATGACGGGATCGCAGGTGAAGAGTGACAAATCGGTGTAGATCTTCGCGGTCGCGGGATGGTAGTTCCCGGTCCCGAAGTGGACGTAGCTGATGGGGCCGTTGGGCTCCTGCCGGATCACGAGCGAGGCCTTTGCATGGGTCTTCAGTCCCATGAAGCCGTACACCACATGAACCCCGGCGCGCTCCATGTCACGCGACAGCTTGATGTTCGCCTCTTCGTTGAACCGGGCCTTGAGTTCGACCAGGGCCGTCACCGACTTCCCGGCCTCGGCGGCCTCGATCAGGGCGTCCACCACCGGGGAGTCCTCGCGCGGCGTTCGGTAGAGCGTCTGCTTGATCGCCAACACGTCCGGGTCGCGTGCCGCCTGACGCAGGAACTGGACGACCACGTCGAAACTCTCGTACGGGTGGTGGACGATCAGGTCCTTCTTGCGAATGGCGGCAAAGCAGTCATCGCCCGTGTTCCGGATCCGCTCGGGAAACCGCGGCTCGAAGGATTCGAAACGCAGTTCATCCCGGCCGCACTCCACAATCTCGGCGAGGGCGGCGACCCCGATGATGCCGTCAGCTTCGACGACGTTGGCCGGATCCACGCGCAATTCCTGGAGCACCGTTTCCCGGAGATCCGGCGGCATCTGCGCATTGATCTTGAGCCGCACGACATTGCCGCGCCGCCGCTTTCGCAGCAGCGTCTGGAATGACCGAACGAGGTCTTCCGCTTCCTCGTGCAATTCGATCTCGCTGTCACGGATGATCCGGAACGTGCCGTAGCCCAGCAGTTCGCAATTGTTGTAGATCCGGTCCACAAAGGTCCGGATCACGTCCTCCAGCATCACGAACCGCAATGGCGAACCGGGTAGCCGAATGAAGCGCGGGAGCACGGCGGGAATCGGGATGAGCGCGTGCAGGTTGCGGACGCCGGCCATGCGCGGCCGCAGGCTCATCACCAGCGCGAACCCGAGATTGGCAATGAACGGGAACGGATGGGCGGGATCGATCGCGAGCGGCGTCAGCATCGGAAAGATCTCGCTCCCGAAGTGGTCGGACAGCCAGTCATGCTCGCTCGCCGTGAGCTCGTCGGGGTCGATCACGTGCACGTCGGCCGCCGCCAGTTCGGCGCGCAGCTGTCGCCAGCAAGCCTGCTGTTCGGCCATGAGCTGGGCGGCTGCGGCATTGACCTCAACCAGGGTTTCGGCCGGCGACCGTCCATCCGGCGACCGCCGATTCACGCCGGCGGAAATCTGGCCCATCAGCGCCGCCACCCGGACCATGTAGAACTCGTCGAGGTTCGTGCCCGAGATCGAGAGGAAGTTCACGCGCTCCAGCAACGGGTGATGAGGCTTGCTGGCTTCGCTGAGGACACGCCGGTTGAACGCGATCCAAGACAGTTCCCGGTTCACGAACCGGTCCGGGCCGAGCCCGATTGCCGGAAGCGGGCTCTGCTCTGTCTGCGGTCGCCGTGTCCGTGACACGGCAACGGGTTGCACAGCTACAGCAGTCTCAGCCTGCATGGGCACCCCTAATCCGGACAACCCCGGGCTGTCAGAACGTACCCGGGTAGCCGCCGCCGTCCAGCAGGAGATTCTGCCCCGTGATGTAGCCGGCATGGGCGCTGCACAGGAACGCACAGGCGGCGCCGAACTCTTCGGGAGTCCCGAAGCGGCCGGACGGATTGCTGCCGGCGCGTTCGGCGGCCACCACGTCGACGTCGGTCTGCCGCTTCTTGGCCTCGAACTCGATCGTCCCGCGCAGCCGGTCGGTGTCGAATGGCCCCGGGAGCAGATTGTTGATGGTCACGTTGTAGGCAACGGTCTTGCGGGCAATGCCGGCGACGAAACCGGTCAGCCCGCTGCGCGCCCCGTTCGACAGCCCGAGAATGTCAATCGGTGCCTTGACGGCGCTCGAGGTGATGTTGACGATCCGCCCGAATCGCCGCGCCGTCATACCGTCGACGGTGGCCTTGATCAGCTCGATCGGCGTGAACATGTTGGCGGCGCAAGCAGCGGTCCAATCCTTGCGCGTCCAGTCACGGAAGTCGCCGGGCGGCGGTCCACCGGCGTTGTTCACCAGGATGTCAGGGTCGGGGCAGGTCTCGAGCAAGGCGGTCTGGCCCTCGGGAGTGGTCACGTCGGCGGCGACCATTTTGACCGTGGCGCCCTGTGTTGCGACCTTGGCCACGTCGGCTGCCGTCCGTTCAAGTGTCTCCGGGTCGCGGCCGTTCAGGACGACGTGCACGCCTTCTTCGGCGAGAGCTAGTGCACAGCCACGCCCCAATCCGCGGCTGGAGGCGCACACGATCGCTGTGCGCCCGGCAATATGAAGATCCATGCGTGTCTCCCAGCAGTCTTGCGGTCGTGTCAGGCGTGTCGGTTCACGGTGTCGGCGAACCATGCCCGCACGAACGGGATCGTGAGTTTGCGACGACGCGCAAGGGCGGCAGCATCGAGTTCTGCGACCAGCCGCCGGGCCGCAACGAAGGACCGCTGCATGCGCCGCAGGAGGAAGAGTATCACTTCGTTGTCGACGCGTACCCCGCGGTCACCGAACTGTTTCTTGATCACGCGGCCGAGCAGCTCGTCGTCCGGTTGACCCAGGAAGACCGATTGCATGGCGCGAAGCCGTGACAGGAGGTCCGGCACGCGCAGGCCCAGTTGCGCCGGTGGACGCTGGCAGGTCACGAGCAGGTGGCCGCGCGCCTCGATCATCGCGTTGACAAGGCGAAACAGGTTGTCCTCATCGGCGGCGTCATCGACATCCTCGATCAGAAGCGCCCGGGCGCCCCCCCGCGCGGCCTCGAGTGCCGGGTTCAGCCCCGCCGCCGGGTGCCGGGCCGCGCCCGAGCGACCGCACCACACGGCACCGAGATGCGATTTTCCGGCGGCCGGCGGGCCGATCAGAACGAGGCCGGGCGGCTGCCAGTCGGGCCACCGGTCCACCCAGGCGACGGCGGCCGCATTCGCCGGGCCGACGACCAGATCGTCACGGTCCTGCGCCTCGCGCACGTCGAAGGCAAACGTGTATTGGAACTCTGGCGTCATGTCTCCCGGTAGAACCCGCTCTCGCGGTACCACGCCAGCGCGGACCGAAGCAGAACCGCGATGACGGCTGCAGCCGGCACGGCGACCAGAATTCCGACGAAGCCCAGGAGGGCACCCCCCGCGAAGAGGGCAAAGATGGTGCCGACGGGGTGCAGGCCCAGGCGTTCGCCGACCAGCCGGGGGCGTAGCACGTAGTCGTCAACCAGCTGACCAGCGGCGAAGACGATGCCGGCGACCACGGTCTGCCATGCGGCGCCGAACTCCAGGGCGGCCAGGCCCACCGAAAGCAGCAGGCCGAGGATCGTCCCGACGTAAGGCACGAAGGAAATGAGGCCCGCGAACAGGCCGATGAGCACGCCGTTCGGGACGCCGATCAAGCCGAGCGCAAGGGCATAGAAACCCGCAAGGAGGGCGCAACTCGTCGATTGTCCGCGGACGAACCCGGCCAGGACCTGGTCGATTTCGGCGAAGCGGGCGCGCGCGGCCGCCAAGTTGCGGCGCGGCAGCAGCGCGTCGATGCGCGCCACCAGTTCGTCCCAATCCCGGAGCAGGTACCAGGCCACCAACGGGGTTACCAGCAGCAGCCCGGTGACGTTGATGATGGCCGCGCCGGACCGAAACAGGTTTTGCAATGTCGTAAGCGCCCAGACGCCGATCTCCCCACCGAGGAGCGGCAGCAGGTCGTGCGCGCTGCTGCCAAGCTCCCAGCCGAAGCGATCCGTCAGCAGGTGTCGGATCTGGTCCAGCCACGCCAGGATCCGTCTGATCCGGTCGGGCGCCGTGTCGGCGAACGATTGCGCCTGGTCGACAACCACGGGGAGGAGCAGACCGGTGACGGCGAACGCCGCCAGGGTGGCGACGATCAGGACCAGCGTGGTGGCGAGGCTGCGCCCCAGCCCCAGGTCCTCGCACCGGTCGACGACAGGATCGAGCAGATAGGCGATGGCAGCGCCGAGGATGAACGGCAGAAGAATGGAGGAGAACAGCCACAGGGTTGCGGAGACCGCCACGAAAAACGCCAGCCAGATCGCGATCACGCCTCGGGGGCCGGACACGAGGGACATGGGACTCAATCGACGACGGGCGGCGCCGGTGGCTCAGGCTCGACCGGCACATCGGGAACGGGTGCTGCGACGGGCGGGGGGGCCTCCGTGGCCGCGAACCGCAGCAGCCACGGGTCACCGGCGGTTTCGACCTCCAGTCCGATGGCTGTCAGAGCTTCACGCACGGCATCAACGGTGCCGCTGTAATGGAGCAAGAGGTCCGAGTGCCGCGTGGTCAGGCGCCGGATCGTGACGTGGGCAAGGCGACTGGAGCGCTGGACCTCGGTCAGCAGGCGACGCCACTCGCGGAAATCTCCGAACTCGGCGCGTACGGCGACGATCCCGTCGGCGGCGCGCCGGTCACGAACCGACTGGATCCAGAGATCCGCTGCCGCCCGGGCGGTGGTCATGGCCGTGCGCCCAAGAAAGTCTGCGCCCGATTCATCGACAGCGCGGCGCAACTGGAACCGCAGCGGGTCCCCGATCGGCTGCCCCCGATCGGTCAGGATTACGGACACGGTCACCTGCCTCCCTTCGGCAACCTGGTCGGCCCGGATCAGCAGGGCGTGGGTTACACCGTAGCGTCGGGCGAGTCCCGCGATCCGGTCCGTCTGTCCGCCGGCAGCTTCGGCAACGGAAAGCGCGGAGACATCGCCGAGCTCGCCGTGTGGGACCAGCAGCGGGATGAAGTCACCTGCACTCGGTCGGTTTGCCCAGATGTCGAGCCACGGATTGTTGTCCCACAGGGTCAGTTGGCCGCCTTGGCCGAGGAGCGGGATCAGCAGGTGGGTGGGGGGACGGTGTTCCTCGAAGATGAGATCCAGCTCGCCCATCAGGTTGCGCACCCGGTCGCGATCGAACTGCACTTCAATCGTTGCGCGGTAGCGATTGGCCGCGATCCGCTCGTTCTGCACCGAATAGCCGGTGACGAACCGGGACGGGTTTGCGCGGACATCGTCAGGGATCCGGGCCACATCTTCTTTCAGGAGCAGCCACTGCAGCAGTCGGTCGAACGCCACACGCTCACCGGAGCGGAGTGCGGCGGCTCGCGCCGTACTGCCGTCCGTTCCGGTCTCGTCGACCGCGATGCCCCCGACCGTGTAGATGTCGGCGGCATCCTGGGCTGCAGCGGGACTGCAGACGCTTCCCGCCATCCAGAACAGCCAGGCGCCGACAAGCGTCGGAAGCGCTCGACTACGCGTCAAATTTTGCATGGCATCAAATATAAATGCATGGTGATTCGCCGGTGGCTGCGCCGCCGGCCGACGCCAGCCTAGCCCTTTGGGGATCTCCACGGAGTGACCACGTGCGTCGATGACAGGTTCCAAGCAGTACACCTACTCAGGGGCGGGCGTCGACACCAGCGCCGCTGAGCGGCTGCTGGCCCGGCTGGCGCCGCTGGTCCGCACGACTGCCCGGGCCGGGACGACCGGCGACCTCGGCGGCTTCGGCGCGGTCTACGATCTCCAGCGCGAGGGATTCCGGGACCCGTTGCTCGTGGCCGCGACCGACGGGGTTGGGACCAAGCTGCTGCTCGCGGAATCGGTCGGCAGGCACAACGGAATCGGGATCGACCTCGTTGCGATGTCCGTCAATGATCTCCTGGTGCAGGGCGCGCAGCCGCTCTTCTTTCTCGATTACTTCGCGACCGGCCGCCTCGACCCCGAGCACGCGTTCCAGGTGCTGCAGGGGGTGGTTGAGGGTTGCCGACGGGCCGGATGTGCGCTGGCGGGTGGCGAAACGGCCGAACTGCCTGGCCTCTACTCGGGCCGGACCTACGACCTTGCCGGTTTCGCAGTGGGGGCGGTTGAACGGGACCGCGTGCTCCCTCGCCATGATCTCGAGCCGGGGGATATCGTGCTGGCGCTGGAGAGCGACGGACTGCATGCCAACGGCTTCTCGCTGGTGCGGGCGATCGTCGGCGGGGAACGACTCGACCTGGCCGGCCCAGCCCCCTTCGCGCCAGACCGGTCCCTGGGCGAGGCGCTCCTCGATCCGACCCGGATCTACGTGCGCGAACTCCTGCCGGTGCTGGCCACCGGCACCGTCAAGGCGTTGGCGCATATCACCGGCGGCGGCATCACCGCCAATCTGGCGCGCGTACTCCCGACCGGCACGCAGGTCACGCTCGACGGCGCCGCCCTGCGCCTGCCACCGCTGTTCGACTGGCTCCGCGCGGCCGGCGGGTTGAACGCCGACACCCTGTTCGGCACGTTCAATTGCGGCGCCGGGATGCTGCTCGTCGCGCCATCCGCCGCGGCCGAGCGGATCCGGCAAGACCTCGAAGGGAACGGGGTGCGTGCCTGGCCGGTGGGAACGGTGAGCGCGGGCGATGGGCCGGCAGTGGCCATCGAGCGCCCGGAGTCCGCGTGGCAGTACTGAACGTGGCCGTGCTCGCCTCCGGGCGCGGCTCCAACCTGCAGGCGCTGCTCGACCGGGCCGCCGTCGCGGCCGGTGCCGGGTTTCGGATTGCTCTCGTGGTGTCTGATCAGCCGGGTGCGGCGGCGCTTGAGCGCGCCGCGACTGCAGGTGTTTCCGCGGTGGCCATCGAGCCCGCGGCGGGTGAGCGGCGCGCGGCATTTGACGCCCGGCTTTCCGTCGTCCTTGAACGCGCGGGCGCGGAGCTGATTTGCCTGGCGGGCTTCATGCGGATTCTCGGTCCGGCCTTTGTCGATCGCTGGCGCGGCCGCCTGATCAACATCCATCCATCACTGTTGCCGGCGTATCCCGGGCTGGACACGCACGCACGCGTGCTGCGTGACGGCGGCGTTCGACGTCACGGGTGCACGGTGCACTGGGTCCGCTCGGAGGTGGATGCCGGTCCCGTCATCGCCCAGGCGGCAGTACCGGTTCGGCCAGGCGACGATCCGGCGACTCTGGCCGCCCGTGTCCTGTCTGCCGAGCACGGGCTCTATCCGGAGGTGGTGGCCGCTATCGCGGCCGGTCGGCTCAGCGATCCTGGAGGAATCGGGCCGGGTGGGCCGGTTCAGCCAACGATGTCGAGCGCGGAGAAGAAGTAGGCGATCTCGCGGGCGGCCGACGCAGGCGAATCCGACCCGTGGATCGCGTTCTGCTCGATCGAGGATCCAAAGTCCTTCCGAAGCGTCCCGGGGTCGGCGTCGCCCGGATCGGTGGCACCCATCACCTGGCGGTTGCGCACGATCGCGTCCTCGCCTTCCAGGACCTGGACCACCACCGGTCCGGAGGTCATGAAGTCGCAAAGCGACTGGAAGAACGGGCGCTCCTGGTGCTCCGCATAGAAGCCCTCGGCAGCGGCCCGCGTCAGCTGGAGGCGTCGCTGTGCGACGACCCGCAGACCCGCCGCCTCCAGCCGGGCAACGATGCTTCCGGTCACGTTGGCCTGCGTGGCGTCGGGCTTGATGATCGACAGGGTGCGTTCGACGGACGCCGGCTCTCGGCGGGGCGGCCCGTCGTCGCCGGAGCTAGTGGCCGCGGCATCGTCGGTGTCGGACTCGTTAGCCTCGGGCCCTTCCGTCGCGGCCGCGGGGGCAGCCTCGGCCGACGCTGCCGCGCGCTCCCACCGGCCCTCGTCGGTCTGGACCGACCACTGCAGGCCGCCGGAATCCGAGCGGGCCCGTCCGAACGCCTCGGCCGACCGCGTGGCTTCCGGGTCGGTCGCGTCGTAGAGCATGCAGACCCGCTGGAACGCGTCGGCATCCGAATCGTCCGCACCGTCCAGCAGCACCAGCAACTGCGCATGGTTGGGCACGCCCGTGGTCGTGGTGAGGAAGACAGGCAGCTCCTCGGGATGATCGTCGCCGTCCGCACCATGTGGAAGGAACGCGGTTCCTCCCTCCCACAGGCTGGCATTGAGCGCCTCGATCCGCTCCGCATCCGGGGAGCGGACCACGGCCCGCATGTCCTGCCGCAAGGCCGCGTGCAGCAGCTTCGGGACTACCGATCCGACGGGCTGCGTGCAGCCGTAGAGGTGGATCTGCGGTCCACTCATTCAAGGTTGTCCGCGACGTAGCGATCCAGCAGGCGCACGCCGAAGGCGGTCCCTCCGGGAGGAACCAGGGGCCGTCCGCGGGTCCGCCAGGTGACGCCGGCGATATCCAGATGGGCCCACGGGATGCCGTCGATGAAGCGCTCCAGGAGCTTGGCGCCGGCGATGCTGCCGGCGTAGCGGCCGGAGCCCACGTTTTTCATGTCGGCGATACGCGACTCGATGTGCCGGTCATATTCACTGTCGAGCGGGAAACGCCAGATCTTCTCATTCACCGCGTCGCCGGCAGCACCGAGGCGGTCGGCCAGCTGGTCATCGTTGCAGAACAGCCCGGCCCGCTCCTGACCCAGCGCCACGAGGATGGCGCCGGTCAGCGTCGCGAGGTCGATCACCGCCTTCGGCTTGAACTTCTGCTGTGCGTACCAAAGGGCGTCGGCGAGCACGAGCCGGCCCTCCGCGTCCGTATTGATCACCTCGATCGTCTGGCCGTTCATGGTGGTGACGACATCGCCAGGACGCTGTGCCGTGCCGGACGGCATGTTCTCCACCAGTCCGACCACGCCCACGACATGCGCTTTCGCCTTCCGGCCCGCGATCGCCTTCATGGTGCCGAGCACCACGCCGGCGCCCCCCATGTCCCACTTCATGTCTTCCATCGATGCCGACGGCTTGATCGAGATCCCGCCCGTGTCAAATGTCACGCCCTTGCCGACTAGTGCGAGATCGGGTCGTGTGGTCCGGCGCCCGCGCCAGCGGAGAGTCACCACCCTCGGCTCGTTGGCGCTGCCCTGGGCCACCCCGAGCAAGGCGCCCATGCCCAGCGCTTTCAACCGGGCCGGCGCCAGCACGTCCACCTCGACCCCGAGCGGGCGCAGGCTGCGGGCAGCCGCGGCGAGTTGCACGGGGGTCAGGATGTTGGCCGGTTCGGAGACCAGGTCGCGCGTGAAGAAGACCCCGTCGGCGATCCGGTCGAGTGCCGCAAAACGTTTTTCCGCTGCGCCGACCGGGTCGGCCGTCACGGCGACGGCGTTGGTGACGGGTTTCTGCTCGTCCTTGAGCCGGGTGTGGTACCGGTCGAAACGGTAGCTCTGCAGGCGGATGCCGTAGGCGATCTGGGCGGCGGCCTCCGGCGCGTCCACCGACACCCCGGCCGGCAGGTCCGCGAACACCGTCGCCCGGGCCACCCGGTGCCGGTCAAGCGCCTGCGCAATGGCCGCGCCGATCCGCGCCATGGCTTCCGCATCGACTTTCGCAACATCGTTCAGTCCGACCAGCATGACGCTGTCCGCCGCGATTCCGGCCGGTGCCGGAAACAGCATGGTCTTGCCGAAGCTCGCCTGGAAGCGGTGGGCCTTGGCCCCTTTCAGCAGCGCACCCTTGAGGCGCCGGTCAAGGTCTCGACCGCTGGCGGAAAGCTTGCCGCCTTTGCCGACGGCGACGACAACCGCACCGCTCCGGGGCAGCGACGGCTTGATGAAACTTAAGTCAATGGACATGGGCGAGGTTCCGATGGTGGGCCGGGAGGTGTCCGGCACGTTCCGGGGTCAGTAGTTGAGGACCTGTACCAACACGTAGATGGCCGCTGCGGCGAACACGATCGTGCCGATTGTGACCCAAACCAGGCTCCGGTCGTTGGAAGGTGAATTAGCCATGAGAGGTTCCCTGTCATCGGCGTTGCTGCGTGGTACGGCTCGCCCGGCAGACGGGGCCAGCGGTTCGCAGAATGGAAGCCGGGGCCGCAACTTTCAAGACACGTTGCCGCGCCACGAAACCGCCGTGCCCCGGATCGCGACGTTCATGTTCGTGACGAGCGACGCCGCCCGGCGACACGCGACGCGCAGGACGGGCACAGTAGCCGAACGCGCGCCGGTCGGCAGGGAAGTGGAGATTTCGCTACGATGCAAGATGCAATGAGGCGCTTGGGCCGGATACGGTTGCCTGCCTGCTCTGAAGGCGGATGTGCGACCATTTTCCGCGCGTTGTACCCGGGCACCCAGGATTCTCCCAAGACAGGACAGGGCACGGGTGCGGCCAGCTTGGCCCGATGCGCCCGGAATCGCACATGACCGACCAGACGCCGCTTCACAGCTACACCACCGAGGAGGCGCTCGAGTTTCATCGTCGCGGCAAGCCGGGCAAGTTGGAAATCGCTCCCACCAAGCCGCTGGTGACGGCCCGCGATCTCTCGCTCGCATATTCGCCCGGCGTCGCCATTCCCTGCCTGGAAATCGAGCGTGACCCCAGCGCGGCCTTTGACCTGACGTCCAAGGGCAACACCGTGGCCGTGATCTCCAACGGCAGTGCGGTGCTCGGTCTCGGCAACCTCGGAGCCCTGGCCTCGAAGCCCGTCATGGAGGGCAAGGCCGTCCTGTTCAAGCGCTTTGCGGACATCGACGCGATTGATATCGAGGTGGACACCGAAGACGTGGACGAGTTTGTCCAGACCGTTCGGACGGTTGCCCGGAGCTGGGGCGGGATCAACCTCGAGGACGTCAAGGCGCCGGAGTGCTTCATCATCGAGCAGCAACTGTCCGCCGCGCTCGATATTCCCGTCTTTCACGATGACCAGCACGGCACGGCGATCATCGCGGTTGCCGGGCTGCTGAACGCACTCGATTTGACCGGTCGGACCCTCGAGAATACGCGCATCGTCATCAACGGCGCCGGAGCGGCGGGGATCGCGTGCGCCGAATTGCTCCAGGCTATGGGGTGCCAGCCGGGCAGCACCGTGCTCTGCGACCGCTCCGGTGTCATCTACCAGGGTCGGGACGGGGTCAATCAGTGGAAATCCGCCCATGCCGTCCGCACCAGCGACCGCACGCTTGCGGATGCCCTGAAGGGGGCGGACGTGGCGTTCGGGTTGTCGGCCAAGGGAGCGTTCACCGCGGACATGATGCGGTCGATGGCCGAGAAACCGGTCGTCTTTGCGATGGCCAATCCGGACCCGGAGATTCGGCCGGAGGACCTGGCCGAGGTGCGGGAAGACGCGATCGTCGCGACCGGCCGTTCCGATTACCCGAACCAGGTCAACAACGTTCTGGGATTCCCGTACATCTTCCGGGGCGCGCTCGACGTGCGGGCCTCGACGATCAACATGGAGATGAAGATTGCCGCGACCGAGGCCCTCGCGGCGCTCGCGCGCGAGGACGTCCCTGACGAGGTGGCGGCGGCCTATGCCGGCCGGACCCTGCGTTACGGTCCGGAACACATCATTCCCAAGCCATTCGATCCGAGGCTGATTACGCAGATTCCGCCGGCGGTGGCCCAGGCGGCCATCGCCTCCGGCGTTGCCAACCGCCCGATTCGTGATGCAGTCGAGTACCAGCGCACACTGGCCACGCGGCTCGACAGGACGGCGTCATTCATGCAGGTACTGGGTGACCGGGTGCGCGCCACGCCGCGGCGCATGGTGTTTGCCGAGGGGGACGAGAGCCGGATGATCCGCGCGGCTGCGCGCTGGCGGGACGAGGGCTACGGCACCCCGGTGCTCGTGGGCAACGAAGAGCGCGTGCTGGCGAGCATGGACCGGTTGGGCATCCGGTCGGCCGCCGGCCTGGAAATCCTCAATGCCGCCGTCAGCACGCGTACCGACGCCTACACGGACTTTCTGTACGGGCGCCTCGCCCGCAAGGGCTACCTGAGGCGCGACTGCCAACGTCTCGTCAACCGCAACCGCAACGTGTTCTCCGCCTGTGCGGTCGCGCTCGGCGATGCGGATGCGCTGGTTACCGGCACCACGCGCAATCAGTATTCGGCGCTGGCCGACATCCGCCGGGTCATCGATCCGCCGGCCAACGGCGAGATCTTCGGTCTTTCGATCGCGGTGACCGGTGGGCGGACGCTGTTCATCGCCGACAGCACGATCCATGAGACGCCGACGCCGACCCAGCTCGCCGACATCGCGGTTGGCGCGGCGTCGACTGCGCGCCGCTTCGGTCATGAACCGAAGGTTGCCCTGCTGTCGTTCGCAAACTTCGGTCAGCCCATGAGTCCGGAAACCGAGCGGGTACGACGGGCTGTCGAGATTCTGGACGAGCGCGAAGCTGATTTCGCCTACGACGGCGAGATGGCGCCGGATATCGCGTTGCGCACCGATCTGCAGGAGCATTACCCGATTTGCCGACTGGACGGGCCGGCCAACGTGCTGGTAATGCCGGGGTTGCACGCCGCCAGCATTGCCGTCCACCTGTTGTGCGAGACAGGCGGGTGCCAGATCCTTGGTCCGATGTTGACGGGCCTGACGCATTCGGCGCAAATCACGCGGATGGGCGCACGCGTGTCGGAGATCGTCACGGCCGCCATCCTGGCGGCGCACGGGGCTGTAGACGGAGACTAGTTCGGGAGCCGCAGCTCTGTGCCGATTGCCGAGGTATTCCGAGCGGTCCTGCGCACCGCCTCGCCGCCGAGCGTGGTGCTGCTGGGGGCGGTCGCCACGGCGCAGCTGGACTGGCAGGCCGCTTTCGCAGTTTGGGGCGCCACGCTCGTGCTCGGGGTCGGCGTTGCCCTCTTGGAGGTTCGCGATTCCCGTCGGCTGGTCCGGCGGGTCCGGGCCATGCGCGACGGGGATTCAGGAGCGCAGGCGGAGGTCTTCGGTGGAAGTCTTCGCGAGCTTTCCCGGCACCTCGGCCAACTGGAATCCGAGGTGGGCCGCATCCGGTCCGGTGTCGCCGACCGTGACCGATTCCTTGACGGACTCCTGCTCGCGCTGCCGATGGCGGTGCTGACGCTGAATCCCGACGGCAGGGTGACCTTCGCCAATGCCGCCGCCGCGAAACTGTTCCAGAAGACCCCGCCCGGCCACGCGCTCCCCGAGCTCACTCGGGTGCCAATCTGCCTGCAGGCGTTCGACGCGGCCGGGCGTGAACGTACGGCGCAGACGGTCCAGTGCCGCCTTCCGGCTCAGGACGGCAGCCTGTACCAGGTGTCGGTGCATCCGTTCGAGGCGGATCCCGGTGAACTGCCGCGCCGGGTCATGGTTTGCTTCGAGCTCGCCGATTCCACGCCCCGCGAGACGGCCCGGACGACGTTCCTCGCCAACGCCAGCCACGAATTCCGGACGCCGCTGACGGCGATTCTCGGCATGGTGGAAACTTTGCAGGGGCCCGGGCGCGACGACCCCGAAGTGCAGACCCTCTACCTGGACCGGCTCGGCAAGCAGGCGAGCCGGATGGTGACGCTGGTCGACGACATGATCCATCTGTCGGCCGTCGAGATGAGCGAGGCATTGCCGCCCGACGGCCGGGTGGATCTGGCTCCGCTGGCCCGCGAGGTGACGGAGGACCTGACGTGGCAGGCTGCGGTCCGGTCGATGCAGGTCAAGGTGGCGGTACCGGCCGACCCGGTTGAAGTCACCGGCGACGTCGACCAACTGCGCCAGCTGCTGACCAACTTGCTGAGCAACGCGATCAAGCATGGCAGGGAGGGCGGGAGCGTTCGCGTCGAGGTGGGTCCGAAGCCGGCCCGGATCACGGTGACCGATGACGGCGAAGGCATTCCGCCGGGCGAAACGGAACGCGTGTTCGAGCGGTTCTACCGATCTGCCCAGGCCCGCAACCGGCGCATCCCCGGCCACGGGCTGGGGCTCGCAATCGTGAAGCACGTTGCCCGCCGACACGGGGCCGTCCTTGATGTGCAGAGCGAACCGGGCGTCGGCTGCGCGATCAGCGTGACATTCGAAGGCCTGCCGCCGCCGCTCGACCCGACTGTCACATAATCTTCGTATTCCATACACAATTGGTGATGACGGCATCCCGTACCAATGGCGGAAACGGGGCCGGTTCTGGCCCTGCATCCTCTCCAGGAGCATTCCGCACCATGCACACTCGTCTCGTCGCCGCAGTTTTCGTCGCCGGTGCCGTAGCCGTCGCGGCGGGTGCCGCTCAGGCACGCGACCAGATCAACATCGTCGGATCCTCGACCGTCTACCCCTTCGCGACCGTGGTCGCGGAGAACTTCGGCCGGGGATCGGACTTCAAGACCCCCAAGATCGAATCCACCGGATCCGGGGGCGGCATGAAGCTCTTTTGCGCCGGCCTCGGAACCGACCATCCCGACATCACCAACGCCTCTCGCCGCATGAAGGGCAGCGAGCTTGAGAAATGCCGCGCGAACGGCGTCCAGGACGTCGTCGAGATCAAGATCGGCTACGACGGCATCGTCATCGCCAACGCCAAGACCGCCCCGGAGATGCACCTCACGTTGCGCCATCTGTTCCTTGCCTTGGCGAAGCAGGTACCGGAAGGCAATCAGGAAGGCGGCAAGCTGGTCGACAATCCGAATCGGACGTGGGCGGACGTCGACCCTGACCTTCCCAACGTTGCCATCGAGGTGCTGGGCCCGCCGCCGACCTCCGGCACGCGCGACGCCTTCAACGAGCTCGCCGTCGAGGGCGGTTGCAAGACGTTCCCGGGGCTGAAGGCCATCAAGAAGGAAGACAAGAATCGCTACAAGGCGATTTGCCGGGGTATTCGAGAAGACGGGGCCTACATCGAGGCGGGCGAGAACGACAATCTGATCGTGCAGAAGCTGGCCGAAAATCCCAACGCGTTCGGTGTCTTCGGCTTTTCGTTTCTCGACCAGAACCGTGACGCCGTGCAGGGCGCATCGATCGACGGGGTTCCCCCCGAGTTCGAGAACATCGCGACGCGGGCCTACCCGGTGTCCCGGCCGCTCTACTTCTACGTGAAGAAAGCGCACGTCGACGTGATCCCCGGAATCCGCGAGTACATTTCCGCCTTCACCAGCGATGACGCCTGGGGCGACGAGGGCTACCTGACCGACCGCGGCCTGATTCCCCTCCCGACCGACGAGCGGACGAAGTTTGGCGACGATGCCGCTAATCTAACTCCGCTTGAGAGCCTCTGATCGCAACCTGGACGGGGGCGGCCCAGGCTTTCGCGCCGCCCCCTTCGTTTCCCATGTTGCTGTCGTACCTCCCTCTCCTGATCATCGCCCTGTTCGGCGTCGGCGCGTTCTACGCCTCGCGCGCGCGGATCAGCGCGGCGCCACAACGGGCGTTGCCGGGACTTCCGGGGCACTACGGTTGGTACGGGACGCTCTGGACGGTGGTGCCGGCAGCCCTCGTCTATGCGGTATGGACCATCATCGACGACCAGGTCATCCGCAATATCGTCCTCTCCGACTTTCCGGAACTGTCAGGTGCGGCGGCGACGCTGCTCTACGTCTCGATCGAGAATGCCGCCGCGGGCGTGATGACCGACGATGTTCCGATGGCGTCGGTGGAACTGCTGCTGAACCTTGAGAATCTCAGCGCAGCGGCGCGCTTCGCCCTGGTAACAGCAGTTTCCGTCCTCGGTTTCTTCTGGGGCTGGCGGCGGATTCGCCCGGAGCTGACGGCCCGCGACCGGGTCGAGACCGCGCTGCTCGTCGCGCTGTTCATTGCGTCGATCATCGCGATCCTGACGACCGTCGGGATCGTGCTGTCCCTGGTGGTCGAGACCTTCCGGTTCTTCCAGCTGGTCTCGCCGTTCGAATTCTTCTTCGGTCTCGAATGGTCTCCGCAGATTGCTCTGCGTGAAGACCAGGTCGCCGCATCCGGTGCCTTCGGGGCCGTGCCGGTGTTCGCCGGTACCCTGCTGATCACGGTCATCGCGATGCTGGTGGCCGGCCCGATCGGCCTGATGTCGGCCATCTATCTCGCGGAGTACGCCCATCCCCGGGTTCGCGCCGTGATCAAGCCGCTGCTCGAAATCCTCGCCGGGATTCCGACCGTCGTGTACGGGTTCTTCGCGGCGCTCGTCCTGGCGCCGAGCCTGCGCAACCTGGGTGTGGACCTGGGGCTCACCATCTCCTCGGAAAGCGCGCTTGCGGCCGGACTGATCATGGGAATCATGATCATTCCGTTCGTGTCGTCGCTCTCCGACGACATCATGACCGCGGTGCCGATGTCGCTTCGCGAGGGCTCGTACGGCCTCGGCGCCACGGCGTCGGAAACGATCAAGCGCGTGATCCTGCCGGCCGCCACCCCGGGCATCGTTGGCGGCTTCATGCTGGCGATCTCGCGGGCCATCGGCGAGACCATGATCGTGGTAATGGCGGCGGGGCTGGCGGCCAACCTGACCGCGAATCCCTTCGAGGCCGTGACGACGGTCACCGTCCAGATCGCCACCCTGCTGGTCGGCGACCACGAGTTTGATTCCGAGAAGACCATGGCGGCATTCGCACTGGGGCTCACGCTGTTTTTCGTGACCCTGGCCCTCAACGTTGTCGCGCTTCGGGTCGTCCAGAAATACAGCGAACGGTATGAGTAGCTCCGTTCCCACGACGATCAGCTCCCAGGCGGCGGCCAATCGGCTGCTGCTGCGCCGCAAGCGGGCCGAACGCCGGTTCCAGCTGTACGGAATTCTCGCCATCTCCGCTGCGGTGGGGTTCCTGGTCGTGTTTCTCGCCAGCATCGTCAGCCGCGGTTACATGGGCTTCGTGCAGACCGAAATCCGGCTGACGGTCAACTTCGAGCAGGAACTGGTCGAGGCCGGGAGCTACCGGAAGATCCTGCGCACCAGCCTGGCGGAACTGTTTCCCGAGGCCGGCAGTTCGCGGGCAGAGCGCCGCGCACTGGCGGGCCTGGTGAGCGCGGGCACGGTGTTCGTCCTGCGGGAGACCGTCGAGGCGGAGCCTGCCATCGCCGGTACCGTGCAGGACGTATGGGTGCTGGCGTCCGATCCGGTGGATCAATTCCACAAGGGACGCATCGACGCCTCACTGCCGGAAGAGGAGCGCCCGATCTCGGACGCCTCTCTGGCCCGCATCGCCGCGCTTGAACAGGACGGGCGCCTCGAATTGCGCTTCAACCGAAGCTTCTTCTCCCGCGGTGACAGCCGCAATCCAGAGGAAGCGGGGATTCTCGGTGCCATAGTGGGTTCCGCTCTGGCGCTGGTCGTGACGCTGGTGGTGTCGTTCCCGATCGGCGTGATGACGGCGGTGTATCTCGAGGCGTTCGCACCACGGAACCGGATTACCCGGCTGATCGAGATCAACATCAACAATCTGGCGGCCGTGCCCTCGATCGTCTTCGGGCTGCTGGGTCTCGCGGTATTCCTGAATGTGTTCGGGCTGCCGCGATCAGCGCCGATCTCCGGCGGTCTGGTGCTGAGCCTGATGACGCTGCCCACCATCATCATCTCCTCGCGGGCGGCCATCCGGGCGGTACCGCCGTCGTTTGCCGAAGCGGCGATCGGGCTGGGCGCGAGCCGGGTCCAGGCCATCTTCCACCACGTGCTGCCGGTGGCGGCCCCGGGCACGCTGACGGGAGCCATCATCGGCATGGCCCAGGCGCTTGGCGAGACGGCGCCGCTCCTGATGATGGGTATGGTTGCCTTCGTCGTGGAGGTCCCGGGCGGATTCACCGACCCGTCCACGGTGCTGCCGGCCCAGGTCTACTTGTGGGCCGACAGTCCGGAGCGGGGCTTCGCCGAGAAGACCGCGGCCGCGATTGTCGTGCTGCTCGGGTTCCTGCTGGTCATGAACGGGCTCGCGGTCTATCTCCGTCGGAAGTTCGAAAAGCAATGGTGAACGCAAGCACGGCTTCCAGCCCGCAGCCCAAACTGGTGGCCCGGGAGGTGTCCGTCTTCTACGGCGAGAAGCAGGCGGTCTTTGACGTCGATCTGGACATCATGCCGCGCGAGGTCACCGCGTTCATCGGCCCTTCCGGCTGCGGAAAGTCCACCTTGCTCCGCTGTTTTAACCGTATGAATGACCTGATCGAAAACTGCCGGATTACGGGAAGCATGCTGCTTGATGGCGGTGATATCGCCGGCTCCGACGTCGATGTCGTCCAGTTGCGGACGCGGATCGGCATGGTGTTCCAGAAACCGAATCCCTTCCCCAAGTCGGTCTACGATAATGTTGCCTACGGGCCGCGGCTCCATGGCGTGGCGCCGACCCGGAGCGAGCTCGACGAACTCGTCGAGACGAGCCTGCGGCGGGCCGGGATCTGGGATGAGGTCAAGGACCGGATCGACCAGCCCGGGACCAGCCTGTCGGGCGGTCAGCAGCAGCGCCTTTGTATCGCTCGGGCGATCGCCATACGTCCTGACGTGCTGCTGATGGATGAGCCGTGTTCGGCGCTTGATCCGATCGCCACGGCGACGATCGAGGAGCTGATCGACGAACTCAAGTCCGAGTACACGATCATCATCGTGACCCACAACATGCAACAGGCAGCCCGCGTCTCGCAAAAGACCGCCTTCCTGAATCTGGGCCGGTTGATCGAGTTCGACGAGACACAAAAAATCTTCACCAATCCTTCCGAACCGTCGACCCAGGACTACATCACGGGTCGCTTCGGATAGCCTCAGGAGCCACGCATGCCTGCCGAACATACGGTCAAAGCCTTCACCGAGGATCTCGACAAGATCGAGCGCAGCTTGCTCGAGATGGGCGGCTTGGTGGAGGCCCAGATTGCGCGCGCCGTTACGGCGGTCGCTCAGCGCGACAGCGAGTCGGCGCCGCGGATTATCGAGCAGGATTCAGAGATCGACCGCTACGAGCAAGACATCCAGGATCAGGTCGAACGGCTGTTTGCGCTCCGCCAGCCGGTCGCACAGGATCTCCGCATGACGATCTCGGCGATCCAGATCGCGGGCTATCTGGAACGCGCCGGGGACCTCGCGGCCAGCATGGCGCGACGATCCATCGTCCTCTGTGAAACGAGGGAGGTGCCGGGGCTCTACGCGCTTCCGAAATTGGGAGATGCTTCGCACACGATGCTCAAGGATGCACTGGATGCATACCGCGACCGGAACGTTGACCAGGCGAAGTCGATTCGGCATCGCGACCGGGAGCTCGACGACATGTACGTCGCCCTGTGCCGGGAGCTGCTGACCCACATGCTGGAGGACCCGCACCGCATCACGCCGGGCGTCCACCTGCTGTTCGTGGCCAAGAATCTCGAACGCATCGCGGATCACGCGACCAACATTGCCGAGCTCGTGGACTACGTGACGACCGGGACCCGGGCGTCCGAGGACCGCCCCCGGGGGCGGGGCTTCCTCATGGAGGGCGCGCCGTCACCTGACGATTCGACATGACCCACCGCGTTCTGGTCGTCGAGGACGACGACGAGATTCGTGATCTGATCCGTTACAACCTGGTGGCTGGCGGCCTGGAAGTCGACGAAGCGGACGACGGCGCCCAGGCGCTCGACATGCTTCGCAGGAACCTGCCGGATCTGGCGGTGGTTGACTGGATGCTGCCTACCGTTTCCGGCGTGGACATCTGCCGCGCGGTCCGGCGCGAGCCGTCGACCAGCAAGCTCCCCATCCTGATCCTCACCGCCCGCAAGACGGAAAAGGACATGTTGCAGGGGTTCTCCGGCGGCGCGGACGACTACATGGTGAAGCCGTTTTCGACGGCGGAGCTGCTGGCGCGGGTGCGCGCGCTCCTGCGGCGCAGCCGCCATGCTTCCGACGAGCACGAGGAATCGTACTTCTACCACGATCTCGAGTTGAGCCCGGTGACCCATCGAGTTAGTCGGGCCGGCCGGCGGGTTCACCTGGGGCCGACCGAGTTCCGCTTACTGCGCAAGCTGATCGAGGTTCCGGAGCGCGTGTTCACGCGCCAGCAGCTGCTCGACTCGGTGTGGGGCGAGAACATCTACGTCGAGGAGCGCACCGTCGACGTGCACATCCGGCGGCTGCGAAAGGCCCTCAACGAAGGCGGCGGCCCAGACCTGATTCGAACCGTGTGGGCCACCGGCTACGCGCTGGACGTCGACAGCACGTAGTTCCGGCCGGGCCGACCGCTCGGGTGCCGGCGTTAACGCAGCCGTTGCGGTGGCGGCTCTGACGTTGCCCCAAGCTGGCCGCCAATCGTTGCAATTCGACCGTCAAGCTGGAATGGTGCGGTCCGCTTGCGACTGTGGTCCGGCGATCCCCGGCGTGTTGTTTCAGGAGGTCCGCACATGCGGAATGCAATCCTTTTTGGCCTGGCGGGAGTTGCCGTCGGCGTACTGATCACGTACTTCGCGGGCGGCGGCGGCGAGCCGGTTCCCCAGACGGAGGAAGCCGCGCCGGCGCCCGTCGTACAGGACACCGTGCGCTGGAAGATGGCGAGCACATTCGCCGGGTCGCTCACGCAGTTGGGATCACTCGGCATTCGGGTTCAGGATCAGGTCGAAGCCGTCTCGGACGGTGCCGTGCAGATCAAGTTCTTCGATCCCGGCGCGCTGGTGCCGGCGCTCGAGATCTTCGATGCGGTGTCCAGCGGCGGGCTCGACGCCGGCTGGTCGACGCCGGGTTACTGGGCCGGGAAGGTGCCTGCGTTACAGCTCTTTGCGGCGGTTCCGTTCGGGCCGCCGGCCAACGAGTACATGGCCTGGTTCTACTTCGGCGGCGGCAAGGAGCTGTTCGAGGAAATCTACGCCCGGCACAACATCCGCGGCATCCTGTGCGGCGTGATCCCGCCCGAGGCATCCGGCTGGTTCCGGCAGCCGATCGAAAGCGTGGACGACCTGCAGGGTCTGAAGATGCGGTTTTTCGGCCTGGGCGCGAAGGTGATGGACCGGGTCGGTGCTTCCACGCAGCTGCTGGCGGGCGGCGACATCTTTCCAGCTCTTGAGTTGGGCACTATCGACGCGACCGAATTCTCCATGCCGGCGATCGACTTGAACCTCGGTTTCTACCAGGTGGCCAAGCACTACTACTTTCCCGGCTGGCATCAGCAGTCCACGAACTTCGAGTTGATGATCAACATGGATCGCTGGAACAGCATTTCACCGCTCCGGCAGACGCAGATCGAAACGGTCTGCGGGGACAATTTCCGGCACTCGATCGCGGAGGGCGAAACCATCCAGATCGCTGCGCTCGAGGAACTGCAGCGCAAGGGCGTGACGATCCACACGTGGCCGGAAGACATGCTGGCGACGTTCCGCTCCGCCTGGGAGGAAGTCGTGGCAGCGGAGGCCGCGGCGGATGCGGACTTCGCGCGCGTCTGGGAGTCGCTAACGACGTTCCGGGAGCGGTACAAGCTCTGGCGGGATCTCGGCTACCTCTAGTCCGTATCAGCGATCGGTCGCGACCGTGTTCTGCCCGGACACGTCGCGACCGCGCACCTGGTACAGGTCCCGCTTCGCGAACTGGACGGCGCCCGATCGCTCTTCCAGGATCTTGCCGAGTTCACGGTCCCACACCGACGTCGTCGGCATGTAGCGGCAGACGAATCCGGCCCGCCGCCGGCCCGACCGGTTCGGCGCGCTGCCGTGCGCCAGGAAGACATCGTGAAAGGAGATCTGGCCGGCCTCGAGGACAATGTCGCGCGCGGTCGTGTAGTCGACCGACGGATCGCACAACTCCTCGTTCAGGGTGATGTCCTCGCCCTTGCGCCGGTGATGCTGGAGGATCTGGCGGCCGCGATGGGTGCCCGGAAGCACGCGCAGGCAGCCGTTTTCCGGCGAGGCGTCGTCGATTGCGATCCAGGCCGAACAGCTGGCAAGCGGGCGAATGGGCCAGTACTCCCCGTCTTGGTGCCAGGGCGTTTCCTTGCCCACGCTCGCGGGTTTCCCGAACACCGTGGAGCCCCAGAGCAGAAAGTCGGGCCCGATCAGCTGCTCCACCATGTCGAGCACCTCGGGGATGCGGGCGAATTCCAGCCAGGCGTCGTCGCCTTCGAGTCCCTGCGTGCCCGCCTTCCGGAGGTGCGGGCAAAACATGTTGTCGCTGGTCATGTGGCCGTTGGCGTCGACAAGCCTGTCGAGCGCCCTGCGCATCGCTTCGATGGTCTCGGCGGGCAAGCGCCAGTCGGCGGTGACGTGGCCGTCGCGCCGGTAGGCTTCCACCTGCCCATCTGAAAGTCCTGCCACGGCGTCCTCCCGCCAGCGCCGGCACCGATTCCGCCGCAACCTGGGCCGTCCGGACGCTGGTGTGGGAAGGTAGGTCAGATGCGCCGGCGGGCGCAAGCTCGGAAATCCCGGAAGCGAAGCGCCCGGCCGGCGTCTTCGGGCGGCGGCGCGGGTCCGGCTCGCCGTCTCGGTGGCGGGGCGTCGGGCGCACTCTTAGGGGGCTGCCGGAGGCCTCGACTAGAGCCGGAGCTGGCCCGCCAACACGAGCGCGAAATCCAGCACGCCGCCGGCAAGGGTGCGGCCGGCTTCAGTCCTTGACGGCTGCCACCGCTGGCGTGGCGCCGACCGTCATGTCCGGCGCGACCTGTCGACGCCGTGCCCGGACCAGTGGCGGGCACACGTGCTCGTCGTGGTAGATCACCTGGCAGTCAAGGCAGTAGAAGCACTCGTCCATGCGGATCGAGCCGTTGGGTGCGATCGCGTTGATCGGGCACCGTCGCGCGCACAGCTGGCACGGGGAGCCGCACTCGTCGCGGCGCTTCAGGGGATTGCGGATCCGCAACTTGCCGCCGATGGCCAGTGCCGCGCCGAGCGGGCAAAGAAACCGGCAGAAGAAACGCTCGATGAACACTCCTGCCACCAGCAGCCCGCCGGCATAGAGGACGAACGGCCATGCCCGGTCAAACCGCAGTGAAATGGCGGTCTTGAAGGGTTCGACTTCCGAGGCGATGCCCGCCAGGTCCATGTCGTGGAATGACAGTGCGACCAGGACGGCCAGGACCACGTATTTCACCGGCCAAAGCCACTGATGCGCCCGATAGCTCGGCACGAACTGCCGGATTCGCAGCGCCTGTGCCGCCTTGCCGAGCAGTTCCTGGAGCGCGCCGAAAGGACAGAGCCAGCCGCAGTAGATTCCGCGGCCAAACAGGAAGAACGTGACTAGGACGAACACCGCGAGAAGCACGATCAGGGGATCCGACAGCAGGACGGCGAGCCCGGTCTGGGAAACCGCCGACTGCAGCCATGTCAGGATGTTCAGAATGGTGACCTGGGCACCTGCGTACCAGCCCATCCAGACCAGCACGAAGCCGAGGAACCCGAGCCGGACCCACTGCAGCAGGACCGGCCTCCGGGACAACCTGCCATGGATTGCCAGGATGCCGCTTAGGACCACCAGAGACGTCACGAGAATGGCGATGTTGACGCGCTGGGCGTCCCATGCGGCTACCCAGACCGGCGCGTCGTGATCAGCCGCGAGCACTTCGGTATTGGTTGGCAGCAGCACAAATTGGTCGTCCAGCATGTAATCCAGCCCGAACCAGGCCCCGTTGGTTCCCTCCTGATCCTCCACCAGCACTTCCAGCGTCCAGGGTTTGACCGGGTCGATACCGGTCTCGGCCGGAATCCAGTAGAGACCGATCTCGCCGAAGTCCGGCTTGTCCGTTCCGTGGAGGAACCCGAGATAGCGATAGCGGTCCTTGCTGAGCTCAAAGGTCTGGCCCGCCTGCAGCAGGCGCAGACGACGAAACGGACCGCTCGACAGATGTCGCTCGCCATCGACGGAGTACGGGCCGATCGTCATGATGCAGAGCATGAGATCGTTCGGGTTGCGCCCGCTGACGAACAGGTCGTGCCACGTGTTCCCGAGCAGGTTCCGGCCGACCGTCGGCGTCAATGCCGGGCCGGCGTAGATGTCCAGCAGCAGGTCCTCCGGGAACGGCGGGGCGGCGGCGCGGCTCGCGCGTTCGTTGGCATAGACGTAGAGATCGGCTGCACCCATGCCACTTGCGGACAGATCGGGCTCCGCGACACCAGCCGCTGCCGCCGCGTCCTTCGAAATCCGCAGCCGCCCGATCGTGTCCTGGTCAACCAACGCGTCGAAACGCATGGGGTTGAAAGTCACGATGTCGAGGACCGGTTGATCGTGCAGGCGGATGCCCTTGGCCCGGGCAACAATCCGGGCGGCTCGGAGGATCGCCTCGTTGAACAGTACGGCGCTGATCGTGGCCGAAGAGATACCGTCGATGGAGCCGGGCTCACTGGACTGGGTCAGCTGGACCCGCAGCGGTGCCCGAATGTCGACGTCCACATACTGGCGCGCAAACCGGGGCACCAAGTCCTGCAGCATGATGAGGTCGATGATCGGTTCGCGATGTGCGACCACCCGGGCCCCGGCGAGTGTCCCGTCGAGCCGCAGGCCGACGGCGATCAGGAACTCGAGCGACGAAAACCCGAGTGATTCCGTGATGTCCCGGGTTACAAACACGTACCCCTGCAAGACGCCGCCGGCCAATACGGGAGCCACGGGCGGCTCACTTTCCAACGGCTCGACGGCATCGGCGTCCGTGAAGAGCTCCCGCACCAGCTCAACCGACAGCCAGTTCGCGCCCAGCCCCGGGGTAAAGGCCTCCAAGGGCACGGGATAAGCCTCGCCCTCAGCGTATCCCTCGAGCTTGGTAGGCGTGGAGTCGTCGGCGTGAACACCGGCTGGCAACGTGCTCAGGGCCGAGGCTGCGAGCACAACTGCGTAGACGAATCGAAGTGCCCGCATGGACATGACTCCCGGTGCAGTCACGGACGCCGGTCTGAAACCCGCGAGGGTGTGGCACGCGGGAGCGCGTCAACGGTCCGCCGCCGCCTCGAACCATAGTCGTTCATCGGCCCGCTTGGGATGCTTTGATCGTTGGGTACTGTGACTGCAGGATCAGCCACGCCCTGTTCGCGGTGCCAGTATGCTTGGTTCGCTACCCGGCACCTGCCGCCCCACGACGGACATTCAGGTGGCGATCGGGGAGGGTCAGGCCATGGCAACGGACCTGCTGTTTGGCATCCAGACCAACGGAATCAAACACACGCATGCCGATCCGATGCCGGAGATCGATACCAGGTTCCGGATGGTCCGGGACGCCGGCGTGTTCGACTACGTTGACAAGACCCCGGCGCCGGGCGAGGTGAGGGAGTTCCTGGCGGCGAGAGACCGGTACGGGATTCCGGTGCGGGCCGGCGGTTGGTTCTACGCGTTGGGCCGCGACGAGGATCTGCTCGTCCGCAATCTGGAGGTTGGTCGGGAACTGGGCTCGCTGGTGCACAACGTGCAGTTCCTGGCGAATCATGCCGATGGCCACGAGGTGACGGACGATGAAGTGGTCAGCGCCTGCTTGCGGGCTGCCGAGGCAGGAGACCGGATTGGCGTCACGCCATGTTTCGAGGTTCACGTCAACATGTGGTCGGAGGATTTCCGTCGCGTGGAGTCCGTGGGGCGATCGGTCGAGTCGCACGGCGTGCCGTTCAACATGACGCTCGACCACAGCCACGTGATTTTCAAGATCGACAACCCGGAAGAACAGGATATCGGCGGGATCCGTGAAGCGGTGGCCGCGGGCGAAGTCGTGCTGGATCCGTACGCGCCGGGAAACGTTTGCCAGCGCTGGATCGATTTCGGCTGGGTGCGCCACTGCCATGCTCGTGCCGCGGTTCCCAACAATCCGAAGAATGTCGCTGCGGTCGATGAGGACGGGAACCCCGGTCGGGGAATCCAGTATCCGTTCAAGCAGCCGGCACCCGGCGAATATCACGCCGAATGGCGGGAAGCTGCCCTGGAGCCGTGGAAGGAAGTCATCCGGACCCTGTTGCGGCACCACGCTGCCGATGACGCGGCGACGCTTGGCCAGATTTCGACCGAGTTCATTCCCAACTTGGACTACGGCGAGGGATGTCAGTACTCGTTGTTCGAGCAGGCCATCGCCTGTGTGGAATGGATGCGCGCCACCTGGGCCGAACTGCGCCCGACTACCCACTGAACGGCCGTTCCGGCTGGAGGACCCATGAAGATCACCGACGTCACCATCACGCTGTTTCAGTGGGACGACATTCCCGCCACGTCCTACAACCGCCACACCGGGATATTTGGCGGCACCAGCGAGATGGGATTGGTGACGATTCACACCGACGAAGGCCTTGAGGGACATGCGTTCCTGGGGTCTGCGCTCGACGGCGCGCACGCCGACGGCCCCGATTTCGTCCGCCACCTGAAGCCGCTCTTGATGGAGCGAAATCCGCTCGACCGTGAACGGCTGTACGACGACCTCTGCCACCGGAACCGCGCCGTGGCCTGGCGAGCCATCGGCGCAGCGGACATCGCGCTGTGGGACCTCGCCGGGAAGGCGGCCGGGTTGCCCGTGCACCAGTTGATCGGCACGTATCGGCACAGTGTGCCGGCGTACGCGTCGTCAGCGGTGCTGCCATCAAAGGAGGCCTACGCCGAGGAAGCCGTGCGGATCAAGGAGGCCGGGTGGGCGGCCTACAAGATTCACCCGCCCACACGCTGGGCGGAAGACATCGAGGTGTGCCGCGCCGTGCGGCAGGCCGTCGGGGACGATTACCGTGTCATGCTGGATTCGACCTGGAGTTACTCTTTCCAGCACGCGATCCGCGTCGGGCGCGCCATCGAGGAGCTCGGGTTCTATTGGTACGAGGATCCGCTTGCCGACGACGATATCTACAATTGCGTCAAGCTTCGGGAAAAGCTGAACATTCCCCTCATGGCGACCGAGTACTCGCCCGGCGGGTTCACGGCCTACGTCCCGTGGATCATGATGCGGGCGACCGATTACCTGCGCGGCGACGTGGCGGTCAAGGGCGGAATTACCGGCATTCTGAAGACCGCGCATCTGGCTGAGGCGTTCGGGATGAACTACGAGGTTCACCATGGCGGCAACTCACACAACAACTGGGCCAATCTGCACGTGATCGCCGCCATTCCCAACACGGAGTTCTTCGAGGTGCTGCTGCCGGCGGATGCCCAGAAGTACGGTCTCGTCGAGGACTTGAACCCGGACTCAGAAGGTCTCGTCTATCCGCCGAGCCGGCCCGGGATCGGCGCTGAGATCGACTTCGATCTGATCGAACGCAAGCAGACCGCCGTCCTCAGCTGAGCCGCGGACCGGTTGCGGGAGCCACGCGGAGTGGAGAAGTTCGTCCACATCGGTCTTCCCGGCCGGGTGGTGTATGGCCCCGGCGCGCTCGGCACCCTGGGCGACGAGATCAGCCGGCTCGGAGTCTCCCGGGCCATGGTCTGCTGCACGCCCGGCCGACGTGCGGTGGCGGAAGAGCTGGCCGGGCGTTTCCACGGACAGATCGGCGCCGTCTGCGCCGAGGCCCGCACGCACGTTCCCGTCGAGGTCGTCGCGGTCGCGCGCAAGGCGGCCCGGCAAGCCGCGGCGGACGGGTTGGTGGCCTACGGGGGCGGGTCCGCCATCGGACTCGCCAAGATGATTGCCCACACGGCGGACATCCCGATCATCGCCGTCCCGACTACGTTCTCCGGCTCCGAGTCGACCAACCTGGAAGGCATGCTGGAAGACGGCGTGAAGCGGCTGCATCAGTCGGAGCGGATGCTGCCGGTGACCATCATCTACGATCCCGAACTCGTGCGCGGCCTGCCGCTGGAAGTTGCCATTCCAAGCGGCTTCAACGCGATCGCGCATGCCGTCGAGGCGTTCTACAGCCCCGGCGCCAATCCCTTCGCCTCGCTGCTGGCCGAGGAAGGGCTGGGCATGATGGCGCGGGCACTCGAACGCCTGGCAGACGATTCGGGCAGCCTGGACGGATGGGGCCTCGGCCTTCGTGCGGCCTGGTTATGCGGACAACCGATCGTGTCTGCCGGCATCGCGCTCCATCACAAGGCGGCCCACGTGGTCGGCGGGAGCTGGGGGTTGTCGCACGCCGACACGCACACGGCTCTCCTGCCCCACGCCATCGCGTACAACGCGGCCGCCGCCCCAGACGCGATGACCCGCATCAGTCGGGCGCTCGGTACCCCCGACACGCATCCAGCGAACAGTATGTTCGACCTTATGCGAAGGGTCGGCGCCCCCTTGGCCCTGCGGGACCTAGGCTTTCCCGAAACGGGAATCGAACAGGCGGTCGCGATGATCCTCGCCGCCCCGTGCGAAAATCCTCGACCGCTCGCGGCCGTGCCGCTGCGGGCCATGCTCGAAAACGCCTGGCGAGGAACGGCACCTGCATCCGTGTGAGCGGGCCAAGGCGGTGACGAGTGTTCAGGCGGTAGCGGTCCCGGTCTCCAGGCGCGTCTGATCGAACACGATTTCGATCTTCACGCCGTCGGGGTCCACGATAAACAGCTGACGAAATCGCCCGTCCGGGGTCACGCGCTCGTCGAACGCGATGCTTCTCGCAGTCAGCTCGGCTTTCGCGGCCTCGGGCGAACCCGCGCCGGCAATCGCGAAATGGTCGACCGCCCCGGTGGGATTCTCCGCCGGCCGACCGGTCACCAGATGCACGACGGCATGTCCGGCAAGCGCCAGCCAGGCCCCGTCGAACTTGAACGGGGGCCGCCAGTCGGCAAGTTCCAATCCGAGCACACCGCGATAGAACGCCAACGAAGCGTCAAGATCTCGGGTGCAAACGGTCACATGGTCGAGAGAGCGTAGCTGGACTGCCATACCGGCCTCCCAATCGCAGGTCGGGGTCAGACAAGCATAGTGCATGCGGCAGGCAGTGGCGGCGGACGGAGTGCTCGGCTATACGGGTCCCTGTCGCTACCGGCAGTTCCCTTCCGAGTGAGTTCTATGCGCTTCATCGCCGCCTTGTTGCTGCTCGCCCCGACCCCGGCTCTTGCCGCCGAGGCGTCCGGCGGAATGAATCTTGGTCTCACGACAGCCCCGATCGCATTGTTTGCGCTGGTGATCTTTGTCATTGCCTACCTGGTGGTCATGACGGAGGAATTCACGCACATCCAGAAATCCAAGCCCGTGCTGATCGGCGGCGCCGCGATCTGGGTCCTGCTGGCGATCGCCGCCCGGGAGACGGGTGCCGAGCAGCACGCGCTGCAGGACGCCTTCCGGCACACGTTCATGGAATTCGCCGAGCTGTTCTTCTTCCTTCTGGTCGCGATCACGTACATCAATGCGATGACGGAGCGGAACGTCTTCGAGTGGCTGCGCGCCTGGCTCGTTTCCCGGGGATTTGGCCTTCGGAAGGTGTTCTGGATCACCGGCATCATCGCCTTCTTCCTGTCGCCGATCGCGGACAACCTGACCACCGCACTCGTGATGTGCGCAGTGGTGATGGCTGTGGGCAAGGGACAGCCTCGGTTTGTCGCCATCGCGGCCGCGAACATTGTGGTGGCGGCCAACGCGGGCGGCGCGTTCAGCCCGTTCGGCGACATCACCACGCTGATGGTCTGGCAGAAGGGCGTGCTGTCCTTCTGGGATTTCTTCGCGATCTTCGTGCCGTCAGCGGTCAGCTTCCTGATCCCGGCGGCGGTCATGCATTTCGCGGTTCCGGACGGGCATCCCACGGTCGAGTCGGACACGGTACGACTCCGCCACGGCGCCCTGGTGATCGTCGCCCTGTTCCTGGGGACGATCTGCTTCACGGTGTCGTCCCACCAGTTGTTCCACGTTCCGCCAGCCTTCGGAATGCTGGCTGGCTTCGGCGTGCTTTGCTGGTTCAGCCTGCTGCTGCGGCGTCACGATGTCCGTCAGGCACGCGACGACGATGACGTCTTCGACATTTTCAAGACAGTCGGCCGCGGCGAATGGGACACGCTGTTCTTCTTTTACGGGGTCCTCATGTGCGTGGGCGGATTGGCCAATTTCGGCTATCTCGCCCTGTCCACCGAAGTGGTCTACGGCGGGCTGGGCAACACGTGGGCCAACTCGCTGGTCGGGGTCCTGTCCGCGATTGTCGACAACATTCCGGTGATGTTCGCGGTGCTGACGGCCTTCCCGGCCATGGATGAGGGGCAGTGGCTGCTGGTGACCTACGCCGCGGGCGTCGGCGGCAGCATGATTTCAATCGGCTCGGCCGCGGGTGTCGCCCTGATGGGACAGGCCCGCGGGATCTACACCTTCTTCTCGCACCTCCGGTGGACGCCCGTGATCGCGGTGGGTTACGCGGTCGGGATCTGGGTGCACTTGCTGTGGAATGAGGCGCTGTTCGACCTCGTTCCGATTGCCTTGCCGTAGTCCGCGGGGAGCAGGGGTTGCGACACGGCGCTCGGTTGCTGCGCCGGGGCTCCCCGATTCCCAGCGTCAAGGCGCGCTGGGTCAGGTTCAGTTCATGCAAGGACAGGCATGAATGGGACCAGCTGCGTAGCCAACCGTCCTGCCCCCGTAACAACGGCGTTGAAACAGTGCGTTACGGCATTTCGATGGACGATACGGAGGTGCCGGGCGCCCACCTGCACCTCAAGCATCGGTTCTGGCCAGGTACCGCGTCATTCGGGAGGTCTGGTCACGGGGCCGCGCTGCGACACCTCTCCGCCGCACCGTCGCGGCGTCGATCCGCCGACCGCGTACGGCACTCCGTGGGGCCCGGCATCGAACGCGGGATCATGCGCCGGGACAGCGCCAGCAGGTAAGGGAGTGTCGGGGCGCCTGCCTCCGGCTGGCTGCTCCGTCGTTGCTCGGTCGGACCGCGCGCGGCGGCAATCCGACGATCATGGGTATTTGCTTGTATTGGCGTGTATTTTGCTCAAGTCGCACGAATTGTGCGACATTCATCTGTTGGCACTGCATTCGATCAACGGGAGCCCATTGGCATGGAGGCATACAGTTTGAGTCCGTTCCTTATTTTCGTCATCGCCGTGGTGGCCGTGATGGCCGTCATCGTGCTGTCGGGCGTCAAGCAGGTGCCGCAGGCCGAGCAGTGGACGGTCGAACGCTTCGGCCGTTACGTGCGCACCCTGCCGCCGGGATTGCGCCTGATCGTGCCGATCATCGACCGAATCGGGCAGCGGCTGTCGATGCGAGAAACCGTGCTCGACATTCCCTCGCAGGACGTGATTTCACAGGACAACGCCACGATCACCGCCGATGGCGTTGCCTTCTTCCAGGTTGTGGACGCTCCCCGCGCCGCCTACGAGGTGCAGAACCTGAAGGGCGCCATGATCAACCTCGCGTTGACCAATATCCGAAGCGTTCTCGGCGCGATGTCGCTCGACGACATCCTGTCCAAGCGGGACGACATCAATGCCCGCCTCCTGCAGGTCATCGACACGGCCACCAACCCCTGGGGAGTCAAGGTGACACGTGTGGAGATCAAGGATCTCCGGCCTCCGGCGGACTTGGTGGAGGCAATGGGGCGACAGATGAAGGCCGAGCGCGACAAGCGCGCGGAGGTGCTGCAGGCGGAAGGGGACAAGCAGTCGGCCATCCTGCGTGCGGAAGGGCTCAAGCAGGCGGCCATCCTGGAGGCTGAGGGCCGGCGCGAGGCGGCGTTCCGCGACGCGGAGGCGCGTGAGCGCGAAGCGCAGGCCGAGGCCCACGCCACCGCATCCGTGTCGGCCGCCATCGCGGCCGGTGACATGAATGCGATTAACTACTTCGTAGCCCAGAAGTACGTGAACGCGATCGGTGACCTTGCCGCCGCACCCAACCAGCGGGTCGTGCTGTTTCCGGTCGAGGCTTCCAGCCTGATCGGCAGCCTTGGCGGGATTGCCGAGATCGCGAAGTCGGTGTTCGGCAGGGACGGAGGCAAGCCGTCGATGCCGACCGAGACAGTACCCGTGGCCGCTGCTGCCGACGACTCGACGGAAACCGCGGCGCCGGCGCGGGCATCGGTGCCGAAGGCGGGCGACTAGGGACGGAACACGGTGGATGTCCTGATCGGGTGGCTATGGGCCATCGAGTTCTGGCACTGGTGGGCGTTCGGTCTCGCGCTGCTGGTGGTGGAGGCGTTCATCACTTCGATGGTGCTGGTGTGGCCCGCCGCGGGAAGCTTCGCGGTGGGCATCATCGTCGCGTTCGTGCCCGACCTCGACTGGCGCTACCAGGTCCTGATCCTGGCCCTGACTTCGGGCGCCGCGGCCTTTGCATGGGAGTACTTGATCGGGCGGCGGCGGCCCCCGGCCAGCGACCGTCCCGACCTCAACGTTCGCACCGCCCAGTATCTGGGCCGGCGTGCGGTGCTCACGGACGCGCTTAGCGGTGGCCGGGGCCGGGTGGCGTTCGACGACAGCGTCTGGCAGGTCCGCACCGAGACGGGTGAGACACTCCAGGTCGGCACGGAAATCGAGGTGGTCGGGGCGGAAGGCCTGACCCTGCTGGTTCGTCGAGTTCACAAGTGATGATGGGCGCGTGGTACCCCGTGGTCATCGCGGCAGGTCCCGGCCAACAGTTCACTTCCCGTGTCGGCTACCATGCCTCGGGCGATTTGCAGCCGGCGGATGAGAGGCAACAGTGTGCGCCGGACGCGGTTTCTGATCCTGAACTGGCTGTGGGCGAGAGGAGATCAGCGGGCGCGTAAGGCGATCCTGACCGTACTGACCGCAATCGCTGCAACCATTCCATCGGCGCGCGGTCTTTCCCTGGAAGAAGCATTCGTTCTGGCCGCGTCGGCAAATCCCACCGTGCGGGCGGCCCGCGAAGCAGCCAATGCCGACTACGCCGCGGTCTCGGTGGCTCGCTCCGCGTGGTTTCCCACGGTCCACGGGTTTGCCCGCGCCGACGCCGCCTACAACTGGCTGGATACGACTGCCATCCAGGAAGGTGACAATGCGGGGTACTCGACCACGGGGCGGTTCACGCTCGGGCTCGTGTACAACCACAGCTTGTACCGTGGCGGCAGCGATACGGAGAAGTTGCGCCAAGCGCGCCGCACCGCGCGTCAGGGCATTGCGGCGGCACAGGACGTTCAGCAGAACGTACTGCTGCGCGTAGCCGTCACGTATCTGGATGCCCTCCTGGCCGAGCATACGGTTGCGTTGCGGGAGGAGGCGTTGGCCGCATTCGAGGAGCGCGCCCGGGAGGCACGCGTCTTGTTTGAGGTGGGCGAGCGCACGCGGAGCGACGTCGCCCAGGCCGAAGCCGAGCGGGCGGTTGCCGCTACCGCAATTCTGTCCGCCCGCGCTCAACTTGCGATTGAGCGATCCCTGCTGGAGAAGCTGGTTGGCGCGCCGCCGGGTCGGCTCGAGCCCGCCGCCGAGCCGGATCCGATGTTGCTGCCGCCGACGCTCAACGACGCCCGCCGGGCAGCGGAGCACTTGGGACCGGCCGTGCGCGTGGCGCAACACGCCCTGCATGCGGCGGAGCACGCGATGCGTGCCATCGGGGGCGAGGCCGGACCGACGTTGGATCTCGTGGGATCAATGTCGGTGACGAACAAGCATGATCAGGGCCAACGCTTCTTCCTGCCGGGTGCTCCCCTGACGAGTCCCGACTCCGTGGCCAGGGAACGCAGGGCAGATGTCAGCGCCGGCATCCGCCTTCGGATACCGATTTACCAGGCCGGCGCGGTCAAGGGCCGCCTGAACCAGGCCAAGCGGATCTACCTGCAACGCCGGGAAGAATGGATAGCGGCGCGGCTGGAGGCCGTGCAGAAGACAGAGAGCGCTTGGTACAACCTGCAGACCGCACGGGAGCGCAGCGCGGCGATTCTGACGGCGGTGATGGCATCGGAAACCGCGCTGGAGCATATCCGGCACGAGGCGGATGTCGGCAAACGGTCGCTACGGGAAGTGCTGGATGCCCAGCGCATTCTGGTCGAGCGGGAGATCGAGGCGCTGACGGCGGAGCGGGATCGGATCGTGGAGAGCTATCGCCTGCTGGAGGCCGTGGGCGGTCTCAGGATCGGCGACCTGCGCTAGCCGAGAGACAGGTGATGTGCCGGCCGAGCCCGTGCCATCCGGCCAACCCAGCCGGAACTCCCTGTCATTCGATGCGGGTGGATCAGCCGCACACGGTGACCGGGGTACCGGTTCACGCGTGCGCGTCGGCGGGTATGTATGTGCCTCGTTGGGCTGGACCGTTGGCGTGCGGTGCCACGGCCGGGGTGCCCGGGAGGAATGGAACATGGCTGATGCGAAGCTGACCGAAACGGAACGGGCTGCCGCCCGTCACATGCGGGCGGCAGCCCAGTTGGTGGCGCACTACGTGGATGCCGCCGTGCGCGCCGGCACCAGCGCCGACGATATCAACGCTGCCTTGTCTCGCGTCGTGGCGGGAACGGTACTGGCGGAAATCTGGGTGACGGACGAAACCGGGAAGACCCAGTACAGCAGCACGCCGGGCACCGCCTTCACGTTTCCTGCCGATCCTGCGGCACCAGGTCAGGCGGCGCCGTTCGCGATGCTGCTGACCCGACAGGCGGACCACATCGAACAGGGCGTGCAACCCCGGGAGCTGGACGGGGAACGCATGATGTATGTCGGTGTCACTGGAGTTGATCGCCCGCGCATCGTTCAGGTCGGTCTGTCAGAAGCGGACGTCGCCGCGTAACGAACGACCTGTCTTCCGCCACGCCGGCGGCGCGTTCGCCAGCTGGTTCGGGACGGGCGGGCTGCCGTCCGGTTCGGCCGGTCGGCGGGTCGCGTCAGTGCGCGGAACTCTAGAGCCCCCGAGCGAGGCTCGAGTAGCCTGGCTCTCGGTCCGGGTCCATCAGGCCGTGCCGCAACAGGAAGTCGATCAGCACCGGTCCGCAGTTGAACTTGAAGGAAGCGCCGTTCCGCAGCAGCTCAAGGACCTGCTGCCATGGCATCAGCGAAAAGTCCTCTACTTCGCCGTCGAGATTGCGCGGTCGGACGTCTCGGTGCATGGGCAGGTCGTACAGGAACAGCGTGTCATCCCGGAGGAACTCGCCCTCCTGATGGCAGTACGCGAGTGCTCCGGTGGGTCGCGCGGCGTCCACCAGAGGAGGCGCCAGGCCCGCCTCTTCCTGCGCTTCCTTCCTGAGCGTTTCGATTACCGTCATCCCGGATGCGATGCCGCCGGCGATGGTGTTGTCCAGCTGACCGGGCGCGATTTCCCGGTCGCGGGAGCGCCGGGGGATCCAGATCAAGGGTCCGTCCGCGTCGGCGACGTAACCGACCACGTGGACCCCATAACCGGGGAATCCGAACGTAGGGAGCAGGGCGCGGTCACACCGGGCCAGCGGGTTTCCGCCGAACGGTCGCACCACGTCGAACAGTTCTCCGGTGGCCGCGCGTGCCAGCCCGGCCTCAGCCAGTTCGGGCAGCGCTTCGGCCAGCCTCCGCGTGCGCATGACGGGATCGTCACCGTTCCACAGCAGCCCGTCGGCACCTTGTTGCAACCAGGGCAGGCGCTCAAGCAGGTACGGCGCGCGACGGTGGTGGATGCGGCCGGCCAGCGTTCCATCGATGCGCAACGGGACGAAATCCCTGAGGTCTGCGTTGGCGCAGGCGCTGATGATTGCTGGCAACCCCCGCACGTCAGTCTCCCGGCGCGTACCTGCTGAACAGCCACAGCGCCCCGACCACCATCACCACCGCAAACACGGCCCCCGCCATGTAGGGCCAGCTCGGGCCGACATGATGAAAACCGGCGCCTGCTACTGCCGGGCCGACGATCCGGGCGAACGCGGCCGCCGATTGCGCAAGGCCGAACGCCGCGCCGGCGCTGTTGTTCCGGATAGTTCCGGCGATCAGCGCAGCCAGCGCTGGATTGGCGAATCCCAAGCCGAACACCAGTGCGACAATGGACGGGACCAGGGCCATCAGGTCGGTGCTGGCCGCGATGCCGGCCATGCCGACCGCCAACAGCACGATCCCGGTTCCGGTAGTTGCCGGGTTCCCGATCCGGCTGGCCACCCGTCCCACCAGCACCCCCTGGACCAGGACGCCGAGCACGCTGGCACCTGCAAAGAGGTAGCCGTTCTGGAGCGGCCCCCAGTGGAGCACCCGCCCCGACCACAGGGCGAATGTCGACTCCATGCCCGCAAACACGAGGGTCACGCCGAAATAGAGGAACACGAGGCCGCCGCAGAACCCGCCGGCAAAGGCGGGCAGGAGCCTGCGAACCGGGTTGCGGCCCGCTTCAGGCGCTTGCCGACGCGGCGGTTCGCGCATGAACACGGCGCCCAACACCACCGCCACGCCGGAAACGCCGATCGCTGCGAGCAGCGGCGCCGAGAAATCCGCCGTCGCGGGATCCATTCCCGCCAGCAGGCCACCGATGGCGGGCCCGGCCACAAACCCAACCGACAGGGCGGCGCCAAACAGCCCCATGCCGCGCGTGCGGTCCTCGGGGGCCGTCACATCGGCGATGTACGCCTGGGCGACCGCAAGGTTCCCGGCCATCGCGCCCGCGGCGGCGCGCGCGATGGCCAGGTCGGTAAGGGACTGGGCATGCAGCAGCAGGAGATAGGCGCCGATTCCGCAGGCAAGCGTCGTCAGCAGTACTGGTTTTCGGCCCCACCGGTCGGACAGCCCGCCCCAGAGCGGCGAGGTCACCAACTGTGCCGCCGAGAACGTCGTCATCAGCAGGGCTATCTCTTGAGGATTGGCGCCGTGGCTTTCCGCGTAGAACGGGAGCATCGGGATGATGATCCCGAACCCCATCATGTCGATCGCGACGATTAACAGGACAACCGGCATGGGACGGCCCCCAGGCCGGAACAAACGCAGCTAAATGCGGCGGAAGTCGATGTACTTCTTGCGCCGCGCAGCAACCAGCGCGCGCGGGTCCTTGCCTTCCAGCGCTGTCACGGCCGTTTCCAGGTGTTGCCCCACTGACTTGAGAACGGAATCCGGCTTCCGGTGTGCTCCGCCCACGGGCTCGGGGATGACGGTATCGACCACGCCGAATGTTTTCATGTCCGCCGCGGTCAGACGGAGCGCCTCGGCAGCGGCGTCGGCCTCGTCGTTGGTGCGCCAGAGGATCGACGCGCATCCTTCGGGAGAGATCACCGAGTACACGCTGTTTTCGAGCATCAGGACCCGGTCGGCGGACGCAATGGCCACCGCGCCGCCGGAGCCGCCCTCGCCCACGATGACGCTGATGATGGGCACCCCGACGGACAGGCAGGTCCGGATCGCCTGCGCGATCGCTTCTGCCTGGCCGCGCTGCTCGGCTCCGACGCCAGGATACGCGCCGGCAGTGTCGACGAAACTG
Organism: Alphaproteobacteria bacterium; assembly: GCA_022825705.1. Taxonomy (GTDB): domain Bacteria; phylum Pseudomonadota; class Alphaproteobacteria; order TMED109; family TMED109; genus VXPW01. The sequence goes on from JAJDWH010000036.1 coordinate 264,766, forward strand.
ATGATGGGCAGCTGGAAACGGTCGGCGAGCTGCATCAGGCGCACGGCCTTGCGATAGCCTTCCGGTCTGGCCATGCCGAAGTTGCGGCGCACCCGCTCGGCGGTCTCTCGTCCCTTCTCGTGCCCGAGCACCACGACGGAACGCGATCGGAAACGTCCGAGACCACCGACCATCGCGGGGTCCTCGCCGAAGCAGCGGTCGCCGGCCAACGGCTGAAACTCTTCGACCAACGCCTCGACGTAGTCGAGCATGTGCGGTCGGTCCGGATGCCGGGCGACCTGTGTCAGTTGCCAGGGCGTGAGCTTGGCATAGGTCTGCTGGAGGAGGAGCTGCGCCTTGGATTGCAGGCGTCCCACTTCCTCCACGATGTTGAGGTCGCTTTCGCCGCTCAGATGGCGAAGCTCGCGAATCTTGCCTTCGAGTTCGGCGATTGGCCCTTCAAAGTCGAGGAAGTGCTGCATCGGAGTTGCCGTCAGCCCGCCGACCCGCGGATCTGGTCCGCCTTCCTGACCAGGTTCTCGGCCTGCTTGATCGAAGCGATGTCGATCATTCGGCCGTCGAGTGCCACCGCCCCTGCCCCTTCGCGTTGCGCCTTGTGCATTGCCTCGAGAATTCGCCGTCCCTGGGCGACGTCCTGCTCGGACGGGCTGAACAATTCGTTGGCCAACGGTACCTGGGAAGGATGGATGGCCCACTTTCCTTCGCAGCCGAGCACGCCTGACCGGTTCCCCTGGGCGCGATAGCCGTGCGGATCCGAGAAATCGCCAAATGGCCCGTCGATCGGGCGAAGTCCAGCTGCCCTGGCTGCCACCACCAGCCGTGATATCGCGTAGTGCCACATGTCACCCCAATGGTAGGCGCGTTCCTCGCCCTCCAGCAAATCGGTGAGGACGCCGTAATCCGGGTGCGGCCCCCCGATGCTGGTCGTGCGGGCGCGGGTCGATGCTGCGTAGTCGGCGACGCCGAAGTGCAGCGATTCGTTTCGCGGTGACGCCGCGGCAATCTCGTCCACGTTGGCCATGCCTTGCGCCGTTTCGATGATCAGTTCGAAACCGACGGGCTTGGTCCGGCCCTTCGCTTGCTCGATCTGCGACACCAGCACGTCCACGGCGTAGACATCGGAAGCATTGCCAACCTTCGGGATCATGACCAGATCCAGCCGATCCCCGGACTGCTCGAGCAGGTCGATGACGTCCCGATACATGTAACCGGTATCGAGTCCGTTGACCCGCACCGAGACGGCGCGGTCACCCCAGTCGACATCGTTGAGGGCGGAGACGACATGCTTGCGGGCCTGCTCCTTGTCGTCCGGCGCGACGGCGTCCTCGAGGTCGAGTACCACGATGTCCGCGGCCGACCTCGCCGCTTTCTCGAACAATTCGGGCCGGCTGCCGGGAACGGACAATTCGCTGCGGTTCAAACGGGCGGTGGCCTGCTCGACGATCTGGAAGCTCATAGGGATCCTTTTGTCCGCGCATCCGTCGTCCCGTCGGCACAGTGCGGAGCCGCGTGCTGCCGCGCCAGCGGGTGAGCGGCCAGCGCTCGGCGAACGGACTCATCGACGACGTGCGTGTAGATCTGCACGGTCGAGATGTCTTCATGGCCCAGCAGTTTCTGCAGGGTACGAAGATCGGCGCCCCGGGCAAGCATGTGGCTCGCGAATGCATGCCGGAGCACGTGCGGCGAGATGCGGGAGGGGGCGATACCGGCGCGGGCCGCAAGCTCCTTCAGCGACTGGGCCAGGCGTTGGCGGGTGAGGTGACCGCGACCGGAGGGAAACAGCCAGCGGGCGGGCGCTCCGGTAGACCTTCCGGCGTCCCGGACCTCCAGCCACGCCCGAATCGCGTCCCGGGCCGGTTCTCCGAGGGGCAGTCGCCGTTCCTTGTTGCCTTTCCCGACAACGGTGAGGGCCGTGAGATCAGGTGCCAGCGCGGCGAGCGGAATTCCGACCAGCTCCGATACGCGGAGACCGGTGCCGTAGAGGAGTTCAAGGGCCGCCTGGAGGCGGAGTCCGCGCGGACTCGAGTCGGCGGCCGCAGTCTCGAACAGCCGCTCTACCTCGGCCTCGTCCAGCACTTTGGGCAACGTGCGCGCCCGCTTGGGAAACTGCAGCGTTTCCGCCGGATTGTCGTCGCGGAGACCCTCGGTCAGCAGGAAGCGGTAGAACTCGCGGATGGAAGAGAGATGGCGTGCCTGCGTGCGGCGGGCGAAGCCGCGGGCGGCGAGCAGGCCCAGGTAATGCCGGAGATCGGCCGCGGACGCGGCTTCGAGAGCGGTCGCACGCGCCTCGAGCGCATGCTCCAGCCGACGGAGGTCACGCGCGTAGGCATCCTGCGTATGGGGTGAGGCTTGCCGCTCCGCCGCCAGCATGTCGACAAAGAGCGCAATCCGGTCCGGTGCCCGCGAGAGGGCGGTCAGATGACGGCCTCCAGCGCGATCGCCCGCGCATCGTCGGTGAGGCCGATCGCTCGCAGGCTGCGGATGGCGGCGTTCAGGGTCAGCGGATCGGCGGCGGCTGGACCGCCGGAGCCGAGGATCGACAATACGAAGAGGACGGTCTCCGCCGTCCGCGAATTCGCCACCGCATCCCGCAGCTGGTAACGGGCCGGTGCACTCGGGATCGTGGCGGTGGTTCGCACCGAGGCGTCGCCGAGCAGGGTCACCCAGGACCCTCGCGGAACCGGCACATCCATGGCTTCCAGCACGACCAGCAGCCGGCTCAGCTGATTGGCATGGTCATCCGGCGATCCGGTTACCGGGAGCGTGGCCCGGACGTCCTCGCGCGGGAACACCTCGAACGGCTCGGGTATCGGCCTGCCCACCAGGGCCAGGGCCGGAAACAGGGAGTAGAGCTGGCCCGACGTCATGAAGTCGAGGTCCGCGGAACTCGCCAGCATCCGGACCCACTCCTCGGCTTCTGCGTAGCGGTCGCCGGCAAGGAGCGCCCGGGCGGCCGCCACCGAGAACCAGGCGAGTTCCTGCCGGGGCTTCACGGTAGCGGCGACCGCCCCGGTCACCTGAGCCATCACCGTGAAGCCGGGATCCGGGTCGGCCCGGTCCCAGAGCAGCCGGAGGAAGCGGGCCCGGTCAATCGTGGTCGTGGCATTCAGCGCCGCCTGGAACAGGAGGGCGCGGGCGAGCACGGGATGCAGGGCGTCGGCCTGGGTTCCGGCGCTACGGAGCTGCTCCGGCGTGAACTCGACGGCGGCGTATGTTTTCGCCAGGGCGCCATCCCGAAGAGCGCCGACACGCGCCGCCTGCTCGGCGGCATAGATCCGGCGCACGCTGTCGCCGGAAGCGGTTTCGGCGATCGCCCGCAGCACCGGCAGACCTGCGGCATTCTGGTACCTGACCAGGGCTTCACCGCCGCTCGCGAGCAGCGCAAGTGCCAGGTAGTCGTCGTCGGAGACCTCGACCCCTTCCGGCAGTGGGCTGTCGTCCAGTACCGCATAGGCCAGCGCCGACAGGATGGTGTCGGAGGGGAGCACTTCCTCGAGCAGTTGAAGCGTGAGTTGCGCGGCGTCCAGTGCACCCCCTCGGATCTGGCACACCGCGAGCGCCAGTCGGAGCCGGGTGGACGGCTGATTCGCCAGTCGCTGTCGTACTTCCGCGCAGGCTTGCTCGGCGTCGCCGGCCAGGATTCGTCCTTCGAGCACCCGCTCATCCAGGGCTGGACCCGCCGTGTCCGACGACACGGCCTGGGCCAGCAGGGCCAGGCCCTCCCCGTCCGCCAGCCGCACCAGGAGACGGATCCGTTCCTCCAGGAAGTGCGGCACTTCTCCCGTGTCGGTGTCAATCGGCTGCCCGTCTGGACCCAGCTGGACGATTTCGCGCTGCGGCGGCCGCTCCGGCGCCGCGGCGCGACTCAGGAGCAGCCGGCGAGTGAGGCTGCGCATGGCGGGCGATTCGATCGCATCCGGAACCGCGGCCAGCAGGCGCGCCGCGAGCGCCGCGTCGGTGCCCTCCCACATCGTCCACCCGAGGCCGCCTTCACTCCCGGTCAGCACGCCGACCCAGCCGGGCCGGGCGTTGGGCAGGTCCGAGACCATGACGCCTTCGTTCAGCTGAGGAACCTGGAAGGCGGGCGGGACTTCGTCATCGCCGTCACCCGGCTCATCCTCGATGAGGGCAGCGTCCGGAGTCGTGTCGGGCACGAGCTGGATCGGCGACTCGCCGGCCGCGTCGGGCGGCTGGTCTGCAGGCCCGTCCATCGGGCTCTCGGCAGGCAACGTGGATTCAGGGTCCGTCGCCTGTGCCGCCGCGACGACTGGCAGCAGGAGCGCAAGGCAGGCGGTACAGGCGGCGGAACGAATCAGGAAGCGCGAAGTACGCTCAAAAGAAGCGATCATTCGGGATTTGCTCTTCCACGAGTGCAGGTTCAGGAGTGATGTCCACGGAGAGGAGCACATACACTCCGGTACCCAGAACCGCGGCGATTGCCAGAAGGAACAGCGCAGTCAGAATCTGCGTTCTGCGCCGCGCCTCCAATCGAGTCTGTTCTTGACGGGCAAACATCGCTCGAATTGGTCCTAGCCTGGCTCTGAGGCAACAATATAGAACAGATGATGCGAGCCAGAGGCAATCCGCCGGCAACGAAAGACCGGCGTCGACTCCCTCTCCCGCGTACGGAACTTGACGGGCGAATTGATGCCGGGGCGGCTGCGCGTCGCGGCATGGTAAACTCCCCGTCTGTTGCGACACAGCAGGGCGGACGCACGCAGGCCTGCCGGATCGTTATGGGGAGCGTCACCGGTGGAGACTGGGAGCGCACACGCGTTGGGCGATGCTTCGGACGCCCGTGCCGCATCGCAGATGCTCGGTCGTCGACACTTGGTGCTCGTGGGGTTGATGGGGGCCGGAAAATCCGCCATTGGTCGGCGACTGGCCGACACACTCGGTCGGCCGTTCGCCGACAGTGACACGGTGGTGGAGGCGGAAGCCGGGCAAACAATCTCAGACATCTTTGCGCGTGATGGCGAGGGTGCCTTTCGGCAAATGGAGGAAGCGGTCCTCAAACGTCTGCTTGGAGGCGCTCCAGCGGTCATCGCCACCGGCGGCGGCGCGTTCCTGCGCCCGGCGAACCGGGCCCATATCAAGCAGGCCGGGCTTTCGGTATGGCTGCGCGCCGAACTCGACGTCCTGGTCGGGCGGCTCCGTCGGCCGACCACCCGGCCTTTGCTGGCCGGCGACAGCACCCGCAATGCGCTGACGACGTTGATGGAAAAGCGATACCCGGTCTACGCAAAGGCGGATGTTGTGGTCGATTCGGAAGACGTTGCGCATGCCGTGACGGTCCGCCGGACACTCGCGGCCATCGCCGCGGTTACCGCATGAACACGCCGCACCTTCAGGTCTCCGTCCCGCTGGGTGATCGGGCCTACGAGGTTGCCGTGGGGCCGGGCGTGCTGGGCGCGGCCGGGCGGCTCCACCGCGAACTGGACCTCGGACCCGCCCTGATCGTGACCGAGCCCGAGGTGGCCGAACACCATGCTGCAGTGGTGGTCGGGTCCCTCCGGGACGCCGACGTGCCGGTACGTGCTGTTCTCGAGGTCCCGTCCGGTGAGCCGGCAAAGACCTACGCCTCGTTCGAACATCTGGTCGAGCGAATGCTGGCGGCTGAAATCCGGCGCGACTGCAGCGTCTACGCAGTGGGTGGCGGGTGCGTCGGCGACCTGGCCGGGTTTGCGGCGGGTACGGTACTTCGCGGGGTGGCGTTGGTGCAGGCTCCGACCACTCTGCTGGCCCAGGTGGACAGTTCGGTGGGCGGTAAGACGGCGATCAACACCCGGGCGGGGAAGAACCTGCTGGGGGTGTTCCATCAGCCCCGCCTCGTGCTCGCCGATATCGCGACCCTCCGGACGCTGCCCGGCCGTGAGCTTCGCGCGGGCTACGGGGAAGTGGTGAAGTACGGCCTGCTCGGCGACGCCGAGCTGTTTGGCTGGCTGGAACGCCACGGCGAGGCGCTGCTGGCCGGCGACGAAGACCTGCGCACGACCGCGGTCGAGCGCTGCTGCCGGATCAAGGCGCAGGTGGTCGCGGACGACGAGCGCGAGCACAGCGGACGTGCCCTGCTCAACCTGGGCCACACGTTCGGGCACGCGCTCGAGGCTGAAGCCGGGATGGATGGAACGCTGCGCCACGGCGAGGCGGTGGCGGTCGGCTGCGTCCTTGCCTTCCGGTATTCGGAGCGGCGCGGACACGCCGCCGCCGGAACGGCTGACCGGATTGCGCGACACCTGGCAGAGGTGGGATTGCCCACGTCTCCGCGGCAAGCGCTCGGCCGGCCCTGGTCGGCCGACGCGGCGGTCCAGCAGATGCAGTCGGACAAGAAGATCCGAAGCGATGACAAGATGCCGCTGATCCTGGCCAGGGCGATCGGCGACGCATTTGTGGCGCCGGATTGCAGCCGTGACGACATTGCCGCCTTTCTGCATGCGGAGTCAGAGAATTGATCGGCACCGCCGCTTCCACCTTCAGGACCAACGCTTGAACCCGCTTTCGCTAGACCTTGCCGCCATCGGCGGCCTGCTGCTGCTTTCCGCGTTCTTTTCCGGGTCCGAAACCGCCCTGACGGCGGCATCGCGTCCCTGGATCCACCTCCACGCCGCGCGCGGTGACCGACGGGCGCTCAGGGTGCAGCACCTGCTCGACCGCCGCGAGCAGATGATCAGCGCGATCCTGCTCGGCAACAACCTGGTCAATATTCTGGCGTCCGCCTTGGCCACCCGGGCCCTGATCGAGCGGTTTGGCGGAGCCGGCGTGCTGTATGCGACCGTCGTGATGACGTTGCTGGTCCTGGTATTCGCGGAAATCCTTCCGAAGACCGTCGCGATCCGCCACGCTGACCGCATCGCCCCATGGGTGGCGATTCCGGTGGCGCCGCTGGTAACGCTGCTGACGCCGTTGACGATGGTGGTCGGGGCCGTGTTCCGGCTCGGCGGTCGGCTGGGCCGCGCCGCATCGGCTGGCCGGACGGCACGGGAGGAACTCCGCGGCGCGATTGAACTGGCTGCAACGGCGGGGGTTCGTCGTCGCGACCGCAACATGCTGCGGAGCGTGCTCGATCTCGACCACGTGACGGTGCGAAGCGTGATGGTGCCGCGGGTCCGGATGCTGACGCTGGACGCTTCGCAGCCGACAGACGTCCTCGCGTCCGAGGTCCTCAGGAACCCGTACACCCGTTACCCGGTCTGGGAGGATGAACGGGAGAACATCATCGGCATCCTGCACGCACGCAAGCTCTTCATGCGGATTCAGGAGACGGGAGGAGCGAAATCCATCGAGATCCGCGAAGTGCTGGATGAGCCGTGGTACGTGCCGGACGTCACCACGCTCGCTCACCAGCTGGATTCGTTTCGTGCCCGGCAAACCCCCATGGCCCTGGTGGTCGACGAGTACGGGGCGTTGGAAGGCCTGGTAACCCTGAAAGACATACTCGAGGACATCGTCGGCGACATTCCGGATGAATTCGATCCGGTACGGACGCTCCCGCAGCCGGAGACGGACCAGAGTGTGATCGTGCCGGGCGACACGTCGGTGCGCGACCTGAACCGGCGCTACGACTGGCAGCTTCCCACGGACGGAGCACCGACGATCGCCGGTCTCGTGATCGATGAAGCCGAGGAACTTCCGGAAGAGGGAGCCGAGGTGCAGGTGCCCGGATTTGCGGTGCAGGTCCTGCGAAAGGACGGAGCACGACTCGTTCGGCTGCGCCTCCGCCCGAACGAGCAGTTGCAATAGGGGCAGCCGCCCTCGGTCAGCCGCGACCCCGGCTTCGCTCTACACCGGCAGCGCCCTTCCCCTGCGGGAATCCCATGGCGACGGCCCGCCCTCCCGTCGGCACGCGTGGCCGGCCTTGACAGTTGAGTGGGAACGGGGAGCGCCTCGGGCGGTCACCGTCCCACTGCGGCCATGGCCGCTACGTGTTCCGCCGGTCGCCCCGGTCGGGGAACGGGCGAGGTCTGGCCGCCGTGCCCGGGGTTCCTGTGTCCCTTGCCTGCATGTCAGCGCGGCGGTACTGCTGACGTCTGGCGCTAGGGTGCATGGGTCGGGCTTGACGGCTGGGGGTCGTCACCGGGTCTCTTCTGCCTGTTTCCCGGAGGTCCGGGATTCCGGCCGGCGGCGGCTACTGGACTGGATTTGCTGTGATCGCTTCCCTGGGCACCATCGTCCTGGCGCTCCTACCCATCCTCGCACCGGTATTCGCGATTTCGGGGCTCGGATACGTGTGGGTCAAGGGCGGGCTCCATTTCGATACGCGGCAGGTCACGGATCTCGTCAGCCGGGTCGGGGCACCGTGCCTGATCTTCACGACGCTGGCGACACTCGGATCGCCGGCCGCGCTGGCAATCGATGTGGCGCTGGCAGCCATCTTCATGATCCTGGGGGCGATGATCATCGGTCTGGTCGCGTTGCCGCTCGCGGGCCTGTCGCGGCGGACATTTCTGGCACCGATGATGTTTCCCAACAGCGGCAATCTCGGGATTTCCATCTGTCTCTTCGCGTTTGCCGCCGCGGGTCTCGAGCTCGGGATCGTCTTCTTCACCGTCACCGCAACGCTGCACTTCACGCTCGGCGTCCTGATCTGGTCCGGGAACGCCAATCCCATCGCACTGCTGCGCACCCCGTTTCCGTATGCCGTGGCGGCCGGGCTGGCCGTGCTACTGACCGATGCCGCGGTGCCCGAATGGGTGTTTGCCACCACGTCGCTCCTCGGCGGCATCGCGATCCCGCTGATGCTGTTCACGTTGGGAGCGACGATCGCCAACTTCCAGGTCGTTTGGTTCGGTCGCATCGTGCGCGCCGTCGCCATGAAATATGCCATTGGCCTGGGGCTGGCGTTCGCGATCACCGAGGGCCTTGGCCTCGAGGGTGTTGCCCGGGGGGTCGTGCTGATCCAGGGGGTCCTGCCGACACCGGTCTTTGCAGCCCTCTTCGCCCAGCATTACCGGCGCAGCCCCGAGGAGGTCGCCAGCGTCGTGGTCATCACCACCATTGCGTCGCTGGTCCTGGTGCCCATCATGCTCACGTACTTGTTGCTACCCTGACCCGCCGCCAGGCGAGCCGCCCAAGAACTTGTTTCGTCATCGGAGAACGCCGCAATGCCCTTGCCTGAACCCGAAGCCCGCGCCTCCCTGCACTGCCGCCAGTTGATTTGCCGCGGCTACCGGCGCGAGGACGGTCTTTGGGACATCGAGGGGCACCTTTGTGACACCAAGGACTACGGATTCACGACCCGCTGGCGCGGCGATGTCCCGGCCGGCGACCCGATTCACGACATGTGGATCAGATTGACCGTCGACGACGACTTCATCGTCAAAGAGGTGCACGTGGCAGTGGAGAAATCGCCGTACCCGATGTGCCCGGCGGTCATTCCCAACCTGCAGCGCCTGAAAGGAATCCCGATCGCTCGGGGTTGGCGGCGGGCGGTGCGCGAGCGGCTGGGCGGCACTGCGGGCTGCACCCATCTGGTGGAGATGCTGTTTCCGCTTGCCACGGCCGCCTTCCAGACGATTTATCCGGCGCGGATCCGCGAAAAAGGGCAGCCGGTGGAAGACCTGCAGGCGGGCGACCGGCCCATGCTCCTGAACACTTGCCACGCCTACGCGGAAAGCAGTCCGGTGGTGCGCGACCTCTACCCCGCGCACTACCGCCCCGCCGCGACCGAGAGCGGCGCAGCGGACAGCCGGTCCTAAGGGTTCGTCGCGGCGCCGGGATCCGGGGCGGGCACTGACAGCTCGAGCGCCAGCGCATGTACGCCTCTAGCCAGCTCCTCCTTCAGGATCTCGTGCACCAGCTGGTGCCGCTCGATGCGGCTCAGGCCGCGAAACGCGGTACTCTCGATCTTTACCCGGTAGTGGCTTTCCCCGCCCTGCGGGGCGCCGGCGTGTCCGGCATGCAGGCGGGATTCGTCTTCGATCTCGATACTTGCCGAGCCAAGACGGGCCTGCAACGCTGCCAGCATTCGTTCCGCTCGGTTCACCCTGGGCGCTCCTCTTCAGGTGACGGCCGAGCCGACACCCTGACGCATGGATCTGATCACCGCAAGCGCTCCGGTGCCGGCACGGACCGCTCCGACGGCAACCCTTTGCCTGAATCGATCTGTGCCACCATGATGCGGCCATGACTGCTCGTCGCTCTCGCCGCAATCCTCCTCGCGGAGCGCCCGAATGCCTGGGCGACGATGCCCGCGTGCCTCCGCGCGTGTGCGAACACCCCGGATGCACCGACCTCGGACAGTACCCGGCGCCGCGGTCGCGTCAGGCGCTTCGCAATTGGCGCTGGTTTTGTCTGGCCCATGTCCGCGAGTACAACCGACGCTGGAACTATTTCGAAGGCTGCGATGAGGTGGAGATCGGCCGAGAGGTTCGTGACGACATTGGCTGGCAGCGTCCGACCTGGCCGCTCAGAGAGCATGTGCGGAGGTCTGAGCCACGGCTGACGGACTGGTTCGGTCTGTTTCGCGAGCGCAGCCAGCCACGGGAGGGTCAACGCGCCCCCCGCCGCGCGCGGCCTGACGCGCGCGTGACGCGCGCGCTCCGCGTGCTCGGTCTTGGCGAGGAAGCGTCGCTGGAGACCATCAAGACGCGCTATAAGTCGCTCGTGAAGTCGCACCATCCGGACGCCAACGGCGGCGACGCAAGGGCGTCGGACCGGCTGGTCGGAATTAATGCGGCGTATGCCGTTCTTACCCGTTACCACGGCAAGGCCTGAGCGGGCCGCGCTTTCCTCAAAGTCGAACACGCGCACATGTCGAATATTCCAGCTGGCCCCGAAGCCGTTCGAACCCCTGTACCCGATTCCGTCGTCTCGGTTCGAGACGTCTTTGGAATCGATACCGACCTCAAGGTCCCCGCGTACTCGCAGCCGGATGAGCATGTTCCGGAGATCGACGACTCGTACCGGTTTGATCCCGAGACGACTCTCGCCATCCTTGCAGGTTTTCGCGATAACCGCCGGGTGCTGATCCAGGGCTATCACGGCACGGGCAAGTCGACTCATATCGAGCAAGTGGCCGCCCGCCTGAACTGGCGCTGCGTCCGGATCAACCTCGACAGCCACATCAGCAGGATCGATCTCGTCGGCCGGGACGCCATCGTGGTCCGTGACGGCCACCAGATCACCGAGTTCCGGGAAGGCATGCTGCCATGGGCGCTGCAGTCTCCGACGGCGCTGGTATTCGATGAGTACGACGCCGGTCGACCCGACGTCATGTTCGTGATCCAGCGGGTGCTGGAAGTCGACGGCCGACTCACGCTCCTCGACCAAAACCGCGTCTTGCGCCCGCATCCTGGGTTCCGTCTGTTTGCGACGGCCAACACCATCGGCCTGGGTGACGCAAGCGGCCTCTACCACGGAACCCAGCAGATCAATCAGGGACAAATGGACCGCTGGAACGTGGTGGCGACGCTGAACTATCTGGCAGAGGACGCAGAAGTGGAGATCGTCCACGCCAAGGTGCCTGCCTTCGCAGAGCCTGGGCACTCGGAGACCGTGAAGGCGATGGTTGCCGTCGCCAATCTGACCCGCCGGGGGCTGGCGGCCGGTGACATCTCGACGGTCATGTCACCGCGGACTGTGATCACGTGGGCTGAGAACGCGCTCATCTTTGAGGCCGGCGGCGGCGACCGGGAGGAGGCCAACGCTCTTGCCTTCCGCCTGACATTCCTGAACAAGTGCGACGAGGTCGAACGTTCGGTGGTGGCGGAATATTTTCAGCGCTGTTTCGGGCGCGACCTGCCGGAAAGCTGGGTCAGCGGGATGCCGAAGGGATGACGGCAGCCGGGGCCCGCGGTCGACTGGACGATTTCAAGCGGGCGACCGCCGGGACGGTCCGGGCGCTTGCCGGCCAGGCGGATGTGGAGGTGAGGTTCGGCAACGTGTCCGCGGAGGCGCCTGCGGTCTCCATTCCCGTGCCGACCCGCGACGCCGTCGATGCCGCGTCGATACGAGGGATCGCCGATACGGCCGCCCTCAAGCTGCGGCACCATGACGCAGCCCTCCACCAGGAGCTTGGGTCCCCGAATCCGCTTGGACAGGCACTGCTCGACGCCGCCGAGCGAGCGCGGTACGAGGCGCTGGGCGCCAATGCCATGCGGGGCGTGGCTGACAATCTCGACGCGGCTCTGGCCGACGAGGCGCGTCGGTCCGCCGCCATCACTGCAGGAGAAGACGGGAACGACGCGCTTGCCAGTGCGCTGCGGCTCATGGTGCGGGAGCGGCTGACGGGCCGCCCGGTTCCAGCGGATGCCGCCGCCCTCGTGCAGCGGTGGGAAGGCACGTTCCGCTTTGCAAGCGGCAGGTCACTCGACACGCTGGCTGACGTGATCGATGACCAGGCGGCTTTTGCGAACCATCTTCGGGAGCTGTTGGACGATCTCGACCTGCACACCCTGACCCGTCAGGAAGACGAGCAGGGCGAAGACGAGGAGAGCGCGACGGACGACGAGCAGTCCCAAGGCAACATGGATGCGGAAGACGAGGACGACGGCGAGACGGACGGAATGCCCGGGACCGGCGCCCTGGACGACGACCTTCCGGAGGAAGATGGCGGCGACAGCACGTCCGGGCTGGACGGCGAGGGCGAGGAGGAGGAGGAAAGCAGTGCGCCACCCGCCTGGCACAATCTCTCTGCCGACGGTTCCGATCAGGTCCCGTACGCCATCTTCACGCGGAAGCACGACGAGGTCATTCCGGCGGAAGAATTGTGTGCCCCGGATGAGCTGGCCAGGTTGCGTGAAGCCCTGGACCGGCACCTCGTGCAGTTCGAGAGTCTCATCGCGCGGCTTGCCCACCGGTTGCAGCGTCTGCTGCTGGCCCAGCAGGTGCGCTGGTGGGAGTTCGACCTGGAGGAGGGCCTCCTCGACTGCGCCAGGCTGGCCCGCGCGGTAGTCGACCCCGCCACGCCGCTGTCGTTCAAGCGCGAGGCGGAAACACGTTTTCGCGACACCGTTGTGACGCTGCTGCTGGACAATTCGGGCTCGATGCGGGGCCGGCCGATCACGGTTGCCGCGATCAGTGCGGACATCCTCGCGCGCACCCTCGAGAGATGCGGCGTCAAGGTGGAAATTCTCGGGTTTACGACCCGGGCCTGGAAAGGCGGGCAAGCGAGAGCCGCCTGGCTGGAGGCCGGCCGGCCCGCGGGGCCGGGCCGACTCAACGACCTTCGGCACATCGTCTACAAGGCCGCTGATACGCCCTGGCGCCGGGCGCGGCGGAACCTCGGTCTGATGCTTCGGGAAGGTCTGCTAAAGGAGAATATCGACGGCGAAGCATTGCTGTGGGCGCATCAGCGGTTGCTTGCGCGCACCGAACAGCGGCGAATCCTCACGGTAATTTCGGACGGAGCACCGGTGGATGACAGCACCCTGTCAGCCAACCATGGTCATTATCTCGACCGTCACCTCCGCGAAGTGATCGACATGATCCAGCGGACGTCACCGGTGGAACTGGTGGCAGTCGGAATCGGGCATGACGTGACCCGCTACTATCGGCGGGCAATCACGATATTTGACGTCGCGCAGCTGGGCGGCGCGATCACCGGGCAGCTTGCCGAACTGTTTTCCGAAGAGATGCGTCCCGGTCGACCTGGGCCGCTGGCGATCTAGGAACGTCTAGACGCTTGCCTGGCGTTTCTCGAGGCGCGTGCGAAGCGCCCGGGCTCGCGACGAAAGACACTGCGGATCGGCATCCAGGAGGAACAGGTCGAGACCACCCTTCCGGTCCACGGTCCGGAGAGTCGAGGCCGCTACACGAAACCGGACGGTCTGGTTAAGCAGATCACTGTGCAGCGACACGCGCTGCAGATTCGGGAGAAATCGGCGGCGTGTCTTGTTGTGGGCGTGGCTGACGTTATTGCCGGTAAGCACGCCCTTGCCAGTAAGTTCACAGCGTCGTGACATGTGATGTCGTCCTGAGTTCGATCCGGTGCGAGCCGATCCGGCAGTCAAAGGCGGGGGAGTATACACGGGTAACCGTCGACGATGCGCCGCTGTATCGGCGGACCTGTCCTGGATGCGGGCTGCCGTGTTCGGGAAGCCGGCGCCCCTCCTAAAGGCGCCAGTCTCGCGCAAATCGAAGCCGTTTGTGCTGCAGCGCCGATCACGAGCTTGATACGCGTCGCCGAACGATGCAGGGTGAACGAGAGCGGGTGCACAACACCGATCCAACGACGCCACCCGAGCGAGAGACGTCAGTCGAGGTAGCGGGAGTCCAATGGTGCTCGGCAAATTGTCAGCCAGGTCACAAGTACCGCAGTTTCATGCCATGGGAGTGCTCGCCGAGGCAAACCGCCTGGCTGCCCTCGGTCAGGACATTCTGCACCTTGAAGTGGGAGAGCCGGATGCCCGCGCCCCGGCCAAGGTGCGCGACGCTGCCACGGCGGCAATCGAGGCCGGCCGCACCGGGTACACCGAGGCGCTCGGGCTGCCGGAATTACGTCGCGCCATCGCTTCGCACTACCGTGACTTCTACGGCGTGGAAGTCGAGACGGGACGCGTCATTGTCACGACCGGTGCCTCGGGCGCGTTCATTCTCGTGTTCCTCGCGCTCTTCAATCCTGGTGACCGTGTGGCCCTTGCCTCTCCCGGCTACCCGGCCTACCGAAGCATTCTGACGGCACTGGGAATCGATGTGGTGTCGATCCCAGGGCTTCATGAAAGTGCCTACCAGCCCGTTGTCGATCTCCTGCGGCCCGTGGCCGACGGCCTGCAAGGCGTCGTCTTGGCCAGCCCGGCCAATCCGACCGGATCGGTGATGCCCGAGACGGAACTACGAAGGCTGGTCGCCTTCTGTCGGGAACGGAACATTCGACTCGTCGCAGACGAGATCTACCACGGCATTACGTACGAACGTGCATGCCCCACGGTGCTGGGTATTGATGACCAATCCGTCGTCGTGAACAGTTTCTCGAAGTATTTCGCAATGACGGGGTGGCGCCTCGGCTGGGTGGTAGGGCCTGCGGAACTCATCGCTGCCGCCGAGCGGCTCGCCATGAACTTTTTCCTGTGTGCACCCACGGTGGCTCAAGTGGGAGCCTGTGAAGTGTTCAATTGCTATGCGGAACTCGACTCGCATGTCGAGCGATATCGCACCAACCGAGACAGTCTGCTTGATGGACTGTCGCGATCCGGCTTCGACAGGGTCGCTGCCGCTGACGGCGCGTTCTACCTGTACGTGGACGTTTCCGACTTTACGGATGACTCGTTCAAGTTCGCGCGCCAACTGTTGCGCGACCAGGGGATCGCGGTCGCCCCCGGAGTCGATTTCGACCGTGACCGGGGGCACCGATTTGTCCGCTTGAGTTACTCAGGCGCCCCCGAAACCATCCAGTCGGCCATGGACAGGCTCAGCAGTTGGACTGCCCGCCAAACTGGGGGCGGATAATCAGGAGCGCCCCCGAAACGTCGTCCACCATCGCCCGGCTCGCGGCGTCGCCTCTGCCTCGGGTCGCACTTCTGAACTGCCGTTCAGCTCGCTGTCAGCCAGCGCCGTCGGGTCCGTTCGTGATGACGGTTCCTGGCCGGCGAACGGGTCCTCGGGCTCGGCCGCCGCGTCGTCGGCCACCGGACCAGGGTCAACACGGAGCTGGGCCGGCGCTCCGAAGGGATCATCGGCCGCCGGGGAGGGTTCCGACGGGACGTCCGTAACAATCGGCTCGTCGGCGCCTCCGAACGGATGAGCCGGGGCCGTGGCGAAGGTGGACACCTGGGCTGAAGGATCCCGTTCCGAGACGTCAGCGGCAGCCCCGAACGGGTCCAGGTCTGGCGACGCCGCTCCGAAGTCGGCGGACTGTTCGAAGTCGGGCGAATTCGCAGCGCTGACCGAGGCATCGCTCATGTCGGCGTCCAGGTCGTCGCGCCCTTCAGGAGCCTGGGTCTCTCGTCGCTTGACGCGCGAGCTCCGACGCCGGCTGCCTCCGCGCGATCCTCGTCGCGTGCGTCGGCTCGATCGGTCGCTCCGACCGGAGAGCGGCGTTTCTGGCTGCTCCTCGAACGGAGAATCCGCGTCCCCGACCTCGTAGCCATCTACGTCGGCGGCATCGGCAAAGACTTCCGGTTCCTCGGATCGGTCACCGGAGTCCGCCAGCCTGCTGCCGTTCGGCATCGACTCGACAAAGTCCTCCGCAGCATCGTGGCCGTCCTCGACAGTGTCCGACCGGGATGGCGAGCGTCGCGGCCGCCTCTCCTCTGTCTTCTCGCTGCGCGTCTCATCGCGCCCGGCCGACCGCGCCCGGCGCCTCCGCCCCCTCGGTTCATCCGCAGCCTGGTCAGCGCGATCATCTGCTGTTTGCGGCCTCTCCCGTCTCCGGCCGGTGCGGGACCCTTCTTCGAACAGATCTGCTGACTCACTGCGTGGTGTGGCTTGAGCGCGCCGCCGCCGAGGGCGCGGTTCTTCAGGGAACTCATCGTCGTACTCGTTGTCGGTCGGCGTTCGTGAGCGTCTGCCTCGCGCGCGGGGCGCGTCGGCCGCATCGTGATCACCGTCCTGGCGCATTTGCGTGCGGGACCTCCGCCGACGGGAACGGGTCTCCCTGATCAGGTCGTCATCTTCGTCCGCGTCACGATCCGCGTATCGAGCCCCCCGATCGGAACTGCGGCGTTCCTCTTGCACGTCGTAGTCGTCATCATCGACCGGCCGGGACCAGCGTTCACGGCGGGTTCGATCGTCATCGGCAGCGTCGTCGACCGGGTCACGTTCAACGGCCCGGCCGCGGCGGCCTCGGGACCGACGCCGCCCTTCCGCGTCGTCGTACCCGTTGGGAGAACCCGCTCGGGTGCGTCGCGCCCTGGGGCGACGTTCCTCGTCGCCGTCCTCACCGTACTCGTCGCGAGCAACGGGCGTCGTGCGCCGTTGTTCGGAGAAACCTTCCTCGGTGTCATCGTCGAAATCGGCGCGGTCGGCCGGGCGCCGGCGTCCATTGCGGGCACTGCGTTTCTCGTCGTCGCTGTCGCGTCGGGCCGACGCCCTGCCGTTGCGGCTCCGAAGGCGCCGCTCTTCTTCCTCACCCTGGCTGCTGTCGTCTGCACGAGTAGAACGGGCCCGTCTGGACCGTGCCGGACGCTCGTCTGCGCTGTCCTCATCCCGGGCTGAAGCCCGGCTTCGCGCACCGCGGCGGCTCCGCTCCCCCTGTTTGATGGTTCCGGAGTCGAGCTCGTTCGCCTGCGTCGGATTGAGCGACACGCTGGCACCGTCAGCACGGACGACCTCAAGCAGGTAATTGTCGACCAGCGGTTCGGCCGTTGCCTGGATTTCGATCCGGACCTCAAACTGCGTCTCGAGTTGGTGCACCGACCGCCACATGGTTTCGGACAGGTATTGTGCGCAGGCGGGGGGAACCGACACGCGGAACCGGCAGCCTCGATGATTCGCGACCTCGCATTCCAGCGCGCGAATCACCATCAGCGCGTGCGCCTCGGGCCGGTAGATCCAGCCGTGGCCGTGGCAGTTGGCGCAGGGCTCGTGCTGGGTGTCGTGGATGCTGGCCCGGAGCCGCTGGCGCGACATTTCGATTAGGCCAAACTCCGACATGCGACCGACATGGGTGCGGGCGCGATCATGCTTCAGGACCTCCTTTAGGCGCTGCTCTACCTGCTCGTTGTTGCGCCGTCGCTCCATGCTGATGAAGTCGATGACGATGAGCCCGGCGAGATCCCGGAGCCGGAACTGCCGCGCCAGTTCGTCCACCGCCTCAAGATTGGTCTTGAGTGCTGTTTCTTCGATGTGCCGCTCGCGGATCGCGCGTCCCGAGTTGATGTCGACGGTAACGAGTGCCTCCGTCTGGGCGATGACCATCGAGCCCCCGGATGGCAGCCGGACCTCCGGCCGATGGACGCTGGCCAGCGGACGCTCAATACCGTAGGAGTGGTAGAACGGGAGGTCGCCGCGGTACAGCTTGACGTGACGTGCCTTCGACGGCGACAGAACCTTGGTGATGTCCTTGGCCCGTCTGTACGCTTCCTCACCAGCGACCATGACCTCGGACACGTCGGACTGATACATGTCGCGCACCGCACGCTTGACCAGGTCGTTTTCGTGGTGAACTAGAGACGCGCCGACGGAGTTGAGGGTCTTTTCCCGGATGTCGGACCAGAGCGAGACGACGTAATCGAAGTCACGGCGGATCTCCGCGCGGGTGCGACCCTTGGCGACGGTGCGGAGTATCACCGACATGCCCTCCGCCACCTCCAGGTCCTTCACGACCTTTCGAAGACGCTTGCGGTCGTCGGGGCTCCCGATCTTGCGGCTGACGCCGCCGCCGTGGGCGGTGTTGGGCATGAGCACCGTGTACCGGCCGGGCAGCGAGATGTAGCTGGAGAACACGGCGCCCTTGCTGCCGCGCTGTTCCTTGGTGGCCTGGACCAGGATCAGCTGTCCGTTGCGAATGACCTCCTGGATCCGGTAGTTCCGGTACAGTTCTGCCCGACGCTGCTTTTCCGACCGTCGCCGGCTCAAGCGGCGCCGCGGCCGCACGCTTCGGTTGTCCCCTTCGGCAACTTGATCTTCGTCTTCCTCGCCGGAGTCCGCGGACAGGTCCTCTCCCGCGTCGGCGGCATCGATGTCCTCCGGGCCGTCGTCATCCAATTCTTCGGCTTCAGCTTCCTGGCGCGCGAGCTCGCTGTCGCGAGCAACGATGGCCTCGCGGTCGGCGACGGGAATCTGGAAATAATCGGGGTGGATTTCCGTGAAGCTCAGAAAACCGTGCTTCTCGTGTCCATAGTCGACAAAAGCCGCTTGCAGCGACGCCTCAACGCGAACCACCTTGGCAAGGTAGATGTTGCCCCTGATCTGCGGGCGTGAGGCGAGTGCTACATCGTAATCTTCTAGTTGGGCCCCATCAGCAACGACGACACGCGTCTCTTCGGGGCGCGCCGCGTCGATTAGCATTCGTTTTGGCATGAAAACTCCAGATCGGCGCGTAAGCCCCTGCATTGCGAGCAGCGGCAGCAGCCGTGAAATGTCGTGAACCCGGTCCAGTCAGACCTGGCCGGTACTCGTTGAGCGATTTGCCGATGTCCGTGATGCCCCCGCCGCTCACGTTCGGTCCGGCAGGGCAGCGCGCCGTGTTTGCGATATGACTTGGCACGGGTTAGGACATTGAAGGCCGGCGACCGGCGTTGCGTTGGCCGCCCTTAAGTAAATTCTTTCGGAGCAGCACCGGGCGACACGTAGTCGCGCGCTCTTGGCACTGTCTACTATTCACTTGGAGTATCGCAGGTTTCGCGGATTTTCGCAAGCTTGATATGGAGACGGGGCCCTTGCGTCGGAACATACCAGCCATGCAACAACACATGTTCTCATATGATTCTGCGTGATCGTTTGCTGACCACCGGTCGGGAGTCAAGGGCGCAGCAGTACGTCGGTCGGGCGCAGTTGCGTGCGTGTGCGGCCACTCTTGGGTTCGGGATCCTCATCGCGCTGGCGCACGCGGGCACGGCGGCAGGCGCAGCGGTGGACAACGTTCGGATCGGGGCGCCGGAGGGCGGGCGCACGGACGCTGAGGCCGTCACGCGGGTGGTCGTCGAGTTGTCGGCGCCCGCTCCATACGAGACCTTCGTGCTCCAGGAGCCGGATCGCCTCGTGATTGACGTGTCGGCCGGCCTCGGGGAACTGGGCCGGGTTGCGGCCGCCGGCGCCGTACAGCGCATTCGAGTCGGCCGCCGCGAGGCTCAGGTCACACGCCTGGTATTCGATACTGCGGGCGCCTTTCTCCTGTACAGGCACTTTACACTCCCGCCGGATGGTGGTCGGCCGGACCGGATTGTCCTTGATCTGAAAGGGGGGCTGGCAGAACCCCGCGCGCGCAACACGCCGTTCACCGTCATCGTCGACGCAGGACACGGTGGCAAGGACCCGGGTGCGCTGCGGGGGTCGCTACGGGAAAAGGACCTGACGCTTGCGGCCGCCAAGATGTTGCGGGAGATCCTCCGGAAGCGGAAATACAAGGTCGTCCTGACCCGTGAAACCGACGTGTACATTCCGCTCCGCAAGCGAGTCGAGATCTCTGTCCAAGCGGAGGGTGACCTGTTTGTGTCGTTGCACGCCGATGCGGTCAACCGACCCGGGCCCCGCGGCCTCAGTGCGTACACGCTGTCCGACAAGGCGTCGGACCGACTGGCCGAAACGCTGGCCAGGGATGCGGATGCAGTCGATGCGGTGCTGGACGTGGCCAACCTGCAAACGTACGACCGGCAGGTCCAAAGTGCGATGATGGATCTGACCCGTACCGGAGCTCGCAATCTTTCGGCGCAGTTCGCCGAGTCGCTGGTCGCATCACTCGGAGAGCGCGGAATTAGGCTCCTCCAGCGGCCGCACCGGCAGGCAAACTTTGCCGTGCTGCGCGGATTTCATATTCCGTCGGTGCTGATCGAAATGGGCTTCGTCTCCAACGCGAAGGATGCGAAGCTCCTTGCCAGCCCCAAGTACCGACGCCAGTTGATGACCGCCATCGCGGACTACGTGGATCACTATTTCAAGACACGCGGATTCTGAAGCACCGCTGGATTCCGGGTCCGGCAGCCAGAACGATTCGTCCGGCCGGAAGCGGCGTCGCGCCGGTCCGGATTCACCAGCGCCGTTTCCAGAAGCCTTCCGGCTAGGCCGGCTGTCAGCGAAGCCAGCTGGCCTAGCTGGCGGATGAAGCGACTGCGATCGGAAACGCCGCCCACTTAGCGTTCGGGCGGCGTGGTCGTTGCTGGTGTCAGCGCATCGAAGATGCCGGTAAAGCGCCCATGCGAACCATCGTGTTCAGCGAACAGCACATCGGTCGAGCCGACCACACGCCGGGGAGCGCCATCCACATCTGGTACGTTCGAGAACTGTCCTCGCCAAGTCCCGGCGCTGTCCACGATGGTGCGGTCGGGATGATCAACGGTAACGGCGATGTCCTCGAAAGCCCCATTGGCGCCAATCGAGGCCGCAAAGTGCACATCGTAGCCGGCAGGCAACGCCGCGGGGTCGTCCGCCCCCCACGGCACGGCCGGAGCAAGATGGCGACCGGGTGCGGTTTCGATCGGCCCCGGACACCCGAGACACCCGGTGATGCGGTTCTGGTCAAAGTCGGCCGTCAACGAGACCGGGCCCGCAAATTCCGTGACCTCGGTGGACTCGGCCAGCTCACCCCACGCCCGTCCGTAATTGTACGTGTACAGACCACCCATCCCGCCGACGTAGGTAGCGGTCCCCGTGACAGGGAGGTCAGGCGGGTTGGCCGGATCAAGTTCCGGGCCATCGAGAAAGACCCCGCGAGTGGCAGACTCGATCGCCCAAGCGGGGACATCCGGCGGGTAGAGCAGCCACCATCCCGCCGCTAGGTAGTCGGTCGAATCGGTGGCATTCCAGGAAACAACGGCATAGAGCAACACCCGACCGTCGTAATGATTGTCCACCAGCAGCCATTCACGACTGGAATGATTGGGTTGGACAGGTCGGGAAAGAAATCGTGCCCACGTGAATTCAAGATCTTGGACGGTATCGAGGGTGCGGGGCTGCCCGTTTGGGGTCGGCACGTCGATACTGAGCACGCCGTTGGCGAAGGACGTCCTCGTCCGAAACGGCTGGGACTCGGGCGTGAGCGTGGGGATCTCGACCGGTGGCAGGGGCCCGGCCTCATCGGCAACCTCCCCGCCCCGACACGCGCCGAGAGTCAGGACCACCCCCGCCATGGCGACGACGAGCCCTCGCTGGAAATTCATCAGGTTCGTTCCCGTGTGGCAAGGAAAGTCGATACTCGGGATTCACAGTATGCGTTAGCGCCTCCCGGCAAGCATCCCTGATGTCTTCAGTCGTGCGGAACCAGTCGCTTCTGAACACGACACGCCCGACGGCACCGGGATGCCGTGACCTGCTCGTGTGGATTCGGACCGGTGAGAACGAGGGTCTCCCAGATGCTCTGCCCTGGGGCCGGTGTGCCTGCTTCGAAATACTCGCCGACTTGATCGTCCTTGATGATCTAACTGCGCCGAAGGATGCAAATGGTCGCGGCATGTGCGACAGGTTGTCGATCCTGCAGAGCGACATTCGGGAACCACTACGGAAGACGAACAAACGCTCCGCGCCGCTGTCACGACGCGAAGTACGACCACAATTGTGAATGGGGCTCGACGCTGTACGGGACGTTCTGGAACGTCGCCCGGCGGGTGCGAGGCGGCCTGGTGACCCCTAGGGGAATCGAACCCCTGTTTCCGCCGTGAGAGGGCGGCGTCCTGGACCGCTAGACGAAGGGGCCCCGCGTGTTCTCCGACGCGTGCAGGACAGTACCGCGTTGGCACCAACCTGTTTCGCCTCGGCGGTACTTGGCTACCGGCGCTGGAAGTCGGAGACGGCGAGTGTGCCAACGAAGCGGTGCTGACGCAACAAACTCAGGGAGGGTCATCGGCGCGCCGCGCACGTTTGGATGAATGCACCACGGGGAGATGGCCGACGCCGCGTATGCAGCGCGGGCCTCGGCCCGGCTCCGAACTGCGCGCCGCCGTCTTCCGGGCACCGAGCTAATCCTGGATCCTGAGCCTCGCGCCCCTTGGTCGGAGGATTCGGCCGTGCCGGCAACCATGGTACCGTGTGGCGGTGCAGCACGGTCCGTGATTGACCGCTGCCCCATGATCTTCTCCGTGCGTCTCGCGCCCCGTCGTCAAGAGTCCTGAGATGTCCTGGAGCGGCCGCTCGATTCCGCGTCGAATTTCGGAAAGCCGCGTGCTCCGCGCGGCTTCGGCAGTGCTGGCGGGCGCGGCTTCTGCGGCGGCGTTCGCGCCGGTTCACGCCGTACCGGTGCTATGGGTGTCGTTTCCGATCCTGGCCTGGCTGATCAGCACCGGCGGGCTTCGCCGGGCTTTCTGGACTGGCTGGGCTTTCGGCTTCGGTCAGTTCGCGGCAGGGCTCTACTGGATCGGCGCCTCTTTCGTCTACACAGGGCAGTTCGGTTGGATCGCCGGCGGCATCGCCGTCGCGGGATTGTCAGCCGGGCTCGCGGCGTTTCCGGCGTCGGCGGCATTGGTGGCCCGGGCGTTCGACTCGCTGCCCCGTCGACTGGTCGCCCTTGGCGCGGCGTGGGTGCTCACCGAAGGGCTTCGAAGCTGGCTGTTGACCGGTTTCCCGTGGAATCTCACGGGCCAGGTCTGGGCCTTTTCCGTCGAGACCCTGCAGCCGGCGGCGTGGATCGGCACGCACGGTCTCGGGGCCGTGACCGTGTTCGCGGCGCTGGCGCCTGCCGCCTTGGCCAGCCGCCGGTTACGGTTGGGGCTGTTACTGCCCGCCCCGTTGGCGGCCGTGCTCTTTCTTGGCTTCCTGCGGGACAATGTCCGGACCCTCGATCTGGGCGAAGGTCCCGTGGTTCGGATCGTCCAGGGCAACGTTCCGCAGGCTGCCCGGCTCGACGCGTCCCGGTTCGACGACAACCTGCGGCAGTACGTCGTCACCTCGCGGACGCCGCCTGCGGACCCGCCCCCAAAGCTGGTGATCTGGCCGGAGGCCGTCGTGCCATTCGATCCGACGGGGCGGGAGGACATTCGGCGGAATGTTCGCGACGTCCAGCAGGCGATCCCCGGTGACGTCCGGCTCGCTACCGGGGGCTTCAGGATCCGTCCGGCCGATGGCGCTGTGTTCAACAGCCTGTTCTTCCTGGCTCCGGACGGCCAGGTAGAAGCGTTTTATGACAAGGTGCATCTCGTGCCGTTCGGAGAGTTTCTCCCGCTTGCAGCATGGCTGCCCGACGTTCTGCGACCGGTGACGGGACGCGGAATGCAGGGTGCCGATGTGCGCGCCCGTGTATCCATTCCGGGTTTCCCGCCGGTGGCACCCGCGATCTGCTACGAGATCATCTTTCCCACGTCGACGGGAGAGCCGGAGCGGCCGGCTTGGCTGCTGAACGTGACCAACGATGCATGGTTCGGGCGCACCTCGGGGCCCTATCAGCACTTTGCCCAGGCCCGCCTCCGAGCCGTCGAGGAGGGCCTGCCGGTCGTCCGGGCCGCGAACACCGGCATATCCGCCGTGATCGACGCGCGCGGCCGTGTACTTGCCCGGCTGGCACTGGGTCAGCGTGGTGTGATCGACCACCCCCTGCCGGTGCCCGAGAAGCCGCCACTGCACGCAAGGATGGGTGACGTACCGCTGTTCGGGGCGCTGTTTGCGCTCCTGGTGCTCATGTTGGCGACCATCCGTCAGAAGCCGGGAGTCGATGATGGCGCCAAGGATTGACCTCAGCGGCAATCCGCTCCATGACTAGTCCATGACGACTTCTGCCCCCGCCGCTGACCCGGTACGTGAGGCCGCCGCGTGGATCGCGCGCCACCGCCTGGAGCGTCACCCCCTCGCCGCCCTCCCCGAGCGCCTCCGGCCGCGGGACGAGACGACCGCCTATGCCGTCCAGCATGCGCTGCACCAGGAGCTCACGGCTGCGGGATTCGGCCAGCGCGCGGGTTGGAAGATCGGATGCACCAACACCCAGATGCAGCGCTACCTGGGGATCGGTCATCCCGCGGGCGGCGGGGTCATGGCCGCCAATGTCCATCATGGGACCGGTCGTTTCCGCCACGCCGATTTCATCCGACCTGGTGTCGAGGTCGAGATTGCCGTGCGGCTCCGCACCTCTCTTCATGCCGCTGACGGGCCCTTCCGAGGCGAAGACATGGTCGACGTGGTCGACGAGATCATGCCGGCGATCGAGATCGTGGACGATCGCTACGTGGACCGGGCCGAATTGGATACACCGACCCTGATCGCCGACGATTTCTTTGACGCTGCCGCGGTGCTGGGCACGGCGAGAAGGTTGACCGCGGAGCTTGACCTGGCCGCTCTCGCAGGGGAGGTGCGCATCAACGGGGAGACGTGCTCTAAGGGACGTGGAAGCGACATCCTGGGGCATCCGCTCAACGCACTGGCCTGGCTAGCTTCCCACGCAACGGCCTGTGGCGGCACGTTGCGGGCGGGCGAGTTTGTCTTGTTGGGCAGCGTGACCGCCATTCAGTGGGTTGAGCGCGGGGCCGAGGTGGAGGGAGTGTTCGACGGGCTGGGAGCTGCGCGTGCCACTATCGGTTGATCCCAACGACGCAGCGTTGTTCCGGCGCACCTCCGGACTAAAGCCCGGGCACGAGGCCCCGCCGAGCCGCTGGCGAAGGTGGATGCGCAGGCTTGCGGTGGGCTTCGGAATGGCCGGCCTGCTGGGGGTGGCCGTCGGCATCGTCGCGGTGATCGTCGTGCTCAGCCAATTCGGGCAGGGTCTGCCCGAGTACCGACAGCTCATGGATTACGAGCCGGCGGAAACGTCGCGCACCTACGCTGCCGACGGTCAGCCACTCGGCCGCTACGCGGAGCAGGATCGGCAATTCGTGCCGATCCGTTCCATCCCGGAGCAGGTGGCGAATGCCTTCATCGCGGCGGAAGACAGGAACTTCTGGACGCATTCAGGGCTGGACTACGTCGGCATTGCGCGAGCCGTCGTCCAGAACGCTCGCCGCATCGCAGACGGCCGCCGCCTGATCGGCGCCTCGACGATCACCCAGCAGGTGGCAAAGACGTTCCTGCTGACGCGAACGGTCTCGATTGAACGGAAGGTGAAGGAAGCCCTGCTTGCGCTCCGCATGGAACGCGTGCTCAGCAAGGAGCGCATCCTGGAGCTCTATCTCAACGAGATCTACCTCGGGCTCCGCTCGTACGGGGTGGCCGCCGCGGCGCGCAACTACTTCGACAAATCCCTGGACGAGCTGTCCCTGGCCGAAATGGCTTACCTGGCGGCGCTGCCGAAAGGCCCCAACAACTACCATCCGGAACTACGGCGCGAAGCGGCGCTCGAGCGGCGCGCCTATGTGCTGCGGCGGATGACCGAGGAGGGTTTCGTTACCGCCGAGGCCGCATCGTCTGCCCAGGCGGAACCACTCACCTCGGTGGCGCGGGAGGGCCGGGATGCACTGGTCGCAGCCCCGCATTTTGCCGAGGAAGTTCGGCGATGGATCGCGGACTCGATGGGCGAGGAAGTGCTCTACCAGGGCGGTCTGACGGTGACGACCACGCTTGAGCCCACGCTGCAGCAGATTGCGGCCGATGTGCTTCGGGATGGGCTGGAGGCATACGACCGACGGCACGGCTACCGGGGGCCGGTTTGGACCATCGACGATCCGGCAGGAACGGACTGGGCCGGGCAACTGTCCGATCCGGGCGCTTGGCCGGTACGAATTCCGCCCCACCTGGAACCCGCCGTGGTGCTGGAAATCGACGGCCAGGGGGCCCGTGTCGGGCTGGCGGGCGGTGCCGTCATGGACCTGACGCGGACCGACATGGCCTGGGCGCTGGAAGGCGGCGAAGACGGGAATCCCGCCGAGCTCCTGGAACCGGGCGACGTGATGCTGGTGGAGATGCTGGGCAGCGCCGGGGAGCGGCAGCCGGCGCTGCGGCAACTCCCGGAGGTTGAAGGTGCCCTCGTGGCGCTCGATCCCCGGAACGGGCGGGTGCTGGCGCTCGTCGGTGGGTACGGTGAGGGGGAGTTCGGGTTCAATCGGGCCACGCAGGCCAAGCGTCAACCCGGTTCGGCCTTCAAGCCCTTCGTCTATCTGGCGGCCCTGGAAGACGGTCTGACGCCTGGAAGCCTCGTCCTCGACGCACCGCTGGTGATCGATCAGGGACCGCACCTGGAGGAATGGCGCCCACAGAACTATGTGGCCGGTCGGTTCTATGGCCCGCGTACGCTCCGGGACGGCTTGGAGCGATCCCGGAATGTCATGACCATACGGCTGGCCAACACCTTGGGGGTGGAACGTGTGGCCGAGGTCGCCGAACGCTTCGGTCTGGGGTTGCCGCAGCCGTTTCTCGCCACGGCGCTGGGCACGACCGAGACCACGCCGCTGGCGCTTGCGTCAGCGTACGCGACGCTGCTGAACGGCGGCCGGCGGATCGAGCCGGCGTTCGTCGAACGCGTGCAGGACCGGCACGGGCGCACGATCCATCGCCGCGACCTGCGGCGCTGTCCGGCGTGCGGATTCGAATCGGAGTTGCCGCCGGACTTGCCGCCGCTCGGCATCCCCGTGGCTGACCCGGTCAACACGTTTCAGGTGACGTGGATGCTGAAGGGAGTGGTCGAGGTCGGGACCGCGCGCCGCCTGGCGAACCTTGGCATGCCGCTGGCGGGCAAGACCGGGACCACGAACGACTTCCTCGATGCGTGGTTCGTGGGGTTCTCGCCGAACCTTGTCGTCTGCGTATTTGTCGGCTACGACCAGCCCAGGAACCTCGGTCGCGGAGAAAGCGGCGGCCGCGTGGCGGCGCCCATCTTCGGAGCCTTCATGGAACGGGCGCTGGCCGAAGGGTCGGCATCGCCGTTCCGGATTCCGGACGGCGTCGACATGGTGCGAATCGACGCGGAGACCGGCCGGCGGCCGGTGCCGGATTCGCAACGGGTGATCTTCGAGGCGTTCGCGCGCGGCACCGGCCCGGAATCGGCCGGGGCCACGGTGCGCGGCTTCGAGGATGAAATCTACTGACGGCGACGGATGTCCGCAGGGTGCGGTGGGTCAGGCGTCATATCCCGGGTTGCAACGATCCAGCAGGCGTTTCGACGCGCTGAAGAACGTGTCCGCCGTGCAGAGGCCCGATTCGGCCTCGCGCGCCACGTCCGCGGCGATCGCAGCAGCATCCGAATCCGGCACCCGCTTGAGCGGCCTCCCGGTTGACATCGCCGCGACTTGCGCGGCGCATGCCCGCTCCAGGAAGTACAGGTCCTCCCAGGCGCGCGCGACCGTCCGGCCGGTCACGAGGACGCCGTGGTTCGCCATGAAGAGCACGTTGCTGTCACCGATCGCGTCGACGATCGGGGCGGCCTTGACCTCGTCCAGCACCACCCCGTCAAAGTCCGTCATGGTCGCGGTGCGGCCGAAGAACCGGCAGGCATTCTGGTCGGCCATGTGCAACCCGCCGTCATCGATCATGCAGAGCGCGAGCGCTGCGCGCATGTGCGTGTGCATCACGCAGGCGGCGTCCTGCCGCGCGCGGTGCACGGCCCCATGAATCAGAAATGCGGTGGGCTCGGCGATGCCGTCCCCGTCGACGACGTTCCCGTCCCCGTCGACGACCAGCAACGAACTGGCGGTGACCTCAGACCAGTGCATGCCGTACGGGATCAGCAGGTAGCGGTCTTCCTCGTCGGGCACGGCCAGGGTCAGGTGGTTGTCAATGCCCTCCGACAGCCCGTAGTGGTCAGCCAGCCGATACGCGGCGGCCAGATCCACCCGGGCTACCCGTTCGGCGTTGTGGGAACTCCGCATGACGGCTCCGGTGTCCTGATCAGAACGCGATCATTTGCCGAATCGTATCGCCATCGTCAAGGCGATCGAAGCCCTCATTGATCTTGTCGAGCGGAAGGTGGTCGCTGACCAGCCGGTCGATCGGCAGTCGGCCCGCCCGAAAGAGGTCGATGTAGGCAGGGATGTCGCGCCGCGGCACGCAGGACCCGAGGTAGCTTCCCTTGACGGTCCGCTCCTCAGCGACGAGTTGCACGTGCGGCACGGCGATCTTCGCGTCCGGCGGCGGCAGGCCGCTGGTGGTCGTGGTGCCGCCGCGCCGGGTGATCGCGTAGGCGAGTTCCATCGCCTTGGACGAGCCCACGCACTCGAAGGCGAACTCGACGCCGCCCGCCGTCATTTCGCGCACGGTCTCGATGACGTCAGGATCACCGGCGTTCACGGCGTCGTCGACACCGATCTGGCGGCCCGATTCGAGCTTGCTGTCGAGCAGGTCAAGACCGATGATCCGGCTCGCGCCCGCGGCGCGAGCGCCGAGTACGGCCGCGAGGCCGGTCCCGCCGAGACCGATCACGGCCACGACGGCGCCGGGGCGCACCTTCGCGGTATTGACGACCGCGCCCATGCCGGTAATCACGGCGCATCCAAACAGCGCAGCCTGGTCAAGGGGAATCTCGGGGTCGACGCGGACCAGCGAGCGGGTACTGGACACCGCGTACTCCGCGAAGCACGACACGCCGACCTGGTGGTTGACGGGTTCCCCGTTGAGCTTGATCCGCCGTCCCCCTGACAGCAGCGTCCCGGCCGCCGCGGCCTTGGCCCCGGGTTCGCACAGCGCGGGGCGCCCCTCGGCGCACGGTACGCAATGGCCACAGCTCGGGACGAACACGTACACTACGTGATCGCCCACGCGGAGCTCATCCACGCCGGGCCCAACCGCCTCGATGACGCCCGATCCCTCGTGGCCAAGCACTATCGGCATCTCGCGCGGCCTGGATCCGTTCACGATCGACAGATCGGAGTGGCACAGCCCTGCCGAGGCCATCCGGACCAGGACCTCGCCGGGGCCCGGGTCGAGAAGTTCGATCTCCTCGATCTTGACCGGTTTGGTCTCCGCGTACGGACGCGGCTCCCCCATGTTGTGCAGGACGGCGGCGCGGCATTTCATGGGCAGGTCTCCTCAGGCCACGGGGTGGATCGAATCAGAATCGGACGGTGTCGCCGCCTTTGAGCGACAGCATGGAACGCGCTTCGTCCGGCGTGGCAGTGTCAAGCGACAGGCCCTCCAGGATCTTGCGCACGCGGGTGACCTGGGCGGCGTTGCTTTCGGCCAGCTGACCCGGGCCGTCCCACAACGAGTCTTCCAGTCCGACCCGAACGTTCCCGCCCTGCGCGGCGGCAAAGGCCGCCACCCGCATCTGCTGGGCGCCGGCACCCAGCACGGACCAGCGCCAAACGTCCCCGAACAACCGGTCGGCCGTCCGCTTCATGTGGGCGATGTCTTCAGGGTGGGTCCCGATGCCGCCGAAGATCCCGAACACGGTCTGGATGAACAGCGGCGGCTGCACGAGCCCTTCGTCCAGGAAGTACGACAGGTTGTACAGGTGGCTCGTGTCGTAGCATTCAAACTCAAAGCGCGTCCCGTTCCCGCTGCAGGCGCGGAGAATGTTCTCGATGTCCTCGAAGCTGTTCTGGAACACGTTGCTGCGGCTTGATTCGAGGGCCTCGCGCTCCCAGGCGTGCTCGAAGGAATCGTAGCGCTTCAGCATCGGAAACAGGCCGAAGTTCATCGAGCCCATGTTCAAGGACGCGACTTCCGGCGCGAATTCGACCGCCGGCCGCATGCGTTCCGCTACCGGCATTCGCGGCGCGCCGCCGGTCGTGATGTTCACGACGGCGTTGCAGCTCTGCTTGATCCTCGGGAGAAACTGGCGGAACACCTCCGGATCCTGGGTCGGACGCCCGTCGTCTGCCTGGCGGGCGTGGAGGTGGATGATCGAAGCGCCGGCCGCCGCCGCATCGATGGCCTGCGTCGCGATCTCGTCCGGCGTCACCGGGAGATGCGGCGACATTGACGGCGTATGGATGGCGCCGGTCACCGCGCAGGTCACGATGACCTTGCGCCGGGGGCGTCCCGGCGGTGCGGGTTCGGGGGGCGGGGGAGCGGACGTGGCCATGTTGGTGGTCTCCGTTCAGGTGTCGTGATCCGGCGCATGCCGCAGCTTGTGGGCCACGAGCAACGCCAGTCGCCGATCACGCCATTGTGCGCGCTCGTCAAGCCGGTCGGCCGGCAGGTGTTTGCGCCGGTCGGTTTCCAGGCTTCGGGCAAGCTCGGCCTCCCAGGGCCGCGGTGGACCGCCGTCGCGCGCGAGGTCGAGGTACAGCTGGCCGTAGCGGTCGACGTAGTCGGCGATCCCGCCAGGCGCATTGAGGTCGATCGTTTCAAAGGGCCCCATGAACGACCATCGCAGGCCCAACCCCGACTCCACCGCCGCGTCCACGTCGGCCACATCGGCGACCCCGTCCTGGACCAGCCGAAATGCCTCGTGCAGCAAGGCCCCCTGCAAGCGGTTCACGACGAACCCGGGCACTTCCTTCTTCAGGGTGACCGTCGCCTGCCCGACAGCCTCCATCAGCACGCGGGTCCGCTCGACGACGCCAGGATCGGTCCACGGCGCGGGCACGAGTTCGACCAGCGGGATGAGATGCGGGGGATTCAGGGGATGTGCGACAAGACAACGGCTCCGCCCCGTCAGCGACTCCGAGAACAGCGAGGCCCGGATGCCCGACGTCGAGCTTGCGAGCACGGTGTCTCGATCTGCCGCCGCGTCGAGCTGGGCAAAGACGGCCTGCTTCGTTGCAAGGACCTCGGGCGTGCATTCCTGCACGTGGGCCGCCCCGTCCAGCGCCGCCTCCAGGGTCGACCCGACCACAATCCGGCCGAGCACTTCGGACGGCGGGTCCTCGCCGGCCAGTCCGAGTTCCGCCAGTCCGTCCAGCTCGCCCGCGATTCCGCGCACGGCTGTGTCAGCCTGGTCGGGCTGGGTATCCCACAGCCTGACCGAGCAGCCGGCCCTGGCAAACACGACCGCCCAGCCGCGCCCCACCAGGCCGCTGCCGACGACTGCGATCACGGGTCGTTCCTGCATGACTCAGAGCAGCATCTGCGTGTCGCCGTCAACGGCGATGATTTGTCCGGAGACATTGCGGGCCAGCGGGGACATCAGGAACAGTGCCGTGTCCGCGATGTCCTGCGCCGTGACAAACCGGCCGAGCGAGATCGTCTCGCAGACTCGCTCCCGCAGGGCCTCCGGGGACTCGCCGCGGAGTTCGGCCTTGGCGGCGATCACCCGATCGATGCGCGGCCCCTCGACGTTGCCGGGCTGGATGGCATTGACACGAACGCCGACGTCGCCCAGTTCGCGCGCCAACGACTTGGTGAACCCGACAACAGCCCACTTTGCGGCGGCGTACGGGGTCCGGCCCGCAAACCCGAACTTGCCCGCGAGCGAGGAGAGATTGACCACGGATCCGTCTCGGGACTCACGCAGCGCGGGCACGGCGCCCCGGGTGACGTAGAACATCCCGTTCAGGTCCACGTCGATCGTGCGTTTCCAATCGGCAGGGTCCAGGTCCTCGATCCGCCCGGTCGGGCCGCCGATGCCCGCGTTGTTTACCAGTCCGTCAAGTCCACCCAGGCGGGCGATGCCGTCTTCCACCCACTCGAGCGCCTGGTCGGCGTCGGCGACATCGCAGCGCGCCATCGAAATGTCCGGATTGGCGGCACGGAACGCCGCACAGGCCGCCTCGTCGACGTCGCAGGCGTGCACCCGTGCACCATGCCGGTGCAGCGTCTCGGCGATGACGCGGCCGATGCCGGCAGCCGCGGCACTGACCAGAATGCGCTGGCCGGTCACTAGGGCGTTGGCAGGGGGCGGGTTCATGACGCGGGCTACTGTAGGCGAATTGCCCGGCGTTCGCTGATCATCCGGGAATCTCCGAGCTGGGCCGATAGTCGCGTGCGAACAGGTAGGCGAACGTCGCCAGCGCCAGGACGACGGCGATCATCAGGAAGGCCGTGGTATAGGCCTCCGGCGGTGCGCCCGACGCGGTGCCGCCCCGGCTGGACAGCACGAGGCCGGTCGTCCACTGCAGGACGAAGACGCCGCCGAAATTGAAGAAATTCGTGAAGGTGAGCGCCCGGCCGACCAGCCTGACCGGGAACAGGGCGCGGTAGTGGGCGAGCAGGAGGACGCTGAATGCGCCGACCAGCCCCAGCACTCCGAACAGCACGAGATTGATCCACAGCGGTACCGGGGGGACCACGGCAATGACCGAGATCACCATCGCGAGTCCGCAACAACCCGCGACCGCCGTCCATTTTCGGGTGTCGAACAGCCGGTCCGCGCGGCCAAACAGGATGCAGCCGACGTTCCAGGCGGCGGCGGTGGCGAGCAGCACGTTCCCCCGGTCGATGTCGCCCAGGCCCTGTACGTCCTTCAGGTAGGGCGCCCCCCAGAGTCCGAGGATCGCCAGCAGGCCACCGTATCCGACGAACGAAATCGGCAACATGAACCACAGATCGCGCGTGGTGAGGATCTCCAGAAACCCCCGCAGCACGTTGTCCTCCCGGCCGCCGATTCGAGTTTTCTGAAATGGCGTGCCGTCCGGCGTGTCACGGACGGTCAGCCAGAAGACCATTGCCACCACGAGCGTGATGGCGCCCATGCCGATGAAGACGCCCTGCCAGCCCACCCAGGCGGAGGCGGCTGCAAGCGGCGTGGTGGCGAGGATGCCGCCGAAACCGCCGACCCCGAGGACCAGCCCGGCCATGGTCGCGAACCGGCGCGACGGCACCCATCGGGAGAACAGGACCAGTGATCCCATCAGTCCGACCGAGCAGCCGGCTCCCATCAGGGCGCGCCCGGCCAACAGGCCGGAGAATTCCGTGAAGGTGGCGAACAGGAATGCCCCCAGCGCCGCTCCCACCAGCACGAGGGAGGTTGTCTTGCGGGGTCCGTATCGGTCGAGCAGCACGCCGAGCGGCAACTGCGCGCATGCGAACGCGAGAAAGAAAATCCCTCCCAGGCGGCCGAGTTCCTCCGGCGTGAGCGACAGCCGGCTCATCAGGTCCGGCGCCAGCACGCCCACCGATGAGCGATAGAACTGCGAGAGCAGGTACGCGGTGCACGCCAGCGTGATCAGTCGTACCAGGCCGAGATTCATCGTTGCGGGCGCTCCGATCGGCCGCCGCTGCGGGGGGTATCGGTGCCATCGGCGAGCCCGCCGCCGATCGACCCGACGGCGCATGCTACCCTAAGGTGAGACGCGGTTAAGGGCTCTGCCATGCCAAAGCATGTACCGCGTCCCCCCTCGGACGCAGAAGCTGCCGGCCGGCGCCGCGACGGCCGATCAAGGGATCAGGCGGGACGCAAGGCACAGGCTAAGCGTGCGCCCAAGATGGCGCGGCCAACGTCCGCTCACAAACCTCGGAACGGCGACCGCAAGCCGCAACGTGGGTTTGGACCTCGTGACTCCGGGAGCGCTGCAGCCGGGTCCCGCGGCGATCGCGGACGGCACTCCGAGGGGGCGCCCGGTCGGGACAGGTCAAGCACAGGCGATCGGGCGGTGCGGCGGGCCAGGGGTCCGTCCCGAGCCTCCCAAGGCAAGCAGCCCGACGTGGCTCGGTCCCGGCCCAAGCGCGACGCCGGCGGCCCGGGCGGGCGACGGACCGGTCCTGCACGCCGCGCCGGTGACGCCGGGCCGTCCCGGCGCGACTGGGGGAACAAGCAGCGAGCCGATGCGCCCGGAGCCCGCCCGCCCGCCCGCCGGCAGGATGCCGGGCATGCGGGTGGCAGGCACCGGCAGACTGGCGGGGATGCGGCCGCCAATCCACCCGCGCGGACCGCACGCACGGGCGGCGACAAGGATCGCCGTCGCCCCGAGCGCGACCGGCGGCGGGACGATGGCGGTCGGCAGACTGCTGCTGACCGCCCGCGCCGGGCGCCCGGCGATCGAACACGGCAAGGCCCGCCGGGCCGACCGGGACGCGAGACGGCGGCAAAGTTCCCCCGTCGACCGGCACGAACACCCGGGTCCCGCGCCGGCAGGCCGGACGGGCGCCGCCACGGTCAAAGGTCCGGACCATCCGGGGATCCGAAGCAGTTGCTGCGGGCTCGGCAGGCCGCCGCTGCAGTCCTGTCGTCAGTGCTGTTTCGGAACGTGGCGCTGCAGGAGGCGCTCGCGGCGTCCACCCTGCTGCCCGGCCTCGACGACCGGGACCGGGCGTTCGCCCGCGCGCTGATCACGACCGCGTTGCGGCGCCGCGGCCAGATCGACGCCACCATCGCAGAATTTCTGGAACGTCCGCTTCCGCCGGCCGCCCGGCACGCGTGGCTGCTCCTCCTGATCGGGGCCGCCCAGTTGCTGTTTCTTCGGGTTCCTGCCTACGCGGCGGTATCCACCTCGATGGAGCTGCTGATCCGCGGGCCGGGCCGGTCGTGGCGCGGCCTCGTCAACGCGGTCCTGCGTGGCATCGCCGACCGTGGCGCGACGATCTGCCAGGGCCAGGACGCCGGGCGTCTGAACACTCCGGACTGGCTGTGGCAGTCATGGCTGCGCGCCTACGGGCCGGCTACGACCGCCCGAATCGCCGACGCGCACCTGCGGGAACCTGTCCTCGATGTGTGCCCGAAGACGGACCCGGAAGCCTGGGCGGCGAAGCTCGATGGAACCGTGGTGCTGGACGGCGGCATCCGCGTGAAGGCGTCCGGCGATGTCGCCGCGCTGGCCGGGTTCCGTGAGGGCGCGTGGTGGGTGCAGGATGCGGCGGCGCAGCTTCCCGTCCGCCTGCTGGGGGACATCGACGGGCGGGACGTTGCCGATCTGTGTGCCGCGCCGGGCGGCAAGACCCTGCAGATGGCCGCGCGTGGGGCCCGGGTGACCGCGGTGGACGTCTCCGAATCGAGGATGCGGCGGCTGGCCGCCAACCTTGCGCGCACCCGGCTGGCGGCCGAAGCGGTGGTTGCGGACGCGACCAGCTGGGAGAGCGGACGTAGTTTCGACGCCGTGCTCGTCGACGCCCCGTGTACGGCCACCGGCACGATCCGCCGCCGGCCCGACATTCTCTGGCAACGCACGGCCGGCGACTTCCGGGCCCTCAACCCGTTGCAGGACAGGTTGCTCGACCGCGCCCTCCAGCTGGTTCGTCCGGGCGGGCTGGTGGTCTATACCGTCTGCTCGCTGGAACGCGAGGAGGGTGAAAACCGTGTGCAGGGCCTCCTCGGCCGCAATCAGGCGGCCGAGCTGGTGGCGGTCGATGCCGCGACCGAAGGCCTCCCGGACACGTTCGTGACGGGCGACGGGTACCTGCGGACGCTGCCCTGCCATCTGGCCGACGCCGGAGGCGTGGACGGGTTCTTCGCCGCGCGCGTTCGCCGCCGAGAATGACAGACCCGGCAGAATCCGGCCCGGATTCGAGTACGATTGCGATCCGGTCGGCCACGAGCGCGTTCTGCGAGGTGCCCTTGTCCACTTGTCCGGTTTCCCGTCCCTCAGGCCGCGCTGCCGACGCCTTGCGTCCGATCGTGCTGGAGCCCGGTGTGTCCAAGTACGCGGAAGGTTCCTGCCTGGCGAAATTCGGGGATACGCACGTCCTGTGCACCGCGTCGGTGGAGGAGCGCGTGCCGCCTTGGCTGCGGGGCCAGAATCGGGGCTGGGTGACTGCCGAGTACGGCATGCTCCCGCGTTCCACGCTGACGCGCACCGACCGCGAGGCGGCGCGGGGCAGGCAGACTGGCCGGACGCAGGAAATTCAGCGCTTGATCGGCAGGAGTCTTCGCGCCGTCGTCGACCTCACCGCCCTCGGGCCACGGCAGATCCGCGTCGACTGCGATGTCGTGCAAGCCGACGGCGGCACCCGGACGGCTGCCGTGACCGGGGGCTGGGTGGCGTTGCGCCAGGCGATCGCCGTTCTCGGGGATCGCCTGGAGGACGGGGCGCCGCCGCTGACCGGCCAGGTCGCCGCCGTCAGCGCGGGCATCTGGAAGGACCAGGTCGTGCTGGATCTCGATTACGCCGAAGACCAGCACGCCGACGCGGATGCGAACTTCGTGTTCTCCGCCGATGGCGGCATCGTCGAGGTTCAGGGAACCGCCGAGGGCGCGCCGTTCAGCATGGAGGCGTTCCAGACGATGCTGGGGTTCGCGCGCCGGGGCGCGGAAGAGCTGTTCGCGGCGCAACACGCTGCACTTGGAACGTGAAGCCGGCAGCGCCCCGCCAGTGGTCAGGCGGGGACCTCGTCGTGGCGACGGGAAATCCCGGCAAGGCGGTCGAGATCGCCGACCTGCTCGCTCCGTTCGATGTGGACGTGCGCCAGCTCGGCGAGTTCACCAGTGTGCTGCCCGATGAGACGGGCACGACGTTTGCGGCGAACGCGATCATCAAGGCCGAGGCCGCCGCGACGGCCGCAGGCCTGCCTGCGCTCGCCGATGACAGCGGTCTCGCGGTGGCGGCGCTGGATGGCGCCCCGGGCATCCATTCGGCGCGGTGGGCCGAGGAGGCTGGCGGGTTTTCCGAGGCCATGGCGCTGCTGGACGAGCGCCTCCGGGGGACCCCTGACCGTCGGGCGGCGTTCCATTGCGCCCTCGCCCTCGCCTGGCCGGACGGGGTGACCCGGACGGTCGAGGGAATCGTCGAGGGAAGGCTGGTCTTCCCGCCGCGCGGTGGACTCGGCTTCGGTTACGACCCGATTTTTATCCCCGCCGGCGACGACCGCACCTTCGGGGAAATGGATCCGGCCGAAAAGTCCGGGCGCAGTCACCGGGCAGACGCGTTTCGGAAGCTGGTCGCGGCGTGCTTTCGGACCTAGCGCGGCCCATCGCGCTCTACGTGCACTGGCCGTATTGCCGGTCGCGCTGCCCCTATTGCGATTTCAATGCGCATGTACCGCGGCACCGGGTGGATGGCGACCGCTGGCTGCGGGCATACGAGGCGGAGATCCGGCACAGTCGCCGCCTGAGCGGACCCGGAACGCTGGTGAGCGTGTTCTTCGGCGGCGGTACTCCCTCACTGATGCCCCCGGAGGTCACGCATGGGGTGCTGGCGGCCGCGTCGGCCGCCTGGCCCTTGGCGGACGCTGCCGAGATCACGCTCGAGGCCAATCCGAACTCCGTCGAGGTACGGCGGTTCGAGGCGTTCCGCGATGCCGGCGTGAACCGTGTCTCGGTCGGCGTGCAGTCACTGGACGATGACGCGCTGCGGCAGTTGGGCCGGGGCCATACGGCAGCCGAGGCCCGGCGTGCCGTGGAGACGGCCGGGGCGACCTTTCCGCGGTTCTCGTTTGATCTCATTTACGGCCGCCCCGGCCACGATACGTCGTCCTGGCGAGCGGAGCTGGGCGATGCGATCGCCCTGGCCGGCGAGCACCTTTCCTGTTACCAGCTGACGATCGAGCGGGGCACGCCGTTTCACGCGCTGGCAGCGACGGGTCGACTGCGGCTGCCGGCAGAACGGGTGCTCGCGGAGCTGTTCGACATTACT
This sequence comes from Alphaproteobacteria bacterium, assembly GCA_022825705.1. Classification (GTDB taxonomy): domain Bacteria; phylum Pseudomonadota; class Alphaproteobacteria; order TMED109; family TMED109; genus VXPW01. Next base: position 302,529 of record JAJDWH010000036.1, read on the forward strand.
TCCGACACCCTGGCTGCGGCCTGCCTGCCGCGCTACGAGGTGTCGAATCACGCCCGGCCAGGGGCCGAGTCCCGGCACAACCTCACGTACTGGCGCTACGGCGACTACGTCGGCGTCGGCCCGGGCGCGCACGGACGGGTGCGGGGCGAGTCCGGCGTGGGCGGACACGCCAGGATCCGGAAGCCGGAGGCTTGGTTGCGGGCCGTCGAAGCGTGCGGACACGGCACGGAAACCACCGAACGCATCCCGGCTGCGGCTGCGGGTCGCGAGATGCTGATGATGGGTCTCCGCATGGTCGAAGGGGTCAGCCGCGCTGCGTTCACCGAACGGACCGCACTGGCGCTTGACCAGGCGCTTCGGCCGGAGGCGCTGCGTCGGGCACAGGACGCCGGGCTGATGCTCGCCGACCGGGCCGGCGTCCGGGTCACGCCCGCCGGAATTCGGGTCCTGGATGCCCTGATCGAGGACGTCGTCGCCTGAGCTCAGCCCTGCGGTGTCGGCGCGAACCGGGCCGGGGCCCGCTCCAGCAGCGAGTAACCGTCCCGCCTGACCTCGTACACGTTGAGGCCGCGTTCCACTGCCCCGTCGGTCAGCAGCCGGAAGGCGCCGAGCAGCCCCCGAAAACCCTGCGGTGTCTGTAGCCTGGCGATCCGGGTACCGGGATCGACACCCGCCAGATTCGCGGCTACGGCCGATGCGTCGTACGCCAGGGCGGCGGTGCGCGATGGCGATGTCCCGTAGATGCGCCGGAATCGTTCCGCGAATTGCCGGAAGGCTTCTTCGGACAGATCCGCGAACCGCCCTCCCTCCAGGGCAGGTTCGCCCTGAAGGCTGGAGGTGCGCCAGCTCGAGAGGCCCAGGTAGCGAACCTGGTCCGGCGCAACGTCCCGGTAGGCCAGTTCGGCCGCGATGGCCCTGAGCGCGTTCCCGCGGGCGGCAATCAGGATCGCATCGCCCGGCCGGTTGGCCGAGCCCCTGACCGTATCGACGAACTGCTGCGCGACGTCGCTCGGTTCGCTGTCGTCGTTGTAGCGGATGAGAGTGGATCGGCTCCGGGGCGGCACCGCCAGCTGGTAGGCCTCAGCCACGGCATCGCCGTACTCCGATTCGGGAACGATCAAGCCAACCCGTTGACCCGGTTCCTCGATCGCATGCCCGAGAATTCGTTGTACCTCTCCCCGCGGGTGCACGCCGAGCATCCACGCTTCGCGGTCAGCGACGGAGATGTCGTTGCTGAGCGCCAGGACCGGAATTCCGCGATCCACGGCTTCCGGGACCACCGCACCGGTGGTCCAGGCGAAGAGGGGGCCGATGACGAGGCTGGCTCCTTCGGCAGCCAGCTCGAGAAATGCCGTGCGCGCGGTCTCGGCGTCACTCGCGGTATCCCTGGGGAGCAGCTCGACACGCTCCGCGTCAACCTCGAACAAGGCCATTTCCACCGCCTGGAACAACTCGCGTCCGGTCGCGGCGTAGGCACCAGACAGCGGGAGCAGTACCCCGACCCGCAACACGGCGTCCCGAGCGATGGGTCCGCGGACGACATCCTGCGGCGGCGCTTCCGCTCCTGTGGAGGTCGTCGACGGATCCTCGCCGGCAGGCGGGATGGCCGCCACCCGGATGGCATCAGGTGCCGGAGCATCCGACTCGTGAACGCCCGGCGTCGGCTCTTCCTGCGCGCCGCCGCGCTCCCTCTCGGCCGGTTCCGGGACTTCCTGAACTGCCGAGCTCACCCCCGGTTCGACCGGAGCGGGTCCGTTGTCCGATGAAGGTCCGCACGCGCTCACGCAGCCGGCGACAATCAAAATGGAGGCTGCGACGGGTCCGATGCGTCGATGGGCGAAGCCTGGAATGCCGGCTGCCGAGAGCCGCCGCCGACGTGCGCGTGGCAGGTCGATCAGCCGCAGCCAATCCGCCCGCCCGGCAGGTGCGCGCACGGCGTGGAACGACCCGTCTGGAGAGCGATTGCCTTGCACGCCGCAAGTATATCGCCCGAAGGAATCGTCTGGAGCTTTCCGCAAGCTCCATAGCAGGCTATTTCTATGGGAACGTTCGCCTATTGCGTTGGAACCGAAGTCCCATGCAACCTGCACTTCTCACCTTTCGTGGTGGCATCCTCTACCTCGCTCTCGGCATGGCGTGCCTGACCTTGCTGCCGGGGTGTGCCGGCTTGGTCCTGGGCGGGGGCGGTGTCACGGGGATGGCGGTGGCCCAGGAACGCCCGCTTGAGCGCGGCGCGCGTGACATCGCGATCGCGTCCGAACTGCGGAGCAAGTACCTGGAGACCCAGTTCGATGACCTCTTCCTCAGTATCAGCGTGCTGGTCGTGGAAGGCCGGATCTTGCTTACTGGAACCGTCGAAACCAGAGATCTCCGGACCACCGCCGTGGAACTCGCGAAGCAGACCGAAGGGGCCGTAGAAGTTCTGAACGAGATCAAGTTGGGCCCAGCTTATGCGGTCACAAAGCGATTGAACGACACATGGATCTCCACCGAGATCCGTGCGCGTCTGCTGGCGGCGCTGGGTTCGGGACAGATCGATTTTTGGACGACTACGCACGACGGGATTGTGTACCTGGTCGGCATCGCCGAGAACCAGGCGGAGATCCAACAGGTCACCGACGTGGCTCGCAATGTGAAGGGTGTCAAGAAGGTCGTCAGTTACATCATTCTGCGTGACGATCCACGTCGCCTGCCCAGTCCATCCGAGTAGACTCGCCTCTCACCGCCGCATCGATACGGCTGGAACCTTCATGCCCATTCGTGTGGCCATCCAGATGGATCCGATCGGATCCATTCATCTGCCGTCGGACAGCACGTTCGTGCTGGCGCTGGAGGCGATGGCGCGTGGGCACGAGCTGTTCACGTACCAGCCCGACACCCTGACGTGGCGACCGGGCCGCCTGCTGGCCACGGGAAGGCGGGTGAAGGCGCTTCGCCGCGAACCGGGCAATCACGTCGACGAAGGCGAGCTGGAGGCGGTCGATTTGGCCGACTTCGACGTCGTGCTGATTCGACAGGACCCGCCGTTCGACATGGGGTACGTGACGACGACTCATCTCCTCGAGCTCCTGCCCGCCAGCACGCTCGTGGTGAACGACCCGCAGGGCATTCGCGATTCACCCGAAAAGGTCCTCGTGCTCCGTTTCGCCGAGTGGATGCCGCCCACGCTGGTAGCCAACCGTCCGGAAGAGGTCGTCGCGTTCCAGGCGGAATTCGGGCAGGCGGTTGTCAAACCCTTGTACGGTCACGGCGGGAACGGGGTGTTCCTGCTGTCGCAAGGGGATCCGAACCTGGAGCCGGTGCTGGGTCTCCTGGGCGGGGCCGAGCCCGTCATCGTGCAGCAGTACGTGCCAAGCGTGACCGAGGAGGGCGATCGCCGAATCATCCTGGTGGAAGGCGAACCGGTCGGCGCCATCGACCGGATTCCGAAACCGGGGGACATCCGGTCCAACCTGGTGGCCGGCGGCTCGGCGCGGCCGGCAGTGCTCGGTGACCGGGACCGCGAAATCTGCAGCGCAATCGGACCGGAGCTGCGGCGCCGGGGCCTGCTGCTGGCCGGAATCGATGTGATCGGGGGACGCATCACGGAGATCAACGTGACGTCACCCACCGGGATTCCGGCCATCGAACGGTTTGACGGGATCAGCGTCGGAGCCTGTTTTTGGGACGCGGTTTCGGCCCGAAGGGCGGCACAGAACGCAGGTTGAGGCAGGTGCCGACGGCCCGCGCATCGTCGTCATCGACGAACGCTGGTGTCATCGGAAGGCAGGCCGGGACCGCCCCGGCGGCTCCAATTGCCGCCTAGACTGTTGGCCGGAACAGTCGACGAGGACTGCATCTCAACCACTAGCGAGGGAGGCATGCCATGACCATCGCCAATGCCCAATGCATCCGGACGTTGTTGTCGGTCGCCGGTCTCGTGGTGGGTTCGAGCGTGCTGCACCCGGCCGTCCCCGTGGCGACAGCCGCCGACAGCATGTCCGCGAACCTCGGCAGTATCGATTTTCCGAACTCCGGCGTACCTGAGGCGCAGCCCGCCTTCCTCACCGGGATGAAGGCGTTTCACAGCTTCGAGTTCGAGGATGCGCGCGAAGCCTTTCGCGAAGCGCAATCCATCGACCCGGGTTTTGGTCTGGCCTACTGGGGGGAGGCGCTCAGCTACAACGCACCGCTCTGGGCCGAACAGGACAGAGACGCCGCCCGTATAACGCTGGCCAGGTACGGGGCGACGCCGCAGCTGCGCTCGCAATCCCTGCCGCCCGGGCGTGAGCGGGGGCTCATGGCAGCGGTGGAGGTTCTCTACGGTGACGGCGACAAGCTCTCCAGGGACATCGCCTATTCCGAGGCGATGCAACGCCTCCACGAGGAGTTCCCCGACGACGACGAGATCGCCACACTGTATGCGGTCTCGCTGCTTGGCACCGTTCGCCCCGGTGACCGAGGATTCGCCCGGCAAATGCGGGCCGGTGCCATCGCGCTGGAAGTGTTCGCGCGCAATCCCCGGCATCCGGGGGCGGCCCATTTCATCATTCACGCCTTCGACGATCCGGAGCACGCCATCCTGGCGTTACCCGCGGCAAAGGCCTACGCCGAGATCGCGCCGGACGCGCCTCACGCGTTGCACATGCCGTCGCACATCTTCGTCCAGCTCGGGATGTGGGAAGGCGTCGTGGCTTCGAACGAGGCCTCCTACAAGGCGGCGCTTGACCACATCGAGCGCAAGGACATCGCGCGCGGCCGTTCCGAGTACCACGCTCTGCAGTGGTACCACTACGGACAGCTGCAACTGGGCAACGACGACAGGGCGCAATGGGCGCTCGACGAGGCGCTTCGAACATTGGCGCAGTTCCCGACCGCAATGGTGCGAAACGGCACGTTGAACATCCTCGCCCGCCACACCCTGGAACGGCAAAGCTGGTCAGAATTCGACCATGACATTGTGCCCGACGCCGCACGAAACCACTCGACTGTGCAGTTGGCTGCGGGCCTGAGTGCGGCGCACACCGGCAACCTGGCGGCGGCGGAAACGGCACTCGCCAACATCAGGCGCGCCTACGAGCGCCTCCAGCGCGATACCTCGACGGCCTACCGCGCCAGGATCATCGCGGTGGAAGAAAAGCAGCTGGAAGCCGCGATCGCGTTGGCGCGAGGCGATACCGCCACCGCCGAAGCGTTCCTCGTCGAGGCGACCGATCTCGAGGGCGATCTGAACGCCCCGTCCGGTCCGCCGATGCCGATGAAGCCGGCGTTCGAGATGTACGGCGAGTTCCTGCTGGCGCAGGGCCGGATGGAAGCCGCAGCGGCGCAGTTCAGCAAGGCATTGGCGCGCACGCCGAACCGCACCAGGTCTGTCCAGGGGCTGGAACGCACCCGGTAGGCGCCTTCGGGATTCCCTTGCCGGTGCAGCATGCGCGGCGCGGGTACCCGGCATCATCTGCCGTACCGGCACCTGCTCTGCCTATGGGGTTCGGCGCCTGTCACCCTCATTGCCGCGAACGGGTGCCCGCCGGTCTTGACCGCGCCTCGAGTTGAAGGGCGAGGGTGGCGACAGGTTTCGCGACGCCGTGACAGGACCATCCGTCGACATCGCGGCTGCCAAGACGCGCGCCGGAGCCGGGCCCCTGGATCAGGTCAGGGCGCTCATGCTCTCGGCGGCTTGATCATCCGGCCGAGCGGCTCGCCGCCGAACACGTGCACATGAAAGTGCGGCACTTCCTGAAAGGCGTGTTCGCCGTGGTTCGAGAGAAACCGGTAGCCGTCAGCCTCGACCCCTGCCTCGCGCGCGACCCGGCCGATCGCCCGGATCAGGGATTCGATTTCCGGCCCCGTCGCGCGCGCCGAAAAGTCGGCCATGGAGACGTAATTTCCCTTCGGGATGACGAGGATGTGAACGCGCGTCTGCGGCTGGATGTCGCGAAACGCCAGCGTGTGATCGTCCTCGAAGACCTTGTCGCAGGGGAGTTCTCCCCGAAGGATGCGCGCGAAGACATTGCTGTCGTCGTAGGCGTGCTCCGCCGAGGCCATCAGCCTTCCCCTCCAGATGTGGAGCCGTCCTCCTGACCGTGCCGGCCCGTCCGGCCACGCGACGATCCTTGGGCGCGCTTGGCGAGTTCGGCCGCTACCGCTCCCGGTTCCACCCCGGCGGCCTGCCAAAGCACCAGCAGATGGTAGAGAAGGTCCGCACTCTCGTTTACGAGCGCGTTCGGATCCCGGCGGACGCCGGCGATTACCGTCTCGGTAGCTTCCTCGCCGACCTTTTGCGCCACCCGCTCCACGCCGCCCGCAAGCAGGCGAGCGGTGTACGAGGCCTGGGGGTCGGCTGCCCGGGCGCGCGCACCGATGACCGTCCACAGGCCGTCGAGAGAGGAAGCCAGTGTTGCGGGTTGGTCAGTCATCGGCCTTGCCTTCCACCGCGGGACGAATGTCGGTCACCGCCGCGTCTCGAAATGCCCGGAAAAAGCACGAACGACGTCCCATATGGCAGGCCGGTCCGGTCTGATCGACCAGTGCCAGCAACGTGTCACCGTCGCAGTCCACCCTGAGGTCCATGAGCCGCTGGACGTGTCCGGAAGTTTCACCCTTGACCCATGCGGCCTGCCGACTCCGCGAGAAATACGTCACGTGCCCGGTGGCCAGCGTCGCATCGATTGCGGCTCGATCCATCCACGCCAGCATCAGCACCTCACCCGTGTCGTGTTGCTGAGCGACGACCGGGACGAGCCCGGCCTCGTTGAAACGCACGACGTCCGTCAGACTCATGCTCGCTCCTCCGCCGTTTGCGGCTCCGGCCGCACAGGAATGCCGTCCTCCCTCAGTGCGCGCCGGACATCGGCTATTGCAGTGTCACCGTAGTGGAAGATCGAAGCGGCGAGGACGGCGCTCGCACCGCCGGCCTGCACGGCCTCAGCCAGGTGGGCGGCGCTGCCAGCCCCACCGGAAGCGATCACGGGCACATCGACGGCATCGCTGACGGCGCGGGTGAGTTCGATGTCGAACCCGTCCCGGGTGCCGTCCCGATCCATGGAGGTGAGCAGGATTTCACCGGCGCCCATGCCGGTGACCCGGCGCGCCCACTGCACCGCGTCGATACCGGTCGGGCGTCGCCCCCCATGCGTGAAGATCTCAAAGCCGTCACCGCTGCGCTTGGCGTCGATGGCGACGACGATGCACTGGGACCCGAACTTTTCTGCAGCCTTGGCCACCAGTTCCGGTTCCCGGATGGCAGCGGTGTTGATCGAGACCTTGTCCGCGCCTGCCAACAGGAGCCGGCGGATGTCGTCAATGGTCCGAACACCGCCCCCCACCGTCATCGGCACAAAGCACTGTTCCGCTGTCCGGCGCACGACATCCAACAGGATGCCGCGATCCTCGTGCGAGGCCGTGATGTCGAGAAAGCAGAGCTCGTCAGCGCCTTGGGTGTTGTAGACCTGCGCTTGCTCCACGGGGTCGCCCGCGTCCTGAAGATTGACGAAGTTGGTTCCCTTGACGACTCGGCCGTTCTTCACGTCCAGGCAGGGAATGATCCGGATCTTCAACACTCGTCAGGCGGCCAGCAGCTGGGCGGCCCGCTGCACGTCGAGGCGGCCCTCGTAGAACGCGCGCCCCACGATCACGCCCTCGATGTTGGTGTCGCCCAACGCCTTGATCCGCTCCAGGTCGCCCACGGTAGTGACGCCGCCGGATGCCACGACCGGTATGGGGCTGGCTCTGGCGACACGATGCAGCTCGGCGAGGTTGACGCCCTGCAGTACGCCGTCCCGGGAGATGTCGGTATGGATCAATGCAGCCGCTCCGAAGTCGGACACGGTGGCGGCGAACGTTTCGACGTCGACGTCGGTGGTCTGGGCCCAGCCCTCAATGGCGACCTGACCGGCCCGCGCGTCCGCCGCGACGGCGACTCGACCCGGGTGGGCCCGACAGATTGAGCGCGCGGCGTCAGGATCGGTCACGGCGATGGTCCCGAGTACGATCCGCTCCACCCCGGCATCCAGCCAGGCCGCGGCGGCGGCGGCGGTACGAATGCCCCCCCCGAGCTGGACCCGCATGGAGGTCTCTTCCAGCACCGCCGAGATCGCTTCCGTGTTTGGCGACCCACCCGTGAATGCACCGTCCAGATCAACGACGTGCAACCACGTACATCCCGCGTCCTCAAAACGCCGGGCCTGATCTGCCGGGTCATCGCCGAACACGGTCGCGCGGCCCGGGTCTCCGCGTTCCAGGCGCACGCACCTTCCGTCCTTGAGATCGATCGCAGGATAGAGGTTCACGCGATCTTCTTTCGGTAGAAGTGCCCCGCGATCATCTTGCCGTCAACGAGGTGGTAGTCGGGCAGAGTTCCCCAACGTTCGTATCCATTCGCCTCGTACAGCCGAATGGCCCGTTCCTGGGTCACCCGCACGTCCAGGCAGATCTGCTTGAAACCTGCGGCCGCCGCGTGCTGCTCGGCGTGCTCAAGCAGAGCGCCAGCCAGGCCGTGCCCCCGGGCCCAGGGCGCAACGAAGTGGGTGTCGAACGACGCCGAGAACGCTCGGGCCTCGTCGCGGGTGACCGGCCGAACGACCTGGACCGAGCCCGAGATGACCCCGCGGTATCGTCCGACGATCAGGGTTCGGTGGGGAACCACCAGGACCCCCTTCCAGTAGGCTTCCAGCCGCTCGTCGGAGGGCATGGAGACCCAGCCGAAGCCGATGCCGTCGTCGAGGGCTTTGCGGGTGGCATCGCACAGTTCGGAAAGTTCTCCTGGACGGAACCGCTCGATGATGTCGGTCGCGGTGTCGGTCACGGCGCCCACCGGACGAAGTTGGCGAGCATGCGCAATCCCGTAGCCTGGCTCTTCTCCGGGTGGAACTGGGTGCCAATCAGGTTGTCGCGTGCGAGCGCCGCCACGACGGGCCCGCCGTGGCAGGTCCGAGCGGCAACATGCTCCGGCTGATCGGGGTGCACCGCGTAGCTGTGGACGAAGTACGCGTGCGCGTGCGGCTCAAGGTCGGCAAACACCGGGTGAGGAGTCACGTCTAGGAGTTCGTTCCAACCCATGTGGGGGATCCGATAGCCGGGCTCCGGCGTCATTCGGGCAACACGAGCCGGGATCCAGCCCAGACCCGGGTGCCGCCCGTGCTCTTCGCTTTCCCGGCTCATCATTTGCATGCCGACGCAGATTCCAAGAAACGGGATGCTCTCGTCAATGACTCGACGCTGCAGGGCCTCCGTCATGCCGGGAATCCGGCGGAGCCCCCGCATGCAATCGGCAAAGGCCCCGACACCCGGCAGCACGATGCGGTCCGCCTTCCGGACGACAGCCGGCTCTCCCGTGACGGCAACATCGGCATCGCGCCCGTCCACCCGCAGGACGTACTCGAATGCCTTCGCGACCGAGCGCAGGTTTCCCGATCCGTAATCGATGATGGCAGTGATCATGGTTGGCACCAACGCCGTCGCGGCCCCTGGCTCATGCGGCTCCGGCTTGGGCGTCGTTCCGAAGGATTCCCTTGGTGGACGGGATCTGGTCGGCTGCCGCGGGGTCCACCCGTATGGCATCGCGCAGGCTGCGTGCCAGGCCCTTGAAGCAGGATTCGATCACGTGGTGGTTGTTCACCCCGTAGAGATTCTCGACGTGCAGATTGCAGCCCGCCGCTTGCGTGAACGCCTGGAACCATTCCCGAAACAGTTCGGTGTCCATTTCACCCAGCCGGTTTTGCGTAAACGCGACCTTCCAGACCAGGTAGGGACGCCCGGACAGGTCGACGACCACCCGGGACAGCGTCTCGTCCATGGGAATCAGCGCGTGGCCGAACCTGCGGATTCCGCGGCGGTCGCCGAGTGCGTCGGCCACCGCCCGGCCCACCGCGTAGCCGGTGTCTTCCGTCGTGTGATGACCGTCGATGTGCAAATCGCCGTCGGCCGCGATGTCAAGGTCGATCAGGCTGTGTTTGGCGAGCTGCTCCAGCATGTGATCGAGAAAGCCGATGCCGGTGGAGATGCTGCGCTTGCCGGTGCCGTCCAGCGACGCAGTGACCCGTACCGAGGTCTCACCGGTTGATCGTTCGACGCTGGCGGTGCGCATGCGACATGTCGCGAACCGGCGCGATTTCCTGCGCCGTCGTCCGCCCTCCTCTTGGGTTCCTGTCCCGTCGGTTCCTGACCGTCAGAACCGTATCGTGGTCTGACCTGCCGATTCCCCGTTCACGAGGCACTCGTCCTTGGTCAGCTCGATCACGTCCGAATCGCTCGTCGCCTCGCAGGTCAGGGTTCCTTCAGGGAACTGGACATAGACCGTGACGGGGAAGGCTTCGGGGTGAAACACGACGCTCTCGCCGGCTTTGACCCACCGGAGCCAGTAATCGATGGACACCTTCGCCCGGAGCTGCGGATCGGAATTGGTAACCGTGAAGGCATGTGCCGGCGCGATCGCGACAATGGAGCCCAGGATTGCCAGCAGCATTCCCAGGCGAAACGCTCGCGAGAGGTTGGCGAATGTGCGCATGCGCGTCTCCCCAGGACATGGAAAGAGAGACCATGGCCGACTCCGGCCGGCCATGGTCTCAACTACCGATCAGACGCGCCGAAACGCGTCCTTGATGTTTACCAGATCGCGACCGGCGAGCCGATCGAACCCGTCGCGCCCTTGACGGGCACCGGGCTGTAGAAGTACGCGAACTGGTAGACGCCCGCATCCACCAGGGTGGACAGCTTGAGGTTCTCCTGGTTCACGATCCCGTGCCTGGTCTGCAGGTACGTGTGGACGCAGAAGGCGCACGCGGGGTCGGGGTTCGGGACTGCGTCGCCCGGCCACGTGTCGAAGCCGGTCACGCCAGCCTGGACGGTTTCGGCGATCCAGCGGGCGACTTCCATGCCGATGCCGGGGCAGCCGTCGTTGAACGCAGGCGGGTTTTCCCAGTGACGCTCCCATCCGGTCCGGATGAGGATGGCGTCGCCGGGCATGGGCTCGTAGTCAGCCATGCCCTGTGCTGCGAGGGCGGCGTTGACGTCAGCCATGGTCACCACGTCACCCTTTTCCATCGGCGTGTCGCGGACGGCCGCGATGTCGAGCAGGATGCCGCGCGCGACAATCGGGTGGAGCTTCTCGCTGCCGAGGTGGTTCAGCCCGTAGGGGTTGCCCATCTGCTGTGCGGTGAAGCCGTTGTACCAGCGCATTTCGGTCTTGTCGCCGACCGCGCCGACCTGCACGCCGATGTGCCCGAGGCCGTCAAACTGGGTACCGACCTGGCCGATCTCCGTGGACAGGAACTCGTCGTTCCACATGATCTGGTTCGCACCGAAGGCGCCGCCGGTCGGCGTGCCGGGGATCCGAAGCGAGAATTTCCGCTCTCCGAACAGCGGCATGCCGCTGACGTAGTCGTGGCCGATCTTCATCGCGTTGCCTTGCTTGATCTGCGCAAGGGCACGCATCACGACATCGGTTTGGGTGTACCAGTTCGTGGATCCGGCTTCGTCGCCCTCACCCCAGATCGGGTGTGGCCACCACTTGGAGCCCAATGGGGTGTCCATGACGTCGCCGTCAACCCACGGTTTCCCGGCGCACTCTCCCCAACTATCGGCACCACATTCCGCGGTCGCGGAAGCGGCCCAACCTGTAACGGCGAGCACCGCCGTCAATGCGACAAGTTTCTTCACCTGTCTCTCCCTCTTTAGATTCGCCCTTTCGGGTCGCAGCCCGTCCACCCCGCTGCCGGCATCGGCCGCCGCGCGTTCGGGCATAACAGCGAACCTTATCACGTCGCCGTACGGGCGAAAAGGAAGGGAGTGCAATCGTTTCCGGAGAGAGTCGGCGAGTACGGATCACGCTTGCGGCAAGGGCGACTGGTCGCCGGCGCACACGGCCCTCTCGAAATAGAGGCCGCGTGCCGGCGCCGTAGGCCCGGCGGCCGACCGGCTCCGGGCGGCCAGCGCGCGCGCAGGCGTGTCGATGTCGGCGCGCCCGAGCCCCACCTCGACCAACGTCCCGACGATGATCCTCACCTGCCGGTACAGGAACGACGGGGCGCGGGCGCGGACGGTGACGTGGGCTCCGGCGTGCCCGACCGCGAGTTCCGTGAGCGTGCGCAGCGCGGTGTCCGCCTGGCAGCCCGCCGCCCGGTAACTCGTGAAGTCGTGCAGTCCGACGAGCGGCCGCGCGGCCGCCGCCATCGCGTCCGCGTCGAGTGCCTGGGGCATCCACCAGACGTGATCCCGTCCGAATGCCGGCGCCGACGGGCGGGTCAGGATTCGATACAGGTAACGCCGCTCGACGGTGGAGAACCGGGCGTGGAAGTCCGGTGCCGCTTCGTTGCAGTCAAGCACGACGACGGTGCCCCCGACCGCCCGGGCCAGGTGAAAGTTGAGCCCCATGCGTACCGACTCGGGAGGTCGCGGGCGGGCGAGGTCGAAGTGCGCCACCTGGCCGAGTGCATGGACTCCGGTGTCCGTACGACCGCTCCCGTACACGGTCGGCGCTTCGCCCGAGTAACTTGCGACTGCCGCCTCCAGCGCTGCCTGAACCGACGCCCCCGTGGCCTGACGCTGCCAGCCCCGGAACCGGGAACCGTCATATTCCACGGTGAGGCGATAGCGCGTCACCGGATGTCCAGACTGCCGGTCAGAGGGCGCGCGCCCGTTCGCGCAACGCGAACTTCTGGATCTTGCCGGTCGAAGTCTTCGGAAGCGCCCCGAAGACCACCGTCTTCGGGGCCTTGAAGTGGGCAAGTTCGCTTCTGCAGAACGCGATGAGCTCGGCCTCCGTGACCGCGTCGGCGTCATCCCGGAGTTCCACGAACGCGCACGGCGTCTCGCCCCACCTGGCGTCGGGCCGCGCGACGACTGCTACCGCCGCGACCCCGGGGTGTCGGTACAACGCGTTTTCGACTTCGATCGACGAGATGTTCTCGCCACCCGAGATGATGATGTCCTTCGAGCGGTCCTTCAGTTCGATATAGCCGTCCGGGTGCGCAACCGCGAGATCGCCGGTATGGAACCATTCGTGCTCGAATGCTGTGTCAGTGGCTTCCCTGTTCTGGAGATACCCCTTCATCACGATGTTTCCTCGCATGACGACCTCGCCGATCGTGGCGCCGTCTTGGGGTACGGGTGTGAGGGCCTCGGGATCCACGACTTGAAGTTCTTCGAGCGACGGATATCGGACCCCTTGCCGGGACTTGAGATGGGCCTGCTCGGCAGCCGGCAGGGATGCCCATTCCTCCTGCCATGCGGACACCACGGCCGGACCATAGGTCTCGGTGAGGCCGTACACGTGCGTGATGTGAAATCCCTTTGCCTGCATGGCTTCGATCACGGTCGCGGGAGGCGGCGCGGCCGCCGTCATGACCCGGACCGTCCGCGGCAGCGGCTCGGTGAGCTTCGATGCCGCCTCCGTGACGGTCGTGAGGACGATGGGGGCACCGCAGAAATGCGTCACTCCGCGGGCATGAATGGCGTCAAGAATGGCATCGCCTTCCACCCTGCGTAGACACACGTGGGTGCCGCCCAGCGCAATGATGGTCCAGGGGAAGCACCAGCCGTTGCAGTGGAACATCGGCAGCGTCCACAGGTAGACGGGATAGTGCCCGAGATCCCAGACAAGCTGGTTGTTCATCGCGGTCAGGTAGGCGCCGCGGTGGTGATAGACCACGCCCTTCGGGTGACCGGTCGTGCCCGAGGTGTAGTTGAGGCTGATCGCTTCCCATTCGTCTTCCGGCATACGCACATCGTGTCTCGGCGTGCCGGTGCCGGCGATGTCTTCGTAGTCGGTGCCGATCGCTTCGGGCGCCGGCCCTTCCGAATCCGCTGCCCAGATCACGCGCGGGCACTCATTCGCCGGGATCTTCTCCATGGCCGCCTCGACGAGCCCGCGGTGTTCCGTGTCGGCAAACAGCAACCGCGCCTTGCCGTGCCGCAGGATGTACCTGACCGTTGCGGCATCGAGGCGGGTGTTGATGGTGTTCAGCACTGCCCCGGCCATCGGCACGGAGTAGTGGCACTCAAGCATCGCCGGCGTGTTGGGGAGGAGCGCCGCCACCGTGTCGCCCGGCCGGATGCCGGCTTCCTGCAACCAGGATGCGACGCGGCGGCACCGAGCCAGGAATTCCTCGTACGTGGCGGACCGGCGGCCATGTACCCACGCGTGCCGGTGCGGAAAGACGTCGGCGCTTCGGAGCAGGAACCGGATCGGCGTGAGCGGCTGGTGATTGACGGGCCGGCGCTGCAGGCCGTCAGAAAAGGGATGTTCCGGTGCCAGGGGCGTCATGGTCCTTCCCTCTCACTGCTGAACGCGTTCGCGCCCGACTCGCCCCCACCCAGCGCACAGGCAGTGCCGTCGTGTTCCACCCGGAGCAAGGTCCACGAGCCGGTTTCGGGGGAGCGGTACAATTCCATGACGGCTTTGCCGTCGCCGCTGACTCCCCACCAGGCCAGGGTCTCTCCGTGGGTTTCGGCGAGAGCGCCCGTGAAGGCTTCATGGTCGCGACAGAACATCGTCCGCTGCAGGGTTCGCCACTCCGCCATACCCGTCACTGGGACTGCGAAGCCGGCCAACAGGATAATTGCAGCAAGCAAACCGCCTGCTCGAGCGGGACCGGCAGCTGGGCGGCGAGGCACTAGACGCTTCAGGAGTCCTGAACACGGGAGACAGCGGGGGCCTCCCGGCAGCAAATTGCGGTCGTCCGCGGCAGTCAGGGCATTCAGCATGTCGCGCCGACCGGTCACCGCAATCGGCGTTGGCCTGGCCCCGCCGGTGCGGCTAGCGGGCCGGACGCCCGCCCGGCGAAATGATCGCAGCCGCAAGCAAGCGGGCCGCGGCGGGGCCTGGCGCTGTGCCGGCACGACCGGGTCCGTTCGACGATCCCGCGCTACTCGGGGAGCGCCCGAAGCAGCGCCCGTACCACTCTCGTCGCGTTGTCAGCGGCCAGCCGGAAGAAGATGTCGAGCTGGTTTCCGGCGGCATTTCCGCCGGCGAGGTCGGACAGGCTGCGGACGGCGATGAACGGCACGTCGTTCGCCCAGGCGACGTGCGCCACGGCCGCGCTTTCCATGTCCAGGACGAGGGCCCGGAACGTATTGAACGTGTAGTCGCGGAACGCGGCATTGTCGATGAAGGCGCCACCGGATACCCCGCTACCACCAATGACGATTTCCGGCGGATTCTGCAGGCAGTTGGCTTCCGACGTGCAGTGTTCGAGGGTGACGCTGCCGGCGGCAGCGCGGGCCGCGGCGAACATGGTCGGATCCACCGGGAACCAGAACCTCGTCTCCGGCGCCGGCGCGCCCGCCCGTCGCACGGTCACCGATCGTGGAAACATCATTCCGAAATTCCCGAACGGGTACTCGAAGAAGGGAGGTTTCCTCCAGCCGTGTTCAGTCTCGCGGGCGAAGACGGTTTCCAGGTACTGCCCCCAGCGATCCGCCACCACCACGTCCCCGATGCTTAACTCGGGGGCCACACCCCCCGCGATGCCCGAAAGCACGATGCGGTCAATGGCAAAGTGGTCGAGCGCGAGCTGCGCGGTCATCGCCGCGTTCACCATGCTGATACCGCTCAGAAACAGGACGACATCGCGTCCCTCGAGCCGGCCGGTGGTGAACTCGACGCCGTTCACCGTGTGGACCGCCGCGCCCGCCAAGTCGTGTTTCAGGATCGTCAGTTCCGGCGCAAAGGCGGACACCACGGCGATGCGGGGGACATCGTCACGGGCACCGTGCGCCGGCACGGGCACGGCGGTCGCTTCGGCGATCCAGCCGAAGGCGAGCATTGCGGCGGGCAAGGTCCACAGTCTGCAGATGTTCATCGTTGTCCCCGTTCAGCCGTGCGCCAAATCCCCTTGAGCCCCCGCCGCAGGCCGCGCCGGCAACGCCCGAAGGTTTCGAGAGGCGAGATCTAGCCTACGCGCGGTGGCCGTTGACCGCGATGCATATCACACGGGATTCACCGCACGTATTCCAACAGCCCTGGCGGCGTCTGAGCGGGGGCTCCAGCCCATGGTGGAAACGGTCCGTCGTAGTGGAGGTGTAGTCCGACTTGCCCGGACCGGTGCCTGTGGCGGATTTCACCCGCATAAAGCGCGACAGTCTGGTTGACAGGACCGGCCATCGACAAGCTTATTCCGAAACGGACGGCCTGCCATCCCGAATTGGACGGCTATATACTCCGAAATGGACGGAAGGATATTCCGAACTGGACGGCCGATTCATGGCAAAAGGGAAGAGCGTTCTGTCGCGCGACGGGTTGGTACAGCGGCACGCTGAACCCAAGGTCATCAGGGCGCTGGCAGACACGCGCGTGACGGCCATTGTCGGTCCGCGCCAATCCGGCAAAACCACGCTGGCTCGTCGAATCGCTGATCGGGACGGGCGCTCGTTCGTCACGCTCGATGAAGCGCAGTACAGACGGTTTGCCAACCATGACCCCGACGGCTTTATGCGCGGTCTGGAGTACGCGGTAATCGATGAAATCCAGCGTGCTCCCGACGTCATTCTCGCCATCAAGAAGGCGGTTGATGAAGACCCCAAGCCGGGACGTTACTTGATCACCGGTTCGGCCGACCTGTTCACGGGGACGCTTTCACCCGATTCACTGGCAGGCCGAGTGGAGATCGTGCAGCTCCTGCCGTTCGCGCAGTCGGAGATCGCCGGCACCCAGGCGATCGATTTTCTCGACCGGGCTTTTGCGGGAGATTTCCCTGCCACCGCCGCGACCGGACCCACGGAAGACCTGGTGGAGCGCGTCATTTCGGGTGGGTTCCCGGAGGCGCTTTCCCGGGGCAATCCCGGGCGTCGTCGTAGCTGGTTGCTCGCATACGTCCGCTCCCTGGCCGAACGCGATGCGGCGGAGATTGCCGCTGTTGAGAGGCCGGCGATGATCAGCCGGCTGATCGAATCGGCTGCAGCGACCGCGGGGCAGCTGACGAATGCATCGCGGCTGGGGATGCAGCTCGGAGTCGACAGCAAGACCATTGCCCGCTGGATCACGGTGCTCGAGCAGATGTTCCTGGTTCGACGGATCCGGGCGTGGCACCGAAACGACCTGAAGAGGCTGGTCAAGACCCCCAAGCTGCAGTTTCTGGATTCCGGTCTGCTGGCCGCGTTGCGGCGGGCGGACGCGGCCCGTCTGGCGGCGGATCGACAGACCTTGGGCCCGCTTCTCGAATGCTTCGTGCATGCGGAACTGGCCAAGGTCGCGGCGCTAACCGACACGCCGACGTCCCTCTACCACTTCCGGGACAAGGACCAGATGGAGGTTGATTTCGTGGCGGAACGACCGGCCGGCGAAATTGTCGGCATCGAAGTGAAAGCTGCTGCAACCGTGCGGCCCAAAGATTTCCGGGGGCTTGCCCGACTGGAAAAGGTCGCCGGGGAACAATTCGCCTGCGGCATCCTCCTGCATGACGGCGACCGCGTTCAACGCGTATCCGCCAGAATGTTCGCGATGCCGGTCGGGATGTTGTGGCACCCCCAGTCGGGCTGATCCGTCACGTCGGCCCGCCCGCCCGGGACACGTCGGATCAGCGGAGAGGGGAGAGGTTGGCGAGGAACTGTCGGGCGCTCGCGTCCCATCCGCGCCCTTCGGCGAAACGCCGGCAGGTGACGCGGTCCAATTTGAGGGCCGCGCGTGCGGCCCTGCCCAAGTCGTGGTCGAGAACGGCGACCTCGGGGGCATCGCCGACCACGTCGAGCGGTCCCGGCACCGGATAGGCCGCGACGGGTACGCCGCAGGCAAGCGCTTCCAGCATCACGTTGCCGAACGTGTCGGTGCGGCTCGGAAAGACGAACACGTCGGCTTGCGCGTATGTGCGGGCGAGGTCGTCTCCGGTTCGGGTGCCCGGGAACTCGACGTCGGGAAAGCGACGTCTGAGGGACTCCCTCGCCGGTCCGTCACCCACCACCATTTTTCGTCCCGGCAGCTTCAGCCCGAGAAACGCCTCCAGGTTCTTCTCGACGGCAACCCGACCGACTGTCAGCCAAAGCGGGCTGTCCGGCACACGATCGAGACACCTGGGGTGAAACAGCGACGTGTCCACGCCGCGACCCCAGAGCCGGACCCGTCCGAATCGCCGCTGTTCGAGTTCGGCGACCAGTCTCGGCGTCGCGGCCATCACGGTGGCGGCCCGCCGATGAAACCGCCGCAGGATGGCGTAACCCAGCGAGTCCGGCAGGCCGGTCCGCGCCTTGAGGTATTCGGGAAAGCGGGTGTGGAACGAGGTGGTGAAGGGTGTGGACGAACGGCGACACCACCGGCGCGCCGCCCAGCCGAGGGGTCCTTCGGTCGCGATGTGGACGGCTTCCGGCCGGAAGGCCTCGATGGCGCCGCGCACGCGCCACGGATTGAGGGCAATCCGAATCTCCCGGTAGGTCGGGAGCGGTGCCGTCCGGAAGCCGTCCGGTCCGATGACCCGGACCGTGTGTCCGAGCGCCCGGAGTTCCCGCTCGAGCGCGGTGAACGTGCGAACCACCCCGTTGATCTGCGGGTGCCAGGCATCCGAGATGATCAGGATGCGCATGACGCGTCAGGATGCCGTCGCCAGCTCCGCGGCCCGGCTCTTGAAGCGGCTCAGCGTGCCCGCCTGGAGGATTTCCAGTTGGCCGTCGAAGTGCTCGACAAGCGCGGTGCAGCTCTCGGTCCAGTCACCGTCGTTGCAATAGAGGATGTCGCCGATGGTGCGCATCTCTGCATGGTGAATGTGGCCACAGATCACGCCGTCGACCCCCCGTTGCCGGGCCTCCTGGGCGAGCACGTTCTCGAAATCCGCGATGAACTGTACCGCGTTCTTGACCCGGTGCTTCAGGAACCCCGACAGCGACCAGTACGGAAGCCCGCAGACCCGCCGGACCTGGTTGAAGACGCGGTTGCATTGCAGCATCACGCGGTACGACCAGTCGCCCAAGTGATAAAGCCACCGCGCATAACGCACGACGCCGTCGAACCCGTCCCCGTGCACCACGAGGAACCGCCGGTTGTCGGCCGTCACGTGGATCGCCTCGGCGCGGATCTTGATCCCGGCCATCTCGAGGCCATCGAACTCCCGCGCGGCTTCGTCATGGTTGCCCGGGACAAAGATAACGTCGACGCCGATGTCGGCTCGCCGCAGGAACTCGCGAACCACGGCCTGGTGGCTGGTCGGCCAGTACCAGGACTCCTTCAGCCGCCAGCAATCGACGATGTCGCCGACGAGATAGAGGGTGGCGCACTCCACGGTGCGCAGGAACGCGAGCAAGTCATCCGCCCGGCACCCCCGCGTGCCGAGGTGGATGTCGGAGATCCACAGTGTGCGGACCCGCCGGGGGAAGCCGACGACGTTCATGTCCGGAACGCACCCCGCCAATAGCGGCGACGGTCGAACGACCCGCCGCCATCATCCAACTAGCGGCAATTGGAGCAGGTGACGTGATGCGTTCCGGTGTCCATTCCGTGAAGAGTTTTTGACAATTGGCGGGTGCGGGTCGTGGGAGGGCCTACTCGTCGGCCACCTTGACGACCAGCTTGCCGAAGTTCTTGCCTTGCAGCAGCCCCATGAACGCTTCCGGCGCACGTTCGAGTCCCTCGACGACGTCCTCCCGATAGCGCAGCTTGCCTTCCTTGATCCAGCGCGCCATGCGGCGAAGGGCAATGGGGTATTTCTGCGTGAAGCGGAACACGAGAAATCCTTCCACGCTGGCCTGATTGACCAGGACATGCCGCAACGACCGCGGCCCCATGCCTTCCTCCGTGTTGTTGTACTGGGAGATCTGGCCGCAGATGGCGACCCGCCCCCACTGCGCGAGATTCGCGAAGGCCGCGTCGGTGACAGGACCGCCCACGTTGTCGAAGTAGACGTCCACGCCGTCCGGGCAGGCCTCCCGGACCGCCGCGTTGAGGTCACCCGCGGTCCGGTAATTGATGCCGGCGTCGAAGCCGAGTTCCTTGGTGATGTAGTCCACCTTGTCGTCGGAACCGGCGGTGCCGACGACTCGGCAGCCGCCGATCTTGGCAATCTGCCCGACGGCCGCCCCCACGGCGCCGGACGCCGCGGACACCAGGACCGTGTCCCCGGGAACCGGACGTCCGACCTCGAGCAGGCCGAAATAGGCGGTCATCCCCGGCATGCCGAGAATCCCGACTGACGTCGAGATGGGCGCCAGCGAGGGATCGACCTTGCGGATCTGGGCCGACGTCGCGATCGCGTAGTCCTGCCAGCCGAGCGCAAATCCTTGGACGATGTCTCCTTCCTGGAAGGCCGGATCCTGGCTCTTCTCGACGCGACCGCAGACGCCTCCCGTCATGACCCCGCCGACCGGGTTGGGCGCGGCATACGACTTGCCGGCACTCATCCGCCCGCGCATGTAGGGGTCGAGCGACAGCCAGAGCGCGCGGACCAGGACCTCCCCGTGCCGGGGCTCGGGCACCGGCTCCTCTTCAAGGCGGAAGTTTTCGGCGGTGGGCATTCCCACGGGACGGGAGGCAAGGACGATCCGGCGATTGACGGCCATGGCAGGTTCCTGGGCTAGGTGGAAAGAAGGCGCCGGGTCGGGCGCCGTGAGAAGTAGAGGGTTTTACCCGATCAGGCCGGTGACGGGCGATGACGGGTCACCGGCGAACTTACGCGGAATGCGGCCTGCGAGATAGGCGTCGCGGCCGGCGCTCACCGCCGCGCGCATCGCCCGGGCCATCCGCACCGGGTCCTCCGCGCCAGCGATCGCCGTGTTCATCAGGACGGCGTCGCAGCCTAGCTCCATGGCGAGCGTCGCGTCCGAGGCGGTCCCTACCCCGGCGTCGACGATGACCGGGATCTGCAGGCGCTCGACGATGAAGCGGATGTTGAGCGGATTCTGGATTCCGAGCCCCGAGCCGATCGGCGCGCCAAGCGGCATCACGGCGGCCGCCCCCAGATCCTCCAGGCGTCGCGCCAGCAGCGGGTCGTCGGTGCAATACACCATCACCTCGAACCCCTCGCGGACCAGGATCTCGGTCACCCGGAGCGTTTCGGGCATGTCCGGATACAGCGTGTCGGGGTCGCCCAGCATCTCCAGCTTCACCAGCGTCCAGCCCCCGACCTCGCGCGCGAGGCGCAGGGTGCGCAGGGCATCCTCCGCCGTGTAGCAGCCGGCCGTGTTCGGCAGGTAGGTGTACGCCTTGGGATCGATCACGTCGGTCAGCCGTTCGGCGTTGGGGTCGTCGAGGTTCACGCGGCGCACGGCGACCGTGATGATCTCGGCGCCGGAGGCCTCCAGCGCCGCGCGGTTTTGGGCGTAGGTCGCGAACTTGCCGGTGCCGATGATCAGGCGCGAACGGAAGCGCCGGC
The DNA here is from genome assembly GCA_022825705.1 of Alphaproteobacteria bacterium. Lineage (GTDB taxonomy): Bacteria > Pseudomonadota > Alphaproteobacteria > TMED109 > TMED109 > VXPW01. The sequence continues at coordinate 323,792 of JAJDWH010000036.1, forward strand.
CTGCGACTTCCCAACGGTCGTCGTCACCGCCGCCCACCAGTTGGACGATTTCGATGGAGTCGCCGCTCCTGAGCTTCAGAGTCCCGAATTCGGCGCGCCGCACGATCTCGCGGTTCCGCTCAACCGCGATCTTCTTGGAATCCAGCCCTAGGTCCCGCAGAAGATCATCAAGCAATAGATCGGGGGCGACGGTACGCTCCGTACCGTTGACCGTAATCTCCACCGAATGCTACCCCGCGCGCGGTTGCCGTTCGTCGGAATCTCAAGGCATTGCCGTGCCGTTACTGTAGATTCCTTTCATGGCGCAGGCTACCACCGTGTTCGTGCTGAACGGCCCGAACCTGAATCTCCTCGGGACCCGCGAGCCGGGCATCTACGGCCGCGAGACCTTGGCCGACGTGGAGGCGCTGTGCCGCAGTACGGCGGCTCCGCTCGGGCTTCGGATCGACTTCCGGCAGACCAACCACGAGGGCGTACTGGTCGACTGGATTCAGGAAGCGGCAGCCGAGGCGGGCGGAATCGTGCTCAATGCCGCCGCCTACACCCACACCTCCGTGGCGCTGCTCGACGCGTTGCGGGCGTTCGACGGACCGGTGATCGAGGTGCACGTTTCGAACGTGTACGCGCGCGAACCCTTCCGCCACCATTCCTACGTCTCGGCCCGGGCGGACGGGGTTTTGTGCGGGGTCGGCGTGGCCGGTTACGCTCTTGCGCTCGAGGCCATCGCGCCCATGCTGGATGCCCCTCCGGCTGGCGAGACCACCCGGCAGTGAAACGAGGGACGGCAAGGCTGGCATGCCCAATTTCCCGGTAGACGAACCGCTTCTCCGTCGGTTGGCGGAGTTGATGAACGAGACCGACCTTGCCGAGCTCGAGCTGACGTTCGGGCGCCGCTCCATCCGGCTGGCCAGGGGGGCGCTGCCGCCCCCGCCCGCGCCGGTCGAGCCGCCGCCCCGTCCCGATCCGGTGCCGGCTGAGCCTGCAGCGCCCGAGCCGGCCCGCTCGTCGCCGGATCCCGACCGTCCCGAAGAATTTGCGAACCACCTGGGGGCGGTCACGTCTCCGATGGTGGGGACGCTGTACGTGGCGGCCGCGCAAGGGGCCGAACCCTTCATCAAGGTGGGGGATGAGGTCGGCGAAGGGGACCAGCTCTTCATCATCGAAGCCATGAAGACGATGAACGCGGTGCTGGCGCACCGCGGCGGGACCGTGGCGCAGATCTTTGTCGAGAATGCCACGCCGGTCGAGTTCGGCGCCCTGCTGGCGATTATCGAGTAGGCATCCGATGTTCAGGAAGGTGCTCATCGCCAATCGGGGCGAGGCAGCGCTCCGCATCCTCCGAGCGTGCCACGACCTCGAGATCCGGACCGTTGCCATCCATTCGACCGCCGATGCCGATGCCATGCATGTCCGGCTGGCCGACGAATCGGTGTGCATCGGCCCGGCCGACGTGCAGTCGAGCTATCTGAACGTGCCCGCCATCATCACGGCGGCCCACGTCAGCGGCGTCGACGCCCTGCATCCGGGCTACGGCTTTCTTTCCGAGAACGCCGACTTTGCCCAGATCGTCGCCCTCCACGACATCACGTTCATCGGCCCGAAGGCGGAACACATTTCGGTCATGGGAGACAAGGTGGAGGCGCGCCGACGCATGCGCGCCCTCGGTGTGCCGGTGGTCCCGGGCGCCGAGGGCGCGCTGTCCTCCCTGGAGGAACTTCGAGCCCTGGCCGGAGAGATCGGGTTCCCCCTGATCGTGAAGGCGGCGGCGGGCGGCGGCGGGCGAGGCATGAAGGTGGTCGAGTCGGAGGGCGAGCTGGAGGGGGCCTGGCAACTGGCGCGGGCCGAGGCGCTGGCGGGGTTCGGCGACGACACCGTCTACGCCGAGCGCTACCTGGCGACGCCCCGGCATGTCGAGTTCCAGATCCTCGCCGACGCGCACGGCAACGTGATGCAGCTTGGCGAGCGCGACTGCTCGGTCCAGCGGCGCCACCAGAAGATGGTGGAGGAAGCGCCCTCGCCGGTGATCGATGCCGACGCGCGGCGGCGGGTCGGCGACACGATCGTGGCGGCGGTGCGGGAGCTCGGGTACCTCGGACTGGGTACTGTGGAAATGCTCTACGACGACGGCGAGTTCTACTTCATTGAAATGAACACGCGCCTGCAGGTGGAGCATCCGGTGACCGAGATGGTGACCGGAATTGACCTGGTGTGTGAACAACTGCGTGTCGCGGCCGGCGAACCGGTGAGCTTCAAGCCCGACGCGTTCACCGTCACTGGCCACGCCATCGAGTGCCGAATCACCGCCGAGGATCCGGAGACGCTGACGCCGCAGCCTGGCCGGGCGGAGGTCTACCATGCGCCGTCAGGGCCCGGGGTCCGGGTCGACTCGGCGATGTTCGGCGGCAGCGAGGTGTCGCCGCACTATGACAGCCTGATCGCCAAGCTCATCGTGCACGGCCGCGACCGCGACGAGGCGCTCCGCCGGCTGCGGCGCGCGCTCCGCGAGTACGCGATCGACGGACTGGCCAATACCATCCCGCTGCACCAGCGAATCCTCGAGCACCCGGATTTCGCTGCCGGGGAGTACGACGTTCACTGGCTGGAACGAGAGCTCATGGGCCGGGAGAATCCGTGACGGCGGCCGCCATCCTGCCGGTTGCGGGGGTGCTCGAAGCGTATCGGCAGGGCTGGTTTCCCATGGCGCAGAGCCGCGGCGACCAGAAGGTGTACTGGATCAATCCGGACGTCCGGGGGGTGCTGCCGCTGGCGCGTTTTCACGTGCCGCGCCGGCTTGCGCGCACGCTCCGGCAGCGCCCGTTCGGGCTCACGGTCGACCAGGCGTTTCCGGCGGTGATCGGCGCCTGCGGCCGGTGCGATCCTGACGGGGACCGCTCGGAGACGTGGATCAATCCGGCGATCCGGGCCGTGTTTCTGCAGCTGTACGAGGAAGGCCACGCCCACTCGGTGGAGTGCTGGCGGGACGGTGAGCTGGTCGGCGGCCTCTACGGACTTGCCGTCAACGGCGCCTTCTTCGGCGAAAGCATGTTTTCGGTCGTTCGGGACGCCAGCAAGGTTGCGCTTGTGCACCTCGTGGACCGGCTCCGCGCTGGCGGGTTCGTGCTGCTCGACGCACAGTTCGAGAACGATCACCTGGACCAGTTCGGTCAGGAACGCCTGTCACGTGCCGCGTTTCGCCGGCACCTGGAGGTCGCGGTGGCGCGTGATGCCGACTTCTTCCGGATCGGTGGCGCCGGGCAAGTGCCGGACAACCTGTATCCGGATTCGGATCGCCTGCCCATGACCAGCGGCGGGTCGCGACCGGCCAGGCCGAGGCATGCGGAAACGGTGCCTTCCGTCTAAACGCACGGCGGCGGTCAGCGCGGGCTCTCGTCCGCGACCCCGGGTTCGACGGGTGGTGTCGGCGGCTCCGTCGCGGGCTCAGGTTCCTGGGTTCCCCCTAGCCGGCAATCCAACACCCAGACGTCGTGCGTCGGGTATTCGAGGGCGGACAGGCCGGGGCTGGAGGCGAACATCCACCCCCTGAAGATCTCCGACCCGGTGAAGCGGCCGGCTGGGTCGCGCTCCGTGATCACAAGAAAGGCGGCACTCTCCGGCACGTCCTCGGGCGGCGGTTCCCAGCAGCGGGTCGGCACAATCTCCAGCGGGCCCACCCGGGTCGTGGTGTGGAGCGGCGCCTCGATGGCGTACGCGCGGGCCGGCCCCTTCTCAAGGATCCGCAGAACCACCACGGGTCCTTCGGCCACGGCGGCATTCAGTCCGAAAACGGCTCCGGCAAGTCCTGCACAGAGCGCGCCAAGACGGCGCGCACCTGCTCGGGGTCGGCGCCCATCAGCACCCCGTCTTCGAGCGCATCCCGCGCGAGATCCCGGATCTCGCGGATGTTCTCGTTGAGCACCTTGATCTTTTCCGTGCACGACAACGGCGTCTGGTCCGGTGCAAGCCATTGCTCGGGAATGAACTCCGAAGATGCAGTCACGGGGCGTCCGCGCGGGTCACTGGTTGCCGAAGAGCTTCGAGATGGCGCGCAGGAAATCAACCGCGGATTCGGTGTTCTCGATGGTGTCGCCCGGTGCCAGCATGGTGTCTTCGGCACCCGGGCTCACGCGCAGGTGGGCGCCCCCCATCAGTCCGTCGCTGGCCACCGAGACGTAGGAATCGCTCGGCAGCTGGACCTCGGGTTCCAGCATCAGGGTGACAACCGCCTCGTAGGTGTCCGGATCGATGGCCTGGCTGACGACCGTCCCGACGGTGATGCCGCTGACGCGCACCGGAGCGCCCACGGTGAGGCCCCCGACCGACGCGAAGCGGGCCGAGAGCTCGTAGCCGCCGCCCGCCTGCAGCGCGGTACGCTCGTGGGCATAGACCAGGAAGAACGCCGCGGCCACCAGGACCACGGCACCGAGGAGCGTTTCAAGAGCGTTTCGGGACAGGGGGAGTCTCCTCGTCAAGTGCGGGCGTCCACGGCTGATACGGACGCGGCGACGGGGGAGTGGTGCCGAGCAGCGAACCCGGCGGGCGGTGGGCCTCCGCCGTTCCGGTCAGATTCGGACGGTGGGGTCGCTGCCAGGGATAGGGGGCGGGTGCGCCTTCGCTGGGCGGCTGGTCGGTCGTGTGCGTGAGCCACGCCTGCCAGAGCGGTGGTACCGCGGACCCTTCGGCGGGCCCCCGGTAGAGTACCCAGCGTCGTTCCCGATCACCAACCAGCGGGCGTCCCCGGTAGTACCGGTTGCCGAATTCGTCGACGCCGACCCGGGTGCCAAAGAGCTGGACGGTGAGCCAGATTGCCGGACTGTTGGACACGCCTGTTACTAGCTCGTTCAATGCCCGGAGACGGGTCGCACGTCACCCCTCCGGAGGCACACGAGGTCCCCAAATTGCCGCCGTTCGCTAAGTGTGGCAGGAATCGACGGGAACCGCACGCCCTAAATGCATCGTGCCGCCCCTTTCCCGCCAAGCTTAGGAATGCCAGATGACCGGTCCATTGATGCCCAAGGCGACGGCCCTCTGGCTGATCGACCACACGACGCTGACCTTTGAGCAGATCGCGCGCTTCTGCCAATTGCACGTGCTGGAGGTGCAGGGAATCGCCGATGGGGATGTGGCCGCCGGCGTCGCAGCCCGGAATCCGGTGGTCAGCGGCGAGGTGGAGCAGGCGGAGATCGATCGCTGTCAGCAGGATCCCTCAGCCCACCTGACAACCAATCCGAACCTGAACGTGGATGACGAGGCCCGCCGCACGGGCCCGCGCTACACGCCGGTAGCCCGTCGTCAGGATCGTCCGGATGCGGTGGCCTGGCTGCTCCGGCACCATCCGGAACTGAGCGACTTCCAGATCGGCCGGCTGGTGGGGACGACGAAGGGGACCATCGACAAGATCCGGAACCGGGAACACTGGAATTCTCCCAACATCACGCCCCGTGATCCGGTGCTGCTGGACCTGTGCGGCCGGGCCGAATTGGTGGAGGCGGTCGAGAAGGCACGCAAGTCGAAGCGCTGGCTCGAACGGGAGCGGGCACGCGAGGAAGAGGAACAGCAAAAGGCGGCCGAGGACACGGCTGAGCCCATGCTCTTACGGTCGCTGGTCGAGCGGCAGGCCGAGCCCTCCGAATAGGAGCGGTCCCGACCAGGGTAAGCGGCGCAGACGCCAGCGCCCAAATCCCGGTTACGTGCCTTGGGCGAGTTTCGTCAGGCCGTCGACGCCGGAGGACAGACGCCGTCCCGGAGGCATCAGCGTGATCTACTGTCGGCCCAAGCGCACCCGCTCGGGTTCGCGGACACCGGATTACGTTCCAGTAGTGGCGATGATGCTGCAGGTTGAGAGGTCAATCCACTCAAGTGGGTCGACTTGATGGCCACCGTGGAAAAGGTGCGGAAGTCCGACCGGTGGCAGGAAGCGCGGGACTTATCCGAGGAGGCAAGGCCCTCGGGCCAGGACCCGTTGGGCGACCCGGAACGGGGCAGGCGCGCTCGCCCCGCCCCGTTCGGAATCACTGATTACTGGGAAACAAACGCCGCCATTTCCTTGGCGCCGTCCGCATAGATACCGGTCAGTGTGGCGGCAAGACCGTCTGCTGCGGCCATGTCGGGCATGGCTGAACGATCGAACACGCCCGTCCAGCTAACGATGCTCGTTCCCGCTTCTGCGCCAGCGGTCACCATGAAGGTGCCGTGGTACTGGATGCCGGCGAGAAAACCGGCAGTCATCGCGTAGGTGTAATGCATCGGCCCCGCGGCGACCATCGGTTCATCCACGACTTCGCCGTTGGCCAGTTCAAGGCGTCGGACGGAGCCCATGCCGCCGTCGCCAGCAATGATCTCGCAGGTCACGACGAGGCTAAGGAAGTCCGCGAGGTTGCAGAAGCCGCCGACGCGGGCCCATGCGTCCGCCGGCGCAACCTGCACCGTCTCTTCGCTGTGAATGACCTCGATGTCGGCGGCGAGTGCCGGGCTCAGGCTGGCAACAAACATGACGGCGGCAAAGAGTGCGGCAGCGGCACCGCGGAACAGATGGTTCATGAGAAGTGCTCCTTGGCGAGGGACGGCCCCCAGGCTGTGGCAAGGGGCGATGGGTTCGCGTGATTGGACTGCACAGATATCGTGCGACGCCACGATAGCATGACCAAACAAAGGCCCGCGAATCTCCTTGGTGTCGCCGGGGAAGTATCCGGCGCGCGGGCGAAACAACATTTCTTCGTGATGGGAGATCCCACTTCCGGGGAGCGGGTCAGGTACTGCGGCTAGACGGCGGAGGCAGACGCTTGGCGGCTGCCGATCCTGGTTCCGCGGGTCCGTGCAGAGCCGCCGGCCAGCTGGCTTCGGGGCTTGGCGCGCGGGCGAACGGGAGCACCGCATGCCGCGTGACAATGGCCCGTATGTCCCGGAGATCCGCCACCGGTTGGAATTCTCCGGCTCCGCTGGGGATGCCGGGGTCGGCCATCCGCCGCGCCCGCCAGCCGCAGGCTTTGACTTGCACAGGCGATCGTGGCAAAGGGGCGTCCCCGCCGCACCGATTTCCACGAAGGACTTGTATCGTGCCGGAACTCGATCTTGGAGAGAAACGCGCCTGCAGCGACTGCGGCATTCTCTTCTTCGACCTCAACAAGTCACCGCCCAAGTGCCCGAAATGCGGAAACGAGGTCCGAATCATGCAGCAGAGGACGGCGGCGGCCGTGCAAAAGACCGACGTTGCCAGTGATGACGTCGTGGACGACGCCGCCGATGAGACCAAGCAAGAGGAAGATGAGTTCGAAGAAGACACCGATAGCGTGACGCTCGGACCCTCTCCTAAGCCGACCATCGAGGACGAAGCACTGGAGGACGAATAGCGCTGACAGGTTGCGCGCTTGCATTCGTTTGCACACAATCCAGCCAACCCGCCGGAGGATCGGGGCCGTAGCTCAGTTGGGAGAGCGCGTGAATGGCATTCACGAGGTCAGGGGTTCGACCCCCCTCGGCTCCACCACCCGGAATCCAGATAAGAGATGCGTATAGAGACACTTGGTTAGACAGTAGTTGCTTTACCTGCTGAGATTTTTCACATGAGTTGATCGATTTTCTCACCTTATGGTGAACGTAGAGTTTCGCTCAACTAATGGTGAACACCGCCACGCCAGCATTCAATCCGTTATTTCACTGCAACTTTCGCTGGTTTTGCAGCACCCCGGGCCGGCCGTCGCCGGGATGTAAGCGCGCCTACCCGATCGGGCAGCCTCTCCCGCACCAGGGCCGTGTCCACACGAAGGCGCACCGCTACGTCCCGCAGACGTACATGAGGTGCCGCGCGCACGATCTCGTCGAACCGGAAGCCAACCGCATCCCAGTCCCGCCGCGACCACCGGGTGCCCCGTTCGACGGCGCACGGGCTTGGCAGGTCCTCCGGCGTCTCCCGGCCTACCGGGCGGCCTGGCGCAGCCGCCGCAACCAGCAGCAGTCAAGCCTCCCGGAGCGGGCCCCGTTCCCGATCCGGCTACAGACGGTCGCGGACCTGGCCGCGGCGCGGTTCGGGTTGCTCGCTTGGTTGGACCCGTTCGCCGCCTCGGGGCCGAACTCGCCGTTCTGGGCGGTGGTGCTGGTGCGGCCGGCGGAGGCGGTCGAGGCCGAGGCTGTGATGGGCGACGCCCCGGCGTTTGCAGTCGGGGAAGCAGCCGCGTCCGCCGGTGCGGACGATGAGTAGATCGGCGGGGTCCGCGGTCTCGGCGGCCCCCTCCCCGATGGCGGGGCGGCGGATCGCGTCGCAGGATGGAACCACGGCGGTCACGTGAGCGCCCTTTCCAGCGCCGCCAGCGTCGCGTCCACCTCCTCCCGGGTGTTGTAGTGAACGAGGCCGATGCGGAGCACCCCTGTTGCTTCGTCGATTCCGAGGTGCCGGACGGCCTCCAGGGCATAGTTGTGCCCCGACCACACGCAGACCCCCTGGCGCGCGAGGCGTTGGGCCACCTGCGGCGGCGACATGCGCGCGTGGGTCATTGACACTGTGGGCACCCGCCCCGCCACCTGGTCGGGATCGGTGATTCCGTGGACGGTGGTGCCCGGAATGGCCAGGATGCCGTGGATCAGGCGCGTCGCCAGGCCTGCCTCGTGGTCGATGGCCGCATGGTAGGCCGCCTCGATGCGCGTGCGCCGCGAATCCGCGTCGCTCACCTCCCGTCCCAGCCAGTCGTGGTAGTCGACGCAGGCGGCCAGCCCCGCGAGCAGCTCGGTCTGCGGGGTGCCCGTCTCCCACTTCCATGGCGGCTCGTCCGAGGCGCACCGCACCTTGTAGGCCGTCAGCTCGTCGAGCAGCTGCCGCCGCCCCCACAGCACCCCCAGGTGGGGGCCGAAGTACTTGTACGACGAGCAGACCAGGAAGTCGCAGCCGAGCGCCTGGACGTCGATGGGTCGGTGCGGTGCGAGCTGCACCGCGTCGACATATGTCTGCGCACCGGCCGAGCGCGCCAGCGCAGCCAGGGCCGCTACGTCGTTGATCGACCCGGTGAGGTTGCTTGCAGCATTCAGCGCCAGCAGTCGGGTCCTGGGGCCGAGCAGGGTCCGCAGGTCCTCGGGTTCGATCCGCCAGGTGTCGAGGTTGAACGGCAGCCACTTGACGACCAGGTCCAGATCCTCCGCGAGCAGCAGCCACGGCGACACGTTGCCCTCGTGGTCCATGCGGGTCACGATGATCTCGTCGCCCGGGGCCCAGCGTCGGCCCAGGGACCGCGATACGTGCAGGGTCAGCGCGGTCATGCTCTGGGCGACCACGATCTCGTCCGGCGAGCGCGCGTTCACGAAGTCGGCCATCGCACCGTGAGCGCGGGCGTGGATCGCCTCCGCGTTGCGGGAATTCTCGAAGAAGCCGCCGTAGTTGCTGGCCGCTCCCACCATGGCGTTCGAAACGGCGTCGATGACCCGCCGGGGAAGCTGCGTACCGGCCGGGTTGTCCATGAACACGCGGGGCCTGCCGTTGTGCGACTGGGCCAGTGCCGGGAACTCCCGGCGCACTCGGGCGATGGGAAAGGGCCGCATGGTGTCGTCAAACCTCGCACGAGGGACAAGGGCGGATGGCGGGCGAGTATGCACCCCCGGTCGGCGGTACTGAGGTGGGTCGCGCCTGCGATACGCAGGTACAGCTAAGGCCGACGGATGACTGCACGTAAACCGAGGCCTGTTCTATCCTCGCTTCGTGGAAGCCCTGTGTCGTGACTGCGGCAGCCGGCCGGACGCCGATCCCCAGGCCTGTCCGGCCTGCGGCTCGTCGCGGATCGTCCGACACCGGGAACTCCACGATCTCGCCATCGCCCATCTCGACTGCGACGCGTTCTATGCCGCCATCGAGAAGCGCGACCGTCCGGAGCTGCGCGACCGGCCCGTCATCGTCGGCGGGCACCACCGTGGGGAGGTCGCGGCTTGCTGCTACCTGGCGCGCAGCAGCGTGCACTCGGCCATGCCGATTGACAGGCCTTTACGCTCGGACCATTAGGTGCAACTGAATACGGTCGCAGTTTCAGGCAACGGTGCCTATACTGATTTCGAGACACATGACGGGAGTGCAGAAGGCAGAGTGAGTCGGCGCGAAAAGCTGGTGACCCGGTTCAAGGGGAAGCCGAACGACTTGACATGGGACGAGCTGGTCAGACTGCTTGGCAGGCTGGGTTACACTGAGGTGGCGTCTGGCAAGACGGGTGGGTCCCGGCGACGGTTTGTTCATATCACTGCCCCGACCATCGCGCTGCACAAGCCGCACCCCGGCAACATCGTCAAGATGTACGTCATCGAGTACGTGTTGCAGGTGCTGACCGAGGAGGGTCTGGTATGAGCAGATTGCTGGAATACAAGGGGTACCTCGGCACAATCGAGTACAGCGACGACGACGAGGTGCTGCACGGGCGGCTGGAGTTCATTCGCGACCTGGTGACCTATGAAGGCAGTGACGCGAAGAGTCTGAAGGCGGCATTTCAGGAGGCCGTCGACGATTATCTCGAGTTGTGCGAGGCCGAAGACCGCAATCCAGATGTGCCGCTGAAGGGCAGCTTCAATGTACGTCCGGGCCGCGATCTGCACCGTCGTGCGATGCTCTATGCCAAGCGCCAGCGGAGCAACCTCAATACGGTCGTCAGCGATGCACTGCGCTTCTATCTCGACCGCGATGAGCATACGGCCTGAGACGAATAGTCTGGAATGGTTGGGATTAAATCTGACAGGCGGTGGTAACTGGCGGGTACCCTGCTAGGGGGACGGGTTCGGAATGACAGGCCGACGGACGGCCGCACCTGAACCGAAGCCTTGTTCTATCCTCGATCCGTGGAAGCCCTGTGTCGTGACTGCGGCAGCCGGCCGGATGCCGCCCGCAAGGCCTGCCCGGCCTGCGGCTCGTCACGGGTCGTTCGACACCGGGAACTCCACGATCTCGCCATCGCCCATCTCGACTGCGACGCGTTCTACGCCGCCATCGAGAAGCGCGATCGGCCGGAGCTGCGCGACCGGCCCGTCATCGTGGGCGGGCACCACCGGGGGGTGGTCGCCGCCTGCTGCTACCTGGCGCGCACCAGCGGCGTGCGCTCGGCCATGCCGATGTTCAAGGCCCTGGAGGCCTGTCCTGAGGCCGCCGTCGTCAGGCCCGACATGAAGAAGTACGCCGCCGTTGGCCGCGAGGTCCGGGCGATGATGACGAGCCTGACGCCGTTGGTGGAGCCGCTCTCGATCGACGAGGCCTTCATGGACCTCTCGGGCACGAAGTCCCTGCATCGCGCCAGCCCGGCCACCACGCTGGCGGCGCTGGCGCGCCGGGTGGAAGCCGAACTGGCCATCACGCTCTCGATCGGGCTCAGCTACAACAAGTTCCTGGCCAAGATCGCCTCGGACCTGGACAAGCCGCGCGGCTTTGCCGCGATTGGCCGGGCGGAGGCGGGGTCATTCCTGGCGACCAGGCCGGTCAGTCTGCTGTGGGGGGTGGGCCCGGTCATGCAGCGGCGCCTCGCCCGTGACGGCATCACGCGGATCGGGGAATTGGCCGGCATCGGGGAAGAGGAACTTGCCACCCGGTACGGCAAGATCGGGCGGCGACTGTGGTCATGCGCCCGGGGCGAGGACGATCGTCCGGTCGATCCGAACCGTGGGGCCAGGAGCTTGTCCTCGGAAATCACGCTTGAGGAGGACATCGCGGATTCCGAGCAACTGCGCCCGATCCTGTGGCAGCTCACCGAGACGCTGGCGCGGCGTCTGCGGAAGGCCGGTCTCGCCGCCGGTGGCGTCACGCTGAAACTGAAGACGGCGGGCTTTCGCACGGTGACCCGCTTCAGGCGCCTGCAGACGGCCACGCGGTCGGCGGACCGGATGTTCCGGGTGGCCGAGCCGCTGCTTGCGCGCGAGGCCGACGGGCGCGCGTTCCGCCTGATCGGCGTCGGCGCCTACAACCTGGTGGCGGACGGACCGGACACCCAGGCCGGCCTCTTCGACGCCGGTCCGAGCGAGGAGGACCTCGACGACGTGCTGGACGCGCTGCGCGACCGGTTCGGCGAAAATGCCGTCGTCCGGGGCCGTGGCTTCCGCGTGAGGCTCGCGCGGGATGGCCCCTCGAAGGTGGAGTGAGCGGCAGGCGCGGCCACTGATCGGGGCTTCGAAAGCGACGTGTGCGCAGGGATTACCCGGCAAAAGTACGTGAGCAAACTCTTCGTCGGCTTGAGCCTATTGGATGTTTGACGACGAGCCCATGGCTGCGAGCGACCAAGTACGGATGAAATCATGCATAGCTTCAACTGCGTGCGACCGGGAGACCGTCACGAAGGATCTTCCACAAAGCGTGATCGCGCTGGTGAGGATCGGCCGCGAGTTCCGCCTCCGCAGGGTCCAGCTCCGTGAGGAAGGCGAGCCCCTTCAGGCAGGCAGCGGCGATCTCGACAGGGTCGATCGCCTGCGTCCGCCGGACCAACTGCCGGAGATCGTCCCAATCGAATGCGGTGCCATCGTCGAACTTCGCCATGAGGGCTTCCGGATCGAACCCGTCGCCGGCCTGCCAGAGCTTGAGCACGACGAGCCGGCGGATGAGCGGTTGGTCCAGGGGGCGCGTGGCGAACACGCTGAGGTCGTAGATGTCGCGTGCCTTGCTGCGCTGATAACAGGCCCTGATTTTCTCGGCGATGATCTCGGGCAGCGCCAGGCATGATATGTCCACCGGGTCGAAAGGCAGGTGCCGGAAGTAGCTCTGAAGGCGTTGAGCGTTCCGCGACGCGGGAAGGGTAGGCACCTCGCGGCGGCTGACCTGGAGCCTGATCAGGCTTTGACCGTCCCGGTTCCACTCGTGTGCGTAGACCGGGTTGACGCCCCAGGACAGGCCGTCCTGGGTTTCGTAGTAGCTGTCGTCGGGCACGCCGAACCGGAGCCCGTGAAACGGCTGCTCGAACGCCTCCATCATGGCGAGGATCACGTCTTCGTGGTCGTGTTCTTCGACCCGCGTAAAGTCCAGATCGGTGGAAAAGCGCCCCCCGCTGCCGATGAACATTTTGCGAAGGCAGGTGCCGCCCTTGAAGGCGAGCTTGTCCAGGATGCCGCGCTCCGCCAGCAACTGGAGCAGGTAGGTGAGCACGATCTCGTTCTCGGCGATCATGACGTTGCGCAGGCCGGCCTCGACGGAGTAGCGCTGGACCTGGGGGCGGGTGAGAATGGCTCAGCGCTCCCGGTCGACCGATCGTGGCCGCGCGATGCCGGTGCTGTCGCTCAACTCGTGGCTGGCGACGTTGGCAGTGAGCTGCCAACTCTCCTGATAGCCGAATGCGCCGGGTCTGGGGATTCTCGGGCCGAAGAACGCCTTGCCGGTACCCTTCGCAAGGTCGTGGAGGTGCGTGCGCACGTCCTCGGGGATGGTGCCGCCGGCACGCTCCGCTAGCCACCCGACGCGTCGCGTGAGCGTCTTCGAGGACATCCGCTCCAGGTAGCCGGCCGCCTTGTGCCAGTCGATGCGGCGGCAAGCCGTCGCCAGGACGGTCGCCGCTTCTCCCTCGCCGCCGGCGAGGTCAGGACGGTCGATGCAGTCGATGGCAGTCTTTTCGCGATCGGACATCATGACGGTGTAGCCCAGGACGTCGACCGGGCCGAAGCCGAAGAACTTCCGCGGGACCGGATTGACGATGCGGACCTCGGTATCGAGCACGCGACGGTTGCGCGTTCGCACCGGCGTGACCAGTCGAATGACCTGGCGGTGCTGCGTCGTGAAGCCGTGGTGCATCGCGGCTGTTCCGTAGCCAAAGTAGTAGGGATCGGCGATGCGGCTGGCGAGCGCCAGAACGTTGCTTTCTCCGAGAGCGTCGGGGCCCATTTCGGGAGGAATGAGCAGGTAGCGGCCCCAACTGGCGCGCTCCAGCCATCCCTTCCGGCGTAGCGATCGGATCACGTGGTCGGCGGCCTGCGGGCTGACGCCGAGCATGTCGATGATCTCCCCGCGCTCTATTTCCTTGCTGCCGTGCTCTGCCATGCCGAGGACGATGCGACTCTCCTGGGGCGAGAGCGAGCGTGTGACGAACTTCATAGTCGGGCCAGGCGCGAAATATGAGTAATTTCTGTGTTTTGATGAACAATGTAACCACGGAAGGCGCCGCAGTCAATTACTGTTGCATCAAAACAAAGAAATACCCACAGTTTCGCAGTATGGAGAGACCTAATTTGAGACGAAAAATGAGGCGCGAGCCAAGGGGGAACAGAGAATTTCGATTGGATGCAGGGAGGTAGCGCCGACGGAACTACCGGACCAATTCGCGGATTCCGGGAGATGATAGCCAGGGGGTCGAGGGACGCCGTGGGAAGGAAGGGGACCAGCGCTCGCGGTGTGGTCGAAATCGAGACTCGAGTGGTTGTTTGGAGGGCTTCACGTTCCAAAATGGAACGTTGCGCGGGCGGACAGGCCAGTTGGGCCAGACGTTGGAATCGCATGCGGGAGTCAAGATGACCGCACCGCGGCGGGCGGGCATCGTCGTCATCTCCCGCCTTGTCCGTTATCGCGTCGAGAGGGTCCGGCTGCCGGACCGCTCTGGCCACGACATTCCCCTTGAGCGCGAGACGGAGGTCGATCGGCGGCTGAATCTGGCTTCGGAGCCTTCGCCCGCAAGCGCCTGTTCGAATCATGCGGCCGGGCAGGGACTCGGTCAGCGGGTGATAGAGCGGAACCGTACCGCTGCCGATGTGGCAGGAGCACCGGACCAACCGGGCTCGCTCAGGACACTGAGCGCCATCGACTCCGAATTCCCACGCGGCGACCAAACGAAAACTGTCACACGCACGTTGATCGAAACCTACTCCGTGGCAGGCATCGCCACCCGCGCGCAGGCGTAGGGGTTCCTAGTGTTTGCCAATTGTTTGCCAACGGGTGTGCAGCGGCGGAATAGGGAAGAGAAGAACTCTCAATAAAGGACATATAAATAACCACTTATTTAGAATTCCCTGGCAGATGATTGGACAGGATATCCTCAATGGCATTCACGAGGTCAGGGGTTCGACCCCCCTCGGCTCCACCACCCGGAATGTGAGTTGAAGCAAAGTCTCAGACTATTCTGAGACTTTCATCGTTTTGAGTAATTCTGAGTTTTTCGTGCCGAGAGCCAACGCCACGCGGATTCCCTGTCTCAGATCGCGCACCCTGTCTCCACAGATTAGCGTCCGGACATGCGGGTAGCCGGGCAGGATCGTGGCTGCGAGAGGGAGCGATTGCCGTCGTGTGGCTCGCTTTAGGCGTGGGCCTGCATTCGGTGGGCGTTCGAAGCCAGTGGTTACGGTACCGCACGAGCGACCGCCGGCGGGTGGCGAACTTGGCGTTGGGCGTCAGCGCTCGTGTCCGCCGGGAGCGCTGCGTTTTGGGCCGGCGTTGCCGATTCTCCTTCGGACGGCGCCTGCAGGACCTTGTGGCGGACCGTTCGTTCGCGCTGGTACTGCCGGAATGCCTCCAGCCGCGGCAGCGACTCCCGATCCCTCGGCCGGTTGGCAGCGCGTTTGCTCTCGATAATGTCGTCGAGCGAGCACACGGGAATGCCGTCGATCTCGACGCCGCGAGACCAAGCGTCGTCGAATGTTTCGATGCCGTCGGGCGCAAAGACGATGTCCATGTCGAACGGGCCACTCCGCAATTGGATGAAGTCCTTGCCCCGTTCGATTTCCTGGGCCTGCCGATCATCGAGCGGGAACCGCAGTTCGCGAAGTGCGTTCACGAGTGCCCGTCCGTTCGCGGCTGCCTTGCGGACGAAGATGTTGGTGTTCTGAGTGGTGTCGGGAAAGCCATGGAGGAGGGCGCCGCTCTTCCCGATCACGAGGTAGGCGACACCGTGCCGGGTCAGGGCGTCGTGCAGTTCCTGGAGCTGCCGGTAGTCAAACGCCATAGCCCAGCCAGTCGGGAAGCTCGTCGCGGCACCATCGGCGGTACTCTTCCATCGTATCGAAGGAGCGGTACGGCGCATCGTCCAGAATTGGCTTGTGGGTCTTGACGAACGCATAGCGCAGTCGAAGTTCGAGTGGCCTCGCGGCGGCGGCGTCGAAGTCGGCGCGCCATTCGGGGTCGATCTTGGCCTTACTGGACAAAGTGGCTCTCGGGGTGCGGGCGGTAGAACATGTGGAGGACGGTGCCGGGTCGGACATGATACCCACGGGGCGTGCCAGGTTTTCTCGGCGACAGCCGTCGGGACGCGGTAAGGCGGCGCTGCATGGCAAGCAGTCAGGTGGTCCCTGCGTGCACGATTGCCGGGCAGGTCACTGAACTCTCAGAAGTGCAAACGGCCAAGGCCCCATAAAGGGACAAACAGCGACAAACTACGTGGTGTTTGACAGGAGGCGCGACCGCTGACCGTGGTCGGTGCGCGACATTGATTTCGGTGACTCAGAACCGAAACTGAACGCGAGACGGCTGGCGGTCCGCTACTCCAGCGGCTGGACGATCGTGAACGCTCCCCTGATATCTCCTGCCGCGAAGCCACGCGCCTGATCGCCCGGATACAAGGCGTCAAGCTGGGCAATGATCTCCGGCGCAATACTGCTGCCATGGCATGTCGTGCAGACCTCTTGCGTGATGATGGCCTTCATGTACCGGAAGTTGCGATCGCCATCGCCTGCCACGATTTCGGCGTGGTCCAGCGTCTTCGGGTCGGCCCCGGCCGCCTTGCGGGCTTCGAAGTCATGAAGGACGGCCATTTCCCACGCATCGGGCGCATTGTCGGGGTTCCTGAGCTTCAGGCTGGTCCGCCCGACGCGCCATCCGTGGGCCGCGGATTCCGCCTGCGCAATGCCGGGCGCGGCCAGGTTGCACACCTCGATAGCGGCCACCGGCCCGCCGTCGGCCATGGCCAATGACAGCTGCTCTTTCAGCGCTCCCACAAACGACTTGATCACATCCCGGCTGGCCGCCGTGCGGGCGGCCACGTCGTCATCGGCGAACGCGGGGTTGAGGACGACGAGGAGACCAAGGACGGCCAGAAACACTCGCATAAGCGACCTTCGACGGTGGTTCGCGATCCAGCTTATCAAAGTCGCGGCTCACCGACGTCCGGCCCGGCAACGCACTGGATCGGCGCGCCTCGTCTGCCTGCCGCCACTCGTCGGCCGGCCGCGAATCGTTTGCTGGCGGCCGCAGCATGGTGCCGTGCGGCAGGCCAGGGCGGGCTCGCGAACTGCACGGGCCCAGTTCAGCGACGAAGCCGAATGGCGACGACGGACATCGGGGAGGGAGCGGCCTGGGCCGGTTCAGAGAAACTGAGCCATGCAGTTGTTGCATATCTTGGTCTCAAAAGTTCGCACGGATATTCCTGAAATTTGCTGAGTTTTGGGCATTGCTCATCATGCAGAAATTGCATGACTTCCTTGACTCCTTTTCGACGCAGGTGGAGCGTGTATGCCTTGGGAGAGGCATGCACCTGACCGATCAGGCAACGGGGCATGGCCTCGGACGGAATTGATCCGTGAAGACAAGCACGATCGTGGCACTGCTGATGGCCGTCGTCATCGTGGCGGGGCTCGGGGTTTGGGGCGCCGTTTGGTGGCAGGAGCGCCGCCATTTCGAGGTCACCGACAACGCCTACGTGCGCGGTAGCATCACGATGATTGCTTCCCGCATCAGCGGCTATGTCACCGAAGTACCCCCACCGACGCACACGCATGTCCATCCCGGCGATGTGCTGGCAGTGTTCGAGACCGAGCCCCTGGCAGCGGTTGTGGACGAGCGGCTGGCGAGTGTCGAGGTGGCCGAGGCAGCAATGTCCGCCGCCTTGGCCGAAGTTGAAGCTGCCAACGCCGCAGGTGCCGCAGTGGCCGGCCACCGGGTTACGACCGAAGCCCGCAAGGTGGCGAAGCAGGTTGAAGTGCGGAGCGCCGAGGCCCGGGCGGCTTCGCTGGAGGCCGAGCGTGACCACGCAGCCATGGACGCCGAGCGGGCGGAGACGTTGTACGACGCGCGTTCAATCAGCCGCAGCGGCCTGGATGACGCCAGGACCCGGCTGGTGCGCGCCGAACACGATCTCCAGGCCGCCATCGCGGACGCCGCCAAGCTCCGGAGCGAGCTTCTGGTGCTCGATGCCGAGATCGCCGAGCTGGATGCCGAGGCCACGGAACGCGAAGCCAACCTGAGCCGGGCGAATGCCCGCCATCAGAGTGCCGCCGCCGCGCTCGAAAGCGCGAAGGCCAAGCTGGAGGCGGCGGAACTGGATCTGGCGTCGACCGAAGTGCGCGCGCCGATCGAGGGATTCATCGCCAACCAGACGGTTGAGCCGGGCTTCTACATCGAGGAAGGCTGGCCGATGATGGCAGTGGTGCCGCTGCACAGCATCTGGGTTACGGCCAATTTCAAGGAAACGCAGCTGGAACGGCTGCGCGTCGGGCAGGAAGTGCAAATCGAGGTCGATGCGTTCCCGGACCATCCGATCACCGGCCACATCCTGAGTTTCGCGCCGGCGAGCGCCGCGTCGTTCTCTCTGTTGCCGCCGCAAAACGCATCCGGCAACTTCGTGAAGGTCGTGCAGCGAGTGCCCGTCAAGATCCGGTTCCAGACGCCGGAAGCCCTCACCAACCGGATCGTGCCCGGCATGTCGGTCGTGGTCGCGGTTGACACTCGCACGGCGCCGCAGGGTGCAGCCCTAGCGGAGCGCACACAGTAAGCACGCCCTCCGTCCTGCCGCCAGCAATCGATGTCGGCGGACTGACTCCATCCGGCCGTCTCGCCTTCTGGGCGATGACCGGCGGGATGTTCCTGAACCTGATGGGGGTTCAGAATCTGGCCATCGCTTTCCGTCATATCCAGTCGGGTCTGGGGGCCGGACCGGACGAGGTCAGCTGGATCATCACGTCGTTCCTGATCGCGGAAGTCGTGATGCTCGCAATGTCCGGGTGGCTGCTGCGGGTGCTCTCGATCCGCTGGATGTTCACGATGTGCGCGGGAGGGTTCACCGTCGGGTCGATCCTCTGTGCGCTCGCCTGGGACATCAATTCCGCTGTCGCCTTCCGCGCCGTCCAGGGGCTGTTCGGCGGCGGCATCATGCCGTGCGTCTTTTCGGTGATGTTCACGCATTACCGACCGGAGGCCCGCGATCGCGTGAGCATGCTGGTCGGGCTCTTCGCGACCGCGGCGAGCGCGCTCGGCCCCATCCTCGGGGGCTTCATCGCCGAATCCCTGTCGTGGCGCTGGATCTTTCTGTCCAACGTGCCGTTCGGCATCGTCGTGACCCTGCTCGGCGCGTCGCTCGGCCGATACGACTCGCCGGAAACAGGCCTCTGGAAGAGGGCGGACATGCCGGGGATCGTGCTCGCGATCCTGGTCCTGGGTCCCGGCCTGGTCGTGCTGGAAGAGGGTCGCCGCGCCGACTGGTTTGCCTCCGACCTGATCACCTCACTGACCGCGGTGTCGGCCATAGCCCTCCTGCTGTTCCTCGCCCGCGAACTCACGTGCAAGAATCCGGTGGTCGACCTCTCGGTATTCAAGACACGGAACTTCGCGCTCGGGAGCGCCGTCGTGTTTTGCTGGGGAGTTGTGCTGTTCGCGCCGGCGTACCTGCTCCCCGTATTTCTTGCACGGGTGCGCCTTCTCGACAGCATCGTCATCGGGCAGATGGTGTTCGTGCTCGGGGCCGGCCAGTTCCTGTCCGGTTTCATCACGCTCGCGCTGTTCCGGATCTGGCCGCGCCGGATCGTGGCCCTCGTCGGCATCCTGATGATGGGCACGGGCACCCTGATGCAGGGCTTCATGTTCGCCGGACCGGGTTTCTGGGACGTGTTTCCGGCGCAGACCGTGCGTGGCCTCGCCGCGCAGCTGACGTTTCTCCCGATCCTGAACCTGGCGCTCGGCTATCTCGGGCCCGATCGCATCAAGAATGCGTCGGGCCTCTTCAACCTGATCATGCGGCTCGGCGCGGCGGTCGGGATCGGCGCGATGAACTCCATCCTGGAAGCCAGAATCCAGCACCACTACACCCATCTCTCGGACGTTGCCCGGAACTCGGCCGCCGTGGCCCACGACTGGCTGCGGATGCTCCACCGCGGCCTGGAACCGACGGTGTCAGACTCGTTTGCCGCCGTCCGGGGAACAGCGAGTTACATCTACCTGGTTGCGGAACGCGAGGCGATGGTGCTCGCGTTCAACGAATCGATGCTGGGGCTTGGTGCAGCGATGCTGCTGCTGGCGCCGTCGGTGCTGTTCCTCAAGAGCATTGCAGGAATTCGGCCGACGCCGCGACGCGGTGCCGGTAGTAGGGTGCCTAGCCCATGAAGTACTGCACGATAGGCTCCATGCGGTTATATGGCGCGAGAATTTCATCGCTTCGCGCCGGCAGCCGTGAAACGGTGAGTTCTTCGCGCTAAGGTCGCCCTGCCCCATGCAAAACGCCACCCGCTTCCTGCTAGACGACTCCCACGCCGGGGTCGGCCCGGACGACGTCCCGTCCGTCTTCCGGCTCCGCCAGCAGTTTCCGCGCCCCGCCGAGCAGGATCTCGTCGCGGCGGTGCGGCGGGAGATGGCGCCAGTAGCCGCCGATGTGCGGCCCGGCCAGCGCATCGCGGTGACGGGTTCGAGCCGGGGCATCGCGAACCTCGCGACCGTGGTGCGCGAGTGCGTGGGCGCCCTGCGCGACGCGGGCGCCCGCCCCATCGTCGTCCCCGCGATGGGCAGCCACGGCGGTGCGACGGCCGACGGGCAGGCGCGGGTGCTCGACGACATCAACGGCATCACCGAGGCGAGCGTCGGCTGCCCCATCGAATCGAGCATGGAAGTGGTGCAGATCGGGACCACCGACAGCGGCTTCCCGGTGTACCAGGACAGGATTTGCCACGACGCGGACGGCGTGCTCGTGGTCAATCGGGTCAAGCCGCATACCGGCTTCACCGAGCGGGTGGAGAGCGGCATCTGCAAGATGCTCGTGATCGGCATGGGCAAGCAGGCCGGCGCGTCGAAGATCCACCACCAGGCGTTGCGTCTGGGCATGGGCCGGCTCGTGCTCGAAGCATCCCGCATGATCGTGGAATCCGCCCGCCCGCGGCTGGTCGGCGCCATCGCGCTCGTGGAGAACGCATTCAAGGAGACCGCCGTCGTCCAGGGCGTGCCAGTCGGAAGCTTCGACGCGCTGGTCGACGCGGAAGGCAAATTGCTCGAACGCGCCTACTCGCTTCTGCCCCGGCTTCCGTTCGAGGATCTCGACGGCCTCATCGTCGATGAGATGGGGAAAAACGTGAGCGGTGCGGGCATGGACACCAACGTCATCGGGAAAAAAGACGGCATGACGAGCCCGCGGATCGGCGCCATCTACGTGCGCGGGCTGACCGAGGACACCCACGGCAACGCGGTCGGCCTGGGAAACGCCGACATCATGCCGCGCTCACTGCTTCCGCACGTCGACCTCAATTCCACGTACATGAACGCGTTCACCGCGAAGCGACTGTCCGTCTGCAAGGTGCCGATGCTGGTGGAGAACGAGCTGCAGGCGCTGCAGGTCCTGCTCAATTTCCGGGCCGAGGAGGATCCGGCGTCACTGCGGCTCGCATGGATCCGCAACACGTCGATGCTCGACGAGATGTGGGCCTCTGAGGCGCTGCTCGGCGAGGCGCGCGCTGCTTCGAACATCGAAGTGTTGTCCGCGCCGGCCCCGATCCGTCTCGACGACGGGCTCGCGCTTGCCGCACCCTGATCAGGTCCGCCCCACCGCTATCACCATTGCCAGTCCTGCTCCCGCCGGATCGCGGAGTTTTCGTCGCCGTACGTGTCGAAAGTGGCCGGGCCGTCACGCTCCGGCGCGGCTTCTGCACCTGGATTACGAACCAGGTTTGCACGGAAACACGCGCCCCGGGCACCGGAAGGCACACTGCAACCGCTACCGGAATCGGCTGTCCTGGCACCGGGGCGCGTTGACAATATCTCAATGCTACTGCCGGACGAGGCTCGCTTCTTGTAGGCCTACGTGCGCCAGGAGGCCATGTGCACCTCACGGATCAAGGGCACCCAGTCGTCGCTGTCGGATCGTTTCCGGTGGTACCGATCCACTGTTCCAGACCGTCGAGGCGGTACGTCAGGTGTGAGACCGCGTCCACGCGTACGGAATTGAGGCCCCGTTCCCGCAACGGGACTTCCATTCGAAACCAGGTGAGGTGGCCCTCAGGACGGAATCCGACCCGACGGAGCGGCAGGACCAGCCGCGGGCCGTGTGACCTCGCCGTCCTCGTTCAGGCTGCCCCCGATTTCCCGCTACTTGGGCGGCCGCGACGCTGGCGGCGTACCGCGGTGCGCCGAGCGATCAGTGCGACAGCAGCACCGGGACCGTCATGCTCGTCAGCAGGTCGCGCGTGACGCCGCCGAGCCACAGTTCCCGGATGCGGGCATGGCCATACGCACCCATCACGAGGAGATCGATCCCGGCGTCCGAAATTCGGTTGAGGATCAGGTCGGAGATCGGCACGTCCGGAGCGTTCAGCTTCTCCACGGACACATTGACGCCGTGCCGCGCGAGATGCCGTCCAAGATCCGCGCCGGGGACGGGGCCGTGCCGGTCGCCCCGCTCTTCGGGGTCAACCGAGAAGGTCACGACCTCCGCCGCCCGCTGCAGGATGGGGAGTGCGTCGGCTACGGCCCGGGCGGCTTCCCTGCTCGCGTCCCACGCTACCATCACGCGCTCGCCCACCTTCGGGTAGGTGCCGAAGTGGGGAACCACGATGACCGGTCGCCCGCTCGCTAGTACGACATGCTCGGCGAGGTCGCGGGATGCCCCGAAGGCGCCGCCTTCGCGGCCACTCTGACCGATGACGGCAATGTCCGCGTGCCGGCTGAAGAGGGCGGCCGTCCTGACCGGGTCTCCTTCCGTGGAATGCCACTCGTGGGCAACCCCCGCCGCCTGCGCGCTCCGTTCAAACCCCTCGCGGATCCGCGCGTGGGCCGCGTCCTCCGTCTGTCGCCGTTTGTCCAGATCTCCCGAGAACACGTCAGCGGCGGCGTACCCGGCAAATGACAGGTCGTCTCGAAGCATCATCCCGATCGCGTGTGCCTCGTGGCGTGCAGCCAGCCGGATCGCGTACTGCACGCGCTCCTTGCTTTCAGGCGTGTCGTCCGCCACCACGAGGATGTCCTTGTAAGCCATCGCGTACTCCTTGCCGCTGCCTCGGCAGCTGTCCTTGAACTCTTGTGGAAGTAGCACCGCGTCGCCGGCGCAGGATCACGACGTCCGGGCGTCAGCCTCTCCGGACGGGTGATCGGCGTCGATCGATTGGCCTGGGCGGAATGTTAGTGCAAGGCGGGGCCGGCGGCCAAGCAGGTCGTCAGGCGTGCCGGCGTTCCGACGCGCGGCCGATCTTCGGTCGACACAAAGCGGCGGATAATAGCTGACATCCTCAGGATGAGACGAGTTGGAAACGCCGGATGGTTGCCCGGGAATCCCGAGCCCGGCACGCCTTCGCGTCGCTTCGGGGCCACCAAGCATCGAAGTCGCATCAACGGCTGTCCTAGAATCACCTGTCCGTGTTCAAGCCATTGGCCGGCCACGTCCCGACGGGAGCGGACGGCAATGGCGGCCCTTCAAGCGGCGGCCTGCTCTCGCCGGTACAAACCCGGAGTGCCGCGCACGCTGATCCGCCACAGGAGACGTTCGGTCCCGGGACCGTCCGGATCGCCCATCGGCGCCGCGGAGTGCATGGTCATCTGGGTGTCCCAGATGCCGATATCGCCAACTTCGTACTTGTGCGCGTAGATGTACTGGTCCTGCACGCAGTGGTCCTTGAGCGACCGCAGGAGGGCATCCGAGGCCTCTTGAGGCATGCCTTCGACGGCGCGAGGCGTGCCACTGACCGCGTACAGCGTGCGCTCGCCCGTGATCGAATGAGCGCGCACCAGCGGATGCGACACGGGCGGCACGGTGGCAGCCTGCGCGTCGGTGAGTTGCTGGGTCGGGTGTTCACCGTCACGTCCGGCCGTCGCCCCGTAGTAGTGAACCGCGACCAGCCCGTCGATACGTGCGCGTGTGTCCTCGTCGAGATCGTCGTAGGCGGCCTTCATGTCGAGAAATCGGGTCTCGCCGCCCACATCGGGGACCTTCTGGGCGTACAGCATGGTCGCGCTGGCAACGTCGGCCTCGTAGGACTGGTCCGTATGCCAGAAGACGGCGGTGTTCCGGCTGTACTCCCGCCAGCGTCGCGTCACGTTTCCCACTTCAAGGAGATCCGGGTAGCCCGGCATCCGTGCCGTATCAATGACGTGCTGGATCGGGACTCCCCACTGGCGGCCGAACCGGAGATACGCGTCCTTGCCGCAGGTCTGCTGCTTCAGGACCACCAGACGATGCCGGTAGAGCGCCTGCGACAGCGTGAGGAACTCATCGTCGCTCACCCCTGCCGCGAGATCCGCGCCATAGGCAGCTTGGCCGAACGGGCCGTCGAGTGGCTCGAAACGAATCATGGCGAGACCCTCGTTTCGATGAAATGCGGTGGGCGGGACCCCATGGTGGCGTCGACTGCGGCGTCACGCAACCGCGCTGGCGGCGAAGTGGGCCGATGATTGCGGACCCCCCCCCGGCCTGTGCGCCGAATCGCTTGACCAACCAGGGCGATCGTTCGGCGGGGTCGTGCTTCGCTTGGCGAGGAGCCGGACCATCCCCGTCGGCGACCGCTTTCGGGCCACCGTTGCCTATTACCCGTGGTGCGGCAACCAGCTTCGGGAAGAGCGGCACACCCCGGTACTGGTACTCATCGGTGAACACGACGACTGGACGCCAGCGTTCCACTGTGTCGAAGGTCAGGGTTATGCGCGCGGCGCTCCCTTTGAGGTGAAGGTCTACCCCTCGGCACACCACAGCTTTGACCTGCCCATGGGGACGTACCGGTACAAGGGGTACACGGTGGCAGGAAACCCCGCCGCCGCGGCCGCTTCCCGGGACCGGATGGTCGCGTGGTTCCGGGAGCACGGGACCTTCTGACAGTCGTACGCCCGTACGCCGGGAAGCGTGCGTGCCAGCGCCCTCACGCACTAGTGGCCGCAACATCTGTAACGCTGTCTCGCGACCGCCATTTTCTGACCTTCCAAACGGGTTGCCGTACATGCATGTCAGTTCGGAACGGGCTCATTGAGATGACTTGATGGTTGGTCCAGTATCCGGTCATGATCAAGATCAACATTGCCGAAGGCAGGGCGCATTTTTCGCGGTATATCGAGTCGGTCGAGCGTGGCGAGACGGTGACCATCTGCCGACGGAACGTGCCAACTGCAGAAATCCGGCCACTGCAGCGGCCGCTGCGCGAGCTGCGTCCCGTCGGTATCGATCGCGGCATGGAGGTGCCCGCCAGCTTCTTCGAGCCGCTCCCTGACGACGTGCTTGCAGCCTTGGCGGGCGGGGCCGGCGGAGAGTGAGGTCGCAGCGCGATTTCTAGACCCTGCTTTGGTCGCCGGCAGATAACTTACGGCTGATGAAGACGGCTCTGGCGAGGTGCCGCGACCCCGCGAACGAAGTGCTCCTCAGTGCCTTGTCTGTTTGGGAGATCGCCGTCAAGTACCGGCTTGGTCGTTTGCCGCTCCCGGCTCGGCCCGAGCGTTATGTTGTCAGCCGCCGCCGCTGGCTCAGACTGGAACCGCTTGCATTTGACGAGAGCGGTGCCGCGCACGATGCGCTGCTGCCGAACCATCACAGGGATCCTTTTGATCGAGGTCTGGTGTCCCAGGCCATTCTGAACGGTATGGCGATTGTCACGCCGGACCCGATGATTGCCCGTTGCCCGGATCCCATTGTGTGGTGAGCGCCGCAAGAGCCCCCGTGACTCCGTCCGGTAGTCTCGCGATTGCATGACTCTTATGGCGCCTCGAAGCGTCAGTTGGTTCGAGCGTGAAGCCGTTCGAGAGGCATCAGGCGCCGTCCGCCACACGCGGCTACGGTCGGATATCCACGCTGGCGCACTGCGAGGGAAGAATGCGATGAGCGATCAAGAGCGGAACAAGTCGAACGTCGTCGCCTTCTATGACCTGATGTTCAACAAATGCAACCCCAGGCAGGCCGTCGCGATGTATGTCGGTGCGGACTACATCCAGCACAATCCCCATGTCGCCACAGGGAAGGCGGGCTTCGTTCAGTACTTCGAGGACATGGCGCGGAGGTATCCCGGCAAGTCGGTCGAGTTCAAGCGTGTGTTCGCGGACGGATCGTTCGTTCTACTCCATTGCCATCAGGTCTGGCCTGGTCTCCCGGACTACGCCGGCATCGACATCTTCCGTCTCGACGAGCAAGGCAAGATCGTCGAGCACTGGGACGTCCTGCAAGAGATTCCGAAGGAATGCGCTCACACGAATGGCATGTTCTGACGCACCGACGCCGTCATTGAGGTGCCGGGCACCGGCGGCGCCAGCCGGGCCAAGGGGGTCTCGAGATCAGTCCGCGAGGCCCTCTGCCAAGCGCATCATGGTCACAGCTTCTCGTCGATAACCGAAGCGATCGTCGCCCGTATTGGCCTCGGCCAGCGCGATCGCATCAGGATAGGACCACGCTTCAAGGTAGCGGCCGCCCCGCAAGATTTGCCCGAAGCCGGCAATGGCGGCGGCGAAACGAGTGTCCGCACTGGCGATCCCCATACTGGGCGTGATCGCCAACTCGACGAGCTGGCTTTCGGTCTCACCCGGTGCCTTGTACCGCAGGCGCAGGTACGCGAGTTCCCCATCCAAGTCCCGCGTCGCCTCGCCGGATTCGGCATAGCGCAAGGGATCGTTGAGCACGGCCGGCGACCCGACCGGCGTGATCTCGTAGAGCGCCGTCACCGAGTGGCCGGCACCGATCTCCCCCGCGTCAACTTTGTCGTTGTTGAAATCCTCGCGCGCGAGCGCGCGGGTTTCGTAACCGATCAGGCGGTATTCGGCGACGACAGCGGGATTGAACTCCACCTGGATCTTGACATCGTTGGCGATGGGAAAAAGTGCCCCGGTGAGCTGGTCCACGAGCACTTTCCGCGCTTCGGCGAGCGTGTCGATGTAGGCGGCCTGGCCGTTCCCGTACTGGGCAAGCGCCTGCATGGTCGCATCGTCCAGGTTGCCCCGGCCGAAGCCTAGGACGGACAGGTAGATGCCGCTTCGGCGCTTGCGGGCGATGAACTCCTCCAGGGCGTCGGGGTCCGCGATACCCACATTGAAATCGCCATCGGTGGCGAGAAGCACCCTGGTGACCTCCCCTTCGGCCGCCATCCGTTCCGCGGTCTGATAGGCGAGGCGGAGGCCCTCGGAGCCGGCCGTCGATCCGTCGGCATGTAGCTGGTCCAGCGCGGCGAGGATGGCCGAGCGATCGTCGGCGGGCGTTGCGCCCAGTACGAGGCCGGCGCTCCCGGCGTAGGCGACGATGGCGATCTGGTCTTGCGGCCGCAGCTGCCCGAGCATCAGGCGGAATGACTGGACCAAGAGCGGCAGCTTGGCGGGATCATCCATGGATCCCGACGTATCCACGAGGAAGACGAGGTTCAGTGGCGGCCGACTCTCGACGGCAGGTGATCTGCCCTGGAGCGCGATGTGGATCAGTTGCGTGTCCCGGTTCCAGGGGGTTTCCATGACGGTGACGGTGGGCCGGAATGCGCTCCCGCCCGCCTCCGGTTCGGCATACCCGTACGGGAAGTAGTTGATCATTTCCTCGATCCGTACGGCTTCGGGAGACGGCAGGAAGCCATGCATCAGCGTCGAGCGGATAAAGGCGTAGCTGGCCGTGTCCACGTCTATGGCAAAAGTCGAGACAGGCTCTTCGGCCGTAATCCTGAGTGGTTGCGGATCGGCGTTGGCGAAGGTTTCCGAACCAGGCCCGCCCATGCCGTCGTGCCCGGTGGGCTGAGCTTCTGCGATGCTCTCGGAGCGAAGGGCGAGCTCCACTTCCCGGTCGGCCGCGCTTGACCGAAGGCTGCGCACGCTCGGGGCGACATCCAGGCTCTCAGTTTCGGCAAGGTCAATCGGACTGCCCACGGCCGCCACGGGTGCGGGTGCAGACGGCGGTTCGACGGCAGCAGGCGCTGCAGCGATTTCCGCGACGTCGCCGCCAGCAGGGCCAATCGAAATTCCGTCTTGTGCGACCATGGTGCCCGACAAAGGGTCTTCCGGTTGCAGAAGCGGTACGCTGCCCTCGCGGATCAGGGGCACCAGTACGATCAGGCCGAGAGCAGCGAGACCGGTAGTGGCGGCCAGCGCCGGGCGTGCGGCAAGTGCTGCAAACATGCGTCCTATTCCGGTTTTCCAACCCGCCCAGCCGGTGGGTCGGTCATGGGTAGGACGCGGCGCCGCGGCCAATCCTTGGGCACGCTCGAAGAGCTCCTGCGCGCGTGCCAGATTGGCGGCGCGCCGAGCCGGGTCCGGCATCGGGGTCGCGCGATCCATTGCGTGTTTCAGTTCGTCGAGCGGGTCCGTCATGAACTCAATTCCTCCTGTCGCATGGCGCGGAGGCGCTTGCGGATTTCCGAAAGGCGCCAGCTGACGGTGCCTTCGGAGACGCCGAGTACCAGGGCGGCCTCGGCATGGGTGAGTTCCTCCCCGAGAACGAGTGCGGCGGTATCGCGAAGCGGCTCCGGCAGCGCGGTCATGGCGTGACGCAGCCAGCGGAGGTTCGCGGCCGAGTCCTCGACGGCCGCGCGCCGGTCGGACTCCCAGCGGCCCCAGCCCTCGGCCGATTTCGCACGGGTGGCGGCGCGGCGCCGGCGGTCATGGGCGGCGTTCACGGCCACGCGGTAGAGCCAGGTCGTCAGCTGGGCTTCGCCGCGAAAGTGCTTCAGTTTCGCCGGCAGGGCCAGGCAGATGTCCTGGGTCAGGTCCTCCGCGGCTTCCCGGCGACCTGTGAGGCGGAAGCAGAGGCCGAAGAGGCGGTCGTAATGACGCGCCAGCAGAGCGGCAAATGCCGCCCGATCCCCGCTGGCGGCGGCCAGGGCCAGGTCGCGGTCACCGTTAGCCATGCACATCGCATCACATATGACGCACGAGCGCAGCCGATTCTTGGCGCGGGAATCCTGCTGCCCGGCGCCGGACCGGCGCGCACGTGCAACGCATGCCCACTGTTGTACCCCAGCGAGCACGGTGCGCCCACGCTGGTGGAAGTGGCGGATGTCGTCCGCCCCTGAAGCTCTCCCGCCGGCACGGCGGACCGGGGGAACGCGGGCCTACCCGAAGAAGGCCAAGCGGCCGCGACCTCCCGGCGTCACGGACGAGGTCCTATGGCTTCCCTTGGGCGCCAAACACGCCCACGTAGCGACCAGTGTCGAAGACGCCGAAGGTCTCGCTGTGGTCCGGGCCGAGGAAATGTCCTTCAAGATAGGCGTCCTCGATCTCCGAGGCATAGCGGCCGCTGGCAAGCGCCATGGCCGCCCAGCCCGGAGAATTGACGTCAAGTCCAGGGATGGCGATGTCCACACCAACACGGGGCCGGGACAGATCGGCGATCGTGATGGTGGCGGTTCCCTGGTGGCGCTGGGACGTTGCGGTAGAGGCTGCCTCCACGATACCGGTCCACGTCGCGGTCCCGGTTCCGCCGGGGTTCGAACCTGACGTGTCGCCGATGACGTAGGCACCTGCAAACCCCATGCTTCCGCTGATCTCGGTCCCGTCGGTCAAGCCGGACGCCGTGGCATCGACGATGTCGATTGCGGCGAAGCCGTACTCCCCCCAGAACCCGTAACTGTTGATCGTCGGGTCGGCGGTCAACGTGATCTCGGGAATGCTCTCCTCGACTTCGAACACGCCGTGCAACGTTGCCGTGTCGAAACCGCCGCGCGAACCCAGTTCGAAGTCGGTCGAAGCGATGGCGGAGGACGGATCAACCAGGTCCGCAATGGTGATCTCGGTGCCATCATCTTCGGCCACGCATCGCACGCCGGAACAGGCGAAACCGACGACCAGCTCGTCGGTCAGCGTCACACCTTGCGACGAGAACGAATAGCGGAGGTGGAGATTCGGGATGACCAGGGTGTCCGCCCGTTCGAGAACGCCCTCAAGTCGAACTATCCGCGGGTCAGAGCGGAGCTCGTCAAGTCTGCGGTCCGTTGCGGTTGGGCTGCCGCCACCACCGCTACAGGCGGCAAGCATCAACGGAATTGCCACCGCCATGGAAATCAGCACGCGTGCGGGTTTCATGGCTGCCTTCCTAGACGCCTTCAAGGTGCCGCAAACCCTGGGAACGAACGTCCTGTGGCATCCGCAGAAAGTTGCCCACCGGGTCACCGGTCGGCGACCGATGCACTAGGTGATCGCGGGTCGGACGGAGCTATCAGTTGCGCTAGACCAGCTCGGCGCAAGCCTGTGCGATCCGGGTGCAGGCGTCTTCCAGCGCACTGTCCGACGTCGCGTAGCTGATCCGGAAGAACGGTTCCAACCCGAACGCCGCTCCGGGCACGACCGCCACTCCGACCCGATCAAGGAGGTACGTGGCCAGATCGCCGCTGTCCCGGATCACGGTCCCGTCGGGGGTTGACTTGCCGACCAGTCCGGCGCACGATGGGTACACGTAGAAGGCGCCCTCAGGTACGCGGCAGGAGAGACCCGGGACCGCATTGAGGGCCGCGGCGACGTTGTCGCGCCGGCGCCTGAACGCCTCGGTCCAGCCGACGAGGAACGCCTCGTCGCCCGTCAGCGCCGCCACGGCAGCGGCCTGGCTGATCGAGCAGGGATTGGTGGTCGACTGCGACTGGATCTTGGCGATGGCGCGGATCAGGCTCTCCGGTCCGCCCGCGAACCCGATCCGCCATCCGGTCATCGAGTAGGCCTTCGACACACCGTTGACCGTGAGCGTCCGATCGTGCAGGGCCGGCTCGACCTGGGCGAGAGTCCGGAACACGAAGTTGTCGTAGGTGATCTTCTCGTAGATGTCGTCGGTCATGACGTGGACGTGCGGGTGCCGGACCAGCACCTCGGCCAGCGCCCGGAGTTCACCGGCGGCGTAGGCGGCCCCGGTCGGGTTGGACGGCGAATTCAGGATGAGCCACTTGGTGCGCTCCGTGATCGCGGCATCCAGCATGTCGGCGGTCATGCAGAAGCCGGTTTCGGCACCGGCCGTGACGATCTTCGGTGTGCCGCCGGCCAATGCCGTCATGTCGGGGTAGGACACCCAGTACGGCGCGGGAATCAGGACTTCGTCACCGGGATTCAAAGTCGCGAGCAACGCGTTGAAGAGCACCTGCTTGCCACCGGTCCCCACCGTGATCTGGCTGGTCGCGTACTCGAGGTCATTGTCCCGGCGAAACTTCGCGGCCACGGCCTCTTTGAGTTCCGGCGTACCGTCCACAGCGGTGTACTTGGTCTGGCCGTCCCGGATCGCGCGCATTGCGGCGTCCTTGATGTGATCGGGCGTGTCGAAGTCGGGCTCCCCGGCGCCAAGGCCGATCACGTCCCGCCCGGCGGCGCGCAGCTCGCGCGCGCGTGTGGTGACCGCGATGGTCGGGGACGGCTTGATGCTTTCCAAGCGTCGCGCTAGAAGGCTCATCGAATGCTCTTTCTGATTGCTGCCAAGCCGGTGGCGGCAGGATGCCCGGGCTCGTCCGTGTTCTATCTGTCTTGCCCGGTGCGTGGCAAGGCCTCACCTGGAAATCGTATGGTACTTCGCTTGTTTCTGTCGGCTGCGGCAATCACGATGAGCTTCGAGCTCTTGGCGCCCGCGCCATCCGACGCCTCCTTCGTGCACTCTGTGGGGCGTGACTACATGATCCGTGAATGGGTCGACCAGGAGCTGGATTCCGTTCTCATCGAGATCACCCCGATCATGCACGAGGGCAATCCCGCCTACCGCGTTAGTTTTCGGCCGCGCTCGGACGCTCCGGATTCCCGGCCGACGGAAATCCTCGTCCGGGCCGATGACTTCCGCGACATGAAGCCGGTGCTGGTGCACCCGCGCCAAGACGACGGGTAGGTTCGCTGCCCCGGCCCACTGCACCCGATGCGGCGTTGCTGCGGGTCCTCGCGGAGCTTGACCTGGACCGCGGAGCAGAACCGCTCGAAGTATCCCCGCTGACCGGGGGCGTATCGTCCGACATCTGGAAAGTGGTGTTTCCCGGGCGCACCGTCTGCATCAAGCAGGCCCTCGCGAAACTCCGCACCGAGGCGGACTGGTTCGCGCCGGTGGGACGCAATGCGGCGGAAGCCGACTGGCTCCGCTGGGCCGGCCGCGTGGTGTCGGGGTCGGCGCCGGCGCTGCTGGCGGAGGACCGTGGGGCGGGCCTCCTTGTCATGGAGTACCTCGCGCCCGATCGGTACCCGCTGTGGAAGGCGGAGCTGATGGCCGGCCACGTGGATGCGGCGTTTGCCGCTCGGGTCGGGGAGACGCTGGGGCGCCTGCATGCGGCGGCCGCGGCGGATCCCGCCCTGCCGGCGGGGTTTCCCAATGCCGCGACATTCCACGACATCCGCATCGAGCCGTACCTGCTGCATCCGATCGAGCGGAACCGCGACCTCCGTGCTCCCCTCGAAGCGATCGCCGGCGATCTGGCCGGCCGGGCGCCGACGCTGATCCACGGTGACGCCAGCCCGAAGAACCTGCTGCGGTCTCCCGGGGGTGGGCCCGTATTCCTCGATGCCGAATGCGCCACCGCCGGTGATCCGGCCTTCGACCTCGCGTTCTGCCTGAATCACCTGCTGCTCAAGGGCCGCCTGTTTCCGGGCCGCGGGGCGGAGCTGCTCGCCAGCGCGGCCGCCCTGCGCGAAGCCTATCTTCGGCGGGTGGCCTGGGAAGAACCGGCCGCGCTCGAGACGCGCGTGGCGCGGCTGCTGCCCGGCCTGATGCTCGGTCGCGTCGACGGGCGCTCGCCGGTCGAGTACCTCGATACCGAGCCGCTGCGGGCTCCGGTGCGCGCCTTCGCCCGCGCGCATCTGATCCGGCCCGCGTCGAACCTGCCCGCGCTCTTTGCAGACTGGGCCGATCTCCTGGAGAAGCTCAATGCCTGACACGACCATTCGCGGCGTGCAGGGACGCCGGATCTGGGATTCACGCGGTCATCCGACCGTGGAGGCCGACGTGATCCTGGCGGGTGGTACCAGGGGGCGCGCGGCCGCCCCCGCGGGCGCCAGCCGCGGGGGCGGGGAGGCGATCGACCTTCGTGACGGCGGCGCGGCGCTCGGTGGCCGGGACGTGGCAGGTGCGCTCCGGGCGCTCAATGGACCGGTGCGCGATGCGCTCATGGGCGTGGACGCCGCCGACCAGCCGGCCGTAGACCGGATCCTCGCGGAGCTGGGCGGCGAGGGGTTCGCGAAGATCGGCGGCAACACCTCTACGGCCGTGTCGTTGGCCGTCCTCGACGCTGCTGCCCGGGCCCATGGGCTCGCGCGCTGGGAGCTGCTGGCGGGCGACAGCGCGCCGCTGCTGCCGTTACCCGAAATCCAGCTGCTGGGCGGCGGCGCCCATGCCGCACGGGCCCTCGACCTGCAGGACATCATGGTGATGCCGGTCGGCGCGTCCTCGTTTGCGGAGGCTCTCCGGATCACCGGCGAGACATACCGGGCCGCCGGTCAGCTGCTGGCGGACGCCGGGCGGCTTGCGGGCGTGGCGGATGAAGGCGGCTATTGGCCCGTCTTCGATTCCAATCGGGAGGCGCTCGCGTTCGCCGTCCAGGCCATCGAGGCCGCCGGCCTCCGCCCGGGCACCGACATGGCGCTCTCGCTGGATGTCGCGGCCAACCAGCTGCATGAAGACGGCCGGTACCGGCTGCGCCTCGAAGACCGTGAGCTGGAGCCCGATGCCTTCGCGGACGAGCTGCTCGGCTGGTGCCGGGAGTTCCCCGTCATCTCGATTGAGGATCCGCTGGCGGAAGACGACGGGGATGGGATGGTCCGGTTCGTGGCGGCGGTCGATGGGCGGGCCCAGGTCGTGGGTGACGATTTCCTGGTGACCGACGCCAAGCGCACGGCCGCTGCCGCCGAGGCGTGCGCCGCGACGGCACTGCTCGTGAAGCCCAACCAGGCGGGCACGGTCACCCGGTCACGGGAGGCGCTCGACGCGGCCCGGGCCGCGGGCTGGGGCACCATTGTGTCGGCGCGTTCAGGCGAGACCGAGGATGTGTCGGTCACGCACTTGGCGGTGGGCTGGCGGGCGGGCCAGATCAAGGTCGGTTCCTTCGCCCGTTCCGAGCGCATGGCAAAGTGGAACGAAGCGCTCCGGATCGAGGAGCATGCTGGTGCCGATGCCCGCTTCGCTGGTCGTGCCGCCGTCGTGGCACCCCGGTTCGGTGCCTGATCTGGGCTGACGGCAGACAGATTCCAATCCCGCGAGAATAGGGCCGGGCCCGTCAGACTTGGTCACGTGAGCCCGCACCCGTTGTGGAGCATCGAGGACGTGCTGCGGCTTCCCCAGAGCCAGGCAAGTCTGCGCTGGCGATCGTCTTTCGAGGTTCTACGATCTGTGCGCCCGCAAACACGTCATGTTTCGGACGACGCAACGGCTGCTGAGTTGGCTTGCGCGGCAACTCCTCTGACGGCTAGTGCCGCGGACCCGCGTCTACATTCCATGCCTCTGATGGTCGGCGGATCACATTTGCGGGCAAGACCGGGAGTCCGTCGTCATTCCCCTGAATACGCCAACTGAAACTGCCCGGCACCGGAGGCTAGCCAACTCGCGCCCGAGCCCTTCTGCTCTGCCGAATAGTGTGGATTGACATTCCCCTGGTCATATTTGATCTCGTTGCCGTGTCCCATTCGGACCTCGCTGCTGGTGCAGCGCAGACACTGGTACACCCCGAGGGACCGGCGCTGGCTTTGTCATCTCGTGCAAGTATCCGAGTCCTGTAGTATGATTTTCCGGTTCTGATATTCAGAGTATATACAACATGCGAATTTCTGAGCGTGGTCAGGTCACCATTCCCAAGGCCTTGCGAGATCGCTTTGGGATGAGCCACAACGTAGAGGTGGAAATTACTCCGACCCGGGAGGGCCTTCTCATCCAGAAGCAAACGTCCGCAAAACATCCAGTGGAGCGCGTGTACGCAATCTTGAGCAACGTTGGCGACACGGACGAATATCTTGAAGAAATCCGCGGAAGGTGATCACCGCGGTCGACACAAGTGTCTTGCTTGACGTGTTCATAGCCGATGCTCAGCACGGCGAACGGTCGAAGTCGTGGCTGCGCGCCGCCTACGATGCGGGCGCCATTGTGGTATGCGATATCGTTTATGCGGAGCTGGTTCCGGCTTTCCGCGATCGGTCAGTTCTCGACCGCGCATTGCTGGAAATCAATACAGCCGCTTCTCCAATAGATACTGCTGTCGCCTACGAAGCCGGCATTCGCTGGAAGCGTTATCGGCAATCGGGCGGGCCAAGGAATCGGATCATCACCGATTTCCTGATCGGTGCCCACGCCGTTACTGTTGCTGACAATTTCCTAACGCGAGATCGAGGTTTCTACGCCACGTATTTTCCGGAGCTGATGAAACCATGATTGACGGGTCGGATCAGCGTACTGTACTCCGCATCGATTACCACGACCTCGTCTGAGGCGGGCAGTTCCAAAACCTGCGATTCGCACCAGCCTCTCGCCACGCGATCTGCAATGTCTTCACTGGCGGCAGGGGTGAGAAAATCACCGAATTTCTCGCTGACATGACACTGTCATGCTGTACCGGAACCGAGTTCAAGCCCGACGCTGGGTTGGGCAATGGCTTTACTGTGGCTGGCCCCCGACCTTGTCTCGTCGCCGAACCTTGGTTCGAGGTCTCTACTGCCACGGCACGTGCACTTACGGTGACTACCGTCAAGATCGCTCGTGCGGGTGCTCTGGTCAGGGCCAGCGCGGTAACGGAGGCGATCCGAAACGCAAACCGATGCACCGTTGGGCAGCCGCTAAGGTGGTGGTACGCAGTCGCCGCAGCTGCAGACAGGAGTTCCCGGCAGCTGTCAAGGCGGCTGACAGAAACGCGGGCATCGTCGGCAACGACGGAACTGGCTTCAACATGGCAGGGAACAGGGATCCGTCCCTGATTCAGTTTGACCTCAGTAATCGAATTGGCTTCGTACGGTTCGTGGGATCGCATGCCGAATACAACGAAATCGACGCCTCGAATGTGTAAGGGGACCAGCGTGGAAATTAAGCCAATCAGAGGCGAAGCCGATTATCACGGCGCGCTGGAGACGATTGACGCTCTGATGGGAGCGCCACCCAACACTCCGGAAGCTGATGCATTTGAAATAATTGCCGTGCTTGTCGAAGCCTACGAGGCGGAGTACTGGAATGTTGGGGCACCGGACCCAGTAGCCCTGATCGAACAGGTAATGGAGGCCCGTGGCTACCGGCAGAAGGACTTCGAGGTGCTGACTGCGTCGCAGCGGCGCGCTTCGGAGGTGTTCAACCGCCGCCGTCGCCTCACACTTCCGATGATTCGCGCCTTGGCGTCGGATTGGAAGCTTCCCGCTGAAATGCTTGTTCGGGAGTACGATCTCACGCGGCGCCCTTAGTTGGTGTGGCGGTGCCGGGGAGCGCGTATCAAGGGGTTTACCGCTCTTGCAAGCTACGCGTCAGTCTCCGCCAGGGAAGCAGGATGATCGCCGACGGACTAGCTCGTCGTTACTTGAAGATCCGGGAGCGAAGGAACCGCTTCAATGGCGACGATGTAGCCCGACGGTAAGTTAAGTTCCCGGGCTCCCGCGAGCACCAGGTTCTTGTACCAGTCGAACGGCTGGAGCGTGGCGTCACGTGCTTCCGGCTTCGCCAGATACATCGTGGCGTCCATCAATTGTTCGCCGAGCGTCACCCTGACGGGTTCCCGTCGGTAACCAGGGCCCTCAATCCGATCCAGTTTGGTGATCTGTGCATCGGTCAGGCGGTCGAGCGCGCCCCATACCCGGTCGTCCGGATGGCCCGTGTGGAACGCATCGCATTTGCCGGTGCCGTCTCGTCCACCCACCTTGTGAAATCGGAGCGCGTGCCCCGTGAGATAGGCCGCCCCGAGCCGCTCACAGGTGCCGAGACGAGCCTCGATGCGCGCCCTGAACATGTTGGATCCGTACGACAGGTGCAGCAATGTCAACTCCGTACGGACGATCCACGGTGTCGCGCCAGGAGGACAAGGCCGCTTCGGGACGGATCCTGCGGCCGGCAGCCATGTTGGCCGAAATCTTCGTTGGCGCCGATCAACATAGCGGCCCCGTAGCGAGCAGCCACAGTGCGGCATGGCCGCCGATGCGTCTCAAGATGGAGTTCCGCGGTGCATTCCCGTAATACCTAGAGATTCGAACATGCTTTAGGATGGCCGGTTCTGCGCGGATTGGATTGGAGGCGTCGATGCCGAGGGTGATCAAGTTCGGAATGGCAGTGGCTCTCCTTGCGGGCGGCCTGACTGCCACCAACGCAACTGCCAAGGATCTGACCTTCGCCATTGGCTTGCCGCCCATCCACACCTGGTCGAAGACGCTGGCCTACGTCGACGAACACATCGACGAGCGGTCCGGCGGGGCACTCTCCACGGAGGTTTTCTACGGGTCACTCCTTAACCTCAAGCAGGGGCTTAACGGTGTCCGCGACGGACTGGCCGATGCCGCCCTCCTGGTGCCTGGCTATCACCCGGCGGAGATGCCCCAGGTCAACCTGATTCTCGACCTGGCGATGCTCGGGCATAACGCCACGGTCCTCTCAGCGGCGACCAGCGAATACATGTTCACCTGCCCGGAGTGCCTTGCGGAATCCGAGGCCAACGGCTCCGTGTTTCTCGCCATGACCTCGAACGCTCCGTACATGCTGCTTACCACGGAGCCGATGACCACGCTGGAGTCCCTCAGGGGCAAGAACATCCGCAGCTTCTCGGCGTTCGGGCGGTGGGTCGAGTTCATCGGCGGGATCAAGATGTCGCTGTCAGCCAACGACATCTACGACGCCCTGAGCCGCGGAACGCTGGACGCGAACCTGCATCCGGCCACCGAGCTCTACAACCTGAACTTCAAGGACGTCGCCAAGTTCATCACGCGGCTGCCGCTCGGCACCTACCACGGCAATCAGTTCAACATGAACATCGACACGTGGCGGAATCTCACCACCGACGAGCGTCGCCTCCTGCTGGACCTGTTCGCCGAAGCGTCGGCTCTCACCACGGTGCAGTTCCAGACGTTCAACGACGACATCCTGAACGGCGGCGGAGCCGCCGACGGGATTCAGGTTCTGGAGCCGGCGCCGGAGCTGGTGGCGGCCACCGAACAGTTCATCGCCGAGGACATGGCCAACATGGAGGTCATGGCCAGGGACAACTACGGCATCACGGATGCCGAGCCCCGCAT
Source organism: Alphaproteobacteria bacterium (assembly GCA_022825705.1). Classification (GTDB taxonomy): domain Bacteria; phylum Pseudomonadota; class Alphaproteobacteria; order TMED109; family TMED109; genus VXPW01. Next base: position 361,947 of record JAJDWH010000036.1, read on the forward strand.
CGCTCGGTTCACCGCCCTGATCGAGAAGTGGCGCGGACAGCTGGCGGCCATTGACGCGACCGATGTGGATGCGGTGACGGCGCTCTACAAGCGCGAGATCTGGGACCGTGTCGACGCCGCCACGCATGGGATGTGAACCCATCGTGCTGGGCCGTTCGGTTTCAGGCGCCTAGCGCTGCACCGATGAGTACGGCGCTGAACTAGGACCGGCATGCATCGCCTGGGGCGCATCCTCGGCCGCTTGACGGACATCCTCGCCGTGATCGGCTGCGTGGCAGTCGTCCTGATGATGCTGCACATCACGCTGGACGTGTTCATGCGGCTGATCGGCCACCCGATCCCGGCCACGGTGACCATCGTGCCGCACTACTACATGCTGCCGATCATCTTCCTGCCGCTGGCGCTGGCCGAGCGCAACGACGCCCACATCACGGTGGAGGTCTTCGTGCAATTGCTGCGCCGGCGATGGCAGCGAGCGCTCGCGGTAGTGAGTTGGGCGACCTCGGCGGTCGTCTTCAGCCTGCTCTTCTACCAGACCCTTCTTGACGCACTGGAGAAAACGGCGGTCGGGACGTTCATGATGGAGGTCGACTGGAAGATTCCGATCTGGGCTTCCTACTACTTCCTGCCCGTCGGCTTCGCACTGGTCGTGGTCGTGCTGCTGTACCGGATCGCGGTGACGGTCATGGGGGTGAAGAGCAGCCTGGGCGAGGTCCAGCACGACGCCTTTAAAGAATCCCACGTCAAAGAATCCCACGTCGGCCTGGAATAGCGTGTTCGACCGCACCGAAATCGGATTGATCGGAATCGGCGTCCTGCTCGTCCTGATCCTGCTGCGGATTCCGGTGGGGATTTCGTTGATTGCGGTGTCGTTCGGCGGGATCTGGGTACTCGTCGGACTGAAGCCGGCCTGGGGCATCCTGACGGCTGTCCCGTTCGACTTCGGGGCCAAGTGGACCCTCACCTCGGTGCCCATGTTCCTGCTCATGGGCTTCTGCTGCTACCACGCCGGTCTCACCCGGGGCCTGTTCGAGGCCGCGCGCAAGTGGCTGTCCGGGCTCCCCGGCGGCCTGGCGGTCGCCTCGGTGTTCGGGGCCGCGGGGTTCTCGGCCGTTACCGGATCCTCCGTCGCCTGCGCCGCCGCCATGGGCCGGATCGCGGTGCCCGAGATGATGCGGAACCGGTACGACGCCACCCTCGCGACCGGCACCGTGGCCGTGGCGGGGACCATCGGCGCGCTGATCCCGCCGTCGATCCTGCTCATCCTCTACGGCATCTTCGTGCAGGTGCCGATCTCCAAGTTGTTCCTCGGCGGTATCGGTGCCGGCCTGCTGACCGTGGCCGCCTACACGCTCGTCATCATCGTTCGGGCCAAGCTTCATCCGGAGCTCGCACCGGCCGTCCGCGAGCGCACGTCGCTCGGCGAGAAACTGCTGGCGCTGGCCGACACGTGGCCGATCATTCTCCTGGTCATCGGGGTGTTCGGCGGCCTGTTCGCGGGCGTGTTCACGCCGACCGAGGCCGGCGCGGTGGGCGCCTTCCTCGCCTTCGTGATCGCCGGCGCGAAGGGCGCGCTGACCTGGGCGACGTCACGGCAGGCGGTGGTCGAGACCATTCAGACCACGGCCGCGATCTTCGTGATCGCCATCGGCGCGAATCTGCTGACCCGATTTCTGGCGCTCTCCGGCGCCTCGCAGTTCCTGTCGCAGATGGTCATCGATCTCGGCGCCGACACGGTGCTGCTGATGGCCGGTATCGCCGTGATGTTCCTGATCCTCGGGATGTTCCTGGAGCCGCTCGGCGCGATGCTGCTCACCATCCCGGTGCTGCTGCCGATCCTTCAGGACACCGGGCTCAGCCTGATCTGGTTCGGCGTGGTCCTGACGAAGTTCCTGGAAATCGGGATGATCACGCCGCCCATTGGGCTCAACGTCTTTGTGATCAAGGGGGTGGTGGGGAATCTCGCCACCACCACGCAGATCTTCAAGGGCATTGTGTACTTCCTGCTAGCCGACATCGTGGTGGTCGTGCTGCTCATGATGTTTCCCGACCTCATCCTGTTCTGGCCGAACCTGATCGACTAAGCCTGTCCGGGGCGCGACGGAACCATCCATGGATCAAGACGCTGTCGTATCCGAAGCCGAGTACCTGGACCGCCTCCGCGCGATCCAGGCCGCCAACTGGCCGACCGGCGTGCCCAGGGAGCCGCACTACCCGCTCGGCGAGATCGCGCTGACCGACCATCTCCGGCACTGGGCCACCGAGACCCCGGACGCGGCGCTCTACAACTACTACGGCCGGGTCGTGACGTTCGCCGAGATGGATCGGCTCAGCGACCGGTTCGCGGCGCTGCTCCAGCAGGAAGGTGTCGGCCCGGGCGACGCCGTGGCGGTGTTTCTCGGCAACTGCCCGCAGTTCGCGGTGGCTTTCTTCGGCATCCTCAAGGCGGGAGCGATTCACGTACCCGTCAACCCGATGTTCAAGGCGCACGAGCTCACGTACGAGCTCAACGACACCAGGGCGACGCTCATCGTCGCGGACCATGCACTGGTCCCGCTCGTGCGTTCGGTCGAGGGCGAGACCAGCATCCGGCAGGTGTACGGGACCGGCATCGGGGCCCTGATTCCGGAGGAGCCCGCCTTCCACGTGCCGGAAGCCGTGGCCGGATCGGCCCGCACGTCCGATGCCGACGACCTCTTGGTCGCCCTGGAACGGGCCGGGGAGCCCAGGCGGGCCGCTCCCGACCTCGACGCCGTCGCCGCCCTTAACTACACCGGCGGGACCACGGGCCTGCCGAAGGGATGCGTCCATACGCAGCGCGACATGCTCTACACGGCCGCGACGGCGTGCGCGACCAATTGTCCGCTCGAGGCCGGCGACACGACGGTCAACTTCCACCCGCTGTTCTGGATTGCCGGTGAGGACCTCGGGCTGATTTTCCCCGCGTTTGCCGGCGCGACGTGCATTCTGCTCGCGCGCTGGGACCCCCTCAGCTACATGCAGGCTGTCCATGCCGAGCGGCCCAATCGCGCGGTGCTGCTGGTGGACAGCGCGGTGGCGCTCATGGAGCATCCCGAGGTCGGGCGCTACGACTTGACGTCGATCGACACGACCGGGGTGTCCTCCTTCGTCAAGAAGCTCAACACGGAATACCGGGCGCGCTGGCGGCGGCTGACCGGATCGACGATGGTGGAGCTGTCCTACGGCATGACCGAGACCCACACGTGCGACACCTTCACGGTGGGGCTGCAGGACAGCGATTTCGATCTCAGCATGCAGCCCATCATGTGCGGGTTTCCGGTTCCCGGAACGGAACTGAAGGTCTGCGACTTCGAGACGGGCGCGCTGCTGCCGCTGGGAGCGGAAGGCGAGATCTGCGTGCGCTCGCCGTCAATCCTGAAGGCCTACTGGAACAAGCCGGATGCGACCGTCGAGGCGCTCCGCGACGGCTGGCTGCACACCGGCGACATCGGCGTGATCAACGAGAGGGGGCTGCTGCAGTTCCTCGGCCGGCGCAAGGAAATGCTCAAGGTCAGCGGCATGTCGGTCTTCCCTGCCGAGATCGAGGCGATGCTCGGCCGCCATCCCGCCGTCGTCGGTTCGGGCGTCATCGGCCGGCCGGACGACGAGCGCGGCGAAGTTCCCGTGGCATTCGTCGTGCTCGACCCCGAACGGGAAGTCGTGGCCTCGGCGGCGGATATTCGATCGTGGTGCCGGGAGGCCATGGCCACCTTCAAGTGTCCGGAGGTGCGGATCGTGGAGTCGCTGCCCATGACGGCGACCGGCAAGGTGAAGAAGGGCGAGCTGGCGAAGTTGCTGTAACTGGCTTTAGCCGTAATGCGTCCAAAGACGCCGGATCTTTACCGCCCGTTCCTCTTCGATGAAGTGGAATACCAGCCTAGGCCGGATGTTGATCCACCAGGAGAGTCCTCCCGTTAAGTCGCCGAGGAGCTTTTCGCAAGGGGGTGGGTGCGCAAACGGGCCCGCTTCACGGATGGCCGGGAGTTCCTGAGCCTTTCGTGCGGAACCGGCAGACGCTAGTTCGCTGGCGTCTCTCTTGGCTTGCTGGGTAAAGTCGAGCGTCCAGGTCACCAATCGAGCTTGGCGTCGCACTCTTCCAGACTCTCTGCCATTCCGTCGCGGATTGATTCGCGCATCCCTGGAATGGAGAGTAGATGAAGCGTTTCGTTGATCGCATTCCAGTCTGGTTCAGAAATCAGGACGGCGTTGCCGCGCTTGCCCGTGATCGTGATCGGCTTGTGGGTTCGGATCGTCTCGTCGATCAGACGGTACAGATTTGAACGGGCCTCTGCGGCACTCAATGTGTTCATCGGGCCACCTCCAGTTGCTGCCCGTGTACGTAGTCACGAACGTGCGGTCAAACGCGCGGCGGTCGGTGACAGGCCGGCCGCATCGATCTCTGCACCCGGGGAGATCGGGCAAGAGCGGTTTCGGGGTTTTCGGCACCGGGTGCGATCGTGGGGGGCTCGCGGACCGACACAACGCGCACGATGTGCATGGTTCGTCCGCAAGGGGTTTGCAAATCGCCCATCTTATGAGCGATAATCGCTCACGATATGGGCGATCAGCAGTACCTCCCTCGAGTCGCCTCGCGACTGCTTGAGCGCGCTTTGGCCGCGTCACCGGTCGTCGTCCTGATGGGTGCCCGTCAGACCGGCAAGAGTACGCTGGTGCAGGCCGAGCCGTTTCTCGACGATCGTCTCTACCTGACGCTCGACGACCTTGGGGTTCGGGAGCGCGCGCGAATGAGCCCTGATGACCTGGTCAGGAGCGCCGACCGGATCATTCTCGATGAGGTTCAGCGCGAGCCGGACCTGCTTCTCGCGGTCAAGCGCGCGGTGGATGAGGACCGTCCCCGCAAGAACGGCCGCTTCGTTCTCACGGGCTCCGCCAACCTGCTGCTGATGCACCGTGTCTCGGAGTCTCTGGCCGGCCGGGCAACCTACGTCAATCTGTGGCCACTGACCCGCCGGGAGCGGATGGGACATGGCCGTGCCGGAATCTGGAGCGAGTTCTTCTCGGCAGCCGTTTCCAAATGGCCTGAACTTGTTGCATCCAGGCCGGCCGCACCGGCGAGTTGGCAGGACGAGGTGCGCCGCGGCGGATATCCGACTCCGGCAGCGGAACTACCGGGAGATGACGCCCGCGCGCTGTGGTTCGACGGCTACCTTCGCACCTACCTTGAGCGTGATCTCCAGACCGTTGCAGCGATCAGCAACCTGGTCGATTTCCGGCGCCTCATGCGCGTCGCCAGCCTGCGTCTTGGGACCGTGGTCAACCAGACCGGATTGGGTCGCGACACCCAGATCCCGCGCGCGACGGTGCAGCGCTACCTGAATTTGCTCGAAGCTTCCTTCCAGTTGGTACGCGTTGAAGCCTATGCGCTCAGCGGCACCAAACGGCTGGTCAAAAGCCCGAAGCTCTATTGGAGCGATCCGGGACTCGCCCTTTGGCTGGGCGGTGCCGACACTGCTTCCGGAGCCCATCTCGAGAACCTGATCCTGAGCGACCTCCTGGTGTGGCGCGATAGTCAGATTCCCGCTCCCGAGGTCCTGTTTTGGCGCACCGCCACCGACCTCGAGGTCGATTTCGTGCTCGAGACCCGTGGCGGTCTCTTGCCAGTCGAAGTCAAAGCTGCTGCGAGCCCCGGCTTTGCCGATACCCGGGGACTGCGGGCGTTTCGGGAGGAATACCGGGACCAGTTTGTCGGTGGCCTGCTGCTCCATGGCGGGAGCCAGACGCAGTGGATGTCCGATGAGATCCTCGCTGTTCCCTGGTGGCGGGTGCTGTAGTCGCGGGGAACCTCCGAAGGGCAAGGCCGTTATCGGCCCGCTTTGAAACACATCCTTAATCGCATTGGAACTCCCCCCACCGAGATTCCCTCAAGGACAGACACGCTCTAATCCGGCATGATCCCGAGGGGTTAGGGTCGGGCGCCGAGTCACGCGGGACCTTGGCGCTTGGAGGATGCTGACCGGGTAAGGGGTGCGGCCGCCACACCAAGATCAGAGTATCGTGTATGTAAGCTTTATGGTACATATCTGGTCATTGTGCTTCCTGAAGGCTTCATATGCCGACTCCTCACAATCCTTCCGCCGCCGTCCGGCGGGCACTGCGAAAGCTTGGAGCGGACATCCGTGATGCCCGTCGTCGTCGTCGGTTGCCGATGGCGGTCGTGGCTGAGCGCGCCTTCACGTCCCGCTCCAGCCTTCAACGGGTCGAAGCCGGCGACACCAGTGTCAGCATCGGCATCTACGCCGGTGTCTTGCAGGCGCTCGGCCTGCTCGACGGCATGGGCCAGATCGCCGACATCAGCAATGACAGCGTCGGCCAGGCCCTTGCGAGCGCCGAGCTCCCCAAGCATGTGCATCTCAAGCGGCGGGTCGGGTCATCCCGCGATGGCTGACTTCGAGGTCCATATCGATCTTCACGGCCGCACCCGGCAGATCGGGCTGGCGCGGAGCAACCGTGTTCGCGGCACGGAGACCATGGTGTTCGGGTATGACGGCGCCTGGCTGGAAGACCCTGACAGGTTCTCGCTGGAGCCTGCCCTTGCCCTGGGACGGGGCGCCTTCGCGCCGCTCGCCGGCCACGCTACCTTCGGATCCATCGGTGATTCAGCGCCCGATACCTGGGGCCGTCGGCTGATGCAACGCGCCGGACGCCGCCTTGCCGAACGCGAAGGTCGCGCTGTTCGCACGCTCATGGAGAGCGACTATCTCCTCGGCGTGGCGGATGAGACCCGGCTGGGCGCGTTGCGCTTTCGCTGGGCTGGGGACAACGTGTTCCAGGCTCCGGTCCGCGCTGGGGTGCCGGCTCTGATTGAGCTACGCCGCCTGCTTCGGATTACCGAGCGGTTTCTCCGCGACGAGGAAACCGACGAAGATCTCCAGCTCATCTTCGCACCCGGCTCCTCCCTGGGCGGTGCGCGCCCGAAGGCGTCAGTAATCGACCAGCAGGGCGACCTCTCGATCGCCAAGTTTCCGAAGGAGACCGACGACTACTGCTTGGAAACTTGGGAGGAAATTGCGCTGCGCCTGGCGGGACAGGCAGGCATCGCCACGCCCACGCATGATCTGATCGACGTCGCCGGCAAGAAGGTCATGCTGTCACGGCGCTTCGATCGCTACGGCGCAATCCGCATTCCGTTCCTGTCGGCCATGGCGATGATGGGCGCGAGAGACGGCGAACGCGGCAGCTACCCCGAGATCGTCGATGTTCTCGCGGAACACGGTGCCCGGGGAAAGTCGGACGCCCATGCCCTTTACCGCCGCGTCGTCTTCAACGTGCTGATTTCGAATGTCGACGATCATCTGCGCAACCACGGCTTCTTGTGGCTTGGAACGACGGGATGGTCGCTTTCTCCCGCCTACGACCTCAATCCGGTACCCACGGACCTCAAGGCGCGGATCCTGACCACCAACATCGATCTCGACGAGGGCACGTGTTCGCTCGATCTGCTGGAGGCCGCCTCCGGGTTCTTCGCGCTCACGCTGGGGCAGGCTCGCTCGATCATCAAAGAAGTCGCGGCCGTGACCGCGACCTGGCGTGACACCGCGAAAGCGGTGGGCGCGCGCGCCGCCGAGATCGAGCGGATGGCCGGCGCCTTCGAGCACGACGACTTGAAGCAAGGACTGGCCCTGTGATGAAACCTGCCTTCAGAGCTTAAGGCCACCAGCGGATGGTGCTGATACCGGTGCCACCGTCGATCTGAGCGTCGAAGTCAAGGCCGCGACGCAGCGGATGTCCGATGCGATCCTCTTGGTGCCCGGGTAGCGGGTGTCGTAGTCGTCGGGTGCACATGCGGGGCAAGACCGTTCGCCTCCGGTGGGACCGCCCACGTCTATGGGCACCGTTAGGCCGGGAACGCGCACGACTTCATTACCGCTTGGGTTGCATCGCGTCACCACTGCACGGAAGCCGGACGACAATCCTCCACAACATCCGCTAGTTTTGGCGGTGGCCGGGTGGCGATCCCGGCTTGGGTTAACGGCTTCGGCGACTAAGCTGCCCGCGATTTGTGCCGGACCGAGGATCGCCGGCACTTGGAAAGTTCTTGGAAGTGAATCGGTAGTACCTGTTCGGAATTTCCGCGCCCGGCGCCGCGATGCGGCGATCACCGAAGGCCCGTCGAATGGCCCCATTGGAGAGACCATGAGAAACGAACCGCCTCGCGAATTCTTTGCGTTGCACGAGATCGTGCGCGCCGCGCGGAACAACCTGTCCCACCAGGTGTGGGACTATCTCGTGGGCGGCGCCGAGACCGAGACCACCCTGAAACGGAACCGGGTCGCCTTCGACTCGGTGGGCCTCCGGCAGCGCGTCTTGCGGGACGTTTCCAGCGTGGACTGTACGGGCGAACTGCTGGGACGCCGCTTGCGCCTGCCCCTGATTCTCGCGCCGATCGGCTCGCTCGAGTCGTTTGCCGAGGGTGGCGGCGCCACGGCCGCCCGGGCCGCCGCGGAATTCGGCGTTTGCCACATGCTGAGTTCCGTGTCGCAACCGTCCCTCGAGGAGGTGGCGGCGGCGGCCGACAACATGAAGATCTTCCAGCTGTACGTCCGGAGCGATGACGCGTGGGTGGATGACATGGTCGGGCGCGCGGTGGCGGCTGGCTACGACGCGTTCGCCATCACCGTCGACGTCATGCACTACAGCCGTCGTGAACGGGACATCGCCAAGCGCTTCGAGAAGACCTGGAACCGGCGCGCTCTCGGCGACCTGGAGTTCCAGTCCTCGTTCGACTGGGATCGGCTGGCCCGGTTCAAGTCGAAGCATGACATCCCGCTGTTCATCAAGGGGATCGCGGAGGTGGACGATGCGCTCCGCTGTATCGAGCTGGGGGTCGAGGGGATCTACGTGTCCAACCACGGCGGCCGGCAACTGGACCACGGCCTGGGCTCGGCGGATGTCCTCCCGGATATCGTGGACGCTGTCGACGGCCGGGCGACGATCATCGTGGACGGGGGCATCTACCGGGGCACGGATCTCGTGAAGGCGGTGGCGCTGGGCGCCGATGCCGTCGGCGTGGGGCGCCTGCTCGGCCTGGGGATGGGCGCGGGCGGCTCTGCCGGCGTCGTCCGCATGCTGGAGCTCCTCGAGGACGAGGTGCAGACTTGCCTCGGTCTCATGGGGGTCACCAGTCTGGCCGACGTGGACCGAAGCATGCTGCGGGATGCGCCCCTGGTGACGCAGCCGGGTCTGCTGAGCGCGTTTCCGCTCATCGACGTTCCGGAGCCGCAATATTGAGCAGGGAACGATGGAAGCGCTGCGTTTCCGGAAATGCGGACCCACGTTGTCAGGCGGAAGTTGCGGGCCATCGGACGACTTGATTAGCGCGTGAAGAACGCAGACCTCCCAGCAGACGTTGTGCAATACGACCTGATGAAGGTTTCTGCCACCCAACGCGGAAAGTATGCATTGAAGTGTGTATTCAGCGGAGCAGCCGCGTCATCAACTGCGGCCGAATCGGCGCCATCGACGTCTGCCTTATTCGGCTATCCGGCGTGGAGGAATGCCCCACGCGCATGAAATTCCTGCGCGAGGAGCGCCTGCCTCCCGGTCCCTGAGCGCTCAAATCGCAACATCGCAAACTGAACTGCCCCCACTGAATTCGTCTATCGATAATGTGGGTGAGCGGGTCAGATTACTCACCCTGGCGGTAGACCAATTCAAGGGGGTGGGTCATGGGAGCATTTCACGCAGCGCCGGACTGGGTCGGGCCCGAAGCCGTGTTCGCATTACCGGAGTGCCGCACCTCTCAAACGTTCCACAGCTTCACGGTCCGTAATCAAGGGAATGCCCTCAACCTCCTTGAGGGCCAGCATATGTCTCTTGTCGCCGGAGACGCTGAAGTCAACTTGTCCGGCAATGGCTGCAGCCAGAATCCGATTGTCCGCAGGATCGGTCGATAGTGCCACTGACGGCGGTCTGTCGATCACGATGGCACGCGTTCCGAGGTGCCCGACGATGACCGAAGCCTCGGTTGCGTCGATGTATTTTTGCAGGCGTCGGCGGGAGAGGGTTCGGGCCAGTTCACGGATTTGCTCGATTGATGTCACCAGTTCGAACTCGCCTCGCAGCCACGCCCGATACAATTGATCGGGCGGGGTGCCCTTGGTAACGAGGGCGCCGATCAGGATGTTGGTGTCAAGAACGACCCGCACGCGCCGCGTCAACCTCTTCGTCGATTAGCTTGAGGATGGCCTGTTGGTCGTAGGCTGCATTGCGATCCTTGATCTGGGCAACAGTGAGGTCCAGAAGTCGTCGCCGCACGGCTTCTTCGACGAACCGGGACAAGCCGCCCTTCTTGGCACCCATGCGCCCGAGAAAGGCGCGGACCGCTCGGTCGGTCTCGGCGGGAATGGAGAGGTTCCATCGAGGCATTGCCGTCGCTCCACTTATATGCGCATATGCATATAGGCGCAGAAATTGCGTGAGGGAACAACAGCTGTACGTTCGCGGGCAACTCGCTCGGGGCGGGGCGGTGTTCGCAGGAACAACGCAGTTGTGACGCACCAGCCCGCTACCCGGGCGACGGGCAATCCCGTGCCGTTGCTCGAGAGGCGCCGGGATGGCGCCGGCGCCTCTATGGCAGCTTCCCGATCACCCAGGAACCCAGGAACATTCGAGCCCACCGCACGACCGCGGGAGTGTGGCGCGCATGGCTCCTGAACTGTTCGGCAGCCGGTTGTGCGCCTGGTATCGGCAGGAACCGATCCAAGTAGCGGCTCACCCAGAACCGCCTGCCGGATTCCATGACCTCGGGACGGAACCGGAGCCCCACGGGATTCTTCCGGCGCCGTGCCTGCACGGAAAACCTGCCGCTGGTAGCGAGGACTTCTACATCCGGTAGAAGCGACATGCCTTCGGCGTGCCACTGATAGAAATGCATCGGTTCGGGAATGACCGGCGGGGCGCCGTCAGCCGGGTCGACACAATGCCAGCCCACCTCGCAATGGCCGAGCGGATGCGCATGGACTTCACCGCCGACCGACTCGCTGCTCGCCTCGGTACGGCAAGATGACCGAATTCTGGGTGCCTGGGCCGTTTACTGCTTCGGATCAAGTGGGGTGGCACGGGTCGTGGGAACGGTACCCGGAGAACCCAAGCGAAGGGGGGACGTGATGACTGCCTTCACGGACTACGAGGAGCACGATGCGCTCGGATTGGCAGCGCTTGTCACGCGTGGCGAGGCCACGCCGGAGGAGATTCTGGAGGCCGCTATCGAGCGGGTCGAAGCGCGAAACGGGACCGTCAACGCGGTCACCAACCAGCTCTACGACGAGGGCCGCGCGGCTCTCGCAGACGGCCTCCCCGACGGTCCGCTCAAGGGCGTGCCCTATCTCCTGAAAGACCTCGGCTCTTCGCTTGCCGGGTGCCCGACCACGAGGGGCTCCAAGTTCTTCGAAGACGTCGTTCCGGTGGAAGACAGCGAACACGTCAGGCGGCTGAAGCGGGCCGGTATGGTGATCTTCGGACGGACCAACACCTGCGAACTCGGCCTCAGCCTCACCTGCGAGCCCCGGTTGCACGGCGCGACGAAGAATCCCTGGGACCCGACGCGTATTTCCGGGGGCTCGAGCGGCGGCGCGGCCGCCGCGGTCGGCGCGCGCATGTTGCCGGCCGCCCACGCCTCGGACGGCTTCGGCTCGATCCGTGCGCCGGCCGCCTGCTGCGGACTTGTTGGCCTCAAGCCGACCCGTGGGCGCAACACCATGGCACCGTATCTCGGAGAAGGTAGCGGCGGACTTTCCACCGAGCACGCCGTCACGCTGAGCGTGCGCGACAGTGCCGCCATCCTTGACGCCACGCGCGGCCCCGGCGTCGGTGATCCCTACAGCGCGGCCCCGCCGGCTCGCCCTTTTCTGGAAGAGGTCGGCGCCGATCCGGGCAGGTTGCGCGTTGCATTCACAGCGCGCACCCCAAACGGCGCCCCGGTCGAAGCGGATGCCCTACGGGTGCTGCAGGAAACCGCAACCCTGGCCGCGGACCTTGGACACCACGTGGTGGAGGCCGATCCCGCCATCGACGGCGAACAGGTGGTGCCGACCTTCCTCACCGTGATGGGGGTCAACACGGTGGTGAACCTCTCGAGCCACCCGACCGCCGGCCGGGCCGCCCATGAGCACGAGGTCGAACGCATCACCTGGCTCACCGCGAAGCTGGGCGAAGCCACCAGCAGCGCCGACTATGTCCGGGCCACCCAGACCATGCATCGGCTCGGCCGGCAGATGGCCGCCTTTCATCGCGACTACGATGTCCTGCTGACCCCGGGGCTGGCGACTGGTACGGCGGTGAAACTCGGCTGGCTCGACATGATGATGGACGACGTGGACGAATATTGGCGCCGCGTCTTCCACTTTTCGCCGTTCACGGTCTGGTTCAACCTCACCGGGCAGCCCGCCGTCATGCTGCCGATCGGCGAGAGCGCGAGCGGTCTCCCCGTCGCGGTGCAGGTGGTCGCTCGCTATGGCGACGAGGCAACCCTTTTCAGACTGTCTTCGCAATTCGAAGCTGCGCGCCCCTGGTTCGACCGCAAGCCTGCGATGGTGCGCGCGACAGCCTGAACGGCGACGGTGTGCGAACGAGGAAGTCCCGTCGGCGGTCTACCCGAAGCACGCACGTGCGGAGCAAGAAGTGCCCCGACGAGACGTCGGCATACTTGGCTGACATCATCCGCGGGCTGGCACCCGGGCCCGGTCTCAAGGACGTACGGCCTGGTCCCCGGGGGGCCGGCACGCCGTCATGGCAATTTCCCGGCCACCCACGATGCCAGGAACGTTCGGGCCCACCGCACGACCGCGGGAGTGTGGCGCACATGGCTTCTGAACTGTTCGGCCGCCGGCTGTGCGCCGGGCATCGGCAGGAACCGTTCCGGGTTCCGGCTCAGCCAGAACCGCAGTATTGAGCGGGGACCAATCGCAAGCTGGGCCGGCGCTTGTTTGTTTCCGGAAGGCTCTATTTGGCCGATGAGATGTCTGGAGGACGTAGCGACGGCATCGTGAGCGGCTGCAGGATCTTTACGGCGGCGAGCAGAGCGTGTGCCGCGGAATCAACCCTGATGGCGTTGTCATACGCCTCCGTTCTTAGTGCGCCGAGCACCCGCCGTTTTCGGGAGATGTAAAAGGTGTCCCGGTCGTCACGGAACTGCAATTGTCGGAGCGACCGCAGCCCTCGCGCCAGGGACCGCGCGTAACGAGTCGCTCGAGCCTGGTTTCCAAGCGCACGAGCCAGCGCTAGCGCGTCGGCAAGTCCCTCCAAGTAGGCCCCCGTCGATGCCGCATGCGGCGGGCCGAAATCGGGCCGGCGCGGATTGAAGAAGCGGCCGGCAAGATCGGGGGGCAATGCATCATCCCACTGCTGCATCGGCAAGAGCCAGTCGCTGATCTCGAACGCGAAATCTGCGAACTCCTGCCGACCTGTCGTCGCATACAACGAGGCGCAGGCCTGCGAGTGCCAAGGCACAAACGCCGGATTTCGGTCCAGCCGGTGCCTCGCCCGGCACCGCTGGAATGCAGCCATGCAACGCTCTGCGGACGGCGCGTACGGCGAGCCGAGGCGGATCGACTCCGCCCAAAACAGCAAGGCCTCACCGGAATAGAAGTTCCAGTTGTCCCCATCCCGGCGGCGGGGAAAAAAGAACGTTCTGAATCCCGAATCGGAATCCGCCAGCGACCCGACGGCTTCGGACAGCATCGCCAGCTGTTCGGAAAACTGGTCACGCGCCGGGCTTGCCAGGATCGCGAGCCCCGCGACGGCCGCAGCCCCCAATTTGGCGACCGCCTGCTCGACGATTACGCCGCAGCCTTCCCCTGTTGGCCGGAAGTAACGGCCCAGGTTGTAGCGCAGATTTCGGGTGGCTGCCTCAAGGAGTGCTGAATTCCTCCGCAGCTCCGCGAGGCGAAACATCGCCAATGACCCGAGAAAACGCCGAATGGCATTGTCCGCTGGTGACTGGCGGCCTCGGCTCGGCCAGTACTTGTAGGGCAACGAACCGTCCGCCGCCTGATTGTGAAGCATCCAGCCCCCGATGCCATCGGCCAGATCCGAAGCTCTCTCCTTGTCAAGCGATCGCGTCGGGCTGATAAGCGTGGAGCCGCGGTAGAGCTTCACCGGACCGGAGCCGGCGTTACCGGGCAACAGGTACTGGCGACCAGCGAATGCTCGAAGGCGGCCAGCACGGAAGAAATCCTCGGCACTCACTGAAGCTTCCGCCAGGTGTCTTTCCAAAGCACGCCGGAATCGCAGATTGCCCGCAAGCATTCTGGTAGGGGAAATCCTGGTCACTTCCCCGCCGTAGGTGACTTCCATTCCGGTTAGCCCGCGTGCACGTTGCATGAACGTGCACGCGAATCGTTCTGCCGGAACTTCCTGGAAGTCATGGACCACGCAGGCTTCCACCCGCTCGCCCGGCCCGGCGCCAACGCGATCGCGCAAACTGCTCAGTGACCTGCAGTCGATCCAGCCGCTACGACCCGCGACACCATCTCGCCGAACGCAGTACCACGTGGCTTCACTCGGTTGGCTCCCTCGGCTCAATTCGGCCCCGACGGAGCGGTAGTCTGCTGGTCCTGGAGCACGGCGTCCATTGGGGCCGCCGTCAGCAGGGGCAGGATGATCTCGGCGGCGAATTCCGCGCGCCCGCTTACACCGGCCTTCGAATAGAGTGTTGCCGCCTGCAGCCGGACGGTGGTTTCCTTTACTCCACGGGCCCTGGCGATCTCGGCAAACCTGTACCCCTTGATGATCAACCAGGCTATGTCCTTCTCGCTCTTGGTAATGCGCCACTCGTCCATCAATGCGTTGATGTTGTCAACGAGCACCTCCGAAAACATCTCGTTGCGTTTCTCTTCCCGCTCCAAGTCTGCCCGCAAGCGGCGCAAATCCCGCACACCGATTGCAAGCGCCACCGATATGCCCACGAACACGATGGTTTCGATGATGAAGTGAAAGGAGCCGAACTCGTTGGCCCAGAATGCGTCTTCGGCGAGGTCATACACGAAGAACACAACTGCTATGCCGAGCGCGGCAACGCCCAGCTGATGTTGCCGCACTCGCCTTTCTGAATGAGCGCTCATGCGGGCCGGCCCTTTGCTTCAGGCGCCCGTGTCTCGGACTTGTGCCCTTGAACGCCTGGCGCCGTGATCACAGGGGCGTCCATAAGGGCCGTCAAGGCTAGATCCTAACTCAGATCCGACGCACAGCGGGCTGCCCAATCCCGCTATCCATTCGCGGCTGTCCCGTCACTGTCCTCTTGTGGCCCCGGCATCGGGTAAACGTAGAGCCCTTGTCCTGGTGGAGGAAGAACGTCAAAGATCAGATGCACGCGAGGTTCCCCAGAGGGATTCAATGCCCAGTGACGCTTCTTGTTGTCAAAAGCCCATAGTTCTCCGGAACGCATGACAACCGTCTCGCTTCCAACCGTGATCGGGCTTCCGCGAATACTCGTCAACACCAGATGAAACCGGTCTCTGATTCGATAGTAGGCCCCAAGATCGACATGCGGCGTGACTTTCCGTTTGGGCAGCAAAGCCACCAGCATCGCCCGCCCCAAGTCCCCGCCGCGGTGCTCCGCTACCCCCTGACACAAGGAGAGTGTTTGCGGGAAGTACTGCGCCTGTCGTGTCAGGCGGCTTTCATGAACGTTATTCGAGTTCGTTTCCCCGGGTGGTAACGGCTTCACGGGCGCCCGCAAGAAGATATTCCTTGTGTGGCGTTGACAGCGCACGTTGCGCTGGCGGCTGGTGTCGGCGCCCCAAGCGTCGGACGCCGAAGCGAGCTCATCTAGGACCGGCCCGATATCCAGGTTCTCCCCAATTCGTGAGAAATTCTGCATGCCGTGCCTTCCCATTGACTAACGCGCACCCGGTTGGGCGTAACCGTCATGCAGCAGGAACCGCCTATTCGTCATCGTCATCGTCATCGTCATCGCCATCGCCATCACCATCGCCATCACCATCGCCGTCCCCGTCCCCATCGCCATCGCCATCGCCATCCCCGTCCCCATCGCCATCGCCATCACCATCGCCATCCCCGTCCCCATCGCCATCTCCGTCGCCATCGCCATCTCCGTCGCCATCGCCATCACCATCACCATCACCATCACCATCGCCGTCCCCATCGCCATCGCCGTCCCCGTCCCCATCGCCATCGCCATCACCATCGCCGTCCCCGTCCCCATCGCCATCACCATCACCATCGCCGTCCCCATCGCCATCACCATCACCATCGCCGTCCCCATCGCCATCGCCGCCGGGTACGGAAGGAACAATCGACAAGTGCGGCGGCACAGACGCTGCGTTCATGGTCGGCTTGCCTCCCCCGCCGGAACCGCAAGCAGCGACTGCTACTGCCACCAAGGTCTTACCGAAAAATGAAAACCCGGAAGCAACCAGCCGGACGAATACGTTCCAGAGTGCTTCCGCTTGCTTTTGGATGGCTCTCATTACTCTTCCGCCAATCAGAACGTTACGATTTCTGCACTCAAGGAGCGCTCCTCGGCCAGCGCGGCGTTGTCCAGAAGCGAGACATACGTCACACCTCGCCGCCGGCCCTCCAAGATCGTGATAGCGATGTGGCTGTCGTCGTAGTCCAACCCAGGCACAGCGGGGTTGCTTCCTTCACCCGGGATGAGCCGCGCCGTCACCGTCAGGCCATGGCATGATGGCGCCGGAAGTTCTGCCTCTAGCCCGATGGTGTCGCCGCTAGCGACCACGCCCTGTGTAAAGCTGAGACTGGCGCCATCGCCATCTTCCACGCAATTCCGGTCACCTGGTGATCGTTCCGCATAGCGGATGGGTTCCAGCGCCTCGACGGGCCGCCACAGCGCATCCGAGCTTGCTTTCTCTCCTTGGAGGGGCATCCGCACCACATCGGCGAGACGACCGTACCGTCTCTCTGCACCTCCCAACGGGATGGTCGCGGCTATCCCGCCGACCATCTCGTCACCGTCATCACGCTTCCAGCCGTAGCGACTGAACACCCTGACCCACGGCAACGGGCGCCACGACAGCGCCACGCTGGTCCCGGTGTCCCAGCGCAATCCGTCTTCTGTCTCCCACCGGCTAAACGATGTCCTGGCGTGGACGTTGGTCAGGAGGTAGGCACCGAAATCCAGTTTCATGCCTGCGAGCGGACGTTGTTCTTGGCCGTCTCGACCAATGCGCCAGTTTGTCATTGGCACGTAGTAGTGAAATGATCCGGAAAGCCGCCGCGTCAGGTAGTCGAGGCCCGCGACCCACCGACGATGCCGGGTGCGAAGATCCTCCTGCAGAAAGGTCATCGCGCCCAATACGCCGCCTTTCAGGTCATTCGACAAGCCAAACCGATAAATGACTCCCGAGCGCACGTCGGCACGACGCGTGCTGTCATCTCTCCATGTCGTGACACCAGTCTGGAGGAAGAGTGCCCGGGGAAACGGACTGGGAGAACGCAGCGCCTGCGGAGATGCCGGGGACGTTGTCAGCGGCACAATCGTGTCCAGCTCGCCCGTAAATCCCTCCCCGTAATCCCAGGCTGTTCGACCAAAAAACCTCGCGTGTCCTCCCAAGAGCCCCTGACCGACATCGAAGCCGTGGCCAAGGATCGCATTCGCGACCCGATTGACCAGGCAGTGCGAAACGGCTGCAAATGTGTCGCTCTGGGGTGCGGGTTGATTCTCCAGCGCGCCGCCATGCAGGCATGTCATCGCCCCGGACTGCCAAAGGCCATCCCCATCCAAATCGGCGGGCACGGCGGTGGATGGCGTCACGATCGCAGCGACGGCCCACGCAGCAACGAACACGCCGCCGAAATGTCGGGATGCCTTGGGTTTCCTGGAAGACACAGTCCGCTGACGCGGGCACCGAACCGCGAACAATGCCGAAGCCGCCAGGCGATGGATCATGATTCCGCCACCGAGTTTGCAGACTGCGACGGTGAGGTTCGCGGATGACGACGGCAACGGCAATAAACACTTGTACTAAATTGACGGATTTCGTACGTTCGTACGATAACTTGACGGCTGCGCGATACCTCGCAGACGTTTCAGCTCGACGAATTGACCCGGATTCCGGGGCAGAGATGTTTGCGCGGGCGGTCAAGGCTGCGACCCTCGCCTCCTTCCCAGCGTGTTGCAGGTCCGCGTTCGTCAAGAAGGCACCGGGTCTCCGGGCCTATCTCAACGTCGTGACCCTGAATTTCTCCTCTTCATGGACGCCCACCGACGGCGTGATCATGGAATCTTTTCGTTTTCGATCGGTACCGTTCTCATCCCGAACGAGGGAACCGCAGGGCTGCTCCGGTCCTGGCCGTGCGACAACACGCACGTCGCCTTCCCTCCAACCATCCCCATCCCTCCCGTTCCATTGGCGGTGTTGGATCCTTTCCGGTTGCACCGATCCGCTGTTCCACACACTGGATCGGCGTGCCGATGGGGGCGTGCTGTGCTGGGGCGATTGGAACCGGCCGGAAAGGGGCGGGCTCCCTACGGCATGTTTCCGGTCACCCAGGATTTCAGGAACGTGCGGGCCCACTGCACGACCGCGGGCGTGTGGCGCACATGGCTTCTGAACTGTTCGGCCGCCGGCTGTGCGCCGGGCATCGGCAGGAACCGATCCAGGTTCCGGCTCACCCAGAACCGCATGCCGGATTTCGTGACCTCGGGATGGAACTGGAGCCCCACGGCGTTCTGCCGGCGCCATGCCTGTACGGGAAACCTGTCGCTGGTCGCGAGAACTTCAGCGTCCGGTGGCAGCGACATGCCTTCGGCATGCCACTGGTAGAAGTGCATCGGTTCGGGAAAGACCGGCGGGGCGCCGTCGGCCGGGTCGACACGATGCCAGCCCACCTCGCAATGGCCGAGCGGATGCGCGTGGACTTCACCGCCGATCGCTCGCGCGAGGAGCTGCCCCCCGAGACAGATGCCAAGGATCGGTTTGCCCGAATCCGCGACACGCTCCAGCCAGCGGATTTCCTCGCGGATGTAGGCGGAATCGTCGTTGGCCGACATCGGGCCGCCGAAGACGACGGCGGCCGCATGCTTGTCCATTGTCGGGGGAAGGTCATCGCCATGAATGGGGCGGCGGACTTCGCCCGGGTATCCCAGGGCCGAGAGGATCCGGGCTACCCGACCGGTGGCCGGGCGCCGCTGGTGGACGACGTAGAGTACTGGCAAGGGCATGGGCGGAGGCTATAGAGGATTTCCTTGCATGTGCAATCGGGGACCGGATGGCTGACTTTGCGCTGGAAGCGGCATGCGGGTGCCTCCGGGTGTGTGGCGTGGACGAGGTGGGGCGCGGTCCCTGGGCGGGGCCCGTGGTGGCCGCGGCGGTCATTCTGGACCGAGGCTGGGACGCGGACGGAGTTGACGATTCGAAGCGCCTGACGGCCGCAGCGCGTACCCGGCTCCGGCGCGAGATCGAGACGCATGCGGAGGTCGGGACAGGGCAGGCCTCGGTCTACGAGATCGACCGGATGAACATCCTCAACGCCGCTCTCCTGGCGATGCGACGGGCGGTCGCGGCGCTGGCGCGTGTGCCGGAATGCGCGCTTGTCGACGGCAACCGGCTACCGGATCTTCCGTGCCCGGCCACGGCCGTGACACGCGGCGACGCGCGAAGCCTGAGCATTGCGGCCGCGTCCATTGTCGCGAAGGTCGAGCGCGACCGGCTGATGGCCGGTCTGGCCGTGGATTTCCCGGGCTACGGCTGGGAGCGGAACGCGGGCTACGGTACGCCCCAGCACGCTGCGGCGTTGGAGCGGCTGGGGGTGAGCCCCCACCATCGTCGATCGTTCGCCCCGGTGGCAAGGCGCCTGGCCGGCGCCCGATGACCTAGACCAGCAGCAGACCCTCGTCGGTGTGCTCGGCGCCGTCCTCGTCGTCCGCCGAAAGCCGCATCTCGTTGTGCGCCGCGCCGGCCGGAATCATCGGGAACACGTTCTCGCCCTTCTCGACCCGGATGTCAGCCAGCACGGGGCCGTCGTGGTCGATCATCTCGGCGATCAGGTCGTCCACCGTGTCCGGACGTTGAGCACGGAGCCCCTTGATACCGAAGGACTCGGCGAGTTCGACGAAGTCGGGGAGCGCGTCCGAGTAGCTCTCGGCGTAACGGCTCCCGTGAAAGAACTCCTGCCACTGCCGCACCATCCCGAGGTACTCGTTGTTGACGATGAAGATCTTGACGGGCAGCCGGTACTGCTGGACGGTGGAGAGTTCCTGCAGATTCATCATGAACGACGCTTCGCCCGCGACGCAGATCACCAGCCGCTCGAGGTCGGCGACCTGGGTGCCGACCGCGGCCGGGAAGCCGTAGCCCATGGTGCCGAGCCCGCCTGACGTCATCCAGCGCTGGGGCCGCTCGAAGCGAAGGAACTGCGCCGCCCACATCTGGTGCTGGCCGACTTCGGTCGTGACGTAGGCGTCGCGGCCGGTAAGCGCCGCCGCCAGCCGCTCGAGGGCGTACTGCGGCTTGATGCGTTCGCTGGAGTTCTCGTACTCGAGGCAATTGCGCGCCTGCCAGCCCTTGATGGTCTTCCACCAGGCACCGATGCCGTTGCCTTGGGGCTTGCGGCCGTTGGCCTTCCAGCCGCGCCGCAGGGCGTTGATCGAGCGGCCGGCGTCGCCGTGGACGGGCACGTCGACCGCGACGTTCTTGTTGATGCTGGAGGGGTCGATGTCGATGTGGATCTTCTTGGACCCTGGCGAGAACGCGTCGAGCCGGCCGGTGACCCGGTCATCGAAGCGCGCGCCTACGTTGAGCATCACGTCGCACTCGTGCATGGCCATGTTGGCCTCGTAGGTGCCGTGCATGCCGAGCATGCCGAGGAAGTTGGGTTCGCTGGCCGGCACGGAGCCGAGGCCCATGAGCGTCGTGGTCACCGGGAATCCGGTTTCGCGGACCAGCCGTGTGAGCGCACGGCAGGCGGACGGGCCCGAGTTCACCACGCCGCCGCCGGCGTAGATGATCGGTCGCTTGGCCCGGAGAATGAGATCCAGCGCCGCCTTGACCTGGGGAGCGGGCGGCGTCTCCCTGGGCCGGTAGCGCTCGCTGTCCTGCGCGGGAGCCACGTACTCGAGCTCCGCGTTCTGGACGTCCTTCGGAAGATCGACGACCACGGGACCGGGCCGCCCCTTGGCCGCGACCGTGTAGGCCTCGGCGATTACCGGCACCAGCTGGCGGACGTCCTTGATAAGGTAGTTGTGCTTGGTGCACGAACGCGTGATGCCGACCGTGTCCGCCTCCTGGAAGGCGTCGTTGCCGATCAGGTGGGTGGGCACCTGGCCCGTCAGGCAGAGCACCGGGACGCTGTCCATCAGCGCGTCCGTGAGCCCGGTGACGGTGTTCGTGGCGCCGGGTCCGGAGGTCACGAGGACGACACCCACGCGGCCGGTCGAACGGGCGTACCCCTCCGCCATGTGGACGGCCGCCTGCTCGTGCCGCACGAGGATGTGGCGCACCCGGTTCTGCCGGAAGATCGCGTCGTAGATCGGCAGGACGGCGCCGCCCGGATACCCGAACACGACCTCCACGCCGAGGTCGGCGAGCGCGCGCACAATGATTTCTGCACCGGTGAGCTGCATCGCATCTTGGCCCGGAGTTGGGAAGGGCCCATTGTAGGGTCGGAATTGAGAAAGCACACGCGACGGCGGTTCCTGGCCGGCGTCGCCGACGACAACGGTGGCGGCTGGTCGGAACTGGACCGCAAGTCTTCGGCTGGCCGCCCGCGGCGGGCACACAATAGTGATGAGAGGCGGCATCTGGAAGATGCCATGCTCGACGCGTAAGGCGCTCCTGCGACGCATCGGTTCGCAGGACACGCCACGGATGCATTGCGGTCGGGCCATGCCGACCGGCTCCGGCAGGAACGGCTCCAAGCGTTAGGGCATGGAGCGCGCTGCGTGATTGCCGGTATGGCACCCGAGTGTTCCGGTGGTTCGAATGATGTTGCATAGCGCGGGCGCCAGTTGTCGTCGGATGGCCGTGTGACCCGGAGACCTTGCGTTGACTGGCCGCCCGCCCAACGGATAACTGCTGCTGGCGAGCGCTGACCGAGGGCCTTACAGGCTTATGCATTCCTTGGCGTCAAGTGTGGTTTCGCGGGAGATTTGGCCGCGCGAGCGGTCGCAAGCGTGCCAGTCTTCCGGGCTGCTTGAGTCGGTGGACCTCGCTTATCCACCGGGGGACGAGCACTGCCTGCTGGAGCTGCCGGGGATGGGGGTTGCCGGATGACTCGGCGTCGGCGACTGCCGTCGATTAGGGACTTGCGGACGGCTGCGGACGTGCATGTGTTGCCGGACGACCCGGTGGCGCTGAAGATGCTTCTGGTGGAGGCGGTGAGCCGTGGGAGCGGCGTCGAGACGTACCTGGTCTACGGCGATCAATGGTTGCGAAACGCTGCGGACGTGGATGGATTGCCGGACGACCCAGCCCTGCTCAAGATGCTCTTGGTGGAAGCGGTCATTCGGTGGAACGCCGCAGGAACGCTTCCGGCCGGTGGCGACAGTTCGTTGCGGAACGCCGCGGACGTGAGTGCGCTGCCGGACGACACGGCCATGCTCAAGATGCTGCTGATGGAAGCCGTGAACCGTGGCCGGCGATTGACGGACAGCGGCCTGGGGCGCCTCGAGCCCGGCCGGCACTACCTCGGCGACGGGACCGGGCTGTTCGTGGACGTGTCGGAGAAGAGGAAGGTCTCGTTCGGTCAGCGGTTGCGTATTGCCGGGACTGGCAAGCGCATTGAACTGGGGCTTGGATCGTGGCCCGCCTTCCGATTGGAAGAGGTGAAGGCGAAGGCGGTGGCGTATCGGCGGATGGCGCGACATGGCAGGAATCCGTTGCTGGTGCGGGCCGCAGTTCCGACCGTCGCGGAGGCTGTCGAAGAATTCTTCAAGGAGTTCGGTCCTTCCTGGGTAGGTCGTAACACGGAACGCGCCTACCGGGCGAGCCTCGCGAAGTATGTGTTGCCGAGCCTCGGCGCGCGGCGCGTCGATCAGGTGCGGCGGTCCGACCTTGCCGCCGCGGTGAAACCTGCCTGGGTGGAGTACCGGCGGGTGGGACGTGATCTGTTGCGGGTGCTCCGTGGCACGTTTCGTTGGGTGCGGGCCCACGATTTTCGTAATGACCTGCCAACGGACGGCGTAGAGGACCTGTTGCCGCGAATCGAGCGCGAGGAACGACACCATGAAGCCATGAGCCACGAAGATGTTGCGGAGGCGGTAGCAAGGGCTCGAATGTTCGAGAACCACGTGAGAAGGGTGACGCCAAGTGACGGAATGCTGGCCCTGGCCTTCGAGATGACGATTCTGACGGGCCTCCGGCGGCAGGAGCTCGTGGGCATTCGCTGGCGTGACATCGACGGACCGAAGCGCGTGCTGACGATCGACGCGCATCGCATGAAGAAAAAGACCAAGGCGCACAAGGTTCCGCTGTCCAGCGCTGCGATGGACGTATTGCGGCGCGCGCGCGAACTGGGTTCCAGCACGGACAGCGAGGACGACCACGTATTCGTGTGCCCGGAGCACATCGGCGACCGCGTCGAGATGAAACCGATTTCGCCGTACTCGCTGTCGAGATTCCTGCAGCGCCTGGGCCTGAACGGGACATTGCACGGTTTTCGGAGCGCTCTCGACGACTGGGCGACCGAGAAGGGGACGGATGCGCAGATCGTGGAGCGCGCATTGGGCCATGCGGTAAAGAGCAAGGTGAGGCGTGCTTACTCGCGGACGGACCTGCTTGAGCGGCGGAGAGCGCTCATGGAAGCATGGGGCGAACACGCCACCCGCGCCAGCCAAGGGGGTGCGGACGTTCGGCAGTTCCCGGGTTCTTCTCTTCCCCTCCAGGAACCCCACCAGCCCGCGCTTGGGTACAGGGCGAAATGACCCGCGCGTCCTCATGAACGAGGCCGGCTCCTGCGACTGGGGGCGATTACCTGGGTACGGCTGCCGACATGCCATGCGGCCGATTGTGCGGGCTCAGAAATTCTATGATTCCCCGCCCAAACGCCCCGCCATCAGGCCTTGGATGCGTTGTTTTCCGGGTCAGAGGGGCGAAATGATCGACAGCTTTAGTCGCGGCGCCGGCGACCCGGATGAGTGGCCAGGCAAGCAGACATTCGGATTTCGTCACTAACATCAGAGCGTTAAGGCGCCTGCGCCCTGGAATCACGGCATCAAATCCTCGTTACCGGCTCAAGGTGACGGGAAAAGGCCCAGGCTGTTTCAGCGCCGTATTCGCAGGAACCGCGAGCGCGCAAGAAACCGCCCCCATGGCAGACTCCGAGCCGATGGTCAACATGCACATGGCGGAAGAACACGCCGTGACCGTTGGCGGTCACATAGAAGTGCTTCTTGGTTCAACCGAAACCGGACGTGACGGGATGGACCGGGGTATTTTTAGCCGCATTAACGTGAGTTACGACAAGACGCTGGATAGCGGGCTCGAAATCGGCGGTCGGATCGGTTACCACCTAGGCAATCGCAATTCGGCTGAGAAAGTCAAGTTGCGTTACCAGACCGAAAAAGAAGTGCAGGACGCGCTTGCGAAAGACCCGGAAGCTGCAGTCGGCATGGTGCGCGATGAGGTGACGGTGGCGGGAACCGCCCCTGGGGGTGCGCCGGACGTCCTGTACATGACCATCGGCGGTGGGTTCGGAACGGTAAGCATAGGTGCGCACCCTGGCGCAAATTGTGCGACGCTACCGCGACCTGTCGCTTTCACTCAATCGCTCAATTTGATCTACCATCTGCAGTTCTCGAAAATCAGATACTCGAACCTCCTCTTGCAGGAGCCTCAGTACTGCGCAACCCCGGAGAGTGTCTCCTACGCGACGCCAAACATAAGTGGCTTCAAGGCGATGGTGACCTACGCACCGAATGCAGATGCCACTCAGTCGGCTGACCTGCAGGCTGCGACCAGTAAGGTCGAGGATCTGATCAACGCCACCGCAACATGGTCTTCCGCGATGGGCGGAGCAGACATCTCGCTGGGCGCCGGCATCATCACGTCTTCCGGAACCGCGCAGGAGGATACCCAAACGGTCGCCGGGACAATCGGATTTGGCGGGATTACCGTTGGCGCTTCGTGGTTTTCGAATGACAAAACCAGCCAAGACGGTTACACAGTTGGTGCCAAGTACGCGTTGGGCAACCTCACTCCCGCTATCACGTACGCAAGCCAGGATACTGACACAGCTACGCTTATGGGCGTTGGCAAAGGCGGCTACTCGGAGGAAACGTCTCTCATAATTGGGGCGACCTACGGATTAGGTGGCGGCCTGGCGGTGTTTGCTGAGTACTGGAAGATGGAACAGACCGGTTTCGGTGTGGAATATTCAGCAAAGAATCCTGCCGGAGACGGGCAAGTTACCGACAAAGAAGACACCCTGCTAATCGCCGGTGTCCAACTAAGCTTTTAAGAGGCGCACGGCCTTCGGCGACAGGCACGACAAGTAAATTGATCAGCGGCGGCCTTCGGGCCGCCGCTTTTTTTGTGTGCCGAGCATGACCGACAGCTGGGAAATGGAAGTCCTCAATTCAGCCTCATGGTATTACTGTTGTCTGCACGGCACCGACCGATTCGTCTGAACCGGTCAATATCGTGGCCTTTGCCGAGCACGACTCGCTGCCCGGCCAAGAACACTCCAGTGACCGAATTTGGCGCATGAAAAAGGCGGTGGCGCCCTTGAGAGCGTCACAAGCATGTCGGGCGGGAGCGAGGCCCGCAGGAGAACTGCGAAGCCGCGCTCTCACCCGATCAGGTTAGAAGTCGAGCCTGACCCCTGAGAGCAGGATGGTCTCATCGTCGTCTTCGACTTCGAGAGCGATGTACTCAGCAAACGCGCTGAGGCCGCCACCGACGTTGTAGCTGCTGCCGACCACGAGATAACTTTCGTCGCCGCCGTCCTTGTTCTCCAGTTGGCCGTAGGCAATGGCTGGCGCAATCGCGCCGATCGTGTATTTGGCACTGAGGGTGATGCCTTCCGTGCCGTCGTCCCCATTGTCGTGCCAACTCGCCGCAAGGGTGGCCCCCCCAACGCCGAGCGTCCCGGAAGCAACGATGGAATCGACCATGTCGTCTTCCGCCGTCTGCATGCCGACGCCGAGAGCGATATCCATGCCGCCCATGTTGCCCGAGTACTTGATTGCCGCCGCCATGTAGTCGTCGGCATCGATGTTGTCCGCCTTGTAGTCTGCCTTTACTACGTCTTTTATTTGATTGTTTTGACTGGCATCCGCGTGCGGGGCAAAGGTGACCATTGCGACCAGGCCCCCCATGGTGGGCGTCGAGTAGCTGATGCCGTTGGGCGTGATGCCGAAGAAGGGCCAGAGGCCCGGGCCATTCGAGGGGCTCAGTCCCGAGAACATTCCCTGATGTCCCCAATGCGGAGAGTCAGGCGTCAGGATGGGGAACGGCACAGTGGCGTGCACGGCGGTCACGTGGTTGCCCAGCGCGATGGTCCCAAAGCCACCGCCAATGGTGACGAAGGATTCACCCGGATTGTAGAACCGGGAGGAGTCGTTTTCGACGAAAACGGCCAATCTGCCGCCGATCTCCAGGCCGTTTTCGAGCGCGTTTGAGTACCCGACCACAATGCGGTTGTAGAAGCTTTCAATTCCATCGACGCCATCGTCGTGGTCTGAAATGCCGCCGACGATATGAAGGGTACCGCCGGCGGTGACATTGCCTTGCGCGCTCGCGGTTCCTGCGACGGGCGACCGGCGAAGCCGGTCGCCTACGCCGGTCGTGCGCAGTGCCTGCCGACTGGATTGACCACCTTGGGCGCCCGGCCCGGCAGGGCTTTGCCGACGGTGAGGGGGTGGAAGATCTCCGGTGCCCAGACCAGCGGAGCAAGAGCATGTGCAGGATCTGTTGTATTCGGCGGGCGATCCGACCAAGCGGGACCACATGAGACTTGCAACGTCAGGGTATACGAAATGCGCTATCCTGTTTCATTATGAAACAGGAGACCCTTCGTGCCTGATTGGAATTGGTCGGCAATCGCTACAATCGGAACACTGATCATTGCGTTTGGAGTGCTCTGGAACGCAATAGGCAACGTCGGCAAGGAAGTGCGGGCAGTTGAGACCGGCCTGCGAGGCGAGATCACCGCCGTGCGCGATGATCTGAACGATCTGAGTCAGCGCGTCACCCGTGTCGAAACGATCCTTGAAGAGCGGTTGCCTAGACGGCAGGAACAGACAGAGGTGAGGGTCCCGCCGCAAGATGTAGTCCCCACTGCGGCGCAAGCTGAATGAGCGGGAGACCCTTCATGAAGCGTGAAACGGATCGGCCTCGCTAGCGTATCTCCGAGCCGCAGACGGTGACGATGCCGCCGACCGATTACCAGCCGAGCAAGGTCGAGCTGGAGGAAGAATTTGACATGCCGGGGATGTCGTTCAAGGAGTTGCGGGAGGCGTTTTTTCTGGCCCTATAGGTTCAAGCACGACGAGTGAGTTTCACGGGGAGATTGTAACTCTCCGATATAATCCCCTTTCGGAATGAGTAGTCAGCGGCTTTTTGAGAGACAGTAGTCGAGAGAACCCTGTGTGGTTTCGGCTACGCGCCATTGGGCTGGGCGTATCCACGTGTGGGCTCCTGAGTACTTGCTCAACGGCGAGCACGTGTGAGTGTCGAACTCCTATCCATTCAGATTCCTCGCCGCCATCAGGCTGGATCAGGGCTTGCTCCGCCGAGCACGATCAAGAGCTCGGCGCACAAAAAAAGCGGCGGCCCGAAGGCCGCCGCCAAATGTTTCTCAATGAGACGCCGTCCAAGGACGGCGCTTCTGGATCAGGTCAGAAGCCGAGGGTAACGCCTGACATCAGGATCGTCTCGTCGTCGGCAACGCCGTTCCTCGTTGTCTCCATGCCCAGGTACTCGGCGAACGCACTGAGCCCGCCACCCACAGCGTAGCTCGCGCCGATGACCAGGGCGGTTTCCTCATCCTGATCGTCGCAGTTGTCGCATTCCATGCTGCTGTATGTGATTCCGGGCGTGATGGCGCCGAGCGAGTACTTCGCGCCAACCGTCCATCCGGTCGTGCCGCTTCGGTAGGTACCGTCCGTGTTGTCACCGTTGTCGTACCAAGAGAACCCGACGGTCGCTCCGCCCATTCCGGCGCTGGCAGCGATCGTCACGGAGTCGACGTAGTCGTCGGCCGCCGTCTGGAAAGCGGCACCGACGTTGACGCTCATCCCGCCCATGTCGGATCCGAACGTAACCGCTGCATTGAGGTAGTCCTCACCGTCGCGGCTGGCGTTAGCCAGGCTTCCCGTCTGGTCGGCGTCCATGTTGGGAGCGTAGCTCACCATCGCGGCCAGGCCGCCCATCGAAGGCGTGGAGTACGAAATACCGGTAGGCGTTCCGCAGTAGTTGACCTCTGAGTGCGTGACGTTGATGGTGCCCACACCCATGAAGAGGCTGTGCCAGGTCGCGTTGACGCCGCCGGGCACGAAGGCGATCGGGCGCGGAAGCATCGCGCACGCTGCCATCGCGTGGTGACCCATGGTGACCGTACCGAAGCCGCCGCCGACGCTGATCGCGAGGATGTCAGGAGCGTAGTTCTGCCGGTTCTGGCCACCCGAGACGTCGATGTCCATGTCCATCATCATTGAACCGTCGTCCATCATCATTTCACTGATGTCGTCGGTGTTGACGGACTGCGTGCGGTTGTCACCACGCTGGTTCAGCAAGTACGCGATGTTGCCGCTGATCACCAGGCCATTGTCGAGCGTGTTGGAGTAGTTGACATTGATCCGGCTGAAGAGGCCGCGGTCGAAGCCGTCCTGACCATCATCGTGGTCGGAAGTGCCGCCGATAACCTCGATCGCGCCGCCGACGGTGACCTCGCCCTGCGCATGCGCGGTTCCTGCAAATGCGAAGAAGGCAGCTAGCGTGAGGCCAAGGCCTGACACCGCTGCCCGACGAAGAATCTGTGCCATAAGGATGTTCCCCTGTGGTTAACCGCGGGACCGCAGGCGGCCCTGCTAACTGGCCCCGAGGCGGCGCTCCGGCCTCCCGAAACCCAACGGCCACAGACCCTTCGAGGGTCTTGGGCCGACAAAAGACTGCCGACATGGGAAACCGCCGCTCGCAAACGGCGAAGCCCTGTCGGAATGAGACGGAAAAATTACCCCATTGGACAGAAAATCCAAGGGTAACGACCTCCCTCCGGGGCAATCCTGCAGCATGAGTCACAAAATTGCAACACCGGTGTGTTCTAGCAGTTACAGACTGGATTTACCGCATCTTGGGTAACCGGCTTGACCGACGTCAAGTCATCGTCCGGACGCTCAATTGATGCCCTCACATACCATCAGCGGGTGTTTCGCCCTTGCCTTTTTCAGGGCGCACGGATGGCCAAATCTGGGGACGGGCGGCCCCGCTGTACGGTGTCGTCACCTGATGTTTCCGAGATCTTGGGACAGGGCGGCACGAAGGCACATTGAATGTGGCCGAGCAGGGGACGGGTTTCGTTTCGTGCCGGGTGGCGGGATCCAGGAACCTTGCAGGGCCAGCGTCGGGAGCCCGGCATAATGGTGGTCCCGAACGCCCCGATCTGCTGCAGGCGAGGTCTGCGAGGGGAAGGGCCGAGCCCGGCTCCGGCAGGTGCGGGTGCACGACTCTGGCCGAGGAGGTGTGCGGCTGGGCATGGCCACGGCCGTGAGATCGGCGGGGCTACGGCTGCCCCACAGCATCTACTTTGCCGAGAACGGGTGGCTATGGCGGGCGAGAACCGGCGGCAATGATGGTGAGAACCGTGATTATAAAGTTGACATAAGGTAGGTCCGCCGGTATAATACCGGCATGACGACATTCTACGAGTTCCAGAAGCGGTTCCCCGACAACGCGGCCTGCCTTGAGCACTTGATGAACGTGCGCTACGGCGGCACCGAGATCGACTGTCCGAAGTGCGGTCGGCACGGCAAGTTCTACCCGATGCGCACGCAACTCGGGTACGTCTGCCAGTTCTGCGGTCACCACATCCACCCGTGCGCCGGGACGTTCCTGCACCGGACGCACACACCCTTACACAAGTGGTTCTTCGCGATGTTCCTGTTCAGCACGTCACGCCACGGCGTTGCAGCGAAGGAACTGGAACGGCAGTTGGGCGTGTCCTACCCCACGGCTCTCCGGATGGCCCACCTGATCCGTGAGCACATGACGGACGTGGACGGAGAGAACCCGCTGGATGGCGACGTGGAAGCCGACGAGACGTATGTGGGCGGCCGCAAGCGCGGTGTCGGCCGGGGCTACCGGAAGCATAAGGCCGTCGTGTTCGGCATGGTCGAGCGGGACGGCGATGTGATGGCGAAGGTCGTGCCCGACGTGAAGCGCCGGACCCTGGAGCCGATCATTCGTGAGAACGTAGAGGAAGGGTCCACCGTCCACACGGACGAGCTGCGTTCCTACCTGTCGCTAGAGAAGGCCGGCTACACGCACCGGACCGTGAATCACTCGGAAGGCGAGTACGTCAACGGTGATTCACACGTCAACGCGGTCGAGGGTTTCTGGTCCCGCCTGAAGAACTCGATCCGGGGGACGCACGTCCACGTGTCGAAGAAGCACCTGGCGAAGTACGTGAAGGAGTTTGAGTACCGCTACAACCGTCGGAAAGAGACGCATCGGATCTTCGCGGACCTGATTGCGCAGTTCTGACCATCCGGCCGAGCAGGCGGTCGAATCGCTGCCACGCTACGGCCGGAGAGTGTTGGCTGCCCATTGGCAGAGTTTAATCGGGTCTTCTTATCAATTCCAGCATCGGAGGCTTGAAGCTACCGTGCTTGATCTGCTCCCCGGCAAACCACTCGCAGTTGACTAAGGAGGGGTCGTAATCCACTCCGATGCTCGACACTGTCATGGTCGGACCGCCGGAGTGCAGCCGGACTACATCGCCCGGCCGGAATTGGTCTTCGGTCATTACTCGACCTCCACATTCGACAACTTGACATGGTGACAACCCCTTGTACAAAGTCAAGGACTTGGCTACGGTCAAATGAGGCGCGGGCCGGAATCGAACCGGCATAGTCCAACCTTGCGGGGGTGGTGCCTAACCCTTCGAGCCACCGCGCCAAAGGGCCCTCCAGCCTATCACTGGAGGGCCCTTCTTTGTCAGCCCCGAAGACCGATCACGAACAGGAACAGTCCGACTCCGATAGCGACGGCGAGAGACCCTTCAGGGCCCCAGAAGATCGCCCAGACGACGACCGGCACGAGGTACAACACCGCACGTCATCGTTGCTTGGCGAGGAACATTCCCGCCTGCTGTTCGTAATTGAAATGTCCGGCCGTCTCCTCATGGTTCGGCCCGTAGAATTTCCCGATCAATCCGCCCGCCCGATAGACGCCCTCATTCATCGGGACGTCCTCCCACCTGATGCGCTGCCCGTCAGGCCCGAGGGTCAGATCCACGGTGAGAGCGGCTGTAGCGGCATCAGGAATCACGATCGAGACCCGGCCGTGCAGCACGTCCCCGGTCTCCATGTGGGTGCTTACGGCACGCCCTGACCATTGCAGGGGCCCGACCGGGTTGTAGTCCAGCGGCCGCCCGATGGTCCACAAGTAGTGGGCATGGCCGGTGTCGGGCTGTGACAGGCCCAGGGAATAGTCGCCCCAGTAGGCGGTTGTCAGGTAGGCCGGACCACGTTCAATTGTTATGTCGGCCCAGGCGATGTCATCAACCCCGTAGGTCAAGACGCTTTCTATCGGGCCGATGATGTCCTGGAGCGTGTAGGTAGTTTGCTTCGGAGTGAAGAATCGTAATCGGACCCGAGCGCCCCGAAAATGCGGGACCGAAGTGTTGACGTCGGAAGCCGAACCGAGAATCGCCTGCATCTCTGCGACCGCGGCGCCTGTGGTAAGGGCGGACGGCGCTTCAGGTTCCGATAAGGGCTCTTCAACAAGCGGAACGTCTACAGGACTGGACAAAGAGCCGCCTCCGCCACATCCATAAAGGAAGGCCAGAAGCAGTAGGCCGAGCAGCCGGAACATGAGGCCGACCCTTCACAACTGAGGCCTTGGTTGTCGAGCCTTGCTATCTCGCATCGTCAGTTCGCTCTCCACCTCTTCAGCGATGTCGATGGCGATAACGGCCAGCGCGTTCATGGTGGAGTGATCAATCTCACTCGGCTTGAAGTTCGGATTGGAAAGAAGGCCGTTGAGGGCGGTACCCACCAGTTCCCGCATGGCGGGGTGAACGTCTAGACACATTGTCACGGGCACCTCCAAGATAATCCCGAGAAGCAGTGATGACCGGCCCGACGGGTGCCGGGTCGGTCGCCAAACAACTTTCGGGTTTATGAAGGTTCCCGCGTATTCCCGGCGGACCGGTGTTCTATTCAGCGGGCGGCCCGACATAGGGCGCCCGAAAGCGGTTTGGCGATGTCGACAGACTCGGCAAGGGTTGTCGAGATGTCAAGAAGGGTCGGGTTCCCGGTCCTTAAGATTGCCTAGTACTGTGCCAGTCGGTAACTCTGCCGAGCCCGTCATATGCAGGACCTGTTCGAGAATCCGTCGCTGTTCTGGTTCCGGCTTGCCGACCATCTTCCTCATCTCGGCAATTAGCCGTGTTTCCATCCGTTCTAACCGGTCTAGTGTTTCCTCATGCTTCCCCATCAGTGCTTTGTGCCGTTTAGACTCGAACCACCAGCTGATCCATCCCCAGACTGCCGCGCCGCTAGTACTTAATAATCCTCCAATGACCGGAATCCTCACCCAAGGGTCCTCCAGGAACCACCCGACGATGCTTGGCAACAAATCCATGCTCTCATCGTATCGTCTTCCTACCTTATGTCAACTTTATAATCACGGTGAGAACGGCAATTAGGTCGTGATTCGCACCTTCATTCCCAAAGCCCGCGTGATCCGCATGACTGTTGCGAGAGTGGGATTGCAGTTTGCCGATAATGTCTTGTAGAGCCCCTTGCGGCTCATCCCGGCCTC
This sequence comes from Alphaproteobacteria bacterium, assembly GCA_022825705.1. Lineage (GTDB taxonomy): Bacteria > Pseudomonadota > Alphaproteobacteria > TMED109 > TMED109 > VXPW01. The sequence goes on from JAJDWH010000036.1 coordinate 394,889, forward strand.
GCGTGCCACCTGGCTCATGTTGCCTGTCCGGGCAATGTCGTGCAGCGCGGCGCGCAGCAGGCTGCCGTCGCCCGGATCTTCCTCCGCACATGCTTCCAGGTAGAGACGGGCGTCTTCCTGTGTGTGCAGGTGGTCGGCCGCATCCCACGTGCTGGCCGTCTCGCTCATCGCTGCCTCCAGTCCTTCGCCAGCTTCCTGGCACGCTCGATATCACGTTCCTGGTTGGCCTTGTCGCCTGCGCAGAGCACGATCACCGTCTGCCCCTCGCGCAGGAAAGACACGTGATGGCCACGTCGGCGCTTCGCGGGATCAGGCCGCAGGCGGCATCCGTTCGATCTTGATTTCGTCAGCATGCTTCATCGCCTGCGCCAGGTCGTAGGCGGCCTGCAGTCGCAGCCACGTGTGGGCCCCGCCCCCGAACGCCTTGTCGAGGCGAATGGCCATCGCAGGCGAAATGCCTGCGTGACCGTTCACAATGTCGGAAAGCTGCTTGCGGCTGATACCCAGGCGTCTGGCTGCTTCGGTGACATTCAGCCCCAGGGGCTCCAGGCAATCGTGCCGCACCGAACGGCCTGGATGCGGCGGGTTTTTCATCGGCATAGCTCGTCTCCTCTAATGATAGTCGACCAGATCGACGTCGCTGGCGTGGCCGCCCTCAAAGCGGAAGATGACACGCCAGTTGCTGGACACCGTGACCGACCAGAGACCTGCGAGGTCGCCCTTGATGCAGTGCAGCCGAAAGCCGGGCAGGTCCATGTCGCCAGCCGCGGACGCTTCTTCGAGACGCGCGAGAACACGCGCGATCTTGTCCGTGTGGTCCGCTGGCAGCTTCCGCCGGTCGTCCCTCTCGAACAACAGCTCGAGGCCCTTATGGCGGAAGCTTTGGATCATGTGTAAAGTGTAACCACTCGCCTCTCATTTCGCAAGAAGCTGCCGGAACCGAGACGCCTGCGCAGTGGATAGCCCTTGGGATGCCATGGGTTGCCCGGGGGTGCTGGGCGCGGCACCCCATTGGGGATCAGGAAAAAGGCGGGTTTCGTGCAAGGCCGGCTTCCACCCCGCGGCCCGATGCGGGCCCAAGGGTTCGCGGGCGGCGGACGGCGCCGGCCGAAACACCGCAGCAACGCATCCTGGAGCCTCGGTGCGACCGACACCCTGACGTGAAGATGGGGGATGTCGGTGCCGCATGCGGAGTGGTCACACATGCCGCAGGTTGCCGGAGCATGGGAGGCTCCGTATATAAACTGCGGTTAAGGCGCGGGGACCTTCGACCGCGGCCGGCTGAGTTCATGCATGTCCTGGAATAATCAGAATGGCCCCTGGGGGTCGGACCGCGGGTCCGGCGGCTGGGGGAGCGGGCCCGGGAGCCCCCTCTCAGGCGGCCCGCCGCAGAATCCCCTGGGGGACGCGGCGAAGGCCGCCCGGAAGTTTTTCCAGTCGTTCATCCCGGGCGGCAAGAAATTCATCCTGCTTGGCATCGCGGTGGTCGCCGGGCTTTGGCTCGCGAGCGGCTTCTACACGGTCGGGCCACAGGAGCAAGGCGTCGTGCTGCGGTTCGGCGAGTATGTCACGACCACCCAGCCCGGCCTGAACTACGTGCTGCCCCGGCCGATCGAGGAAGCGATCGTGGTCCCCGTGACGCGGACCCGGAACGTCGAGATCGGTTTTCGCAGCGGCGGCAGCGGCACCCGGAACATCGATGACGAGAGCCTCATGCTGACCGGCGACGAGAACATCATCGATGTCAACTTCGTCGTTCAGTGGGTGATTGGGAACGCTGGCGACTTCGTCTTCAATCTCCGGAATCCGGATCAGAATGTCCGCGACAGCGCCGAAAGCGTGATGCGTGAGATCATGGGCCGGACACCGATCGAGTTCGCGCTGGCCGAGGGACGCGACCAGGTCCGTCAGGAAGCGCAGCTTCTGCTGCAGGAGATTCTCGACCGGTACAAGACCGGAATCGCGGTCACCGCGCTGCTGCTCCAGCGTGCGGACCCGCCGCCGCAGGTGATCGACGACTACCGGGACGTCCAGCGCGCGCGCGCCGACCAGGAACGGCTGGTGAACGAGGCGCAGGCGTACGCCAACCGGATCGTACCGGAAGCCAAGGGTGAGGCGGCACAGATTCGCGAGGGCGCGGAAGCCTACCGGCAGCGTGTGATCGCCGAGGCGGACGGTGCCGCCCAGCGCTTCGTCTCGGTGTACAAGGAATACGAGCAGGCCAAGGACGTGACCCGCCAGCGGATCTATCTCGAGACGATGGAAGGGCTGATGAGCAACATGAACAAGGTCATCGTCGACGATTCGGGCGGAGAGGGCGTGGTGCCCTACCTGCCGTTGCCTGAGCTCCGCCGCCGGGCGCTCGAGGGGAGTGCGAACTGATGTCGCGGATTGCCGGAATTGCGCTGGGTGCGCTGGCCGCGGTTGCGGCCGTTGCGGCCTACGAGAGCTTCTTCATCGTCGACGAGCGCGAGCAGGCGATCGTGCTTCAGTTCGGCGAGCCGAGGCGCGTGGTTCGGGAGCCGGGGCTGCAGTTCAAGATCCCGTTCATCCAGAATGTGACCGTCTTTGATCGACGGATCCTGCTGTTCGACAGTCCGGTCGAGGAGATCATTTCCTCCGATCGGAAACGCCTGATCGTCGACGCGTTCGCACGGTACCGGATCGTCGATCCGCTGCTGTTCTATCAGACGATCCGATTCGAGCTGGCGTTGCGCACCCGGCTCGGATCGATCATCAACGACAGCCTCCGCCAGGTGCTCGGCGGGGTGCCGCTCCAGTCGGTCATCTCCGAGCAGCGGGCGGAGCTGATGTCGGCGGTGGCCAATGGCGTGCGCACCGAGGCGCGCCCGTTTGGCCTCCATATCGAGGACGTGCGGATTCGGCGGGCCGACCTGCCCAGCGAGAACTCGGAGGCGATCTACCGCCGGATGCAGACCGAACGTCAGCAGGAGGCGGCGCAGATCCGGGCCGAGGGCGAGGAGGAGGCGCGGCGCGTGCGGGCCGCCTCCGATCGGGACAAGACGGTGATCCTGGCGGAAGCCGAACGCGACGCGGAAGTGCTGCGGGGCCAGGGCGAGGCCGAGAAGAACCGCATCTTTGCCAGCGCGTTCGGCCGCGACCCGGAGTTCTTTGCCTTCTACCGTTCGATGCAGGCGTACCAGAAAGCGCTGACCGCCGATGACACGACGATGGTGCTTTCGCCCAACAGCCAGTTCTTCCAGTTCTTCGGAACGGACGCGGTCGCGCCTCCCGAATAGCGCGGATGATTCCACTTGGATGATCTGTGGGCTGCGCTCGGGCTTGTGCTGGTGATCGAAGGCGCACTATATGCGCTGTTCCCGGACGGCATGCGCAACGTGCTGCGGCGATCGCTCGAACTGCCGGCCGCGGCCGTGCGCGCGGCGGGTATCGTGGGCGCTGGCAGCGGCCTGGTCGTGATTTGGCTCATCCGGGGATAAGGCATCCCGATCCCGGCCGGAGGTACCCCATGATCCGCCCGTCCCTCGTTTACCGCGCGATCGTTGCGTTCTGCTTCGTGGCCGTGCTGGCAGGCGCCTCGTCGACCCGCGTGCACGCAGCCGAGACGGCGCTTCCCGATTTCGCGGACCTCACGGAGCGGCTGCTCCCGTCGGTCGTGAGCATTGCGACGGTGATGCGGACCGCCAGCGGTCAGCGGCCGCAGTTTCCGCTGCCGCCCGACGCGTTTCCGCCGAACTCGCCGTTTCGCGACTTCTTCCGCGACTTCTTCGAGCGCGGCCCGCAGCAGTCGCCCGGCCCGCGGCCGCCGCGGAGTTTCGGCGGCGGGTCCGGGTTCCTGATCGAGGCCGACGGCTACATCGTCACCAACCATCATGTGATCGAGGACGCCGACGAGATCGCCGTGACCCTGCACGACGGCAAGACCTATACCGCCGAGGTGAAGGGCACGGATCCGAAGACCGACCTGGCGCTCCTCAAAATCGAACCCGACGAACCGCTGCCGATCGTCGAATGGGGGGATTCGGATGCGGCGAGGATGGGGAACTGGGTCTTCGCGATCGGCAACCCGTTCGGTCTCAGCAGCACGCTGACGGTTGGCGTGATTTCGGCGCTGGCGCGCGACATCCGCTCCGGGCCCTTCGACTCCTACATCCAGACGGACGCGGCCATCAACCGCGGGAACTCGGGCGGGCCCTTGTTCAACCTCGACGGCGAGGTCATCGGCGTCAACACGTCGATCTATTCGCCGCCGGGCGGGGCCGGGGGATCGGTAGGCATCGGCTTTGCGGTGCCATCCTCCATTGCCAAGAACGTCGTTGCCCAGATCCGCGAGCTCGGCCGCACGCGCCGAGGCTGGCTGGGCGTGCAGATCCAGGGTGTCGGGGACGACATCGCCGAGTCGCTACGCCTCGAGAAGCCGGCCGGGGCACTCGTGGCGGTGGTGTTTCCGGACAGTCCGGCCGACCAGGCCGGGGTCCAGCCGGGTGACGTCCTCCTGAAGTTCGATGGCACCGATATCCCCACGGTGCGCGATCTCCCGCGCATGGTGGCCGGAGCTGAAGTCGGCAGCGAGATCGAGCTCGGCCTCTGGCGCGACGGCAAGATGGAGACGGTTCGGGTCACGCTGGGCGAGCTTGAGACGGCCGAGGCGGCCCTGGCAAGCGCCGACGACATCGAACCCGCCAGCGGCGAGACCCTGGGTCTCACGCTCGCGACGCTGACCCCGGACGAGCGCTCGCGCCTGACCATCGGCGATGACGTGCACGGCGTGGTCGTCACCGGTATCGCGCCCGAATCGGACGCCGCCGCCAAGGGAATGCAGGTGGGCGATGTCATCGTGGAGGTCGGGCGGAAGCCGGTGCGGACGCCGGCGGCGGCGGTCGAGGAGGTCGACCGCCTGCAGCAGGAAGGGCAGACGTCGATCCTGCTGCTCGTCAATCGCGAGGGCAGCAACCTGTTCGTCGCGCTGCGCACCGCCGAGAGCTGACGCGGCCGGAACCTCCCTCCGAACCCGTGGCGGCCGATCGGCCGCGGGTGTTCGTGGTGGCCGGCCCCACCGCCTCCGGCAAGTCGGCGCTCGCGGAAGCGCTCGCCCGACGCCTCGGCGGGCAGGTCGTCAACGCGGACAGCGTGCAGCTTTATGGTGCCTTTCGAATCCTCACGGCGCGCCCGACGGTGGCCGCGGAGCGCCGGCTGCCGCACCGCCTGTACGGCATTCTCGGGCCGGACGACCGCTGTTCAGCTGGGCGCTGGCGAAGCCTGGCTCTGGACGCCGTGGCGGAAGGGCATGCGGCCGGGCGACCGTCGGTCGTGGTCGGGGGCAGCGGGCTCTACCTGGAGGCCCTGCTCCGCGGGTTCTCGCCGATCCCGAGCGTGCCGCCCTCGGTCCGCCGGGATGCGGTTCGGCGGCTCGAGGCCATCGGCCCGGCGGCGCTGCACGAGGAGTTGCGCAAGGTCGATCCGGCGCTGGCCGGCCGTCTCGAACCGGGTGATCGGCAGCGCATCGTCCGCGGCTGGGAAGTCTGGCTCGCGACCGGCCGGGCGCTCTCCTCGTGGCAGGCGTCGGCACCGGCGCCGGCGGACCTGGACGTCCGCCGGATCCTGCTCCGCCCGCCGCGGGACGCGGTTCGGGCAGCGATCGAGTCCCGGGTGAGCGGCATGCTGGCCGCCGGGGCGCTGGACGAAGTGCGGGCCTTCCTGAAGCTCGACGTGCCGGCGGATGCGCCCGTCCGCAAGGCGCACGGTCTCCGCCCGCTGGCCCGGCACCTCGACGGAGAACTCACGCTAGACGCGGCCGCCGAGCTCACCGTCAACGAGACCCGGCGCTACGCCCGCCGGCAGGACACGTGGTTCCGCGGCCGCTTTGCCGCCGACCACGTGTTCACCGGCCCCCCCGCGGTCGTCGCGGGTGAAGCCGATGCGCTGGCCCGGCAGGCCATGGGCGCCTGAGGAACCGGAAGCGCTACCGTCGAGGTATAGCCGGCTATTCGAAGATCGTGGTCAGGCGGGCGAGCACTTCGGCCATGATGGTGGCGGGGACGGCTTCCAGGCGGCGCCCCTGTCGGGCCGCCAGGTCGAGGGTGCGGGGCTGGTCGCAGCGGATCACGCCGTGCGTTCGCGTTCCAGCTTTCTCAAGCGAAACGGCGAAGCCTTGCCGGCGCGCGAAGCGCCCGCCTCTGGTGACGGGAAGGACCACAGGCGTCCGGGTCAGATTGTTGAAAGCGGCGGGTGAAACAATCAGAACGGGCCGCGTGCCTCTCTGTTCATGGCCGGCAGATGGATCAAGGCTGACCAGCCAGATTTCGCCTCGCTTCACTACAGGAGTTCGTTGCCGACTGGCCTGGCATCGAGCCATGCGCGGTCCTCGGCGGAAGGCGCGGCGGCATCGTCACACTGTGCCAGGAGTTCCTCGAGGGTGTATCTGGGACGTGTCGTCGGCTCAACGACTAGGCGTCCGCCTTCCACGCCGATACCCACCTCGGTCCCCACGCCGAGGTTCAGGAGATCGAGAAGTGCCCGGGGCACAGCGAGCATGACGGAACCGCCGACTTTGCGCAGGTTCGTGGTGTGCATGGGCGCCTCCAACATTATATGTTCGTATAACTTAAGCAGGTCCAAGGCGCAAGTCTTGCTCAGCCGAAAGCCGTGGATGTGGGCGTCCGCCAGGGAACCCGTTGCAGGACTGTGAGACGGCATGCGGCGCGTTGTGCACTATCGTCGCGACGAAGCCCCGGGTTCAGGCACCACGTGGTCGGCGTCGTCGCGGACGGCATGGTCGCTCAGCGCTTCGATCACCCGGCAATCGGCGATGCTCCCGCCCCGACACTGCTCGATCATCCGTTCGAGTTCGCGGCGCAATTCCTGAAGCCATTCGATCCGTCGTTCGACCTCCTCGAGCTGCGCCTTCGCGATGGCGTCGGCGGCTTCGCAGGACTGTTCGGGCACGTCGCAGAGACTCAACAGGTCGCGGATGGCCGGGAGCGGGAATCCCAGGGCGCGAGCACGCCGGATGAAAAGTAGGCGGCGGATGTCCTCAGTTTCGTAGAGCCGCTGGTTGCCTTCCGAACGGGCGGGAGTCGGCAGGAGGCCGATCTGCTCGTAGTACCGGATCGTCTGCACCTTGCAGCCGGCAGCCCTGGCGGCCCGCCCGATGGTCGATGTGGTCGACATGCGCTTTTTCCCCTTGAACCTACAGTTGCTGTAGGGGTTAGGTTTGCACCGAGCCGTGACGTGGTCAATGCGGAAGCAGGCGATGAGCGCAAGCTGTTGTGGCCGGGAGCACAAGTTCGACGGGATGTCGCGCGCCTATCGGCGCGTGCTGTGGGCCGTCATCGCCATCAATGCCGCCATGTTTGGTACCGAGATGGTCGCCGGGATGGTTGCGGGCTCGCAGGCGCTTCAGGCTGATGCGCTGGACTTCCTTGGCGATTCACTCACGTACGGGATCAGCCTCTACGTCATCGGCAGGTCGATACAGGCGCGTACGGCTGCGGCCCTCTTTAAGGGCCTGACCCTCGCCCTGATGGGGCTTTGGGTGTTCGGCGACACGGTCTATGCGGTGCTGGTCCTCGGGACGCCGCGGGCGGAAATCATGGGGGCGATTGGATTCCTGGCCTTGGGGGCCAACCTCGCCTGCTTGCTCCTGCTCCTGCGTTTCCGTCACGGCGAGGCCAATGTCCGGAGCGTGTGGTTGTGCAGCCGCAACGACACCATCGGCAATGTCGCCGTCATTCTGGCGGCGAGCGGCGTGTGGGCGTCCGGCACCGCCTGGCCCGACTTGGCGGTCGCGGCGGCGATGGCTGGCCTGTTCCTGTGGACCGCAACTCAGATCACCCTTCAGGCACTGCGGGAATACCGCGCGCATGACGACTGGATCGCGGACGGAAGCCGATGACCGCGATATTGGTCGCGCGGACGGGCGAATGCAGGCGTCTCTGGACTGCGATCAGGTCGTGAGGGGCACGGCTGCGCTCAGACTTTCGTTCGTCACCAAATCCGATTGACGCCATAGCGATCGAAGACCTCATCGACGGATACCACCGGCAGTCCGCGCGCCAACGCCTGGGCCATGAGCATCCGGTCGAACGGGTCCCGATGAGGGCCGGGCAGACGCCCGGCCCGCTCGGCGTCGGCGAGGTCGATTACCAGTGCCGTGAAGCCCTGGTGGGTAACCCGGCCTGCGATATCTGTGGCGATGGTTTCCCCCCCGGGGAGCTTGCCGATCCTGAACTTGGTACTGATTTCCCAGGCGGAGGCTGCGCTCACCAGGACGTCATTGGCCTCATTCGCAATGGACTGATGGGCAGTAGTGGACAGGCGGCGGCTGTCCGCCATCCACCAGAGGAGTGCGTGGGTGTCCAGCAATACACGCACCCCTAACGGCCCTCCCAGGAGGCCAACTCTTCTTCCGGCAATGGTTCGAAGAAGCTCTCGGGAATGCTGACCTTCCCCTTGAGGACATCCGGCTGCCGCTTGGTCTCGGGTTGGCAGCGCACCAAACGCGCGACCGGGTTCCCCCGGCGGGCAATGACCACCTCCTCCCCGGCCTCGACCTGCGCCAGCAACCGAGATAGCTGGGTCTTCGCCTGATGTACATTTACGACCGCCATCGTGACACTCTCCGGCAAGTCTACCTAGCTAGAAACATAGCTAGGACGCGCGCAGGTTCAAGGCGAATTGGAATCTGCAATTCGATCTGCCCCCCGGAACTTGGACCATCCACAACGGGAAAATTCGCGGTTGTGAACATGCCTCCAACGTTGGACCACCTGCAGCGCGAAATCGCGGCTAGTGGTCATGGCGCCAATGCGGCCAGCAGTGACGGCAGCCGTTCCACCAGATAGAGCGGTAGCGAGACGAGGCGATAGGTCACCTCGGTCTGCGTTCCTCCCCGTTGCACGCTGGTGCAGATCGTCTGGGTGGTGGGTGGCGCCGCGTCAAAGCGAACCGCGACGGGCGCGCCATTTTCCGCCGCGAACTGATGCAGCGACTTCAGGCCGCCGCTGGCGCCGGCCTTCACCTCGATCGGCACGACCCGGCCATCGAACGTCGCCACGTAGTCCACTTCCGCGTTGGCGACCCTGCCTTCGCGAAGCCAGTAGGTCAGCTCGCGGTTGGCGGAACGGGCCAGCAGGTCCTGCAGGTGCTGCCCGATGAACTGCTCGGCCACGGCGCCCTCGTTCACGAGCCGGGTCTCGCCCATGCCTTCAATCGCTGCCCAGCCGAGGCCGCACACCGCGTTCATCAGGCCGACGTCCATGAACAGCAGCTTGTACACCCGCGGGTCGCTGTCCGCCTGGAGCGGCAAGCCATTGCAGTGGCTGTGCACGACCTTCGAGAGCACCCGCGCCATGCACAGCAATTCGATATCCGCGCGGGTCGTGGCCGCCTTCCCCTCCCTGGAGAAGTGGACGTACTTGACCTTCCTGCCCACGTTGCGGGCGGCGCGGTTGAACACGTCGACGATGCGGGGGAAGCTGCGCGAGCCGACGTACTTGGGGAATTCCTCCCGATAGGTGTCGACGATGGAATTGTGGACGTCGCTCACGTCCCGGAGGTTGCGCGTGCGTGCATACGCCTGCACCGCCTCGGGCATGCCGCCGGTGAAGAAATAGGTTCGCAGCAGATCCATGAGCCGGTTGTGGAGCGCCGGGTCCAGCCCGCGTTCGATCTCGAAGGCGGCAATCTGCGAGGCGAGCTTCTCCGCGTCCACGGCTGCCAGGAATTCCGTGAACGTCATCGGCCCCATGTGCAGGTACGCCACCCGGCCCACAGGCATCGAGAACCGGTGGTCTGCAAGGGCGAAGTCCAGCAGCGATCCGGCGGCCAGCACCGGCAGGTGGCGCATGTCTTCCCGGAAGTACCGCAGCGCGGGGATGGCCTCCGGCACAGCCTGGATCTCGTCGAGGAACAGCAGTCCGTCAGCACCGATGGCGCCAACCTCCGGCAACGCCTCCAGCACGTTCAACAGGTAGGCGGGATCGTTGCGTGCGAATGCGGGAGCGAGGTCAGTGTGGCGTTCCAGGTTGACCTCGGCCAGCGGGCGCCGGCAGCGCTCGGCGAACAGCCGCACGAGCGTGGACTTGCCGACCTGTCTGGCGCCGCGCAGGACCAGCGGCTTCCGGTCCGGCATGCCGAGCCAGCGGTCCAGGAACGTGAATTGGGCGCGGTTCATGTTCGACCGGACCTCCGGGGCTCGATCAGGAGAAGTGTAGCAAAACAGGAAGGTGTTTCAAACCATGAATGATTAAAACAGGGGTGTGTTCTGACCATCCTATTGCCGCCATCATGATCGGGTTCCGGGCCGACCAGGCCCGCTGAACGCCAACCGTTGACCCATATCGACCACCGCGACTTCTCGTCCGCCTCCCGCGTTGCTTCGCTCCGACCGGTGACCACTGTGGCCGGGATCCGCGACCCTGCGGCTCCGGCCACGGCAGGGGCATCAATGCATGCTGGATATGTAACGGCTCGGACATCCCGTGCCGGAGCACGCCATCCTGATCGACTCTCGGCTCACCCAAGCGCTTCCGGCGGCGTCGTGACGCGATGCAGCACCGGGGGTCCCGCTCCCAAGGATCACAAGAGCGAGCCCGTCTGAATCCCCATCGAAGGTCCTGCGCACGCCCATGCGCTTTTCCGGACGCCTGAGCACTCGGGGCGGGCGCGCCGTCCCGCACATCGGCGTGCTCGCCGCCGGTTGCCGCCGCATTCCGCCCGGTGCCTGCCCGGCAGGCCATAACTGGAGGGAAGTAACGTCGGGGTGGCCGTTCATGCGCTTGCCCCCAACGTTGGACCACCTGCAACGCGAAAATCGCGGCTGACCCGCCTCAAGGCCGGCATGCCGCGGGCTCAACGCCGGTGGTTGGAGCCGTGCCGGGCATGGAGGCTTGTGGAGACGCTACGATCGGCGTGCGCCTGACCGATCTGCCGCGGGGGAGGCACGCATGCGTGTGTTGGTAACGGTAGTTGTGATTGTCGTGGCGACAGCCTTCAGCGGGTGCGTCCCGCAGGAGGGCGTGACCATTCCCCATACGGAAGCCGCGGGATTCCTGGCCGTCCCGGAGGGCGACGGGCCGTTCCCCGCAGTCGTGCTGATGCACGGGTGCTCGGGCCTGGACCCGGAAGTCCGGAAAGGGAACGACGTGCACGTGCGGCACCTGGTTGCCGAGGGCTTCGTCGCGTTGATCCTCGACAGCTTCGGGCCACGCCGGCTTGGCGATGTGGTCTGCAACGAAGGCGAAGAGGAAATGGAGGCGTTTCGCTACCGGCAGCGTGACGCCGTTGCCGCGCTGCGGTTTCTCCGGTCGCAGCCCTTTGTCGACGCCGGGAATGTGTTCGTCATGGGGCAGAGCCACGGCGGGTGGGTGCTGAATGAACTGGCCGTCAGCCGGAACATTCCCGTGACCGACCGATTTCGGGCCGCCGTCGCCTACTATCCGTGGTGCGGCGATCAGCAGCTCCGGCGGGAATTGCACACACCGGTCTTGGTACTCATCGGGGAGGAGGATGACTGGACGCCGGCCGACCGCTGTCTGGAGGCACAGCGCTACGCGCGGGGCGCGCCGTTCGAGGTGATCGTCTACGAGCACGCCCACCACAGTTTCGATCTACCGATGGGCGGGCCATACCGTTACAAGGGCTACACGGTCGGAGAGAACGCGGTCGCGGCGGCCGATGCGCGAAAGCGGATGATCGCGTGGTTCCGGGAGCACGGGGCCTTCTAGGCATTGGCGGCAAGACGCCGTAGGACATGACTGCCAAGGTGTCTCGGGCCACCCGCCGGCCCGGACGATGTAACCGATTCCGCCGTTCGCTGCCCATCGTCGCCAGTCTTTCGCGGTTCAGGCCGGCTTTCTGCGGGACGCTCCGTCCGGGCGCTGCCACCGTGCCCGTCGCCGATGTGGTCATCGCAAGCGTCCGCAATTCCGCGACCACCACCGTGCCCCCGACCAGCGGCCAGCGACCGGCGGCCGCGGCGCCGCTCAGCCAGCCGCCGCTGCCGGACGCGGCGGCGCTGACGGCGATCTGGCCGGCGTTCATGTCGACGCCGGCTGCCGTGCCGTCTTCGGGACGGGCGGGCGCCGCGCCCGCGTAGCACACGACGGCCACCCACTTGCCGTCGACGGGCTCGAGGACGGCCTGCACGGTCTCCGCGTCCGGGTTGTCGCCAGGCGCCGCGTGCGCGGCCAAGGTCACCATCCGCCCGAGACCCGGCACCGATCAGGCCGACTCGCCGACAGTCCCCCTTGCCCTGCCGGTGCCAGGCGCGACCGATCGTGACCGCCGTCGGGTTGTGTTCAGGGTTGGGCGGCGATCGGACGTCGCCCGCCGCCTCGCCCAGTTCGCGCGGGAGATTCCGGCACTGCAGCTGGGGCGGACATGTGGATGGGCCGGGTCAGGAACCCGACCAAGAAGTCACTTGTGCGAGTGCGGAAGCAGTTTCAGCACGCAAGGGAAGTACTGACGTGCGCAGAGGTGCGCGGCCGCGGACATACCCCGCCAGCATCCCTTAATTGAAGGATGGAGCGAACCGGCTGACGGACTAGGCTTGCCTTACTGCAACTGGTGGAGGGCCGCGGGAGAGGCGGCGTCGCGAGAGATGGTCATGGCCCTTGCGCGTTTTCGTGGGTGGCCCGGTTGCCACGGGCTGCGGTGGGACCGTGGCCTGCATGGGACACGCTCCGGTCGGACCCGCATTCGCCGAAGCCCGTCATCGCGCTTTGCATCGGAGCAGGTCCGAATCTGGCGGCCGCGGTGCCACGCCGCACAGAGCGGGCGTGTGACATGACCCAACTGGAAGCATTCGAGCGCGCCGTCACCGCGCTCAACGAAGCCATGCTCGATGACGCCCGCTGGCCGGAGACTTCCGGGCTCATCGACGAGGCGTGCGGGACCTCGGGTAACGTTCTTGCGTTCGGGAGCGAGATGCCGACGAACAAGGTCGAAGTCTACTTCTCGAAGTCCTACCACCGTGGAGAATACCGCTCGGACTTGGAACAAGAATACTACCGGATCTACCACGCAATCGACGAGCATCTCCCGCGAATGAGGCGACTTCCCGACGGCAAGATCACGCCCATTGTCGACCTGTTCACGGAAAGCGAGCTGAAGACCTCGCCCACCTACAACGAGGCGTTCCCGCGTTACGACATACAGAACGGCTTGAACGTGCGCCTGGACGGACCCGGCGGCTCGCACATCGCCTGGGGGATCAGGGATTCCGTCGACCCGGACGGCTGGTCATCGTCCCAGATCGCGATGGTCGCAGGCATGCTGCCGCACGTCCGGCAGTACGTGCGCGTTCGTTCCGCGCTCGCCGAAGCGAGGGCGCTTGGCGCGTCGGTCATCGAGCTCCTAGACAATACCCGCATGGGCATCATCCAGCTCGACGGGGGCGGGCGCATCGTGGAGGCGAACGACCGGGCTTTGGAGCTGCTTCGCCAGAACGACGGGCTGACCGACGAGGGCGGAGAACTGCGCGCCAGTTGGCCGGAGGACAATTCCAAGCTGCAGGAACTCCTGGTTCGGGCGTCGCCGCGTCTGGGCGGGCCGGGGGCGAGTGGTTCGATGGCGGTGCGACGGAGGTCGTGGTCGCCGGGGCTCGCGTTGCACGTCAAGCCGGCGACGGTTCGGGAGGTGGATTACCGCTCCCTGCGCGTGGCTGCTCTCGTGCTGATCGTCGACCCGGTCAGCCGGGCTGGGCTCGAGCCGGCCCTCGTGGAGGCGGTGTTGGGACTCACGCCGGCGGAGGCCGTGATCGCGGTACTGCTGGCGGAGGGCCGGACCCTCCGCCAGATCGCCGCCGCTACTAGCCGCGAATACAGCACCATTCAAACGCACCTGAGGCACATCTTTGCCAAGCTGGGGTGCTCGCGCCAACTTGAGGTCGTACAGGCCGTCTCGGCACTGTCGAATTTGCCCAGGTCGCTGGGCTAGGCAGCGCGAGCCCACTGAACGTCTGGCCGGGCTTCGCCGCCCATCCCCGTGCCGCGCCGGATCATCAGCGTCCTGAGCGGCGCCGTATCGCGCGTCGCGTCGCCTCCGTTCAACTGGACACCGGCCCATCTCCTGGGCAAGGCCATGCCGGAGCGTCCACCGTACTTGGTGCACGAGGTCGAGGACGCCTCGCCAAGAGCATGTTCGAGGCCGGCCGGTGCCCTACCACCAGAGGATGCTGCGGCCGAAGGTGCTGCGACGGCAGCAGGGGCGGCGCAAAAATGGATCACAGCCAAGGCATCCAGACGGGCAGACGCGCGTTGATGTGCATGGATGAGGCAGGGGCCTTAGGGAGTGAGTCCCGGTGTTCGAGCCGTGCTCCAGACACGTAACTATCGGTAACGTTGATCATTTACTTGAAATAGGGGACGCGGAACAGCTTAGCCATTCGTATCTTGGACGGATGTCCGGGGAGCAGCGTGAAATGTTTGCTTACGAATCTCTACGCAGTGATGGGCCTGCGCTCGGCGCAACTGTTCTTCGCCGGCTGGCGCTTGTGGTGACGGCGATTGGGACGCTGGCGGCCTGCCAGCAACAACCCCCGCCGCCGCAGGTTGTCGAAGTGCCCGTAGAGGTAGAGGTACCTGTCGAGGTTCCGGTCGAAGTGCCGCGGTGCGGGTTGCCGACATTGCGGGCGGGGGCACAGTTTTCGGTAGAGGCCTGGGCTGTGCCGGATCCCGAGTATCACGTCGGGGAACCGCTAAGTCTGCAGATGCGTGTCGGTGCGGCGTCCTACGTGAACGTGTTTCACGTCAGCACCTCCTGCAAGGTCACCCGCCTGTTGCACAACCAGACCGTGGTACCGGCCGAGATCGTGGACTTCCCGCTCGCGGGCAGTGGCATTGAGATGGTCGTGAAGCCGCCCGCTGGCGACGAAGCGTTCTACTTCATTGCGACGCGCGAAAAAATCGATGTCCTCGCGCCGGCGGACGTGCTGGGACCAGGCGGCATCACGAGTCTCGATCTGAGCCCTGCGGAGTTCTACACGCGCATCGACCAGGCGACCGGCCGCATCAATCCGAATGACCTGAGCATGACCACGCTCAGGACGTCCGTCGTCGGTAACTGAAAGGGTTCAAGTCAACCGCCTCCCCACTCTCCAACCCACGACCCAGAAGGGAGAATCACCATGAACAACTTGCTGCGCACAACCGTTCTTTGCGGTGCGGTGATTGCCATTTCCTCGACCGCCGTAGCGAATGAAGCGGATGAGTCCTACCTGAAGGATCTCGACATTCGCCAGACGCCCATGCACGACGTCTTGGTGCCGCCGGCGCCCGCTTCTGCAGGCAACGGTCTGGCTGTGGATGCGGAGGTCGATCGCTCCAGCCGCGTCTACACACACGGCGATCACGTCGTCCTGTCGGTCACGACGACCGAGGATTCGTACATCTGGGTCTTTGACACCGGCACCAGCGGCAAAGTGCACCAGCTCTTTCCCAACCGGTATGACCAGGACAATTTCCTGAACGCGGGCTCGACGTTGAGCATTCCGCCGGCAGATGCGGAGTACGTGCTGTCAGCGTCGCATCCGCAGGGAGCCGAGCTGATCACCGTGGTGGCTACGAAAGAGAACACCCCGCTGACGCCCGATCTCGTCGACTGGGATTCGGACATCGGCCCGTTCCTCGCGCTGCGTGGAACGGCCGACTCTGTGGCGAAGGACTTGGCCATCACGTTGCGCGATCAGAACGCGCCGTGGGCCAAGGACAAGGTCGTCATCGTGATCGAGTGATCACTTGATTCCCGGGGCGGAAGCCGGTCGTGCGGAAAGCGGAGAAGGGGATCATGGTGTCGAGGTGGTTGTTGCGTCCATCGCTCGTCGCACTGGTTTACGCCTGGGCGGTGGCCGTCGGCGGCTCGTGCGCGGTGTCCGCGGCAAATTCCCAGGACATCATCAGCCGGGATGAGATCGTCGACAGGATTGGGCCCCGGAAACCCCGCTCCAGGGGCATAGCGGTCGTGCCGGATGCCGGGCCAGGCCCGGCTGAGGCAACGGCTCCCGCTTCCGAACCGCGGGGAATGGCCCTGCCGGCCATCCAGTTCGAGTTCGACTCTGATCGATTTACGCCCGGCGCCCGCCGGCAGGTGGAGGAGCTCGGACATGCGCTCCTCCAACCCGCTCTTCGATCATTTGTCTTTTCGGTGCAGGGCCACACCGACAGTGTCGGCAGCGCCGCCTACAACCGCGACCTCTCCACCCGGCGTGCCAGCGCGGTCAAGCGGTACCTGGTCGATGACATGTCCGTGTCGGCTGGCCGTCTGATCGAGGTGGGACTGGGGGAGGGCTACCCGATCACCGGAATTCCTTCGGACGACGAGCGGAATCGGCGGGTGGAGGTCGTCAACCGTGGGAGCGCCGCTCACCGGCCGGCGGCGACCGAAGACGGAACGGCGCATCGCCCGTCGAGACGGGCTCTGCTTGTCGGGATCGGCGAGTACAGGAACTTCTCGCGCTTGGCCGGAGCGCCCAACGATGCCACCGCGATGGCGGAATTCCTTGTTGGGCAAGGAGGGTTCGACCGTGGTGACATCCGGATTGTGACGGATTCGGATGCCACCCGGAGCAACGTCCTGGCCGTGGCGCAGGAGTGGCTTGTCGACGGGACTGCAGCCGGCGACGACGTGGTGCTGTTCTTCAGCGGCCACGGTTTCCAGCAGTGGGACCAGGACGGGGACGAGGCCGACGGAATGGACGAGACGCTGGTGCCCGTGGATGCGTATCTCGACGGCGACGGCCAGGTCGCGGGCATGATCACCGACGACGAGATTGGTGCCCTACTCGATGGTCTGCGTGGACGACGGGTGTGGGTGGTGATCGATGCGTGCCATTCGGGAACCAGTACCAGGGGTGTGGGTGTCGACGAGAGCTGGCGATACGCGAAGACGCTTCGTCTCCCCGACGGATCGCCGGTTCGCCTGCCGCTCGACACGGATACCGAGTTCGCGGTCGAGACGGCCCGTGCACCGACTGACACCATGGCAAAGGGGGATCTCGCCGGTGTTGCCGGCGTCGAGTCAGCCACCCGGGCGGAGGATCCCGATCTGGTGGTGTGGACGGCCGTCCGTGCCAGCCAGCTGGCTCTCCTGGATCGGGAGGCTTCCGGCAACACGGCCGGCAGCGTGTACACGCGGCGCCTCCTCTGGGGTGCGCGCGACGGCAGGGCCGATGCTGATCAAGACGGCACGGTCACGATGCTTGAGCTGCACCGGTACGTGCAGATGGAATCGGAGGCGTATTGCCAGCGGCACCCGCGCGACTGCAAGCGGGGGCTGACCCCCCAGCTCGAGGCCATGCCGAGTCGCACCGCGGACCAGGCGTTCGGGTTCGATGCCCCGGAACTTTCGCGGACGGCGGCATTCGCCAAGGACATCTTGCTGCAGGCCGCGGACGCAGGGGCTTCCTCCGATGGGCCAGGCCTGCGGCTGCAGCTCGAGCCGGGGCCGAAACTCGAGGTCGGCACCGAGATCGAAGTTGTCGTCGAGAGCAGCCGCGCGGGGTATCTCACGGTGCTCGACATCGATGCCGCGGAGAATCTCACCCAGATCTTCCCCAATGACGAGAGTCTCCGTGCCGGCGTTTCGCCGCAGGTGCGTCCCGGACAGTCCGTGCGCCTCCCGGGTGCTCGGGCCGGGTTTCGGTTTCAAGCAATCCCGCCCGCGGGGCGAGGCCTGCTGGTTGCCGTGGTGTCAGATGAAAGCGTCGGGATCGAGCGCCTGACGGGAAGGCACAAGGACCTGGCGGTGGTGCCGTCACCGAGAGCTTACGTCATCGAGGCATCAGAGGCCTTGCGGGTCGACGATGCAGCCGCGGCTGGCGGGCGGGGCTGGAGCGTCGGAACCCTCGAGTACGAAATTCTTCCTCCCGGCGGGAGCCGCTGATGCGGCTCCCGCTCGCCAATGTTGCGGGGTCTAGCTGATGATTGCGTTCGTTCCGTCGTCTCGTCCATTCATTTTCGTCCTGGCTGTTCTGCTGGCGGGAGTCCCGCTCACCCACGTGCAGACCAGCAGCGCACAGGACCTTCCAGACCTCGATGAGATCGAGAACGCCATCAAGGAGGCACGAAACATCGTCGCGAGGGCGGGCGAGTGCACGGTGATTGCGGACGATGCTGCCAGCCAAGCCGCCCTGGCGGATGTCGCGGCAATGGAGACGACGAAATATCGCGACCGAGCCGGTGCGAGCAGGATCCTGGCGGAAGAGGCGGCTCGGGCCGCCAAAACTGCAGCGGATTTGGCGGAAGCGGCGGCCGAGAAGGCGGCGGCGGCAGCCGCGGCGGAACGAGCCCTGCAGGAAGCGGCGGAACGAGCCCTGCGGGAAGCGGCCGATCGAGCCCAAGAGGAGGCTGTGATGGCCTTTGCTCTTCAAGCAGCGTCCGCCGAGCGGCCTGAGGCCGCGCCGCCTGACATCAACCCGCTGCTGGAACGGCTAGCAAAAGCACTGGAAGCCGCAAGAATTGCTGCCGCCGAGGCCGCCGTCAAGGCGAATGACGCGGCGCAAGCCGCGCGCCAAGCGATCGCCGACGCCATGATGGCCGAGAGCACAGCAGAAGATGCGGTCGCGGACAGTGAGGCGGCGGGCGAGGCCGCGATGCAGGCGATGGATGCGGCGGAGAGGGCCCAGGATGCTGCCGACGCAGCGGCGCAGACGGCCGAGGGATCCGGCTTGACGGAAGTTGCGGACGCGGCGAAAGCTGCAGCGGTCGCGCTGGCAGAGGCCCGGGGTTCGGAGACCGCGTCGAAGGACGCGGCGGCCGATGCGGCGAGCAGCGCGACGAATGCCGGGCAGTATGCGGAACATGCGGCTGAGGCGGCGACGACGGCGAAAGCGTTTGCGGCGGGCGCGGAACAGTGCGCCACGGAAGTTTCGGAGCGAGAATCCACGCTCGCAACCGCCCGCGCGGCGTCGGTGTATTTCTCACGCACGGTCGTGAATCGCATCCAGAAATTGCGCCCTGTCGGCCGGACGAGTTTTGGCAGTGCGGCCCGTTCCTCAGGCGGCATGACCGGAATCAACGCCGGGGACGATGTACTCCCCGACTATCCGCCGAACTTGGCGGTGGACATCGGCTACAGCAGATCGCAGAACAGACAGGGTCTCTTCGACGCCCGCTCGAATTACGCGCTCATCTTGACGGACAGGCTTCTCACCACGAAGCGCTTGTTCGGTTTCGGCGCGGGCATGGAGTACACCCGCGAGTCCCTGCTCGGGGGCGTGGATAGACGGACCCGCGGCATTACGGCCACGGCTTATCTGGCTGAGATTCTCACCGAGAACATCACGCTGGTGCCACAAGCGGCGGTCACTTACCTGAACAAGGAAAGCGAGACCTCCGATGTGTCCGAGGTCAACAAGGCGATCCGCGGGTTGGGTTCCCTGACTGTGCTCCGCCTCACCCAGCGCGGCGGGGTGGAGCTCAGTGCTTTTGGCCAATTCGCCTACACGCATGAAGAGCCGGTCGGCTCCAGTACTGACGACGCCGTTTACCTTGGTCAAGCGATTGCGGGCGGGGAAGCGGCTTTCCCGGTATGGGCCGAGGCCCACCTGTTCGTGGGTGCGTCGTTGGGTTACGACGTGATCCGGAGTGAATCTTCGGGCAGCCGGATCGGTTACGGCGGGAACCTCGGCCTGCGTTCGTGGCTGGGTGCAGCCACCGAATTGAGCCTGTCGGTCATCGCCAACCGGCAAGACGAAGAGGAAACGTTGGCCGGGAACGTTTTTGTGAAAGTCTTTTTCTGAGGCCCGGTCCGGTGGCCCCGGGTTAACGGCGAACACGGGACGCGGAAAGTTCCTGCGGCCGGGCGCTGCTTGGCTGCCGGCCTGAACCGGCGCCGCGCGACTCCGCGGTAGCGGGCACGAAATGAGTGGCAAAGGAGGCCGGGCGCCCACGATATGACGGATCGGGGAATCACCTTGGGCTCTCGCTTGCGTGGCCTCGCCCGATGGGGGCCCACGTTTCTTCTGGGCCTGTCGATCTGCGCGCCGTCGATGGCGGACGCCGAAGGCGTGAGTGGTCTGAGGAATGCGACTCGGAACCTGACCCGGCCCGTGTTGGAATCGGTCCGCACCGTCATTCATCCGACCCTCAGGGTTGCCCGACAGGAGGCTGGTCCGGTCACAGGCCTGGAGATGGACGAGACCGGACGGTTTCTGTTCGCCGTGCTCGATGACGGCAGCGCCCGGTTATGGGATCTTGAGCGAGGCGTGCAGCTGGGCGGAGCCTTGGGCAGCCGGATCGTCGCCGGCATCGTTCGCGGTGCGGGAGACCGTTTGGAGGTCGTGGCGTTCCGCAGCAACGGCTCACTGGTCTCCATACGGCCAGATGGCCTGCTTCGAAACCTGCATGGCGAGCCTGGCGGGAGCGCCATGGGCACAAGGCCCGTGTTGGCCGCCGATGGGAGCACCGCAATCTTCCGAGATGCCGACCGGAACACCTGGCACGTCTGGCGGCATGACGGGCAGCGAGTGGAAGGACTGCCCGACGCCGACCCGGACGTACGACCCGTCGTGTCGCGGGACGGTCGGACCATCGCCTATCGCACGATCCGGGGGACGGTGGCGGTGACGGCGAGCCCGATTGATGGATCGCTCAGGCCGAGGGAAATCGACGGCTGCAAGCGGTCGGTTCCCGTTACTGCCGGGGCATTTGCGGGCGGTGGTGACGAGGTGATATTCGGGGACGCGAAAGGGAACGTCTGCCTCTGGAAGATAGCGGATTCAGGAACACCGAAACGGCTTTTCTTGCAAGAGGGAGCCCATCCCGGACCCGTTCGACGGATTGTCGCTGCGCGGGATGGAGATCATTTCTGCACCGGTGGCGCCGACGCGGTCGTGAGCGTATGGGCTACCCGTGGCGGGCCCCGTCGGGTGGCCTCGCTGAAGCTGGACGCAGGGTTCACCGGCGCGCTCCAGCTGGACCCGACACGTAGGTGGATGTTCGCCGGCCTGCCGAAAGGCGTAATCGGCGTCTACGCGCTCGATACGCATGAGCGAATCGCGCGCCTGATTTCTACGGATCGCGGGTGGGCAGTCCTCGATGAACAAGGGCGCTTCGATGGACCGCAGGATGGCGTGGACGCGTTGGTCTGGGCCGGCGATACAGCCGCGCAGACGCTTCCGGTTGACGCGTTTTCCGAGAGTTACTTCGAGCCCGGGCTGCTGAGGACGCTTGCTGACAGGTCGCATCCATTCCTGAATGAAGACGTCCGGGATCTGGCGGACGATGGCTACGTCGCACCGCCGGCGGTCTCGATCAATCCCGTTGACCGCAGTCAAGCCGATTCCGAGGGACGCACCACGGTAAGCGTTCAGGTGCCCCCCCGATATCCACTGCGGGATGTGCTTGACATCAGGCTGTACCACAATGGGAAACTGACTCAATCGGACGCGATGGTTTCCGGTTCCGTTGGCCAGGTCACGGATTTCGTTGTCCGGCTGTTGCCGGGCCGAAATACCCTCGAGGCGATCGGTGTGGGTCCGGGCGGGATCGAGGGTCCTCCGGCAGTCGCGCGGGTCGAGGTAATCGGGGATGAACCGCCTCGATCGAAGATGCAGGTGCTTGCCATCGGCATCGGTGACTACGTTCGGCCGGACTGGAAGCTTGCATACACCCGCAACGACGCGAACGCCGTGGTGTCGGCACTGCGTGAGCGGGGCAGCGGCTTGTACAGCGACGTGAGCGCGGCCACGCTGTTGGATTCTTCCGCCAAGGCGCTCACGATCGAAGAGCACATCTCGAGAAAATCCGAGTCGCCCCATGACGTGCTGGTGGTCTTCTTCGCCGGCCACGGTTACGCGCTGCGAGGGGAAGAGGGCAGCTGGGAATGGTATCTGCTGCCGTACACGCACGCCTGGCACACCGGGTCAGCCATTACGCCAGACATGATCCGGCAGCATGGTCTTTCCAGCCGCCGCCTGATGCGTTCCCTGGCGAATACCGAGGCGCAGCGCATTTTCCTCATCCTGGATTCGTGTCGTTCAGGCGCGGTCATCGACGCCGTCGGTTCATCGGCAGGAAGGACGCTCGACGATGCGGTCGGGCAGAAGACCCTGCGCAAGGTCGCACGTGTCGGGGGCATCCACGTCTTGGCGGCGTCACGGGCGGATGAGGACGCGTTCGAGCTGCTATCGGTGCCGCACGGCGCCCTGACCTACCTGGTTCTTGAAGGGATCCGGGGCGCAGCGGACGGAAATCGGAACGGCAGAATCTCGGTAGGTGAAATCATCGGCTACGCCACCAGGGAAATGCCGCTTCTCTCCCAGAGACTGGTCACGGAAACGATCAGCCAGAAACCCGTTGGGTATTCGCGCGGCACGGACTTCGAACTCGCCGGGTCGTGAGGAGACCGGCGGCGCTCCGCCGCTTACGATCGCCATGGCCAGGAGACACAGTGTTGACGCGCTGCTCGTTGTCGCACTGCTGACGACGGGCTGCGCGCCGCTGGCGACCGGTTATGTGCCCGGAAGCTGCCCGCTCCCGGAGTGCTCGGATTGGACCTATCAGCGTCTTGGCAACGACGACCTTCCGATTGTCGGCTTCCACAAGGGTGGACGCCGGCTGGGCCGGATGACGGTCTATATCGAAGGGGATGGCAACGCGTGGCATCGGCGCTCCCAGGTGTCCAGCGACCCAACCCCCAATGATCCCGTCTCCCTCCGTCTGGCCATTCGCGATCCGGACGCCGACGTTCTCTATTTGGCTCGACCCTGCCAATACCTGGGCAAAGGGTCCGTCGAGAATTGCGACCCGTCGCTCTGGACGGTGGCGCGATACTCGCAGGACGTCGTCACGGCGATGGATCGTGCGATCACGGCTGCAAAAGCATCCCCCGAAGATCGCCTTACCCTGGTCGGCTATTCCGGCGGCGGTGTCGTCGCGACCCTCGTCGCGGCCGGTCGATCGGATGTGGACGAATTGATCACGGTGGCTGCCCCGCTCGATACCGTCGCCTGGACGAACCACCATCGCGTCTCGGCTCTCGAGGGCTCGCTCAATCCGCTGGACAACTTGCCAGCTTCCAAGCGGACACGCGCGTTTCACTTCCATGGCGGCCGCGACCGGACGGTACCGCCCGCGGTGGTCGACCGGTACCGCTTGCGGGCATCCAGTGAACGGACCCGTTTTCTCACACTTTCGGAGTTCACCCACCAGTGCTGCTGGGTGCGCGACTGGCGGACGCTCTTGTCCATGAACCGCAAGTCCGGTGACTTTGCACCGGGCACGAATTGAGGCGGCTCTAGCGGACGACGACCTGAAGCTGGCCGGGTGGAAGCAGCGATTCACCCAGCGCCGTGAACATCCCCTGGAAGTTCCCCTGGCTTCTGTCTGCTTCGTGGGCCTCTGCGCCCACCTTGCCGCAAAGCAATCGCGATCGCACAAGAATCCCGAGCCTTGCAGTTGCCCGGCACCGCAAATGCCGCCACGATAGGCTAAGCAGGACAAGGCTAGCCAGGCGAGGACCCGACCATGATCAGCATCGAACGGCTGCCGGCCCCGTTTGGCTGTGCAGCGTACGGAGCGGACCTGACGGCAGGTGTCGATGACGACCAGTTCCGCACGTTGTCGCAGGCCCTCTACCAGCATCGCCTTCTGGTTCTCAAGGACCAGACCTGCAACAAGGACGCCTTTCTTCGTTTCGGGCGGCAGTGGGGCGTCCCGATCCAGCACGTCGTGGATACGGCGCGCATGCCGGGTTACCCCGATCTGCTGGAGGTCGGCAACATGGCGCGGCGAAAGCAGGATCCCCTTACCCGGAACAGCGCCGCGTTCTGGCATACCGACCAGTCCTACGAAGCCGATGTCGCGACCGCGACCATGCTGTACGCGCGGAAGGTTCCGGACGAGGGCGGCGAGACCCGCATTCTCGACATGAAGGCGGCCTACGACGACCTTGACGAGCCCACGCGAGAGCGCATCGACGGACTGGTCGCCGTGCATTTCTACGGGTCAACGTCGGGCCGCGACGGCGAACTGCCGACCCCGAAGCTGACCGATGCCCAGGCCGCCAACGTCCCGCCGGTCCCGCACCCGCTGGTGCGGCCCCATGCCGTCACCGGCGAACGTGCCCTATACGCGATCGGCGGCACGGCCTTCGACATCGAGGGGATGCCGAGCGATGACGCGGACCGCCTGATCCGGACGCTCAAGGCGCACTGCGTGCAGGACAAGTACATCTACGCCCACAAGTATGAGGTCGGTGACGTCGCGATCTGGGACACCCAGATGACGATGCATAGCGCGACTCCGATCGGCGCTCCCAACGGCCCCGGCACCGAACGCCTCCTCTGGCGGATCAGCGTGCGGGGCGTTCCGGGCGTATACGCGCGTGCCGCGGTCGCCGCATGATCGACCTGCACTACTGGCCGACGCCCAACGGTAAGAAGGTCACGATCCTCCTGGAGGAATGCGGGCTTCCCTACAACGTCGTCCCGTGCCATATCGGCCGCGGTGACCAGTTCGGCGAGAAGTTCCTGCGCATCAGCCCGAACAACCGGATGCCCGCGATCGTCGATCACGAACCGGCGGACGGCGGCGAGCCGGTCGCCGTCTTCGAATCGGGCGCGATCATGATGTACCTCGCCGAGAAGGCCGGAAAGTTCTATCCCCTCGACCTCCGCGAACGCCACGACGTCAATCAGTGGGTCATGTGGCAGATGGCCAACCAGGGGCCCAAGACGGGTGAACTCGGCCACTTCCGCCGCCTCGAGGAATCGGCCGGCGACCAGAGCTACGCGCTGCGGCGATTCGACAACGAGGTCAACCGCCTGTACGGCGTGCTGAACAACCGCCTGTACGACCGCCCCTTCATCGCCGGCGATCAGTACACGATCGCCGACATGGTCTCGTACCCGTGGACCGTCGGATGGAAATCGCAGGGGCAGGACATCGAGGAGTTCCCGTATTTCAAGCGCTGGTTCGAGGAAATGTCGGCCCGCCCCGCCGTGCAGAAGGGCATGGCCGTTGGCTCGGGGCTCGGCGAAAGTCCGGACACCTTGTCGGACGAGGAGAAGGCACGACGGCGCGAGCTCCTCTACAACCAGCGTGCACGCCCGGTGCCGGCGTAGTCCGTTGGCCGGGTTCGCGAAGACGGGCGCCTGAACGTTGCTGCGGGACCTCTCCGGGACGATTGCCTGGGTAACCGGCGCGGGCACCGGTATCGGCCAGGGCGGCGCCGTGGCGCTGGCGGGCGAAGGGGTCCGGGTGGTCCTTTCCGGTCGCCGCCGCCCGGAGCTGGAACGCACGGCGAAGGCGATCGAAGACGGCGGCGGGGTGGCCGTGATCGAACCGCTCGACGTCACCGATCAGGCGGCCGTGGAGGCGGTGGCCCAGCGCATCGATGATCGCTGGGGCCGGTGCGACATCCTGGTGAATTCGGCGGGTGTGAACATCCGCGACCGTCACTGGGGTGATGTCGACAGCGCCGAGTTCGATCAGGTCGTGGCGATCAATCTCAATGGCGCGTTCTACTGCACGCAGGCGGTATTGCCGATGATGCGTGCGCGCAAGGACGGCCTGGTGATTCAGGTGTCATCTTGGGCCGGTCGCTACCACAGTTACATCACGGGCCCCGCCTACGGGGCTTCCAAGTTCGGCCTGACGGCGCTGAGCGCCAACCTCAATATCGAGGAGTGCATCCACGGGATACGCTCCTGCGCCCTTTGTCCCGGCGAGGTGGCGACGCCGATCCTGGACCGGCGCCCGGTGCCGGTGTCGGCGGAGGATCGGGCGAAGATGGTGCAGCCGGACGACATGGGCGACCTGATCCTGTTCATCGCCCGGATGCCGGCGCACGTCTGCCTGAACGAGATCGTCGTCAGCCCGACCTGGAACCGCGGCTACGTCCGGCAGCACCACGGTTAGCGTCGGATCCTGACTCCCGGTGCCGACTCGCGGCACCGGGCACGCCCGTCGAAGCGACCGGCGCGGGAATGACGCCGGGCCGACGTGCCTGGAGTGGCAGCATTGCCGACGGCGCATGTGGCGTCAGCCAGGTGCGCAGAGAGCCGCTCCGATGGCAGCACGCCGAACGTTGGAGCGAGCGTTGGTATCTGCGTCAACCCGCATTCAGACGAACTGCCAGCGCGGATGGCGGGTATCACCCAGCCGGTGACAAGGAGCATTCGATACCTTGTGGCTCGATTCAGCGGTTCGCGGCGCGCCCGCGCACTGGTCTGCTGGCCCATGACTCCCGCGCGTCTTCGGCCCACGAGTTACGCAGGTCAGCGAGGGTGAACGCGTGAGTGCGCATCGGTACGATTGCCGGCGGGGTCGCGCGGAGTAGCGAAATCGGCACCGGGCCGGAACCGCGATCGTCCGCTCCCGCAACCGAGCGCGGGGCTCTAACGATACAACGCGAATGGGCCAAATTGGTTGTCAGGCATAGGAATTCCCCATATGCTGCCGCGGAACTGACGCGGCATTAGCTCTGTCGATTCGTCGGCCTGCATTAGGAGGAATTCGAGTCATGCAACACCTGCCCCGCACCGGTATTGGTGTCCTCTTCGTCGTCCTGGCCGCGCTGACGCTTTCGGCGTGCGCGGGTGGGTGCCGCGGTGCTGAGTGTGAAGACAAGATGGCGATGATGAGTGCCGCCGCCGAGGCCAATGCCGCCGCCGCTGAGGCAGCGAATCAGGCCGCTGCAGCCAACAGTGCGATGCTTGCAGAGAACGCTGGCGGCGACACGGAACTCCGCCGCCTGGTTGAACGCGCGATGGCGATGGCAGAGCAGAACCGCGCCGCGCTGCGCACGCTGAGCGAGAAGGTCGACCGCATGTTCGCGACGATGTCCCGGAAGTAGGCATCGACGCGCTGACGTCGCGCATTCGCTGAACAGGAGCCCAAGGACCTCCCGGGGTTCTTGGGCTTTGTTCGTACCCTACGTGTCCGGCGGGTAGCGCACCCGCGGCTGGGCTCTGCCGCGGCGCATCCGGGCCGGTGGTCGCTCGTCTCGCCCCCAGCCGTACGCAAGCCGGCACGGCCCGTGACGAAACGGGTCACCGCATGAATCCGGCAGATTCCCAGAGCGCTTGGAGGTGCTGGCGGGAGCGTCGGCGCTGTCCGGTCGACCGGTCGGGGGAACGGGGTCCCGCCAGGCGCGACTGACCGCCACCTTGGCCCGGGAGCAGGTTCGCGCAGCCGTGGCCGTCGGTCTAGGGGCCCAGCAGTTCCACGACGTCCTGCGGCTGGTCGATGGCGTCCTGCGGCTGATCGATACTGACCTGCACGGGCGCGCCGCTGGCCCTGACGACTGCGGACCGGACCCGGTTCCAGTCAATGCGAGCAACCTCGGTCCCCGCTGCCTGCTGGATGATCTTCGCGGCGAGCGGGTACAGCTGGGCCGGCGGGAGCTCGGGCGGCGTGTCGACGCCGTCGCCCATCTCCCGCGCATACGTGGGCTCGCGATGCACTTCCACGAAGAAATCGTCGCCATCCCAGCCCGCCTTGATGGGCTGGTTGACGATCGCAACCGGCGTGCCGGGTTGCACGGCTTGGAACAGCCAGGCGACACTCTCCGGGTACATGCGGATGCAGCCGTGCGTGACCCGCATGCCGATCCCCCACGGCTTGTTGGTGCCGTGAATCAGGTAGCCCGGCATGCCGAGATAGATTGCATGTCCGCCCAGCGGATTATCGGGTCCGGGCGGGACCACGGGCGGCAGCGAAGGGTCTTCTTCCCGGATCGATTTGGGCACGTACCACGACGGATTCTTGGCCATCCGGACAATTTCGGTGTCGCCGAGCGGCGTGGTCCAGTTGTAGCGGCCGATGCCGATGGGGAACGATACCGGCGGGCTGCCGTCCGCGGGGAAATAGTACAGTCGCAGGTCACCGAGATTGATGATGAGCCCCGTCCGCTTGCCCTGCGGCAGCACGTGCCGTGACGGCAGCACGAGACGGGTTTCGGCTTCCGGCACCCAGGGATCGACTCCAGGGTTCGCGCTCATGATTTCGGTGAACGCGAGGCCGTGCGGGCGCGCCACCTCGAACAGGGTTTCCGTCCCCTTGACCAGATAGTCTCCAGCGGATCCGACGAGATCGGATCGTGCCGGACTCGCGGCCTCGGCGCGGATCCCGGCCACGATGACAAAGGACGCCAGCATGCAGCACCGTGACAGCGACATGGACCTTGCCTCCCTGGTTCGCACCATCCCGGACTATCCCAAGCCCGGGATCCTCTTTCGCGATATTACAACGCTCATCCAGGATGGTGCGGGATTCCGGCAAGTTACGGAACGCCTTGCGGGCCGCTATCGCTCACGGGGGCTAGACAAGATCGCAGGTATCGAGGCGCGCGGGCTCATTTTCGGGGCGACGATCGCAACCGACCTGGGAATCGGCTTTGTGCCAGTACGGAAGCCGGGCAAGCTGCCGCACGAGACCATCGCGGAACGCTACACGCTGGAATACGGGACGGACACGCTGGAAGTCCACCGTGACTCGATTCGCGCGGGCGAGCGGGTGCTCCTGGTCGACGACCTGCTCGCGACGGGCGGCACGGCCGTCGCAGCGTCCAAGCTGGTGCGTCGGCTCGGCGGCGTGCTCGACGAGTTCGCGGTCGTGATCGAACTCACCGGATTGCCCGGTCGGGAGCGTCTCGACGAGGCAGATGTCCCGATGTTCGCGCTCCTGCAGATGAGCGACAGCTGAGCGGCCGGCAGTTCCGGACCTTGAGCCGGCGATCAGAGCCGGCGGCCGCACGGAAACCCGATCGGATCTTGACCTGCGCGGCCCCCCGGAACGTCCATGTGCCGCCGCCCGGCGCGAGTACGGCCCGCATGTGATACAGCCCGGAAGATCTGTTATGTTCCTTTTTTGTTCTCGTCTGCCGGGATTCGTATGCGATCTGAGCGAGCAGGCCGCGGGGAGGTTCCGCGTCTACCGGCGCCGGCGAATTGGTCGGCAGGGCCTGCCCCGCTAACCGGTGCCCTTCGGCTGAACACTCGGCACCATCAGATCACGCTGCCGTTCGCACGTCCTGCCGTCGCGAGGCCGGACGGCTGGTTCGGGTTCGAGCCCGGGGCGGTGTTCGTCCAGCTCCTCCGCGAGCTTGCCCGTCGCGGTCCGGACCGTTGGCGTCTCGTCGTGCTCCGTGCGGGGGGGCCGGATGAGCATCTGTGCCGCGTCGCGGGAGTTCGTCCGGGCGCGGAAATACTTCTCCGGGTCACCGGCAAGGGTCGCACCGGACGCGTGCTGCGTACGTTTGCGGCCATCCATCGTCTGGGAATCGATCCGGTCGACGTGTCCCCGCCATGGTTCGCGAGTGCAGGTGCCGCGCTGAACGCCGGCCTCGCGCCGCACCCGTACTCCACGTGTCAGCATGCCGCGTATCTGGCGGTCCGGCGGGTGGGCGGATGAGGCGGCCGGAATACGCTGCCGTCCTCTTGGTCATGACGGGATTGCTCGCGGCCGCCTGGACGGGAGAGCGCCGTCCATGGCTCATCTACAACGCGTCGGAGAGCGCCCCCGTCGGGTTCTACCTGCGGTTCGCCCGCCCGGCCGCGATCGGTGACTACACCCTGGTGAGGGCCGACAGCCGACCGGGAATCGAAGCTGCCGCCCGCAACCTGGTTCCAACGGGGACACCCCTCGTCAAACGTCTGGTGGCGGGGCCGGGCGACCGGGTGTGCCGGCATGCGGCGCGTGTCACGGTCAACGGTCATCCGGTCGCCGCGGCCCTCGGCCACGATCGGGCGGGTCGTCCGCTGCCGGCCTGGTCGGGTTGCGTGCGCCTGCGCGCCGGCGAGACGTTCCTGCTGCAGGATCATCCGCGATCGTTCGACGGTCGGTACCACGGGCCGACGCCGGTGTCCGACCTTGCCGGGCGGCTGGTGCCGCTCGGATCGCTCCGCTGGCTCCCGGGGAACGGTCCCTGACGGCTGCCGGCGGCGCGCGGCTCCGCGGCGAGGGCCGCGCGCCGGCACCCTTGCTGCGCCGCGTCCAGGCGCTCGGGCACCTCCGCGGCGGGCGGTCGAACGCGGCGCGCGGTGGCCGCCGGTTTCATGCGCCCGGCCAGCGCCGCTGCATTGTCAGGCTGAGCTGTCTCGGAGCGACCGGGGCCGCCAATACCCGCGCGCATCTCCGGTATCTCGGGCGAGACGGCGTCGAGCCGGACGGCAGTCCCGGCACGCTGTACGGCCCGGCCGGCCGGGGCGTTGCTCCGGATGCGTTCGTCGAGCGCGCCCGTGGCGACCCGGGGCAGGCGCGGATCATGCTGTCTCCGGATGACGCGTCCGAGCTGGACCGGCTTCATGACGTGACGTGCGATGTCATGGCCGGCCTGGCGCGCGACCTGGACCGCGAACTCGACTGGGTTGCGGTCGACCACGCCAACACCGGCCGTCTGCACGCCCATGTCGTGGTGCGCGGGCGCGATGCCGACGGGCGGGATCTCCAATGGGACCGGCGCAGCCTGCACCGTCGGGTCCGCGCCCTGGCGATGGCCGCACTGACACGGGAACTCGGGCCGGATTCGGACCGGGCCCTGCGTGAGCGGCTGCGGGCCGAAGCCCGCAGCCAGCAACTGACCGGGCTCGACCTGGGTCTGGTTGAGCGGTCCCGAGGCGGTGTGGTCGATCTGCGGGGTCGGCCGGAGGGGCGCGATGCGCACCTGGGCCGGGCCCGCATGATCGACCGGGTGCGCACCCTGTCGCGGATGGGTCTGGCGGCAGAGACCGCCCCGCTGCAATGGACGCTGGCACCCGACACGCTGCCCACGCTTCGCGCCATCGGTGAGCGGCGGGAAACCTATCGCCTGCTGGAACGAGCGATCACGGAGACCGGTCTGCACCGGCCCCTGCGGGACCGCGCCGTCGCCGATGGCCGGATGCTCGAGCGGGGCATCACGGGGGCGCTGGTGGCGTGGGGGCGCCGCTCCGGCGCGGCGCCGATCCCATACGCGGTGGTCGATGGATTGGACGGCAGGGTTTGGTACGCCGACCTCGTCGACGTGCCTGCCGGAATCGCGGCTGGCGTGATCGTCGAACTCCGCGCCGCCAACCCGCGCCTCGCGGCGCTGGACCGTGCGATCGATGCGGAGGTCCGGTCGCGGAACGGGATCTGGTGGTTCGGGCGTTCCGGTTGGGAGGACGCCGATCGCCGCGTCCGCGCGCTGGCGCGCGTCGGTCTGGCTGCGCCGGCAGGACTCGACCGCTGGCGGGTCGCCGACGACCTCCCGGCACGCGTTCGCACCGTGGGCCTGGCGCGTCAGTACCGGGGAACTGCCGTCCAGGTGCTCGATCCCCATGCCCTCGACCGGCAAGTCTCCCATCCCGGCCCCGCGTGGCTGGACACGCTCGCACGGTCCGGCCGCGTGATTGCCGATCGTGGCTTCGGGCGGGCAGTACGCGAGGCGCTGGCGGAACGGCGTCGGCGCGACCTCGGGGTGTCGGTACGGCGCGGGGAACCGGACGCCACCGATCGGGATACCGGTCGAGACGACGATGACGCGGCACGCCACGGGCGTCCGGGCCGGGTGGGGCCCGGGATCCGCCACCGACCGGAGATTCGCCGGCCAACGCACGGACTGGATCGCGGCGCCTGAGATCGGCGGCGGAGGTCGGGAGCGGCGAGTCAACGCCGTCGGGGCAGGGCCGGTAATCGGGCAAAACGTCCTGACAGTGCGCACTCGGCCGTAGACCTGACATGTGTTACGAAAGTTCTTGCTTTGTTCTAGTCGCTCTGTATGCTCGCCGGTCCACCGCCGCCGGAGACCGTGCCGATGACGCCCACGCGAGTGCTGATCGGTCAGGGCGTTCTGGTCACGATCGCGGTGGGCTCCGTGCTGTGGGCTGCGACCCAATGGACGGCCGCGTTGCTACGGGATCAGTACGCCCTGGGACCGCCGCGATTCGAGGCCTTCGGAATCGACATCTACTGGCCGTGGCAACTGTTCGAGTGGTGGTACGCCTTCGGTGCCGCTGCCCCCGGGGTGTTCGCCCGTACCGGTGGACTGGCCGCGTTCGCCGGGATTGCCGGGATCGTGATCGCGGTGGGCGGCTCCCTCTGGCGGGCCCGCACGGGTGGCCAGGCCACTTCGCATGGTTCCGCACGCTGGGCGCGCACGGCCGACATCAGGCGGCACGGGCTTCTGGTGGACCGGGGAGTCATGCTCGGCCGGTTCGATCGCCGGTACCTCCGGCATGATGGGCCGGAACACATCATGGCGTTCGCGCCGACCCGCTCCGGCAAGGGTGTCGGCCTGGTGGTGCCAACCCTCCTGGCCTGGCCGGAATCG
Organism: Alphaproteobacteria bacterium; assembly: GCA_022825705.1. GTDB lineage: Bacteria > Pseudomonadota > Alphaproteobacteria > TMED109 > TMED109 > VXPW01. Next base: position 427,103 of record JAJDWH010000036.1, read on the forward strand.
ACGGTCGTCCACGACATCAAGGGGGAGAACTGGCGGCTGACCGCCGGCTGGCGCGCGCGTTTCTCCCACTGCCTGTTCTTCGACCCGACCGACCCCCGATCGGCCCGCTACAACCCGCTGCTGGAGGTTCGGCGCGGCCCCAGCGAAGTTCGAGACGTCCAGAACATCGCCGACATTCTGGTCGATCCGGAGGGCGCCCTGGACCGCCGGAACCACTGGGAAAAGACCGGTCACGCGCTGCTGGTAGGCGTCATCCTCCACGTGCTGTACGCCGAGCGAGACAAGACGCTGGCGCGCGTCGCGGCCGTCCTGTCGGATCCGGCGCATTCATTCGAACAGACGCTGACCCGCATGATGCACGCGCCGCATCTCGGCGGCGACGCCTCCGGGCGCCCGCACCCGGTGGTCGCCCAGGTGGCCCGCGAACTGCTCAACAAGTCCGACAACGAGCGCTCGGGCGTCCTGTCGACCGCCATGAGCTTCCTGGCCCTCTATCGCGATCCGGCCATCGCCCATGTCACCGGGGCTTCCGACTGGCGCATCGCCGATCTCATGCACGCCCGCCACCCGGTCTCGCTCTACCTGGTGGTACCGCCGTCCGACCTGTCGCGCACGAGGCCGCTGGTCCGCCTCCTGCTCAACCAGATCAACATTGGCGAGGCATAGATGCAATCGGAACTCCAAGGAATGACATGGCATAATTTAAGTCAATAGTATGAGTGGCTTATGGGACCGTCATTCACGCCATCGCGACCATCCTGTATGCCAGAGTTTCCTCTAATGTGTTGATATCAGTGTTGACATAAAGTGATCCGAACCTACAATCGCTGGCATGAAAAATCGTACCGGAAAACGAACCGCCAAGCTGCGGTTGACACTCTCCAAGCGTGCCGTCGATGCCCTTGCGGCGAGCGAGAAATCCTACATCGCGTGGGACAGCAAGCTCACCGGGTTCGGGGTTCGTGTTCAACCTTCGGGCATTAAGTCCTTCATCCTCAACTACCGTACCGGAGACGGAGGGCGAAAGGCCCCGAACAAGCGCATTGTCATTGGCCGTTATGGCCGCATAGCTCCCGAAAAAGCGCGTCGCGTCGCTCTGGAACTACTTGGCCGTGTCGCTGCAGGGTCCGATCCTGCGGACGATCGTTCGGAGGCTCGTGGAATGCCTACGCTCGCGGAGGCGTTCGGCGACTACATGAAGGTCAATCCCAATCGCACACGGAAAACCATCGTCACCTATCGCCATAACCTACAAAACTGTCTTTCCGACTGGCTTGCTCGACCTCTGAACGCGGTCACTCGCCGTGAAGTGGAGGAACGCTTCAATCGCATCACGGAGAAGCACGGCTGGGCGACCGCCAATCAGACCCTGTCATTGCTGCGCTCCGTCTACCGGCGACCCTGTGTCGACCATGAGGGCTTGCGTAATCCCGTCGAACTCTGGCTGGTTGGCGGAGGACGGTTTCATCGGCAACGACGGAGAAGGATTTCGGCCCCAGCTGATGTGCTGCCGCGCTGGCGCGCCGGCATCGACGCAATCAATTTTGCACCAGTGTTTCGCGACATATTTCTCGTCGGGCTTTACACCGGCATGCGACTGGGTGAAATCATCACCCTCCGCTGGGAGCAGTTGGACTTTCAGCAAGGTATCCTGCGGGTTGAGGAAACGAAGACCGGAAATCCTCTGGAACTCCCCATAACACGGCAGCTCGCGGCAGTTCTTGAACGGCGCCGGTCGGAACGCGACAACGTGCCGCAACACGTCCGTATGTGGGTGTTCCCATCGTCAGCCAGCGCGTCGGGTCATCTTGTGGACGTTCATCGGTTCTACCGCAACATTAGTCGCGTTGGCGGAACCCGTTTCTGGTTCCACGGGCTTCGCAACAGTTTCATCACGGTGGCTGAGCGGGAGCTGATGCTCCCTCGCTCGCTGACCAAGCGGTTGGTCAATCACGCGCGCCCCGTGGACGTGACCGAAGGCTATGCCGCCGACTGGACGGTGGAGCAACTGCGCGAACCCGCGCAACGGGTCGCCGACCGAATCGACAGACTGATGGATATGCCCACCCCTGTGCACGGCGAGGTTCGGTGAGCCGAACCGCTACCGCACATTGGCCCTCGACGAAGTTGCAAACTGGTGCACCGACGGACGGGTTGGTCGAGCTGGCGGCTTGTACCTTCGTGGGGAATGACACCGGGCGCATTACGCGCTCTCGAAGCCGGCCAACACGATGAGTTGGCGCACCTTGATGTCGACGAAGCGAGGGCCGGCTTCGGACATCGTCCCTATCCTTCGACAGGGAATTGACAGGTGCGCGGCCGCCTGGTCCTCCGGAAGGATGGCCGGATGGGGTTAGTCTGGTGATAGGCTGTGACGAACTCGCCCTCCGGTACGACGAGCACCTTGTCGGTCAGCCGCTCGATCTTGGCGATTTGTTTCTTCAGGCTCCGGATGATCTTTGCTGCATCCCGTGTCCTGAGCATGATCCGGTCCCGGCCGATGTCGGTGCCGTGGGTGAGAAGAACGTCCAGGTCGGCCAAACGAATGCCTCGTTGCTGCATTCGGGATTGCCCGTGGCGCGTGATCGGGAGTGCGGTCATCGTGCACTCCCCCGCTTGCGCAATATCTTGACCTCGTCCGGGGAAACCCCGAGATCGAGCCAGAATTCTTCAAGCCTGCGTTGGGATTCTGCATCTGCTCGGGACAGCTCTCCGGAGAGCCATTCGCGATATTGTCCTTCGTCGCTGTCACGCTTGACGCGCAGACAATCGGCGAGGTTGATCAACCCTGAACAGATATGGTCCAGAAGCTCCTCGTCCTGCTCGCCGTCGCCAGAAATTCCCGTGAGGTCCCGCAGGGTGTCAGCGGCGATTCGGTAGCGGCCTATCTGGCTGCCGCCGGTCGTGGCATCGATGGAAACGACCGCATCATCCGGAAGATCTTTTGCGAGATCGCGGACGAAACGGACAAACGGGCCTTCAGAGTCGTCGGTTTGGTAGTGGAAAACGTTCCTTTCTTCCAGGGCAGCCTCCTCCTCCCACAGCGGATCTTCGCCGTCTGCATTACGGGCGGCAACAGAGACGCTACCAAGATGCCGGAAGTGTTCCGACAGTTCTCCTTCTGCGTATCCGATAGCGTCGCGCAGATCCCGGAGTCGCTGCTCGCGCTCCAGCAGGTTCCGTTCGGCGACGATGACAAACAGCAGGGGTGCGATATCCAGCACGTCCTGTGGCTGAACCGAGTAGCGTGCTGCGACGAGTTGCAGCGAGGCCCGCGCATGCTCGGCGATCGACACCCTGACTGTGGGATTGACGAAGGCGGAGGTCTCACTGGTCTGATCTACCGGCTTCGTGAGCTGCTCCCATTCGACGCCCAGTTCCCTGCAAAGGGGCCGGCGGAGATGAGACCGAATACTTGACGACGTGCCGCGCTCCCACCGGCTGACGGTGTCCTTCGTGCACCGGATGGCGTCGGCCAGTTGCTCCTGGGTCAGCCCGCGTCGTTTGCGCAAGGTCTTGAGGGCATGCGGGTTGAATGCGTCAGTCATGTCGGGCATCTGGAGCCTCCTTGTAGACGTGAGGAACTCTACGCCTACTTAACAGACCACTACAATCGTTATATTGGCATCATTAGTCACACTTCACTGATGCAGTAACCCAATAACCAGACCTTTTGTCAGTGATAATGTCGACTTGCAGTACGTCATCTGTGAGTCAGCTCGGTGGCCGTTTCCGAAATGTCGATTTTCGTCAACACCATGCAGCGCATATCGCGCTGGCCGAACGGGCGTTAGCGCAAACGTCATTGCTGTAGCGCCGGATTTTTGACCCGAGGTTTAGGGACAGTAGGTCAACGTGCCGCAAGGTGCCCACGTGCCCAGTCGGTGAACAGCCATCCCGCCACCTTCTTCGCGGCCGCGGCGGCTGCCGGTCGATTCATTGCACGAGCTTGAAGTCGTCAGTGTTGAAGTCCGTGGGTGCAGCGATCAGTGCGACGGAGCCAATCTGGACCGGCTTGCGCTCGATCCCCCTACTGGGTCGTGCGTTATCGCTTTCTCTCGCACGGGAGTCGCCACATGCAGGAGATCACCTAACCAAAACCCGTTGTAGAGCTGTTTTGTTCTTTATATGTTCCTAACCATGACATGCTTGGATGACCGATTCCGCGACGCAGTACGCGCATACGTGACTCAGCGCGGGATGAGCGCTCGGCGCTTCGGGCAGGAAGCCCTCAACGATCCCGGGTTCGTCGCATCGCTCGATGGCGGCCGGCGGCTTGGCCTGCGGACTGCTGACCGAGTGCTTGCCTTCATGGGCCAGCCGGCCATCGGTCCTGCCTTTCGACGTGAGGTCGAGGCCTTCCTCGGAGCGAGCGGTGCCAAGCCGTACGTGCTCGGCCAGGAGGCGACGGGGGATTTTTCTTTCGTCAGCCGGCTGCGTAAGGGCGGCTCCATCCGGCTCGAGACCGTGGACAGGGTGCGGGACTGGATGCGCACGCAGGCCGACGAAGTGTGCCTCTCGGCAATGTGCAGGGCCGTGGCGGGGATCCCGCTGCTGGCACCGCAAGCATGTACCGGCGGGCCGGTCGGCGTTCGGGGTCCGGCCGTGCTCGCATCCACGCAACCTGGAGATACCAGCATGAAGAACCAAGAGGGGACCTACCTCAGCACGGGGCGTGCAGCAGCCTACCTTGGGCTGTCGTCCCGGACGCTCGACCGTTACCGGGTAAGCGGCGAAGGCCCCGACTTCTACCGCTTCGGCGGCCGAATCCTGTACCGCCAGATCGATCTCGAACAGTGGGCTGCAGAGCGCCGGGTGAGCTCGACATCCGAGGAGAGCGTCACCTCCCGGAGGGCGGTCTGATGGACCCGTTCACCCCGACCGGGCCGAGGAGTCGGCGTGAACGCATCGCACGGGCCGCCGTTCTCGCGATCGTGGCGCTCTTCCTCGTGTTCCTCGGGATCGACCTGGCGTTCGCCACCACCGACACGACGTTCGACGCGCCGCTGGACACCGTGACCGACATGGTCTCGGGCACCGGCGGGCAGCTCGCTGCCGCGCTGGCCGTGGGTGCTGCGCTGGTCGGCTCCGTGCTCCGCTTCAACGCGATGCAGTTGATGGGCGCCGTCGGCGTAGGCGTCGCGGCCGGCGCCGGTACAGGGATCGTGACCGGCCTCGTCGGCACCGCGATCGTCTGAGGCGATCGTGGGCGACACCCAGCGTCACGTGATCCCGCGCCGGCTCGACGATCCGGAGCGGTGGCTGTTCTGGACGGTCGACGAAGCGGCGGTGCTGATGGGCCCGTCGCTCCTCGGCCTTGCCGCCAACGCCTTTGTGCCGGGACTGGTCGCGGGCATCGGCGGCTGGCTGCTGCTGCGCCGCATCAAGCGGGGCGGCGGCGCCAACATCGCGCGCTACGCGCTCTACTGGTTCCTGCCGGACTTCGTGCTACGGCTGAAGGCGACGCCGCCGAGCCACCTCCGGCGCTTCGTCGGGTAGGGCGCCCGTGGACCTCGCAGTGATGGAGACCGGGCTCCGCCGCGCCCGCGACGCCCGCGTGGTACTGGCAGCTCTCCTGGTGCTCTCGATGACCGCCAACCTCGTCCTCGCACTCGGTCTCGCCGGGCGCGAGGCGGTGACGGTGCTCGTGCCCGCGGTGGCGGGGCCCGCTTGGGAGGTGGGCGGCGGTCGCGCCGGCGAGCGCTACCTCGAGGACATGGCGCGGACCGCGGCGGTGACGCTGCTGTCGTTGACGCCGGAGAACGCCGGGCACGTGCGCGAGGCCGCGGCCCGCATGAGCCATCCCTCGGCGCGCGGCGCGATCAGCGCTTGGGTGGCATCGGAGGCGCGGCGCATGGCCGGGCGCGACCTGGCGGCCGCCTTCTACCCCGAGCGCATCGAGGCGGACCCCGGGACGCTCGCCGTCGACGTGGAGGGCGAGCTCGCGACTTGGATCGGGCGCGAGGAGTCCGCGCGCGAGGACAAGCACTACCGCCTCACCTTCCGCCTCGATGGCGGACGGATCGGCCTGGTGCGTTTCGAGGAGATGGAGTGATGATGATGACGTACCGAAACCGGACCGCACGTCCTGCCCGCCGGGTCGGCCGGCCCGCGGCCGCGCTCCTGACGGTGTGCATGGTCCTCGCTGCCCTGCCGGAACAAGCCGCGGCCATCCAGACGCTGGACGCCACGGACCACGCCGAGCTCGAGGCGGCGGTGTCCGCCACGGGCGTCACCCGCGTCGCCCTGGCCGACGACCGCATCCGGCGGGTCATCCGGAGCCCCGGCGGGTTCGACATCGAGCACGACGCCACTGGGGGCGACCTGTATATCCGCCCCGCGGCGACACTGGATCCGTCGCCGGACGGGATGCCTGGCGACCCGTTGCCGGTGACGCTGTTCCTGGGGACCGAGCGGGGCTTTACCTACCGCCTCACCCTGATCCCGGACGCGCGGCACTCGGCGCAGGTGCTGATTCGCAATGCCGCGGCCGTTGCCGGACCGACGCCGCCTGCGCCGGCCGGCACGGCGAGCGATGCCCGCGCCGCGGAGCTGGTCCGGTTGGTGCGAACGATCGCGCGCGGCGAGGTCCCGCCCGGCTACGTCGCGGGGGCAGCGCGGCCGGCGCTTGGCCGATCGGCGATCGAAACGTGGCGCGGGACGCGGTTCACGGTCTACGTCCTGGTAGCCGGTCCGGACACCGGCGCGGCCGCGCTCGCCGAACGCTTCGGCGGCGGGGTTGCCGCGGTCTGGGTCGCCGCCCCGCGTGCTGGTTCTGCCCGGGATCGCATCGCGGTCGTCGTGACGGAGCCTGGCCAAGCGGGCGCCGCCCGATGAGGACGGCCGTGAACGAGGCCCGCGCGCAGGCGGTCGACGCCGATGCCGGGGGCGTGCGTCGTCGCCAACTACTGCTCTTTTCGGTCGTGGCAGCCGTGCTCCTCGTGGCGCTCGCCCTGTGGCTGGGAGCGGGCGGCGGCGGCACGACGCCCGCCGCGACCGGCATCGACGCCGAACTCGCGGGGCCCGGCACCGCGGAGGAGGCCTGGACGCGCCGGTCCGAGGCCCGGATTGGGACGATCGAGGCCCGCCTCCGCGAGATGGAGACGGACGCCCGGCGCCTGGGCGCTGAGAACGAACGTCTTCGCGAGAGGCTTGCCGTGGACGCTGCGGATGCGCGATCCGTGATCGACCGCCAGGCCGCGATGATCGAGGACCTGGAGCGGCGCGTCTCCGAGAGCATGCCTGCGCTCGCGAACCCCGGAGAGGTTCCGGCGTTTCCGGGCACGCCCGTCGATCCGGAGCGGGGTCCCGGTGGCGCGTTTCCGCTGCCGGAGGCCCCGTCCCCGCTGATCGAGACCTTCGAGCTGGACGACGCATCATCCGGCGCCGCCGCGATCGAGGCCTGGAAGCCACTCAGCAACTGGCTCCCCGCCGGCAGCCACGCCGAGGCGGTCGTGCTCGCGGGCGTCGACGCCTCGGCCGGCATCTCCTCCCAGGGCGACCCGCGGCCGGTCCTGCTGCGCCTCATCGGGCCGGCATGGACTGCGGCCGCGGGTGGTTCCGCGCAGCGTGTCGAGATCGCGGGCTGCACGGTGACGGGTGCCGCGCACGGCGATCTCTCCTCCGAGAAAGTCTACGCGCGGCTCCGCACGCTGACCTGTGCTGGGCCCGAGCCCGGGAGTGTGATCGAGACGGAGGTCGCTGGATTCATCGCGGGCTCGGGCAAGACCGGCGTGCGGGGCCCCGTCGTGAGCCGCGAGGGGGCGCTCGTCCAGAAGGCGTTCCTCGCGGGACTGGTCTCGGGCGCAGGTCAGGGCGCCGCGCAGGCATTCCAGCCGCAGGCCGTTGCCACCGGCGGCGGCACGGCGGCGGTTGCGAACACGGGGCTCGCGGACATCGGCCGGGCGGGGCTCGGAGCGGGTGCTGCATCCGCCGGCGGCAAGGTCGCGGACTACCTGATCCGCCGCGCCGAGCAGTACCAGCCAGTGATCCAGCTGCGTTCGGGGACGCGCGTGAGTGTCGTGTTCCTGGAGGGTGCCCGCCTCGACGGCGGCGTCCTCGCCCATTCCGCCAACGACGGAGACGTGCAATGAGACTCAGTTCAACACAATTGTCGCCGGGGCTGGCCGCCGCCGTGGCCGCGTTGGCCCTGGCGGGCTGCTCGGCCACGCATGTCGGCGAATCGTGGCAGTGCCCGCTGGCCCAGGGAAGCTCCTGCACGAGCATCGCCGAGGCCGATCCGGCGGTGTCCGCCAGCGCCGCCCGCGCGGCCGCCTTGTTCGGCGAGCCGCTGCCGGAGGCACGGCATCAAATCGGCTCGGGGGCAGGGGGTGGCCGGTACGTACATGGAGGAGCCTGCGACGACGATTGCGGCTTCTTCGCCTGGTTCAAGACGCTCTTCGGCGGCGACACCGACGCACATTTGCCCCGCCCGAAGCCGGAAGCAGCGGCAACGACTGCCAAAACTGAACAGACCGCCGCACCCGCACCTGCGGCGGATGCCTCACTTCGCGTGCCCGAGGTGCTGGGCCGCATCTGGATCGCGCCCTTCGTCGACGCGGACGGCATCTACCGCGAGGCCCACTGGGTGCGGGTGGTGCTGGAGCCCGCCGGCTGGAAGCTACCGTGATCGGCCGCCTGCTGGAACTCTTCGAGGGGCCTGAGGCGCCGGCGTCCTGGTCGCCGCCGCCGGTCCCGGCGGCGCTCCACCAGCTGCTCCCGTGGCGCGCTTGGGACGAGCGGAGCGAGCTCTACGTCAATGCGTCGAGCATCGGCTTCGTCCTGGAGATCCCGCCCTTCGTTAACATCGACGAGGAAATCGCGGGCGCGCTCGCGGGGACGCTCGCTGACGCGGCACCCGAGCACTGCACCCTCCAGGTCCTGCACTGGGCAAGCCCCCGCTTCGGGGCGACCTACGACGCATGGGCGGCGCCCCGCACACGGGCGGGCGGCGTTCAGGAGCGGATCGGCGAGCGCCGCGGCGCCCTCCTGCGCCCGGCCGGCTGGCGGAAGCTGCACGCCGGGGGCCCGCCGAACACGCTCTCCGACTACCGGGTCTTCGTCACCGCCTGCCTCGCGGGGCCGCCGGGCCCGGCCGCGGAGACCGCGCTCGGCGCCTTCCGCCGCGCGCTCGAAGGCACGCTCGCCTCGGCCGGCGCCTGGGCGCGCCGGCTCGAGCCCGACGCGCTGCTCGCACTTGCCGCCGAGCTCACCGCTCCGGACGTCCGGGGCAAGGACGACGGCGGGATCGGGCCGCCGCCCCGGCGCTGGTCGCCGCGCGATCCCCTGCACGAGCAGTGCACCGCCCCGGGCCGCGCGCTTACGGTGGCGCCCACAGGCCTCACGTTCCACCACCCGGACGGCGAGGACGTAGCGGTGCGCGTCCTCTCCGCGATTGCATATCCGGACGTGTGGCCGGGCTGGCGGGGCAACGCGCTGATCGGCGACTTCCACCGCGACTTCCTGCAGCCGGGGTGCCCGGTGCTGACGGCGCTGGTGTTCACCACCGGCGACGAGGCGGCCGGCGAGAAGGCCTTCCTCAAATCGGCCAGGGCCACGCAGCAGGCGGGCACCGGGATCGCCCGGTACCTCCCCGGTCTGCCCGAGAAGGCGCGCGACTGGCAGGCGGTGACGGAGCGCATCAAGGACGGCGAGAAACTGGTCCGCGCCGCGTACCTGGTCGCGGTCTACGCGCCCCTAGACGCGCTCGACGAGGCCGAGCAGGCGGTCCGCGCGATCTACCACGGGCAAGGCTGGCGGGTCACGGCCGAGCGTTACGTGCAGCTTCCCTCCTGGCTCGCGTGTCTCCCGATGGCGGCTGCGGGCGGGCTCGACGCCGACTTCGAACGGATGGGGCGCATGAAGACGCTCCTCACCTCCTCGGCGGTGAACCTCGCCCCCGTCCACGGCGAGTGGCGCGGCCAGCCGGCGAGTCCCGACAACCCGCCGGCGCTCTTCCTGATCGGGCGGCGCGGGCAGCCGGCGTGCTGGTCGCCGTTCGCCAATCTCGAGGGCAACTACAACGTCGCCGTCACGGGCAAGTCGGGCTCCGGCAAGTCGGTGCTCATGCAGGAGCTCGTGACCGGCATCGTGGGCGCGGGCGGCGAGGCGGTCGTCATCGACGACGGGCGTTCGTTCCAGCACACGGCCGAGGCGCTCGGCGGCAGCTTCATCGCGTTCGGCAAGGACGCGGCGACGCTCAACCCCTTCGCGATGATCGACGCGGAGACCGCGAACCGCGACGGCGACTACCGCGAGGAGTGTTTCGCCATGCTCGCGGGCGTCATCGGGCGGATGGCCCGGCGGCGCGGCGGCATCGACGACATCGAGGCGGCGCTCATCGACGAGGCGATCGCCGAGGCGTGGGAGGAGGCCGGCAACGCGGCCGACCTCGGTACCGTCCGGTACCGGCTCGCCGCCCGTTCCGACCGCCGCGCGAAGGACATGGCGACGGCGCTCGGGCCATGGTGTCCGGGGGGTGCGATGGGGCGGCTGTTCGCGGGCGCGGAGACGCCGGCGCTCGACGCGGCGCTCACCGTGTTCGAGCTGGCGGAACTGAAGGGGCGCGGCGACGTCCAGGGCGTGGTCTTGATGCTCGTCGTCTTCCTCGCGACCCAGCGGATGTACCACGGCCCCCGCACCCGGGCGAAAGCCATCGTCATCGACGAGGCGTGGGACCTGCTCTCCGGCGAGGACAGCAAGGCGTTCCTCGAGGGCGCCGCCAGAAGGGCCCGGAAGTACCGCGGGGCGCTGGTCACGGGCACGCAGAGCGTCAACGACTACTACGCGAACCCGGCCGCGCGCGTCGCCTGGGAGAACTCGGACTGGGTGATCTTCCTCGCCCAAAAGGACGAGTCGGTCGAGCTGCTGAAGCAGGAGAAGCGCATCCACTGCGATCCCGGCATGGAGCGCGCGCTCAAGAGCCTCACCACGGCGGACGGCAGATACGCCGAGCTGGTGCTGCACGGTCCAGACGGGTGGCGCGTCGCGCGCCTCGTGCTCGATCCCTGGTCGGTGGCGCTGTTCTCGTCGAAGGGCCCGGCCTTCGCCGCGGTGGAGAACCTGAAAGCCGAAGGGCTCACGACGCTCGAAGCGATCGACCGGCTCGCCGGCGGGACCACCCGGGAGGAACCACAGGAGCCGAAACCGCAGGAACAGGGAGTCCATGCATGACAGCCAACCCCGCCGCCGTACCGTCGACCGAACAGCCGCTCGCCTGGCCGGGCGACCCCGACCAGGTCAGCGCCGCCGAGATCGACTTCGAGGCGTTGGCCTACGTGCTCGCCAACACCTGCCGCCGCGGCGGCCGGATGCGCCACTACCACTCGCTGGCCGCGCACGCGGTCGTCGTGAGCGAGGAGATCGAGGCGCTCCAGGGGCTGACCGCGGCGGACCGTCGCGTGCTGGCGCTCCATGCGCTGATCGCGGGCGCGGCCGCAGCCTGGCTCCGGGATACGCCGCCTGCCGCCGCGCGGGGTGCGGACCGCACGGGCAAGCTCGTCACGGCCATCGAGCGCGCACTCCGCGAGGCGGCGGGCCTCGCCCCCGTGCTCGGCGAGGAACATGCGGAACTGCTGCGGTTCGTCGACCGGATGGCCGCCTCGGCGGAGTGCCGCGACCTGCTCGACGGCGCCGGGTCGTCCGGCGCTGCGCTCGCGTTTCCGCCGTGTCGGCGCCGCATCCGGCCGCTGGCGCCGGAGCGGGCGGCGCGCATGTGGCTCGGCCGGTTCCGGGAGCTGCGCGAGACGGCCGGCGCGACAGGTGCCGCTGCCCGGACCGATGCCGCGCCGGCCTGATCGCGCCCGGTTGGCCCTCCGCCAGGCGGGCGTCGACGTGCCGGCGCTCCTCGCCACGCTGCTGCTCGCGGCCGCCGTTGCGGCGGCGGTCGCGGTGGCCATGGTCCGGCTGACGCAGCTGGACCCGCCCCGGATCGCGAGCGTGCGGCTCGGCGAGCTGACCGCCCGGTTCGCGCTCGACGTGGCCGGCGACGCCCGCTCCGAGGAAGCGGCGGCCGCGGAGGCGCGGCGCTGGGCCTCGGCATTGCAGCAGGCGCTCCGCACGGTGGCGGAGCGTCACCGCGCGGTACTGCTGCCGTCGCGGGCCGTGGCCGAGGGCGCGCCCGACCTGACGCCGGAGGTCGAGGCGGCGCTCGCCCGGACGCTGGAGGCGCCCGCGGCGGGGGACGCGATGGCACCGGCAGGGGCGCGGCCGTGACGGCGCGCGCCCGTAACCGGGTTCTCGTCGGGATGGCGTTGTTCGCCGGGTTGTGGCTGTTCGCCATTTCGCACGTGCACGTCAATGCGAGCTGGTCGGACGGGGCCTGGGGGTATCTCGCACTCCCGATCATGGGAGAGCCTGAGCTGGGCGATGTGGTGCTGTTCGACCCGCCGGAAGCCGTCGGCGTGGACGTACCGTACCTGAAGACCGTGCGCGGCCTGCTAGGCGCGCGTGTCGAGGTCTGGGCCGACCGTGCCGTGTCGGTCGATGGCCTGGCGCTCGGTTTCATCAAGACCCGCGCCCGCGACGGTCGGCCGCTCGAAGCGATCGCGCCCGGAGCGGTGCCCCCCGGCCACTACTTCCTCCACGGCCCGCACCCGGACAGCCACGACAGCCGTTACGCCGAGATCGGGTTCGTCCCGCGCGGACGCATCCGGGCACTGGCCGTTGCGTTGCCGGACGTCACCTGGCTGGGGCTCGAAGGACCGCTGGTGGGTCCGGAGGGCAGGGCCCCATGAACACGCCGCTCCGGCGTCCGTGCACGGCGATGCTGGTCGTGGTGATGGGTGTCCTCTTCGCCGGGGCCGCACCCGCCAAGGATCTCGGGGCGCGCGGCGAGACCTGGGCGATCGCCGAGCCGGACCTGCTGGCGGCGCTGGAAGCCGGGCTCCTCGAACTGGTGCGCTCCGGCGCCATGGCGGCGATCGGGGAGGAGGCGCGGGAGCGCGTCCGCGAGCGGATCGAGGCGCCGCAGGCGGTTGCCGGGATCGCACCCGCCACCGAGCGACAATCACGCCTCGTCGACCCTTCGGTCGTGCTTGAACGCGATGTCCGGCTGTCCGGCGGAACGGTGCTGGCGGCTGCCGGCACGCGTATCAATCCGCTGGAGCATGCGCCCCTCGACCGCGATCTGCTGTTCATCGACGGCCGGCGGGACACGGAGGTGGCGTGGGCGCTTGCGCACGTCGCGCCGGCGAAGATCGTCCTGCTCGCCGGGCGTCCGCTCGATCTGGCGCGGCGGCACGGGCGTCCCTTCTTCTTCGACCAGGGCGGACGCCTCGCGAAGCGCTTCGGCCTCGCGGCGACCCCGGTTCGCATCGAGCAGGACGGCCTGCAGCTCCGCCTCACCGAGGTGCCCCTCCGGGACCGGGGAGACCGGCCGTGATGCGTCGCGCGGTCGGCATGCCGGTTTTTGCGCTGCTGCTGGTGACGCTCGCCCCCAGTCCTGCGTCCGCCCAAACGTGCACCGGCCGCTTCGTGAACCCGATCGCCGACGTCTGCTGGGAGTGCCTGTTCCCGATCTCGATCGGGCCGATCAGCATGGGGAGCGCCACCGGTGCGCCGGATACGCCCAACCCCTCCTCGCCGATCTGCCTCTGCGGTTCCCCGATCCCGCGCATCGGGCTCTCCGTCGGCGTCTGGGAGCCGGCCAGGCTCGTCGACGTGACGCGCCCCCCCTGGTGTTTCCCGAACCTCGGCGGGCTCACCATCGACCCCGGCTTCCACGCTGCCCGCGGCCGGACCGGCTCCTCGGGGGGCGACGGCGCGGCGGGGTCCGTGTGGCACGCACACCTCTATATGTACCCCCTCCTCTCGTGGATCGGTGCGCTCCTCGACCTCGGCTGCCTGGAGGCCGGGGGCATCGACATCGCGTGGACGTCCGAGCTCGACCCGGCCTGGCTCGACGACGAGCTCTCCTTCCTGCTCAATCCCGAGGCCGCGCTCTTCGCCAACCTCCCGGCACAAGCTGCGTGCGCCGCCGACTGCACGGCGTCCTCCGCGGGCCTGCCGCTGGACGCGCTCTTCTGGTGCGCGGGCTGCCAGGGCGGGATGTACCCGCTCACCGGGAACGTCGCGGCGCACGTAGGCGGCGTGCAGGCCTCGCTCTTGGCCGGCCAGCGACTGCTCTACCGGCTGTATCGCGCCGGGCTTGCCCGGGGCACGTTCGGCTCGGGCGCGCTCTGCGGGCGCTATCCGATGCCCATCATGAAGAAGTCGCAGTACCGCTGGCAGATGACCCAGCCGGTGCCTGCGACGACACCGCTCACCGGCTGCAACCCCACCGGCAGGTCCTCGGTGCTCTGGGAGACGCTCCGGGAGTTGCCCGTGGCCGGGGAGAACTTCGGCTACCTGCTGTGGCGCAAGCGCAACTGCTGCCTCCTGTGATCTCCGCGCCCCGCATGCCCGCCATGAACGCCGCGCTCCGCGTCGGGATGGTGCTCCTCGCTGGCGCTCTGGCATCCGCCGTCCCGGCCGTCGCGGAGGAAGCGCAGTCCGGCCACGCGGACTTGGCGCGAGAACTCGCCGAGGAAATCTCCGCGGGCTCCGCCGACGAAACCCTCGACGCCTGGTCGCGGGCGGTGATCGAGCGGGCGCTGGAGGGCGCAGGCCCCGCCGCCGCCGCGCCGCCGCCCACCTCTGAACGAGTGCCATCGGCCGAGGTGCTGCTCTTCACCAGTCTCGCGGTACCGGCTGCGAGCTGGCGGGCGGCGGCTCGGGATGCCGCCCGGATCGGCGCTCCACTGGTGTTGCGCGGCGTGGCCGGGGGGAGCCTCCCCACAACGGCCCGGCAAATCAGGACCCGCCTCGGGGACGCGAAGGTTGGCGTCGCCATCGATCCCAGGCTCTTCCGCCTGTTCGGGATTGCGCGGGTGCCGGCCGTCGTGGTCGTGCCGGGCGGCGTGCCGCCCTGCCGGAGCCGCGGCTGCGCGGACGACGCGCCGCCGCCCTTCGACCGCGTGAGCGGGAACCTCTCCCTGGCCGCAGCACTCGAAGCCATCGCGGCGGAGGGCAGCAAAGGCCGCGCAATCGCACAGCGGCACCTGGCAACACTCAGGGGGAGTGGACGATGACGAAACGGTGGATCGGCGCGGGCGTGGCCGTGCTGGCAATGGCAGCGGGCACGACGGGGACGGCGCTGGCCGAGGACCCAAAGGCGGCGGCCCGCGCCA
This sequence comes from Alphaproteobacteria bacterium, assembly GCA_022825705.1. Classification (GTDB taxonomy): domain Bacteria; phylum Pseudomonadota; class Alphaproteobacteria; order TMED109; family TMED109; genus VXPW01. Next base: position 442,270 of record JAJDWH010000036.1, read on the forward strand.
TCGGGCAGGCGGGGCTGCAGGCCGCGGGCGAGGTGGCGCGCAACGCCGCGAGCGCCGACGAGGTGCCGGGCTACGCCGGGACCGACGTGCCGGAGCGCCAGCTCACGGTCGACGGGATGCCGGATGCGGCGCGGGCTCGGCTCGCGGACGCCGACGATCCTGGCGGTGCGGCTGGACGGGCGGTGATCGACGGCGCGACCCTGCGCCCGACCGCCGAGATGCCGGCAACCGATCCCGCCGTCGTCCGTGCCGAGGGGGTTGCCGCCACGCCGCAGGCGGCGGCGCACGGCGCCGGCGGGCTGGCATCGGGCAGTGTTCAGGATTGCGGCGCCGGCCTGCAGGACGCGCAGTCGGGCGGCGCCTGCGGGTCCGTCCGGTACTGCGTCGGCGCGGACTGCGAGAGCGTGCGCCCGCAGGCGAACGACAGCTTCGTCGACGCCGCGGCGAAGCTCAACATGGTGATGGAGCTCGGCGGCGACGAGTTCGACCGGAGCGACCTCCGGTTCTTCAAGGGCCAGCGCAAGGCGTGCAAGATCAGGCTTGCCGGCCTCGCCAACTGCTGCACGAACTCCGGGTTGCTGGTGGGACTGGGCAACTGCAGCACCGCGGAGCGCGAGCTCGCGCAGGAGCGCCACGACGGCAACACCCGCTACCTCGGCGAGTTCTGCGCGCGGCGCATCCTCGGGATTTGCGTCACGCGCGAGCGG
>JAJDWH010000022.1 GCA_022825705.1 Alphaproteobacteria bacterium
CAGGGTGGAGTACCGGTGGTACGACGGCTACAGCATGATGCACACGGCATGGCTGGGGTATCAATCGGACGCCTTTGGCACGGTGCGGGCTGGTATCGTGCGTGTCCCCTTCGGTCCCGGCGACTACGGAGTGTCGTCGAGTTGGTACTTCGACCAGCACTTCTACGTCGGGCTCATCGATGACATGGATCTCGGAGTCAGATGGGAAACTTCTCTTGGCGGCTTTAATGTTGACCTCGCCTATTTCTTCCAAGACGAGGGGCACTGGGACGGCGAGAGCTTGGACAGCGCACGATACAGCTACGATCCGGTGATCTGGGGGAAGGCAAACGGGACTTGTAACCAAGGCCACGAGAGATGCGGCTTTACTGAAAACGGACAGATCAATCTGCGCGCCGTCTATCCGATAGAGGGTGTGGGAGATGTGGGTGGGTCAATCCAATACGGGCAACTGGAAGGAACGAACGTTGACGACAGTGGTGCCACTCACTTCGCGGCATCCGTGCACGGAACAGCCTCCCTTGGCGACGTAAAGGTTGTCTCTCAGCTGTCTTACTACAATTACGACATCACCGACGAAACCCCTTGGGGAGCCGGCCTCATCCCCATGGGTGCATACGAATGGCCCGCGCTCGTCGCTACTGAGGGTTGGATCCCTGCGGTATCGCTTCGGTATGAAGGAGTCGATACTTCCGACTTGGCTTGGCTTGGCAGCGTTACCCCCTACGTGGAATGGAGTTCAATCCTGAGGGAAAGCGACGACTTCAACGACGGCTCCTTGTGGACGGTTGGCGCCTCGTGGTTCTGGGGTGGCGTGTACGTGTACACCGACATTGGCTTCTCGGACGGGAACTTCTTCGTTGGGCCCGGTGGTGATTTTGGCGCCAATTCAAACAACGAATGGGAGAAAAGGTTAAACGTCAACGTCCGCTACTACTTCAACCTGTTCAAGTGATCAGTCACGAACCCCCACGTGCTGCGGCCTCTGGACAGGAACATCTGCTTCCAAAACCCAAGTAGAACATCCTGCCTCCTTGGATTTATCGACCCGGAGGCAGGATGTTGAGAACCTGCTGGAAAGTTGCGTTTCGCCAGCGGAAAAGGGCACCCCGGACCGAGTGGCCCACGTGGTTCACATCTGGGACTCTTGCGAGCTTGTGCCGGAATAAGGAAGGACAACGTCCAGTTCCGTGAATGCCGCCCGCGGCTGATCGAACGAAGTCCGCTGGAGTTCTTGCGCAATGAGACCATGGCGCGCCCACCAGTCGTGCGGGATGATGTGCCGGTCCCTGCATGCAAGCGAATATCTGCGCAGTCATCCAAAGACGTTGCGTGCGGTAACCACCTTGACAACACTCGTTGCAACAGATCACTGCAGGTTCATGAGAATCCTGGTGCCGACGGCGCTCCTCTTGCTCGCGTTGACGACCGGCTGCTCCAGCAGCCGTCCCGATCCTGATCCAGTCGCTATCCCGGTCCCCACGCTTACGCCGACTGCCCAGCCGTTCCGTACACAGACGACTTTCGTCGACAGTGTCCTCAGTATCGACGTGCGCTACCACGACGGCGATACCCGTACCCTCGATACCCGCCGACACCGCGACCAGTCGTGGGGGCTTTATCTCCCCCCGCCATCGCAACCCAACCATTCCAGCCGCGAATGGTTGCTCGCGGAAAACCATTACGACGGCAAGATTCTCCTGTACGCGCTCGCCTCCTGGAACGATGCCGACCCGTCAGACTACCTCGCGGCCGGTTGGTGGCTTGTCTACCCACCCGGCGCGCCCTAAGAGGCTGTCGATTCCGCCATCCGCGGTGTCTTTGTCGATGGCCCGGAACTTGACCCCGCCAGGCCGCCCGACCTCCCCCTGACCGGCGCGGCCGACTACGTCGGTAATGCTGGTGGCCTGTATACGTACCAGTATGGTCATGCTTGGGGCGAGCTGGCCGAATCTTCCGAGTACACAGAGTTCGCAGGGCCGATCTCGTTGACCGCGGACTTCGACCGCAACCGCCTCACTGGCTGCATGGGCTGTCTCGGGCCGATCGAGACCGCACCCGGTCGCCACCTCTTTCCGGTCGTGCCTTGGCAGGGACCCGACCCTGCTGCGTCGCCGGCCGATTACGAGGTGCACTTTGCCGCATCCTTCGGCGCTCTTGGCGAATTCGGGGACACCGCGGTCATGGTCAGACACCCCGACCGCACGATCACACGCACCGCCGGGACGTGGCGCGGTGAGTTCTCAAGCGTACCCGATGTCAACGGCCGCCCCCGCCGGGTGGACGGCTCGACTGATGTCCACTTCGCCGAAGCTGACGGCTCCCAAGGAAGCTTTACGGGTATCTTCGACGCGCTTACGCCCACGACGCTCACACCCGGTGACGGATCATTCGGCCTGGAGGCCGGCGATGGGGTCGAGCCGGGCGGCCTGGCGGGCGGGCTGGAAGCCGAAGAATAGGCCGGCCGCGGCCGCGGTGCCGAGCCCGCTTGCCACGGACATCCCGGAGATCAGGAACTCCCAGCCGGTGAAGCGGCAGATCGCCCAGGTCGCCACCAGTCCGAGCAGGATACCGAGCAGGCCGCCGGCCAGGGTCAGGATCACCGATTCGATCAGGAACTGGCTCTGGATATCGCGGCGGCGCGCGCCCAGCGCCCGGCGGATGGCGATCTCGCGACGCCGTTCGGCGACCGAGACCAGCATGATGTTCATGATGCCGATGCCGCCGACGACCAGCGAGATGCTGCCGACTGATCCCAGCAGCAGGGCGAAGGTTTGCATCTGCGCCTCCATCTGGGCGATCAGCTCCTTGGCGGTGATGATGTCCAGCTGGAGGTCGGGCGCGCGCGCCCGGAACCACGACCTGATGTCGGCCACCGCGGCGCGGTAGTCGACGCCGGCGCTCGACCGGGCGACGGCGAGTTCGATCGCCGGGTTGTCGGCGATCCGCCCGGCCGCGCCGATCGGCACGAAGACGGACTCGTCGGCCTCCACCTGGACGGGCAGCGCGTAGCTCTCCGGCCTCGGGTCGAGGACGCCCACGACGGTGAAGAGGATGTCGCCGATCTCCAGGGTCTCGCCCACGATCCGCCCCGACCCGCCCTGGCGCATCGCATCCGCGACCGTGGCGCCGACCACGCAGAAATGCCGGTCGGCGTCGAGCAGCGAGACGAACCGGCCCGCCTGCAGGGACATCCTGTTGATGCTCGCGAAGGCGGCCGTGACGCCCTGGACACGCCCTTGTCCGACCTTCCGGCCGGCGTGGCGGAACTCGCCGTGCCCCAGGATCCTGGGCGCCGCTTCGGCGACGGCGGGGACGGCTTCCACGAGTCCGATCGCGTCGGCGAGGCTGATCCCCTGCGGCGCTGCCGAAGCGGCCACCGTGCGGACCAGCAGGACATCGGTGCCGAGGGCCTCGAATTGCCGGCGCGCCTGCTCCTTGGCAATCTCGCCCAGCGAGACCATCGCGATCACCGAGGAGATGCCGATCATGATCCCGACCAGGCCGAGGGCGGTGCGCAGCCGCGCCCGGGCGAGGCTGTCGACCGCCTGGCGCGCGTTGGCGCCGAGGATCGGCAGGATGCCC
>JAJDWH010000033.1 GCA_022825705.1 Alphaproteobacteria bacterium
TAACGCGCTATATCGCGCCCTCGGAGCACGGGCTTCAAAATCTCCCTCGACTTGGGATCAGCCGCAACTAGAGCATCCCGCGTCGCTCGGTCCACAATGAACGCTTTGTTGTAACCAGTAAGAATTCCACGATAAATGGAAGTACCGTGAGAAGGCCGATGTGCTCCCATCTCGTAACACTCGAACGGAGGACATCGGATGAAGAACGCGGACCGCTCGGCGGCCTTGGGAGGTTCATGCGGAAGTGAGGTTTTGCGCAAGGCCGCGCAGTCAGAGAATACCCGGGTGGCCTATGAGAAGGGCTGGCAGTGTTTCGTTTCCTGGTGCCAGTCAGTGGATTTGGTGCCGCGCGAGGCCAAGACCGATGACGTGGTCAAGTTCTTCGTTGAGATGGCCAGTGAGGACCGGGCTGGCGGTGGCAGGCCGCTCGCATTAAACACACTACGGCTTTATCGCACTGGCCTGAACGATCGCTGGCGTAGATTTGGGGCTCCTTCGCCCGCATCGGCGCGGGCGGTAGATGAGGTTCTGCAGGGCCTGGCAAGGCTGCGTGGCAACCGTCCGCGTCGGGTAAAAGCTCTCCGAGAGTATCAGATTCTCGCAATGTTGGAATCCTGCGGCCGTGGCCTGCATGGGCTTCGTGACGCTGCAGTCTTGTCTCTTGGCTTTGCCGCGGCATTACGACGATCCGAGTTGTGCCATCTCCGGACGGAAGACCTCGAATGCCGGGGCGCGGCAGGAATGCTCGTTCACGTGCGTCAGTCAAAAACGGACGCCCAGGGCACAGGGCAGAAAATCGCGGTGATTGAGGGTAAAGCTGTGAAGCCCATTGCTCACGTCGAACGCTGGCTGGAGAGATCGGGGGTCCGAGACGGATACGTCTTTCAAACGCTTTTGCGTGGTGGTGTGGTGTCGGGATGTCCGCTCGATCCAGGCGATGTCGCGCGGATCGTTAAACGTTACGCCAAGAGAATTGGTCTGGAACCAGGGGAGTACTCTGGGCACTCACTGCGCGCAGGGTTCGTAACTAGTGCGGCCGTTCATCACGCCAGGATCGACAAGATCATGGAGGTCACTCGACACCGCAACGCTGAGACTGTGCTGAAGTATATTCGGGATGAGGAGTCCTTCGTCGACCATGCAGGCGCTGCGTTTCTTTGACGCTGACCAAGAGGGGATAGTTGTTCCTTCGTTCTTATCACGGCTCTCCGCTGTGGCAGGTGGTGTGGCTGGGGCGCCCGGGAGGGTCTAGAAGTTAGCGTATTGGGCGTTGAACTCTTACCCAGCGGTACCGCAGGCCACGGCCCCGATCGAACCCGTGCGGCAGTCCCTTGGCACAGCCGGGTCAACGGTTCTGGCCCGGCGCCGCAGTCGCCCCACGGCGCCAGCGGCCAGTCGGACCCGGATGAGCGGGGAACGCGATGGCCGGCTCTGGCAGTCGATGATCGTGGCATGGCATCACTTCGGCGCAAATACCCGATTACAGATCGATCGGTCGCGAGCGTCCAGGTGAGAGTGCCCTGCTTGCCGCGATGGCAGGTTCCTCGTTGCAAGTTCTCGTCGATCGTCGCCTGCGCGAGCGCTCGCAATCGGCCCGTGCGCTCGATCAGCAACGGCCTGATCTCCGGCGCGCGATTTCCTCGACCAGATCGGGATCCACGCCGCGCTCCACCACCACCCAGTCACGCCACCTGACCCCGAGCACCGGTTCAAGCGTGACGAAAGCGAACCGTCTGCGGAATCCTACATCGACGAGAGCAAGCGCCCGGTCCGCGATGTTCATCGTTCCGATGACGTACAGGTTCTCCAGAATGTGAGCAGGCAGGCGATTGCCCTCCGCATCGGGGTCCGAGAGTTCCAGTGCTTCCTTCGGTGTCCGCTTGCCTGCCTCCAGGAGAGTGAGCAACTCCCCGAAGATCTGGGCCGGCTCCCCCCGGTTGATCTCCTCAATCACCATGACGAACGCCGAGGACGGACTAGCGGAGCATCGCGAACGGCTTCGAGGAACACACCGTCCAAAATCGCCGGCCTTCCTTCTCCCATTGGTCTCCAGCCCCTGACGACATCCTCATAAGAAAGATCGGGGTGGAATCGGACGGAGCGGATTCTGTGGTCGTCCCTCTCTCTCATCAGCGCGTACGCCAGATGCCTGGCCATCCGGGTCTTCCGCGTACCAGGCGGCCCCTGGAGAATGTGGGGCCTATCTGATGACGCTGCTCAGATGCTGAATACCGGGGCCATGGTAGTGCGTTGCAAGAGCAGGGTGTCTGGGACAGGCACGGCGCACGGATGGGGTTTCTTTCGAATACGCAGCGGATTTCCGAGCTCTGACGGTAGGCTACGCGCGCGAAACCCCCATGGACGTTCTTGGTGAGGGCCGGCATGGACTGTCGAACTGGTAACCCACCATTCAGGAGGGTGCGCCCCCTGCACCGAGATTCCCGGCAACACAGTCGTGATGCGGCAGCCGAGGGCCCGACCGCATGAGGCTAGGCGGTTCGAGTAGCCCTCCGGTTGCGAAGCTCGGCACAACGGCGGGGATGCAAGCCCCTCTGCATCCGGCTGCTCTCGCTCTGGCGGGGCTCCTATCACTCGCAGTCGCAGTAGGGATCGGGCGCTTCGCCTACACGCCGATCCTGCCGTACATGGCCGCAGGCCTGGACCTGGGCAAGTCTGAGGTCGGCCTGATCGCATCGGCCAACTACGCGGGATATCTGCTGGGTGCCGTGGCGGCGGCGCTGCGGAGCTTGCCTGGCGACCCGCGTGGCTGGCTACTGGGAGCGCTGGCGGTGAGCGGCTTGAGCACCTGTGCCATGGCCCTGACCACGGACATGGCCGCGTTCCTGCTGCTGCGTTTCGTAAGTGGAGCGGCCGGTGCGTTGGTGATGGTATTCGCCTCCTCTCTCCTGATGGACCGGCTCGCAGCGGCCAGTCGCGATGGGTGGGCGGATTTGATCTATGCGGGGGTCGGAACGGGAATCGCGATTTCCTCGTTGGCGGTTCCGGCGTCGGCATCCGGCGTCGGCGACTGGCGAAGCCCGTGGCTGTTCTGCGGCGCTCTTTCCATTGCTTTGTCCATTCCGGTCGTTGTGCTTCTGAGAGCCCAAGTGACACCTGCCTCGGCTCCCACCGAATCTCGGGTCGGGCAGGGAGAGAAGGGAATTCGCTCGCTCATTCTCGCTTACGGCTTGTCTGGTTTCGGCTACATCATCACCGCGACGTTCGTGTCCGACATGATGCGGAACGATCCCGTGCTGCAGCCCGCCGAACACTTGGTTTGGCTGTGTGTCGGTCTCGCGGCAGCTCCGTCCGTCGTGTTTTGGGGTTGGGTAGGGCGGCGGTGGAGTGTGCGAGGTGCGTTCAGGGTCGCTTGCTTGGTCGCGGCAGGGGGCGTTGCAATGAGCGTCTTGGGCGGCGGAATCTGGCCTGTTTTGTTAGCAGCTGGGCTTCTTGGTGGGACGTTTGTGGGACTGACCGCGCTTGGGCTGGTCAACGTCCGGCGGATGTCTGTCGGCAATCCACGGCGAAATCTGGCGCTGATGACCGCGGCCTTCGGACTGGGCCAGATGGTGGGGCCAACGTTTGCCGGCGTACTCCATGATTCGTTGGGCAGCTATCAAGTGCCATCGCTTCTGGCTGCAGTTGCGCTCGTCGCCGCTGCCGGATTGGGTGGTGGCATCCCTAGCAACACCCAAGCTGAATAAATGTCTTCCGTTGGAAGATTCCATCTTTCGAGTCAAAGAATGGACAGCTTCCTCTTCTGCGCGGCTCTTGCCAGCACAAAGGCGGCTGGGTGTTTTTCCTGTCCATACGAAAGGAATTTCCGCCGCCATTGTGAGGCTCAGCCGGGGCTTTTCTCGGACGCCTCGCGACTGGGAGTTAAGGCAATTTGGCAACCCCGGCACATATTTCTGTCTCCGCACTGACAGCCCTTTGGATCCTGAGGCAATTCACGAAATTGTCTGTCACAAACGTTGAACGCAGCTTGGACGCAAGATTCCTAGAGACAATGGCGACGACCTTCTTCGCGTTGACAAAGGAGGCATCATCGAGACAAGTGCGGTGGGAGGTCTCTTGGCCCTCGAAATCCTCTATAGATAACCGGCTCCGACTCCGACGGACGACGGTCATTGGCGCGGCCTTCCTGAGTTGTTGACCAAGCGAATATCACAAACGCAATTGCAGTTGGTCAAGGAGATCGATGGTGCAAATCTTGGAACTTGTTCGGGCTGTTGCTGACACCTTGAAGGAATTTGACGCTGAGCGGCCTGTACACAAGGCATTTCAACCAGGGATCGGACCCTTCGGGGAGCCGCAACTTATCAAGAAACTTTCATTGCGCCTGAGCAGTCAAGGTCTCGATGCACGGACGCATAGAACCCCTGACCTTGCAGTCGGAAGCAAGTGGGCCGTTGAGTTCAAGATCGTCCGTCCTTACGGAGACGATGGAAAAATTGCCGAAAGCTGGAGCCAGAACCTGCTGCATCCTTACGACGGAAACACCAGCCTTATTGGAGATGCCCTGAAACTAATGGGCAGGACGGACTACCGACACAGTTGCCTCTTCGCCATTTGCTACGAGCACGAACCTCCAAGAATTGACTTAGAGCCGTTGCTGTCATCCTTTGAACTCATCGCGAGGGCTGTGAAACAGATTCCCTTAGGTCAAAGGACTGAGGAACGGCGGGGGATGCTAGTACACCCAGAACACCAAACGCTACGTTGCATTGCCTGGCAATTGGTGGATGCGGCACAGAAGTCCCAACACGATTGAGCCACTATATGCGATAGGGTGCCTCACGATCGATTTTCCCGGCGACACGTATGTGGACGACTGGGATCTCTGGCAAGTCGAATACTTCGATTGGGGTCACTACCGTGATCGGGGGTTTGGTCTTTAAGCTCCGCTCAGTTCATCCGCTTTAGAGCGGGTCCGAACCACTCAATTAGTTAAAGCGGACTGGCTAAGGAACTTCTACACAAACTCATAAATTGAAAGTCTTCGGCTCAAATCCTGCCCCCACAACCAACGAACACCTCCAATAACTTGAATGCTGTTTGATCCTTGGAGTAGGCGGTCGCCCACCTCACGCTTGATGGATCCCGAACTCGCTTAGATTGGTCAATCCAAGGAAGGACCTTCGGAGGTATCGCGAGAGGCGGGCCGCACGTTGGGTGGCGATAGGTCGATCGCCAAGTCCTGAAGGTCGGTGGGCGTCACTGCGCCCTGATCAAGAAGTACCAGCAACTCTTCCTGCCGGGGTTGACCGAACACCACGCGGTAGGCGGCCAGCTGCCGCTTTAGCCGCTCGAACGCTGCAACTTCACGCGCGTAGGGGAGCAGGGGCACATGGCGCTCAACGCGGCAGTCACCGTCGGAGATCCAATGCGGTACAAGGTCGGGCTTGCCAGCATCACGTGCAGCTTGGTCGGCGCGTCGAAAGATCAAAGTCCATACGTCGTCGCTGGGTTTCCAGGAAGCGAGAGCAGCGGCGCCGTGTTCATCGGCGACATTGCGGCGCACGGCATGGCCTTTGTAACGATGGACGCGACCTTCCCGCTGCTCAAGATCGACCGGGTTACCGGGAAGGTTCCAGTGGATTAGGCGATGGCACCAGGGGTGAAAGTCGAGACCTTCCTGACCCACGGACGTGCTGGTGAGCACAAAGGGCCGAAACGGGCTGTTGAAAGCGGCCCGGACGGCGTCTTGGCTGATGTGCTCTTCGGTTTCGGACCGTAGGTGGCCGAAGCGGAGCGAGAAGACAGTGCGAATGCGAAATTCATGTTGCTCAACGGAGGGACCGTCAGAGCGTTCGAGCAGGCGGGCATGCACCCGTGACCGGACGGGATGTGCGGCCTGGACCAACACTTTCACGCAGTCGGCTGCGATCGTGTCCGGATCCGCGTCTTCAGCCCACGAATGTTGGTCCCACAAGAGGTGCCATTGTTCGTCGAGCACGGCCTGAAGATTGCCTTGGCGACAGTAGTGGAGGACCAGCCGCCAGTAGAAGGCCTCATCGCCGGAAACCCCGCCCGCCGCGGCCAACTGGCGCAGCAACGCAATGACGGCCGGCCGGTTGAAGAGACTCCAGAAGGCTTCAGCAATTCTGACGGCAAGCCTGCGTCGTGTGTCGTCGGTAACCCCTGTGGGAGCGCTCAGGGAACGGAGCGCGAGGATGACCGGCGAGCCAAGCGCGACATCGGTCAAGAGATCAACCAGGCCGTCGGGCCGTCGCCCGAGTCCCCTCGGATCAAGTTCCAACATGTCAGCCAGATAATCGTCGAATACGTCGGGATTGGGTTTAGGCAGGTCCACCGCGTCGGAAGACGTGTCCGCGGAATCATTCCGCCATGCCGTGAGGAAGGTCCGCAGACCGGGATCTAGCAGGAGGGGTGCGGCCCACTCCCAGCGCTCATCGGTGGGACCGTCCTGCGGATCGGGAAGACCGGATTCCGAGAGCAACTGCTCGACCCTGCGACGGACCCACTGGCAGCGATCGCGGCCGCTCGGCGCGCCTAGGGGGTGCGAATAATCCGCCAACACGAGGCACGGCAACAGTAGATGCAGGAGCCTGTGACGCGACCGGGTGCCGACAGCGGTCTGGGTCAGCCGAAGCAGCGGTCTTTGTTGGGACTCCGGATTCTGGTAGGCGCTGATCCGCCCGCCAGCCATGCGGCGCTCGGCCTCGTAGCTGAGCACCGCGCTCACCGCGTCCGGGACCACGTTCCATGCGGAGAACAGCAGGCTCTTTGTGGTGCCCGCTGCGTCTTCGAAAGGTCCTTCGAGTGGCCAGTACGGCAGCGTGGGTGGCATCCAGAGCAGGCGCCAGATTCCGCGGTCGAGGTGATGGCTGACCATTTCGCGGAGCTTCGCGTGTGCGGGGTCGAGGGTCGACCATTGTCGCAGCGCCGTTGCCGAGAGGAACGATTTTGGGTGCGACGCCAACACATCGAAGACCTTGCTCGGAGTGTGCGCGAGCATTTCCTCGAGACGCTCGTTGAACTTGTAACCGCGCATGAAATGAAAAAGGTACGGCGCGGATTTCCACAACGGCATGGGGTCGCGGTCGCCGACGACACGGAATAAGGCGTCTGCCGCCAGGTATTGCCGGATGTCCGTCGTGTCGACTGATACCGGAGGCCGGCGCTCGGCCACCATCGCATCGCGCTCCTCGCTGGCCGCCACACGTTCGGTTCGCGCCATGACCGCGCCGAGAGCGTTCTCGACGCCGTTCTTCGCGTGCTTGGCCACAGTGAGCGCCGAAGCATCACCGGCTCCGGCACGCTTCAGGGCCGCGCCGAATCCGGCGAGACGGTCTGTCAGGGAAACCACACGGGCTTCGTCGCCACCGAACAGGAACCGTGTCGTCGCAAGAAAATCTTCGTAATGGTCTTCCTGTTCGATCTCGGCGTCCGTGGTGTAGAGCTTGTACGGTGTTGCTGAGAGCAACAGTGTCGGCACCGGACGGCCGTCGTGCGCTTTCGTGAGAAACAGGGATTGCGCCAGTTCCGCGGCTGGACCCTGATGCTCGTCCCTCGTTTCGATCAATGGCTTGAAGCGCTGGAACTCGTCCAGGATCACGAGGTCCGGCTCCAGTGCCGTAACGCAAACGCTGGCCAGCAGCTGGCGCAACTCCCCGATCAGGCTGTTGCGTTCCCAGGCGGCTTCGGGGGGCCAGGCTCGACGGTGCCGGGCAAAATGGTTGTCGGTGAGATCGGTCAGGCGTGTCCGTAGCTCAATTCGGTTCCGGAATGCCTCGTCGAAGTCCTTCCGAATCCTAGGCTCAATGGGAAGATCGCTGTCAAGCCCGCGACGCCAGCGGTCACGATCCTTCACCCAGCCCTGTAAAAGGTTCATGAGCGGTATCGGCCGCGCAACGTGGGGCATCAGCAGATGAAACAGCAGCTCGCGTTCCTGGCGTCGTCCACCCGCATGGCCCATTTGGAACGAAGTTCCCGGCGTGAAGCTCACGAAGTTGAGCTTGTTGTCCATGAAGCTGGGGCCATCGTCGCGCGGCGCCAGCTCGGTCGCTAGCAGGGTAAGGCGCGTCGCCAGCGCCAAGGTGCGCTCGCTCGCACCGCCGACCCTGAGCTTGGGCAGGTTGGCGCGGGCGATGGCGGCGTTGCTGCAGATGTAGACGATGTCGATTCGGTCGACGTCTTCCCACAGGTAATCAATCGCGCGGGCGATGATGCCGCGCGCGACCAGAGTCTTCCCGAGACCGACCTCGTCGGCGACGAGGAAGCGCGACGTGCTGTCCGCAGCCAGGAACAGGCGCTCGAAGGCGTGGTCGACCGTGCGGCGTTGAAAGGGTTTCAGCGGCTCAAGGAGATCCTCGACTTGCAGCCGCTTCATGCCGGGCCGTCCTTGTGGAGGGCGTTGTCCACGGCTGTCCACAAGGCATGGAGGTCGTCGGGGACGATCTGGCGCCCTTGTTCGGATGTCCGGAAATCGGCAATCAAACGTCGGACGGGATCCAGGCGTTTGGGATCGCGGGACGCGGCTCGCACCAGGTCCTCGAGCAGAGAACCTTCACCTATCCCGAAGTCCCAAGAGCTATCCGCTTCGGCACCATTCGCGTCTTGCGACCAATCCGCCATGCCCTCTAGTCCGCCGAGCAGTGCACGAAGGAACGCGAGGAATCGCTGTCGGTTGTCGATCAGGCTGACGAGCACGTGGTGCATCCGATCACTCGGCATGCCCTTGGCAGGGAGCTTCAGGGCGAGGACGAGGTCGTCCACGGCCTCGAGCGGCACGTGCAGGCGGAAGGCTACGAGACTGGTCAGCCTCCGGATGGGAAGCGTCCACGTCAGGGGCGCGTGTATCGGACGGGCAAGGGCTTCCGGGACGGAAATGGGCCATGCTGTCACGGTGACATCACTTGGAACGGATTCTGGTGCACCTTCAAGGGTCCAGGTCCAGTCGTCATCAGCCGCCCTGCAAACCACTTGGAGATCGGCCTCAAGGAGTGCCTGGTGGGCTGCTTTCAGATGCTGTTGGGCAGCGATGACCTCTGGATCTTCAGGGTCTACCGGGGAACGCCGATACGGCAAGCACAGCGTGTCGAAACCAGACTCGAAAAACCGATCAATCCCACGGCCGCTAACTCCGTTCTGCCGCCCCTTGCGGGCGCTGACTTCCACCATGACCTCGACGTTGCTGCCGGTAAGCCCGGCAGCGGTCAGGTTCGCAGAGCCCACGTACCACGTGACGTCCCATCCGTGCTCGACCGCCAACATCTTCGCGTGCAGTCCGTTCGGCCGTGTGGATCCTTGATCTTCCGGCTCGTCGAGCGCCGCATCCGTCAGCGTGCTCACGCGATCCCACGCTGCCAGAACGTCCGGATGCAACTGGTCCAGCGCCTCCTGAGTACTGACCAGAATACGTTCGGCCTCAGCCGTCTGAGCAATCGCTTCAAGGCCGGTGCGGTTGACGAACGGTGCAATAGCCAGGGACCGGTAGCCGCCGGACATGGGGCGCCACACACGGGGCGCTTCCGTCAGGCCCAAGACGTGGAATGCGACCGGCTGGTCGAAGAATCCGTCAGGAGCGGGAAACGCCGTGCGAGCGACCTGATCGGCCAGATCATGGACCTGTGCAGAGATGTCCGGGTGTAACGCTTGAACGCCGAGGTCCGGGAGCCTCCGGAGGAATTCTGCGAGCGGTGCGCTTTGGACGATCTGCCCCCCTGGGGTGGGGGAGGCTTCGCTTGCCAGCGCAACGTCCCAGGAGCGGTCGAAAGTGAGGTTTCGTGAGAGGATCGCGACGCGCAGGAGGGGCGGCGATCCTTCCGAGGTGAACAGCATCACCCAGACCTTCGGATGGAAGGCTCCGCCGGCCGGCGCGCGCACCGGATGTACGCTGGATTCCAGCATCGCATACAGTTCACGTTGGGTGCGAGGAACCGCGATACCCGCCCGGTCCACGAACACCTGAAAGCGCTCTCCTGCCTGCCGCAGCGCTTCGAGGAGCAAGAGGGGGTCCGCAAGCAGTTCCTCAACGCCCTGTTCGGATCGGGAGATCACGCCCAAGGGAAGGGCCAGCATGGCTTCGAGGTCCAGGGTGTAAGTCGTCAGTACGGCGAAGTGCAGGCTGTAGCCGGCAGGCGGACGGAGCAGTTCCAAGGCGACGGTCCTGGAGTCGGGTGCAAGCATCAGGCGACCAGTCCACGGAGAAGGTCGGTCAGGAGCCGGCGCACTTGGTACCAGCGGAAGCTCATCCGGCCAACGCCGACGGCACCGCTCCAGTCCAGCAGGCGGCCTGGGTTGGACAAGCGCGCGCGGGGTCCCTTGAGCTGCCGTTCCCGAAACTCGATCAGCCTTCGCAGGTCCTCATCGTCGACGACCTTGCTGGGATTGATCTCGGCGACGCGACGGGACCAGTGTTCGACGAAGCGGCGCTGTGGTTCTGGGGAGCGCGTCCCGGCGGTAGCAGCAAACTGCCATAGGATATTCGGATCGTAGGTGCGCTCCTCGACCTCTTGAGCAGCCCATTCGTCGAGATTGGATCGATATCGCTCAATGAGATCGTCGTCGCTCGCGTGCTCCGCGTGGCGGCGCTCTGCCAAAAGAAGGTTGTAGAGCAGGGGCATTCCCTCGACGTGGAGCGAAAATCGGCGGGCAAGCTCGATGGTGCGCCTGATGCCTTCCGGCGCGTCATATGCGGCCCGGTCCATCCAGAAATACCCGTCGGACGGTGCGTCAGTGCCCTCGCGCGCCAGCCAGGCGAGGAGAGTGCCGGCGCAGCGTTCCTCAATGCGCCCCTGAAGGAATTCCGCCTCGCTCCGCGTGAGCGTGAACGAAATGTCATTGGGGAACTGCGTCGGGGGAGCGGGAATTCGGGGATGCCAGTTCGGGCGGTGGAGCGCGACGACGCCTGGGTCATCCGCAGCAACGCCGCGTGCGGTCTGGCTGGCGAGCCGCGCGAAATGAGTGTGGTACCAGCCCTGGCTCTGTGGGTACTGAAAGATTCCCCAACGAACGAGGGAAGCCCAGTAAACGGAACTCGGGAGGCGTGCGAGCGAACTCCCGGCGCGGACGCCGATCGTACCTTCGTGATCGTCGCTGGACTGCAATGGGACGATGAGATCGAGTTCAGCGGCTCGAGCCCGTGCTGCGATATCGCCTGCAGTAACTCCAGATGCCTCGAACTGCTTGTAAATCCAGGGAATGAATAGCGCATAGCGAAGGCGCGTCTGGATAGTGGATGTTCCAGGAAACAGCGTGTCAGAGAAAGCATCCCGCAGCGTGCCAAGCCCCATCTCGTCGATGGTTCCCTGTTCCTTGAACAGGTCGAGGACGTGCCGCATCTTGTCGCGGTCACGCGCTGTGAGGTCGAGCCAAGTCAGCGTGGCGTCCATGAAGAATGTTCTCGTTAGGTGATGAGCCAAATTCGGCTCAACTCCAACAACCGGTAGGGGGAGCCCTGTTCGTTAAGTGGATTGACCGACGAGGGTTCCGGGGTTGTCAAGAATGCGGGAGAGATTAGGTGCGCACGTGGAAGCCCACTGAGAAGTTCACGCTTACGTGTCACTTACGAAATTCGCGGGGTTTCACAAATAGATCGTGTGTATCCGGAAATCATATACAAATGTATGATCTGCGCATGCAGCGCAGCCCCTGTAACGTACTTGCAGTCCAGCGAGAAGTGCTTGCACGAGCACCCGGGTGGGTGTGACCCCCCAATCGGTTCCCCTCCAGTGTTAGAAATCGGAGGAACGAAAATTGCCCGCAACATTGGACCACCTAGAGTGGAAAAATCTCGGCTGACCCCCTCAAGACCGGCAAACCACTTCTGAGGATGTGGCCAACTCAATCAAGGGTTTCTGACTGATTGGGCTGTGCGGGCAGAACGAAGAGCAGATCGATGCGGAACGCTTTTCCCGCGCGAAAGCTAAGGGGTTCAATAGGGAAACGATCATGAAAGGGATTCGACTCACCAGCGAAGACCTCGCCAAACACATCAGAGATGCGGGAGACACTTGTCTCCTAATCACACCGGGTGTGGATGCCGTCGTCGCCGACGCGCTACGGGAACGCCTGGAACACGGGGCTACTAAAGCGAGCGTGGTCATCGACGGATCACACCACGCCGAGCGTAGTGGCTACGGCACGACAGGCACTTGGCGCGACCTGCGGGAATCCACAGAACTCAGGGCGATGCCGGGCACGAGGCTCGGATTGCTGGTGACAGATTGTGGTGCCTGGATCTTCGCTCCGCGAGCGGGGAAGCTCGACCCGCGGGAGGATGTGGGTCTAAGCGCGGTGATGCTTGAGGCGGACCAAGAAGCGGCGCGTGCACTCTCCGAGCGCATCTTGGGGCGCCTGAACAAATTTCCGCAGACAGATGTGGGCACAAGAGAACGACAGCACGAGATTTTGCCTTCTGCCCAGGTCCACGGTGAAGATGAACCAAGGGCGAGGGATGAGCCCATTACAGAGAAAGACGTGGCACAAGCAGAGAAGGCCATTGAAGAGCACCCGCCACGGGACTATGCGAAGGAGCGAGCGATCACGGTCTACACTGCATTCGTTGGATACATCGAAATGCGTCTCGTGGGAGCCTCGCTCGGCAAAGGGGCGCGATTGAAAGTGCCAGAAGAGTTAGTAGAGCGCGGACTAGGCGAGAACGAGTTACGACAGCGCATCAACGAGAGTGTCAAGATCAATCTCGAAGAAGAGGCTGACACTGGAGTGCGAGAGATCAACGAGCGCCTGAACGCGATACGGGCGCTGTACACGCGTCAACTCGGTGAACCCCACGGGCGGATCTACCGCAAACGACAGCGACAGGAGCTTGAGGATCACCTAAGGGACTTGAAATGGGAAATAGCGCAAGCGAACTCGACGCTTGGAGAAAAGTTTGATGCGGCGCTCAGGAAACAGCTTGATGACTTGGCTGAGACCTACTCGAGGCAGACGGTACGGGCGACACTGCCAGAACTAACAAAAGAGGAAATGAGTCAGTTGTTGCTCAAAGCATGGCACGAAGCGGGTGCGGCACGTCGGCGCGAGGTGAAGCTGGAAGTGACGTTCAAGGATCTGACTTGGGAAACGCTGCAGGATGACGCGCTAAGGGAACGGATCGTTCAACAGTTTCCGGAACTTGAGAGATCGACCCTTTATCGAGAGTACCAAGCGCACGCTCCCGAAGAAGGAACTTAGATGTGAAGCTGACCGGAGACGGTCACAGGTCTGGCCGATCTGGAGATCGTCCGCAATCCGTATTTCACGAAGCGGGTGGCTGACACGTCTGCGCCATTGGGACTTTAGGTAAGTACGGGATAGCAATCGATTCCGATCAGTGATCACCCCTAGACAATCGGCCAGCCCGATAGTGAACGCCCGCTACAAGCAACCCATCTGGGCACACGTCTCCGCTTGGGCCTCGACTGAAGTCCGAACTTCCAGGACGCTGTCCGTTTCTCCAATGCAAGAGCACTGCAAACGCCAAGACGACATCAACCTATTGGTACAACCGACTTCTTGATTTCCATGAACATGCCAAGCGATGGGAACAAGCTGTCGTCTGCGAGGCATCGGAGTCTCATCTGCCCACTTCGCAAGGAGCGGAGGAAAGTGCCCAGCTTGCCGCATTGAAATAGGAACGGCGATGATCAGCAGTTGGCCTCGGACCGTTCGGGGGTTGCCATTCGCCCGATCAAACGTCAATCGGCCGTACGATCGGGGCAGCTAGCAGTCCGAACATACCGCAGTTTCACTGACCACTTGCGCCCTGAAGAAGGCGACATTCGTGGCGAGCCCCCGCAGCAGCCACTGAAACAGCCGTACAACCTTGCAGACCGTCCCCGGCCGTCGCGCCGTCTTCGGTTGCGGCCTGCAGTGCCTCGAGCCTCAGCCCTCCGGGATTGGGCAGCGCGAGCGCAGTGTCGACGAGGGTGTGGTGAACCCGGTCAACAATCTCTGCGTAGCCGGGAGTCTTCAGGTGCGCACGCAGATCACCCCAGGCCAGGTCGAAGTAGCTTGGTCAGCGCGAGAGCGCGCGGTAGTCCGTGTTGACGAAAGGCAGCCCACGCGTTGACTTGACGTCGTCGAAGACTGCCTGCGTATCCGGGTCGGCATGGTGCGTCTCAATCAGGACAATCGGGACCTCGGCATTCGGTCCACGGCGCCCTGTGAACGGTGTCGTGTTCCCGTCACCGGAAACGGGCAAGGCCATCGAGCAGCGGTCGGGCCCGGGTCACCCTGAGCGCGTACGGGAAATTGCAGTGCGAGAAGATCTCAATCATCTCTGCGATCTACGCGATCTCACGCGGCGCATAACTGAGCGAGGTCTGCCGAGGTTTGAGGGTCGGCGGCTCGAGCGGCCGCACAAGGACAGCAGCGTGCATCAACTGTTGCCTGACTCTCCAACATCAAGCCGAACACGGTAAAAGGAAAGAACCTCATCTGTCAGTATGGATCGAGCTGGCTGGAACCCTATCGCGAGAATTGGAGCGTGCTGGGACGATCCGAAGCGGACGGCTTTTCAAAGGTCGGCTTCACACTGCGGTACGATCCACTGGTACGAGGTTCTGCTCCGACACGTTGCGAAGCGGGTTGTCGGCGAGATGCGCACAGCCGACGGTGATGGTGTTCTGTCGGTAGCCAAGGCTCGTTCCGGTATCGGATGGCGATCTTCATGGCGCATGGCTCATGCGATCATGTGCTCACGTGGCGTCAGAGCAACATGCTGAAGGTCATCTCAGCGCAGATTAAGACGCTGCTTCGGAGAGCGCGGCCGCCAGTTATCAGTCTGCTTGCTCAAGAAAATCCCTGGGTGAAAATACTTCCACCGATCCATACCGTCGCTCTGTGAAATCCCGGCGATTGCCTGTGATCAGAGCTGCGTCACCGGCTGTTGCAGTCGCCAGATAGACTTCGTCGTCGGGGTCGCGCAACCCAAACGCAACATCTTTCGGCTTGACGAAGAGGGCAGTCTGTTGGAGTGCTGACACGATGACATTCAGCACATCGCGATAACGGACGTGCGCTGGCCGGCCAGCAACCAATTCGTACTCGTCCACGATGGCCTTGGAGAGCACTACTTCGTGATGACGCATCGCCACGACAACCACCCTGCCGCACACTCCACCGGTTCGTGCTGCCGATACGAGCACGTTGCAGTCAATGACCACTCTCATGTATCGCGGCGGCGCTCCTCGCGGGCGGCAGCGATGTCAGAGATAATATCCTTCATGATGTCGTCCTCGCTGCGCCCGGCATCCTCCGGAGAAGCTTCGAGGCGCGCAAGAGCCGCGGCCACCCGGCGGGCGCCGGCATCTCGATCCACCACCTCCTTGGGACGAAGGAGAATGCCTTCTGCGACGACGCTGGCCTCCATGACGTCGCCCTCGCGCAAGTCCAGACCCTTGCGGAGCTTCGCGGGGATCGTGACCTGAAATTTCGGTTTTACGGTGACCAGCGGCACTGTAGTCCTCGAATGGTCGAAAGTCGGAAATTCCGCAATTGGTAACACATGGCGCTGTGGCCGTCCAACTTGCGGCAACCGCAGATGACCACGCGGTTAAGGCTGCTGAAGAGTGCCGTGTCACTCTCGACCTGCTCCCATGACATCCGGCTCTGCTCGACCGCGCAGGTTTCCGCCAGGGCCGACACGAACGATGCCTCGACCCGGCGCTCCCCCGGAACCGGCACTGCTACGGCTCCACGTCGCGCTGACGCAGTAAGGAACATTCCTTACGCTGGCGCAGGACAGAGAGAGGAGCGTCGATCATGTCGATCATCCACGAAGTCGCCACGATGACCGCGAAGGGCCAGATCACCATGCCCAGGACGATTCGTCAGGCGCTGGGGGTGGGTGTCGGCGCCAAGGTGGCATTCGAGCTCCAAGAGAATGGACAGGTCGTCGTCAGCCGTGCCGACACCGAGCATGAAGACCCGGCGATTGGCGCGTTCCTCGACCTGCTTGCCGGCGATATCCAGGCCGGTCGGCACGTTCAGGCGATTCCGGACGATCTGGCGCGGGACATGCTCGACCATGCGGTGCGTGAAGCGAGAGTGGACGAGGACATCGAAGGCGACGTCGATCTTTGATGCGGCACCACGGATGGACGCTGCTGTTCCACGATTGCCTCATTGACCAGTTGCGCAAGCTCCATCACGCAGCCCGACGCGCACAACGAAGCGATCCGACGGGTTTCGCATCCAACGCGAACGTCAAGCTGTTCCACGCATTGAGCCAGCTGATGCTGGAGGTCATCTCGCAGGATCTATCTTGGGACGTGTACAGCTAAGGCAACACGCTCGGTCGGCACTACCGCCATTGGCGGCGCGCCAGGATCGGGCGGCGGTTCCGCTTGTTCTTCCGCTACGACACCCGGGCCAAGGTGATCGTCAACGCGTGGGTCAATGACCAGTCGACGCTGCGCTCCTCGGGGAGCAGGACCGATCCGTAAACGGTCTTCGCCAGAATGCTCGCGCAGGGACAGCCGCCCGATGACCGGGTTTCATTGATTGCCGCGTCCAGGCAGGGCTGGCAAGCGGGAAAATAACCGCCGTCCGAGTGTGGAAGCTCGCGAAGGGGCGGTCATTCTCTCGACATGCGCGTCGAGATCGGCCAAGCGTATCGGCTTGGCGAGTCCGCGCCTCCGCGGGCGACCGGCCAGTGCCGTGGTCGAACAGACTCGCTGCCAAGTGGCAGCCGGCGCAGACAGCATGATCGAGACGGTCCGGCAGGTACGGCTGTCCGAGCCCAGCCGCCCGAATCGGGCAAGAATGCCGGGCAGAGTACGGGAGGGGTTGCCTCTTGTGTTACGTTATTACCAGTGCTGGGAGACGCCAAGTGTATCTTCGGCAGGTCCGCCGACGGAGAGAGCAAGCGATGCCGCTCACCACGAACAAACCGCGGCTTGGGCTGACACCAGCTGCGACCGCCGCGTGAAGACGTATGACTGACAGTCAGTCTGAGGTGTCCCCCCAGCCCGAGACGGCACCCCTGCCGGGGCAGGTTCCGGCGATCGAGTTGGCTGCCATGACAGTTGGTTACGGCGGTGCCCCGGTTCTGGAATCGCTGGACTGGCGGGTTGAGCGCGGCGAACACTGGCTCGTCATTGGCCCCAGCGGCTCCGGTAAGTCCACGCTCCTGCATGTGTTGGCCGGTTTCTTGTCCCCTGTCTCGGGGACCGCAAAAGTCCTGGGCATGGACCTGGCGACCCTGGCAAACCCCGCGCGGGACCGCTTCCGGGGTGGAAACATGGCCATCGTCTTTCAACGACAGCATCTCGTTCAGGCGCTCAACGTGACGCAGAACCTGGGCCTGGCCCGCCGGTTGGCGGGGTTGGACCCGGGGCCGGAGATCGTGCACAGCACGCTCCGCCGGCTCGGCGTCGATGCGTTCGCGCGGACCCGGCCGGCGGAACTGAGCGTCGGGGAAGCACAGCGCGTGGCGCTGGCCCGGGCGCTGGTCGTGGAGCCGAAGATCCTGCTGGCGGACGAGCCGACCGCGAGCTTGGATGATCGAAACGCTGCGACCGTAGCGGAGCTCCTCGCGCAGGAGGCGGAACGCCTCGGCTCGACTCTCGTGATGACCACCCATGACGCCCGCGTGCGCGAGCGGTTTGCGCGACGCCTGGTCATCGGCGAAGGGGGGAGCCCATGAGCACCTGGGGCCTGGCATGGGCCTGGATTCGGTTCCGGCCGCTGGGAGCCGCGCTGAACGTCGCGCTGCTCGGCATTGGGACTGCGACCATTGCCCTGCTGATGATTTCGCTGCAGCAGTTCGAGCAGCGGCTCACCGCGGACGCCGACGCCGTCGACATGGTGGTCGGCGCGAAGGGCAGCCCTATGCAGCTGGTGCTCTCGACGGTGTTCCATGTCGACGCGCCGGTCGGCAATGTCCCCGCGGAAGAGGTCCAGTTTCTCGAGCAGCACTCGATGATCAAGCAGGTCATCCCGATGGCGCTGGGGGACGGGTTCCGGGGATTCCGGATCGTTGGCACGGATACAAGCTACATCGATCTGTACGGAGCGGAGCTGGCCGAAGGCCGGCTGTGGGACGCGCCGCTGGAAGCCGTCTTTGGGGCAGTTTCGGCCGCGCAGACGGGCTTGGGACTGGGCGACCGCTTCGTCGGGGAACACGGGCTCAGCGAGGCCGGCGGGCCGACCCACGACGATTTTCCGTACGACGTGGTAGGCGTGCTGGCTCCCACCGGGAGCGTCGTTGATCGTCTCGTGTTTACGTCGGCGGCGACAGTTCAGATCGTGCACGAAATGGATCCCTATCACGATCATGATCACGATGATCATGTGGACGAGGGGCATCACGACGATCACGACGACCACGCGGACGACGCGCATCACGACGATCATGCAGATGAGGCGGACCACGACGATCACGCCGACGACGCACATCACGACGACCATGCAGATGAAGCGGACCACGACGACCACGCGGATGACGCGGATCACGACGACCATGCGGACGACGAAGATCACGCCGATCACGCGGACGATGTGGAACTCCGGGCGCCTGAGATCACGGCGTTCCTGGTCGAATTCTCCACGCCGATGGCGGCAGTGGCGCTGCCTCGTGAGATCAACCAGTCCACGGTGATGCAAGCGGCACGCCCGGCGTACGAGATCCAGCGGCTGTTGCGGTTGCTGGGATTTGGTGCCGACGTGGTGCGTGCGTTCGCGGTGGTTCTGGTAATCGGGGCCGTAGTCGGCCTGTTTACCGCCCTCTTCCAAGCCCTCGAGGAGCGGCGTGCAGACCTCGCGGTCATGCGGGTGCTGGGGGCCACGCAACGCCGTCTGTTCTGGCAGATCGTGGTCGAGAGTCTTATATTGACTGTTGCCGGTATAGCACTGGGGCTGGTTCTCGCCCACGGCGTGGCTTGGGGCGCAAGCCTGTGGTTGTGGGAATACAGCCAGATCCTGGTGTCGTTCGCTTGGGCCGACGGGGAAATCGTACTGGTTCTGACGGTGCTCGGGCTCGGCGTCCTGGCAGCGCTTCCGTCTGCCATTCGGGCCGCCGGAATCGATATTCCTCGTGTGTTGTCCGGCGGCTAAGGCGCCGGCGCGAGGGAGACAAACATGCAGACTTGTCGGGCTTTCCCAGGGGCTGTCGCGGCGGCGGTGGTGATCGGCTGGGCGATGTGGGCCACTGCGCAGGATTACGGCCAGGACTACGAGCAGGATGCGGCGGCGGTGACGGCCGAAGGCGCAGACGCGGCGATTGGCGAAGAGCCGCACGAGCGCATGGACTACCGAGAGGCGCTTGAGCTCGGCATTACACCTGCATTGCCAGAGATTGAAGATGCCGTCTCGTGGGACCTGTTGATCACGAGCACGCTGGGTTACGACGAGCGGTTTGACGAACTGCGTCCGATGTTCCCGCCAGAAGTGCGGGCTCTAGCGGGGACCCAGGTCAAGATTGTCGGCTTCAACATCCCGCTGGACAGTTCGGGGCATCGGATCCTGCTGAGTCTGATCTCGCCTTCGTGTCCGTTCTGCCTGCCGGGCGGGCCGGAGACCGTGGTCGAGGTCGAAGCGGTGGAGTCGATCGGGATGCAATTGGAGCCGATCATACTGGAAGGGACGTTCGAACTGATCGGGGATGGAGTCTGGACGGGGCGCTATTTCTATCGTTTGACGGGCGCCCGAAGAACTTCCTGATCGGCCCGATTTTGGCGTACGGGTACCCTGTACGGAGCCCGGTCATGCGCACGCTGGTCCATTCGTAATCTGCCGTGCTGATCCGTTCCGGCCTTCGGTGGCTCGGGCTTCGCTGCGGCTGCTGGATCAGGCGGATTTCGAGGTGACGTAGCCGGCGCGCCAGACCTGCCGTGGGCGACCGTGACCGCCCCATCGATCGCTGACAACGCGAATTTCTTGGGGCTTATACGCCCAACTACCTATCGCGAAGCTGCGAAATCAGCGGCTAGCTGACGATGCCCAATTCCCGCAGCTTGGACTGGTCACCGGTTTTCCTGAAGTGGCGTCACACCTCGTTCCAGGGTGAGTTCGGACCCTCAAGCTCGCCAGTGCGCACGTTCCGCCACGTCTGCAGCTTCTTGTCGAACACCCACGAATTGATGTCGTTCGACCGTTCTTCGGCGCTGCTCTTGCGCTCTTTGGCAATCATGTCCGGACCTCTAGCGTGTTCGGCTCGGCTAGTTTGGCAAAAGAGCCCCTAATTCTTCAGTCCGGGACGAACGATCTCACCGCGACATCCTTTGGCACCAGTCACGACGACGGCGGGTGATTTCGCGCTGGGCATCTGGAAGCGGACGTGTTCTCGGAGGATCCATTCGCGCCGCTCGACGTCGAAGGAGTGGGTGAACCCATTCAGGTTGCCGCTGCCCGCGGACGGACGGCGCGACCGAGCCTGAAGCTAAGAATCTGTAGGGACGACTGGCGTGACCCGGTGTCTGTTGCGCATGGCCGCGTCTGGGGCCTGGATGGTGTGTCCTGCTCGCCGTACTGCGGGTCGATCGCGCTCCTGGGAGCCGCACGCAGCGGACGAGTCCCGTACCGGAACCTCCGTCTTCACAGATTGATCAGGCCGGCGCCCAGGCGGGTGTCGAGGGCCGCGTCCGGGCCGGTCGCGGTCACGAATGCGCAGAGGCGTGACGAGGAGGTCCTGCGCGCCGCCGTCAGGCGGCGTGTTGCGGCAGGTCAGTTATGGGAACCGTATCAAGAAGATGTACGAATGTTTGCACAAGAATTTTTCAGCTTCGTCCGGATTTCGAACTCCTTTTTGACAATAGTAATATGGTTACAGTTCTGGATACTTCCGTTGGATGGTTCCGACGGACCCCGGATGGAGGAAATCACATGAAACTTCAAGCATTGTTGCCGATCGCGGCAGCATTCATGCTGGTGGCGTCGGCTCACGCCGGTAACAATCCGGTTGACGAAAACTGGTGGCCCAGTGAGTTCGGAGCCGACGACGAAGCGGGCGCTACGAACTGGATCACGCCCGAGAAGCGCATGTCAGCTGCCGCGCTGGTCAAGACCGGACGGGTCGCCACTTTGGGCATGCCCTACCACAACACCACGCCGTTGTTCCCCGGTCGTGTGCTGTCCCTTACGATCCCAGGCGGTGGTGTTCCCACGCACGATCTGGCCTGGTCGGGTGACGGCTACCGTCAAACGTTCATGGACGAACTGATGACGGCCAACATCGGTCAGGTCGGCACGCAGTTCGACTCGCTCGCCCACCCCATGATCAAGGTCGAGGGACAGGACGGCTGGAAAGACGGCAACTACCTCTACAACGGGGCCCGCCTAGAGGACGTCGGCGGACCGTACGGCCTCAAGAAGAACGGCACCGAGAACGTCGGGTCCTTCTTCACGCGCGGCATCCTGATTGATCTCGTGGCGTTGAAGGGCGGGAACCTGCCGATCGGCTACCCGATCACCATGGATGACTACAACGCGGCGCTGGCCGCGCAGGGTATAGCAGACGCCAGCCAGGGCGACGTGGTGCTTGTCCGGACCGGGTGGAACGACATCTGGCGGGACAACCACAACGTCCCCACCGGCGAAGCGATGGCCAACAACGCGGCCTTCAACGCGGGCGGCCCTGGGATCGCCCCCGACGTCTGCGACCACCTCGCGGGCAAGAAGATCGCGATGCTCGGTGCCGACAACTGGGGCATCGAGCCGTACGACTTCGCCGGACAAGGCGACTGGCCGACGCCGTTTGCCGAGGTCAAGGACTGGGCGTACTGCCACATGAACCTGTCGGTGCGCCGCGGGATCTACCTGTTCGAGAACCTCGATCTCAAGCAGCTGGGCGAAGACCAGGCGTACGAGTTCCTGTTCTCGTGGGCGCCGCTCAAGCTCGTGGGCGCCACTGGTGCTCCGGGTAACCCGATCGCCGCTTACTGAGGATGCACTGATGCTGGAGACCGCGATTGTCACCGGTCTCCAGCATCTTCTTGGTGCAATTTTTGGAAAGGTTGACAGATGAAGCTTCGAGGTTGGCTGACGGCGGTTCTTGCATGTGCGGTAACCGTGATGGCGTCCCGCTCGACGCTCGCTCAGCAAGACCAAAGTAATCTCTTTCCAGTGCCTGATGTCGAGGACGCCCTCTCCTGGCGATCACTTGGAGAGGCGGAAGTCCAATTCGAGGGCGATCGCGCACGCACGGTGGTTCCCGAGGATCTGTTGGAGCAGGAGGGTGAGACCGTCAAGGCGGTCGGATTTCTGCTGCCGTTAAGCACGTCTGGCGACCGTCAGTTCCTGATGGAGACGTCGCCCCACTGTCCGTTCTGCTTGCCGATTACACGGGAAAGTCTGATTGAGCTGACCAGTGACGAGCCAATCGGGTTCTTGCTCCGTGCCGTCGTGGTCGAGGGGCTTTTCGACATTGCCGACGAAACGGTCGAGGGGTCCCTGTACCGTATGACAAACGTGGAGCTTCTTGATGAATGACCGGGTTCGGCGCGCCTTTCCGTTTGCGTTGATCACAGCCGGGATGGTTGCGGCGGCCGTTTCCGCGGCCGAGGCGGCCACCCGAATCGACTGCCCGGGCCAGATCCTGTATCGGTTCCACTATTCCGACGGCCAACTCGCAGCGGGCGCGGAGGCGGACTGGGGCCTGAAGATCCGTCGCGGCGAAGGTGAGCGGACGGTGGGGTTGCCGAAGCTGTACGTCCGTCAAGGCGAGTTGGTCTGTGAGTACGAGTTGCCGAACGGTGCGTTCGCTCTGGTAAGTCGTCCAGGCCCGGACGGCGCCACTTGCACTGCCGGCGCGGACGACTCGCTCTCGTTCGCGTATTTCGCCTGCGAGTGACGTGCACAGGGCGCATCAGGCGCGCCCACTGACGACCTAGGGAATGACGGCGGGAGCGCGACCTGCCCGTATGGCCGGAAGCACGTTCAGGGCCAGCGTGTTACCGCCCGGTCATGTCTCGGAGGCGACGCGGGCGAGTTCGAGCAAGTCATCCAGCTCCAAGTCGTATGGGCCCGATTGCCCACGCGGGGGCGCATCCCCTGAATCCTGACCCCACTCGTCAGGTCTTCGGATGAGCGCCGTGCTGAAGCCGACCGAGCGCGCCGCATCCAGATCGTAGGGGTGGCTGGCGACCATCAGGCATTGGTCTGGTGTCAACTGCAGCCGTGCGGCCGCCCGGCGATAGGCTTCGGGCAGGAGCTTGTAGACACCGAGTCCCTCGCAAGAGAGGACGGCGTCCCAGCTCAACCCGTTGCAGCGCGCCGTATCGATGATCAGCCGGTAGGACAGGATCGTGAAGGACACGACGATGTGGGTCCCACGGAGGGTCCGAAGACCCTCGCGAACGTCAGGCCAGGTGGTGAAGCGGTGTGGCGCTTTCCAGGCGATCCCATGCCGGTCCTCGGCGTCGAACCCTTCGAGTCCTTCTTCTTCAGCACAAAGTGCGTCAAGGCAAAACCGGTGGGCGTCGTCGATATTGTGGGTGGGCGGCCCGTCGCGTCCCTGGTCGAGCATGGCCGCCAGTGACCGTCGCCGAAGGTTATTGGCCAACTGCGCCCAGTCACGCTCGATGCCGCGGCGTTGGCCGGCTTCGGCAAAGGCGTCGCGAAATCGGCTGTGCCAGTCGAGCAGGGTGCCACCGGTGTCGAACGTCAGCGCCTTGATGCCAGTCAGGTTCATGGGATCAGCACCGTAGCGCCCCGGGTCGTGCCGGACTCGATGGCTTCATGCGCCTTGACTGCATCCTTGAGCGCGTATTCGTAGTTGACGTTCGCATCCAGCACCCCGTCGGCAATCGCCTTGAACAGCTCGCGCGCGGTCCGCTCGAGGTCACCACGCTTGGCGACATAGTGCATGATCGCCGGTCTGGTGATGAAGAGCGAGCCCCGGCGGCCGAGGTCCTGGATGATGTCCACCGGATCGGGCGGGCCGGAGACATGGCCATAGGCAGCGCACACGCCCATGGGCCGCAAGCTGTCGAGGGACTGCTGCAAGGTGTCCTTGCCGATGGCTTCGTAGACCACGGCGCAGCCCTCGCCGTCCGTCACATCGCGGACCACGTCGACGAAGCTCTGCTGCGACCGAACGACCGGGTGATCGCATCCGGCCGCGCGGGCGACCTCGGCTTTCTCCCCGGTGCTGACGGTGCCCACGATGGTCGCACCGAGCGCCTTGGCCCACTGGCAAAGGATCAGCCCCATTCCACCCGCAGCCGCATGGACCAGGATTGTGTCGCCCGGTTGCACGGCATACGTCCGGTGCAGGAGATACTGTGCGGTAATGCCCTTCAGCAGCAGTGCCGCCACTTCGCGGTCACCGAGCCCGTCGGGTAGGTGCAGGAGCTTGTCGGCGGGATAGTTGCGGATCTCCGAGTAACTGCCCAGCGGCGGGATGCAATAGGCCACGCGATCGCCGTTACGGAACTCGGTGACACCTTCCCCCACGCCTTCGACGATTCCAACCCCCTCGAACCCGATCACCACCGGGCAGGGCGGTACCGGCCAGGGATGCGAAATCCCGGCGCGATGATAGGTGTCCGCGAAGTTCAGGCCGATCGCCGTGTGCCGCAGACGTACCTCGCCAGCGCCGGGCCCAGGCACCGGCCAGTCCTCCCACCGCATTGCGTTAGGGGGCCCAAGCTCGTGGATTACTTGTGCTTTGGACATGTCGTCTCCGCGATCAATCGGCTCCGCAGGGTCCAGCCTGACGTTTGTCGGGGGATAGGGCTGAAGACTGTTCAGAACGAAAATCTTGCCAATGTGAGCCCTGGCGAGTTGGTGTAGCCGTGCCAGACTAAACGTGTCCACCGTTCGTGGGCAGCAGAGAGTTCAGGCTAGTGCGTGTCACGGAGGTTGGCGTGGGCGTTCGTCATCAGCGGGTGAAGCGTCGGGGAGAACCGAACCGAGTCCGCAATCATGACGGTGCGAGGAACCGAAGCAGGGGGGATCATCGTCCGGCCGTGCTCAACGATCTGCAGTTGGCGAACAAGCTCATGCCGTCATCACCACGTCATAGCTCGTGTTCTTGCTGCCTCCCGGATTGCGGCGAAGGATTCCGCGCTCGAGCAGTTCATTGATGTCGCGTTGCGCCGTCGGAATCGAGCACTTGCCGATCGATGCCCATTTCCTTGCCGTCAGCTTGCCTTCAAATCCATCGAGAAACCTGTTGAGCACTGCCTTCTGCCGCTTGGTGAAGGGCTCGCGGGCGTAGCGTTGCCAGAAGCCGGCCTTGCGCAGAACGTCGGCGCAAGCCGACTCGGCGCCATCGATCGCTCGCGAAAAACAGTTGAGGAACCAGACCAGCCAGTCGGTGACGTTGAGCGTGCCTTTCTGCGCGCTTTCGAGCGCGTCGTAATAGCTGGACCGTTCCTTCCGAATTTGACTCGACATGCTGTAGAAGCGCTGTCCTGACTCCTCCGACTGGGCCAGCGCCTGATCGGCGATCGCGCGCGCGATGCGACCGTTACCGTCGTCGAACGGGTGGATGGTCACGAACCATAGGTGTGCCAAGCCTGCGCGTAACAGGCCTTCGGGTCCGTCCCGAAACTTGAACCATTCAAGGAACGCCTGCATCTCGGCGTCGAGCCGCGGGGCCGGCGGAGCCTGATAATGCACTCGCTGACGACCGATTGGCCCGGACAGAACCTGCATCGGCCCTTCCGCGTCGTCGCGCCACGCACCTGTCTTGACCCTGTACATTCCCGAATAGCCGGTCGGAAACAGCGCCGCCTGCCAGCCGAACAACCTTTCGGGCGTCGGCTGTGCCTCGTAGTTCTCCGTAGCGTCGAGCATCATTTCGACGACGCCTTCGGTCCGCCGGTCCGCCGGCGCGATTGCCGCCGCGGGCAGGCCGAGGCGGCGCGCTAGCGACGATCGCACGCTGTCCCGGTCCAGGATCTCACCTTCGATCTCCGAACTCTTGACGACGTCTTCCGTGAGCGCGACGAGCTGCGCTTCGAGCTTCAAGTCGAAGTCGAGGCTTGCCATTCTTCCGAGAAGCCGGCCTTGCTTCAGGCGCGCGGCTGCAAGCGGCTCAAGCAGCCCCTTGCTGTTCCAAGTGAGGCGGGGCCAGTCCTGTTGCTCCCAGATGTACATGGTTCTCCTCATATTATGAGGAGAAGGTAGCGCCGTTCTCACCATTGCGCAAGCAGATTCTCTTTGCATGGTGAGGAGAATCACTCGACATTCACTTCAATGCCCAATGCACTGACCCAAGTTGGTGAGTACTGAGAGCTTGAGCGGCTGAACCGGTAGGGGAATTTCTTGCCGGCTGCCGGATGAAGGAGGCGCCATTTGATTCCTTCGCAATCAAAGGAAAGCCGATCACCGTCCTCGGCCGGATGCAGGCCGATAGCGGCGCTTTCTGGCCTTTAGGCTGACAGGCGATAGCTTCCTCGCATCAAGCACCGAAACCGTCTGATCAGTTCGCAGGTCGGCTTGTCAACCTGATCGCGCAATCCATCGCTTAGCTGCATGCTCACGGTGCGCGTGATGATTGGCCTCAACGACTGCGGCTAGGTCAGCCGGTTGCACACGACTTGGCTTCGTGATGGCGAGTGACCCTTATGGATGTGATCGCATCCCATCGGGAATCGGACACGCACGGAAGGGCAGGGCACGACGTAGTGCACCCGGCCCGACAGCACAGTAGGAACCGACGGAAAGCCGACACAGGCTCACGACGCCCATACGCCTGACGGAGTCACGGATTCCTGTTTGGGCCACGGTACCGCGCGCTTCTCGTCGCCCTATTTGGTCAAATCTGGCACCCGTTGCACCGTCCCCGCAATAAGTCGCGCGCCCCCGCCAACTATTCGGCGCCCTTGATCATCCGTCGCCGAGAGACCCCTCATGCCGCATGACTACGTCACCAAGATCCTGAGGGCCCGTGTCTACGACGCGGCCCGTGAGACGCCGCTCGAGTTGGCGCCCAAACTGTCGTCCAAGCTCGGGAGCGAGGTGTGGCTCAAGCGCGAGGATCTCCAGCCGGTCTTCTCCTTCAAGATCCGGGGTGCCCACAACAAGCTCGCATCCCTGACTGCGGATGAGCGGGCGCAAGGGGTCATCGCGGCGTCAGCCGGCAACCATGCGCAGGGCGTCGCGCTGGCTGCGCGGAAGCTCGGCATTCGCGCGCTCATCGTCATGCCGGAGACTGCTCCGCGCATCAAGGTGGAAGCGGTGGAGAGACTCGGCGCCGAAGTGCTGCTCGCCGGCGAAGCGTACGACAGCGCCAGGGAACGGGCTGAAGTCCTGGCGACCGAGCGCGGGATGATCCTCGTATCCCCGTTCGACGACGAGCACATCATTGCCGGCCAGGGCACGGTGGGCATGGAGATCGTCCGCCAGCAGGGCGATCCGTTCGACGCGATCTTCGTCGAGGTGGGAGGCGGCGGACTGATCGCCGGCATCTCCGCCTACATCAAGTCGCTATGGCCGGAGACACGTGTCATCGGTGTCGAGCCGCATGATTCTCCAACGCTGCATGCGGCCCTCGCGGCCGGCGAGCGGGTGGTCCTGGAGCGCGTCGGGATCTTTGCCGATGGCGTGGCGGTCAGGCAGGTGGGGGAGGAGCCCTTCCGGGTTGCGCGCGAATGCGTCGACGAGGTCGTGCTTGTCTCCACCGATGAGATTTGTGCAGCGATCAGGGACATCTTCGAGGACACCCGCGCGATCGCCGAACCGGCCGGTGCGCTCGCCGTGGCCGGACTGAAGCGGTACATCGAACGCGAGGGCGTGAACGGCGGCCGGTTCGCGGCGATCGTGAGCGGCGCGAACGTGAACTTCGACCGCCTGCGCCACATTGCCCAGCGAGCCGAGCTTGGCGAGAACCGCGAACGATTGCTGGCGGTAACCATCCCGGAGCACCCGGGAAGCCTGCTCAGGTTCTGCGAGCAGATCGGCGACCGTTCGATCACTGAGTTCAACTACCGGTATGTCGGCGGAACGAACGCACACATCTTCGTGGGCTTGGAGGTCAGTGATTCGGCCGCCGACAAGCAGGCTCTCGTGGATGGGCTGGAGGGCAACGGCTACCCGGTTCTCGATCTGACCGACAACGAGATGGCCAAGGTCCACGTGCGCTACATGGTGGGCGGGCACGGACCCGGGGAGCTCAACGAAGTGCTGTACCGCTTCAACTTCCCGGAGCGTCCGGGCGCGCTGCTGCTCTTCCTGAGCAGGATGGGCGCCAAGCCGTGGAACATCACGATGTTCCACTATCGCAACCACGGTGCGGCCTTCGGACGGGTCCTGATCGGCCTCCAGGTGCCGTCTGCCGAACGCGGCGATTTCCAGTCATTTCTGAAAGAGGTGGGATACGAGTACCGGGAGGAGACAGAGAATCCGGTGTACCGGATGTTTCTGCTGTGAGTGCGACAGGTGGAGGACTTGACCGGTCAGTCTAGGCTGACGCCCTTCCGACCCTGAAGCGGTGAGGGCCACTCAGCGACAGAGCTGACGTCACGAACTTCAGTTCCGTGCCCCGCAAGGCGACCGTCGGTCGGTTCAGGACCTCGCCTCAGTGAACTGCCGGGTCTGGCCCGATGTTTGTGGGCCCGGCCTGCCTTTCTGGAGGAAGCCTGTGCGCAACCCCGACGCGTCATGCGACAGGGGCCTGGATGCTAGCCCCTGCCGTTCTCCACAGCCTTCACGAAGGCGCCGATCAGGTTGTCCGAAGCGGTGATGATGTGCTCCGGGCCGGGGAAGCGGCCCTCGCGGACGTCCGCAACGAACTCCTGGAAGCCGGCCACCCG
This sequence comes from Alphaproteobacteria bacterium, assembly GCA_022825705.1. GTDB lineage: Bacteria > Pseudomonadota > Alphaproteobacteria > TMED109 > TMED109 > VXPW01. The sequence goes on from JAJDWH010000033.1 coordinate 28,674, forward strand.
CTCCGCCTGCATTTCCTCCTTCATCTTGTAGAGGTGACGATACTGCTTCGAGTGCCGGGGATAGGGCGGGGGATTGTTGCCGAGGATGTCTTCGGCGAACAGGAATTGGATGTCGCCGCCGCTGCCCGCGCCGATCGACGAGGTGAGGAGCTTGGTGCGCTTGCTGATCTCGACCAGGAGCTCGGCGGGAATCACCTCAACCTCGACCGCGTAGGCGCCGGCGTTCTCAAGGGCCTTGATTTCCTGGTAGACCCACATCGCCTCGTCGAGGTTCTTGCCGACCGCTCGGAGGCCTCCAGTCCAGGTGCTCTTCCGCGGAACGAGACCCGCGTGCCCCTGGATTGGAATGCCGGCGTCGGCCGCTGCCGCCACGAAACTGGGACTCCATTGGCACATGATCGCGTCGGCCCCGATCGCCATGGCCTGATAGCCGAGGCGCACTGCCTCCGTCTCGCTTGCGGCTGCGACCAGCGGAACGGAGAACGCCATGAACGTGTTGGGCGCAGCCTGCCGGATCGCTGCCGCGAGATCGGGTTGCCCGGGATCGAAACGCACCTTCATGGTGTCGACTCCGGCCTTCTCGGCGGCCGCCGCCTCCTCCGGGGAGAATGGCAGCGTCTCGACGAGCACACGCTTTCCCTTCTGGTCGCGTAGGTCCCTGACGGTGTAGTTGCGGGTTCCGTACGCGCCGCCCAGGGTCATGACCCGTTTCAGTCCCCGCTCCGCCGCATCTCTTGGCGGAATGCCTCCATCTCCGGTCGCGTGACTCGCCATGGCTCCACTCCTTCGCGATTTCTGTGGCGCGAACAGTACCAACTTGCTGCACCCCGTTCACCCGTAGTGAACCCAGGGCAAGTTGCACGGATACGAGCGATTGTTTGCGGCTCCCGTTCCGTGCTTTCCGGGGTTCAGAGTTGTTGGCGGCGCACCGTTTCGCCTTGGTGGAGGGAGCTCTGCGTCGAGCCTGACAGCAATGGAAGCCGGCGGTTCATGCTGGCGGGATCGCTGCAAGGGTTCCGGCACTGCCAACGGGTGCGCGCAGTACGGTCAGGCAATGGGCATTGCCAAGTTTTCGGGCCGACAGATGGCCCGGTCGTGAGGCGGTGAAAGCGCCGCCCCGGAAGCGCTTTGCCTAAGATGTGACATGCGCAATCACATCGCCGTACGATGATGAGCGGCCGATGATGCACGGAAGCGACGCAGGTCAGGTGGACACATCGAACCCAGACAGCGGCACATGCGGTCGCGGTCGGGGAGGCGGGGCGGACCATGTCTGTGCCCGCCCGTTCGGTGAGCGTGAGAAAGTTCACTGTCGTGCCGGTTGGTCCGACGGATTCAGGCGGACGACGGCCTCGCGTGCCACCGCAGATATTCGCCGGGGGGCGGCTCGGTTGGCGATTGTTCCGGTAGTGCAGTGGTGACGTCGCGGTTTGTCGGCGGTGGTCTCGCGGTTGTCGTTTTTGCGGCCGCTGTGGTGACGCTTCGACATCTCGGAGATGTCGCTCTGTTGCCGACCGCCCATTGGAGCGGCTGGCTCCTGTTTCTGACCGTGCTTCTCCTTTGCGCACAGGGACTGTACCGAGCCCGGTCGCAAGCACCCGCCTCGGTATCTGTTCGAATTCACGTCTACGTGGGATGGATCGCCGTCGTGGTGTTCGCCGTTCACGCCGGCGATTTCCCGGACGGCTGGTTCTATCGCCTGCTGTGGACACTATTCGCGCTTGCCCTGGGGTCGGGTGTTGCGGGGCTGATGGTGCAGCACTTCTGCGCCAATCGCCGCCGGCAGTGGGACCCGATCCCCCATCACCAGGTAACGCGAAGGCGCGCATCGATCGCGGCCGAGGTCGATGCCGCGTTTCACGATCTCATTGATCTCGGCTGTCCTCCGGCCGTGGCTGCCCTTTACGCCCGCGCCGTGCTCCCGCTTCTATCCGGCCCGTCCCATCTGTGGGGTCACTGGATCGGTTCCGGGCGCCCGCTGGCAGGAATGTTGAGGGAGCTGGACCACGCCGGGGCGGACGTTCGAGAAACCGCCCCCTTCGTCCGCATACGAAGTCTTCTGGTCGAGAAAGATCAGCTCGATGAGCGTTGGGCGATTCATTGGCTGGAGCAGGCTTGGCTATTCGTCCACGTCCCGGCGTCGGCGGCGTCCGTCGTGCTGATCGTGTTTCACATCGTCTTCGTGCACGCCTTCGGTGGATGAGCGTGCTCAGGGATCCAGAGGCTGCTCACGCACGTCGCCAGCAGGACTGGGAATGCGGGCGCGAAGGCGCTCCGTGCCGGTTTGGACCGGAGGCATCGGGACGGTGTTCCGCGCGCCCGGAATGCCGGCCGGAGAATCAGGGCGACCGATGGGAGTGCGCGCGACCGCTGGACGCTGGCGGTCCGTGCGAGAAGGGACCGCTGCCCAACGGAGCGTGCTGTTTTCCCCCGACGCCCTGCCTTCCCCGCGCGACGCTGCCGCGCCGGCTGAGGACCACTTGGCGGCTCGCTGCCTTGTCAGCAGTGGGTGTATCACTGCTGATGCTATCGACCCTGGGAGGGGTTTCGCCGGGACCTCTCACGGCACCGCACGCGGCGTTCGAGGACGATTGCGGGAAGTGTCACGCGAACGTGGCCGATCCATCCCTGGGCTGGATCTCCCGCGTGGCCAGCGCCGGTCTCTTCCATCCGGAGCGGCATCTCGCGAACTCCGAGAAATGCCTCGTCTGTCACGCATTTGACTCGGCACTCGCCGTGCACGGAACCCGGTCCGTTGACCGGACGGCGGACGGTCTGACGGAGAGTTCGGCTCGCATCGTATGGTCGGAGGATCGCTGGCCGTCCGCAGAAGTCCGTCTTGCTGCTGCGTTGCTTCCGGATCGTGATCGCGGGCAACAGGCGGGAGGATCGCAACCGCAGTCCCCAATTGCCTGCATGGTCTGTCACCGCGATCACCGGGGCCGCGCCTTCGCCTCCACCGCCATGACGGATTCACAGTGCCAGGTCTGCCACGCCGATGCTTTCGACGGGTTTTCGGGGCATCCGCCGCTGGACGGCTATCCCTATCGGTCGACGTTGCAGGCGTCGTTCAACCACCGAACGCATTTCGGCAGTCATTTCCTGACCGTGGCGCAGGAAGGAATCCGCCCGCCGGCGAACTGCATTGCCTGCCATGACACCAACGAACGGGGGGAAATGTCGGTTGGCGGAGTGCCGACCTGCCTGGCGTGCCACGAGTCGGGCATCATCGACTCTCCGGGCCAGTCCGCCCAGGCAGACTTTCTCGCTCTATCCAAACTTATCTTGGATGACGGAGCCTCCCAGGGGTCTCCGGCGAGGACGGAGCCACATCGGCACTTGAAGCGTTTCTCGCACTTGTCGCATCGTCAGGCTGTGGCCGACCATGGCTGCGTCTTCTGTCACAAGCTGGCCGCCACAGACTACGTGGCGCAGGGCGCCGCCGGCTTTTCGCTCATGCCGCGTGAAATCTGCGCGACCTGTCATCAAGAGCCTGCCGGCCTTGCGCGTTGCGTGACCTGCCACGAGTACCATTTCGTGCACGCCGACGAACGGCTGATGCGCGAAGGCGGGGAACTGCGCTCCAGCCCTTCGTCCAATGAGTAGTCCCGCAGCGACGTTCTTTGTTGGCCGGGTGGCGAGAAGCTTGGAATGTGGGCGTTTCGACGACCGCCAGGTTTCGCGCCTGCTTGCGGCGGGCAAACGGTCGAGTCCGCCATCCGAAGTGACCGTACCCAGTGGCGGGCATCGCTGCAGGTTGGCGCCCGCGCTCGCAAGTGCCATTCGCGTCGGCGCGTTGTTGCGGCGGCACCGCCATGCAACTCCTGCGTGGAACGGGTGGAATCGATTACGATGTTGCGACGTTGGCGGCGGTTTCGGTGAATCGGCGCCGGAGACCAATGGCGTTGGTCGGATGATGCGACTGAGCAGGAAAGCCAACCCGTAGGCAAAGTCACGTGGAAATCTGGCTTTCGTCAATCGTCATTCTCGTCGCGGTGGCGACAGCGTTCTTCATGGCATTCGACGCCTGGGCGCGCATGCGTTGGCGAAGACGGCGACTCGCGATCGATATCGAGCGTTACACGGCCCTCGCGGACGTTCTCGCCAAGCGCGAGGCAGCGATCGTGGAGAGTCGGCTGCAAAGTACAAGCTGGAAGGGCTTCCGGAAGCTCCGCGTCACGCGCAGGGAACGCGAGACACACGACGTCGCATCGTTCTATCTCCGCCCTCACGACGGCCAGCCGCTACCGGGATTCCGTCCCGGTCAGTTCCTGACGTTCCGGTTCCATCACGACGCGGACCGAGAGCCCTCGGTCCGCTGCTATTCCCTGTCGCAGGCCCACGCACCCGTGCGCGACTACCGGGTGACGATCAAGCGCCTGCCGCCGCCGGATGACGCCCCGGAGGGTACGTCCCACGGGGAAGTCTCCTCGTACTTCCACGAAAGGGTCTCCGAAGGAAGCGTCGTGGAGGTCGCACCTCCGTCCGGCCATTTCACCCTGGACCTTTCGGACGGGCGGCCCGCCGTTTTCATTGCCGGCGGCATCGGCATTACGCCGTTCCTCTCCATGCTGGAACATCTGCACCAGCACGAACCCGAACGTGAAGCCTGGTTGTTTCACGGCGTCAAGACGCGGCAGGACCGGATCGCAGTGGACCAGCTGCAGCTGTGGGCCAGGCGGCCGTCGTTTCACTTCGTGACCTGCTACAGCATTGGGTCTGGTCCGGAGAACCTGGGGCCGTTCGAAGCGGAGGGGTTCGTGACGACGGACATCCTCAAGCGTTGGCTGCCGTCATCGAATTACGAGTTTTACGTGTGCGGACCTCCGGCGATGATGGCCTCCGTGATGACGCAGCTGCAGGACTGGAAGGTTCCACGCACGTCGATCCATTACGAGGCCTTTACCTCGGAATCCGTCCAGGAGGTCGGTGCAGGAACCGCCGATCTCGCGGACGCGGCGCCACGCCAGGTCTCGTTCCGCAGCGCCGGCAAGACCCTGCGGTGGACGCCGGAATCGGGAACCATCCTCGAGCTTGCCGAGGCGCACGGCGTGTTCCTGCCGTCGGGCTGCCGTGCCGGCAACTGCGGCACCTGCGCGGCACCCGTACTGACGGGGTCGTTCAGCGCGCTCACACAGCCAGAGGCTACGGTGGAAGAGGGGAGCTGCCTGGTTTGCGTCTCCGTGCCGACGGAAGACATCGAGTTCGCCTGATTGACTGGACAGGCGGCCTCCGCCGGGCGCTCCCTCGCCCACCGTGCATGATGGAGAGCCGGCAGACCCGGTGAACCACGCCGATAGGCTGATTCGCGGGCCGCCTGCACATTGTAAGGTTGATCAGTTCCCCGACTCACGCCGGGTGCGGCACGGCTTCCCACTTCGGACGGGGTGGGTCCGGGGCTCGTCCACGCCCGCTGCAGCGCGCACCGCAAGATGGCGGCGGACCCGCCCCGTCGCCGGAACCCCTCAATGCATCGCAGCCCGACATCGTCCTGGAGGCGATTCCGGCCGGGCCTGACTGCGCGTCAGTCCATCAGCATGCGGATCACGACACCGCCCATCACGTCCCCGACCTCGATGTCGGTCCGCGGTGAGTCCTTGTGCTCGTTGTGGCAGATGGCGCAGGCCTCGCTGACGGCGTAGTCGGGGTAGACGGCCGCGAAGTAGCGTTCGCCGCCCAGTTCTTCTTCCCCGTAGAAGTTCTCGCCAGGATTGTCGACGACGAATTCCAGGCCTTCCCGCTCGAGGTCCGTTCCCGGACCGTTCTTCTTGTTGATGGGGTCGAGGGAGAGGAGCGCGTATGAGAAGTCCTCGGACTCGTCGGCCACCAGTTCCGCACCGAAGCGGAACATCTGTGCGGGAAGTGGCAGGGCCACGTCATCCTCGAAGTGCTCGGACGCGGTGATGACCTCTTCGTCGACGGTCAGGCGCTGAACCACCATCCTCGTGTACGCCTCGCGATCAGCGGACATCACCTGATACAACATGTCAGCCACCCGTGAGTACGGGACTTCGTCCGCAGCCGCACTTGCCGCCGACATTGCCGTCGCCACACCGACGGCCAGCGTTGCCAGCTTGCGTGATATCGGGTTCATCGGGCTTCTCCTTCCTTCCCGTGCTGCCAAGGGTTCGCAGCCGGGCGCCTAACGATCTTCATCCCGGTCGGCCGACGCCGCGTGCCGCACCGCCCATTCGATGCTTTCTACATGGTTTGTCGGCCTTCCCCTGAAGTTTCCCGCCACGAGGTCGTCGTCCGCGAGCGCGTCGATCGCGAAACCGAGGCCATGGCAATCGAGGCACACGGGTCGGATCATCTTCTCGTTGGGCCGAAGACCATCGTTCTGGTTGTGACTCGTGACGATCCTTCCGCGGCGCTTGGCCTTGAACATGTGACAGGTGGCGCAACTCACGCCAGTGCCCGCCGCCGCATCTCCGGAGACTTCGGCCAGCCAGAGCGCATGGTGGGGGCTACCGACATAGGCGCGGCTGTGGAGGTCGTCATGGCAGGAGGTGCAAGCCTCCACTGCGGCCCGCTTGGTATCGACCGCGTGGGGTTGGTGGCAGGTCCCGCAGTCGAGCGACTGGTCGGCCGCCGCGCCCCGCATCGGCACGCGCGCTTCGCGCACGGTCATGTGCGCGGGGTGGGGCGCGTCCGAAAGCCAGGCCATGATCGCCTCGGGCAGCACGTCGCCGACCGCACTGCCCGTCGCATCGCGCGGCCCTGAGACTTCGGGATGCTGGCGCATGCCGTGCCGGCCGAGCGCAAACGTCCTGGCCTCCACCTTGTGGCAGTCCCGGCATACCGTGCGCGGCGGCGCCGAGACCCAAGCGGCCTCGATGTCGGAGAGCGGGGCGCCTGCCTCGACTTCCGGTGCGTGGCAAGCCGCGCAGTTCACTCCCGCCGCCGCATGTCCTGAGCCGGCCCAGTGATCGAGCGTGGCCTGTTCGTTGAGCGCATCGGGCGGCGCCATGGCGTCGGCTCGCTCAAGCGTCGCCTCGCTGGCGGGTTCCTGGGAGCGCTGGCGGGCGGACAGCACGTGCACTGGATCTGGAACCAGCCAGGGTTGATCTGCATGGTCCACCAAGAAATCGGCGTAGAGCGCTGTGTTGTCGTGGTAGTTGTGGCAGCCTGCCGAGGCGCAGGTTTCGAATGTGAGGCCGGCGTGGCTCGGCCGGTTCTTGCGGACGTCCTGTTCACCCTCGCTGTGGCACGCCACGCAGAAATCCGCCGCCACAGTGACCGCGCCCGTCAGGGTGATCTCGGGCCGGTGCTCCTCGTGGCAGCTCGTGCAGAATCGTGCATCGAGTTTCTCCCAGTAGGCGGCCATCCTCGGGTTCCGAAAACTCTTGCGCGGATGGCTGTCATCGCCGTCTTTCAGCTCGTCCTCATGGCAATTCCGGCAGGCCTTGTTCAGGGCCTTCTTCGCCGCGGCCGCGCTGGCAAACACCGGCGCTGCGTGGCAGCTCTCGCACGCCAGTTCGATCTGATGATGCGCATCGGTCATCTCGCCGGCCAGCAGGACCTTGCGGTCGCCGCCCACCGTCATCCACGTCAGGACCACGCCGACCGCCACCAGCGTCGCGAATATCCAACCGACCCAGAGGCTCGCCCTGCGCGACATCCGGCACCCTCTTCAATACAGGTAGACGACGAGCACATGGACGATCAGGAGGGCGGGCAGGGGACACAACGCAAGGATGTGCAGGCGCATCGGAATGGTGCGCATCTGGGGAGAGACTCCCATCCTTCTGAGCGGCCCCGCCGCGTTGGAGCAAATGCCAGCCAGTCCGCCGAAGATCAACGCCGCCAGGAAGCACACCATCAGCGCCGCGTTGAGATGGGTCCCCAGGCGAAAGCCGGTGTGGACGAACACAGCGAGCAGGGCGCCGATACCGAGCACGACATGCGCAAGCCGCCACCAGTTGTATCCACCCAGCCGAACGATTGGTCGCACCATCATGAGCAGGACGGCGAGGAGGGCTGCGCCACTCAATCCTAGAAGGACGTAGCCGCTCCACTGTCGCCAAACGTTGTCGAACCAGAGATCCACGAGGAAGTTGGCGCCAAACTGCTCGCCGACGGGGACACTTGGGGCCAGGAGTATCGCGAGGGCGGCCACGCAGCCGACGGAGGAGAGCACCAGCAGCAGCCTCTGGAACTGCGCTGCCCTGGCCCGCACCGCCTGTATGACCAGGCGCTCGATGTCGGCGATCGCCCCGGCAACTTCGCGCCCGATCAGCTCCATTTTGCGAAGTTGCGCGATTCGGGGACGGACATCGTCCATCTCTTGTCGGGGGAAGATCTCCGGGAGGATCTCGCAGGCATCCAGCAGTGAGACCAGGGCGACGTCCCGGGGATCGGGAATTTCGTCCGAACCCAATACGTTTGCGATCTCCGCGCGGATCTCGGTCGCGGTCTTGCCGTCGCGGCTCGGATACCGCCGGGACCGCACCCACGGAATCCTGCTCTTGCGCACCGTCAAGACGCCGCGCTCCACGAGGTTCGCCTGGGTCTCGTCACGGATGGCGGTCCCCTCCTCGGCCGACAGCACCTCGATCCAGGTCCTGGTGTCGAGCGCCTCGCTACCGTCCGCGATTCTTACGAGCAAACGGTCAAGCACGGGATGGCCTGTGGGGGTCGGGTCGTGGACGACGAGTGCGTCCAGGTCGGTATCGATCCGATAGTCGAATGCCAGGTCCAGCAGCACGGCACCGGTGAGCGCGCAGGCGGCGACATCGTGCCGGATCGGCAGCGGTGCGCCGTCCTCGTCATTCAGCAGGAGCACAAGTTGTTCGGTGAAGGTCAGCACCGTGCGACCTGCGTCGCTGGCGTGAGGGTGCGGCGCCGGTGGCCGGGTTCGGGTGTATCAGAGCAGTCCGCGCAGACTGCCGCTCTCAGGCGCATGGGACGTCCCTGATCCACATGGCGACGGAGGGCCCGCAAGACCCCCGCCCGAATCCAAGCACCAATCGCTCCCTCTACTGCCTGCAGAAATACTATCACGCGGCGGGTTGGTCCCAACCTCGAAAGACCAAGAGTCACCCTCGAGGCTTGCCTGGAATCCTGCTCTCTCCGGCATGCCGCTGGCACCGAGTCAGCGGTCCTGAGTGCAGCCCGCTTGCTGGGTCCTCGATGCGGGGAGCGCTGACGCCTCCGGTGGTCCACTCGCGCATTCGCTTGTTGAAGCGGCCGTCGCGACCAGGGTTTGTACCTGTCGTCGTCGCGACCGGTTGCGGACCAGCGCCTCGGTTGGACATCCCCATCCACACGAAGCGCTGGGAAATCAGTTCAACGTGTAAGGGGCGTCGCTGCCGATCGCCAGCTGAAAGAGTCGCGGTGACGCCTTCGCCCACGCGATGACGCGATCACTGGAGGGTCGGGGAACACTCTAGAGAACGCGTTGTGCTTCAATGTATTACAATGACTCGTTGCGACTGTGTCTAACGCGCGAGCAACCTTCACCGCACGAGAGGAGCGATCGCGATGTACTTGTCCTTGGTAGTTCTCCTGAGCGTCACCGTCCTCTACGCGGGCTACAATCTGCTCGTCAAGGTTTCAAGCGGATACATCCCTGACGCCGCGACCACGCCGATTCTCGCCACCATTTCCTTACAGGCGGCAGCGCTGGCGGTTTCGGCGGTATTCGCTACTGGGCTTGTGCTCCATGGCGGCCATGTTCTCGCCATCTCACGTGCCGCCGTCGTCTGGGCGGTGGCCGCGGGACTGTGCATTGGGGCAGCGGAGATCGGCTACTTCTACCTCTTCCGGGGCGTCGGGGGCGGCGAACCGATGGCGGCGAACGTCGCGATACCGGTGATCGTGAGCGGCGCGATCGTCCTGACGGTGATCGTGTCCTGGCTCGTGCTCCGCGAGCCCTTTACCTGGACGAGACTGTTGGGTGCTGCGCTGGTCGCAGGTGGTGTCGTGGTCCTGTTCGCGGATTCGGCGAGAGCTGCCTCCGGCCCTTAGTCGATCGGGTTGGCTGTCGCGCGGCACTGAAGACGCCGGTGGGCGACCATCCACTCTTTCCATCGAGAATTCGACTGACCGCACCGCCGTCCTCGGGACGGTGGTGCGCGCCAGGGACTTTCGCCGGGTGATTGCGGGCGTCGGACAGCTACGCGCCCACATTGGGCGGTGGGATACCCGAAGGCCCGGACCGATTAATCCGCAGGCGGAAGCGTGCAGATGGCTTCGTAGGGGTGGCGCGTGGTGATCAGTCCGTTGTAGGCAAAGATGTCGAGCGTCGCTTCGTACGCGGCCGGGGTGATTTCGATGTGCGGCGTCCAGCAGCCGAGGGCCTGATAGGTGCGGATGCACCGTGCCAGCACCTCTTCGTCGATCGCAGGGAAGTACGGTTTCTCGGCGGCTGCAATTTCCTCGGGGGGCGCGGAATGAATGTATGCACGCGTCTTGCGGTAGGCGCGGATGAACGCTGTTGCCATGTCCGTTTCCAGCCATGCCGGCAGGGCCGCGAGGCTTGAGAAGCCGCACGGTCCGATGACGGGCCCGACCTGGGCGACCACGTGCCCGACGCCATCGGCCTCCAGTTGCTGGGGGAAGGGGCCCTGCTGTTGCACGTAGGTGCCCTGGCCCTCCCGGAACGCGGCGTCGACGGCAGCGGCGCCGCCGGGGTGGATCGCGTTGATGCGGGAATAGTCGATGCCGGCCCGATGGCAGGCGTACTTGAACATCGCAAGCGGCTGGCCGCCTCCGAACAGGACCGCGTCCGCTCCCTCGAGTTTCCGCCATGAGAAATCGGGATCCGGTTCGCGCGCGGTGAGGAAGAAGCCGTCCATCTCGTTCACCTGGGCGAAGTGGGTGACGGTTGGCGTCTCGCCGCGCTCCAGAGGGCCGAATCCCTGGCTGAGGGCCGATTGCACCACGTGCGCAGAGCCGTCCTCAAGGGCCGAGATCGCGCTCACCCCCGGCGGAGAGACCGACCATTCCGGGTCAAGCCCTTCTTCGCGAAGGAAGCCGCCGGCCATCGTCGCGATGAGCGGTGAGTAGAAGGCTGAGAACAGCGTGAACTGGATGTTGATGCGGGTCATGCAGATGACTTCCGGGGAGAGCTGTGGTCTAGGCCGAGGGGGAGGGGCGCCAGGCTGCCGAAGCGGCGCCACGCTGCTGGATCATACCGCTCGCGACCCATGCCCTAGGCCAAGGTTGTTGGTGGGGTGGTCTCCCGGAGGAGGCTCAACAGCGCCGCAGGCCAGCGGTCTTGCCGTATTGGGTTGGACGAGGCTGAGAGATCAGGACTAGGACCAGCCCCTGTCCCGCAGGTCCCCGGTGAAGGATCGGCTCACCGCGATCGGCGGCGGGAGCTGACGAGATCAAACAGCCCTCCATGGCCTCGCGCAGGAAACCGTTGTTGACTAGCCGCTCCCGGCGGACTCACGTCAACTCGGCGAGGCGCAAAACCTGTCTTCCATCTGTCTTGAGTTCTTGGAGCCACGCCAGCGACGTGGCGAGTTTCTAGTCGGGGGTGGCCATTCCCGCCTTCGCCGGGTTCTTGCAAGTGCAATGTGCTGTTCAGAGACAAGTATATTTCGTCGTGGAATAACAAGTCGTAGATGTCGTGCAGTGGCGAGTAGCTTATGCCGGAGCGACAGGGCACGAGCGACGGACCTGTCAGCGACGAACGCCTCCGGCATGTGATCCAGTGGTGTAGCGAGGATCAGACCCGGCTGGAACACTCGTTGCGAGGCCGGTAAAGAGAAGTTCCTGCAAACAAGAAGAGAATTTCGAGGATATCGTGACGTTAATCGGAGGCCCCTGCCGCCGCTTCGGTCACGCAGTCACCGCCAGGCCCTTCCAACGCGCGCAGGTTCGTCAGCCTCGCCCCGGCTCAGCGTTGATCCGGTTCGCGATGGCAATAATTCGGTGCATCTCGCGGAGCACCGGTTTCTCGATGAGCTTGCCATCGATCACCACCAGCCCGGTGTCGGCTGCCTGAAACTCGTCGATGATGCGACGGGCCCGGGCGATCTGGTCGGCCGACGGGGTGAAGACCTCGTTGAGCGCCGCAATCTGCTTGGGGTGCACAGCGCCCTTGCCGGAGAACCCCAGGTCCCGTGCCTGGACTGCCGCATGCGCCATGCCGTCCGGATCTTCCAGATCGAGGTAAGGCACGTCGATCGCGTCCAGCCCGGCGCTGGCGGCGGCATGCACCACGCGCGAACGGGCGTAGAGCAGCGGCTCCCAATCGTTGCGGCAGCCAAGCTCCGCGGCCATGTCGACACCGCCGAAGAACATTGCGTCGATCCGCGCGCTGCAGTTCGCGATGTCAATGGCGGCCTCCAGTCCCGCATTGGTCTCGATGATCACATGCAGTCGGGTGTCATGGCCTCGCTGGGTCAACAGGTCGTCGAGCAGCACGACTTCGTCCGGCGTCTGAACCTTGGGCATCATCAGGGCAGGCGGGGGCGTGTCCGTGCCCAGGACCGCCTGCACGTCGGCAATGCCGAACTGCTCGCGGAGCGAATTGATGCGCACGATGCGCTCGATCCCGTCGTCCGCCTGCGGGCTCTCGAAGAGCTTCATCGCCGACGACCGCGCGACCGGCTTGTCCCTGGGCGCGATCCCGTCCTCGAGTTCGACGCACACCATGTCGGCCCCACTGGCCAGGGCCTTCGGGAACATTTCCGGTCGCAAGCCCGGGGTGAAGATGAATGACCGGCGGGGGCGAACGTTGCGTGCAGACATCTGGGAGCCCTCTGGTGGGGTAGTCCGAACAGCCGGCCGCTCAGGCGACGCGGTCAGGCGGGAGCGGACGCAATGGGTACTACTTCGCCACGGCGAACTTGCCGGTGGACGGGTTCATCGTCCAGAGTTTGCCTTCGGCGATGTCGAACCAGGCGCCGTGCAGGCTGAGCTCGCGGCGGTTCTCCAGGTTCGCCACATACGGAAACGAACGAAGATTCGTGATCGAGTTGCGGACCGAAGCGCGCTCGACAACGGTCTGCAGCTCGTCTTCACTTGACTGGTCGGGAGCCCGCATCTTTCCGACGAGCGGACGGAGTTGGCTCATCCATTTGCCGATGAAGTCATCCGGCGAAAGCGGAGCCCCCGACCGCTGTAATGCTGCCCGGACTCCGCCACAGCCACCGTGGCCGAGGACCACGATGTGCCTGACGTGCAGGCTTTGGACGGCGAATTCGAGCGCCGCCGAGGTGCCGTGGTAGGCACCATCGGGCTCGTAGGGCGGCACTAGGTTGGCGACGTTTCGGACAACGAACATCTCGCCTGGCGCAGCTTGGAAGATCGTCTCTGGTGCGGTACGGGAGTCACAGCAGGCAATGACCATGACGGCCGGCGTCTGCCCGTGCTCGGCCAGCGAACGGTAGAGGGAATGATCCCTGGCAAACCGTTCCGCCTTGAAACGATCGAAACCATCAAGAAGTGAAGTCGGAAATTCAGTCATCGTTATCGGGCGTCGGCCTTCATTGCGCAGGCGTGCGTGATCTGTTGCAGTTCAGCAGGCCGGGCGAGCATCACCGACCGCTCACCTGCAGGACTGCAGGCCGCAATATATCGCCGTCATTGCATTCGCTGGGCGACCGCTTGGGCGCGCAGTGCGAGTTCCATGACCTTGAAGCAGTGCCGCTGGGGCATCGCGGTGGCAGTCCGCTCATGCACGTCGCGAATCAGCGCCTCGTAGTAGGGTAGCGGGGCGTTGCTGCACTCGACCCGCTGCATCCCGTCGTTGTCCACCAGGAACAGGTGATCAGCTCCGGGCGCCCCCGCGATGTCCACGTACTTTCGCAGGTCCATGTAGCCCTCGGTTCCGACCACCGTGAGACGGCCGTCGCCCCAGGTCGGGAGACCGTCCGGCGTGTACCAGTCGACCCGCGAAAAGCCGGTGGAGCGTTCCGCCCTCAGCAGTACTTCCCCATAGTCCTCGAACCCGGGGAAATCGGGGTTCGTGCGATTGGCGACGGCCGCCGCCACCACGTCCGCGTCGGACGCACCGGTCAGGTAGAGAAATTGATCGATCTGGTGCGAGGCAATGTCACAGAGGATGCCCCCGGTGCGCGCACGTTCGAAGAACCAGGGCGGGCGCAGATGGCGGTTGATCCGGTGCGGTCCGAAGCCCGTGAGGTGCACGACCTCGCCGATCGCGCCGGCCTGAATCAGCTCGTTGACCCGGGTCATCGCCCGGACCTCGAAGCGTTCCGAGTAGTTGACCGACCAGATGCGGCCGGTCTCGGTCTGGACCCGTTCGACCTCCCGCAACTGGGCCAGCGATACCACGCCGGGCTTGTCCACCATCACGTCCTTGCCATGCCGCATCGCCCGGACGGCGATGCCGGAACGCAAGTCGGGAATCGCTGCCGAAACGACGAGGTGGATGCTCGGGTCCTCGTACAGGCGGCCCGCATTCTCGAAGCGGGTCAGATCGGGGAACCGCCGGAGAAACCCCGCCAGCGTCTGGGGCTCTCCGTCGGTCCAGTAGCCAACACACTCGCAGCCAAGCTCCAGGAGACGGCCCACCTGGTGGTAGATGTGGCGATGGTCCAGTCCGATCGCAGCAAATCGAAGTCGAGTTGCCATCGTGTCGCTCCTGGAGGGGCCCCCCACCGCTTCCGGCGCGGAATCCGGCGGGACTTCCTACCGTACCACGAGACGCGACATCTCCGGGTTCGTCATCCGATGCGTTCCGGTGCAACAGCCGTCCTGCTGGTGTCACTGCCCGGCACAGATCCGCGCGATCTGCCCGATCCGCAGATGTCAATTCACTTGGTAGGGTGGGTTCGACGTGTCTTGGACGGCCGTTGGCTCGCGGACGGCGGAGCTCCTGTCGGACCATCCTGAACGTCTTCGGGGACGGTAGCGGGCTCGCGACGGATGGCAGTCAGCCAGCCGGGGCAGCCACGGACGGGGTAGGGGCGATGCGGACCGAAACCGCCGAGAACTGGTACGAAGTACGAACGCTCGACGATGCGATCATCCACATTCAGGAACCCCACATCCGGCCCTTCTACCGATGCAACATCTGGCTCGTGTGCGGCCGGGAGCGTGATCTTCTGATCGACTCGGGCTCAGGGCTGGTGAGCCTTTGCGAGCAGGTCGCGTCGGTGCGGAGCGGTCGGATTCTCGCAGTGGCCACGCATTGCCACTTTGACCATATCGGCTCGCACCACGAGTTCGGCGAGCGCGCCGTGCACGCGCGTGAAGCGCAGTACCTGGAGGAACCGGACAGGGAAGCGGTTCTGATCGAACCCTACGCCACCGTCGAGATGTTCAGCGCCCTTCCCCCTGGCGGATACGACCAGGGCGAGTACGCGATCCTCCCGGCGCCCGCGACCCAGATTGTGGAGGATGGCGACATCCTTGATCTCGGTGACCGACATCTGGAGGTCATCCACACGCCTGGACACTCGCCGGGGTCGATTGCTCTCTGGGAGGCGGCGACCGCGACGCTGTTTTCCGGTGACACCATCTACGACGGGCCGCTCGTAACGGACACCTGGAACGCGAGTCTCGACGACTACGTGCGAAGCGTGGAGCGGCTGCAGGATCTGCCGGTTCGCGTCGTGCACGGCGGTCATTTCCCGAGCTTCGGGGGTGAACGGTTCCGCTCGTTACTTCACGCCTTTCTGGCCCGGCACCGCGTCTGACCTGGTGGCCATGACGCATCTTCCCGGTTGCGACAGTGAACGGGCTGGGAGGTTGACAACGGGCGAACGCCCGGCCCGCATCCGGGCCGTGCAGAATTCATTGAACCCGGCTATTGATTGGATTGCCCCGGGGAAGGGGCGCTTGAGGCAAATGCTCGCGCCGACGGTCAGGCCGGGTCGTTGGTCCGGCCAATTCCTTCCCGGAGCCCGGCGGAAACGACAACGAGCCCACCTCTCACCGGCTAGCGGATTGCATGGCTAACGTCTTGCATACCTGTTCAAATTACCAATCAGCCGGCGGAAGTCCGGCAGAAAGGACAGTTCATGGCTGCCTACATCATCGGACGTATCGAAGTCACGGATCCTGAGGCGTACAAGGAATACATTGCGAAGGTGCCGGACACGGTACAGCGGCACGGCGGCCGGTACCTGGTGCGTGGCGGCGCGAGCGAGGTTCTGGAGGGCTCAATGCCGGACCGCCGGACCGTTTGCCTGGAGTTTGCGGACCGTGAAGCTGCCCTTGGTTGGTACAACTCCCCCGAGTACCTTCCGCTCCGCGAACTGCGTCATTCGGCGTCAATCGGCGATTTGTTCGTCGTGGATGGCGTCTGAGGCCACTGCCCTGGCAGATTTTCGGCCCCGACGAACGATAACGGGGCTACCGACTCCCGGTGCCCCGTTCGGATCGCAGCTCCATCGGACGCGGACCGGCACGCGCCGGTCCGCTCCGGGGGCTCAAGCCGTCAGCTGCCGGAATTGGTGATGGCAATTCGCTGCGGCTTTTTCTCTTCCGGGATCTCGCGAACCAGGTTGACATGGAGCAACCCGTCCTTGAGATCGGCGCCGGTCACCCGGACATACTCGTCGAGCCGGAACCGACGCTCAAACTCTCGCGTCGCGATGCCACGGTAGAGGTACTCGGGCTGAGCAGTTTCCGGGTCCTTTTTGCCCCGGACCGTGAGGGTGTGTTCCTTCACCCCGATCTCGAGGTCCTGCTCGCCGAACCCGGCCACCGCCATGGTGACCCGGTACTGGTCCCGCGCAGTCTTCTCGATGTTGTACGGGGGATACGTGGGAACATCCCGCATGTCTTCAGCCATGCTCCCAAGTACACGGTTGATCCGCTCGAAGCCGATGCCGGTTCGAAGCAGGGGTGCCAAGTCGAAAGCATTCATCTTTGTTCTCCTATCGATGGGGCCATGAGGCGGCCCCCATCCCACCGAAGCCCGAAGCGCCTCGGCTGAAATACAGGTGGTGATTCGTGAACAGAACTGCAAGACGGCCCGGTGGTGGCCCGGGATTCACGCGGTCTCGGGCATCTCGACAACCGAAGCCGGCTGGGTGTACGAGGCCGATAAACCCACGGGATTCGCTCAGCGTCGCTGCGCCAGGGAGCACGGGTGCAAGAATGCCGTCGGCGAAACAGTGAGTTTGGTCAGAGGACGGTAACGTTCTGTAGATCAATCATTTAAGAGCAGTATCTAGGCTTCCGCTAGTTCCTCACTTGGGCAATGTCGCTGGCTTGATTGCTACGAACCGGAGACGCACGTAGTCGAGGATCCAGGTGCGGTCGCGTGTTCGATGTATCGGCGCTGCGGCGGCCTCCGCCTCCGCCTTGATCTCGGACCGAGCGTGTGCATCCAGTCCGGCCAGCAGGCCGTTGCCGAAGGTGTCGATCCAGTCGCCAAGAGAGGTGGGGAGCGGAGTCGGTCGTTCGAATCGTTCCACGGATGAGACCCGAAACCCGGTTGCCTTCAGGTCTGTCGTCCACGAATCCGGGTCGGGAAAGTGCCAGGGATTGCGTTCCGTGAACACGATCCGCCTGCCAGCAATGCCGGCGGTGTGGCGTGGCGCCTTCCTCCGCGGACGTCACGGATCCTGGGGGGCTGATCTCCCGCCGCCCACCGCCTTAAACGTGTGCTCGGGTCCGGGGAACGTCCGCGCACGCACCTCCGCTGCGTATTGGGCGGCCGCATCCGAGATTGCCGCCCCCAGTTCGGCATACCGCTTCACGAATCGGGGGGTGAATGCCGGGAACAGTCCGAGTGCGTCGTGGATCACGAGAATCTGTCCGTCGCAATGCGGCCCAGCGCCGATGCCGATCGTCGGGATCGGAACCGCCTCGGTCACCCGCTTCCCGGTATCAACGGGAACCGCCTCGACAACGACCGAGAATGCACCGGCCGCCGCGACGGCTTCGGCGTCTCGGATGACCGCGAGTGCGCTCTCCGGGGTGCGCCCCTGGGCGCGGAACCCGCCCAGGGCCTGGATTCGCTGTGGCATCAGCCCGACGTGCGCCATTACCGGGATTCCGCGGTCCACCAGGAAACGGACGATCGGCGCGACTTCCGCGCCCCCTTCGAGCTTGACGGCCTGCGCACCCGTCTCGGCGAGGATGCGCGAGGAACTCCGGAAAGCCTGCTCCTCGCTTCCCTCGTAGCTGCCGAAGGGCAGATCCACGACCACGAACGTGGAACGGGTCGACCTGACCACGGCTTGGCCGTGCGCGACCATCATGTCGAGCGTCACCGGCAACGTCGTGTCGAATCCGTAGATGGTCATCCCGAGGCTGTCGCCAACGAGAATCAGGTCCACGTGTTCGTCGATCGCCTTGGCCATCTGCGCGGTGTAGCAGGTGAAGCAGGCGAGCGGTTCGCGGCCACCCTTGGCGGCACGGATATCGGTGGTGGTCGGACGACGGGCCGGGGAATCGGTCATGGTGAGGACTTCCTCGGTGGCGTGATGCGGGGGGCGGGATGGTAACGCCTGTACGCGTGAACGAAACGGCTGACCTGCGCGTTCTGCCGAGCGGCGCAGATCACCGGAGCAAGAACGTCCCGCATGTGTTCGCCAACTCCGCCAAAGGTCGGGGCTGGCAAGCGAAGGCAGTCACCGGGAGTCGCGTCTGGGATAGGACACAATCCAGTAGATGATGATATATCAATGCAGTAACGAGATAATCTCAAGTAATGCTGATGGCCCCAATGCACCGTTTCCTCGGCTGCTCAAGGCTCAACTCGCGTTTCTCGCAGGGCTTGGGACGAAGAGAGCGGAGATCCATGTCGGCGTCGGCGGCACTTGCGGTCGGCCGGATTGGACTCTGGCGAAGGCGTCGCCGATACGCCAGCTGCGCGAATCTCGGACGAGCTCACTGGGCCCGGCGCCGCTGAATGCTGCAGTTGACAATCATTCGCAAACGGTCTAGTTTGCCGGCGAACGCGGGAGACCCCAGTTGTACGTCTGCTTGTGCAATTCGATTCGCTGCTCGGACGTTCGGAGCGCCGCCGGGGCCGGAGCCTCCACCCCGGGAGGCGTGTACCGGCACATGGGGTGCCGCCCGCAGTGCGGCCGCTGCCGGGATACGATCGTCGACCTGCTGACAACTCCCGATCCGCTCGGCGCTCAGTCCAGAGAGACCGCCGCGTTCGACAGAGACGCGCGCAGCTAGCAGCTAGAAAACTCCGACATCAGCCACGGGCGATGTACGGCATCGTCGTCGCCATCACGGTCATGAACTGCACGTTGGTGTCAAGCGGCAGATTCGCCATGTAGAGGACGGCGTCGGCCACGTGCTGGACGTCGAACCGGGGCTCCGCCCGCTTGGAGCCGTCCGGCTGCAACACACCGTTGACCATCCCTGCCGTCATGTCGGTGGCAGCGTTCCCGATGTCGATCTGACCGCAGGCGATGTTGAAGGCCCGACCGTCCAGGGAAGTAGACCGGGTGAGCCCGGTAACCGCATGTTTTGTAGCGGTATAGGGACTTGAGTTTGGCCGCGGGACGTAGGCCGAGATCGAGCCGTTGTTGATGATGCGGCCGCCCTGGGGGGACTGCTTTTTCATCATGGCGACGGCGGCGCGCGTGCACAGGAACACACCGTGCAGATTCACGTCGACCACGGTCTTCCACTGCTCCCAGGTGAGTTCCTCGATCGGCACGGGCGGCGCTCCGGCACCGGCGTTGTTGAAGACCACGTCGAGCCGGCCGAAACGTTCCTCGACGGCCGCAAACAGCTGGTCCACGGCTTCGGGACTGCCGACATCCGTGGCCACCGGAAGTGCCCGCGCGCTGTCCGCGCCGGCAAGCTCAACGGTTTCGTCCAGGCGATCGCGGCGACGCCCGGCGAGGGCGACGGAATGTCCGTTCTTCAGGAATGCGTGGGCGACGCTGCGGCCGATTCCGGATCCGGCTCCGGTGACGAGTACGATCTTCTGGTCCATAAGGTGTTCGCTCCCACGCTGCTGACCGGCCGAATGGCCCGAGCCGTGCACAGACTATAGCCAGCCGGAGCGTGCTACCATGCGGTTTCGCGACACGTAAATGCGTGCTTGGGCGATACGTCGACTTGGGCGAGGCGCGTAATTTCCGGTGCTCCATCCTCTGGAGGAATCATGCGGGGCGACAAGACGGTAATCCGCAATCTCAACGCGGTGCTGACCAACGAATTGACCGCGATCAATCAGTACTTCCTGCACTCGCGCATGTTCCGCGACTGGGGTTACGGTTCACTCGCCGACAAGGAACACGGGGAATCCATCGACGAAATGAAGCACGCCGACCAACTGATGGAGAGGATCCTGTTTCTCGAGGGCCTGCCCAACGTGCAGGACCTCCACAAGGTCCGGATCGGCGAGGACCCGGTCGAATGCCTGGAATGCGACCTGGCGCTTGAGCACGATGCCATCCCCGTGCTTCGGGACAGCATCGAACACGCCGAGTCGGTGCAGGATTTCGTGACGCGAAACCTGTTTCGCAGCATCCTGGATTCCGAGGAAGAGCACGTCGACTGGCTGGAAACCCAGCTTGGTCTCGTCAAGGCGATTGGCCGCGAGAACTGGCTGCAGTCTCAAATCTGATCGAGGAGTGGTCCCATGGATGACCAGGACCTGCAGTCGCTGACATTCGAGCAAGCCCTGGAAAAGCTGGAGGCCATCGTCGAGGAAATCGATCGCGACGATGTGGACCTGGAGCGGGCGATCAAGGCCTACGAACGGGGCGTCCAGCTCCGGGACCACTGCGAACAGAAATTGAATGAGGCACAGGAACGGATCAGCAAGATTCGCATCAAGGATGGCGCCGCCGAGGCGGTGTCGCCGTCTGCTGACGGTTCCGATTCCCCGCCGTTCTGAGCAGGGAGCCCGTCCGGTACACGGAACGGCGGCCGGAACACGACAATCGGGGTACCCTTATTCGGGGGTGTTGCAACCACCGCAGCGCAGAATGTGCGCGGGCCGGACGCGTGGTGAGCATGCATGAGTCCTGAGGAAGTGCGGGGACCGGTCCAGGCCGAGCTTCCCAACGTCGAAACCATCGAAGGGCACGTGGCCCGGATCACGTTTCGAAACGACGATACCGGCTACACCATTTTCCGCGTGGATGTCGCCGGGTTGCGCGACCCCGTGTCCGTGTTGGGCGTGGTGGACCGGGTCGCGGTCGGCGAGCACGTCACCGCGGAAGGGCAGTGGGAGAACAACCCGCAGTGGGGGCGGCAGCTTCGCGCCCAGCGGGTGTCCGTTCAGCTGCCGGTATCTCGCAAGGGCACCGCTCGATACCTGGCTTCCCGCCTGAAGGGGATCGGACCGAAGTTGGCCGAACGGATCTCCGCTCGGTTCGGCGACGAGGTTCTGCACGTGATCGACCACGAACCCGAGCGTCTGCTCGAGGTTCCCGGCATCGGTGAGGAGACCCTGGAGGGCATCCGTTCCGCGTGGACCGGGGAGAAGCGAACGCGGGAAGTCATGATCTGGCTGGAGGACCACGGTCTTGGGTCGGCCCGCGCTGCCGCCGTGTTCCGAAAGTACGGGGAGGATGCGGCCCGCATCGTCGAGGCCAATCCGTACCGACTGATTGCCGACATCCGGGGGATCGGCTTTGCAATTGCCGACAACATTGCGCGCACCCTCGGGATCATTGACGACGCCCCGATGCGGCTCCAGGCCGGCCTTTACTTCGTGCTCGCGACCGCGCGCGACCGCGACGGCCATTGCGGACTCCCGGAAACAGTGTTCATCGAGGAAGCCGTGAAGACGCTGGGGCCGCACGAACCGGCCATCCGGACCGCACTTGAAACGGAGCTAGCCGAGGGGATGCTGGTGCGCGTGGAGATCGAGGGCGTCCCCTGCGTGTTCACGGAGCGGATCCACCAGCAGGAACGCACCATCGCGAATGTCCTGGCGGCGTTGCAGCGGCGCCCCCTGAAGGAAGCCCCGATCGATGTCCCGCGGGCGTTGGCCTGGGTTCAGCGGCAGACGGGGCTGCGGCTGGCGCCGGATCAGGAACGGGCAGTGGGAACGGCACTCGCCGAGAAGGTGGCAATCGTGACCGGCGGACCGGGCGTGGGAAAGACGACCATCCTCAATTCGGTCCTCCGGGTTCTTCGGGCAAAGGGCCTCAGGACGCATCTCTGCGCGCCGACCGGCCGGGCCGCGCGGCGGCTGTCGGAGACCTCTGGACTGGCGGCGAAGACCATCCATCGGCTGCTGGAGTTCGACCCGAACGAAGGCCGCTTTCGCCGCAATCGCGACAACCTGCTGGAGACCGACGTTGTCGTCGTCGACGAGGTATCCATGGTGGATGTTCCGATCATGGCCGCGCTCCTGCAGGCCATTCCGGACACCGCGCGCCTCCTGCTGGTGGGCGATGTGGATCAGTTGCCGTCGGTCGGTCCCGGTCACGTGCTGGGCGACATCATTCGTGCCGAGATTGCGCCCGTGGAGACCCTGCAGCAGGTGCACCGGCAAGCCGAAGGCAGCCAGATCGTGACGAATGCCCACCGGGTCAACAGCGGTGATCGACTTGAATTCGGATCTCCCACTGCCGGCGGAGATTTCCTGTTCGTGGATTGTGCGGAAGCCGAACGCGCCTCGGAGCTGATCGTGCGGATGGTGGCGGAACGGATTCCTGCGCGCTACGGGCGGCGACCGGACGAGATCCAGGTGCTGACGCCGATGCGCAGGACGATCCTGGGGACGGAATCCCTGAACGAAACGCTGCGGAATCGGCTGAACGGCCAGGGCGAACGGCTTCCAGGGCGCGGCGAGACACGGTACGCGGTGGGTGACCGCGTGATGCAGGTCGAGAACAATTACGAGAAGGAGGTCTATAACGGCGATATCGGAACGGTCCTGGAGTACGACCCGGACGAACGGCTGGCCTGGGTCCAAATGAGCGGACAGCGGGTCAGCTACGGGCTCAGCGAGCTCGGTCAGCTGCAGCACGCCTACGCCGTGACCATTCACAAGTCGCAGGGATCGGAGTATCCGGTGGTCGTGATCCCGATGACCTTCCAGCACCGCATCATGCTGCGCCGCAACCTTCTGTACACGGCCGTCACGCGTGCCAAGAGCCTGGTCGTGCTGGTCGGGGAGCGCCGCGCGCTGGAGCGTGCCATCGCTAACGATGAGGACGTGCAACGCTGTTCAAGCCTGCGGAGCCTGTTGATCGCGGCATGTCGCGGTCGTCCTCCTTCCGACCTGCAACCGGCAAGGTGAGCAGCCGAGGCGGCCGCCAGCACTGCACCATGGACCGCCAAACCTTCAAGACGGGGCTGTCATGAGCACGTACGAATTTCCGGATCTGACCCCGATGCTCAGGCCGCGGTCCGTGGCCGTGATCGGAGCGGTTCCGGAGTTGCACCGGGCAGGCGGGCGGCCGATCCCGTTCTCGATAGCCGGCGGCTTCCAGGGAGCGCTGTACGCGGTGAATCCGCGCCGCACCGAGATCGACGGCAGACCCTGTTACGCATCGCTCGCCGATCTTCCGGAAACGCCGGATCTTGCCGTCATCACCGTGCGCGATTCGCTGGCCGCGGAGGCGCTCCGCGACTGTGCTCGGCGAGGGGTGCCCGCGGTGGTGATGTTCACCGCCGGGTTTCGCGAGGCGGGAGAAGCCGGGGCCATCCTCGAACAGGAGCTCATCGAGATCGCCGAGACCCACGGGATCGTCCTGTGCGGGCCCAACTGCATCGGCGTGGTCAATCGTCACACAGGGCTGATGGCAAGTTTCGCCTCGTCGCTTCAGATCGGCGAACTCCCGCCGGGGCCGGTGGGTTTCGTGAGTCAGTCCGGCATGTTCGTCAGCCTCGCCATCGTCGAGCAAGTCGAACGCCGCCTGGGCGTGGGCACGCTGGTCAGCGTGGGGAACGAAGCAGGGATCGAGATCGCAGACGTCATCGCGCACTACGCCAGGGATCCCGCTATCCAGGTGATCGCTTCCTACATGGAAGGGGCCCGCGACGGGCGAAAGCTGAGCCACGCGCTGGCCATGGCCCGTGCCGCGGGCAAGCAGGTTGTCATCCTGAAGGTCGGGCGGTCCGAGGAATCGGCGCGTGCGGCTCAATCTCACACCGGCTCGCTCGCCGGCGATTACCGGGTCTACCGTTCGATATTTGCAGCGAACGGCGTGATCGAGGCGGAGGGACTTGAGGAGTTCTTCGACTTGATCGAGGCGGCCGTCCACGTGCCGGCGGTCGCGCCGGCGAGCGACGGACTGCCGCGGATCGCCGTGTTCGGCAACTCGGGCGGCCTTGGCGTGCTGGTCGCGGACAAGGTCAGGCAATCGGGCCTTGCGCTTGCCGAATTCAGCGAGGCCACGCAGGGGGCGCTCCGCGAGCACCTGCCGCCATTCATTCACCCTGTGAACCCGGTGGATCTCGCGCTCCAGCACCTTGAGGCGCCGCACGTGCTGCCGCGGTACCTCGACGCGCTGTTGGCGGACCCCGGTGTCGAGGGCATTCTCGCCATATTCGGCATGTACCGGCCGAAGACGCTCGAGTTCGCGCAAGCCATTCTGAATGCCAAGGCCAAGTCCTCGAAGCCGTTTGTCTTTGCCTGCCCGCATACCAGCGCCGAATTCACGAGCTGTCTGGCCGATGGCGGCGTGCCGGTGTTCGGGACCCCGGAGCGGGCAATCCGCGCGCTCCGCTCGTTGTTCCGCCGGCCGCCGGCCGGGGGTGTCGCCCCGCAGTTGTCGCCTGCGGTGAGGGAACGACTAGGCGGTCTCGTCGCTTCCCACGCCGGCCGGACAACGTTGTCGGAAGGTGAGGGCATGCAGTTGATCGAAGCCCTCGACATCCCGGTCGGGCGGATTGCGCTGGCCGAGGATTCGGACGCTGCGGCGCGCATTGCGGCGGAGGCCGGGGGACCGGCAGTGCTCAAGGTGGAAAGCCGGGACCTGCCGCACAAGACGGAAGCGGGGGCGGTCGCGCTCGGACTGGAGGGGTCGGACCGGGTCCGTGAGGCGCATGATCGCATTCTGAAGGCAGCGCGGATGCACCGGCCCGATGCCGCGATCGACGGGGTGGCAGTGCATCGCATGGTGCCCGAATCGAGGGAACTGCTGCTTGGGGTCCGGCACGATCCCGCCTTTGGCCCAGTGGCGCTGGTCGGGGCCGGTGGGACCGCCGCCGAGGTGCTGGATGACGTGGCCCTCATGCCTGCCCCGGTCACCGACAAGCAGGCCGAGGACATGATCCGTTCACTGCGGACCTTCCCGCTCCTCAACGGTGCCCGGTCCAGTACCCCGAGCGACGTGCAAGCGGCGGCGGCGGCCCTGTCCGCCCTGTCGGCGTTGGTGGAAGCGTTCCCGCAGATCGCCGAGATCGAGGTAAATCCGCTTTTCGTGGCGGCGGAGGGCGACGGTGTGGTGGCCGGCGACGTTCTCGCCATCCTGAATCCCGATGTTCCCGCTTCGGGATGACAACCCCACCCGCCACCGGCCCTACGTCACGGTTGGGCTCATCGGCGTCTGCGTCCTTGCTTTTCTCTGGCAGAACGCCCAGCCCCATTACGAGGAGATCGTCTGGTATTTCGGCCTGATCCCGGCACAGCTCTTGGGAACCGGTCCGTTCATCCCCGGGGCCGCCAATCCGTTGGTCACCGTGTTCACCTCCATGTTCCTGCACGGCGGCTGGATGCATCTTGGCGGCAACATGCTGTTTCTCTGGATCTTCGGGAACAACATCGAGGATTCCTCCGGCCACCTGAAGTTCCTGGTGTTCTACCTCCTGTGCGGTGTCGGGGCGGCGCTCGCCCAAGTCGCGAGTGCGCCGATGTCGGAAATACCCATGATCGGGGCGAGCGGCGCAGTGTCGGGAGTGCTAGGTGCGTACCTCCTGCTGTTCCCGCGCGCCCGCGTGTCCACTCTGGTGTTCCTGGGCATCTTCGTCACGATCATCCGCCTGCGCGCCTGGGTGCTGCTCGGTGTCTGGTTCGGCGGGCAGGCCTTGCAGGCCGCACTGACACCTCCCGGCTCCCCGGGCGTCGCGTTCGTCGCCCACGTCGGCGGATTCGTTGCCGGCATGGTGCTGATCGGCGCCTTCAAGCGCCGCGGCGTCCCGTGGTTCGCCGACGGCGGCCCGAGGAGCGAGGAGGCGCAGAAGCGCCCCATCGATATCCGGTTTCGTCGTTCCCGGAAAGGCTCCGAGTCTCCCTGGCGGCCCGGGCCCTGGGGCTGACGCCACCCGGGCAGACGGGTCGCTTCCGCGATCCTCGGACAGCGCGCTGCGCCGCGACATTTCCCGGTGAGAAGTACCGGATCATTCTGGACATCGCCGGCGCGACGAACCCGGCAGGAGCGGTTACTTGCGGCGGTGTTTCGGTGGCGGGCGGGTCAGCGGATGTGCCACGATTCCGTCAGTGGCTTTGCTCCGTTGAGTTCTCCGTAGCCCGCACCGGTGGTCCCGCCGGGGTTGGGGCCGAAGTAGCGTGGATCCCTGGGCTCACCAGCAGGCTGAAACCGGATATCGCTCGAGAGCCGCATGCGCCCGATCGGCGAATGGTTGTCGAGCGAGCCGTGCCACGTGAACATGCCGAAGATGAGCATGTCACCCGGGCTAAAATCGGCGCTCAGGAGGCGCGTGTTCCGCGACCGGGCAAAGGCCACGTGGTTTTCCGGCCGCGTGGCCTGGCGATCGGTATCGGATGCGACGTCGAACCCCCGCGTAGCGTCGGCCAGATCGTCGAACCGGTGGGACCCCTCGATGACCGTGACGGGGCCTTCGCGAAGCGGCACCGGCCCAAGCGCGGTCCACACCGTGACAACGCGTTCGGTGGTCTGGGCGAAGAACGGATAGTCGCAGTGCGGTCCGGTCGAGCGCCCCACGGGAGCCGGCCGGATGTAAGCGTAGTCATGCGGCACGGCCGGTTCGCCGAATACCGCACGGATGATCTCGCGGATCCTGGGACCGTGGGTGACAGCGCGGAGGAGCGGCCCCTCGGACACGGACTTCCAGAACGCGCCCAGATCAGGTTCGCGCTCGCGACGATGGCTGATGCCCGTGAAAATGCCTTCTTGCGCCGGACTCTCGACCTCACCGACAGCTTCCAGACGCGCGAACACCTCTTGCCGTGCCGCCAGCACTTCCTCGACACCATGCAGACCACGAAGAAACAGGTAGCCGTCGTCGTCCAGCCGCTGGCGCAGGGCGCTGGAATTGGGAAACAACGCACTCGAATCAACGAGTTTGCCCATCATCGATGAGGGAACTATCTCTCCCTGTGCGATACAATCGTGCATGGGTCCTGGCTAGAAGCTCTTCAACGCTGGCGTACGGGTTCCCCGCCACCGACCATGATGTACACAGGCGCCTTCCCGAGGCCAAGTCGTGCCTCGCGCTTGCGCCGACCGCGAAGGACAAACCGAAATGGAATTAGGTCTTTGAAGGCTCAATCCGCCGGATCTGCCGCCCGCGCCGCCCGTTGGGTCGGTCTCGCCGTGGCCGGAAGCTTCATGGCGGGCTGCACGGTGCTGGCGCCCATGCCGAAGTTGACCAGCCTGGCGGATCGACTGGCGGTGTTCCCGACGCGCTCCCTCCCCCTGGAGCACCAGGTCAACATCTACTGGGATGAACACCAGATTCCGTTTGTCGAGGCAAGCAGCGACGATGACGCCGCTTTCGCGCTCGGCCTCGTTCATGCCCATCTTCGACTCGGCCAGATGGGGTTGGTTCGGATGCTGGCCCACGGCCGCCTGTCCGAAATGGTCGGCCCCATCGCGGTTGACGTCGACCGCGGGCTCAGGACGCTCTCCTTCGCGCGGGCCGCGGCAGAGATCGAACGCAACATGGACGATCGGTCCCGGCGCTGGGCCCAGCGGTTCGTCGACGGAATCAACCATTACCTCGCCACCACCGAGGAACTGCCGCACGAGTTCCGGGTGCTGGGGCTTTCGAGGGAGCCCTGGACCATCACCGATGTGCTGACGATCGGTCGGCTGGCCGGAACGGACGTCAATTGGCTGGTGTGGGCGAGCCTGCTGCCGCTGCGCACGCGTCCGGACTGGCCGGAGCTGTGGGCACGGCTGGTAACCCACGGCAGTGCATCGCTCCCCAGCTTCGACGGAGACCCGAAGACCGCCGGTCTGCACGAAGTGCTGGGCGGCCTGGGACGGTCAGGCAGCAACAGCCTCGCGCTGGCGCCAGGTCGGACAGCCACGGGCGGAAGCATCATCGCGAACGATCCGCACCTCGGCATCTTCGTCCCCAACGTGTGGCTGATTGCCGGCGTGAAATCGCCGTCGTATCACGCGGTCGGGCTGATGGGCCCCGGGCTCCCGATCTTCGCCATTGGACGCAATCCGAACATCGCCTGGGGCGGCACCAACATGCGCGCCGCCTCGAGCGACCTCTACGACGTCAGCAGCTTGCCGCCATCGGAGATCACCGAGCGTCGCGAGCGGATCGCCGTGCGCTGGTGGCTGGACGAGGAGGTGACCGTCCGGGAAACATCCTTCGGACCGATCCTGTCGGACGTTCCCTTCCTGTCGGAGTACGAACTTCCACCCGTTGCGCTCCGGTGGACGGGTCATCGCGTGAGTGACGAAATCGGCTCGATGCTCGCGGTGAGCCGGGCCCGCGGGTTCGCCGAGTTTCGGGAAGCGTTCGAGGGCTTCGCGGTACCTGGCCAGAACATGCTGTACGCGGATGACAGCGGCAACATCGGCCAGGTCATGGCGGTGCAGCTGCCGCTTCGCGCGGCTGCTCCCGACGACGTCATTCTCGACCAGGGAAGGGCCGGCGCCGACTGGGACACCATGCAGTCCGTCGGGGACCTGCCGTTCAGCTTCAATCCGGATTCCGGGTACCTGGCGTCCGCCAACAATCGCCCGTCGACGGCCGGCATGCCGGTCGGTTTCTTCTTCTCTTCGGACGATCGCGTGCAACGCATGGCCCAGGTGATCGAAACCGAGACGCCGGTCGATCTGGATACCGTGATGGCGTTGCAACGGGATGTGCAGATGGCATCGGCGGTTGCGCTCCGGGACCTGTTCGTGGCTCAGCTTGACGCTAGCGGCCTGTCGCATGCAGCGACCGGGGATGCGGCCGAGGTGATCGGGCGGATGCGTGACTGGGACGGGCATTACCGGCCGGACTCGGTTGGCGCCGTCAGCTTCGAGCAGTTCCGGGACGGCTTCGTCAAGGCGTTCTATCCGTTGGCGTTCGGCGAGGAAGAGGGTCAGGCCCTCGCTGCCGTCGGCAGGATGGCCGCGTTGCTCCCTGCCGATGTGGCGGCGGCCAACCGGGAGGTCGTGCATGCCGCGCTTGCGGCCGCGC
Source organism: Alphaproteobacteria bacterium (assembly GCA_022825705.1). Lineage (GTDB taxonomy): Bacteria > Pseudomonadota > Alphaproteobacteria > TMED109 > TMED109 > VXPW01. The sequence goes on from JAJDWH010000033.1 coordinate 57,843, forward strand.
TGGAGAACGCTGCCTCGGGTCTTCCGACCTTCGCGCGCTGGGCCGACATGCACCGCTTGGAGCTGGCGCATCCGCTGGCCTTCGCCCCGGTGATCGGGGAGCGCTACCGGTTTGCCGAGCACGGGGTTGGCGGAAGTTCAGACACGCTCATGAAGACTGCCCACGACGCCACGTCCGAGCGCCACAGGGTGCGCTATGGCGCCAACGCCCGCCATGTCTCTGACCTGACCGACCCCGACGCAAACTACTTTGTGCTGCTCGGGGGCCAGGACGGATGGTTGAACAGCTCGACCATGCTGGACCAGTGGCCCCTTTGGAGAGACGGCGGCTACGTCCAGGTGCCGTTGTCGCTCGACGCGGTTCGCGAACGCTTTCCGCACAAGCTGGTGCTCCATAACTGAGAAGCCGTTAGCCCGGCCGTATCGGACCCAGTCCGAGCGGTTTGCACCAGTCGGCGGATCGGACGCTCGTTTGCGGGACCATTGATTGGCACCGGGTTCAGCCTGCGGTTACGGTGTTGACGTGATGTTCAGATTGCTTGCGTGAAAGCAGGGCAATTGGATCCAGCGAGCCCCGTAAACGTGGGAAGCACGCCGGCAGCACGCTCCGCGCGCCCCGGCCTGATGGGGCGTGCCGACAAGACGCCGGGGGCATGCTGTGACGCGTGGAAGGTGCGTGTCCAAGGGTCCCGGTGGAGGCTCGGAGCGCGGCGGGACGGATGCGAGGTCTCGCGAGGAATTTCTCGCGCGGTGCGAGGAGGCCCGGCGACCTTAGCGAATTCCGGTTTCTCGAATCCATGGGACGACCGACCGTCCCCGGTGACTTGATCGGTGTACGACGCGACTTGGATGCTCCGGGCCTACGCGAAACGGCGTCTGCGCAGGCTCAAGCGAATAAATCCGGAAGAGGTCCAGCGGGGTGTCCTGCGATCCCTCGTCCATCGCGCGCGCGGCACGCACTTCGCGCGGCAACACGAATTCGGAGCGATCCGAACCCTGGGAGACTATCGGGAGCGCGTCCCCATCCGGACCTATGAGGAATTCTGGGACAGCTATTGGCGGGATTCGTTTCCCCGGCTGGTCGATTGCACTTGGCGCGGGACCATCCCGTACTTCGCCCTGTCGTCGGGAACCACCCGCGGGGCAACCAAATTCATTCCGATCAGCCGGGAGATCAACCGCGCCAACGCCCGCGCCGTGGCGGACCTGCTCGTCCACCACGTGGAGAACCGGCCGGACAGTCGGGTGCTGGCCGGGCGCTGCTTCATGCTGGGTGGGTCGACGGGCCTCACGCGCCAGGCGCGCGGCGTGTACAGCGGGGATCTCAGCGGGATTGCGGCGGCGGTCAGGCCGGCTTGGACGGGACCGCGTTACTTTCCTCCGCGTCACTTGGAGGGAATCGCCGACTGGGAGACGAAGGTCGAACGTTTCGCCCGGAGGTCCCTGCACGAGGACATCCGCGCGGTCGGCGGCACGCCGAGCTGGCTCCTCATCTATTTCGACCGGCTGCTGGAGATCGCCGGGGCCGGCGACGGGCGGATCGCCTCCGTGTATCCCGATCTGGAATTGCTCATCCATGGCGGAGTCGCCTGGGCGCCCTACCGGGACCGCTTCGAGGCCCTCCTCGAGGGCACCGCGGGCGAAACCCGGGAGGTCTATCCGGCGAGCGAGGGCTTCTTCGGTGTCGCCGACGGTGCCGACGGCGCTGGCCTGCGCCTCCTCCTGGACAACGAGATCTTCTACGAATTCCTTCCGGTGAGCGAGCTCGGAGCCCGGGAACCGGATTGCCGCTGGATCGGCGACGCAGAGATGGGCGTGAACTACGCTCTCGTCATCTCGACCGGCGCGGGCCTCTGGCGGTACCTGGTCGGCGACACCGTCACATTGGTCAGTCGCGACCCGCCACGTGTTCTGGTCACCGGTCGGACCAGCTACACGCTTTCGGCGTTTGGCGAGCACGTGATCGGAGCGGAACTCGAGCGCGCGGTGTCGGAAGCCGCGAAGGCGATCGGGGCCACCGTCGACGATTTTGCCGTCGGCAGCCTGTTCTCGGAACGGAGCGGCGAACGCGGAGGACATCTCTTCGTCGTCGAGTTTTCCGATCCCAACGTGGATTCTGCACAAATTCGAACGTTCGCGGCGGGCGTCGACTCGGTGCTGATGCGCCTGAACGAGGACTATGCGGCCCACCGCGCCGACGGCTGGGGCCTCGATCCACCGCGGGTCGCAGTGCTGCCTCCCGGGGGCTTTGTCGCGTGGATGAAGGGCCGCGGGAAGCTCGGCGGGCAAAACAAGGTTCCTCGCGTGATCAACGATGCGGAGCTCTTCGGGACGTTACGTAAGCTGGCGCGGGAGTTCGCGGTCCGCTAGGGCCGGTTGTCCGTTCAACTAGTGCGTTCGGAGCCGCCGCTGGCGACATCGCGGCCAAGGCGACCTGCGCCGACTGACCTGGGCACACCACAAGAGACCGCCCCGGGCCCTTCCCGTCCGAACGAGGGTCTCTGTGAGAGTGATGTATTCTCGGCACGACGCGACGTATCAAATGATGCAGCAGGTATAAATACAGCACTGATAATCTATATTACCAGTTCGTGCACCTGCAATTGCACGTTTGCCGCTGTTGGAGATCTGCTTTGCCGTGCTGTTCACAAATGTTGTCGCAAAATAAAGAGCAAGAATGCAAGGCTGAGGGGTAACTAGTTTACGACAAAATTCCTCCTGGAGTGACAGCTGAATGAACGGCTATCACGAGAAGTATCGCGCACTTGCGACAAGGTGAGTCAAGATGCTGGCCGAAAAGTCGTTTGCGGAGCCCGTTTGGCTGGTGCGCGAAGGTAATGAGTCGTGGCGGAAACCGTCTGCCGTCCAAAGATTGCGCTGGTAGCAAGCTCATCCGATATCAAGTCGCAGTAAAGAGGAGAGATCGCATAAGCCACGGATAATTGACAATGAGTTGTGTGGACAGGGATGGTTACGAGGTGTATTTTGCGGTTACCGGGACCACTGGGAGGATTGATAGAGGTTGATCAACTCCGGGAGCAGATGCAGTACGGCGTGGTTCCTTGATTCTTGACCTCTAGGTTTCCGCCCCGAGCACCGGGGAACTCGTATCAGCAATCGGAAATCAAGATGGCACAGCTTAATGACGGCCAAGCCGGTCAGCCCGGACGGTTTCGGTTGCCTGGCTTCGTGCAGGCGGCGCTGATTCTAGCGGCGATTATCGCAGCATTGTATTTCGCCCGAGCTCCCGGTCATGTTCAAATCGATACATCTTCGGGCTTGTCATTTGATGCAGCTAAACCTGTCGTTCAGGTAGTTAAACCCGAAACTGTAGACCAGTCGATTAAGTTGAAGCTCACCGGGGCAGTAACGCTGGAAGAACAGACAGGCATTGTTGCAGAAGTCACCGGGCGAGTTAGTTGGATATCACCAAACTTCAATAACGGCGGGGTGATTCCGGCGAACGAGAAGTTTGTTCAGATTGATCCGACCGAGTACGAGCTTGAGGTCAAGGCGGCTGCCAACGCCGTCAGTGAGGCGGCGGTCCGGCTGCAAATCGAGGAGGCCCGGGGAAACGCATTGCGGATCGCGCTTGCGGAAGCGCAGCTGGCCAGCGCGAAGACCGGGCTTGAGTTGGCAAGGCTCCAACTTGAACGAACAAGTATCTCCCTGCCTTACGAGAGCCGCGTGATCAGTACCGAATTGGAAATTGGAGAGGTCGTCGGACCGCATCGTGACGTTGGCCCCGGGGGCAGGATCGGCACCGTGTATCGAGTCGACGCGTTGCAGTTCGAGGCACCGATGGAAGTCTCGAGCCTCGGGTATTTGAGCCCACTCAAGGGGCGTACCGCGATAGTTCGCACAGAAGTGGGTACCCATCGGTTGGAGGCGACGCGCGTGTCCTCGATGGTCGCTCCGAGCAGCCGTCTCGCAACCGTGTTTTTCAGGTTTGCATCGAATCAGACGGTGGCTTCGTTGCCGTTGCCAGGCTCGTTTGGTGAGGGCGAGATCGAAGGTCCTGCCTACGAGAATGTTTACACGCTGCCGGAAGCCGCCATTCAGGAGCAGAACCGCGTGTGGGTCGTCCGGGACGGCGAGTTGACGTCGTTTACGCCGACGGCATTGGGCCGCGTGGAGAACGGGCTGGTCGTGGAGGCGTTCGACGCCGGGGAGGGCGTGGTTTTCGGCATTCTGCCGGAAGCAAGAGAAGGATTGGCGGTCACGATTGCGGAAGCGGTGTCGTCCGAGTAGCGGAGCCTCGACATGAGTACAACCGATCTCCCAACGACGGCCCAGCCCGGCGCGCCATCCAGAGCGGGACTGATCGCCTATTTCGCCCGTAACCCGGTTGCCGCCAATCTGTTGATGGTGCTGTTCATCGTCGGCGGGATCGTCTCGGGATCCCAGATTCCGATTCAGCGTTTCCCGCAGATGGATCTGCGGATGGTCACCGTAACCGTACCGGCACCCGGATCTTCTCCGCAGGAAGTGGAAGAGGACATCAACCGGCGAATAGAAGAAAACATCCTTGGGTTGTCGGGGGTAGAGCGGGTCATCACGACGGCTACCCACGGTCTTGCGCGCGTCGACATCGAGATTGCTCCGTTTGCACGTTCCGCTTCCGTGCTGCTGGATATCCAGAACGCCGTGGACAGTATCGAGCGCTTCCCGCCGGCCAACGCGGAGCAGCCAGAAGTAAGGCTGCAGGAAGTCGCGCTTGAAGTCGTGACGCTTGCGGTCTCGTCATCGCGCTTGACCGAGGACGAGCTAAGAGTTGCAGCTGAAAGCGTCCGTGGCGAGTTGCTGCAATTGCCGACCGTGTCGCAAGTGGAGCTTCGAGGAACCCGGGACCGTGAGATTTCCATCGAGGTCCACGAGGAGGCGTTGCGCCGGAACCGTCTCACGATTCGCAGAATTGCCAACGCGGTGCAACGGGAATCCGTCAACGTGACGTTTGGCGAACTCCACACCGAAGCCGGCGGGGTGATCCTGCACACCATCGCCAAACGGAAGGTTGGGGAGGACTTCAAGGATATTCCGCTGCTGACGCGGTTGGACGGCACGATACTGCGGCTAGGTGACGTTGCTGAAGTTCGCGACGGTTTCGTCGATGACCAGACGGTTACCCGATTCAACGGCTGGCCAGCCGTGCTCGTCCGCGTTGATGCTGCCGAGGAGCAGTCAATTGTCGAGATGTCAGAGGACGTCCAAGCGTGGCTGGGCAGCTATCAGACGCCAGAGGACGTTGTCATTGATGTATGGAGCGACAGTGCGAAACCCGCGTTGGACCGGCTGACGGAGATCATCCGGAACGGGGTGATTGGCGCGCTGCTCGTGTTCATTTGTTTGGTGCTTGTGTTTGACCTGCGGGTGGCATCGTGGATTGCTGTCGGCATTCCGCTGTCATTTATCGGGTCGCTGATCTTCTTCGGTCCGGCAGGCCTCACGCTGAACATGGGCACTGTCTTCGCGTTCTTCCTGCTCATTGGAATTGTTGTTGACGATGCAGTCGTGGTGGGAGAGAGCATCGCCGCTGAGCGGGAGACCGGCAAGAGCGCATTGGATGCCGCCATCAGCGGCGCGAAAGCTGTTTTCGGCCCGATTCTGGTCGGTGTCGTGACCACGTTGCTGGCGCTGGTGCCGTTTGCATTCATCACGTCCGGCGACTTTCAAATTCTGAAGGTATTCCCGTACGTCGCACTCTTTGTCTTGCTGGTTTCGCTGGCGGAAGCGTTCCTGATCCTGCCGGCGCACCTCGCGCACGAACGGCCCTGGAGTCTGTCCCCACTCAAGGACCTTCAGGAATTTGTGCGGGGCTGGCTGGAGAATCTTCGCGAGAGTGTGGTGGTTCCGGCCGTGTCCTGGTCCGTCACGAATATTGGGTTGACCCTGGCAGGCGGGGCGGTGGTCATTGTCGCTGCGGTCTTGCTGGTTCGTTCAGAAATCGTCCGGGTCGTGATGTATGACAGCCGGGCAAACGTGACGAACAGCGTGCAGGCGGACCTCAAGCTTCCGATGGGTGCGCCCTTTGAGAGCACGCTGGCGGTCGCTGAGCGGTTCGTGAGCGCGGCCGAGAGCATCAACGACGAGCTGGGTAGTGATTCGATCAATGCCGTCAGCATGATGGTTGGCAACGTGGCCTCGTCCAGGGCCGGCATGGAGGACCGTCCGCGCAGTCACGTCGCGTCGGTACGGCTGCATCTCAATGACCGGCCGATTCGCACGGCTTCCCCGTGGGAGATCGCACAACTGTGGCGCCACAACGTCGGGGATACGTCCTATCTGGAATCGGTTGATTACGAGACCACCAGGGTGCGCACCAAGCCGGGTGTCGCCTACGCATTCAAGCACGAAGACCTGAAAACGCTGAAGGAAGCGGTCGCGGAGTTGCGGGAATACCTGGCGACCATTCCGGGCATCTATGGCGTGTCCGACAGCCTGTCTGTTGGCAAGCGGCACGTCGAGGTCGAGCTGACGCCGGCCGCGGAGGCGGCTGGGATGAGCGCTGCGCTGGTCGGGGCACAGCTGCGTGCCAACTTTCACGGCATCGAAGTTCAGCGCCTTCAGCGTGGCCACGAAGAACTGAAGGTCATGGTGAGGTATCCGCCGGAGCGCCGAACGAGTTTGGGTGAGCTGGCTCGTGAGCGGATCTTCCAGGTTGGCCCCGGCCTGCGGGCAGGCTTGAATGACAGGGTCACCAACGACGAGATGCCTTTGTCAATGGTCACGCGACTCACCGAGACGCGCGAACTGGGCACGCTAAAGCGGATCGATGGCCAGCAGGCCGCCGTCGTGAACGCGCAAGCCGATCCCTCGGTCATCACGCCGATTCAGGCACGACGACACGTCAACACCGAGTTCATGCCGGACTTGCTTGCGCAGTATCCCGGTTTGAAGGTCGAAACCGAAGGCGGCGCCCGGGACGAAAGAACGATGCTGACGACGCTGGGGGTCCTGGTTCCCATCGTGTTGATCGCGATGTACGCGTTCATGGCCGCGTTCCTGCGCAGCTATTGGAAGCCCCTGGTCGCCGTGGTCGGGATACTTCTCTCGTTTGCGGGCGCGGTATTCGGTCACTGGATTCTGGGCTGGGATCTGACGGCGATATCCATCTTCGGAATGATCGGCGTGTCCGGGGTTGTCGTGAACGACGCGTTGGTGCTCATGGATCGGTATAACCGGCTGCGTCGAGAGAACCGGATGCTGCCTGCCATTGCGGCCGCTTCGGCGGCCGCCCGGCATCGATTCCGGGCCGTGTTCCTGACGAGCCTGACGACCGTGCTCGGGCTGTCGCCGCTGCTCTACGAACGGGGCGACGAACTGATTTTCCTGGTGCCGTTCGTCGTGAGCATGTTGGGTGGGCTCGTGCTCTCGGCGCTGTTTATCCTGTTCGTTCTCCCGACGCTGGTCATGCTGATCGATGGCCGCACCCATTGATGCGCCGCCGGGAGAACGCTGGGTACACCTTGTTGGATGTCAATCGGTTGGACGGCCGGTTCTAGGGCTCTGACTCGCTGGGGACCTTGACCCGCACGGTCACGATGTCGGTGTCGTGGTACTGCTGATGGTGAACCGACGAGGCGACGTGCCGCAAGAGCCTGAGGGAAACCTCGTGCTCGACGGGGGCCTCGGTGGCGCGTTCACTGAGCAGCGCGATCTGATCCTGGAGATTCGCCTCACCGGTTGAAGCGATGAATTCCAGGACTGCTTCGTCGCTTTCCTTGTGCGCGACCAGCAGCAATCGTCGCTCAGCGTCGCCCCCGCGCTCTTCATCGCCGTATTGCCGGAGCAGCGTCAGCAAGGTTTCTTCGCTCGCGCTGTCAAGACGATTCATCATCGTCTTCCCCCAGCCGCTTCGCGTGGCGAACGCCTGGAGAAACTCCCTGACCTTGGGCAGAACGGAAACCTGGAAGGGCACCTCGATGCGCCAGCGTCGGGGTTCGGCGAGTTCGACGAACAGGGTCAGCAGCAGCGCCGTCAGCCCGCCGGCCGTCATGCCGTTTTGCAGCAGGCCGCCCGCAAACTCCGCGAAGACTTCGGGAAAGATCACGCCGTTCTGGAAGCCGACCCCGACCCAGAACGACACGCCGGCGATCATGCCGTTCCGGTAATCGATTCCTTCCTGTATCAGGACCTTCATGCCCACCACGAAGAGGATGGCAAGCAGGACGCTGACGTACGCCCCGGCGACGGGACTCGGGATCGCAAGGATCAGCGACAGCAACTTCGGGAGACACGCAAGCCCGAGGAAAATCGTTCCTGCGGCAATGCCGACCGTGCGCGCGCCGACGCCCGTCAACTCGGTCACCGAAACGCTCGAGGAATACGTGGTGTTCGGAACCGTGCCGACGCAGCCCGACAGGAGATTTCCCACACCGTCTGCGGTGACGGCCCCCTGGACCGAGCGGAAGTTGACTGCTCGAGGGCGACGCCACGAAACCCGCTGGATCGCCACGGAATCGCCCACGGTTTCGATGGCGCCGATCAGCGTCACGAAGATGAAACCCGGCAGCAATGCCCAGAACGTCGCACCGAAACTCAAATCAAAGCCGGGCCACGCGCTTGCGTCCGGAAAACCGATCCACGGCGCTTCGGAAATCCTAGCCGTGTCGTAAATCCCGAAGTACCCGCCAACCAACGACCCGGCGACGACGCCGATGACGGGCGCCCACAGTCGGAGCACGCCGGTCGCCTTGACGGCGATGCCGACGATGACGAGCAGCGTGACAAGCGCACTTAACGGCGCAGCCTCAGCTGGCGTTCCGTCCGGAACCCGCCCGAGCAGGTCGAAGATAATGGGCATCACGGTCACCGGAATCAGCATGATGACGGTGCCTGCGACGGTCGGAGTCAGCACCCGGCGGAACAGCGACAACCGCCTAGCCAGTACGAACTGGAACAGTGAGGAGATGATGACCAGCGTCGCCAGCATCGCCGGCCCGCCCTCCGCGATGGCGGTGATGCAGATGGCGATGAAGGCCCCGGAGGTCCCCATCAAGAGCACGTAGCCGGCGCCGATGCGACCGACCCTGACAGCCTGGAGAATCGTGCTGATTCCGCTGACCACCACGGACCCGAAGACCGCCCACATCATGTACGTGTCGGAGCCGCCGGCGGCCTGGATCACGATCAGCGGCGTGATGACGATCCCGGAGATCGTCAGGATGGTGAGTTGCAGCCCCAGACCCGCCGCCAGCAACGCGGGCGGCCGGTCATCCGGTTCGTAGCGGACGCCGGATTGAAGTTCGGAAGTATCGGTCGCCATATCGGGACCTATAGTCGACGACTATCGGAAATTCAATTCGTGACTTGCAGCAACACGCTTGCTTGGTGGCGAATGCCAGTCAAGTTATTGACGGGATTTGATAGACCGTCGAAGCGACTGGCGGGGTCGGCGTTCCGCGGAAGCGCGCCAGCAGGGCAGGGCTGGAGTTCCGCGGACGCAGCTCCACCGTCCGGCGGCACGCGGTGGCCACCGCAGCCGCCGCGATCGTCAGGCACCCCACTGGAATGTCGACAGGACAGCGTCCGGACGAACCCCGATCCGATCGGTCAGTGCGGCAATCCGTAGCGGGTCGGGGCGGTCGCCGTGCCGTTGCAATCCGAGTTCCCGTCCGTGGATTCCCCCGGCCACCAGGGCGGTGCGAAATCCCGCGGCCTGGGCTCCGCGGATGTCCGTCGTGAGGGAGTCGCCGATCGCCAGCACGGCGCTAGGGACCAGATCAGGCAACCAACCCCGCAGGCGCTCAAGACAGGCGTCGTACGTGGGACGCAGAGGCTTCCCGAATGATCGTACCGAGCCGCCGAGCGCCGCGTATAGCTCCGCCAGGGCACCAGCACAGTCGACCGAGGTTCCATCGGTACGCACGATGATCCGATCCGGATTGGCGCAGAGCATGGGCAGATCCCGATCGCGCGCCCGTGACAACTCAGCGCGATACGCCTCTGCCGACTCACCAAGCTGCCGGGTACCGAGGTTCAGGATGAAGTCCGCGGCAGTGAGCTCGGCGGCTTCCCGAAACGGCAGGCCTTCGAGCAATGCTCGATCCTTTTCGAGCCCGAGGTAGTGATACGCGGTGCCGAACTCGTCGCTGCCGTTGGCACAGGCTTCCCTGCACAGATCGCCGGAAGTCAGGATGCCATCAAACAGGTGGTCCGCAATGCCGATCTCGGCCAGACTGTGAACCACGCTGTCACCTGGGCGCGGCGCATTGGAAAGCAAGAGAACCCGCTTGTCTTGCCGTCGAAGCTCGAGCAGACAGGCCGCCGCTTCGGGATAGGCGTGGATCCCGTCCCAGAGTACTCCCCATACATCGAGCACGTACGCCTTCGTCGAGAGTTCCGGGGCTGCCAGCGAGTCGTAGATCGGCGGCGGTGGCGTGTCAGGCATTCGCTTGCGTCTCGCTGATCTCTTCCGAGCGGGTGCCGACGGCTGCGGCCAACGATCGAGAACCGGACTCCCTGACGAACTCAGCCAATCCTCTGTGGATGCGATTGATCAAGTCGGTTCCCTGGTAAACGAAGGCCGTATAGAGCTGCACCAGACTGGCCCCGGCCTCGATCTTCCGCCAGGCGTCGGCGGCGCTGGCAATCCCCCCGACGCCGACGAGACTGATGGATCGGGGCAACGATTGGTGCAGTGTCGCCAGAAGTCGCGTGGAGGGTTCGAACAGCGGCGGCCCGCTTAGGCCGCCAGCCTCTGCCCGGTGCCGACCCGTCAGCGTCGCGGGCCGCGCGACGGTGGTATTGGACACCGCCAGCGCGTCGACCGGCTGGCGGACAAGCCGGTCGGCCAGATCGCGTACCTGCGGTGCGGTCAGGTCCGGCGCGATCTTCAGGAACAACGGGAGCGGGCGGCCGGTCTTCCCCTCAACCTCATCCCTGGCCTGGCGGATTCGCCGGAGCAGCCGGTCCAGAGCTGATCCGGTCTGGAGGTCGCGCAGCCCGGGAGTGTTGGGCGATGACACGTTGACGCAGACGTAGTCGACCAATCCTCCCAATTGACCGATGCCCTCGGCAATGTCAGCGATCGGATCTGGGGTTACCCGGTTGCAGCCGACGTTGGCACCAACAATCAGCTCTTCGGGGCGCCCGGCAAGGCGCGCGGCGATCGCCTCCAATCCCTCGCTAGGGAATCCGAGCCGGTTAATCATCGCTTCCTGCGCCCGCAACCGGAAGATCCTGGGGCGCGGATTGCCGGGCTGGGGTTTCGGTGTGACGGTACCGACTTCGACATGTCCGAATCCGATTCGTCCCAGCGCCGGAACTGCCCGAGCGTCCTTGTCGAAGCCGGCGGCCAGTCCGAGCGGCGACGGGAAGGAAATTCCAGCAACCTCGTTGGCCAGAACGGCGTCCGGCTCGATGCCGGAAGCGCTGACCATCCCAGCTTCCAGTGCCCGAAGCGCCAGGTGGTGCGCGGCTTCGGGTCCGAGCGTTCGCAGGAACGGTGCAGCCAGCGATTCGATGTACGTCACGATTCGACGGTCCCGCCGCGAATTACTGCCATCGCCTGTTCAACCGCTCTCGGGCCCGGCACGTTTCCCTGCATAGCACGGATTCACGGCGGGATCGCAAACCGGTGCCCGACGCTCTGGTATACAATTTGCTCAGCCCTGCAAAGGGAGACGAAGCGTATGAGCAGCAGCACAGATCATGCAGACGAGTTGGCTGCGCTGCGCGAGCGATCCGAAGAACTCGACCGCCTGATTACGGAACAATCGAGGGGCGCGGTCAGCGATTTCGCCAAGATACGGCGATTGCGCGAAGAAAAACGCAATGTTATGGATCGGATTGCGGCCTTCGAACGTACGCCTCCAGACATCATCGCCTGAGGTTGTCGACGGTTGACTGCTTCACGGGGGAGTCCGCTCGTGACGCTCCCGGATGACGGTGGTTAGAAGGGAAGGACTATGGCTGGCGGGCAGCCTCCCAAGGTCGGGGTCATCATGGGCAGCCAGTCCGACTGGCCCATACTGCAGCACGCTGCGGAACTGCTGGAGAAGTTTGGCGTTCCGTACGAGCGACGGATCGTTTCCGCGCACCGCACTCCGGAACGTCTCTATGAATATGCCCGCACGGCGCGTGACCGCGGGCTCGCAGTCGTCATCGCCGGTGCCGGCGGGGCGGCGCACTTGCCTGGCATGACAGCGGCGATGACGACGGTCCCGGTGTTTGCCGTTCCCATTCCGACGGCTTTCGGCGACGGTGTCGACAGCCTGCTTTCGATCGTCCAGATGCCGGCGGGAATACCGGTCGGGACGCTGGCCGTCGGCAAGGCCGGTGCCATCAACGCCGCCCTGCTTGCGGTCGCCGTCCTTAGCGGCACCGATGCGGAACTGGAAGAAAAGCTTCGGGCCTGGCGGAAAACTCAGACCGAGAGCGTGGCGCACGAGCCGGACGACGGGGCGTGAATCGGCCGCTCCGCTTCTCCTCAGTTCCGGAACTCCACTGGCCGCCGGGCTCAACCCTCGGCCTGATGGGCGGCGGGCAGCTCGGTCGGATGATGGCCATGGCTGCCGCCCGCATGGGTTATCGCACGCACGTATTCACTGACCAGCAGCACACGCCGGCCGGAGAGGTTGCGGCCGCCGTCACTGTCGCCTCGTTTTCTGACCAGGCCGCCCTCGAGCGCTTTGCCAACTCCGTTCAGGTCGTCACGTACGAGTTTGAGAACGTCCCCCTCGCTGCAGCCAAGGTCGTTGCCGAACGGGTCGCGGTCCGTCCGGCCCCCAACGTGCTCGCAATCGCGCAGGACCGGCTCGCCGAAAAGAACTTCCTCTCGAACGCAGCCCTACCGGTCGCCCCGTACCGGGGAATCGAGACGCCTGAGGAACTTCAACTCGCGACCGCGGTTGGATTTCCGGCGGTCCTCAAGACCCGCCGGGAAGGCTACGACGGAAAAGGCCAAGTGCGGGTCAAGTCAGCGCACGACCTATCGGCGGCCTGGGATCGCCTGGGGCACGTACCAGTCGTTCTGGAACGCTGGATCGACTTCGCGTGTGAGGTGTCGGTGATCATTGCCCGTTCGCAGGATGGGGAGGAAGCAGCCTACGAGCCGGCTGAGAATCGGCATGCCGGTGGCATCCTTCGGACGTCCATCGTGCCGGCGCTGATTTCCCAGTCCACGGCGGAAGCCGCAGTTTCGGCGGCCCGCACGGTGGTCCGCGAGCTGGACTGCGTCGGCGTGCTCGCCGTGGAGATGTTCGTGCTGGCGGACGGCGGCGTTGTCGTCAACGAAATTGCCCCGCGCCCGCACAACTCCGGACACTGGACGATCGATGCGGCGGAGACCAGCCAGTTCGAACAGCAGGTCCGGGTGTGCTGCGGACTCCCGCTAGGTAGCGTGAACCGGCTGCACGATGCGGTGATGGAAAACATGATCGGAAACGACGCGGACGCCTGGAGCCGCTATCTGGGGGACGGCAGCGTCCGCCTGCATCTCTATGGCAAGAAGATCAGCCGGCCCGGTCGAAAGATGGGGCACGTCACGCGACTGTTCCCGCACGGCAGCAGTCCCCGCGCATTCGACGAGGAGCGCTCCGCGTAACCGCCGTGTCCGGGCGGCGGCGTCCGTGCGGCCGGGTTACCTGCGTTGGAACTCAGTACCAGTCAAGGAGGCGCGTCGCATAGTCCCGGTCGAGTTCCGGCCGGGTGGCGTCGCCTGCGCGTAACCGGAGTTCCTCGACGATCTCACGCGCCCGCCGCCGTTCGAGCTTCTTCGGGATGCCCACGTCGCCGGTGGGCGAAGCGCCGTCGCCGGGCGGCACGCGTCCGAGCGGGTCGCGCGACTGTCGGTTGTGTTCGCCCGGCCGCTCGCCGGCTACCTGGCTGGGGCCCAGTCCGCCCGGCATGGGCCGGACCTGTTCGTACCCCAGGCGGAGAAGATCGATCGCTTTCCCCTGGGCTTCGGAGGCCTGCCCGGGCCGACTGCGCTGCAATTCCTGAGCAGCTTGTCGCATCGCCTGTTCGGCTTCACCCAGTTCGGACGGGATCTCCTCACCTTCTTCTCCGAGCCGCCGCATCATCTCGCCGAGTTCCCGGCGGAGCCGGTTCTGGCGGTCTTCCGGCGGGTCAAAGCTCCCTGATCCCGGCGACTTCTGATCGGCAACACCGGCCCGGGCTGACTGGTAGAAGCTCTGCTCCATCAGCTGTTCCTGCTGCTCCATCATCTCCTGCATCTGCTGCATCATCGCCTGCCGCTGGTCGAGTCGCTGGTCCGACTCGGCAAGCATCCGCTCGCCGGCGCGTTCCATGTTCTCGGTGATGTCGCGCAGGTCATCGAGGGCGTCTTCCGCTTCTTCCGGGGCCCCGGTCGTGGCGAGGTCCACGATTTCATCCACCTTGTCTTGCAGTTCACGGCGCGTGGCATTCTGGTCCGCATCGAAGCCGCCGGGGACCGACGCCCCGGCTTCCTCGTCTTCATCCGGCGGCGGGAAGGCCTCGTCCATTTCCTCGAGATAGTCCATCAGGTTCTCACCCAGGTCGGAGAGCAACTGCTCGAGCGCCTCGGGCCGGCTGTCCTGTCGCAGGGCTTCAGCGAGCTGGTCCTGGGCATCCCGGAACGCCGCATCCGCTTGGGCGAAGGTTCCCTCTTCAATCCAGACCGCCGCCTCCCACAGGAGGTCGATGGCACGTCGGCGCGTTTCCGGCGCGGGCTCCCCGGACACCAGGGCGGCGGCCTCGACGAGCGCATCGCGAACCCGGGGCACATCGCCGTAGGTGGCGCCGGCGGCGGCCAGCGCTTTCAGATTGTGACCAACGAGCCGTCGAGGCGCCTGTTCGAAGGCGAACCTCTTGCGTTCGGTGATGATTGTGGCGGCGATCGGATGGTCGAAACGACGCGCGGGAAGCCTGGTCTCGACGGTATCGGTACCGATCTGCCCACGCGCGTCGGTGGCGGCAAGTTCCATCTGGACCGGTTCGCCGGCCCAGATATGCGACGCGAGGTCGTGATAGGTGACATGCTCGATCTCGCGGGCACGCCGTGAGGAGACGGGGAGTTCGAGCCGGATGGGTCCCTCGACAGCGACGGCTTCCTCTCCGTGCCAGCGGATCACCGTCTCCAGCGACCGGACTCCGTAGTCGTCACTGGCCGCGACATCGAGCTGCAGCGAGCCGCGCGCGGTTCCAGATGGCGGGTGGGCGAACCGGGCCTCCGGCGCTTCGTCGGGGCTGACCTTGAACACCCAGTGGGCCAGGATCTCCGATCCTTGGCGGATCGTTAGCGGGCCGCCATCGTCGATCGGCACCTCGAGCGCGGCGTTGGCGGCATCCAGCTGGACAAAGGAGAGCTGGGCCCCAGCAGCCATCTCTGCTTCGGATTCTCCCGATCCGCCGTGCACGCGGACCAGGAGCACGCTGCCGTCTGGCACCTCGACAACGGTGCCGTCCACGCCGCCGGGGCCGGCTTCGAGCGGTATGGACGGCAAGGCGGTGTAGCCCGGTGGCGCCACCCAGGCGGTCAGGGTTCCGGGCACGGCGCTGGGGCTGGAGAAGTTCGGTTGGAACGCGTCGGCCACGCGCGCCGCCGTTTCGTTGCCGAAGGCGGCGAATCCCGCAGCGAGAAGCATTGCGAGGGCCCAGCGCAGGGCCAGCGGGTCACCGCGCACAAACAGCTGCCGGGGACCCCGGAGCCGGAGCCGTCGGGCCCGGATGAGGGTGCGCTCGAGGTGCAGGGACCACGCTCTTCGGGCCGAATCGATCAATGCGGCCGGCGGGTCGACCAGCGTCGTCACGGGCCGGTGCGGCGCGTTGTTCGTGCGTTCCAGCCTTCGGATGCCCTCCGCAGCGCTCGGATAGCGCAAGCCAAGGATCGCGCGCCCGACCGCGAACAGCAGACCGGCGGCAAACGCGATCAGCAGCAGCAGGTGGAGCCAGCCAGGAAGCGCGGTCCACAGCCCGAACAGGCTGAGGACGATGAACGCGGCAATGATCAGCGCTGCCGGCAGGAAGGCCGGTACGGCACGTTCGATCCAGAGCAGGGCCCGCGACACGGCGACGCGAAAGGCAATGCCGCTGGGCAGGGTGGAGAGCTGGTTCATGGGCTGCAATCGGCTGCGGCGGGCTCGGCGCTGAACGGCACCTCGAGCGACAGTGATTCCTCGCGGGTGGGACGCCTGCGGATGACCCCGAAACGGTCACCGGAGACCATGACCTCGGGGACGAGCGGACGGGAATTGTACTCGGACGCCATGACGGCTCCGTAGGCTCCGGCGGTGCTGAATGCCACGAGGTCACCGGGTGCCAGCGGCGGCATGAGTGCGCCTTCCGCGAAGACGTCCCCGGATTCGCAGACTGGCCCGACCAGGTCACACGGGCGCTGGCTGACCTGTGCCCCGGGCTTCGTCACCGCGACCGGCTGGTGCTGGGCCCCGTACAGGGTGGGACGCAAGAGATCGTTCATGGCGGCATCGAGGATGACGAATCGGCGCTCGGAGTCCTCCTTCATATAGAGCACGGAGGACAACAGCATCCCGGCGTTGCCGACAATCAGCCGGCCGGGCTCGAAGACGAGTCGGGTGCCCGTTCCCAGCGTGTCGCGTACCGTGTCGGCGTACGTCTCGAGCGCGAGGCCCGGCTGATCTCCGTAGGGAATGCCGATGCCACCGCCGACGTCGATGATCCGGATGTCGTGCCCGTCGGCCCGCAGGTTACTGGCCAGCTCGGCCACCGCACAAAACGCCGAACGGAACGGCACCACGTCAAGGATCTGCGACCCGATGTGTACGTCGATCCCGGTCACGACGATGCCCGGCATCTCTCGCGCCTTGGCGTACAGTTCGCGCGCCCGCGTGATCGGCACGCCGAACTTGGTGTGACGATGGCCGGTGGCGATTTTCTCGTGGCCGCCCGCTGCAACGTCCGGGTTGACCCGGAAGGCAATCGGAGCGCTCCGGTTGGCCTCGCAGGCGATGCGATTGATGACCTCGAGTTCGGCGTCGGATTCGACATTGAACTGGAGGATGTCCGCGGCCACCGCCTCGCCGATTTCGCTCTCCGTCTTGCCGACTCCGGAAAACACGATGCGTTCGCCTGGAATCCCTGCCCGCCGGGCCCGGTCCAGTTCGCCGCCGGACACCACGTCGGCGCCTGCGCCGAGATCGGCCAGCAGCCGCAGTACCGACAGGTTGGGGTTCGCCTTGAGGGAGTACGCGATCAGCGAATCCAGACCGTCGAGCGCATCTTGGAAGACGCCGTAATGACGGCGCAGCGTTGCCGCCGCGTAGACATAGACCGGGGTTCCGACTTCGCGGGCAATATCCGTTAATGGCACGCCTTCCGCGCACAGGATTCCTGCTTCGTCGTAGTGAAAATGATGCACGGGAATCAGAACTGGTACGGCGGGTCGGTTTCCAGCCCCGGCGGGGCGGGATCGTGCTCACTGCCTTGAGGCCGGACCAGGTCGCCGGCTCTGCCGCAACCGGCCAGCAACAGCAAGGCGATGCCCAACACGGCGGACAGCCGAGTCACTGGAGCCTCGCCCGCGCTGCCGCCACGGCGGAGCGAACCAGGGCCGGGGCTGCTCCCCCGGCACTGGTGCGGCGGCCCAGCGATGCCTCGATGCCGAGCACGTCGAACACGTCGGCGTTCGCTTCGGGAACCACCGACTGAAGATCGGCCAGGGACAGCTCGTCGAGCCGGCAGCTCCGCTCCTCCGCCAGCCTGACGGCACGTCCGGCGGCCGCGTGGGCGTCCCGGAACGGCATCTCGGCCTTGCTGACCAGCCAATCCGCCAGGTCGGTGGCCGTGGGATGTCCGACCTCGGCCATCGCCCGCATGGCGGCGGTGTTGAACGACAGGGCTTCCATCATCCCGGTCAGCGCGGCCACCGACACGGCCAGCGCATCGGCCGCGTCAAACAGGGGCTCCTTGTCCTCCTGGAGGTCCTTTGCGTAGGCAAGCGGCAGGGCCTTGAGAACCGTGGCGATGGCCACGAACGCGCCGAGAATCCGCCCCGACTTGCCGCGGACGAGTTCCGCGGCGTCGGGATTCCGCTTCTGCGGCATGATCGACGATCCGGTCGAGAACGCGTCCGGCAGCGAGACGAAGCCGAACGCCGGCGTGGACCACAGCACCAGCTCCTCGGCTAGGCGCGAAAGGTGCACGGCAGCGATGACGGCCGTCGACAGGACTTCCAGCACGAAGTCACGGTCCGAGACCGCGTCGATCGAATTCCGCATGGGCTGTCGGAAGCCGAGCGCTTGCGCTGTTTCCTCGCGGTCGACGGGAAACGGCGTGCCGGCCAAGGCTGCCGCTCCAAGTGGACATTCGTTCAGCCGGTCGCGTGCATCGCGGATCCGTCCCCGGTCCCGGTCCAGCATCTCGACGTAGGCGAGCAGGTGGTGGCCGAGCGTGACCGGCTGGGCCGGCTGCAGATGCGTGAATCCCGGCATGATGGAGCCGGCGTGCCGGTCGGCGTGATCAAGCAGTGCTGACTGCAGGGCGCGCAGGCCAGCATCAAGCTGGTCGAGCGTGTCGCGGACCCACAAACGCATGGAGGTCGCCACCTGGTCGTTCCGCGAACGCGCGGTGTGCAGCCGCTTGCCGGCCGGTCCGGAGATTTCCGTGAGACGGTGTTCCACGTGCATGTGGATGTCTTCGAGTTCGTCGCTCCAGGAGAAGGCTCCGGATGCGATTTCGGCCTCGACCTGGGTCAGGCCCTCGACGATGGCCTGATGATCGGCCGCACTGATCAGCCCCCGGTTCTTCAGCATCTCGGCATGCGCTCGCGACTGCCGGATGTCCTGCTGCCAGAGCTTGCGGTCGAACGGGTGTGAGGCGTTGATGCGCTGCATCAGCTCGACCGGTCCCGAATCGAACCGGCCGCCCCACATGGTTCCGGGCGAGGAGGGAGCCTGGTTGGTCATGGAATTACCGGAGTTGGGAACGGGCACCGGTCAGCGTGTGCCTGCCCCGAGAATACAGCGGAAGCTCCGTCTTCGACCGGCCGGCCCGATCGTCTGTCTGGACGGCGGCGCTTCCCTCACGCAAGGACGCACCAGATCGGCGCATGATCCGACGGTCGTTTTCGTGTGCGTGGGCGGATATCGACGTCGCACGTCTCGAGCCGGTCGGCCGCCTGCGGCGAGAGCAGCAGGTGATCGATCCTGAGACCTCGGTTGTCATCGAACGCCCGCCCGTAGTCCCAATACGTGTACACCTCCTCGGAGGCCGGGTGCAGGTCCCGGTAGGCATCGGTGTAGCCGAGGTGCAGGAGGCTCCGGAACTGCGCACGTGATTCGGGGCGACACAACGCATCGTCCTGCATGGATGCCGGGTCCGCCAGATCGCGGTCGGTCGGGCAGACGTTGAAGTCGCCTGCGAGCACGACCGCCTCCTCGAGCTCCAACAGTCGCTGGGCCTGGGCCTGCAGGTGCGCCATCCAGTCCAGCTTGTAGGGGAACTTGGGACTGTCGACCGGGTTGCCGTTCGGAAGGTAGATGCATCCCACCCGAACGCCGCGCCCTTCGGGCGCGTCAACCCACGCCTCAATGTACCGGGCAGCGTCGTCGCGATCGTTGCCGGGGAGCCCGGTAACCACGTCCTCCAGGGGGTAGCGGGACACCAGCGCAACACCGTTGAAGCCTTTCTGGCCCGCCACTGCCACGGTGTAGCCGCAGGCCTCCAGCTCGTCGACCGGCACCTGTTCGCTGGTGGCCTTCAGTTCCTGCAACGCGAGTACGTCGGGTTCTGCGTCGCGCAGCCAGTCGGCTACGTGCTCGATCCGAATCCGGATCGAATTCACGTTCCAACTGGCGATTTTCATGCGGGGCGATCAGTCGATCGCGAAGGACGTGCCGCAGCCACAACTCGCTGTCGCGTTGGGATTTTCGATGTTGAACATTGCGCCGCCGGGACTTTCGACCCAGTCGATCTCGCTCCCTGCCACGTAGATCATCGACATCGAGTCGATCACCAGACCGGCACCCGTCCCGTCCGGCCGTTGCGAGATGACAACATCGTCCTGGCCGTCCAGCGCGTCATCAAGCGAGAAGTCGTAGGAGAAACCGGAGCAGCCACCGCCCTGAATGGCGATCCTGACGAATTTCGCGGCCAGCTCAGGCTGACTCAGAATGAAGGAAAGCCGCTGTCGGGCCCGCTCGGTGAGCCGGATCGGCGCTTCGACGGAAGTATCCATGCCTGCAATGTTGGGTTGTTGCGGTCACTTGTCAAACCCGCTCCGCGTACTGGGCCAGTGGGGTAACGTTCAATCGGAGACCGGCCGAGCTGGATTGAGCTCGGATGAACGGAAGCCGCCGGGACTGACGGGCCAGGAGGCGGACCGGTTCGACCGGACCGTGCCGGGCACTTGGGGTCTAACCATTGGAAATTTCGTACAGTTCCGGCCTGCAGGCACGATTTGTCATCCAATTGTGGGATATCCACCGAGAGGCGCATTTGGTACCCTGCGCTCCCGTGCGCGTCGCACGGGCCACGCGTCCACTGGCAATCCGATCGAGAACTGGAGGCCCGACGAATTTAGTTTCAGGCCGACTTCTACGTCCCTCCGCATGATTGACTGTCAGTGGGATCCGGGCCGTGCGAATGGCTGACGCTCGCTGGCGGCAGACGGCTCGATGGAACAAGGGATTCCGGCTTTTCGAGGCCTCCGGATCACGGACCGCCTGGACGCGATGGATGAAGCATGCGCTGGCAGCAAGGGAGGATGGGCATGGTTGTCCGTAAGCTAATCGTCGGTGTCGTCCTGGTTTGGTCTTTTGCGATCGCGGGTTCCGCGAACGCCGACGATCCGATTCGAATCCCACTCCACAACTGGACCAGCCAACTGGTCGGGGCAGAGGTCGTCGGTCGCATCTTGGAGGCGGCCGGGAGCGAGGTCGAGTACGTGCCGGCCGACAGCGGCGCGGTCTACGAAGCCATGTGCGAGGGCGACGTTGATCTTGTGCACGAGGTTTGGCAGGGCGCCTTCGGCGTCGCGTTCGAGAAGCAGGTTGCCAAGGGATGCGTAATCGATGCGGCAACGCACGATGCACTTACGCGAGAGGAATGGTGGTACCCCGCATACGTCGAAGAGGCCTGCCCGGGTCTGCCTGACTGGGAGGCCCTGAACAACTGTGCGGAACTCTTCGTTACGTCCGAGACTTCACCGAAGGGACGCTTCTTGGGCGGTCCCGCCGAGTGGCTCAAGGGAGACGACGAGCGCGTCGCCGGACTGGGCATGAACTTTGCCGTGATCAACGCGGGTTCCGCGGACGCGCTTTGGGCAGAGCTCTCGATCGCATCCGAAAAGTCCAGGCCGATCGTCCTATTCAACTGGACCCCGAATTTCATCGAGGCTCTCTATGACGGGAAGTTCGTGGAATTTCCGGAGTACTTCGAAGGATGCCGTGAAGATGCGGCCTTGGGAATCAATCCCGAGACCACGCACGACTGCGGAAATCCGAAGGACGGCTACCTGAAGATTGGTGTGTGGGAGGAATTCCCCGAGAGGCATCCGGCCGCCTAAGCGGTGGTCCAGAAGATCAACTTCACCAATCTGGACATCGCCGTTATGGCCAAGCTGGTGGACATCGACAAGATGGAAGTCACGGACGCGGCGGCCAAGTGGCTCGCGGACAACGAGGCCAAGTGGAAGGCTTGGCTGTCCTCCGATGGATAATCGGTGATCCAGCGTCGGCGAACCAGCGCCCGATTGCACCATCATTGATGGTTGGTCGAATGCCGGTCAGCGGAGTCAACCGCTGACCGGCATTTTCGTTCCTGCGTGTCCAGGAATATTCGGCGCCGCGCACATCGCCACTGCCGGCACACCGGACGTTCGCTGGACGGGATGGGTGCGGGGAAGCAATCGGCGATAGGCGCAGGCATGGAGCCATGTTCGGCCCTGCCGCAAGCCGGCCCCTCGGGTCGTTGGCGAGGATGCCCCGGCCGTCCCGTTCGCAGCAGCGGGGCGTCGATGCCGTTCACGGCGAACGGAGGGCCCGCGGTTCCCCGTGTTCGCCCTTGACCATGCCGAGTGACCGCGCTTCTTGGGTGGGGCGGATACGCTGCTAACCGCATCAAGCCGTGACACAATGCGCCCAAGTGGACCAGGCAGTCCTGTGGAGCGATTGCGCGATGGCTGAGCCTGTCATTCTCTGCCGCGGACTCTGGAAGATCTACGGGTCTGAGCCGGCTAAATTCCTCGCCCGGCATGACTCCAATCCCTCGCCCGAGCAGTTTGAGCAGTCAGGACACATCGGTGCGGTCCAGGACGTCAATCTCGACGTTCAGCCGGGCGAGATCCTGGTCATCATGGGGCTGTCCGGGTCCGGCAAATCAACCATCGTCCGGTGCCTTTCGCGGCTAATCGAACCCACTCACGGCCAGGTGATTTTTCAGGGCACCGACCTTCTCAAGGCCACCGAGAAGGAGATGATCGAGATTCGCCGTCACAAGATGGGCATGGTGTTTCAGAACTTTGCGTTGCTTCCCCACCGCACGGTGATCGACAACGTCGCATTTCCGCTTGAGGTTCAGGGCGTGGATCGTGCGCAGCGGCACGAACGGGCCCTGGAAATCATCGAACTGGTCGGGTTGAAAGGTCGCGAGAAGTATTACCCGCGCGAACTGTCGGGTGGCCAGCAGCAACGCGTGGGAATCGCAAGGTCGCTCGCGGTGGAGCCGGACGTCTGGTTTCTGGATGAGCCGTTTTCGGCGCTCGACCCGCTGATCCGGCGAGAGATGCAGGACGAATTCCTCCGGCTCCAGAATCTGCTGCACAAGACGATCATCTTCATCACCCACGACTTCGACGAAACCGTCCGGCTGGCCGATCGTATCGCCATCATGTACGAGGGCAGGATTGTGCAGCTCGGCACGGCTGAAGAGTTGGTTACGAAGCCAGCCACCGATTACGTACGGGCGTTCACGCGTGACATCCCGAAGGCCAAGCTGCTGACGGTTGCCAGCGTCATGGGGCCAGCGAACGGGGCCCGCGGCGACGGTCCGGCGGTCACCGATGACCAACGCATTGGAGATGTTGCGGGTCTGGTGATCGGCCAGGACAAGCCCGTGACCGTCGTGAACGGGTCGGGGAACGTGGTGGGATCCCTGACGCGCCAGCAGGTGGTTGACGCGCTGTTCGCCGACCGAAGCTGATCGTGACGGGGACTGCCGGGCCTGCTCTTTCGACCGCCGGGCCGCAGTCTGTGTGGTTCCGGCTGCGCTGGCCGCTTGTGGCGGCACTCGGAGTCGTCTTTCTCATCCTGTTCCGGGGAACGCTGCCTGATTGGGCCATCACCCCTCCCGAATTGTGGACCACGAACCTGCCGCTGCCGTTCCTCATCTTCAGTGACGCGTTCTTCCCCGCGCTCACGATCAAGGGCAGCAGCGTCGCCGACTGGTTCAACGGCATCGTCAGCGTCCTACGAGAGCACGAGATATTCGGTCTTTTTACCTTCCGGGACGTCACGCGCGGTATCGCGGGACTGATCGTGTGGCCTCTGAACTTCTCCGAAGATCTCTTGATCTCCGGATTCTCGGATTGGGAAATTCCACCCATTCCCTGGGTGGTCACGACCGCGCTGGCGGGGATCCTGGGCTGGTATCTCCGGGGGTGGGGTCTTGGACTCCTCGCTTCCTCGTGCATCGCCTATTGCGCCGTGTTCGGGAAGTGGGAGCTGGCGATGACCACGCTGTCGCTGGTTCTGGTAACGGCGCCGATCGCAATCCTCATCGGGCTAGTGCTCGGGATCTTGGCGCTGAAATGGAGACAGTTTGAGAGGGCGCTCTGGCCCATCCTCAACCTCATGCAGTCGCTGCCACACTTCGGCTACCTGATCCCGATCGTGGTCTTCGTCGGGCTGGGCCACAAAGCCGGTGCGATTGCCACGATCCTCTTCGCGCTCCCGCCGATGGCGAAGATCACGATCCTGGGGCTGCGTGGCGTCGCCGAGGAAGTGTTGGAAGCGGGTGTCATGGCGGGATGCACGAGGCGACAGATGCTCTGGCGCGTGCGTATTCCGGCGGCTCGGCCGACGCTTATGGTCGGCGTGAACCAGGTCATCATGCAGTGCTTGGCGATGGTCGTGATCTCGGCGTTCATCGGCGCGAGGGGGCTCGGCATCGATCTGCTCTTCCGCCTGCAGACGCTTCAGCTGGGTCGTGCCCTGGAGAGCGGCATTGCGATCGTTCTGATGGCGATCGCACTCGACCGGCTCAGCCAGGCGTTGTCCGAGAAGGAGCCGGTGCACCGGCAGGACGGTCCTTTCTGGAGCGTCCATCCGTATCTGACCGCGGCTGGCCTTGCCGCGGCAGCGGGAATCCTGCTGGCCTATCTCGTGCCTGAAGCCGGGCAGCTGCCGCGCGAGATGACCGTCACCCTTGCGCCGCAGTGGGACCTAATCATCAGGGGCGTCGTGTCGGCACTGTACGAGCCCCTGAGCTTCATCAGGGAGTACCTGCCGCCGTACGTCCTCATTCCCATTCGCACGTTCTTCGAACAGCTTCCCTGGACAGTGTTCCTTGGCGCGGCCGGATTGTGCGGATGGGTGCTGGGGGGTTGGCGCCTCGCGGCGCTGGTAGGAACGTATATCGGCTTCATCGTGCTCTCGGGCTGGTGGACCGAGGCCATGGTGACCACGTACCTCGTCTTCGTGGCCGTCGTCATCTGTACGATCTTCGGATTTCCCGTTGGCGTCTGGGCATCGCGCCGGGACCGGAGAACCCGCGTCGTGGCGTTCCTCTGCGACACCTTCCAGACCTTCCCTTCGTTCATCTACCTGATTCCGGTTGTCATGCTGTTCCAGGTGGGCACCATCTCCCAGATCATGGCGATCGTGGTGTACGCGAGCATTCCCGTGATCCGGTACACCTACGTGGGATTGCGGGCAGTACCGCACAGCATGGTGGAGGCTGCCGTCTCATCGGGGTGCACCCCGTCCCAGATACTCTGGAAGGTGCGAATGCCGCTGGCGTTTCCCGAGATCATGCTGGGCGTGAACCAGACCATCATGTTTGGTCTCTTCATGGTGATGATCGCCGGATTCATCGGCGGCAATTTCGATCTCGCCCGGGAGATCTTCAAGGCCAAGGCCCAGAACGACGCCGGTCTCGGCCTGCTCCTGGCGCTCTGCGTGGCATTCCTTGGCTTGACGGCGGATCGACTGATTTCGGCTTGGGCCAGTCGCCGCAAGGCCCAGCTCGGCCTGGCCTGATCTTGTCCGGCACCGCCGATCCAGCACCTGAACGGGTGAATCGGCTCGAAAGCGAGAATTGTCTGTCCCGCGCGGTTGAGCCCCGAAGGCTCGAACATCGACAAACTGTCCGATAAGGCCTGTATCGTCCGGGCCGCTGTACGTGGCTTCACCTCCTGAGCGTGGCTGCGGCGGCCACGGCGCGCGACACGGCGGCAACGCCGCCCGCGCGAAACCCGCCGTCAGTGCCGCTCGATACCCTCGTGGGCCTGCCTGCCCCAGACTTGTTTCACACGAGAGTCGCGGCCACACGAAAACCGGTAGAACCGATAACGGATCGGGTTCTTCGTGTAGTAGTCCTGGTGGTAGTCCTCGGCCGGGTAGAACACTCCGGCCGGCTCGACTGGCGTGACCACAGGCGCGTCCAGCATCATCGACTCCTGCAACATCTCCCTCGAGGTCTCGGCGAGGCGCCGCTCCTCCTCGTTCCCGACGAAGATCGCTGTCTGGTAGCTCTCCCCGCGGTCGCAGAATTGCCCGCCGTCGTCGGTGGGGTCGACGCTGCGCCAGAAGATGTGCAGCAGCCGTTCGTAGGAGACCTGCTTGGGGTCGTAGCGGATCTGCACTGCCTCCCGATGTCCGGTACCTCCCTTGGTGACCTGCCTGTAGGTCGGATTCTCGACGGTCCCGCCGGTGTACCCGGATATCGTTTCCACTACCCCAGGCACCGTGTCGAAGTCTGATTCCACGCACCAGAAACACCCGCCTGCGAACGTGGCGACTGCGAGTCCTTCGTCAGTCGCAGTGAAGGCGGCGTGCGGCGCGAACATGGCGACTATCGATGCAGAGAGAAACCATGCAAATCTGCTCATGGTCTTGTCCTTTTTCATACAGAACCCGTCGTCCCACTTCCTGAGATAACGCAGCACTTCCTTCGGTTCCTGTTCTGGGACCGGTCAGGCCGCGGTGCGCGCATGCGGCCTCGTGCCGTGCGCCGAAACGGAAGAGGACGCCGGGCACCACATCCCGACGACAAGTCACCGCGCAACGGGTCGCTGCTGGGGGTCATCCATATCGGCGGGCGGGCACGCGCAGCGCGACGCACGTCTTCGTCAGGCACGAAAGGCGGCGTGGCCGCTCGTGCGGCTATCGGGGGATCGTGTTCGTGATGTCAACGTGACCATCAGCCGCGCCGGAGCGGAGGCTTGTCCCGGGGTCCGGAGGCCGACGATCTTGTCCGGTTGGGGTTATTTCCGCGCTTCGACGGAGGATGCCGTCGCGAGTGCACAGATCCAGCTTGCCGACTGTTTCGGTCTCGAGGTCCATGCCGTGCGGGACACCGGACCCGGCCGGCCGTTGCCGATTGGGCGGCCCGGGCACTCGCGACGATGGGCGACTGCGTTCCCAGGGCGTTCGCATTTGCACGGGAAGAGCAATTTGCTACGCGTCAGGGTTGCTCCAGCACTTCCCGGGGACTCAGCTGAGGCGCCGCAAAGGGATCAACCACACGCACGCCGTTGAGGTCCTGCCCGTGTTGGAGGTCTTCGGTCAGCAGAATCGGACATTCGGAAGCCTGCGCAGCGGCCACGATGAGCGCATCCCACCAGGACAGGCGAAACCGTTCCTCGACCTCCCACGCCCTTCGCAGAACACCTGCGTCGATTCGGACCGGCTCCCACTGCAGATAGTTCGCGACGATGTCGCGGGCAGCCGCGGGACCCAGCGAAGGCCCACTGCCTTGCTTCAAGGTCGCGTAGAGTTCCTGCAAGACCTGAAAGCTCAGGCGACCCAGGCGTTCGCGCCAGAGAAACCTGTGCCAGGCATCGGCCTGCGTTTGCTTGGCGACGTCCGAAGTGTCGTGCCGGTAGACGAGAACGTTCGTGTCAACGAAGACCGGGCCGGTCATACAGCTCCTCGCGCGTCGGTTTGCGGCCGTTGGGCCATGTGATCCGGCGGGGCTCGATGGACAAGGCCCGTCGCATGGCTAACTCGTATTCGTCTTCCTGGCGCCGCATCCGTTCCAGCAATTCGGCGATCCAGCGTGAGACGCTGCGGTCGTCCTCGGCTGCCTTGACGCGCAACCAGCGGGCCACGTCTTCCGGCAGCGTGATCGTCACGTTTTTCATGGGGGCATCCCGTTGCAAAGAACACGAACATCGTGTTACACGAAAACCATGTTAGCAAGGAGTTGCTCCAGAGGGGGGAGCGGTCCCTGCGCTTCATTGCGCCTGAAGGCGTGCCAGCCACCGACTCGAGGGCGCGCCAGCCCATCCCGGCCCCGGTACCACGCCACGTCGGTGGTGGGCCCTCAGGAGTCTGACGCCACTGTGGGCGTGTGGGTCGTGCGCGAGGTTCGCTCGGCAACCGGATAGGCCACTCGACAAGGACGGGCCCATGCAGGAACGACCCAGTCTGACTCCTTGCAGCCATGACTGTTTGGCTGTCAACACAGGGGCCGACGATGCCTGTATGGTCCGGGCCGCCACACGGTGGGAGGATCGACAACCATGCCGAACATTCTGATGGTGACAGGGGCGAGCCGCGGGATCGGTGCCGCCGTGGCCCGGGCCGCCGGCGCAGCCGGCTACGACGTTTGCGTGAACTACTACAGCAACGAGGCCTTGGCCCGCGCGGTCGTTGCCGATATCGAAAAAGCAGGCCAGCGGGCGATTGCCGTACAGGCCGACACGGGATCCGAGGCCGGGATCGAGCGGTTGTTCGAAACGTGCGACCGCGAGCTCGGGACTGTCACCGGGCTGGTCAACAATGCTGGCGTGGTCGGCGGGCAGTGCCTGATCGAGGAAGTTACCGGCGATATTCTGGAACGCTGTTTCGCAGTGAACATCTCCGGCTACTTCCTGTGCGCGCGGGAGGCGATTCACCGGATGTCCACCCGCCGGGGCGGGGCAGGGGGCGCCATCGTCAACATTTCATCGGTCGCGGCGCGCCTCGCGAACCCGTTCCTCTGGGTCCACTACGGTGCGTCGAAGGGCGCGGTGGACACCCTGACCACGGGGCTGGCCATGGAGTGCGCGGATCTCGGGATCCGAGTGAACGGCGTCCGGCCCGGCATCATCGACACCGACATCCACCCAGAGGGACGGCTGGAAGAGATCGCGCCCTCGCTGCCGTTGAAACGCGCTGGCAGCCCCGAGGAAGTGGCGGCGGCCGTTCTCTATCTACTGTCCGATAAGGCTTCCTATTCCACTGGGGCGTCGCTCGACGTGTCCGGGGGACGCTGATTCAGGCGACGTCACCCGTGCGTTCCGGCCGGCACACGCCAGTCGACCCCAATCCAGAACCGCCAATGGCAAGGCGGAGAGGCCGACTTTCTCGGAGCATCCGGAATGCGAGGGGGCTTCTCTATCGGCCTGACATCAGGTTCGATCTGAAGGTCTTCTCGATCCGCGCCACATCGCGGGGCGCAACCCCGGCTGCTTCGGCGAGTTTGCCCCAATCCAGAACCGCGATGCTCACCTCGTCAAGTATTTTCAGTGCTTTGCGCTTCTTCACGCCAGCCGTGGCGGCAAAGTGAAGGAAATCGTCGCGCCCGAAATCGTTCCGGCGGCCTGCCAGACTCATCTGATGTTCGCGGGTCCATGTGCCTTGCGGATTGTAGGCATAGGCGACGTCATAGGCCGGGGACAGCGACCATTGTCCTGACCGGTCCATCAGAAAAGAGATGTTCTTCACGTGGTCATCCTGATTGCGCGCGATGACATTGAAGACCGCTCGGCGGTACTGCTCTTCGACGGTACGCATCCCGAGACGCAGGTCCCGGATCGTCACGATGGCCTGCTCGTAGGAATAGGCCGATGGGTCGTTGAAGTCGAAATGCTGCATCGCGCCGAGTGACTGCATGTGGAGCTTTCGGCCGACAGGATCTCGATCGAACCTTCTCGTCATGAAGTGGCTGCGGCCGCCCTCGTGGTGGAGCCGGCATTCCGACATCGTGATGCCGGCTGCGCGCGCCATGCTGGCGTATGCGTATTCGATCTTGCCGAACCCTTCGGGCTCGGCCAGTTCCCTGTCCCTGCTGTTCTGCACGCCGTCGAACTTCAGGAGCCAGTGCTCGAAGCCCTCGTCGGCCTCAAGTTGACCGGATCGGAATTCGCCGGTCTTCGGGTTCCAGGCGAGAACGGCTTTGGGTCGTGCGCCGCCTGCTGACGTTCCAACGCTGAGAATGTCCTCAAGGGCATCGGCATCGTTCTTGCCGTCCAGGCGCCCGGCGAGGTTTGCGCGTTCGTCGAGCACCTGATTCGCCAGCTCGACCAGTCGGTCGATCTCCAGTTTCTTCGCTCCAGATCGTCGCCGAAGATCGGGCTCGAACTCGAGAGCGCCGACGCCGCGGCGGCCGATGTAGCAGAGTCGGTCGACCGAATTGAAGGATTCCGGGCTCTTGCCGGTTTCCGCCAGCCAGACGTCAATGAGCCGGTTGCCGAACCAGTCCGGTAGGGCATCGGCCAGCATCCCGGGCAATCCCCTGAACGTATCCCGATTGAGAGCCGGGAATTCGTAGGGCGTTTCTCTGGCGGGCATCGTCAGGGGCGCCACCTCGATACCGGCGCCGACGAAATCCGGGTCGTACTGGAAGACCCCAAGGGCGCGCGATTCATCCCAGGACACCGCTCCGATGCGTCGACCCCAGAGCATGACGTTTGCGTCAGTCACCCGGGTCGTCACCCCATGTCCAGGTGGGATCCTTGCGTTCCGACGGTCGTGGACGTGCACGCCGGCGCTCAGAACCAGTCCGAGAGACGCGCTCGATGGGTCGAATCTGACCCGTGGGTATCGCGCCGAGGATGGCGTCGCCCAAATCCAGAGCCACGGCGACACGCAAGAACGTGTCGAGGGTCGATGGATCGCCGGCCTCGAGTCGATGCAGGGTTCGGAGACTGATTCCGGCGTCCTCTGCCAACGTAGCTTGCGTCACGTTGCGAGACAGCCGCAATCGTGCCAGACGGGAGCCGATCTCGGCCTCAATGTGTCGAGACGTCTTCATTTGTCGTTTAATAGTACTATGTGGCCTTTTACAGCCTGATGACGGATATTACAGGTCGCATGTTACCGATAAGAAATGGTAAGGGACAGAGGCACTATGGGGCTCGCAACTGCGTTCCATTGACGTAAGCCCGTTTGCCGTGTTCGCCATGGAGCGTGACGGTGAGGAGATCAGCGCGCCTCATGTGCGTGGCTCATCTTCGCGTCCTTCGAGATGTTCGTTGAGATCCTGGGCGGCAGAGTCCATGAACCGTGTGAGTTCGGCGTCCGCACAGTTGGCCTTGCCGACGACGGCGGCCTGGCGGGCACATTCCTCGGCGAAGCCCGGGGCGCGGCTGTCGGGAACCCAGATCTGAATTGGTCGTAGGCCCTGGGCCCGGAGGGCGGCCCGGCGCTTGGCGGCGCGTTGCGCGGGAGTAGATTCTGCAGGCATGACGGCACAGAGAATAGAGAGAGAGGTGCGGCAGGGACCTCGCCCTGGTCAGCGCAACCGCACGTGGGCTGGTACAACTGCGAACGAGGGCACATGGTCCGGCGTTTGGTGCGAGCGGGCGCCACCACGTTTTCGGCGGGCGGGAACCCGGGCTAGGCTTCTGTCGGGGCGAGTCCGAGTTCCTCGCAGACCTCGTCGGCGAGGCTCAACGCCGAGGTGAGCCCAGGAGACTCGATGCCGAAGAGGTGCACCAAACCGGAAACTCCGTGCTGGCGTGGCCCCGCTACCATGAAGTCGCCGGCGGGCTCTCCCGGTCCCGCCACCTTGGGCCGAACGCCGGCATAACCGGGCATGAGGGCGCCGTCCCGCAGATCGGGCCAGTAGGTCCGGATCACGGGATAGAAGCGTTCGGCGCGAACTGGGTCGATCGTGTAGTCGAGGGTGTCAATCCACTCGACATCCGGGCCGAAGCGGCACTGGCCGGCAAGGTCCAGCGTGACGTGGACGCCGAGGCCGCCGTCTTCCGGAACCGGATAGATCAGGTGTGAAAACGGGGACCGTTCCGACATCGTGAAATAGCACCCGCGTGCGTAGTACAGGGGCGGGATGGCGCGGTCCGGCACCCCGCCGATGGTGTGGGCAAGTCCCTGTGCGTCGAGCCCGGCGCTGTTGACGACAATGCCGGCCTGAAACGTGGTCGCGATGCCGGAGGCATCCTCCACGCGCAGTTCGATCCCGTCCGCACGCACGGCCCCGCCGGTCACCCGTGACCGGAACGCGATGAGGGTGCCGTGGTCTTCCGCGTCGCCCTGGAAGGCCAGCATGAGGCCGTGGCTGTCCACGATGCCGGTCGACGGTGAATGGAGCGCCGCCACGGCGTTCAGTGCGGGTTCGAGGCGCCGGATCTCGGCACGCTCCAGCACGCGGAGATCCTCCACGCCGTTGGCCGCAGCCTGCCGGGCAATCGCGCCGAGCGTGTCCCGCTGCACCTCGGAGGTGGCGACGATCAGCTTGCCGATCCGGTCGTGCCCGACGCCGTGCCGGCGGCAATAGGCGTAGAGCCGTTCGCGGCCGCGCACGCAGTGCACGGCCTTCCGGCTGTTCGACGGGTAGTAGATGCCCGCGTGGATGACTTCGCTGTTGCGCGAACTCACCTCGGTGCCGATGGTCTCGGACGCCTCGATGACCACGACCTCGCGTCCGGCGAGCGCCAGCGCCCGCGCGATCGCGAGCCCGACTACGCCGGCACCGATGACAGCCGCGTCGATCCGTTCCGTCACGTCATGCCCGAGACATGGCCTGTTCCCGGCGATGGAGCCACCATCCGTACTGCGTCGGCCAGGCCTGGAACTCCGGATCAGCCTGCAGGACCCGAGCGGCATGGTGCGCCCAGTACGGGTCCAGCAGCGCCTCGCGACCAATTGCGATCAGATCGGCCCTGCCTTCCTGCAGGATGGCTTCGGCATGTTCCGGCTCAAGAATCATGCCGACGGCCTGGCTGGCGATACCGCCGCGTTGCTTCACGGCTTCGGCGTATGGCACCTGGAAACCCGGCCCCGGAAGCGGGCCGCGGGCGGCGGTGACCGGTCCGGAAATCCCTCCTGACGAGCAGTCCACGACATCGACCCCGGCCGCCTTGAGATCCCGGGCCAGCGCCACGGTGTCCTCGAGGGACCAGCCGTCCGGCGAACCGTCGACCGCGGAGACGCGGACGAACAGCGGCTTTCCGTCCGGCCACACGGCCCGCACCGCCTCCACGGTCTCCATGAGGAACCGCGACCGGCCCACGCGGTCGCCGCCGTAGCGGTCGTTGCGGCGATTCGAGACCGGCGACAGGTAGCTGGCGCACAGGTATCCGTGCGCACTGTGGATCTCGACGACCTCAAATCCGGCCTGGTCGGCACGGCGGGCGCTGTCGGCAAATGCCTGGACCACCCGGGCAATGTCGCCGGTGCTCATGGCCGTGGGTTCCAGCCAGCCGTCCATGACCGGGTCGGCGGACGGAGCCTGGATCGGCCAGGCGGTCTCACCGCGCGCAAATTCCTCCGCGCCCAGCGGACCGTTGCCTTCCCAGGGGCGTTGCATGCTTGCCTTGCGGCCGGCATGAGCCAGCTGGATGGCGGGCGTTGCACCTTCGGTCTTGAGGAAGCCGACGATGCGCGCGAGGGCGTCACGGTGCGTGTCCGACCAGATGCCGAGGTCGCCGTGTGTGATTCTGCCGATCCGCTCGACCGCAGCCGCCTCGGTAAACACGAGACCGGCCCCGCCCGTCGCGTAGCGGCCTAAGTGCACCATGTGCCAGTCGGCGGCGACGCCGTCGTTGGCGGAGTACTGGCACATCGGTGAGATCACGATGCGGTTTCGGATGATGACGTCGCGAATGGTCAGCGGGGTGAACAGCAGTGGTTGGGACATGGCAGGGGCACACTCGACATGTTGACGGGAAGCGGGAGAATAGAGACATGAACGAAGGGAGCCAGAGGTCTCCGACCGTCGTGTCGAACGACGGGGAAATTGACGCTTTTCTTGACGCCGTTCGGACGGCGCCGCCGGCGACACGCGGGCGCGGCCGCCTCCTGTTCGCACTCGACGCCACGATGAGCCGGGAGGGCACGTGGGATCAGGCAGCCGCGGTGCAGGCCGACCTGTTTCGCGAGGCGGGTCGGGTCGGCGGTCTTTCCGTGCAGCTCTTGTGGTTTCGCGGGGTCGGGGAATTTCAGGTGTATCCATGGACGGCGGAGCCGGCCGACCTGGTCCGCGCGATGACAGCCGTCCGATGCCGGGCGGGGCTGACGCAAATCAGCCGTGCGTTCTCGCACGCTGTCGTCGAGCACGAGCGGGTTCCGGTAGCGGCCATGGTCTACGCCGGTGATGCGTGCGAGGAACCCGCAGATCCACTGGTTGCCCAGGCTGGCGTGCTCGGCATGCAGGGCCTCCGCCTCTTCATGTTCCAGGAGGGACACGATCCGGTTGCCGCAGACGTGTTCCAGGCGGTCGCCAAGGTATCGGGTGGAGCCTACGCCCGGTTCGGACCGGGCAGCGCGGCGACGCTTCGGACGTTGTTGCAAGCTACGGCCGTCTACGCCGCGGGCGGCCTCAAGGCCCTGGAAGCGCACGAGCGGCGGACGGGCGAGAGGGTTCTCCGGCTTAGCGCGCCCCGCTGAGTTCTGTCACTCCGAAGCGTCGTGACGTACCTGCTGATCGGGCTCACTGTCATAGCCCTCGTCGGAATCGGGCGCGAAGTGCTGCTGCGGACCGCGCCGGGTTCCGGACCGCGGATGTTCTGGATCGCCCTGATGCTGGCCCTGCTGGCATTGGTCGGATTTCTTGCGTTGCGGGGCACCGGGGCCCTGGCAGCCATCCCCGCATTCGTCGGCATGGTGATCGTCTGGCTGATGCGCCATGGGGGCGGGTTCGTACTGGGCCGGCTGCTGTCCGGTCTGCTCGGCCGCGCCGCCACGGCGGCCGCAGGCGGCGGCCCGCGGGCCGGAACCTCGCAGGTCCAGGGTCTCGTTCTCAGGATGACGCTGGACCACGCCAGCGGCGATCTGGAAGGGGAGGTGCTTTCGGGGCCCTTGGCGGGCCGGGCGCTCCGTTCGCTGTCGACGGACGAGATGCGCGCCCTGTACACGGAATGCTCGGCCCGGTGCGAGCGTTCGCTGCGGTTGCTGGAGAGCTGGCTGGACCGGTATGGCGGTGACTGGCGGGATCACTTGGGCCAGGCAACGGGAGGGACCGCCGCCGCGGCCGGTCCCATGACGCGGGCGGAGGCCTTGCGGGTGCTAGGCCTGAACGATGACGCGGATGCGGACGCCGTGCAGGCTGCTCATCGCCGCCTTCAGGCGCGTCTGCACCCGGATGCGGGAGGAACCGATCATCTCGCGGCGATGGTCAATGAGGCGCGCGACGTGCTCCTAGAAGAAGGCACGGGGCACGACTGAGGCCAGCGCCTACCGGAAGCCGGCGAGCTCGCGGGTGCCCGATGATCCGGGCTATTCCATCCTTCGCGCTGAGCCGCTGAGCACCTTTGCGACAGGCCCGTACAAGGGGGTCCGTAAGGACATGCGCTCAGCAGGATATGTGGTCGATCAGCTTGGGCTCATATGCCTAAGTGCCGCCGACTTGCCCTAGCACGTACCATTTGCGCCACACTACCGCGTCGCGCTGCAACCATGTCATACTGCCAGCGCTAACGGCATGCGGGTCCCGCTAGGTCGGGTCGCCCGCCAAATACAATAGTCTGCTTTGTCCGGTTCGGGGTAGCTCCCCGACCCTCAGACAAATAAGCGGGACCTCACACCTTTTCCCGTGTGTCGTTAGCACGGCCCGGCGTCCGCTGGACCGATTGCTAGCGAAAACGGGGACACTCATGCGACTGCTGTTGATTGGTGCGGCAATGTTCCTGCCGCCGATTGCGCACGCCCATTGTCCGGAACAAGCGTCGTATCCCACGCCTGAAATTGCCGAACAAATGATGCTCGTGTTGGGCAAAATGTCGCTTGCCGACGATCAGACTTCGGAACAGGTGGCCCAACTGGCAATGGCGTCAACGCTGCGTGAGCGCAACGACGCCATGAGCGAACTTGTCGGCGCACAAATGCAGGTCTTGAACGCCGTCCAGGCTGGCACGGAACTGGAGCGCCACAAGGCAAATCACTACAAGAGCGCTGCGGAAACATGCGCCATCCTCCCTCAGTAAATGGAGTGCTTCGCCATCAACCTGCCGCTCGCGTGGGAGCGGCGTGAAGCCATTGACAGTGAGTTTCGCAAGGTCGGGCTTGACTACGAACTCTGGCCAGCCACCGAGGCGTTCAAGATCAGCCCGGAACAGCAACAAGCCGTTGACCGCATCACGCGCAGGCGACGCGGCTTTGGGGAACTGGACGCCTCCTCCCATGCCTGCCTGCTGAGCCATTTGGGCATTTTCCAGCGCCTGGTTGATTCAAACGAGGCCATGGCAGCGGTATTTGAGGATGACGCTCGGCTGCATCCGGACCTGCCGGAAGTGCTGGCCGCCATCGAAGGCAACGCGGGCAAGTTCGACGTAATCAAGCTGCAACGCACGCCTGTGATCCCACGTCCTTACTACCCGGTGTGCGAATTGGTCGAGGGGTACACCTTTGGCAGAGTCAGATATGCCGAGTTCGGAGCCTACGGCTACGTCATAACCAAGGATGCGGCAGCACACCTACTCCAGCGATTTCCCCGTCCCGTTTTCGAGATCGACTGGATCATGCCCAGGTTTTGGGAAAACGGCTTGGATCGAGTGTTCTACCTGAACCGACCGGTCGTGTTCCACGACGATATGCTGCCGTCCTACATTGAGGGAACACGTCGTGTCGCCAGAACGACTCACAGGAGCCGGATCACCCACAATCCTCTGATCAAGGTTTGGCAGATGCTGGTTAGCGCCTGCCGCGCGTTGGTGCGCTGGCACCGATTTCGAGCGTTGAGGCGTGGTGACCGCAACTCGCACGTCGCAATTTGACAAGAGGATGCGATCGAGCTTGGTGGCGACATGACGACCGAGCCCTGGGTGTTCCGCGAAGCCCCGCATCCGAGATCAGTACGACCGCAGAAACCATGGTCGACCGCACCATTATCCCGACTGGTGGGAATGGAGCGATGATCGTGGCGGCATCGCCGGTAGGAACCCGCCGCCATGCGAAAAACAGCGACTAGGGCAACGGATTTATCGATGCGTGCGCTTATGACCGCCTTGAGTAACCCTCGATCCGGTGGCGCCGAAGGCTCGGGTCACACGACCTGCCCGCGTTGCCGACGCGTGAACATGTCGTAGGCGGCCGTGCTCCGAGGGCTGTGCGCCGGCGAGGCGTGGTTCCGCTGTCGTTGCGAGGTCGATCCGTCCTTAGTATCTCTGGTGCAGCCATCGACATCTGACAAATGAACGTCACTCTGTCTTGAGACGGGGACATCGTGACCGCCTGTGTTTATTGAACCATGACCGATCGCGGCGCACACGGTAGTGTGCGTGCGACGGAGGGTCGCATGCCGCAGTTGTTTCCCGGTTTTGATCAGCGTGTGATCGACACGGACGAATGTCCGATCATGGCCCGCATCGGCGGCAGTGGCCCCCCGCTGCTGTTGCTGCACGGGTACCCCGAGTCGCACGCGATGTGGCACAAGGTTGCGCCCCGACTGGCCGAGCGTTTCACCGTTGTGGCAACGGACTTGCGCGGCTATGGCGACAGCGGCAAGCCGGCGTCGGATGCCGACCATCGCGCCTACTCGAAGCGACTGATGGCCGCCGACCAGGTTGCGGTGATGGAGCAGCTTGGGTACCAGCGCTTTCAGGTCGTCGGGCATGACCGCGGGGCCCGGGTGACCCATCGGATGTGCCTCGACTGGCCGGACCGGGTCCGGCGAGCGGCAGTGCTCGACATCGTGCCGACTTCGCACGTATTCGAGACCGCCGACCAGCGCATTGCCCGCCGCTATTACCACTGGTTTTTCCTCAGCCAGCCGGCGCCCCTGCCGGAACGCCTGATCGGCAATGAGCCGGAGTTCTATCTCGACGCCAAGCTCAAGAGCTGGGGACAGGGCACCGCGTGGCTGCCGGCCGAGGTGCGGAACGAGTATCTCCGCTGCTTTTCCGACCCCGAGACGATCCGTGCGACCTGCGAGGACTACCGCGCCGGCGCGACCATCGATCTGGTCGACCATGCCGCGGACCGCGAACGGCGAATCCGCTGCCCGTTGCTCGTCCTGTGGGGGGGGCGCGCGGTCGTGCACGAACTCTACGACGCACTGTCGGTCTGGCGGGAATGGGCGGATGATGTCGCAGGGGAACCCATCGACTGTGGCCACTACCTGCCTGAAGAAGCTCCCGACGAGACGCTGCGAGCGCTGTCGGAATTCCTGAGCGAGTCGTCCGATTAACGAGCTCCCCGACCAGGACGCCCCGTCGCAGCCGCCGGAGGCCCGCCGCCGGCCCGGATTGACGGCGCGGCTGCGCACCTACCTGCTCGCCGGCATCGTGGTGACGGCGCCGATCGGGATCACGATCTACCTGGCCGTGCTGTTCGTCGAATTCGTCGACGGTCAGATGCGCGGTCTCGTGCCGGCCGAATACGACCCCACCCGGTACCTTCCGTTCGACATCCCGGGGCTCGGCGTGCTGGCGCTCCTGCTCATGCTGCTGGTCGTCGGCTTCTTCGCGGCCGGGCTCATCGGCCGCATGGTGTTTCGTATCGGCGAGAGTCTCATCGACCGGGTGCCGGTGGTACGGAGCGTCTACGGCGCCCTCAAGCAGATCTTCGAGACCGTCTTCGCCGACTCGTCGTCGTCGTTCCGCGAGGTCGTGCTCGTCGAGTACCCGCGTCGCGGCCTTTGGGCCGTGGGCTTCATCACCGGCCGTACCAGGGGTGAGGTCCGCGAACGGATCGACCGCGACCTGGTCAATGTGTTCCTGCCCACGACTCCCAACCCCACCTCGGGTTTCCTGCTGTTCGTGCCGCGAGACGACCTGGTGCATCTGGACATGTCGGTCGAGGAAGGCATCAAGATGGTGATTTCGGCAGGAATCGTCACGCCGCCGCGAGCCACCACCGGTGATACCGGCGACGCGTCGCCCGCCGCCGGGCCGTGAGCGCGCAGGAAGGGGATCGTCGCGAGCCTGAAGCCGGCGTCCTGGTCCGCAAGCTTCGGTTTCGATGCCGGGCCCTCGGCATGCGCGAACTGGCCGTACTCATGTCCGGATTCTTCGATGCCGAAGGCGAATCGATGGCGGTCACGGAACTGCGGCTGCTGGCCCGCCTTCTCGACACCTATGCCGACCCTGACCTGATGGATTTCCTGCTGGGCACGAAGGCCTGGCCCGGCTGGGCAGCGCCGGTGTCCTCGCGCATAGAAACGCACGTCCGGGGACGACGACCCGGATCGTGACCGAAACCTTCCTGGACCGGCTGCCGCCCGGCGGCGAGCCGCTCCCGCTGCACGGCATGCCGGAGGGTTATTCGGCCCTGAAGGTGGCCGAGGCCGCGATGGCCCGCCGCACGACTGCGCCGATACTCTGGGTTCTCCGCGACGACCGGCACCTGGCGGCAACCGAAGCCGTGCTCACGACACTCCGGCCCGACATCGGTCTGGCGACATTTCCTGCCTGGGACTGCCTGCCGTACGATCGGGTATCACCGAATCCCGCTGTGTCGGGTCGGCGGCTGACAGCGCTCGTCCGCTTGGCCGACAGTTCTCCCGACATCGTGCTCACGACGGTCAACGCCGTCATCCAGCGCGTGCCGCCACGGGAGACGTTTGCCGGCGCACGGCTAGGGCTCGCGGTCGGATCGGTTGCGCGCCACGACGTCCTGATCGACCGCCTGTCGGGGTGGGGGTACCGCCGGACCGGCACGGTCATGGAGGCTGGCGAGTTTGCCGCCCGCGGATCGCTCCTTGATGTGTTTCCCGCTGGTGCGGCACACCCGGCGAGAGTGGATTTCTTCGGCGACGACGTCGACAGCATCCGGGTGTTCGATCCCATGTCGCAACGGACTTCCGGAACCCTGCAGGCGCTGGAGATCCTGCCGTTCTCGGAAGTGCCGTTCGACACCCCGGGCCGCGACCGGTTCTGCGACGGATACCGCCGGACCTTCGGGGCGGTGCGCGACCAGGATCCGCTCTTCGAGGCGGTGTCCGGCGGCGTTCCCTACCCGGGAATGGAACACTGGCTGCCGCTGTTCCACGATTCCATGGAAACGCTGCTGGACCACGTGCGACCGGCGTCCGTGCTCGTGGAGCACGATTTCTCGGATCAAGTGGACGAGCGCTGGGAGTTGATCGGGGAGTACGCCGCCGCGCGGCAGGCGGGAACCCGGCCGTCGGCCAGCATGCCGACGTACAAGCCGCTGGACCCGGAACGGCTGTACCTCCCGCCCGAGGAACTGAGGGCGCGCATCGGAACTTGCCGAAATGGCATGCTGATCCCCTTCGGTGGCCCGCCCAAGACCGTGGACGTGGGCGGCAGGGCAGGCAGGAACTTCGCGAGCGAAGGACACCGTGGGCCGGATGCCGTGTTCGAGGCGGTCGCGGCCTTCGCCCTGGACCAGCGTTCGACCGGAAGGGTCGTGGCGATCAACTGCCAGAGCACGGCTTCGCGGGCCCGCCTGGTGCCGCTACTGCGACGCCACGGACTCCCGGGCGCGAGCACGGCCAGGACCTGGGACGACGTCATGGCCGCGGCGCCGGCCGAGGTTCCGGTGATGGTGGGGCCGTTCCGGGCCGGGTTCCACTCGGCCGAAACGGTGGTCATTACAGAGGACGACGTGTTCGGCCCGCGGGCGCATCGACCTGCGGCACCGAGACGGCGGGCCGACGAGGCGCTGCGCCTGGCCACGGCGCTCACATCGGGCGATTTCGTCGTCCATGTCGACCATGGAATTGGTCGCTACGAAGGCCTCGAGACCGTGGATGCCGACGGGGCGCCGCACGATTGCCTGCGCATCGTCTACCGGGGCGGAGACCGGCTGTTTGTTCCGGTGGAGGTCATCGACCTCGTCTCGCGGTACGGGAATGCGGAGAGCGATCGGGCACCGACGCTCGACAAGCTCGGCGGCTCCGGGTGGGCCCTTCGGCGTGACCGGGTCCGCAAGCGGGTGGCGGAGATGGCGCACGACCTCATCCGGCTGGCGGCGGAGCGCAGCGAACGCCGGGTCTCGGCCATTCAGGCGGATGACGACAGCTACGCCGCCTTTTGCGCGGCGTTTCCGCATGACGAGACCGACGATCAGCTCGAAACGATCCGTGAGATCGAAGGCGACCTGGCGAGCGAGCGACCGATGGACCGGCTGGTATGCGGGGATGTGGGCTTCGGCAAGACCGAGGTGGCGCTCCGCGCCGCCCGCGCGGTCGCCGGCGCCGGCCAGCAGGTTGCAGTGGTCGTGCCGACCACCCTGCTCGCGCGACAGCACTACGAAACCTTCAGTTCTCGCTTTGACGGCACCGGCATCTCGGTCGGTCAGCTATCCCGGCTGACCCCGGGTTCGCAGCGGAACGACCTCCGCCGTCGCCTGGCGGACGGTTCGCTTGGCATCGTAGTGGGAACCCATGCGCTGCTCGCCGACCGGATCCGCTTTGCCGATCTCGGGCTCCTGGTGGTCGACGAAGAACAGCACTTCGGGGTGGCGCAGAAGGAGCGTCTCAAGACCCTCCGCGCCCAAGTCCACGTACTCACGCTCACCGCGACCCCGATACCGCGCACCCTCCACATGGCGCTGACGGGTGTGCGCGACCTCAGCCTGATCTCCACGCCTCCCGTCGACCGGCTGGCGATCCGGACGTACGTTACACCCTTCGACCCGGTGGTCATCGCCGAGGCGATCCGCCGTGAGCGCGGCCGCGGCGGGCAGGTGTTCTGCGTGGTACCGCGAATCCGCATGCTGGATGCGGCGGAGCGAGAACTCCAGCAGCTTGCCCCCGACGCCGTCATCGCGACCGCCCACGGACGCATGGGGACGGCCGCTCTCGAGGACGTCATGACGCGGTTCTACGACCAGCGGATCGACATCCTGGTGTCGACGTCGATCATTGAATCCGGGCTCGACATCGCCGGCGCGAACACGTTGATCGTGATGCACGCTGACCGATTCGGGCTGTCCCAGCTCTACCAGCTACGGGGCCGAATCGGCCGCCGCCACGCCCGGGGATATGCCTATTTCACGCTCGCTTCCGCACGCGCCATGACGGAAAACGCCACGAAGCGCCTGCAGGTGCTGCAGAACCTGGACGGTCTGGGAGCGGGGTTCACGCTCGCGAGCCACGACCTCGACATCCGCGGCGCCGGAAACCTGTTGGGGGCGGATCAGTCGGGGCACATCCGCGAGGTCGGGGCGGAGCTCTACCAGCAGCTTCTTCGGGAGGCCGTCGAGGCGCTCCGGTCGGGAGCCCCCGAGCTCGCGGATAGCGACACTTGGGCCCCCCAGGTCCGGATTCGCGTGCCCAGCCTGATCCCCGATGACTATGTCGCGGATCTCGGAGTCCGTCTCACGCTGTACCGCCGGCTGGCCGCGCTGCGGGACGATGAAGAGCTCACCGCATTTGGCGACGAACTCGAGGATCGCTTCGGGGACCTTCCCGAGGAAACCCGCAACCTGCTCCGCGTCATGGCCATCCGGTTGCGTTGCCGACGGTCAGGAATTGAGCGGCTGACGGCAGGGGGTAGCGGGCTCACAGCGACGTTCCGGCACGGGCAGGCCGCCGCTCCCGAGGCGCTTCTCAACTGGATCGGCCGCACACCCGGAGCGGCAGTGCTGGACCCCGCGTCGATCAGGGTCAGGGCTGAGTGGATCGGGGCCAGGAAGATCCTCGGCGGGACGTTCCGGATCGCTGACGAAATCGCCCGCCTCGCCGACGAGGGCGAGGCGGGCGAAGAACGCGTCGACTAGCGATCGCGTCAGGTGATGTGGGCGCCGATCGTTTCGACGTAGACCGCGTACAGCGACTGGCTGCCGGTCATGAAGAGGCGATTGCGCTTGGTGCCGCCGAAGCACACGTTGGAGCAGATCTCCGGAAGACGGATCTGACCGATCCGGTCGCCGTTCGGGGCAAAAATGTGCACCCCGTCGTAGCCGTCGCCGACCCAGCCGGCGCTGGCCCAGACGTTTCCGTCTTCGTCGCAGCGGATGCCGTCAGCGAAGCCCGTCTTGCCGTCAAGTTCCATGCTGGCGAACGTGCGCGGGTTCTTCAGGCTGGCGCCGTCGATGTCGTAGGCCATGATGTTCGGCGTGGCTTCCGAGTAGTGGCTCGCCCCGGTGTCGGCAACGTACAGCTTGGTGTAGTCGTTGCTGAAGCACAGCCCGTTCGGCTTGAAGGGCTCGTCCGCAACCTTCGCCACCGCTCCGGTCTGGGCGTCGATCCGGTAAATCGCTTCCTTCTGGATCGGCTGCGGGCTGCCGGTGTTGAGCCGGTGGCCCTCGTAGTTCATCAGTGAACCGTAGCCCGGGTCCGTGAACCAGATCGAGCCGTCGTCCGGGTGCACGACCGCGTCGTTCGGCGCGTTGAACTCCTTGCCGTTGGCCTCGTTGGCGAGCACGGTGATGGAACCGTCGTACTCGTACCGGACGACCCGGCGGTTGCCATGTTCGCAGGCGATCTGCCGGCCGCTGAAGTCGAAGGTGTTGCCGTTCGAGTTCCCGGACGGGTAGCGGAACTGGCGAGAGACGTGGCCGTCCTCTTCGATCCACCGGAGCTGTTCATTGCTGGGAATGTCACTCCAGAGGAGGTAGCGGCCGACGCCGTTCCAGGCCGGTCCCTCGGCCCAGAACGTGCCGCGGTGGAGCCTCAGGATCGGGGTGTTGCCCAGCTTGTAGCGGAACCGGCCGTCGAGCGGTACCACGTCGGGTTCCGGGTACCGGACCGGCTCGGCGTCCGGGCCGAAGTTGCGGGCAAAGGCCTCCGGTGCCATCGCGGTGACGGCGGCGACCCCAGCGGCAGCGGACAGCACGCTGCGGCGGGTGGTTTCGGTAGCACGGGATTTTCGTTCCGTCGACGCATCATCGTCCGGCTGCTTCGACGCCGCGAGATCGATGAACCTATGAAGCTGTGGACTTGGCATGTGTTTCCTCCAATGCCCTGTGGCGCGGTTTCAGGACCGCACTTCTGCGATACCTTCCTCC
Source organism: Alphaproteobacteria bacterium (assembly GCA_022825705.1). Classification (GTDB taxonomy): domain Bacteria; phylum Pseudomonadota; class Alphaproteobacteria; order TMED109; family TMED109; genus VXPW01. The sequence goes on from JAJDWH010000033.1 coordinate 101,041, forward strand.
AAGCGATTCGGGCGTGGTGCTCGCACCGCCGCAGAGGAAGTTCCTCTCCCTGCACCGATGATACAGCCCGCAGCGGGCCAATAGGAAATCCGAATGGACGGGGCCCAGATGCAGGTCCAGGAACATCGCCGCGGTGGCAGCACAACTGGCTGGATCAGGCGCGGTGTTCCGAGCGCGCGAGGACGACCGCGAAGACGTTTCGAAACACCTGGGGTTCCTGCGCGCCCGCGACCGCCAGCTTCCCGTTGATGACAAAGTGAGGGACGCCGCTCGCCCCGGCCCCGCGCGCCCGGGTGTCGCTTTCGATCACTTGCGCCCGGTCGGCTTCGCTCAGGAGGTAGCGTTCGGTCTCGGCGCGCCCCAGCCCGGCCGCCTCGCCGATGTCGGTCAAGACGTCGACCGATCCGATGTCACGTCCTTCGAGGAAGTAGGCCGCGAACAGCGCCTCCACCACCTCGTTCTGCAGGTCGGCGCGCTGCGCATGGACGAGCAGCCGGTGCGAATCCAGGGTATTCGGAGTCCGCGTGATGCGATCAAAATCGATCTGGAGGCCGGAAGTCCGGGCGACGTCTGCGATGTTCCGGTAGATGCTTCGCCCTCGCTCGGGACCTCCGAACTTGAGCGCGACGTAGCGCTTGCGGCTCATCCCGCCCGCCGGCATGTCGGGATTGAGTTGAAAGGGATGCCAGCGCAATTCTGCGGTCACGGCCGCATCCACCGACGCCAGCGCCGCCTCGAGGCGGCGCTTGCCGATGTAACACCACGGACAAATGGTGTCGGACAGGATGTCAACGGTGATGTGCATGGGTTTCTCGACGGCGGAGCATAGTAGCTTGCCGACAGAATGATGGGAAAGGAGCGCCGTCGGCGCCAGCACCCAGCAGGAGCGCAGGTGCTGTGTCCTGGCCGTGATCAGCGGACCGGGAGCGATGGTTCGGGTGGGGTGGTCGGGACCCGACGAAAGGTGGCGCGGAAGCTCGGGCAGCGCCTCCGTGGCTTGGCGCCGACCGATCGGTAACGTGCGATTGCGCCCCGCCCCATAGTGTGTGTGCTAGATGATGGGCGACGGACCCGTTTGCGGGTCCCCGGCATTGGACCGACGATGGCGCTCGCGCCAGGGGGCAGAACGGGCATGGGACGGCTGGAAGATTTTCGGTTCCTGACGGGTCAGGGTCGTTTCGTCGATGATTTGCCCCGGTCGTCGGTGGCCGAAGCCGTGGTGCTGCGATCGCCCCATGCGCATGCCGTGATCCGCTCGATGGACACACAGGCCGCCCGGGCCAAGCCCGGGGTGCTGGCCGTGGTGGTGGAGAGCGATCTCGAGCTGCGGCCGATTCCCTGTATCACGCCGCTCGACGCCGTGGAGCCGCTGCTGGTTCCGGAACGCCCAGCGCTGGCCCGCGGCCGGGTGCGCTACGTTGGTGAACCGGTGGCGTTCGTCGTGGCGCAAACGTATTGGCAGGCGCTCGACGCCGCCGAGGCGGTGGACATCGACTACGAGCCGCTCCCGATCGTCACGGACGGGGCCGAGGCGCTTGCGCCGGGATCTCCCCAGTTGTGGGACCGGGTACCCGGGAATCTCGCGTTCCGGTTTGAGAGGGGCGACCGGGCGGCAGTGGCGGCCGCGATCGCTCAGGCAGCGCACGTCACGACGCTCGATCTGATGAACCAGCGGGTGATGGCGTCGCCGCTGGAGACCCGCGCAGGGGTTGCGGAATACGATGCGGAGACGGGCCGGTCGCTCCTGACCCTGACCGCCCAGGGGCTCCATCCCATTCGCAGCCAGCTTGCCGACGTGTTCGGCGAGCCGGTCGACAATTTTCACCTGGTTGCCCCCGATGTCGGCGGCGGCTTCGGCAGCAAGAATTACCTGTACCCGGAGTGGGTGCTGCTCGTCTGGGCGGCCCGTCGCCTGCGGCGGGCGGTTCACTGGTCGGCGCAACGATCGGAGGAGACTGCCGCCGGGGCGCACGGGCGGGATTTCCGGGCCACGGCGCGGCTGGCGCTGGACGGCAGCGGCAACTTCTGCGCCCTCGACGTGCGTGCCGTGGCAAATCTCGGCGCCGCTCTCTCCACGTCCGGGCCCCACAGTTCGACGCTCGCGCCGGCGACCGTTCTGGGCGGCGTCTATGCGATTCCCGCCATCTACCTGGAAACGCGCGGTGCCTTCACCAATTGCGCCCCGATCGACGCCTACCGTGGCGCCGGCAAGCCGGAGGCGAATTACCTTGTCGAGCGTCTGGTCGACAAGGCCGCGCGTGAACTCGGCGCCGACCCGGCCGACCTGCGTCGACAGAACGTGATGTGGGACTATCCCTACCGGAAGGCCCTCGGGGAGACTGTCGACACCGGTGACTTCGCTGCGAACATCGACGAGGCGGTCCGTCTGGCCGACCGGGAAGGATTTGCCCGGCGCCGAGCTGCCTCCGAACAGGCCGGCAAGCTCCGGGGTCTCGGGATCGCCTGTTTCCTGGAAACCTCGCGGGGACCGGACCGAGAGGGGGCGGAAGTGCGGGTCGGGGCGGACGGCGTCATCGAGCTTCGCATGGGTACCGATTCAACCGGCCAAGGGCACGAGACCGTTCTGCCCAGGCTCGCAGCCGAGCGGTTTGGCGTACCGGTGGGGATGGTTCGCTATCGCCAGGCGGATACGCGGCTCACGCGCGTGGGAGAGGGACACGGCGGCGCCCGGACCCTGCACATGGGCGGTGCGGCGCTCTGCCGCGCGATCGACGCCGTGATCGATCGAGGCCGGAAGGAAGCGGCCCGCCTCCTGCAGGCGGATATCCATGATCTTGATTACGCGGAGGGTTCGTTTGCGGTGCGCGGCACGGAGCAGGGGATCACCCTCTTCGCGATTGCTGCCGACGCCGAGATCGAGGCCTTTGCACTGGTTGAGGATGCCGAGATCACATTCCCGTCCGGGTGCCACGTGGCCGAGGTGGAAATCGACCGCGAGACCGGCGAGGTGACACTCGCACGCTATGCGGGTGTCGACGACTACGGCCGCCGCCTAGATACCCAGCTGACCCTGGGACAAGTGATGGGTGGGCTTGCGCAAGGTGCGGGTCAGGCCCTGCAGGAGGCCATCGCCTACGACCCGGTCACCGGCCAGATTCTGAGCGGCAGCCTCATGGATTACACGCTGCCGCGGGCGGCCGACCTCCCGGAATTCAAGATCGGGTTCCGGGAGACGCCCACCGCGCGCAACCCTCTCGGGGTCAAGGGTGCGGGGCAGGCCGGAGCGATCGCGGCCCCGGCGACCATCATGAACGCCGTGATCGACGCCCTGGCACCTCTGGGCATTGATGACGTGCCGATGCCGGCGACAGGTGCGAATATCTGGGAAGCCGTCCGCCGAGCGACGGCCGCCAGCGACGAAACCGATCGCTCCTAGAACTGCGGAACCGCTTGCGCCGGCCCCCGGCACGACATTGCTCGTGCGCGCCGATGCAAGGGTGAGGTACTCGAGCGGCCTGGCAACGGGCGTCGGTTGGCCAGTTCGATTCAGGGGTCTCCGGCCAGCAGGAGGTCGAGATTCGTTGAATCCTCCCGAATGGCAGCGGCCGGGACCGTCGCTGCGATCGAACCCTTCCGCATGACGGAGACTTGGTCACACAACGCAGCCGCGAAGTCCAGGTTTTGCTCCGCCAGCAAGATGGTCAGGGTGTCGTGCCGCTTCAGAGTGAGCAGCAGCTCGAGTATCTGGTCGACAAACGACGGCTGCAGACCCTCGGTGGGCTCGTCGAGCAGGAGCGTCCGGGGACCCGTGCAAAGGCAGCAGGCCAGCGCGACCATCTGCCGCTCGCCACCGCTCAGAGCATCGCCGGCCCGATCGAGCAGCGGCGTCAGGACCGGAAACCGGTCAAGGATGCCGGACAGGGTTCCTGCCGGACGGCCCTTGGCGATCATGGCGTAGCGCAGTTGGTCCCGGACGGTCATGCGCCCGAAAATGCCGCGTCCCTGGGGCACGTAGCCAAGCCCGGCGCGCGCGCGTTCCTGGGGTGGTGCGGCCGTGATGTCGCGGCCGTCGAGCACGAATTGCCCGGCGGTTACGGTGAGAAACCCCATCAATGCCCGCATCAGCGTGGTCTTGCCCATGCCGTTGGCGCCGAGCACGGCCATGGCGGCTCCGGGTCCCACGTCGATATTGACGCCGGCCAGCACCGGAACGGAACCATAGCCGGCGCACAGGCCGGTGACCTTCAGCACGCGCCCGGCGTCGGAGGCTGGCCGAGATAGACCTCTTTGACCCGCTGGTCTGCCATGACGGCGTCGGCAGGGCCCTCCACGAGGATTTGTCCCTGGTGGAAGACGGTCACGGTGGCCGCGACCATTCGAATGAACTGGAGGTCGTGCTCGACGACGATGACGGTGCGCTCTTTCGCGAGGGATCGGACGAGTTCGGCTGTTTGCGCAACTTCCTGCCGGGTCATACCGGCGGTGGGTTCGTCCAGCAGCATCAGCGCCGGATTTCCCGCCATCACCAAGCCCAGTTCGAGCCATTGCCGCTGTCCGTGCGGCAGTGATCCGGCCAGCCGGGCAGCAAGGGGGGACAGGCCGGTGACCGCAAGGATTTCGTCGGTCTTGCGGGTCCGGGCCGCCCGACCGCCGGCCTTCCACGTGGCCAGTCGAACGTTCTCGGCAACGCTCAACCCATTGAACAGCGCAGGGATCTGGGCCTTGATCGCAACTCCCCTCCGTGCGATGGCATGCGTGGCCGCACCGGTGATGTCCTCGCCGCCGAAGCGCACGCGGCCGGCGGTGGGCCGGAGCTGGCCCGTGAGGCAGCGGAAGAATGTGCTCTTCCCGGCACCATTGGGCCCGATCAGGCAACGCAGTTCGCCGGCCTCGACCCGGAAATCAACGCGGTCGATCGCGGTCACGCCACCGAACCGCTTGGTCAACGCGATCGTTTCGAGCAGGGGAGGGTTCGTCACGGCGCGCTTCGCACGCGACCCCGTAGGTCTGCCAGCAGGCTTCGGGTGCCCGGGACAAGACCGCGTCGGGCAAACAGGACGAGCACCACGAATGCAGCTCCTAGTACCAGGTTGGTGTCGGCGAGCTTCGCTTCACCGAGCCAGGTCATGGCGGCCTGGACCAGAACACAGCCGACGACCGCCCCGCTCAGCGTCCCGAGGCCGCCTACCAGCACCCAGACGATGATCTGCGCGGTGAACGTCATGGAAAACACGTTGGGGCTTACGTAGGACCCCCATGCCGCGAAGAGCACGCCGGAAAGCCCCGCGATCGCGCCGCCAATCACGAAGACCGTGAGCTTCGTGGTACGGACGTCGTAGCCGAGCAATTGGGCCCTTTCCTCGTTCTCGCGAACGGCGACGACGACCCGACCGAAATCGGTTGCCAGCAGCCCCCGCAGGCCGCCGTAGATCACCGCAAGCATGACTGCGGTGAGGACGTAGAGGTCGCCGTAGACCACCTGGTGCTCAGGCAAACCGGGGACATTGATCGGCGGTACCGACGGGATGCCGTTGTACCCGCCCAGAAGGGCATTGCCGATCCGGTATTCACTGCCCGCAGACGCGCCGGTCAGGTAGTAGAAGATGAGTGACACAGCCAGCGTGATGACGGCCAGATACACGTCGCTGATTCGCTGCCAAAACAGGAAGTACCCGAGAATCCCGGCCAAGAGGGCCGGCAGCAGGATGCCCAGCATGAGGGGCACGGTGCTGTCGCCCATGTTGATTACGGCGATGGCGTAGGTGTAACCGCCCAGTCCAAAGAACACGGACTGGCCGAAGCACAGGATGCCGCCAAACCCCCACACCCAGGCGAGACTGAGAGCGAGAATCGCGAGCACCAGGAAAAGGGTGAGTTCGAACAGTGCGAAGATCTCGGCGACGACCGGGACCACGACGATGAGTGTGCCGCCGACGGCAACAGCCGCCAGTAGGCCTGCCCGTTCACGAACCCAGTTCACAGGGCCTTGCGGAAGTAACGCCCGGTAATCCCGGTCGGCAGGAGGCGCAGTAGTACGATGGCGACGATCAGCAACGCCACTTCGCCGACGACCGGGCGGCTGAGAAAAGCGGCTGCTTGGCTCGTGAAACCGAACAGCGCTGCGGCAAGCGTGGTGCCGGTGAGTGCCGTCGCGCCGCCACTGATGACCGTGATGAACGCCTTGACGACATACGTCGCCCCGATTTCGGGAAGCACGCCTGCGAGAGGGGCCAGGACGGCGCCCGCGAGACCGCTCAACGCCGAGCCGAGGACGAACATGGCGGTGCGGAGTCGCCTGGTGTCCGCCCCGAGCGCGGCCGCCAGTTCCGGATCTTGCATGGCGCCCCGTACCAGCAGGCCCGACCGACTCCAGCGCAGCCAAACGAACAGTGACACGATCGTCACGATTGCAACGATCATTACGAAAAACGTATAGATACCAATGCTGTAGGAGCCAAACTGGACGGTTCCGAAAGGTGGCGCCACGCCCTGTTGGTGGTACCCGAGCACCGTGGCGGCAAGACCGATCAGGAAGAGGCTGAGTCCCCAGGTGGCAAGGATCGTGGCAATGATGTCTCCGTGCAGGTGACGGATGACGAACCGTTCGACTAGGAAGCCGAGAGCGCCGACGGCTGCCGGGGCGACAACCAGCATGGCGACCCAGAGGTTCAGGCCAGCGCCGGCCGACAGCACGAAGGCATAGCCCCCGACCATCAGGAATTCGCCGTGGGCGAAGTTGATGACCCGGAGCATCCCGAAGATCACGGCCAGTCCGACGCTGACCAGTGCCAGGCTGGCCATCGCGTGCAGGAGGTGGAGACCTACGACGAGGGCGTGATCCATGTCTGCCGACGCCCCGGCGCCAATCAGATGTCCGGGGTGAACATCGTGTTGGTGTCGGGTCGAGCCTGCAGGTCGCACTGGGCCGCCGGGTTGGTGGGGGCCACGCCCTGATACCGCTGGAGGATTCTGAACTCGCCGTCGCGGGCTTCCGCCAGATGGGTGTCCATGAAGCAGTGATGAGTGGCGGGATCGACGCTGACCGGGCCACCGGGGCCATCCACGCTGATCCCCGTCTCCAGGGCTTCGATGACGGCGTCCCGTTCGGTGGTTCCGGCCTGCCGGACGGCTTCTGCCCACAGCGTCCAGCCGTACCAGTCCTTGATCGGCACGTCGGTCAGATATCCGTAGTCGGTTCCGTAGCGACGACGGAATTCGGGCAACCATGCCTGGTTGAACGCGTTGTCCAGGCTTTCGTAATACGACCCGATCACCATGATTCCGTTGACGACTTCCGGAGGCATGCGGACGATTTCACTGGTGCCGCCAAACGTGGTGGACATCATCGGAATGCGCTGGTTCATCCCGGCTGACGCCCACTGTCCGTAGAACGCCTCGTGCGCCGGGCCGACGAAGACATTGAGCACGACGTCAGGTTCCGCAGCCTGAATGCGGCTGATGGTCGCGCCGAACTGGTTCACGTCCAGTGGAAAGAACTCCTCGCCGACGACTTCGCCGCCAAGCGATTGGGCGGCCTTCCGGATCCACTGGGCGGAGATCTGCCCGTAGTTGTAGTCGGCCGCCAGGACGTAGACTCGCTTGCCCCACCGGTCAGCTGCTGCCTGCAACAGCAGGTCGACGTAGATCCCCGGCGTTGCGCCCGTGGCGAAGAAGTTGCGGTCGCAGACCCCGCCCTCGTAGTTCGTGTTGTAGACGTAGAGGGTGTCAAGCCGATGCAGGATGGGCCGGATGACCTCGCGCGACGAGCTCGTCAGTCCGCCCTGGACCACTGCAACCCGATCCCTGAGGGCCAGCTGGTTGGCGAACTGGTTGTAGAACTGCATGTCGGACTGGGCGTCGTAGAGCTTGACCTCGAGTTGCCTGCCGAGCAAGCCGCCCGCTTCGTTGACCTGATCGATCGCCAACTTGGCGCAACGCCACTGGTTGTCGCCGAAACCCTGGAGGGGGCCCGACAGGTCATAGATGGCGCCGACCGAAATCGGATCGTCGGCCCGGGTCTGGCGCCCAAGCATGGAAATGGCAGCGGTGGCGGCGGTTCCTTCGATGAACGTGCGTCGTGTCAGCAACGTGACGGATTCTCCCAAGCAATTTGGCGATGCACCCCTTGGCGCTCAACTGTGGGGTAACGGGGATGGTGCGCGAACTCCGAACGTGCGAGTTGCGCAGACTGCATGGCACCAAGGTAGCAACTTTTGGGAGCTCCGTTGGAAGATGGATCGCCAACTACGTCGGGTCCCCCTGGTCAGTTCCGGGTTCACGGCGAACGCGTGCCTCGCCCGCAAGACGGACGATCGCGTTCGTTGACAGGCAGAGGGCGCGTCGTACGATCGCCTGACGGTTCGACGACAGGGCACGCGCTGTGGACGCATTTCTCGATCAGGAACAACAGCTCTTCCAGGAGTCCGTTCGGCGATTTGCGGAAGAACGGATGGCGCCTGCAGCCGCCGACTGGGACCGTGACCGGACATTTCCGGTCGAGGTGCTCCGCGAAGCTGCCCGCCTGGGACTTGCCGGACTCTACGTACCCACAAAACACGGCGGCAGCGGGCTCTCGCGTCTGGATGCCGCCATTGTGTTCGAGGAACTATCGGCCGCCTGCCCGTCCACGGCAGCGTATATCTCCATTCACAACATGGTGGCGTGGATGATCGCGACGTTCGGGAACAACGAGCAGCGACGGCGGTTCCTCCCGGGCATGATGGCGATGGACCTCCTTTCCAGCTACTGCCTGAGCGAGCCAGGCTCGGGCTCGGACGCGGCGTCCCTGTCGACTCGAGCGGAGCGAGACGGCGACCACTACGTCCTGAACGGCTCGAAGGCCTTTATTTCGGGCGGGTCGGTGTCGGACCTCTATGCCTGCATGGTCCGTACCGGCGGAGAGGGTCCGCGCGGCGTCTCCTGCGTTGTGGTGGAGAAAGGTTCGCCGGGCCTGTCATTTGGCCGGCAGGAGGCGAAGCTCGGCTGGCACAGCCAGCCTACGGCGGCGGTGATCTTCGAGGACTGTCGGGTCCCGGTTGCCAACCGGATCGGTGCCGAGGGGGAGGGCTTTCAGATCGCGATGCGCGGCCTCGACGGCGGGCGCATCAACATCGCCTCTTGCTCGCTCGGTGCGGCACGTCGGGCACTGGCTGAGACCAGGGAACACCTGCGGACCCGCAAGCAGTTCGGCGAGACACTGGCGTCGTTCCAGGGCCTGCGGTTCCGGTATGCGGACATGGCCACCGAACTGGAGGCGGCACGCCTGATGGTGCACGCCGCCGCCCGTGCCGTTGACGCGGGCCACGCCGACGCCACGGTCCGTTGCGCGATGGCGAAACGCTACGCCACGGATGTCGGGTTCCACGTGTGCGACGAGGCGATCCAGCTGCACGGCGGATATGGCTACCTCAACGACTATCCGCTGGAGCGCCTCCAGCGTGACACCCGCGTTCACCGCATTCTCGAGGGAACCAACGAGATCATGCGGGTCATCGTGTCGCGCGGCCTCCTCGACGACTGACGCCTAACCGCCAGGGAGACAGGAACTTGGCGGCCGGTCTTCACTGGTTTCGAGAAGGCGCGGCCGGGCGCGTCATCCTTGATCGGCCAGAGGCGCTGAACGCCCTCGACCTGGCGATGGTACGGGCGTTTTCCCGGGCGCTTGACGCTTTCGAGAGCGATGCCAGCGTGCGCGCCGTCACCGTCGAGGGCAAGGGCGAGCGTGCCTTCTGCGCCGGCGGCGATGTGCTGGCGTTCTACGATGCCCGAGGCACCGACAGCACGGTCGGCGCCGATTTCTTTCGAGAGGAATACACGCTCAACCGGCGGATCAAGCGCTACTCGAAACCTGTCGTGGCGTTCATGGACGGGATCACGATGGGCGGCGGGGTCGGGGTGTCGCTCCACGCCTCGCACCGGGTGGTGACCGATCGTACCGTGTTTGCGATGCCCGAAACAGGAATCGGGCTGTTTCCGGACGTGGGCACCGGGCATTTCTTGAGCCGACTGGATACCGGCATCGGCACCTGGATCGCGCTGACGGGGAACCGGCTCGGCGCGGGCGACTGTCTGGACATCGGCGTCGGAACGCATGGACTGGATGCGGCGGCAGGGGTGCACGATGCCGTGCAGGCCATCGCGACCATGGCGGACGACGACGTGGATGCCGCGCTGGCGCCGTTTCTCGGCGAGCCGACGGCCGGCGCGGCTCTGGATGCGCGGGAAGTGATGGCCCGGTGTTTTGGTCAGCCGGACGCCCGGGCGATTGTCCGGGCTTTGGAGATCGAAGGGTCGGAGTGGGCGGAACGTACGGCGGCCGGGTTGGCACGCAAGTCGCCGACCAGCATTCGGATCACCCTCCGGCAGTTGGAGCAGGCGAGAACCGCTTCCTTCGAGGAAGAGCTCGTGACCGAGTACCGCATGAGCCAGGCTTGCATCGCCGGCCATGATTTCATGGAAGGAATCCGGGCAGCGCTGGTGGACCGGGATCGCAATCCTCGGTGGTCGCCGGACCGTCTCGGCCACGTGACGGACCAGTTGGTGGCCCGCCATTTCACGGAACCCCCGGTGGGCGACCTCAGGTTTGACTGACGTGTGTACCGGCTGCAGCCGGTTTTGTCGGCTGGGCCGGCCGCGGCGCGAGTCGTAAATTAGGCCGGCCCCCGCCGCTGAAAGTTGGCGCCATATATCGCAGTACTAGATATTGTTACAGATAGTAAACAGAATAACCGTCTGTTCGTTCGAGGGCAGAAAGCGACCAGCCTGCAGGTGCCGCCGGGATGGCACGGAGGAAACCGGCGTAGCGATGGCAAAATGCCGTCAGGTCGATCGGCGCGTGTGCCGGCCTGCCTGCTGCTGGCGGCGCTGCACGGTCCGGGCCCAGCTGTCGCGCAATGCCACCGTCCGATTCAGCACGAGGCGGTCGGACCGGCTCGTGCGGTCAAGACAGAAGTAGCCCTGGCGCTCGAACTGCACCGTCGTGCCGGCAGCGAGGTCAGCCAGCGCGGGCTCCACCTTGCAGCCATCCAGCCTCTCGCGTGAGGCCGGGTTCAGGTGTTCGAACAGGTCGGCATCGGCTCCGGGTTCAGAGTCGAGGAAGAGCGGGCCGTACTGATGGACTTCGGCCGGGAGTGCATGTTGGGCTGAGACCCAGTGCAACGTGCCCCTGACCCGACGACCATCCGGTGCATTGCCGCCACGGCTGTCCGGGTCGTAGGTGCAACGAAGTTCCACGATTTCCCCTGTGGCGTCCTTCACCACGTCACGGCACGTCACGAGGTACGCGTAGCGGAGACGGACCTCTCGGCCGGGAGCGAGGCGGAAGAATTTCCGGGGAGGATCTTCCATGAAGTCATCACGTTCGATGAACAGTTCACGCGCGAATGGAACCTGTCTGGTCCCGGCCGCGGCATCTTCGGGATTGTTGACGGCTGCGAGACGGTCGACCTCGTCCGCCGGATAGTTCTCGACAACCAGTTTCAGCGGGCGCAGCACCGCCATCCGGCGTTCGGCCGTCCGATTCAGGACTTCCCGCGCGCAGTGTTCCAGCAGCGCGAACTCGACCGTGTTGTCGCGTTTGGTGACGCCGATCCTGCGGGCAAAATCCCGGATGGCCTCAGGGGGATAGCCGCGCCGCCGGAGGCCGCGCAGCGTCGGAAGACGCGGGTCGTCCCAGTCATCCACGTGCTGTTCGTCCACGAGGCGGCTGAGGCGCCGCTTCGAGAGCACCGTATGGGACAGGTTTAGGCGGGCAAACTCATACTGGCGTGAACGGGTGGGGACGGGGAGGTTGTCGATCAACCAGTCGTAGAGTGGTCGGTGATCTTCGAACTCCAGGGTGCAGATCGAATGAGTGACCCCCTCGATGGAGTCGGACTGCCCATGCGCGAAATCGTAGGTGGGGTAGATGCACCACGCCGTGCCGGTCCGGGGATGGGGAGCGTGCAGGATGCGGTACAGCACCGGGTCGCGGAGGTTGATGTTTCCTGATGCCATGTCGATCTTCGCCCGAAGCACCCGCTGGCCGTCAGGAAAGTCGCCCGCCCGCATCCGCCGGAACAGGTCCAGGTTTTCGTCCACGGAACGCGTGCGGAACGGGCTGTCGATGCCCGGCGTGGTCAGGGTTCCGCGGTGCTCCCGGATGGTGTCGGCCGTCTGGTCGTCCACGTAGGCTTTGTCGGTCGAGATCAGGTGTTCGGCCCACTCGTACAACCGCTCGAAGTGGTCGGACGCGAAGTACCGGTGCTCTCCCCAGTCGAAGCCGAGCCAGCGCACATCCGCTTCGATCGCATCGATGAATTCCTGGGCTTCCCGGGTCGGGTTCGTGTCATCGAAACGGAGATGACAGCGTCCCCCGAACTCCTGGGCAATGCCGAAGTTCAAACAGATCGACTTGGCATGCCCGATGTGCAGGTAACCATTGGGCTCAGGGGGAAATCGCGTCACCACGCTCGCCGTTCGGCCGGCCTCGATGTCCTGGCGCACGATGTCCTGGACGAAGTTATGCTGATTCCCTTCGGCAACGCTGCCCGCGTCGTTCATGGCGGTACTCTCCGGGCTCGGCCAACCTGCGCAGTCGGCCTGTCTGCCAGATTTTGCCCGAATGGCCAAGCATGGGGGCTCGCTTCGACGCCGTACACGGAATAGGCCGCGACCTGGATCCCGTCGCGAGCGGCGTGGCCGGCACCGTGCGCGCACGGATGGGGGAAGGCAATGGGATTCCGACTGCTCGTACTGACGAATCTCGAGACTCAGGCATCGCTGGACATGGTGCGCGGGTGGCCGGAACAGCTGCAGGCTGAGATCCCTGGCTTGGAGACGCATCTGTCGGACAGCACGGAGGAAGCGTCCGACGTGATCGGGCAGGTGGACGCCATCTACGGGAAGGTTGATCCGGACGCGTTCGCCAAGGCGCGAAAGCTTCGATGGATCCAGTCGCCATTGGCCGGGCCGCAGCCAAGCTTCTACCACCGGGCACTGGTGGAAAGCGATGTGGTCGTGACCAACATGCGCGGGATTTTCAGCGACCATATCGGGGCGCACGTCCTCGCGTTCGTCCTGGCGTTTGCACGCGGACTTCCCACGTACGTCACCATGCAGCGCGACCGGCGCTGGCGGCCGGACGCACCGACCGTCCACCTCCCGGAGGCAACAGCCCTGGTGGTCGGCGTCGGCGCGATCGGCGCCGAGGTGGCGCGATTGTGCGCTGCCTTCGGGATGGCGGTCACCGGCGTCGACCCGAGGGCAACCGTCGCCCCCGAAGGCGTTGGCCGCCTCGTTGGACCGGAGGCGCTCGACGAGGTGCTTCCCACCGCCGACTTCGTCATCGTGACGGTGCCCGAGACCCCGGCTACGCAGGGGTTGTTCAACGCTGCCAAGTTCGCACGGATGAAGCCAACCGCGTTCTTCATCAACATCGGCCGCGGGGCCACGGCCGAGCTCGACGACCTGAACGCGGCTCTGCGTTCCGGTGTGCTCGCCGGCGCCGCCCTGGATGTGTTCCAGATCGAGCCGCTGCCCATGAGCCATCCGCTGTGGAACGCTCCCGGCATGGTCATCACGCCGCATGTCGCAGCAGCGGGCCCGTACCTGAACCAACGGAAAACCGAAGTGTTTTTCGACAACTGTCGGCGATTCAGCGAGGGCCGCGAACTGCGCAACGTCGTGGACAAGGCAAACTGGTTTTGAAGGCCGACCCGAGGCTTGGCTGCCTGCGCCGGATCCCCGGCTTCGCGCAGACCGCGGCACGGTCCGACGAGAGCCAGGCTCCAGGGCCATGGTATTCGGGTGTCCCTTACGAACGGGGATCCGGACCGCAGTGCTGCGTCGAAAGGGACATTTGTGAGCGGGCGCGCACCGCCTGCGTGCCGCTCGCCGGTCTCGACGCAGGCGCCGCGCGGCTGGTCAGGCAGGCCTCGCTTGACGGTTAGTGGATATGGTCGGAATGGTCATGCTCGGAATGATCGTGATACCCCACCACGATGAAATCGACTTGCGCGTTCGTGACGCGGTCCCCGGGTACCGCAATCCGCCAGCTGAGCACGTAGTCGCCGTCGCGTAGTTCGGGCAGGGGGATCGCGAACGTCGTCCGTTCCGTCGTGGGCGCGGGAACCGTGAGCTCCAGGATGTCGCCGGAATCCAGTTGGAGGTTCGCCTGATCGAGGATCACGCTTTGGGTAAAGCGGATTTCGAACGCAGCGGGTGCCGTGTCCAGGACATCTCCGGCCACGATGTTGCTGTGCTCGACTAACGACTCGGCGCTGGCCGGCGCTGCCGCCAGCGCAACTGCCGCCACGAGCGCACGGACTGACGTCAGGGCGCGACCGGCCCCCACGCTTGACGTCGCCTCATGAGACAACATGAACCACATGACGCCCCGTCGCGTCTGCACGCGGGCCCCGGCCGGAGCACTAGTCATCGGAGCTCCCTGCCAGGCAGTCAGGGCCGTGGGTGTCGCGGTTGCAGATCGCGGTGACGCGGTAGGAATTGTCACGGCCCCGCTTGAGCTGGAAAGCGACGGGGTCACCCTCGGAGAGCCCGGACAAGTCGACGGCGCCCACCACACCGAAGCCCATGGTCATGGCGCCCATGCCGATCTCATCGATGGGCTCGTGATCAATGGTCAACGATCGGTTTTCCGAATCGATCGCCTGTATGACGCCCGTGCCGTGCGCGATACGGCTATCCGCGGCACTGCTCCCATGGTCTGCATGCCCGGCTTCATGGCTGTCGGCGAGGAGGTAGGGCGTCTCCAAGCCGGCGGACCCGCCCTGGGCGGACCCTTCCTGGGCGCGAGCCAACTGAAGGGGGGAGGCGGCCCCTGCCACGAAGGCGAGCAGGGAAAGGGACGTCAGTAGTCGGGTCATGCAGTGTCTCCTTGCGGTTTGGCGGGAAGTGCATCGAAGTCGCCGGCGGCCGTCTGCGGGTGCGCTGGCAGCGATCGCTCAACCCACAGGTAGTAGATCGCGGGAATGACGAACAGGGTCAGCACGATGGTGGAGATGGTGCCGCCCACCATCGGCAGCGCGATTCGCCGCATCACGTCCGACCCCAGGCCGTCCGTGAGAAAAATCGGCGCTAGCCCCGCCAGCACGGTGATGACCGTCATGAGGAGCGGGCGCACCCGTAGGGCCGCGCCAAGGCGGATGGCGTTGAACAGCTCTTCCTTCGTGGTTGGCTTGTCGGCCCGCACCCATTGATCGATGTAGAGCAGCATGACGACCGCGGTTTCCACGGCGATGCCGCCCAGCGCGATGAACCCCACCGCGACGGCCACCGACAGGTTGTAGCCGGCCAGCCACACGGCCCATAGCCCGCCGATCAGGGCGAAGGGCAGCGACAGCATGATCATGAGGATCCGGTCCAGCCGGCCGAAATGCAGCATCAGGAGCAGGAAGATGA
Organism: Alphaproteobacteria bacterium; assembly: GCA_022825705.1. GTDB lineage: Bacteria > Pseudomonadota > Alphaproteobacteria > TMED109 > TMED109 > VXPW01. The sequence continues at coordinate 116,401 of JAJDWH010000033.1, forward strand.
GGGCCACGGCAGACGGAATCGCGACGTTCAGCCGCTCGTTCGCCGCTTCCAGCTGCTCGTACTGCCCCGACCACCCGACGGCGTACCCCGGGGGACGGTCGACCGCCTGTGCAACGGCCCGCCGCGCTTCCGCGACGTAGCCGCCGAGGTCACGTCCGGCGATATCGACGAACACCCAGCCGGTGAGACGGGCGTTTTCCGAACGGATCATCGGCGGTCCCTCGGTGAAGGTGACCGTCGCGAGTTCCCCGAGCGGGATGTGCGCGCCGGACGGCGTGGGGACCAGGATGTCCTCGAGGTCTTCGGGGGTCTCACGGAATGCCCGGTCGTAACGCAGCATGATGTCGTAACGCTCGCGCCCTTCGACGCTTTCCGCGAGCTTCATGCCGCCGAGCGCTGTCTGGATCACCGACTGGAACGTGCCGATGTCGATGTTGCGCCGGGCGAGCTCCGATCGGTCGGGCGTGATCTCGAGGTACTTTCCGCCGAGCACTCGGTCGGCGAAGGCCGAGCGCGTCCCCGGGATGGTCGCGACGACGGCTTCGATCTCGCGCGCAATGCGCTCGATGGTCTCGAGATCATCGCCCGTGATCTTGATCCCAATGGGGGTGCGTACCCCCGTCGAGACCATGTCCATGCGAATCTTGATCGGGTAGCCCCAGGAGTTGACGAGGCCTGGCATCTGCAGGCGCGAATTCAGATCCTCGATGATCCCGTCCGCCGTCATCCCGGGCCGCCAGGCGGCTTCCGGCTTGAGGCGAATCCAGGTTTCGATCATGGTGAGGGGTGCCGGGTCGGTGGCGGTGTCGGCGCGACCGGCTTTCCCGAAGACGCTATCAACCTCGGGCACCGTAGCGATGACCCGGTTGGTCTGGCCAAGGATCTCCCGCATCTTGGTCGACGACACACCGGGCAGGGTCGTCGGCATGTAGAGGAGCTCCCCCTCGTACAGGGCGGGCATGAATTCCGATCCCAGCTTGCTCAGCGGAACGATCACGCTCGCCGTGAGAGCCAGGGCGACCAGCACGGTGAGCCACCGCAACTTGAGCGCCACGTAGAGCAAGGGCCGGTAGAGCCACACCAGAATCCGGTTGAGGGGGTTCCACTGCGCCGGGACCATCCGGCCGCGGAGCAGCCAGTGCATCAGTACCGGCACGAGCGTGACCGACAGGATGGCCGCGAATGCCATCGCGTAGGTCTTGGTGTAGGCGAGCGGAGAAAACAGGCGATAGCTCTCGCCGGTGAGCGCAAATACCGGCAGGAATGACACCGTGATGATGAGCAGTGAGAAGAATAGCGCCGGCCCGACTTCCTGTGCGGCGCGAATCAGTACTTGGCGGCGCTGTTCGGGGGGCGGCTGGGGACCCAGCTCCCCGAGCCTGCGGCTGTAGTTCTCCACCATCACGATGGAAGCGTCCACCATGGCGCCGATGGCGATTGCGATGCCGCCGAGCGACATGATGTTTGCCGTCACGCCCTGCGCGGACATGATCAGGAACGCGCCCAGCACCCCCAGCGGGAGCGTGATGATGACGACGAAGGCGGCACGCAAGTGCAGGAGGAAGACGACGATCACGACGGCGACCGCAAGGCCTTCCTCCAGTAATTTGCGTTCCAGGTACTCAACTGCGCCGGATATCAGCGGCGCCCGGTCATAGACGGTGACGATGTCCACGCCGTCGGGAAGGCCGCGCTCAAGCTCGGCGAGCTTCGCCTTGACCCGATTGATCACGTCGAGGGCGTTTTCGCCGTCCCGCATGATCACGATCCCGGCCACCGTCTCACCTTCGCCGTCTAGTTCGACGATGCCGCGGCGAAGCGCCGGTCCCTCCACGATGCGGGCGATGTCGGCAAGCGTCACGGGCGTGCCGTCCTCCGCGTGGATGACCACCTGTTCGAGATCAAAACGGTCTTTCACGTAGCCCGAGGACCGAATGACGAACTCGCTTTCACCTTGCTCGAGCACCCGGCCGCCGACCTCGCTGGAAGCTGCCCGAACGGCCGCCACGATGCGGCGGATGGAGATGTCGTGGGCGCGGAGCTGGTTGGGGTCGATCAGCACCTGATACTCGCGCACGAACCCGCCGACCGACGCGACCTCTGCCACGCCTTCGACGCCGGCGAGCTCCAGCTTCAGGAACCAATCCTGCAACGAACGCAGTTCGGCGAGGTCGGTCCGGCCGCTTCGGTCGACCAGCGCGTACTGGAAGATCCACCCGACTCCGGTTGCATCGGGGCCGATCTGCGGCGTGGCCCCGGGGGGCAGTTCCGATCCCAGCCGCGAGAGGGCCTCGACCACCCGGGCCCGGCCCCAGTAGAGGTCGACATCGTCCTCGAAGATCACGTAGACGAAGCTGGTGCCGAACATGGAAGAACCGCGCACGTCCTTGGTCCGCGGCAGGCCGAGGAGATTGGTGGACAGCGGGTACGTCACCAGATCCTCGACGATCTGCGGCGACTGGCCGGGAAAGTCGGTGCGGATGATGACTTGGGTATCCGTGAGGTCCGGAATCGCGTCGAGCGGCGTCCGCTCCATGGCCAACCAGCCGGCGGCTCCGAGCGCTCCCGCCAGCATCACCACAATGATCGGATTGGCGATCGACCAGGCGATCAGCTTGGCCACGGCGGACTGGGAGGGATCGCGACCGGTCAGGCCGTCATGGCTGTCCATGGCGGTTCCCGCTAGTGCATGTGCCCGGCATGCGGGTCGACGAGCGGGCGGTCAGACCACGCCGCGACCTCTTCCATGCCGGCCATCGGGTCGGGCCATTCGATGACGGTGGCGGAGTTGGTTCCGTACGGGTTGGCCGGGGCGTCGCCTTGCTGCAGCCACAGGCGACCGGTTTCGTCTTCGAGGTAGAGGGTGAGGCCGGCGTCGTCGTAATGGGCCGGCGCTCCCTCGAGCAGCCACGTCTCCAGGGCTGCCACGAGCGACGCGAGATCGTCGGCAAGCGGTTCGCCGGCGGCGGATTCCTTGGCTGCACGCAGGGCAGCCTGCGCGTTCTCGAGAATGGGCACCAGGCGGGTATTGGCGAAGCGCACCCTGAGCGTGTCACCAAGCATCAGCGCGGGATCGACGAAGTAGGGGTCGATTCGGTAATCGTCGATCAACGCTTCATGGAAGTACAGCGCCATGTCGACCAGGTGGTCGATCTCCGCGAGGGTCCTGGCGTCGATCGGGAGCTCGGAAAGCGGTGTCTCCGGGCCGGCGACGACGGCGGGCGGCGCTTCCAGCCGGGCCAGTCCTCCCCGCAGGCTCACTTCCGAGTCGAGCATGAACTGTCCGCTGGTCACCACCGGTTCTCCCTCGGCCAGGCCGCTGAGGATGGCTGTCCTTCCGTCTGCGGATTGGCCGGTGTCCACGGCACGGCCGGCAAAGCGACCGCCGCCAAGGGAGACGATGACATGGGCACCCCGGCTGTCCCGCAGGATCGCCTCGCTCGGGACGGAAAGATGTGCCTCGTCGGATCCGAGCTCGAAGCGGACATCCGCATAGGCTCCCGGACGGAGGCGTCCGGCCGTGTTGTCGACGACGATGCGCACGTCGGCGGTACGCGTGTGCGGGTCGATGGTGGGATAGATGTAGTCCACGTGGCCTTCGGCGGGTGCCTGCGGCGCGCTCGGAAAGCTCAGGGCCACTCGCAAACCGTCCTCGATCAGGGAAAGATCGGCTTCGGGAATGGCAGCAATCACCCACACGTCCGTGTAGGACTGGAGGCGGAGAATCGGCGTCCCGGGCTTCACGTAGTCGCCCTCGCGAACATCGAGCCGGCTGACGGTTCCGGTGGACTCGGCGTACACGGGCACGCGCTCGATCACCTCTGCGGTCTCGGTCAGGCGCCCGATGGCAGCGGGCTGCATGCCGACCGAGCGAAGACGTTGCCGAACCGCGGCGATGCGATTCTCGTTGCCGATCTGGAGTGACGCGAGATAGTCCTTCTGGGCGGCAATCAACTCCGGACTGTAGACGCGGTAGAGCAATTCCCCGACCCGGACCGAGTCCCCTTCGGCACGCACGGTCAGGTCCTCGATCCACCCTTCCAGGCGGGAGGCGACAACGGTTTCCAGCCGCTCGTCGGTGTCGACGTTGCCGAAGGCGCGGACGGTACGCCTGAACGGGACGTGTTCGGCGGGTGCGGTCCGGACTCCCATGGTTTGGATCATTTCCGGTGCCACGGCAATTATGCCGTCGCCTTCGGCAGCGGCCGCTGGTGCCTGCACCGGCACAAGATCCATTCCGCAGATCGGGCACGTGCCGTCGGGGTCGGTCGCGATGTAATGCGGGTGCATCGGGCAGGTGAAGCGCAGCGGCCCGTCATCGGCGGCGACGCCCAGCGCCGCGACGGCATGATCGGTTTGGGGGAGAGCCAGCACGCTTTCCGGGACGTAGCCCCGGTCGTAAAGGAGATAACCGAGCACCACCAGGGCCAGGAAAAGCCCCAGTCCGGCGTGGAACATCGCCTGTTTCACGGTCCGGCCAGCAGGGCGTTCATGCGGGCGATGGCACGGTCGCGCCGGGCCTGTTCGCCCGCGATCTGGCCCTGCAGTCCCAGAACGGCGACTTCACCGTCGAGAATGGGCGAGTAATCGCCCGCCCCGCTTTCGTAAACGGTCAGGCGGGCCGCGATTTGATCGCGAATTGCCGCGATTTTCTGCTCGAGGATCGCGATACCGGATACGGCGGCCGCGCGGGTTGCTTCCCAAGCCTGATGTCGGGCTGATGCTTGGCGGGCTGCGGCCATGACCTGGCTGCGGGCGGCCTCCCGCTTCGCTTCAGCCTCGCGCAGCGCTGGCGCCTGCGAGCGATCGGCCCAGAAGGGGACCGTGAACGTCGCAGTGGCGCTTACCCAGTCGTCGCCCTGACCGTCGCGCTGCTGGTACGTGAGTTGGACTCCCCAGTCCGGCTTCCATGCCGCTTCTGCCTGATGGATTCGGGCTTCAGCCACGGACACGCCGGCTCGTGCCACCCGAACCGCGTGAAACGCGGAGGCCTCGCCGGACCAGGCTTGCGGCGACAGTGGTGGGGGAGGGGTATCGGAAGCCTCGCCGACAAGCTCCACCATCTGGGCCCGAATCTGGTCTGCCTCGGCCTCGAGGTCAGCCAGGCCACGGGCGACGTCGGCGCGCTCGACATCGATTTCAGCGAGGCGGAACAGGGCCGGTCGTCCGGCGTCGATCTCCGTTTCGACGATTTGTGCGAGCTCGTCGTACTTCGAATCCCTCGCCACCAGGAGCGCCTGCAACGTCTTGACCCGTTGCTGGTCGATCAGCGCGACGATCAGGTCCGCGCGGAGTTCGGCGAACCGCTGGTCGATGGCGGCATCGTTCTGCAGGGCGTTCTGGCTGGCCTGGGCCGCCCGCGCATCGCGGCGCGCGCGATTCGGGATCATCTGGCGCACACCTACGGCCTTGCTGGTCGGCAGGTACCGCGAAAACGACGGGTCGAGCAGCGGGAAATTGAGAATCCCGAACGAAAGGACGGGGTCGGGCAGGGCATCGGCGGTCGTGGCCCGCTCGCGAAATCCCACCGACTGATGACGCATCGCCTCAAGCGCCGGATGCTCAGCCAGCCGCGCTTCCAGCTGGCTGAAGTCCTGGGCGAGCGCGGGAGGCAAGCCGGACAGGGATGCCAAGGCGACTCCCAGCAGGGCGGCGAGCCGCAGGCGGCGATATGCCGTTGTCAGCACGTTGCCTGCAGTTCGGTGACGGGGGAGCGGGGAGGCACGGTTGCCGGGCACCTATGCCCGTACCGGCGTCGATCCGTCGCGTGCCGCAACCGGCCGGTCATCGCCGGCGACCGCCGAGGACCATGACCAGCTCTTCGACCTTTGCGCGACGGTCGTCGAGGTCGTCGGACAGCATGGCATGCTCGACGCAGGTCTGGAGGTGATCATCCATGACGATTCCCTCTAGGGCGCCGAGGGCGGCCCTGGCCGCCTGGATTTGCCGCACCACGTCGATGCAATATCGGTCACCTTCCACCATCCGCGCGATTCCGCGTACCTGGCCTTCGATCTTGGCAAGGCGGTTTCGGGTTTCTTCCTTGGCTTTCGCTTGCATCGATGCATCCTGTCGAACACGGTGTCACAAATACCCTACCGGGGTAGGGGTAAGACAGCATGTAGCGTTGTGCGAAGCCAAGTCAAGAGCCGGTCTTGCTTCGGGAATGCCCGTGGGGCCGTGCCGGGATCACCGACGGATCGCCTGATCAGGCACGGCACGGGCAGTCGGGCGGACGGCGGCCGGCCGCGGGAGCGGGTCCAGGACGGCGAGAGTCTGCGTGTCGCGCCGGAACGGTAAACGGCCGGTGGTGGTTGAGAATGGAGCGTTGGCGGTCCATCGGCGGTGCGGAGGCTTTGGCCGGCGGAGACGAGGCAGCTAGATAGAGCGGCAGCGCATGGTCCGGTCGCTGCGGCTCAATTTGTTACAACCGCAGCGGCCGGCGGTCGTGCTAGGGCTGGTCCGTGGCTAGGGGCCCGGCGTCCGGCCGGCATTCCCGGGCCTATGTGAAGACAGGTGACTCGCGGGCTCCCCGTCGATCACAGTTCCGATAGGAGAGAGCTTGTGTTCAAGTCCTTCTTCGCCAACCGGCGGTGGATGCATTGGTCGCTGCTGGGCAGCGTCGCGATCCTAGTGGTCACTTGGTACAAGGTGCAGCTGGATGTCCGGATCAATGAGTGGTTCGGCGACTTCTACGACACGCTGCAGCAGGCCTTGGCCGAGCCGGGCGCGGTGGAGTTCGCCGATTTTCTTACGAAGTGCCTGACCTTCGCCGAGATCGCCGCCATCTACATCACCGTGGCGGTCCTGCTGGAGTTCTACGTCCGTCACTACGTGTTCCGCTGGCGGACGGCGATGAACGACTACTACATGTCGTACTGGGACCAGGTTCGCCACATCGAGGGCGCCGCCCAGCGGGTCCAGGAAGACACAATGCGCTTCGCGCGTATCGTCGAGGGACTGGGGGTCGCCTTCATGCGCTCGGTCATGACGCTGATCGCCTTCCTGCCGCTCCTCTGGACCCTGAGCGAACACGTCACCGAGCTGCCGTGGATCGGTGTCGTCCCGCATTCGCTGGTCTATCTCGCGATTGTCTCGGCCGCCGCCGGGACCGTGCTGCTGGCGATCGTCGGGATCAAGCTTCCCGGCCTTGAATTCAACAACCAGAAGGTCGAAGCGGCGTACCGGAAGGAGCTGGTGTACGGCGAGGATTACGAGGAGCGCGCCGAGCCCGAGACGATCGGCCAGCTGTTTTCCAATGTCCGGCGGAACTACTTCCGTCTCTACAAGCACTACCTGTACTTCGACATCGCGAAATGGTCTTACCTGCAGTTCGCGGTCATCGTTCCCTACATCATGATGGGGCCCACAATCGTCGCTGGCATCATCACGCTCGGTGTGCTGCAGCAGATCCTGCGGGCGTTCGACCGCGTCGAAGGGTCGTTCCAGTTCCTGGTCAACTCCTGGTCGACGATCGTGGAGCTGATCTCGATCTACAAACGGCTGAAAGCATTCGAGTCCACGATCCGGGTGGATGACCGGACCGAGCGGCCGCTGACCGGGCAGGGATTCCAGGGCGCGCGGAGCTAAAGAGCGAATCGGGACGGGGGCGGCGGGATTGCCCCGGCGAGAGAGTCGGCTCCAGGGGCTCTCCGTCCGGCGCGGCGGGTATCGCCCCCGAGTGGCGGCCCTGCGCCCTTGTCGAATTACCACCGTCCGCGAAGCCCGTACCCCTGTCGACGCTGACCGTTGACATGAACATCACATGCTTTCATGTTGTACACATGACCGTCATGATCCAGATTCGAAATGTCCCGGAGGCACTGCACCGGCGACTTCGCGTTCGTGCGGCTACTGAAGGGATTTCGATGTCCCATTTCGTGCTGCGGGAGATTGAACGCGCGCTAGAGCGTCCGAGCCGGCAGGAGTTGCTCGAGGCGATTCGTGCGCAGCCGGAAGCTGAGTTGAACCCGTCGCCTGCGGAATTGCTCCGGGAGGAACGGGACCGGCCCTGATGGTCCTGGACGCGTCCGGCGCTGTCGAACTGCTCCTGAACACTGCCGCCGGCAAAAGGCTGTCCGCGCGCTTGGCGGATGAGTTCGAGACCGTCCACGTTCCGCACCTCATCGATATCGAGATCGCACAGGTGTTGCGTCGCTACGTTCTACGGGGGGTGATCGATGAAGGGCTTGGCGCGACGGCCATTCGTCGCTGGATGGACTTCGACGTCGAACGACACCCGCACCAGCCATTCCTCGGCCGGATTTGGCGGCTTCGCGCCAATGTCACTGCTTATGACGCCGTGTATCTGGCCCTGGCGGAGGCACTGTCAACGGAGCTTGTTACGGGAGATCGAGGACTGGCGGACGTGCCCGGAGCGGCGGTCGCTGTAAAACTGATCTAGAGATCGAGGCGCCAGCATCGCGGATTGGCCATCGCGCCGCGGCGAGAGAAGGAATGGCGGCCGGCATCCGCTCCGGTTCGTTACGGGCGACGCGCCAACCCATTGGCCGTCTTGGGTGGCCCGCTGCCGCACCGCGGCTAATGCAGACTGGTGTCAGTCGCTGCTTCCCGCGGCGGCACCCACTCCGCAAACCGGTGCACCAGGGCCCGGTCGACGTCGGCCATGGACGCCTCCACGCCGACCTGGCGCAACGACGTCACGCCGGCATCCCGGATCCCGCAGGAGACAATGCCGTCGTAATGGGCGAGATCCGGGTCCACGTTCAGCGAAACCCCGTGGAAGGTCACGCCACGGCGCACGCGCACGCCAACGGCGGCGATCTTCGCGTGCTGGCCGTTCGCGTCTTCAACCCAGACGCCGATGCGGCCGGCGTGGGTCTCGCCCCGGACGCCGAAGTCATTCAGCACGGCGATGATCCATGTCTCCAGGCCGTTGACGAAAGCCCGGACATCCCGACCCCGCGCCCGCAGGTCCAGCATCACGTACGCGAGTCGCTGGCCTGGGCCGTGGTAGGTCACGCGCCCGCCTCGCCCCGTCGGAAATACCGGCAGGCTGGCCTTCGGCAGGACTTCGCTCGGGTCGGAACTGGTCCCGGCCGTGTACAGGGGCGGATGTTCCGCCAGCCACACGCATTCGTCAGCGGTCCCCGCCAGAATTCCGGCGACCTGTTCTTCCATGCTTGCAACTGCATCGGGGTAGTCGACCGCGGTCGTACTGTGTCGCCAGGTAATACCGTCAGTGGTGTGAAGCATCTCGTCCGATTCAGAAAAAGGTTGATCAAGGAACAGCGTAATCCTGCCTGAGAGATATGGCGACCTGCGAGCGCGGGCGCAGCTCCCGCCTGCGGTCAGGAGCGCCGCAAAACCTTGGAACCCGCTGCGAGCCACGATAGATTACAGGCAGCTATTTCAGACCCAGACGTCGCGGCGCGATTGCCATGGTGGGAGGGATCGATGCCCGAATCCCAAGCCACCGCCACCGCCCAGGAACAGCGACTTGAACTGATTTCGCGGCTGGCCGACGCGGGCACCGAGCCTTCGGCCTCGGACCTCGCACAGCTTCGAGCCAGCCACCCGGCCGACCTTGCCGACATCATCGAGCAGCTGCCGTCGGAGCCCCGGCTGCGCGCGGTGCACCTGCTGGGTGCGGATTTTCCGGCAGACAGCCTCGCCTCGCTGTCGCGCCGGGTCCTTGACCGGGTCGCCTCGGCGATCGACCCCGGTCTGCTGGCCAGGCTGACCGGGGAGCTCGAGACCGACGATGCCGCTTACGTACTCGAGTGCATGGACGAAGCGCGCCGCGCCCGGCTTCTCAAGGAGATGCCGGCCAGCGAGGCGGAACTCGCCCGTCAGGCGCTGGAATTCCAGGCGGACAGCGCCGGTCGCATCATGCAGCGCGACTACGTCGCGATTCCGTCGTACTGGACGATCGGACAGGTCATCGATCACCTGCGCGACTCGCCTGGTGTCCCCGACGAGTTCTACGCGCTGTTTGTGGTCGGTGCCCGTCACACCCCGGTCGGGACGGTCCCACTGCATCGGGCCATGCGGACTCACCGCGACGTGCGCGTGGCCGACATTATGACGCGGGACCCGAAGGTGGTGCAGGTCAACGCCGACCGGGAGGACGTCGCGTTCGTGTTCGACCAGTACGAACTGACGTCGGCACCGGTCGTCGACGCGCAGAACCGACTGATCGGCATGGTGACCGTCGACGACGTGGTTGACGTGATCCAGGAAGAGGCCAGCGAGGACATGATGCGTCTGGCCGGCGTCGGACCGGAGCATGACATCTACACGGCCGCCGTCCAGACTGCGCGCAACCGGTTCAACTGGTTGCTTATCAACCTATTTACGGCGTTTCTTGCGTCGGCCGCGATAGCGGTGTTCGCCTCGACCATCGAGCAGGTGGTGGCGCTGGCGGTGCTCATGCCGATCGTCGCCTCCATGGGCGGCAACGCGGGCATGCAAACGCTGACCGTGGCGGTCCGCGCCATTGCCACCCGCGAACTCACCCCGGCCAATGCGGCGCGGGTGTTGGGGAAAGAGGTGCTGGTGGGCCTGTGCAACGGCGTGGCATTCGCCGTGCTGACCGGCCTCGGGGCCGGGCTTTGGTTCTCGAGCGTGCCCATCGGTCTCGTGATCGGTGCCGCCATGATCTTCAATATGGTGGTGGCCGGCCTGTTCGGAGCGCTCGTGCCGATGATGCTGGAGCGCGCGCGGGTCGATCCGGCCCATGGGGCAGCCGTCATTCTGACCACGGTTACGGATGTCGTGGGATTCTTTGCCTTCCTGGGGTTGGCGCAGCTGACCCTGCTGTGAGGACCCGGTACATGGTTCAGATGCTCTCGAACGCGCCAGCCAGCTTCAACTTCAATCTCGGGGAAACCGCGGACATGCTGCGGACCAGCGTGAGCGGGTTTGCGGCCCGGGAGATTGCGCCCCGGGCCGGCGAGATCGATGCATCCAATGACTTCCCCGACGACCTCTGGGAGAAGATGGGTGCGATGGGGCTGCTCGGCGTCACCGTGGAAGAGGAGTACGGAGGCTCGGAACTCGGCTACCTCGAGCACGTCGTGGCGATGGAGGAGATCAGCCGGGCCTCCGCGTCGGTGGGTCTCAGCTACGGCGCCCATTCCAACCTCTGCGTGAATCAGATCCGTCTCAACGGAACTCCGGAGCAGCGGGAGCGGCACTTGCCGGGGCTGGTTGCGGGCACCAGTGTCGGGGCCCTCGCCATGAGCGAGGCGGGGGCAGGCTCCGACGTCGTGGGGATGCAGACACGGGCCGAGCGGAATGGGGACCGGTACGTCCTGAACGGGGCGAAGTCATGGATCACGAACGGCCCGGACGCCGACATCGTCGTGGTGTACGCGCGAACCCGTCCGGGGCCCGGCGCCAGGGGGATCACCGCGTTCATCGTGGAGCGCGGTTTCAAGGGCTTCAGTCGGGCTTCGAAGCTTGACAAGCTGGGCATGCGCGGTTCGAACACCGGGGAATTGGTCTTCGAGGACTGCGAGGTCCCGGTCGAGAATGTCCTCGGAACCGTCGACGAGGGGGTCGCGGTCCTGATGAGCGGGCTCGACTACGAACGAATTGTGCTGGCGGGCGGCCCGCTGGGCGTGATGCAGGCGTGCTGGGACCTCGTGGTCCCCTACGTGCACGACCGCAAGCAGTTCGGACAACCGATCGGCTCGTTCCAGCTGATGCAGGGCAAGCTCGCGGACATGTACACCACCATGAACGCATGCCGCAGCTACGGCTACGCCGTGGCGCAGGCCTGTGACCGGGGCGAGGCGACGCGCAAGGATGCAGCCGGGGTCATCCTGTACACGGCGGAGCGGGCCACCTGGATGGCCTCGCAGACCGTGCAGGTGCTGGGAGGGAACGGCTACACCAACGAATACCCGGCTGGCCGCCTCATGCGCGACGCCAAGCTCTACGAGATCGGTGCCGGCACCAGCGAAATCCGGCGCATGCTGATCGGACGCGAGATCTTCGAGGAATCTGCCTGATGGCGGGCCCTGTCCCGGGAACGGCGGCGCTGCTGTTGACGGGCGCGGTTTGCGTGAGTGTGCCGGCGGCAGCGCTCATGCCGGGAGAGTTCACGGTTGGTGCAGCCTCCGGCGGCATTCGACTCGCGGAGGATTCGGAAGGGGTGTCTCCGTTTCCGATCGCCCCGCTGCCCGGTGACGGGACTGGGACCGCCCCGTCCAGCGTGGGCGGCGATCCTGCGGGGGTCGGCCCGTTCCCGATACCCGGTGTCGACCGGTCACCGGGCCCATCGCAGACGCCTGCCCGCCCGCCGTCCGAGCTGACCGGGGCCGAGCGGCCGGGTCCGGCCGCCGCCGGCCGGGACGCGGGCGCGAGGGGTGCGCGGGCGCCGACCGAACGGGAGGTCGGTGTGCCGCCGTTCCCCTATGATCCCGAAGCCCGTGGGGGTGCGGCACGCCAGTGTGTGCGGGACTGCGCCGCCACGCGTTCAGATTGTGCACAGGCGGGCAAGCCCGCCCGGCAATGCGAGGGCGACTTCGTCCTTTGTGCCCGGGACTGTGTCCTCGCACCCGGTCTGTCCAACTTCTGACGGCCCGGCAGCTAACCTTGTCGCGGGGCGAACCCGCGCACCGAAACCGAAACGGAGTTTATCGTCATGATTGAAGACCCGATTGTCGTCGCCGGGATGGCGCGGACCCCCATGGGGAGCTTCCAGGGAACGCTGCACGGCGTCTCGGCCCCGGAACTTGGCAGCGCCGCGATCAAGGGCGCCCTGGAGCGAGCGGACGTGCCGGGCGAGCACGTGAGCGAGGTCTTCATGGGGTGTGTCCTTCCGGCGGGTCAGGGCCAGGCGCCGGCGCGCCAGGCGGCGATTGGCGCCGGGATTCCAGTCGACGCTGGCGCCACAACCATCAACAAGATGTGCGGGTCGGGCATGCGGGCAGCCATGTTCGGCCACGACACGCTCGCCGCCGGCAACGCCGAGGTGGTGGTCGCGGGCGGCCTCGAGAGCATGTCAAACGCGCCCTACGTGGTCCCCAAGGTTCGGGCGGGACTCCGCATGGGCCACGCGGAACTGCAGGACCACATGTTCGTCGATGGGCTGGAAGACGCCTACGAACCCGGCAAGCTCATGGGCCACTTCGCCGAGGCAACTGCCCAGAAGTACCAGTTCACACGTGCTGAACAGGACGATTTTGCGATCCGGTCGCTGACGCGGGCGCGGAAGGCGAACGAGGACGGGACGTTCGCGGACGAAATGGTCTCCGTGACGGTGAAGACCCGCAAGGGCGAGACCGTGGTTGAGCGGGACGAGCAGCCGTTCTCGGCCAACATCGAAAAGATCCCGTCCCTGCGGCCGGCCTTCAGCAAGGACGGGACGGTGACCGCCGCCAACTCGAGCTCGATCTCGGACGGTGCCGCGGCCCTGGTGCTGATGCGCGAGTCCGAAGCGGTGCGCCGCGGGTTGACCCCGCTTGCCCGGATCGTCGCACAGTCGACGCACAGCCAGGAGCCTGCCTGGTTCACGACGGCGCCGCCGCCCGCCATCCGCAAGGTCCTCGACAAGGCCGGCTGGGATGCCGACGACGTGGACCTCTACGAGGTCAACGAGGCCTTCGCTGTCGTCACCATGGTGGCCATGCGCGAGTTCGGACTGTCGCCCGACAAGGTGAACGTGCACGGTGGAGCGTGTGCGCTCGGTCACCCGGTCGGGGCGTCCGGCGCCCGCATCATGGCGACCCTGATTGCAGCTCTGCGCAAGTACGGGTTGGACAAGGGTGTCGCGTCGCTGTGTATCGGTGGCGGCGAGGCCACGGCGGTGGCGCTGGAGCTCGTTCACTAGGGGCAGGAAGCCACCCGTCATGCCTGCATTGGCAAGCCGGCTCGACGTCCAGGGGGTTGCCTACCGGACCAACTGGACGCGCATGCGGGCACTGGTGGATGAACTCCGCGCCCGGATCGAGACGGTTCATGAGGGCGGCGGTGCCCGCGCGCGCGAGCGGCACATCGCCCGCGGAAAGCTGCTGCCGCGCGAGCGGATCGATCGCCTGCTGGACCCCGGGGCGCCGTTTCTGGAGCTCTCCCCGTTGGCGGCCTGCGATCTGTACGACGGGGAGGCGCCGGCCGCCGGACTCATCACGGGCATCGGTCCGGTCGCCGGACGGGCCTGCATGCTGATCGTGAACGATGCAACGGTGAAAGGCGGGACGTACTACCCCATCACGGTCAAGAAACACCTGCGCGCCCAGGACATTGCCGCCGAGAATGCACTGCCATGCATTTACCTCGTGGATTCCGGCGGCGCCTACCTGCCGCTGCAGGACGAAGTGTTTCCGGACCGTGATCACTTCGGGCGGAGCTTCTACAACCAGGCACGCATGTCGTCGCGGGGGATCCCGCAGATTTCGGTCGTGATGGGGTCGTGCACGGCGGGCGGCGCCTATGTTCCTGCGATGTCCGACGAATCGATCATCGTGTCCGGGCAGGGGACCATTTTTCTGGGTGGACCGCCGCTGGTGGAGGCAGCTACCGGGGAGGTCGTGACCGCGGAGGAACTGGGCGGTGCCGACGTGCACGGCCGCCGGTCGGGCCTCGTCGACCACGTGGCGAGCGATGACGCCCATGCCCTGTCGCTGGTGCGCCAGGCGATCGGCCATCTTGGCGACGAGCGCGCTGCGGTGGACGACGCTCCGCCGGATGAACCCGAGTACGATCCGGAGGAGCTCTACGGTCTCGTCCCGATCGATCCGCGCGAACCCTGGGATGTACGCGAGGTCATCGCGAGGATCGTCGACGGCAGCCGCTTTGACGAATTCAAGCCGCTTTACGGGTCCACGCTGGTCTGCGGTTTTGCGCAGGTCTGGAAGCGGCCGGTCGGCATCCTCGGCAACAACGGCGTGTTGTTTTCCGAATCCTCCCGCAAGGGCGCCCACTTCATTCAGCTGTGCGAACGCCGCGGGATCCCGTTGCTGTTCCTGCAGAACATCACGGGCTTCATGGTCGGGGCGAGCTACGAGGCCCGCGGGATTGCCAAGGACGGCGCCAAACTGGTGACCGCGGTCGCCACGTCCAGCGTGCCGCGGCTCACCGTCATCATCGGCGGCTCCTTCGGTGCCGGGAACTACGGGATGTGCGGAAGGGCGTACAGCCCCCGGTTTCTCTGGACCTGGCCGAACGCCCGCATTTCCGTCATGGGCGGGGAGCAGGCCGCCCATGTCCTGTCGGTCGTGCGTCGCAATGCGATGGCCACCCGGGGCGAGGACTGGCCGGAAGTGGAACAGGAAGCGTTCCGCGACGGTATCCGCGACCAGTACGAACGGCAGGGGAACCCGTACCACGCGACGGCCCGATTGTGGGACGACGGCATCATCGATCCGCGCGAGACCCGGCGAACCCTGGGGCTGGCCCTGCGGGTCGTGGCGGCTGACCCCGACCCGCATCAGCGGTTCGGCGTTTTCCGGATGTAGGCCATGACGACCGGCACCCCCGAACAGTCAATCCACCAAAAGGTCGATGCGCGCGGTGTGGCACGCGTCGAGATCGCCCGCGAACAGGTTCGCAACGCGCTCGACGAGGCGACGATCGGCGAATTGGCGGCGGCCTTTGCGGCGCTGGCACGTGATCCGGCCGTGCGCATCCTCGTGCTCCAGGGGCGTGGTCCTGCGTTCTGCGCGGGGGCCGACCTCCGCTGGATGCGGCGGAGCGCCCGGATGAGCACGGAGGAGAACGTTCGCGACTCGGAGACGTTCGCCGCAATGCTCGAAGCGCTGGCCGACTTTCCGTGTCCGACCGTAGCGCAGGTTCAGGGAGCCGCCTTCGGCGGCGGGCTCGGTTTGGTGGCGGCTGCCGACATTGCGGTCGCTTCGGCATCGGCGCGGTTCGCGTTGTCAGAAGTCCGGCTCGGTCTGGAGCCCGCCATGATCGCGCCGTATGTGATCGATGCGCTCGGGCCGCGCGAGTTTCGCCAGCTCGCGCTGACCGGCCGGCCCTTCGGCGCCGACGACGCGCTTCGGCTCGGTCTGGTGAGCCAGGTTACGGATGACACCGAGTTGAACGCGGTCGTCGAGGACCTGGTAACTGCCCTGCTCAAGGGCGGGCCGGAGGCGCAGCGTCGAATCAAGGAGCTGACCCGGGCGGTCGCTGGACGCGCTAGGGACGGCACCCTGCGGACGGAACTCGCCACGCGGATTGCCGAGCGCCGGGCGAGCCGGGAGGGACAGGAAGGCGCGGCCGCGTTCCTGGAAAGGCGCCCTCCCGACTGGACCAACTGACAGCGGTGTTCGAACGTGTCCTGATCGCCAACCGCGGCGAAATTGCGGCGCGGATCGCGCGTACCTGCCGTCGCCTGGGAATTGCCACGGTAGGTGTGACCTCGTGGGCGGATCGGGAAGCACTGCACGCCCGCGCCGTCGACACGGTCGTGCCGCTGGGGCCGTCGGCGTCGCACCTGAGCTATCTCGATTCCGATCGCCTGCTTGCCGCCGCCCGGCGGGCAGGGGTCGATGCCGTCCATCCCGGCTATGGCTTCCTGTCCGAGAACGCGGAATTCGCGGAGGCCTGCGTGGCGGCGGGCTTTCGCTGGATCGGGCCGTCGCCCGACGCCATTCGCTTGATGGGAGACAAGGATGCGGCGCGAAGCCGCATGGAGCGCGCCGGGGTTCCGGTGCTGCCTGGATTTCCGATAGAGGCGGTCACCGATGTTGCCGAGCAGTGTCGTGCGCTGGGCTACCCGGTGCTGGTCAAGGCCGTTGCGGGCGGCGGTGGCCGGGGACTGCGGCGCGTCGATACCGAAGCCGAACTGGGCGAGGCGCTCAACTCGGCAGCGCGCGAGGCGGAAGCCGCCTTCGGGAACGGTCGCCTCCTGGTCGAGAAGCTGGTGACGGCGGCCCGCCATGTCGAAGTGCAAGTCCTCGCCGACAGCCACGGCCGCACGGTCCACCTGTTCGAGCGCGACTGCTCCCTGCAGCGGCGACATCAGAAGGTGATCGAGGAGGCGCCGGCCCCCGGTCTCGATCCTGCGGTGCGCGCCGGGCTCACCGGGGCAGCCTGTGAAGCTGCCTCCGCAATCGGCTACGAGAACGCCGGAACGGTCGAGTTCCTCCTGGCAGACGACGATCGGTTCTACTTCATCGAAATGAACACGCGCCTCCAGGTCGAACATCCGGTTACGGAATGCGTGACGGGGCTGGACCTCGTGGAATGGCAGATTCGAATTGCCGCAGGTGAGCCTCTCGATTTCGAGCAGGTTGCGGTCCAGTTGCGCGGTCACGCGATCGAGGCTCGGGTTTGCGCCGAAGATCCTGCGCACGATTTTCGGCCGCAGCCGGGCCCGGTCCGGGAGGTCCGTTGGCCGTCCGGGGAGGGAATTCGAGTAGACGCAGGGATTGCGTCGGGGGACCGAGTGCCGCCGCACTATGATTCGCTGATTGCGAAGGTGATTGCCTTCGGGGAGGATCGGGAAACGGCCCGCTCGCGCCTCGTTGCGGCATTGCGACAAACCCGATGTGCCGGTCCGGCCACAAACCTGAGCCTGCTGAGCGGATGCCTCGAGGATCCCGCATTTTGCGCCGGTCAGGTCGACACCGGTTTTATTCCCGACCGCCTCGACGCCCTGATCCATCCGCCCGAGCCACCGGAGGACGAGATCTTCACGCTGGCGGCCGTGGCGGTGGTGGCCCGGACGCTGACGCCTGCCTCCGGGAATCCGTGGAGGGCGGCCGATGGCTGGCGCGGTGGCGGCCCCGGCCACCAAACCGTGCGTCTGTCATGCGACGGGCGCAGCGCCGAGGTGTGCGTGGAGCCGGCTGGCGCCGGAGCGTGGACGATGCGGATCGACGGCCGCAGGTATGCCGTGTCAGGTAGCTTCGACGAACGGGGTGAGCTGGATGTCCGCGTTGGCGGGATCGCCGTTCGCGCCCGGGCGATCGTGGACGAACTGCGTGTCTGGCTCTTCCTGGACGCGGGGGACCGTGTCGTTGAGCGACCGGACCGAATGTCCGGGAGTGCTGTCGGTTCAGGCGAGGCCTCCGATTTCGCGTCACCGATGCCGGGGCGCGTGACCGACGTACAGGTCGAGCCAGGGTCCCTGGTGGCTGCCGGGGCCACGCTGCTGATTGTCGAGGCCATGAAGATCGAGCACCGTATCGAGGCGCCGAGCGCCGGACGGGTCACCGCACTGCTGTGCGAACAGGGCGCGTGGATCAACGAAGGCGAGCCATTGGTCGAGTTTGCGCCGGAATCCGGCTGACGACGCGACCTTCGGTCCTTGTCGATAGCGGCTTCCACCCGCGAGCACGGTCACCGAAGTTGGGCCGGCCGCCGGGATCAGTCCTGCTGGTTGTCGGCTAAGGCACCCTGTCGCATCAGGCCGCGATAGATTTCGTCGTCGCCGATCACGCCCACCATCCGGCCCTGCTCCATCAGCAGCACCGGTCGGCCGGTGCAGTGCCGGAGTTCGATGGCCGTGCGCATCGGCAGGTCAGGCGCCGCCGCGCAGATGGTTCTGCCGGTAAGCGTCTCGGTGTCCAGGTCCGGCGAATAGTGCCGGATCGCGGCCGGAGCCGGTTCGATGCTGGCCTCGTCGGGTGCGCCCTCGGCGTTCAGTTTCAGTCGGTTGAGGCCCGACCAATCGAGCCGCAGCACGTCGCCGTCGCGCCGTACGTTCGCCACCGGCGTCATGAGCGAGCGGCAACGCAGCACGTTGAGCGCATCCATATGGGCAATGAATTCGGCAACGTAGGCGTTGGCCGGATTGAGAACAATCTCTTCGGGCTCGCCGTACTGAACGATCCGGCCTGCTTCCATGATCGCGATATGCCGCCCGAGCTTGAGCGCTTCGTTGAGATCATGGCTGACGAACAGGATCGTCTTGCCGAGTCGGCTCTGCAAATCCAGCAGTTCGTCCTGCAGGTGCTCCCGGATCAGCGGATCCAATGCCGAGAACGGCTCATCCATCAGGAGGATGTCGGAGTCGGTGGCAAGCGCACGGGCAAGTCCGACCCGCTGCTGCATGCCGCCGGAAAGCTCGTGCACGTACCTGTCGCCCCAGCGGTCGAGATCCACCAGTTCGAGATGTTTCCGGACGATGGCGTCCCGTTCCGCCCGGCCAGCGCCGCGCAGCTCAAGGCCGAAGCTGACGTTCTCATGGACGGTGCGCCACGGCAGCAGGGCGAACTGCTGGAACACCATGGCGATGCGCTCCGTGCGCATGCGCCGCAGCGTGGCGGCATCGCAACCGGCCATGTCGAGCGGGGCATCCCCGTCGCGGACCAGAACTTCGCCGCGGGTGACGCTGCAGAGGCCGTTCACGGCGCGCAGCAGGGTCGACTTGCCGGAGCCCGACAGACCCATCAGCACGCAAATCTCGCCGCTCTGCACCGCGAGCGACGCACCGGCAACACCGATAACCGAGCCGGTGGCGTCCTGGATGCCTTGCCGGTCGGCGCCGCCATCGAGCATCTGCAGGGCAGCCGGTACGTCGCCACCAAACAGGATGTCGACTGCCTTCAGCTCGATCGCGTGAATCGGTCAACCCCGCTGCTTGGTGCCGCCGCGCGGCTTGCAGAAGCGATCGAGCAAGAAGGCGACGATGACGATGGCGAGCCCGGCCTCGAAGCCCTTGGCGATGTTCACGGTGTTGAGTGCGCGCAACACCGGCACGCCGAGGCCTGGCGCGCCGACCATCGCCGCGATGACCACCATCGACAGGCTGAGCATGATGCATTGGGTGACGCCGGCCATGATGGTCGGCAGGGCGTGTGGCAGCTCCACCTTCCAGAGGAGCTGGCGGCGTGTCGCCCCGAACGCCTCGCCGGCCTCGATCAGCGGCCGCGGCACGCCTGAGACGCCCAGATGCGTGAGCCGGATTGGGGCGGGGATGGCAAAGATCACGGTGGAGATCAGGCCCGGTACCACGCCCAACCCGAACATGATCATGGTCGGAATCAGGTAGACGAAGGTCGGGATCGTCTGCATCAGGTCGAGGACCGGACGGATGGCGTTGTAGAGCCAGGGCCGGTGCGCTGCCGCAATACCGACCGGCACGCCGATGACGACACAGATCACGGTGGAGAACAGGATGAGCGTGAAGGTCTGGACCGTGGTTTCCCAATAGCCGAGATTGATCACCAGGAGCAGCAACAGCACGACGGCGGCGACCAGTTTCCAGGACCGGTGCAGCCAGAACGCGAGGCCGGCAAGCGCCAGTACCAGGACGAGCGAGGGAACGGCCAGCAGCAGGCCGGCCACGCCCTCGATCAGGAACTTCAGGAATTCAGCGACATAGTCGAAGAACCAGGCCCCATGGTCGAGCAGCAAGTCCGCAAGGGACTTGATCCACCTGCCAAGGGGAATCTTCTGGTCCGTCAACCAGTTCAATACCTAGTCCCGGGCTGTCCGCCCCGTCGCGCGGTCGGACGGGGCGGAACTCGTTCTAGAGCCCGAGGCTTGCGTTCACAGCAGCCAAGCCGTCGTCGCCGCTCAGGGTCGTCACTCCGTCAAGCCAACCCTCCAGGATGGACGGGTTCGACTGGAGCCATGCCGTCGCGGCCTGCTGCGGCTCCTGCTCGTCCTCGAGGATGGCGGTCATGATCTCGTTTTCCATCGCCAGCGTGAACGTCAGGTTGGTCAGCAGCTTCCCGACGTTCGGGCACTCTTCAACGTAACCCTGCCGGGTGTTGGTGTAGACCTCAGCGCCGCCGAAGTTCGGGCCGAAAATGTCATCGCCCCCAGCGAGATAGGTCATCTCGTACTTCGCATTCATCGGGTGCGGCTCCCACCCCAGGAACACAATCCACTGATCTCTGCGGTTCGCTCGGTCCACCTGGGCGAGCATGCCTTGCTCGCTCGATTCCACCAGTTCGAATCCCTGCAGGCCGAACGTGTTCTCATCGATCATGGCCTGGATCAGCCGGTTGCCGTCGTTGCCCGGCTCGATCCCGTAGATCTTGCCTTCGAGTTCTGCGCTGTACTGGGAGATGTCGCCGAAGCTGGTGATGCCACCGTCGGCCGCCAGCTTGTTGACGGCGAGGGTGTATTTCGCCCCGGTCAGGTTCTGCGCGACGGTCTCGACCGACCCCTCGTCCCGGTATGGCGCGATGTCGGCTTCCATGGTCGGCATCCAGTTGCCGAGGAAGACGTCGATATCGCCGTTCTTGAGACTGGTGTACGTCACCGGCACGGAGAGTACGGACGCAGTCGGCTCGTAGCCGAGTGCCGTGAGGACCACGGAAGTTGCCGCGGTCGTTGAGGTGATGTCAGTCCACCCCACATCAGAGAAGCGAACCGTCTGGCACGAATCGGGATCGGCCGCCCAGACGGAGGGCGAAAACAGCAGAGCTGCAACCACCCCGAGCACTGCCATGCGCACGCGTTCTGTCATCGCCATATCCTCCTGGTTGGGTGTCTTGTTACACGCCATTGCAGGCAATGACGCTCGTTAGGGCTACCATGACGGCCATAGGGCCGCAAGAGCAGAGGCGGCAGCGCATCTAGATGAACACGCGACAGATGTTCGATTATGTCGTCGTTGGCGCCGGGTCGGCAGGCTGCGTTCTGGCCAATCGGCTGACCGAGGACGGCACCGCGCGTGTGCTGCTGATCGAGGCCGGCGGCAGCGACCGCAGCATCTTCGTGCAGATGCCGACGGCACTCGCCATCGCCATGACCCACCCGCGCTACGGATGGCACTATTGGACTGAGCCCGAGCCGTATCTGGGCGGCCGGCGTCTGCACTGTCCACGCGGCAAGTTGCTCGGGGGTTCCTCGTCGGTCAACGGGATGGCCTATGTCCGCGGCAACGCCCTGGACTACGAGGGCTGGGCCGCAGCCGGCGCAACGGGGTGGTCATATGCCGAAGTACTGCCGTACTTCCGGAGGGCCGAGAGCTTCAGCGGCGGTGGCGACGATTACCGGGGTGACTCGGGCCCGCTCCATACCTCGCGTGGTGGCATGCGCAATCCGCTCTACCGCGCCTTCATCGAGGCGGGTGAACAGGCCGGTTACGCCCGCACTGCCGATATGAACGGCTACCGGCAGGAAGGTCTCGGTCCGATGGACATGACGGTCCATCGGGGGCGGCGCTGGAGCACCGCCAACGCGTACCTGAAGCCGGCACGAAGTCGGGGGAATTTGGCCGTCGCAACCCGGGCGCTGGCGACCCGGCTTCTCATGGATGGCCGGCGGGTCCGCGGCGTCGAATACCGGCAGGGCGGCGTCACCCGAACGGCGCTGGCGGCGCGCGAAGTCATTCTGAGCGGTGGGCCGATCAACACCCCGCAACTGCTGATGCTGTCGGGAATTGGCCCGGCCGATCAACTTCGCGAATTCAGCATCGAGGTGATCCACGATCTGCCCGGTGTCGGGGAAAACCTCCAGGATCACCTGGAACTCTATATCCAGCAGGCGTGCACCCGGCCGGTAACGCTCTACGCTGCTACCGGTCTGTTGGGCAAGGCGCTGATCGGGATCCGGTGGGTGGCGTGCCAGTCCGGCCTTGGCGCCACCAACCATTTCGAGTCCGGCGGCTTCATCCGCTCACGCACGGGCGTTCGCTGGCCGGACATCCAGTACCATTTCCTGCCGCTGGCGGCTTCCTACGACATGAAGGAACAGGTCCGCTGCCACGGTTACCAGGCCCATGCCGGCCCGATGCGCTCGAACTCCCGTGGATTCGTCCGCCTGGCTTCGGCTGACCCGACCGAATCCCCCCAGATCCGGTTCAACTACATGAGCCACACCGATGACTGGGCCGATATGCGGGCCTGTGTGCGACTCACCCGGGAGATCTTCGCCCAGCCCGCCTTCGATCCCTACCGCGGCGAAGAACTCGCGCCCGGCGCCTCGGTCCGGAGCGACGCAGACATCGATGCGTTCGTCCGCGAGACGGTCCAGAGCGCCTATCACCCCTGTGGCACCTGCAAGATGGGCACGGACGCAATGGCGGTGGTTGACCCGCAGAACCGGGTGCACGGGATGGACGGGTTGCGCGTCGTCGACAGCTCGATCATGCCGGCCATCACGACCGGAAATCTCAACGCGCCGACGATCATGATTGCCGAGAAGGCCGCCGACGCGATCCGGGGCCAACCGCCGCTGGCAGCCTCGGAGTCCCCGTTTCACACCGCTTCCGACTGGGCGACGGCGCAGCGCTGATCAGGAGGCCTCCCGCCCGTGGCCTCTCGCACCGCGTCCACTTGGGCCCGGCGGCGGCCCGCCTGAGCGGTTGCCTGCAGCGGCTCGGTCAGGCAGGCCGGCGGTTACGGCGATTGAAGATATTCCACCGTGGCGTCGCGAAGCCAAAGGGATACGTAATCGGCGAAACTGCGCGCCACGGTAATTTCGTACAGCACGTCCGCGCCCGGTCGATGCAGCAGGACCGGTGCCTTCGCCAGCAGACTGCGGGCGCAGCAGCCTGCCGGAAAGTGATCCGGATCGAGGTCCAGTGTCATTCCCTTGGCGAGTACCTCGACGGCCTTCGGGCCCGAGAGCGACAGGGTGATGTGGGCGTCGCCGACGACCACCACCGCGGCATGGAGATCGGACAGGGTGCTCTCGAGCGACATGGCGAGCTCGAACTCCGCCGCCGCCGCGACTTCGATGAGCCATTCGTCGGGACCCAGCCACAGGATGACGCCTCCGTCTCCCGCCGCGGCGGTGTTGGCCTTCGAAGGCGGCCCAACCCCGATGACCCCGGCCACGCCCTCGTTGAATGCGTGGTTTCCGGCGTCACCCCGCAGGTTGATGCGTCCACGCGGCGCACATGGGGTCAGCGAAACCGCCGGGCCATCGTTGGCGGCGGTTTCAGCCATGCAGGCGGATCCCTTCCGGATCGTAGAAGCGCGGATCGCAGATTTCCGCGCGGAGCGTGCCGTGGTCCAGCGGAATGTGGACGGTGTGGGATTCTCGTTCGCGACCGCCCATGACGAGGGCCAGCGCGATCGACCGGCGGAGAGTCGCGCTCCAGTAGCTGGAGGTCACATGGCCGATCATGGTTTCCGGCGGACCGGACGGCCGCATCGGCAGGATTTGCGCCCCCTCCGGCACCACGGCCTCCGGATCCTCTGTCTTCAGCCCCACCAAGCGCTTGCGCGATGGATCGAGCATCGCGCTCCGTCGTAACGACCGCCGACCGAGGAAGTCCTTCTTGCTGCTCAGGATCCACTGCATGCCCAGATCCAGCGGGGTCACCGTTCCGTCGGTCTCCTGACCGATCATGGGATAACCTTTTTCGGCCCGGAGGACGTGCATGGCTTCGGTTCCGAACGGCGTGACCTCGTAGCCGGAACGCTGCTGAAGCACCGCCGTCCAAAGGTCCAGGCCATGCCGGGCGGGCACACTGATCTCGTAGGCCACCTCGCCCGAATAGCTGATTCGGAACACCCGCGCCGGCAGGCCGGCAACGCGACCGGTGCGCCATGCCATGAACGGAAAGGCCGCAGGGGCCACGTCGATATCGTCGACCAGTCCGGCGAGGACCTGCCGGGCGCCGGGTCCCGCAAGCGCCATGGTCGCGAACTGCTCGGTGAGGGAGGTCAGATACACGTTGAGGTCGGGCCACTCCGTTTGCAGCCAGTCCTCCAGCCAGGCCAGCACGCGAGCCGCATTGCCCGTGGTCGTGGTCATCAGGAACCGGTTCGGTGAGAGGTGCGCCGTGACTCCGTCGTCCAGCACCATTCCGTCCTCGCCAAGCATCAGGCCGTAGCGACAGCGTCCCACGGCCAGGCTGTCCCACGCATTGGTGTAGACCCGGTTCAGAAACTCGACCGAGTCGGGGCCGCAGACCAGGATCTTTCCGAGCGTGGTCACGTCCATGATCCCCACTGCATTGCGCACAGCCAGCGATTCCCGTGCGACGGCCGCTCGCTTGTCCTCGCCGGGCTGCGGGTAGTAGAAGGGCCGCTTCCATTGGCCCACGTCCTCGAAGACGGCGCCGGCTTCCTCGTGCCAGGCATGCATCGGCGTTCGGCGAACCGGGTCGGCCAGGGCGCCGACGTCACGCCCGGCGATAGCACCGAACGTGACGGGTTCGTAGGGCGGTCGGAAGGTCGTCGTGCCCACTGCGGGAACCGGCGCGCCAAGCGTGCCGGCAAGAATCGCGAGACCCGGCACGTTTCCGGTCTTGCCCTGGTCGGTGCCCATGCCCAGGGTGGTATAGCGCTTCAGGTGCTCGACCGACTCGTAGCCTTCCCGGGCCGCGAGCGTGATGTCGGCTGCGGTCACGTCGTTCTGGAAATCCACGAAAGCTCTCGCCTCTCCGGCGCGATGCCTGGCGAAGACTTGTCGCTGTGCGGGGGGCGTCGGTGACGCAGAGGCTGCCTCGGGCACCGCCGACTCGTCCAGCCCGGCGCTTCGGCCTTCACGCATGCAGGCCGTCGTGTCGGCTGCGCCGTTGATCGCGCCGGCGCATCGCACCGATTGGCGCGGATGGTCGGGCAGGAAGCCCCCGAGGGCCGCGTCGTAGCGCAGCCGTCCGCCGGACTGCGAGAACAGGTGCGCGGCCGGACTCCAGCCCCCGGACATCAGGATCAGATCGCACGCCAGCGTGCGTGTTGGCCCGGCGATGGTGCCGTCCCCGTCGATCCTGGCCACAGCGGCGGTGCGCACCCGGCCGCGCCCGTTCGTGTCCACGACGGCGTGGCCCGGCACGACCTCCAGCCCGGCTTCCTCGGCGCCCCGGACTGCCGTTCCGTCAGGGCGGCCGCGGTGATCCACGATGGCGGCGACGGCCACGCCGTGGGCATGAAGCTCCAGCGCCGCCTCGTAGGCGCTGTCGTTGTTGGTCACCACCACAGCCCGCCGGCCGGGGAGGACGGCGAAGCGGTTGACGTACGCACGGGCGGCTCCCGCAAGCATCACCCCCGGTCGATCGTTGTTGGCGAACACCAGTGGTCGCTCCAGCGCGCCCGTCGCCAGCACCACACGGCCGGCGCGGATGCGCCACAGGCGCTGGCGCGGAAGGTGGGCAGGCGCGTCGGGTCCGAGATGATCCGTAACCTGCTCAAGCGCGATCAGGAAATTGTGATCGAAGTACCCGGTGACCGTGGTTCTCGACAGCACCCGCACGTTCTTCATCGATTCGAGTTCGGCCGTGACCCCGCTGCTCCAGCCGGGCTCGGTTCCCGCCTCGTTGGCGGCCATGTTCAGGAGCGAGCCGCCCGGCTGGCTGCGTTCGTCGGCCAGAATGACCCTCGCGCCGTCGCGGCCGGCGGCCTGCGCAGCGGCCATTCCCGCGGGCCCGGCGCCGACGACCAGCACGTCGCAGTGCGCGTTCATCCGTTCGTACCGGTCCGGGTCCTGTCCGGTGGGCGCACGGCCCATACCCGCCATCCGCCGGATCGCTCGCTCGTAGAAATGCCAGCCGCCATGCGGCCACATGAACGTCTTGTAGTAGAAGCCTGCCGGAACCAGCCGGTGGGCGACATCGATGACGGCTCCGGCATCGAACCTGACGCCGGGCCAGCAGTTCACGCTGGTCGCAGTCAATCCCTCGTAAAGCTCGATCCGGGTGGCCTTCAGGTTGGGCACGCTCCGATTCCCGGACTCGAGCTGCACCAGCGCATTCGGCTCCTCTGTGCCCGCGGACAGAATTCCCCGCGGCCGGTGGTACTTGAAGCTGCGACCGACCAGGTGCACGCCGTTTGCGAGCAGGGCCGATGCAAGGGTGTCTCCCGAAAATCCCGTCAACAGTTCGCCGTTGAACGAGAAGCTGACCGGTCGCGCCCGGTCGATTGCCCCACCGTCAGGCAGACGGAACGGTTGGCTGGTCATGACCCGTCCACGTCGCCGTCGTCGGGCGGTGTTTCGCCCATCCGGTAAACCGCAACGATGTCGTGGGTGACCGTGTGTCGCTCCACGTTGAACCACCGGCCGCAGCCGTGGCTGTGGCACCAGCGCTCCCGATGCCGGCCCTTCGGATTGGTGCGCATGAAGACGTAGTCCGCCCACTCCGCATCGTCGAGGGCGGCGGGATCGGGCGGTCGCTGGATGTGAGCCTCGCCCCCGCAAGTGAACTCGCTTTCGTCGCGGTGGCCGCACCAGGGGCAGGGGATCAGAAGCATGGCGCGCTCAATGTGCGACCGCGGCGGCGCCGTGCTCGTCGATCAGCGCGCCGGAGCTGAAGCGCTCCAGCGTGAACGGGGCGTTCAACTCGTGCGGTTCGTTCCGGGCAATCGTATGGGCGAACGCCCAGCCCGACCCCGGCGTCGCCTTGAAGCCACCCGTGCCCCAGCCGCAATTGATGTAGAGGCCGTCAACGGGCGTCTTGCCGACGATCGGGCTCGCGTCCGGGCAGACATCGACGATCCCGCCCCACTGGCGCAGCATCCGCAGGCGCGAAAAGATCGGGAACAGTTCCAGAAGCGCCCCCATCTGGCTTTCGACAACCTGGAAGCTGCCCCGCTGTGCGTAGGAATTGAACCCGTCGATCCCGGCCCCGATCACGAGCTCACCCTTGTCGGACTGACTGACATAGACGTGGACGGTGTTCGACATCACGACGCTGTTGAGAACCGGCTTGATCGGTTCCGACACCATCGCCTGCAGCGGGTGACTTTCGATGGGCAGTCGGAGCCCAGCCATCGCCGCCAGCACGCTCGAATGTCCCGCCGCGACGAGGCCGACCTTCTTCGTCGCGATGGTGCCGCGGGACGTCTGGAGACCCCGGATGCGGCCGTTCGCGATCTCGATCCCGGTCACCTCGCAGTTCTGGATGATGTCCACGCCGCGCGCATCGGCGGCGCGCGCGAATCCCCAGGCGACGGCGTCATGGCGCGCGACCCCGCCGCGCCGCTGGAGCGACGCGCCGAGAATTGGATATCGCACGTCCCCGGCAATATTGATGATCGGAACTTCCGTCTTTACCCCCGCTGGGTCAAGGATTTCGGAATCGATCCCGTTCAGGCGAATCGCCCGCACCCGCCGGGACATTTCCTTGAGATCGTGCTCGTTGTGGGCGAGATTCAGGACGCCGCGCTGGCTGAGCATGATGTTGAAGTTCAACTCTCGGCTGAGGCCTTCGTACAGCTGCAACGCCTTTTCGTAGAGATGCGCGCTCTCATCCCACAGGTAGTTGGAGCGAATGATCGTGGTATTTCGCCCGGTGTTGCCACCCCCCAACCAGCTTTTCTCCAGGACGGCGATGCGGCCGATGTCGTGCTCCTTGGCCAGGTAGTAGGCGGTCGCCAGACCGTGACCGCCGCCACCCACGATCACCACATCGTAGGTCGGGGCCGGCTCGGGGCTGCGCCAGGCCCGCGGCCAGCTCCGGTGATAGCCGAGGGCGTTGCGGGCGAGGCTGAAGATCGAGTAGCGAGTCATCGCCGCATTCCCTCCGAACGCCGGGATCGCGTCAGTTGCGGCCCGGCGTCGGGTGATGCGGCATCAGCGTATCGGGCCCTGGCAAACGGGGACCCCGGCGGCACGGGCTACCGGCGCGCAACGCCGACCCACGCGCCCGACCGGCTATCGCCCGCGCTTCGTCAGTAGGCTGCATCGCGCCCCTGCGCCTTCGCGATCTCCCGGGCATTCGGATTCACCGAGGGGCGGAACGGAACCTCTGTGACCGTGCCGTCCACCGGCTGCCCCGGGTCGGTCTGGTAGGCGTCGGGCAGCCAGACCTTGACTCGGGTTCCGGGCGTCGCCATGGCGCACGGGACGTATCCCAGGGCGATGTTGGTCTCCAGTTCAGGCGAATACCAGGGCGACGTGACGTAGCCCACCGGCTTGCCGCCGTCAGCACCCGATATCAGCCAGAAGTCTGGCGCGTACTCCTCGATCGGCCTGCCGCCGAGCGCCAGTCCCGCCAGCGTCAGCTTGAACGGGGGCTTACCCGCTTCGACCAGGGAACGGACCTCCTCGAGGCGCGCCTTGCCGATGTAGTCGGCTGCCTTGGTCCGGGGCACCTGGTATCCGAGATTGCACTGGAACGGCAGGGTCTCGGCATCCATGTCCTGCCCCCAGGAGAGGATGCCGGCGGCAATGCGCCGCTGATGGGCCGGTGCGATCACCATGAGGTTGTGCGCCTCGCCGGCCGCCAGGACCGCGTCCCACAGTTTTTCCGCGTTCAGCGTGGCGTCGCGCAAGTAGATCTCGTAGCCCTTTTCGCCGCTGAACCCGGTCTGCGACACGATTACGTCGCACCCGGCCACCTTGGCCTCCATGAGGCCGTACGACGGCAGTTCACGGACCTGATCGCCGACCAGATGGGTCATGAGCGCGACCGACTTTGGCCCCTGGATCTGCACCGGACAGACATCGATCTCATCGATCTCGACATTGGCTTTCCGGCCCACGTTTACGCCCTGCAGCCAGAACATCACATCGGAGTCCGACAGGCTGAACCAGAATTCGTCCTTCGACAGGCGGAGCAGCACCGGGTCGTTGAGAATGCCGCCCTTCTCGTTGCACAGGATCACGTACTTGCCGTTCATCGGCTGAATTCGCGTGGCATCCCTTGTGATCACGTAGTTGACAAATGCCTCGGCATCCGGGCCCGCAACGCGAATCTGGCGTTCCACGGCGACGTTCCAAAGCGTCACATGATTGACCAGCGCCTCGTATTCGACCGTGGCGCCACCGTCTTCCGGCCGCACGTACCCGCGGGGGTGATAGATCCGGTTGTACACGGTGGCCCGCCAGCAGCCCGCCTGATGCGACAGATGCCAGTAGGGGGACTTCCGCACCCGGGTCGAAATCAGGAGTTCCGTGGGTGTCGAGCCAGACTGCCGAAGATTGATCGGTACCTTGCGGTCGGATTGATCGACCGAATCCTGATGATTCACCATGATCGAGGCCCTTCCTTGCGGCGTGCCACGGCACCAGACGCCCGGAGCCTCGAAGCCGCCAGACGGAGCCGAAAACGAGGACCCGAACGCCAGCGGTCCAACTGGCAAATGGTACATTCGCAGGGGAGAATCACGCAATCTCCGTTGCCCGGTTTTCCGGGCCGGCCAGTCGCAGGCAGGTGCCGCTGGTCGATGGCTTGAGCGGGGTGACGCCCGATCGTCCAGGGGCGGCAAGTTCGACCGCCGGGCGGCGCCAGCAACGCCCCTTCCGGCCGCGCGGTCGTGTCCCATCCGATCACGAGCCCGCCCCGGACAATGGACGCGCGTGCTCCGGCACGGGATGGCAACCGCTCCAAAAATACCGGCACCGCCGCTGGCCGGATCGGGTCGGGGATGGTTGTGCCGTAACTTCTGTGCGAATCTAGGTTGTGACGTGCAGTAGGGTGGGGAAGGAACTTGAAGACACACGCAAGGGTGGTTGTGATCGGCGGCGGAGTCGTCGGTGTCTCAACGCTTTATCACCTGGCTCGGAAGGGCTGGTCAGACGTGGTCCTGTGCGAACGCACCGAGTTGACCGCAGGTTCGACGTGGCACGCTGCCGGCCTCCTCCCGTTGTTCAACATGAGTTACAGCGTCGGCCAGCTGCACAAGTATTCGGTCGATCTCTACAAGACCCTGCCCGGCGAGACCGGCCAGGAGGTCAGCTTCCATGTGACGGGAAACCTGCGACTCGCGACCAACGAGGAGCGGATGGACGAGTACCGCAAGTACTGCGGTACGGCCAACACGATCGGCGTCCCGTTCCAGATCATCACGCCGGAGGAGGTCGCCGCGCTCTGGCCATTGTGCAACACGGAGGGGCTGGTCGGAGCGCTCTACCACCCCGACGACGGGCACATCGCTCCGGCCGACGTGACGCAGGCGATGGCCATCGGCGCCCGCAACCGGGGCGCCGAGATCTACCAGAACACCCCCGTCACGGCCCTGGAACCGCAATCGAACGGCGAGTGGCTGGTCCGGACGCCCGGCGGAGACATCGCGTGCGAGCACGTGGTCTGCGCGACTGGCAACTACAGCTGGCACACCAGTCGGATGCTGGGCATCTACCTTCCGACGATCCCAGTGGAGCACCAGTACATCGTCACGGATGAGGTGCCGGAGTTGGTGGAACGGCACCGGCAGGGGCTCCCGGAAATGGCCGTGCTGCGCGAATCCGACGCCTCCTACTACCTGCGGGAAGAGCGTCAGGGCTACATCCTGGGACCCTACGAGAAGGGGGCGCCGGCACGGTTCTGGGACGGCGTTCCGGAAAGCTTCGAGCGGGACCTCTTCCCCGCGGATCTCGATCGCCTGATGCCGCACGTGGAGGCGGCGATCAAGCGCGTTCCAAGCTTCGAGCGTGCCGGCATCAAGGACATCGTCAACGGCCCGATCGCCTACACGCCGGACGGCAGTCCTCTAGTCGGGCCGGCCTGGGACCTACGGAACGTCTGGCTGAACGAGGGGCACAGTTTCGGGATCACGGCCGCCGGCGGAGCCGGCTGGCAGCTCGCGGAATGGATCATCGAAGGCCAGCCCTCGATCGACATGATGGATGTCGATCCCCGCCGCTTCGGGGCGTATGCGAACCAGCCGTACGTGCGGACCAAGAACGAAGAGGCGTACGAACACGTCTTCATCATTCACTATCCGGACGAGGAGCGACCGGCCGCGCGACCTGCCAAGACCAGCCCGATTCACGACCTGCTCGATGGCATGGGGGCGGTCTGGGGCCAGCGTTACGGCTGGGAACGGCCCAACTGGTTTGCGCCGGCCGGCGTCGAGCGTTCCGATGTCTGGAGTTTCCGGCGCACGAACTACTTCCCGCACGTGGCGAGGGAACATCGGAACGTTCGCGAGAATGTCGGAATCATCGACATCACGAGCTTCTCCAAGTTCCGGGTATCGGGGCCGGGGGCGGAGGCCTGGCTTGACCGTCTCGTGTGCCGCAGGCTGCCCCGCGGGGTCGGCCGCATTCATCTGGCTCACGCGCTGACCCCGCAGGGCGGCGTGCGTTCCGAGTTCACGATCATGCGCGATGTCGGTGACAGCTTCTACCTGGTCAGTTCCGGCGCGGCAGAGCGTTTCGACGGCGACTATCTGACCAAGCATCTGCCGGACGATGGCAGCGTCCGGCTCGACAATCTCACGACCTACCACGCGACGCTCGTGGTCGCCGGCCCCAATGCCCGGGCGGTGCTGTCAAAGATCACGGAAGCGGATCTCGACGACGATTCGTTCAGGTGGCTGACCGGCCAGCATACGCACGTGGGACTGGCGCCCGTGCGCCTGATGCGCGTCAATTTCGTGGGCGAGCTGGGCTGGGAGATTCACCATCCGGTGGAATACCAGCGGCACATCTTCCATGAGCTGCTGCGCGCGGGCGCAGAATTCGAGATCGGCCAATGCGGAATGCGCGCCATGGATTCGCTGCGGATCGAAAAGTCGTACCGCATGTGGGCCCAGGACCTCACGCGGGAATACACGATTCTCGAGGCCGGCCTTGGCCGGTTTGCCGCTCTGGACAAGGGGGAGTTCGTCGGCCGTGATGCGCTGATTCGCCAGCAAGCCGACGGTGTGCCTCGGCAGTTCGTGACGATCGAAGTGAACGACATTGACGATGCCGATCCCATTGGGAATGAGCCACTGTGGCAAGGCGAGACCATGATCGGCCGCGCCACGGCCGGCGCCTACGGTCATTTCACCGGAAAATCCCTCGCGTTGGGCTACGTGGACAACGGCCATGGAACCGTCGGCACCGAACTCGACATCGAGATCTTGGGCAAGCGCTACCCGGCTCGGGTGATACCCGAGTCACCCCATGATCCCGATAACGTGCGACTGAGAGGCTGACGGCGTCCGGTCAACTTCCTCGGAAGTTGACGGAGTAGCCGGCGCTCCAACGGCTGCGGACCGTGACACCGGTTGACGTCCCGGAGGGCGACGCGCCTCTCTGGTCCCCGGGTCGTCGGGGTGGCGCCGTGGATCTCGCCGGTATGGGCATCGGTGACCGGCTGACGAGATCCGGAGCGATGCTGCGACCGGCACGGGTTCTGAATGCAGTCCAAGGCAGTTTCGATGTTGACTCCCGGCGGCGCCTGCACGCGGGGTCTTCCGGCAAGCGGTCCCGCGGCTTGATCAGGGAGACTCGATGGTGAGGGCGATGAACGCGTAGCGCCCCAGAGCGTCGTAGAGACCGGGAAAGGTGTTGCCGTTGCCGTAGTTGAACGGACCGGCCGCGCTGCCCGCTATCGGGGGCGCCTTGTCGAGCAGGTTGTTGATCCCGACGCGCAAGCTGGCCGTGTCGCTGTAGTCCCAGCTGGCGGACAGGTCGAAGTAGTGCCGGGCCCCGAGATCGATCCCGGCCGCGTTGAGGTCGGTGATGCTGCTGATGAACCGCCACCCGAGCGTGGCGCGCACTTGCCAGGGCGTGTGCCAGGCAAGGCTGAAATTGTTCCGGAAGTCCGGATTGGGCGAGCCGCACGTGGCGCCCCAGTTGCCCGCGCAATCGACCTTCGGGGCTCCGGCCAACTCTTGCCGCTCCCACGTGGAGGTGATGGAGAGGACGTCGCTGAGGCTCAGGCGGCCCCAGTCGCCGATGTCGAGGCTGTAGCTGGCAGTGAGGTCAAACCCCTGCACCTTCTCCACCGCAAGATTGTCCAGTAACGAAACGATGTGGCCGCTTTTCTCAATGTCGGATCCCAACCAAAGGTCACCGCTCCGACCGCGTCTGACCTTGGCGCACTGCGCGGCGTTGCCGTCCAGGCACTGATCCAGGATGAAATTCGGCCGCAGCGCGCTGATGCCTTTTCTGATTTCGATCGAGTAGTAGTCCAGGCTGAAGGTCAAGCGGTCGAGAAACGGCGGTGTCCAGACCAGGCCGTAGGCGTAGGTGTCGGATTCTTCCGGCGCCAGATCGGTGTTGCCGCCCTGCAGATAGTTGTACTGGTTGGCTGGCGAGTGTTCGATCCGGCCGAACTGGGCGGATGTCACGCCACTCCGGGCGCACTCCTCGAGCGTCCGGCCGGCAGCCGTCTTGCCGTTCGACACCGGGCCGCCGCACGGATCGGCGTTCATGTCGAATAGGTTGAAGCCTTGCGGCAGAAACCGTTCGCGGACGTTCGGGCCGCGAATCGCGCGCTGGATGCTGGCCCGCAGGCGGACGCCCGCATTGATCGCCCAGCTTGCTCGAATCCCGAACGTGTCCGTCTGCTTGCCGTAGTCGTAGTCGGAATACCGATAGCCGCCGTCCAATGACAGCTCGTCCGCGTACGGAGCGTCCTCCACCAGCGGCACGCCGGCCTCGACGAAGAACTCCGAGACTTCGATTCCGCCGCTGACGGGTCGGCTGGCGCCACCCTGACCGGCACCGTCGCCGCTGCGGAAGGCTTCGTCCGGGTTGTACGTCAGGTATTCCCTCCGGTACTCGGCGCCAATGACCACCTCCGGGCCCGACAGCGCGAACGGTGACCTGACCCCGTACTCGGCGAGATTTCCGGCGAGATGACCTGACACGATCGTCTGGTCGGTCGATCCGCGAGCGGACAAAGGCAACGTCAGATAGTCGATCATCGGTGGCGTGACCGCGCCTTCCTGAAAAATGTTCCATGGCACGCAGTCCGGGTCGGAACCTTCCAGCGCCGAGCGGCACACGATCCGTCCTGTTCCGGGGTGACGAACCGCATCAAGTGACCGCTCGATTCGGGTTCTCGACAGATCGTTCAGGTAACGGCGTCGCATGTCGACCGTGGCGCGCTGGTAATGCACGTCGTATCGCCACGGGTCAACCAGCAGCCCGCGTAAACCGACCACACCCCGGTAGGCAGTGTGGCGGAGGTCGTTCTGCCGCGCGCCGCCCTCGACGTTGCGGCGGCCGATGAAGACCGTTTGCTCGTCGTCTCTGCTCAGCCCGTACCGTCCGCACAGCAAATCAAATTGCTGCTCCGACAGAAACGCGTTCCCGCAACCGAGCCTATCGGTGACGAAAAAGGCGCCGGACGGGGCGATCTGGGCCACGGACCGATTGTCCATGAACATGAGTTCGGTGTAAGCCCGGGCATGCTCGCCGATGTCCAGGCCGGCCAGCAGGCCGGCGGTCCATCGCTGGTCGGGGCGCTGGAAGTAGTTCGTCGGACCGTAGTTGTAGGTGGTGCCTCCTCTGGGCACGAACTGATCGCCCTCCACTTTGTAGTCGAAGCCGTCCAGACCTTGCGCCGTGAGCAGGCCGAAATCGGAAAACGTGCCCTGCGGCTGCGTGGCCGAACCGAAACACGTCGTGAGGTCATTGCTCAATGCACACGAGCTGTAGTCCCGGTCTCCTTGCAGCACCGCCGCGATGTCGCGGTAGGTCGCATATACGGTCATGTGGCCACGGCCGCCGCGAAAGGCCGTTCCTGCAATCAGCGATCCGTCCGCGATGTCGCCGTCCCGCACCGAGCCGTCGGCAGTCCGGTAGCCGGCATCCCGAACGATCCCCTGCCATCTCTCGCCGCGGTTGCCATGTTGATACTGGCTCAACTGGTAACGCAGCCTGACCCCCTCGAAGTCGTCCAAGAGCCTGAAATTCACGACACCGGCCACGGCGTCGGAGCCGTACGTGGCCGAGGAACCGCCGGTCAACACTTCGACGGACTCGATCAGCGCACCCGGAATCTGGTTGATGTCGGCACCGGCGCCGTTCTGGAGGGGCGATCCGACCGGAAGCCGGCGGCCGTTGACCAGCACCAGCGTGCGCTTTGCTCCGAGACCGCGCAGATTGAGCGTGGCCGTGCCAGTGGATCCGTTTGACTGGCCTGCATTCTGGGTCGTGAACACCTGCGGCAGGTTCCGCAAGGTGTCCTCGACCCGCACCGTGCCTCGGGACAACAGGTCTTCCGCGTCGGATCGGATCATCGGGCTGGCGCTGGTCAGGTCGGGTCTTCGGATCCGCGATCCGGTCACGACGAGTTCTTCGAGGTGCCGGAGCGTCGGATCAGCCCCGAGGCGCTCGTCGTCTTCCGCTAGGGATTTGGTGGCAGTGGCCAGCAATGAGAGCGACAGGACCATCACGCCGCCGGTTCGCACGAAATTTGTCGGCACGACATTCCCCCAGACCATCAGCTTCCTCGTCGGCGGCGAACGACGGGGCATCGTGCGCGACCGCGCCTCCTGCGGTCGGTTGGAGGGCCAGTTGCACCGTGGGCCGTTCGATGGGCGGGACGCCGGCCGTCCGGTGCGCCCGAGAGCCCCGGAGGCACCGCCGTTTGCCGGGACCAGCAAGCGCCGCCGTAGCCGTACGCAGGTTGGGTCAGGCAGGGTGCCGGCACCTCCCGATCCGCGACGACGGGATCGTACACGAGACGTCCTGGATGTACGCCCTCCCGTGCACGCTGCATGTCCAGCAAGGCTCGCCCCTCGTACTCGTGACAGGTCAGTCGCCAACTATCGGCTGCGACGACCGAAACAATCCGGGACATCCGCGCCGCCGATCGCTTGTGCCGGCGGCGGTGCCCCCGGTCGTTGTCCGGGAACGGTAGGGGGGCACCATGGTCCAGGGCCGTCGCATTCCCAGCGAGGGACCTTCCCCGGGTATGGTTCGCAGAATTCCGTCCTGTAAAGAGAGTCCGGTACAGAAGCGTTCGGGATGAACGAGGGAATGAGCGCTCGGCCAACTTTGCATCTCCTCAAGATCGCCCAGGGGATCGAGTCGCCTGTCGCGCTGCGCCGGGCGCAGCAGCGTCGACTTCGCTCGGCTGCCAACGGGCAGGGGCGACTCGCGCATTTCACGCGTAATCGTCCCGTGCGGGCTGCGGAACTCTTGGCGGGCGGGTCCATCTACTGGGTGATCCGGGGGCACATCTCGGTTCGACAGCGGCTGCTGGACATCGTCGACGCGACCAATGCCAGAGGTACCCATGGGGTAGAACTGGTGTTTCATCCGGAGTTGGTCACGACGGAACCGCGCCGCCATCGGGCGTTCCAGGGCTGGCGGTATCTCGATGCGGGCCTGGCGCCGCCGGACCGGGCCACCGTCATTGATCCGGGCCTGCCCGACTCGCTGGCCCGAGAACTGTATCGTCTTGGATTGCTGTAACGACCCCTGCCGCAGCATGTGCCATGCAGGGTGAATCCATTTTTAATAATTCCGCGCTACGATTTTACGGTGTATCCCAATTGGAGTTTCCCCATGAAGAAATTTGCAGGTCTGTTGATCGCCGGAGTATTCGCTGCCGGCCTGGCCCCCGCCGCATCGGACGCGCATGTCGAGATGCGCCCGATGCTGACCCTCGGGATGGCCAAGGCCATGGCCGATGCCTGCGAGGCATTCCGCGAAACCCAGGAGAACTTCCGCGCGGTCAACATCGCGATTGTTGATCGAGGGGCGGACCTGGTTCTGTTCCGACGCCAGAACGACTCTTTTCTCGGCAGTTTCGAGATCGCATTGCGGAAGGCGCAGTCGGCTGCCCGCCTGCCCATTCCGACGCGCACGCTCGGCGAGATCGTGCACGGGAAGGACGGACAACCCGGCCGGGCGCCGGCGCTTGGCGAGTTTCATCACGTGACCGCATTGACCGGGGGACTGCCGATTCGCATGGCTGACGGCGCGTTGGTCGGCGCGATCGGCGTCAGCGGCGCGACGGGAGACCAGGACGAGCAGTGTGCGCAGGCGGCGATCGACGCCGTCGCGGACATGCTGCAGTAGGAGCGTCTGGTGCACGACCTCGCCATCCGCGACGCGTTGATCGTCGACGGCACCGGCAAACCGTCGTTTCACGGTGATTTGGCGGTGGAAAACGGGCAAGTGGTTGCCCGGGGCGGTGAGGTCGGCGCCGCCCGTGAGACGATCGATGCGGACGGCCTGGCGCTGGCTCCGGGGATTGTCGACACGCATACCCATTTCGACGCGCAGCTGACCTGGGACCCCAGCGCGTCGCCCTCGCCGTCGCTGGGTGTCACCACCGTCGTGATCGGCAATTGCGGCTTCACGATTGCGCCGTGCCGCGAACAGGACCGCGATGCGACGTTGCGGAATCTCACGCATGTGGAAGGCATGTCGTTGTCGGCGCTTCGGGAAGGCGTACGCTGGGAATTCGAGAGTTTTCCGGAGTATCTGGACCTGCTGGCAGGGTGCGGACTGGTCCCGAACGTGGCGTCGTATATCGGACATTCATCGGTCCGCACGTACGTGATGGGTGAAGCGGCGACGGAACGGGAGGCCACCGACGACGAGATCAGCCGGATGGCGGAGATCGTGCGCGATTCTGTCACTGCCGGCGCGATTGGATTTTCGACCACCACGTTCGAGGGACACAACGGCGAGAACGGCGTCCCCATGCCATCGCGCTTCGCCTCGGAAGCCGAGGTGGGAGCCCTGGTGCGGGCGATGGGCGAGACCGGACGCGGAGTCTTCATGCTGACTGCCGGGAGCGGGACCAAGCTTGGCACCCTCGAGAAGATGGGCGCGGAAGCCCGTCGGCCGGTGCTCGTGGCCGCCTTCCTCCACAATCCGACCCGGCCGGACGGAGTTCGGCTGGGATTGGCGCGTCTCGATGCGGCTGCCGAGCGCGGGACCGAGATGTGGGGCCAGGTTTCGTGCCGGCCGCTCAGCCTGGAGTTCACGATGGCAAGCCCCTACCTGTTCGAGGGGTTGAGCGCTTGGAAGCCGGCAATGACGGCCGACGGCACGGAAGGCCTGCAATCGGTCTACGCGTCAGAGGAGTTCCGTGCCGCGGTACGGGCGGAGCTTGCAGTCCCGGCCAAGGTTCGGCTCTTCAACGGGGACTGGGAAAAGATCATCGTCCGGGAAGTGTCTCCGGGTGGAGATTCGGCGCTCGAGGAACGATCACTGCGCGATCTCGCAACCGCAGCGGGACAGGACCCTCTTGACTGGCTGTTAGATCATGCGGTTGATGGCGGCCTTGACACCTTGTTCGTGGCCCAGTTGCTCAACACCGACGAAAAGGCCGTGAGCGAGGGCCTGGTCCACGACCGAAGCCTGATCAGCCTGTCGGACGCAGGTGCTCACCTTACGTTCTTCTGCGACGCGGGGTTTGGCCTGCATCTGCTCGGGCACTGGGTGCGCGACCGGGAGTTGTTCTCACTGGAAGAGGGCGTACACCGTCTGAGCGGCCGTCTCGCCGACATCATGCGGATTCCGGGACGGGGCCGGCTGGTGCCCGGACAGGCGGCCGACATGATGCTGTTTGATCCGGAACGGGTTGGCGTGGGCTTGTCGAAACGGGTCCACGATCTGCCGTCGGGAGCGCCGCGGCTGGTGGCAATGGCGGAAGGGCTGCACGGCGTCTGGGTCAACGGTATCCGGGTAACCAGTGCTGAAGGAACGTCCGTTGCCGGGGCGACGCCGGGACAACTGGTCCGGTCGTTCCACGCCTGAACCCGAACCTGCGGACCGCAGGGTCACGCCCAACATCTTCCGCTCGCCTAGCGGCCCTGACGCGACACGCCTCAGCGGTTGGGCAGCACCTCGATGTCGCGGCACCGCAACAACCTCTCGTCCGCGGTCACCAACGTCAGGCCGTGCACCGCGGCAGTCGCGACGATGAACCGATCCGCCGGATCCTGATGCTCGACATCGACGGTGCGGCTGGCAAGTGCCACATCGACCGTGAGCGGGGCCTCTGCGATCGGGGCAATCGACATCGCCTGGCGCAGCCACCGGAGGGGATCGGGATCGAGTGCCACCCGCCCGCGCTCAGCAAGAAGCAGCGCCTCCCACACGCTGATGGGTGAAATTTGGAGTGCATTTTCCTGAGACTGAAGAGCGTGTGCTGTAGTGCCGCCAAGTCGATCCGGGTCCAGCAGGCTCCACAACCAGATGTGTGTGTCGAGTAGCAATCCCATCTACTTGAGAGCTTCCCAATCCATGGAATTCGCGACAGGGGCGACGAGGTCGCCACGGACCTCGCCCTGATCCTTCATCTTGCCAAGCCAATTCCCTGCCGGAATCGGCGGCGGCGGCAAGACTTGGGCGATCGGCTTGCCGAACCGGGTCACGAGCAGGGGTTTGCGGGTCTTTCCTACCCGGTCAAGAACGGCCAGACAGGTCGCCTTGAATTTCGAAATCTGAATCTCTTCCATAGGACCAAATATACCATGGTCCGAGTCCATGATCTATTTGGAGCCTCCCGATCCGACGCCGGCGTCGGTCCATCGGGCCAGACTCCCCCAGCCGGTTTCGTCGAAGCGGGACAGTGGTAAGGAGGGCCCGGCCGACAGCAGCCTGACGCGAGCCGCGCTCCACGACAACGCCCGGGCCAAGAACATGAGCCGGTTGGCGCGCGAGATTGGAGTGGGCCGCGAGGAGATCCAAGACGGGTTGTCGAAAAACGGCAATTCCACCTTTGCTACCGTCATGCGGATCATTGCCTGAAAAACCGCAACGGACGCCGCAGCGGAAGCTCTCCGGTGTTCCGCCACGCCCGGGCGACGAAAGCATGGAAGCAGGCGGAAACCGATACCTACCGTTGCCTGCTGTTACGATCCGGGAACT
The DNA here is from genome assembly GCA_022825705.1 of Alphaproteobacteria bacterium. Lineage (GTDB taxonomy): Bacteria > Pseudomonadota > Alphaproteobacteria > TMED109 > TMED109 > VXPW01. The sequence continues at coordinate 156,667 of JAJDWH010000033.1, forward strand.
GCTGAAGGCATGACGGGGGGACAGCCGATGCGAAGCGATCTCGGAGAGTGGCGGGAGCCCGCGGCGCTTGTCGAAACCGACACACTCGAAGCCGAACTGGCAAGTGCGGATCTTCGAATCGTTGACTGCACCACGTGGCTGCTGCCGGCCGAGCCGGGCGATGATGCTCCCTATCGCGTGGTCCCCGGAATCGCCGAATATGAAGCCGGGCACATTCCTGGCGCAGTATTTCTGGACATCCAGGAAACCATCTCGGATCCGGACACCCGTCTTCGCTTCATGGCGCCATCCGCGGAACAGTTTGCTTCGGCAATGGGACGGCTCGGCATCGGAAACAGTTCCCGTGTGGTGCTGTACTCGAACGGCAGCATCATGTGGGCGACCCGGGTCTGGTGGATGCTGCGGTCGTTTGGTTTCGACGGAGCGTCCGTGCTGGACGGAGGCTTCGGAAAATGGCAGGCGGAGGGCCGCCCGGTCTCCACCGACCAGAACAGCTATCCCCCGGCCCGCTTCGATGCCCGCCCGCAGCCCGGGTTCTTCATCGACCGGGATCATGTGCTCGCCAGGCTAGGCGACCCCGTTGCCACCATGGTGAACGCGCTCGCGCCCGAGTTTTATCTGGGGTCGGGGCCCAGCCGATACGGGCGCCCTGGCCGCATTCCGGGAAGCGTCAGCGTTCCTGCGGCCAGCCTGCTCGATCCGTCGGACGGAACCTTCGTCTCCCTGGATGAGGCCCGCCGCGCGCACGAGGCCGTCGGCGTGACCCCGGACCGCCATGTGGTGGCCTACTGCGGGGGCGGAATCTCCGCGACCGTCGGGCTGTTCCTATTGCACCAGTTGGGATACCCGGACCTGACTCTCTACGACGCGTCGATGGGCGAGTGGGCTCGGGATCCTGCACTTCCGATCGAGACGGGCCCTCCGGTAGTACCGACTGAACCGTGATCGCTGGCCGGCTTCTTCAGGTTGGCCGTGCGCCACCTCGCGCACTATGGTGACTGCCAACCTTTCGTTTGTTCGGACAGGCAGATGGGTCTCACATTCAAGAAACTGCATCCGTGCTTTGTAGCTGAAGCAAGCCGGGTGGATCTTCGTGATGTCCAGGACGACACGGAGCTCGAGGTGATTCGGCAAGCAATGGATCGCTATGCGGTACTCGTCTTCCGTGAGCAGCAGTTCTCGAGTGAAGATCAGCTTGCATTCGCGACCCGGTTAGACGGCGCACTGCACCGCAAGACCGGAATTAGTGTGCTCCAGCCGAGTCGTTTCGGCGACGAGGCGCTCACGGATGTCTCGAACATCGGCGCGGACGGTGAGGTTCTTGGCGTCGACGCCCGGCAACGCTCCTACGTCCTTGCCAACCGACTCTGGCACACCGACGCGTCGTTTCAGGACCCCCGGGGCCGCTATTCCATGCTGGCCGCGCTGGTGGTGCCGTCGGTCGCGGCGGACACCGAGTTTGCCGACATGCGGACCGCCTACGACACGCTACCGGAAACCAGAAGGGTGGGCCTCGAGGGGCTCCGCGTGCACCACTCGATCGCGTATTCGCGTCAGACCCTGGGCTTCGAGTTTTCCGCAGAAGAAAGCGACCATCTCAAGGGGGCCACGCACCCCCTGTTGCTGGTCAACCCCAGGAACGGACGGCACTCACTCTACCTCGCATCCCACGCTTCCCGGATCGTCGACCGGCCCGTCGCCGACGGACGCCTGCTGCTCCGGGACCTGATGGAGCACGCCACGCGACCGGAGTTCGTGTATCGCCACTCTTGGCGTGAGGGCGATTTCGTGATCTGGGACAATCGCGCAACCATGCACCGTGCCCGCCCGTTCGAGGACACCGTCCACCGGCGCGAGATGCGCCGGGTGACGACTCTCGACGTTGGCGATCCGTCCAGAGTGGCACAGCCAGCCTAGGCAGCCGGTCCCTCCGCATTCGAGGCGGGCGGGCGCTGACCTGTCGCCGTTCAGCAGCGACCGAAGTCCACTGCGCGCCAGGCGCGCGTGATGGCCCGGACTACGGTTTGGCCAGGCAGACGTCAGCCCTGTCTGGGCGATGACGGAAACCGACGATGACGCGGCACCCGGCGGAAGGTGCACTGCACGCCTTTGCGCTCGTCAATCCGGCGGTTCAGTGCCATCTCGGCCGGCGGGGTACTCGCGGTACCCCGCCGTGAGCAATGCCGGGACTGGCGGGTTCTAGAGGTTCTGACCGCTCACCATTGCGAACAGCATCGGTACCGACAGCATCGTGTTCGTTCGCGAGAAGAGCATTGCGGTGCGGGCGGCAGCAGCCTTCGTGTCGGCATCCGCCTCGACGAGACCCAGGGCCTTCTGCTGGTTGGGCCAAATCACGAACCAGACGTTAAACCACATGATGATTCCCAGCCACATGCCGATGCCCAGCAATGTCTGCGAGGCGGTTCCGCCGACGATACCGAGTGTCAGCGTCTCAACGATGTAGCCGTTCATCCACGCAAGAATCAGGCCGGTCACGATCGTGGCCATGGCGCCCCAACGGAACCAGCACAGGGCAAGCGGGGCGATCACCTTGGAAATCGCGGGTTTCTGGTCGTCCGGGATTTCCGGCATGCTGGGAATCTGGACAAAGTTGAAGTACCAGAGCAGGCCGATCCACATTACTCCCGAAATGACGTGCAACCATCTCAGAAAGAAAGCGGGGAACGCGTCGGCCGAATACCCCATGACCATGTAGTAGAAGATGAAGAGCACGACGGCCAGCACGAAACCGGCGATGACTGTATTCCGAAGAGAGGTGAGAATGGCGGCCATTAGGGACTCCCGCAGACGGTTGCGATAGGCGCGAACTCCCGGCGCTCCGCGCTGCCGTTCGCGATACGACTATACCAAAGCGCAGATAGCAGCTTGGGGCGCCAATGCGGGTTGCGGTCCGTCTCGCGGGTGATGCAGCGTTGAACACGAACACAGAATACGTTGGACAACACGTTGTTTACAAATCAACTATTACTGATCAGTCGCTCGCATCGCATTCCGTAATCCCTTGCCGCCATTCTGGTCAGCCTCCATGCTTGCCGTCGCACAATCCCTTGACCGGAGTTCCGCCATGACAGCGCGAACCCGGAGCTGGGAGCGTGGTACAGGACGTCTCCGAGGACGCGGCGCCAGCCGAGCGGTACGCGAACTGCGCTAGGGGCGTCGGGCCGCCGGGAGGCTCCGTGGAGAGCCGCCACGGGGCAGGGCCCCAGGGAGCTACGACGCGGGACTATCCGAAGGTTCGGCGATGCCGAAGTCCGCGAGCCAGCTCAGGCCAGCTTCAAAGGTCGTGCGGGGACGATACTCGCAGCCGACCCAGCCCGCATAACCGTTCGCGTCGAGCATCTGGAGCAGCTCCACCCCGTCGATCTCGCCGCCATCCGGTTCGTGCCGTCCAGGTAGTCCCGCAATCTGCACGTGTCGAACCAGCGACCTGAAGCGGGTGTAGGCCGCTTCCACGTCTCCTTCCATGATGCGGGTGTGATAGAGGTCGAACTGCAGACGGACGTTGTCGCGGGCGACAGCGGTAATGACTTGTTGAGCATGGTGAAGTCTGGAGAGGTGGTACCCGGGCACGTCGCGGTCATTCAACGGTTCAATCAGAACGTCAACGTCGAATCGACGGGCTTCTTCAGCCGCATGGCGCAAATTGTCGACAAAGCAGGCGTCGCAGGCTTCCCGTTCCTCGGACCGAAGCCCCGCCATGACATGGATACGTGGGCAGGCGAGCTGCGTTGCATAGTCGAGCGCCTGCCCGAACGCCGAGCGGAAATCAGCTTGGCGGCCAGGTTGGGCGGCAAGCCCGCGCTCGCCGCTGCCCCAGTCGCCGGGCGGCGTGTTGAGGAGCACCAACTCGACGTCGGTCGCTCGGATCCACGTCTTGAGTTCCGCTGCCGTCCAGTCGTACGGGAACAGGATTTCGATCCCGCGAAATCCTGCGGCACGTACGCGCTCCGCACGCTCCGGAAACGGTTCATCCGCGAAGAGCATGGTCACATTGGCGGCTAGGCGCGGCACCGGGGTTCCTCACTGAGGGATATGGCCAGGTGTGGTCGGAGTGGCTGGATTCGAACCAGCGGCCCCTGCCTCCCGAAGACAGTGCTCTACCAGGCTGAGCTACACTCCGCAGCTTCCGGCCAGCATATAGCCCGTCCGACGGCGTGGGCGCAATCCTGCGGCCGCACGACGATCGAACCAGCGGTCGGATGAAATCGGTTACTGCTTACGGCTGCAGGCCAGACACGCCAGGTCAGCGAGCGCATCGCGGGACGGGCCGGGGGGCAGGACGTCGAGCGCGGCAATGGCATTGTCACTGCAGACGACTGCCCGCTCCTGCGTCAGGGCTACGGTACCTCGACAGCGGATGATCCGGCACGCTTCCGCGAAATCGCCGGGCGTCTGCTGTCCCTTTCCCAGCGTCCGATCCCAGAAATCGCGCTCGCGCTGGTCAGCCTGCGCATAGGCAATGATGACGGGCAGGGTGAGGCGGCCTTCGCGGAAATCACCACCGGTGGGTTTCCCGGTCTCGTGCGATTCGCCCAGGTAGTCCAGGGCGTCATCCGTCAGTTGAAATGCAGTCCCGACCTGGTCGCCGTAGCGGTCAAGGCCGGCAAGCACGTCAGGGCCGCATTCAACCAGGTGCCCGCCGACTGCGGCGGCGGCAGCGAACAGTTGTGCGGTCTTGGCCCGGACCACTTCCAAATACTCGTCCTCCGTCGTCGTCGTCTTGCCGGTCGTGACAAGCTGCAGTACTTCGCCCTGAACGATGACAGCAGCGGCGTTGGACAACAGGCGCAGAACCGGCAAGGACCCGTCGGCGACCATCAGACGGAACGCCTGGCTGAACAGGAAATCGCCCACCAGGACGCTGGCGGCGTTACCCCAAATGGCGTTTGCAGACTTGAGCCCTCGGCGTTCCAGACTGTTGTCGACGACATCGTCGTGCAGGAGGGTCGCGGTATGAATGAACTCGATGACTGCCGCCAACCCGATATGACGGTCGCCCTGGTAACCCGCGGCGCGGGCGCCGAGCAGCGTAACAAGGGGCCGTATGCGCTTCCCGCCGGCATCGGTCACGTGCCTGGCCAGCTCCGGAATCAGGGCGACGGAACTGTCCAGGTTCGCATTGATCGTACGGTCGACGCGAGCGAGGTCTTCAGCGACCAGCGCCTTCACCGCGGCAAGACTTGACTGGTCGGCCCGGCGTTCGCCTCCGCTCGCTGCATCCACGACGTGACCTCCACGCCTCCGTGCTAGCGCGCGGAACCGTCTGGTTCCAGCATAGGGAGGGGCTCAAGAAAGGGCCAACATCCCGTCAACTACAGCGAAAACGTCACGTGTTTGTGCAGTTAGGCGAAACGGCCGGCGTGGGCGCTGAAGCGCATTTAGCTGCTGTGTCTCCTGGCATGACCGCGTGAGGGCGGAACGATCCCGTAACGGAAAGCCTGGTAACCATGCACGAGCGCCCATGTCCGGACTGGTCTGCAACCTTGGGACCGGTGAATCAGGTTCTTCCGCAAGATCGCTACGCCGTCCGAGCGGTCGGCAATCGGGCGTGTTTCGTCGAAGCTTCGTGGTGACGGGTACGGGCGCCGGGTAAATCGGCAGCGGCCGCGGGTGGCAGATCAGAACGGAAATCCAGCAGCGACCAGAGTTTGGCCCGCGCGGTCAGTGTTGCCAGTGAACGGCCACGCGAACCGGAACCTCGCCTGGCGATCTTGTTCGAGTATCGGCGGGCAGGAACTCTCGAGCCCACGGCCTCGGATGATCAGACAGAATAGCCGGAATCTGCTCCCACAGCGATGGTGTTCCGGACGTGTAACCATCGGTTGCAGCGCAGGAAGCGGCGGGATTCGCCGGTGCACCCCTTCAATGCTAGCATCCTCGCCGATGCCAGCGTCTGCTAGCGGCTGTTGGCGTCGGTCCGGGATGTCCCGGATCAAGTGGATGTGGCGGTCCGATGCGGAACGCCGGGCTGGAATGGAGGCGCGTGCTCGTTCACGCGTCTAAATCTTTCAGACCCCGGTGCAAGCGACGGCCGGCACCGAATTGGGAGGAGCCTTTATGAGGTTCGAGAGATTGGGCAGCTTGCGCCCACTTGCCGTTGGAGCAATTGGCGCGGCATTGCTCGCCGGTACCGCGCTTGCCGGCAACGTTACCCATGACCGTCTGGTCAATAGCGAGACCGAGCCGGAAAACTGGATCAACCATCACGGCAACTATGAGGCCCACCGTTTCTCGGGTCTCCGCGAAATCAACAAGGACACCGTCGGCGATCTGAAGGTCGCGTTTACCTACGCCATGGGCAGCATCCAGGGCGGCGGCACGGACCCGGTGGTGTTCCCGTTCGCGGGTCTCGAAGGTACAACGATTGCTGAGGATGGTTTCCTTTACCTGACCACTGGTTGGGGAGTGGTGACCAAGCTCGACGTGCGTGGCGGCAAGCCGATCACGGTGTGGAGGTCGGACCCCGAGCCTGACAAGGACTGGGCACCGAGCGTGCTGTGCTGCGGCATCAACAACCGCGGCGTGGCGCTACACAGCGACATGGTGTTGTCGCCGGTCATCGACGGTCGCATACGCGCCCTGAACAAGACCGACGGAAGCTTGATCTGGGAGGCTCAGGTCGCTGACCCGGGCATCGCGGAGACCATCACCGGCGCGCCGCTGATCGTCAGAGACACGGTGGTGACCGGCATGGCCGGCGCCGAGTTCGGTGTCCGCGGCTGGATTGCTGCGCTGGACATCAACACCGGCGAGGAAATCTGGCGCACCCACACCATTCCTGGGCCGGGTGAGCCTGGCCACGAGACGTGGAAGGACGACTACGGTGCATGGAAGACCGGTGGTGGTTCGACTTGGGTGACCGGTTCGTACGATCCTGAGCTTGACATCATCGTCTGGGGCACCGCCAACCCGGGTCCGGACTGGGACAACGCCTACCGTCCCGGCGACAACCTCTGGACCGACAGCACCATCGCGGTCAACGCGACGACAGGTGAATTCCTGTGGGGCTTCCAGCACACGCCGAACGACCCGTACGACTACGACTCGATCGCGGAGAACACGTTCGTTGACACCGTGATCAACGGCCAGTTCGTGCGCGCAACCCTGCACGCCAACCGCAACGGTTACGCCTACGCGCTCGACCGTGGGACCGGCGAGTACGTCTGGGGCACGCAGTTCGTCAAGAAGCTGAACTGGACGGACGGTCTCGACGAGAATGGCCGACCCAACGCGTACGACCCGAACGTGGACGTTCAGCAGTACAACCCGGGTACGGCGGCGCACCGCGGCGACTTGACCGAAGTCGGCGCGCGCAGCGAGATCGAAGGCATTTCCTGCCCGGCACACACCGGCGGGAAGAACTGGCCTCCGACTTCCTACAGCCCGCACACCGGCCTGTACTACATTCCGGTAATCGAGAGCTGCAACAAGGCGTTTGCCGCGGTTTCTCCGAAGAACTTCGACCCGTCAACGCGGCAGTGGTTCCTTGGCGGAGCGCCGTACTTCACCTTCGATGACCCGCGCTCGGGCCGGATCACCGGCAGCGTGACGGCGATCGACGTGTCGACCGGCGTGGTCGTGCGCAAGTGGGAGACCGAGTTCCCGATGCTGGGCGGCATTCTGTCGACAGCTGGCGGCTTGGTGTTCACCGGCACGGCTGATGGTGCCGTGGTCGCGCTCGACGACACCACGCTCGAGGAGCTGTGGCGCTTCGAGACCGGTTCGTCGATCAACGCACCGCCAATGACGTACGAGGCTGACGGCAAGCAGTACATTGCCATCCAGGTCGGCCTGGGCGGCGCCTGGCCGCAGTGGTTCACCGACTCGACGCCCGAGTTGAAGGCCGCTGTACCGAGCAACGTCCTGTACGTGTTCGCGCTCTAAACAGCGTATTTCGATGCGGGCCGGCCGCTTGCGGCCGGCCCGCACTTTGTTTCTCCGGGCGCGACTGGTCGATCCCGACCCCGGTGGTGACGCGTCTCAGAAATTGATCTGAAAAGCAAAGCGTCGCAGAGAAGCGTCTTACACAGGCCCGGCTCCGCCAGTAGGCCGGATTTCTTGACATGCACGATTTCACCAAGCACGGACGAATCGCCGTCGGTCTGACGGCGGCTACAGTTATCGGCCTGGCGGCATTTGCAATGCCGGTTGGCACAGCCATGGCGGCAGATGAGAAACCGCGCCGTTCAGGCCCGCCGCCGATCGTGTTCACCGAATTTCCCAACGAGTGCGCCCGCTGTCATAAGGCGGATGGTCGTGGCGGACCGGCCTATGGCGGCTTCGCGGCTGACCTGCGCGCCACACTGCTCGATCACGACGGCCTGGTCTACGTGATCACCGTCGGGATTCGTGACCGCGGGATGCCCGAATTCAAGAGCACGATGTCGAAGCGCGAAATTGCCGGCATCGCGACCTACATCGAAGAACACATCAAGGGCGTCTATTTCGACGACGCAGGCAACCGGATTACGGCTGAAGAGGCGGCGCAACTGGATGGTCCGCGTCGCGCTGTTTCGCAGGAGTAATGCCTGAGACGGCGATCCGGAGCCTTGTGACGGAGCGCGACCGGCCCCGCTGATCACGCGGCGCTGCCGGCTGAAATTCGGGCCGGCTACTCTGCTTCTGCGCGCAGTGCGGCCTTGAGCTGTTCAGGCGTCATGATGCCTTCCAGTCGGCGCTTCCACGGGATCAGATAATCCTCGCCCTCGGCGATCGCCTTGGTGATCCATTGGTGCGCTTCGACGTTGTCATGGTGCTGGCCCTTGCCCGCCTGCAGGTGAACCATCTTGAACAGCATGCGCCCACCGAGGAAACCGGCCGCGCGCGCGCGCGACGCCCACCGATAAGCCTCGCTGTAGTCCCCACTGTCGCGCGCCGCGTCATACGCCTCGCGACCGATCATGTACATGGCGTGCACGTCGCCGTTCTCGGCCTTGCACAGATTGCCTTCCGGCCCCTGCGGACAATCTTCGACTGCCGCCTGCACCACACTGGCGCTTACGATGAGTGCGAAAAAGGGAGCCGCCCACTTCATTTCAGGTTCCTTCTGGATGTCATTCCGATCCGGTGAGGGATCATTATTGGCGGACCGTGCGAACGGTCAATTCGCCAGCCCGGCGCATTCTCCGGCACCACCGCCTGCAAGAGACCGGACCGGTCCGTGGCTCAGGACGACCGACACGGTGCACTGAGTTCAATGGCTTCCACAAAGGCCACTGCCGCGGGTTCGCGCATCAACGGGGGCCGTCGTCCGACCCAGGTCACGAACGTTGCCGACAGTTCACGCAGATCCTCGGGAACCGTGACGCACTGCCAGCGCGGCGAGTCATCGAGGGCGAACTGTCCAGCTTCAATCATCGTGACGATCGCGCTGACCACGGCCCGGCACTGGACCATCAGCATCCAGCGGTAAAACTGTTCGCCGACCACGTCCTTCGAGCCCTCGATTTCTTGGCTGCAGGCGAATTTGAGATCGGAGCCGGTTACGACCGCATCGATCGGACCGTTGGGCGGCGATCCACCCGCCGCGAGCGCGGCGTTCGCACCCACGGTCGCGGATAGCCCCAGAACCACTCCCATCATCGCCCAACTGCGAAGCCGTTTACCCATGACGGAGAGTCTCCCATCCATGCACTGTCGCCCTACGGCGAGCGCACTTGCCCAACGCTTGCTTTTCATTGTTGGCCTGACGTGCCGCCAGGCCCTGGCCGGTTCCCTAGGTTCTGCCATCCCCGTCGCGGCGCGATGCTTCCAGGAGATCGAAGGTGAGGCCCTTGGAGTCGGAGGCGGTGACGCGGACGGTTTGCAGACGGTCGGGAAGGTCGAAATAGAAGTCCGGATTGGTGGCGAGTGCGGCCGAGGTCACCAGGTCGGCGATCGGGCCTGAGCTGTCGGCGAGGGTGACGGTGTCCACATAGTAGGCAGGGACGACTGCGCCGTCCTCGTCGGTCACAAGGCCGGTATCCATTGGATGGGTGATACGAAACTTGAGCCGCGTCGCGCTGTTTGGTCGCCTGAAACGCTTCATCGCGATCGTGCCAATCGGATTCTCGGCGCTGCCGGACCCGCCAGCTGCCGTGCAACCGCCAGGATTCATGACCTCGACCCTGACGCTCGCCACGTGCCAGACACCATCAGCGTCGCGGGCTGCGGCGCGGACCGGTGTCGTCTGCTCCAGGCGGATGTTCATCCCGACCGAGCGGATCTCCCGCCGCGGGAACATCCTGGCTGCCGTCTGGATGGGATTGTTTTCCGCGATCACCACCACTTCTTCGACTGGTTGGACGCGCTCGGACAACTCGATCACCACCGGAACGCTGAACGCATCCTCAACCTTGCGCGGGATGATCAGCCGGACCTGAAAGTCATACTTGACCGGTCCATCGCCGAGAAACTCGGTGTGCATGTCTTCCCACAAGGCCGAGCGCATCGGATCGTAGTCTCCTGCCTGCGGCGCGCCGGCGGCCGCCAGGAGGGCGGTGCAGGCCGTCACGAGGGCGAGGCCGGGTCGGTTCATTGGCTCGAACTCCGCGAGTTGCCAGGTCGCTGCACCCTATCAGAAGGTGTCATCGGCGAACAATCCGCCCAATGGTCATTTCCTACGGGCGCCGACGTGTCACGGATCGCATGTGCTATCCAAGTTGTCGATACTTGTCACCGGCAGAGAGTAGGGCGAGGCGGTGACTACCGGGATTGCCCGGCTACGGGCGACCACCCGGCATGGCCGCCAGGAGCGTACCGGAGATAGGTGATGCAGGAATTGCTGCGAACGAATGACGTGGTCCGGCTCGAATACGTCCGTGCGGTCCTTGGCGAGGAAGGCATCGAGACCTTTGTGTTTGACGGACACATGAGCATCACGGAGGGCAGCATCGGGATTCTGCCGCGGCGGCTGATGGTGACTCAAGAGGATGCTGACCGCGCCCGGACGATCCTGCGCCAGATCGGCGAGGAACTGGGTCCGGACGAGCGGACGGCTTGGTAAGCCATCCGATAGACGTGTCCGATCCACTGCGATAGGTTGCGCGCATGCCCATTTCGTTGACGTTCTGGCGTCGGCGCACGCCGACCATTCCGCTGGTGCGCTTGGCTGGCGTGGTCGGCATGCGAACCCGACCCGTGGGCCCGGAGGCCGTGACAGCAACCGGAATATTTCCTGTCCTCCGCCGCGCGTTCTCGGCCCGGGGAGCGAAGGCGGTCGCCTTGGCCATCAACTCGCCGGGAGGATCGCCGGTGCAGTGTGGCCTGATTTCACGCGAAGTGCGGCACCTTGCCAACAAGCACGACTTGCCGGTTCTGGCATTCGTTGAGGACATCGCCGCATCGGGCGGGTATTGGCTGGCCTGTGCGGCAGACGAGATCTTCGCCTTGTCGTCCTCCGTGGTCGGAAGCATCGGTGTGATCAACGCGGGTTTCGGGTTTCCGCAACTCCTCGAGCGCTTCGGAGTCGAGCGTCGTGTCTACGCCGAAGGCAAGCACAAGGGCATGATGGACCCCTTCTCGCCGGTGCGCGAGGAAGATGTGGCAGTCCTGCAGGCAGTGCTCAAGGACATTCGGACAGACTTTCTCGAGCATGTTCAGGAGCGCCGGGGCGCCCGGCTGAAGAACGATCCCGAGCAGGTGTTCAGCGCCGCTGTCTGGAGCGGTCGCGGCGCCCTGGAACTCGGACTGGTCGATGAATTGGGCGATATGGGAACCGTGTTGCGGGAACGGTTCGGCGACAACGTCAGGATCCGGGATTTCACTCCGAAACGCCGCTGGTTCCGGTCTCCTGTAGGGGGGCGCGCCGGCGCTGAAGTGGCCGCAGGCCTGCTGGACGCGCTCGAAGAACGAGCCGTGTATGCGCGCTATGGTCTGTAGAATTATGTGTCCCGCGGGTTTCGGCCTGGCGGCGGCGCGTTCGGAGACCTGAGCCGTGTTTGGATTTAGCCTCCCCAAGCTGCTGCTCCTGATCGTGCTCCTACTGGTCGTATGGTACGGGTTCAAGCTGATCGAGCGCCGCACCAGTCGGCGTGACGAGATAGAGAAGGCCGCCGAGGCGGCGGTTCGCCGGAACGTAGAACAGCGACAATCGAAGGAACGTGCTTCCAGCGTGGAGACCGCCGAATGCGCCACGTGTGGCAGTTTCGTGCCGCGGGAATCCCCTACGGCATGTGAGCGCAGCGACTGCCCGCATCCGGCGGCTTGACCGCATCCCTGTCGCCTTCGTAGGTTGCGCGTCCTTTGGCGCCCGTTCGGGGATGGCTCCGTGCACACGCGTGACACCTCGTTCCAGGGCCTGATCGCCACGCTGCAGGACTACTGGGCGGCCCAGGGCTGCGTGGTCCTCCAGCCGCTCGACATGGAGGTCGGTGCCGGTACCTTTCACCCGGCAACCACGCTCCGCGCGCTGGGGCCGGAACCGTGGAAGGCGGTCTACGTGCAGCCATGTCGACGACCGTCCGACGGCCGTTACGGCGACAACCCGAACCGGCTCCAGCACTACTACCAGCTGCAAGTAGTGCTGAAGCCATCGCCCGCGGATATGCAGGAGCGGTACCTAGGAAGTCTCGCTGCGCTGGGAATTGACCCGCTGGTCCATGACATCCGGTTCGTCGAGGACGACTGGGAGAGCCCCACGCTGGGTGCCTGGGGGCTTGGTTGGGAAGTGTGGTGCGATGGCATGGAAGTCACCCAATACACGTACTTCCAGCAGGTCGGTGGTCTGGACTGCCGCCCTGTCACCGGCGAGATCACGTACGGAATGGAACGGCTGGCCATGTACGTGCAGGGTGTTGACGACGTCTACAGGCTCCGCTGGAACCAAGAGGGAGTGACGTACGGCGACGTGTTTCGGGAGAACGAGCGCCAGCAGTCTGCCTACAACTTCGACACGGTCGATCCCGACAAGCTGATCCGTCGCTTCAACGATTCAGAAGAAGAGTGCAAGGCCCTGCTGGCCGGAGGTCTGGTCCTGCCGGCGTACGAGCAGTGCGTTCGTGCCTCACACACCTTCAATCAACTGGATGCGCGGGGCGCCATCGGCGTCGCGGTTCGCGCCGACTACATCCTCCGCGTCCGCGCGATGGCAGCGGCGTGCTGCGAGCAATGGATGGAAACGGTCGCCGGCGTGCAGGCTGCTGCGGTAGATGCCTGAACTGCTGCTGGAAGTGCGCTCGGAGGAGATTCCGGCCGGGGCACAGCGCCCGGCTGCGGGGGCGCTGGCACGGTCGCTGAGAACGGCGGTCGCTGACGCGGGTCTTCGTCCCGGCGACATCGCCTGCTGGTCGACGCCTCGCCGCATCGCGGTGCGGGTGTCCGATCTCCCGGCCGTCCGGCCAGCGTCACGGATCGAGCGCCGGGGCCCGCGCGTGGGGGCTCCCGACGCCGCCGTCGACGGATTCTGCCGGGCCAACGGGATTGAGCGGCAACGACTGGAGATTCGGGAGCTACCGAAAGGGCAGTTCTATTTCGCGCTGCTCGAAGAGCCGCCCGTCCCGGTAAAGCAGCTGCTTCGGGATCTGCTGCCCGAGGCGGTGAGCCAGGTCCCGTGGCAGAAGTCGATGCGCTGGGGCGACGGCGAGTTCCGTTGGATACGTCCCTTGCGGGGGATCCTGTGTTTGTTCGACGGGGAGACCGTGACTTTCGAGCTTGGCGGGATCGGGAGCGGTGCGCGGACGGCCGGGCATCCGTTCCACGCGCCGGAAACGTTCGCGGTGACCTCGTTCGCGGAATACTCCGACCAGCTTTGCTCGAGGCGCGTGCTTCTCGACCCTGACGCGCGCCGGGAGCGCATTCTCAAGGATGGACACGCGGCCGCCGCCCGCGCGGGTTTCACCATCGCTGCCGATGACGGCCTGGCAGAGGAACTTGCCGGGCTCACGGAGTGGCCGGTCATTCTGCTGGGACGTTTCGACGAGTCGTTTCTGCAGCTCCCCGCAGAGGTCCTGACGACGACGATGCGCCGGCACCAGCGGTACCTGCCGCTCGCTCATGAGGACGGGACTCCGGCACCCGCCTTTCTCATGGCGGCAGACGTCGAGGCGAAGGATGGCGGTGCGGCCGTTGTCGCCGGCAACGAACGGGTCCTGCGGGCGCGTTTGCAGGATGCGGCGTTCTTTTGGCAGGGGGATCGGAAAGTTCCGCTTGCCGACCGGGTACAGCAACTTGAGGACGTGGTGTTCCATGCCAAATTGGGGTCCATGGCTGACAAGGCCCGGCGTCTGGAAACGTTGGCCCGAAGGCTGTGCCGGGATCTCCAGTGGGAATGGGAGGAGGCTGCCGCTCAGGCGGCGCGCCTCGCGAAGGCGGACCTCACGACGGATCTGGTCGGAGAGTTTCCGGAACTCCAGGGGATCGTCGGCGGGCACCTTGCGCGCGCCGAGGGGCTGGGCCCCGAGGTGGGTGACGCGATCTCCGAGCACTATCGTCCGCTCGGGCCGCACGATCGCTGCCCGACTGCGCCGGTGGCTGCCCTCGTCGCGCTGGTGGACAAGCTCGATACGTTGGTCGGCTTTTTCTGGAAGGGAGAACGGCCCAGCGGATCGGGCGATCCGCTGGCCCTTCGCCGGGCGGCGCTCGGTCTGATCCGTATTGCCCTGGAGAATGACCTGCGCCTGTCTGTCGATGATCTTCTGCAGCATGCCCTGACGGCGCACACGACCGGGGGCGACCGGGACCTTCCGTCATCGGAGTTCGCCGACGTTCGAGAGGATCTGCGAGACTTCCTGAACGAGCGGCTCCGGGTCTATTTGCGGACGGCCGGGGCACGTCATGACCATGTAGCGGCGACCCTGGAAGCCGGTTCCGGTGTGTTTCGGGATTTGCCGGGCCTGGCGGACCGGGTGTCGCTCCTGGCCGAATTTCTTGCGACGTCGGAAGGTGCAGCCCTGCAGGCCTTGTACCGACGTGCCGCCAATATCGTGAAAATCGAATCCCGGAAGGACGACTCGGCGATGGATGGTCCGATTGACACCCGGCTCTTTTCCCAACCGGAAGAACGTGATCTGCATGGTGCCGTGCAGACACACGGCCGGGCGGCACTCCAGTGCATCCGCGACGATGATTTCCTGGGCGCGCTTGAAAGGCTCTCGCAGTTGCGGGAGCCAATCGATCGATTCTTCGATGCCGTCAGGGTGAATGCTGCAGATGCTGATCTGCGCGCCAATCGTCTCCGGCTGCTGGCGTCACTAGAGGACACTATCGTGCAGGCTGCCGACTTTTCGAAACTGGAAGGCGGAGAGTCCGGCCGTCATGACTAAACACGTCTACCGTTTTGGTGGCGGCCACGCCGACGGGCGCGCCGACATGCGCGAACTGTTGGGTGGAAAGGGCGCAAATCTCGCTGAGATGAACGGCCTGGGATTGCCGGTGCCGCCGGGCTTTACGATCACGACCGCGGTATGCGGGCATTGCCAAGCTCACGACGGGGCCTACCCGGCAGGTCTGGAAGACGAAGTCGAAGGGGCGCTGACATCCGTCGAAACCATGACCGGGACCGGGTTCGGCGACCCGGTTCGGCCGTTGCTGGTGTCCGTGCGATCAGGGGCCGCAGTGTCCATGCCCGGCATGCTGGACACCGTGCTGAATCTCGGCTTGAACGACGCTACCCGCGAAGGACTGGCGATCTCCAGCGGTGACGCGCGGTTTGCCGCCGACAGCCACCGGCGCTTCATTCAAATGTACGGGAACGTGGTCCTGGGGGTCTCGCACCGGATGTTCGAGGACGTCCTGGACGAGGTCAAGTTCGCCAGGGGTGCGCAGCTGGACACCGAGCTGTCCGCTGACGACTGGTTGTCGGTCATCGAGCGCTACCGCGCGCTGATCCAGGAGCAGACCGGCACGTCGTTCCCCGACGATCCGCGCGCCCAGCTGTGGGGTGCCGTCGGCGCGGTGTTCCGAAGCTGGGGTAACGCTCGTGCCGTCACATACCGTGAACTCCACGGACTCGATCACGCCGGCGGCACGGCGGTGAACGTACAGGCCATGGTGTTCGGCAACATGGGGGAGGACTCTTGCACGGGGGTGGCCTTTACCCGAGACCCCTCGACCGGCGAGGCTGCCTACTACGGGGAGTACTTGCCGAACGCGCAGGGTGAGGATGTCGTGGCGGGAATCCGGACGCCGAGATCCCTGACGTCAGGCCGCGCGACCGACCAGGATGGTCTGCCGATGGAACAGGCGATGCCCGAGGTGTTCGCGGAGCTGACGGACGCCTTTACCCGGCTGGAAACGCACTACCGGGACATGCAGGACATCGAGTTCACGGTGCAGAAGGGCAAGCTCTGGATTCTGCAGACCCGGAGCGGCAAGCGCTCCACCAAGGCGGCGCTGCGAATTGCGGTGGACCTGGCCAATCAGGGCCTGATCAGCCGGTCGGATGCCATCCTCCGGATCGAGCCCGAACGGCTGGATCAGCTCTTGCACCCGACGCTGGATCCCACAGCGCACACTCGTGTAATCGTGCGCGGCCTCCCGGCTTCGCCTGGCGCGGCCTCCGGCAGCGCGGTGTTCAGCGCCGACGAAGCCGAGCGCCGAGGAAACGCTGGTGAAGACGTCATCCTCGTTCGTTCGGAAACGAGCCCGGAAGATATCCACGGCATGCACGCAGCGCGGGGCATCCTGACCAACCGCGGCGGGCAAACGAGTCACGCCGCGGTCGTGGCCCGCGGCATGGGTCGGCCGTGCGTGGTTGGCGCCGGCGAACTCGTCATCAGTCATGACACACGATCGGCCAAGGCGACCTCGAGCGACTTCCGCGAGGGGGACTTGATCACTATTGACGGTTCAACGGGATCGGTGATGTTGGGCAAAGTCCCGACGATCGATCCCGAGCTGCCGGAAGCGTTTCACGAGCTCATGTGCTGGGCGGACGGTATCCGGAAGCTCCGGATCCGTGCCAACGCGGAAACGCCGGTCGACGCGGAGACCGCCCGGAGATTTGGTGCGGAAGGCATTGGCCTCTGCCGCACCGAGCACATGTTCTTTGATGGCGAGCGCATTCTCGCCATGCGGCAGATGATCATGGCCGAGAATCCCGAGGAGCGGCGGGCGGCGCTTGCGCGCATCGCCCCGATGCAGCGGCAGGATTTTGTCGAGCTGTTCGGCATCATGGCCGGTTTGCCGGTGACGATCAGGCTGCTCGACCCGCCGCTGCACGAGTTTCTGCCGGCCAACATGGATGAGCTGGGCGACGTCGCGGCCCGAGCCGGAGTGGATCCCCAGGCGCTGCGTCGCCGTGCCATGGAACTCTCGGAAGCAAACCCGATGCTCGGCCACAGGGGCTCACGGCTCGGGATCTCCTACCCGGAGATCTACGACATGCAGGTCAGGGCGATTTTCGAGGCCCTTCATGAAACTGCCGGTGCCCCGGTGGATCTCGAAATCATGCTGCCACTGGTATTCAGCCGGGCGGAGGTCAATCTGCTGCGGGCCCGGATCGCTCATGTGGCGGAGGAGGTCGCGGCTGACAAGGGTTGGACGCCCAGCTACACGGTGGGCACGATGATTGAACTGCCGCGGGCAGCCCTGGCTGCAGGGTCGATAGCGGAGAGCGCTGATTTCTTCAGCTTTGGCACGAATGACCTCACGCAGACGACCTTCGGAATTAGCCGAGACGATGCAGCACGCTTCCTTGCCGGATACCTGGAAGCGGGCGTTTTCGCCGTTGATCCGTTCGTGTCCATTGATCCCGAAGGCGTGGGCGAGCTCATCCAGATCGCCACAGAGCGGGGACGGGCGGCGCGCCCTGAACTGAAGCTGGGGCTTTGTGGGGAACATGGCGGGGATCCCGCTTCCGTCGCGCACTGCCACGCCTGGGGGCTCGACTACGTGTCCTGCTCCCCGTACCGAGTACCCATCGCCCGCCTGGCTGCCGCCCGCGCTGCGGTCGAGGCCGGCGACGGACACGCTGACGTCGCCGAGTGAATGGGACTCGGCGAATGGATGCTCGGACGCGAGCTACCGTGCGGGGCTGAGCACCGGGCCGCGTCTCCCATCTCCAGACGATCACGCTGGTACCGTGTTCGCTGGGCCGACCGGGCCATTCCGGCCAGCCGAGGTGTCTGAACCTGCGTTACCCGCACTGCACAAAGAACAGTGCCCACGGCCACATGTTCTCTTCCTCTTCCGTGGCCGGACGATCGCCCGGCGGATCGAACACCAGCCAGAGCGGTCCTCGTCCCCCAATGTCGTGGGGTCGACCATTGGCCCGGGTCGCCAGCACCCAGTTCCGCGCTCCGACCTCTTCTGCCGATATTTCCGTTGCGAACCCGTCGAGGGCCAGGGTGCGAAGTGATCCGCCGCTGCAGCCGGCTGCCTTCAGGACGTCTGTCAGCAATGGCCCGGAGAAGGCGATGGGACCGTGCCAGTCTTTGAACGCGATCCGTATCTCCGTCACTCCGAGGTCTTCCAGCATGGCTCGATCGAACACGACTGCCTTGTCGAACGTCTGGTCGTGATACCTGAAGAAGGCATCGTTGCTCTCGTCGAACGCTGACCGGTTAGTGACGGAAACGCTGCCCGCCACCGTGAGTATCACCGGGCCCGTCGGCGACTTCATATCGGCAGCAAATGTCATCTGGGCAAACCCGAGTATCAGCAAGGTTGATACGAAGACAGGAAGTGCTCTCACGGAACGCTCCTTTCCGAAACACGAATCGCGGGCTCGAAGATGACTTGAACCTATAGCAGGCGCAGGATTGTCTGGGCACGATGCCTGTGTGGGGCGCCGGTATGCGGGCCGGCTCAAACGGGTGTCCGCGAAGCTGCCGCTCCCGGCTAGGTCGAGGCACGATTCCGCCGTTCATCGAGCCCTTTCAGTCGAGGGATGAACCGAGACTGCGTGCCCATCTGACCGATCCGCTCCAACGACCGGCATGGTCAGACAAGCTATCGGGATGCCGTTACGGTCATGAAAGATTCTGGAGGAATGTTTATAAACAGTTAGATGGATACTCATTCGAAGAATGCAGAGAAGAGCTGTCCGGACGAGAATTGGTGGCGATAGCAGCGTGGTGAAGCGAGGCGGGCATGGAATTGCCGGCGTGCTTGCAGCAAGCTTGCTGCGGAAGCAGGGGCCGGCACGCTACGGATCGGCGGGATCGTTCATGTCATCGGCAGACTGGTGCAACGGGATAGGGGGTGTTGGACATCTTCTGCACGTCGGGATCCGATGGTAGAATTTGCAATGGTCGATCGCGCATCGTTTTCAGGCGATTGCCGGTTGACGGTGCTATGGCCATTGCCTAGGTTCGACCGGGCCTGCGGCCGTGGCGGAACTGGTAGACGCGCAGCGTTGAGGGCGCTGTGGAGGAAACTCCGTGGAGGTTCGAGTCCTCTCGGCCGCACCACTTGCCGGGTGCGGCGTGCAGGCGGCTGTGGCGGAATTGGCAGACGCGCTGGCTTCAGGTGCCAGTGGGGGCAACCCCGTGGAGGTTCGAGTCCTCTCAGCCGCACCACGCTGTTGCATGCCTCAGGCCGATCAGCCGTGATTAGCCGGGGTATCGCCTTGTGTCTCGCGGCCTTCCTCCTTGCCGCATGCGCTCGTAATGCGCCGCCGGCGCCCGTCGTATCTGACCGACCCGGTGCGGGCGGCCAGGAAGCGTCCCAGTCCAGCCCGGCCGGCGAGGCAGCCGCGGCGGGAACCGTAATCGTCAAGCGAGGCGACACCTACTCCGAGATTGCCGAGACGCACGGGGTGTCGACGCGGGCGCTCATCGAAATCAACGGCGCGAAACCCCCGTACACGATCTATCCCGGCGACGTCCTGCGCCTGCCGCAGCCGCGGATCTACACCGTTGCAGAAGGTGACAACGCGACCAAGATCGCCCGCTGTCACGGCGTGGACATCTGGTCGCTGGTGCAGCTGAACAAGCTGAAGCACCCCTACCGATTGTCGGTCGGAAGCAAGCTGCGCATTCCCCGCCGAATCCGCACCCCGCACTGCCCGGAGGAACGCACGCAGGTCGTGGGAACCGTGCCGGCGGCACCGGCAGCGCCGGCAGAGTCCGCCGCCGGGGCGGCTCCGGTTCCGGCCATGACCCCTGGAGCTGTAGCCGCCATTCCCGACCCGACCGTGCCGGCGGTACCGGCAGCACCGGCTCCCGAGGGCGCGGCACCGGCGGTGCCGCCGGCCCCGGCTCCCGCCAGACAGAGTGTCGGCAGCGCCAAGTTCCTGTGGCCCGCCGAGGGGCAAATCGCTTCGCGCTTCGGAACGAAATCAGGAGGGCTCAAGAACGACGGCATCAACATCGCCGCCCCCGCAGGGAGCCCGGTGCGCGCCACGGCGGACGGGACGGTGGCGTACGCCGGGAATGAGCTTCAGGCCTACGGCAACCTGGTCCTCATCAAGCATGAGGGAGGATGGATGTCGGCGTACGCGCACAATCAGGAACTGAAGGTCACGCGTGGTGACCGGGTGCTGCAAGGTCAGACGATCGCGCAGGTGGGCCAGACGGGAAACGTGCCCAACCCGCAGGTGCACTTTGAGCTACGAACCGGGCAGGGAAGGCCGGTCGACCCGCTCAAGCACCTTGGAAAGTAGCGGGATCAGGGCAGCGCGATTCTCAGCTGTCCCGCCCGGTCCTGAATGAACTGCCAGGCCACCCGACCGGAACGGGCACCACGGGTGACGGACCACTCAAGCGCCGCGCGGCGCAGCGAATCGTCCGTGGGCAGTCCGTAGTAGGCGGCGTAGCCCATGACGATTTCGAGGTAATCGCCCTGGGAACAGGAATGAAACCCGAGCCACAAGCCGAACCGGTCGCTCATGGAGACCTTTTCCTCGACCGCTTCCGAGGGGCTGATTGAGGTCGAGCGCTCGTTTTCGATCATGGACCGGGCCATCAGGTGGCGCCGGTTGGATGTAGCGTAGAACAAGGTGTTCGCGGGGCGACCTTCCACGCCTCCCTCCAGCATGGCTTTCAGCGACCGATACGAAGCATCGCTCGCTTCAAACGACAGGTCGTCGCAGAACAGTACGTAGCGTTCGGGCCTGGGGCGCAAGGCTTGAAGAAGTGCGGGAAGCGTTTCAATGTCCTCGCGTGCGATCTCGACCAGCCGCAGCGGATCCCGGGCCCGGTCGGCGTTCACCGTAGCGTGCACGGCCTTGACCAGTGAACTCTTGCCGGTTCCACGGGCACCCCACAGCAGGGCATTGTTCGCTGGGAACCCGTCCGCGAATCGGCGGGTATTCTCGAGGAGGATGGAGCGGGCGCGGTCGATCCCGCGAAGCAGTTCAAGGGGAATCCGGTTCACGTCCGGAACTGGTCGCAGGCACTGCGCCTTCCCGTCCCAAAGGAACGCATCGTGGTCGGTATCGGGTACCGCCGCTTCCGGGGGCGGTGCCAGGCGCTCCAGCGCATCGGCCACCCTTTGCAGGAGCCCGTCCTGAGATTCTGCGTTGTTCAATGTGCGTGTTCCGGGATTTCGGCCCGCCACGAACACCGCGGCCCCGACCGAGCGCGGGGGTAGGGCAGCGAAACGTCGTTCGCAAGGACTCAGGGCCGAGTCGGGGCACGAGCATAACCCAATGCCGGGACGCCGGCTCCCGCTGGAACCGGTTGCGGCGGTGCAGGCCGCGCCTGTATAGTCTGCGCCTTCCATTTAGGAGTGGTCGCAAATGCTCATCGCGCCGGCGTTTGCCCAAGGCGCGTCCGCTGACGGCGGAAGCTCCTTCTTGATCCAGCTGTTGCCGCTGGTCCTGATCTTCGCCGTCTTCTATTTCTTGCTGATCCGGCCGCAGCAGAAGCGCCTGAAGGAGCACAAGGCCATGGTTGCCGCCGTCAAGCGCGGAGACCAGGTCGTGACGGCGGGTGGAGTCAAGGGACGTGTGACCTACATCGACGACGACCAGACCATTTCCGTCGAGATTGCGCCAGACATCACCGTGAAGGTGGTGCGGGATACGCTGTCCCAGGTAGTACCGAAAGGCGGCTCTTCCGCGTCCGGCCAAACCCAGTCACCAGCCAAGTCTTGAGCGGTATGCGCCGCCTGTCACGAGGAATCCCGGCGTGATTCACGTACCGCGCTGGCAGATTGCCGTCGCCGTCATTGCCGTGGTCTTCGCCGTTGTGTATTCGGCGCCTAACTTTCTTCCCTCGTCGGTTTCCTGGCTGCCGGGCGATCCTGTCCGGCTTGGATTGGACCTGCAGGGAGGATCGCATCTTCTCCTCAGGGTCGATTCGGACGTGGTGCTGGAGGAGCGGCTCGAATCCGTGCTGGACGAGATCCGGACCCGGTATCGGGCCGCTGGTATCGGGTACACGGACATCGGTGTCAGGCAGCTGACCGGAGGACTGACGCTGACGGATCCGGCGCAGGGGGAACAGGCGCAGGAGCTGGCCGAGGAGGCCGACGAAACGCTTGAGATCGACGTCGAAAGCAGCGGACGGATGACGTTCCGACTTGATTCCAATGCGGAAAAGGAACTGCGCATCTCCGCGCTGTCGCAGTCGCAGGAGGTGATCCGCCGCCGGATCGACGAGACGGGCACCAACGAGCCCACGATTCAGCGCCAGGGCGACGACCGCATTCTTGTGCAGCTGCCGGGTGTCGATGACCCCGAACGAATCAAGCGTCTCCTGGGCCAGACCGCCAAGATGAACTTCCGCATGGTCGACGAGACCGCCTCGATCCCGGAGGCGGTGGCGGGGCGCGTGCCGCCCGGGTCCGAGCTCCTTTATGAGGATGACGGGTCAGAACAGGGCATCCCGATCGTGGTTCGGCGCCGCGTCGGCGTGAGCGGTGACAATCTGGTTGGCGCGGCGCCGGTGATCGACCAGAACAACCAGCCGGTCGTGAGCCTTCGGTTCGACGCCGCTGGAGCCCGACGTTTCGGCGACTTGACCACGGAGAATGTCGGCCGCCGCTTTGCGATCGTGCTTGATGGACGCGTCATCAGCGCTCCCGTCATTCGCGAGCCGATTCCGGGCGGTAGTGGGCAGATCTCAGGCAACTTCACGTTTGAGACCGCCAGTGATCTGGCCCTCCTGCTGAGGGCTGGTGCATTGCCGGCGCCGCTGGTGATCTTGGAGGAACGCACGGTCGGCCCAAGTCTTGGACGCGATTCGATCGCTGCTGGGACCTTGGCCGGTCAGGTCGCGCTGTTGCTGGTGATCATTTACATGGTCGCGGTCTACGGTTTGTTCGGCGTGGCTGCCGACATTGCGCTGGCGGTGAATATCGCCCTCCTTCTCGGAATTCTGTCGGCGCTCGGAGCGACCCTGACGTTGCCGGGTATCGCCGGAATCGCGCTGACGATCGGGATGGCGGTGGATGCGAACGTGCTGATCTTCGAGCGCATCCGTGAGGAGACGCGGCGGGGACGATCACCGGTGTCCGCAATCGATACTGGTTACCGCCAGGCACTGCGTGCCATCATCGATGCGAACGTCACGACGCTGATTGCCGCGCTCGTGCTGTTCCAGATGGGTTCAGGGCCGATTCGCGGGTTCGCGGTCACGCTTGCGGTGGGTGTGTTCACGACCATGTTCTGCTCGTTGATCATCAGTCGACTGCTGGTGCTGGCGTGGCTCAGCCGTACTCGCCCCCAGGTCCTGAAGGTTTGAGAGGAACGCGATCATGCGGCTCAGGCTGATTCCTGACGACACCACGCTGCAGATCATCCCGCTGCGCCGGCACGCGATGATCGGGTCGGTCGTGGCCATCGTGGCGTCCGCCGTGCTGTACGTGGCCATCGGGCTCAACTTCGGGATCGACTTCCGCGGCGGGATCCTGATCGAAGTCCGGATTCCGGAAGTACCGCAGGTCACCGAGGTGCGGGGCGCATTCGAGGGGGCCGGTCTCGGCGAGGTCGCCATCCAGGAGTTTGGCGAGGAGACCGACTTTCTGGTGCGAATCGAGCGGCAGCCGGGCGGGGACGAGGCACAGCAGGCCGCCGTCGAGACAGCTCGGTCGCATCTGGCAGCCGCATTCGGCGATGCCGTCGAGTATCGAAGGGTGGAGTTTGTCGGCCCGACCGTCAGCCAGGACCTCCTCCGTGGCGGCGCCATCGCGGTGCTGCTCGCCGTCGTGGCAATGCTCCTTTACATCATGTTCCGGTTTGAGATGGCGTTTGCGTGGGGAGCGGTTGTGGCGCTGGTCCACGACGTGATTCTCACGATCGGCGTGTTTTCAATCACCGGGCTCGAATTCAATGTGGCCACGGTGGCGGCGCTGCTCCTCATTGTCGGCTACTCAATGAACGACACGGTTGTCGTTTATGACCGTGTTCGGGAAAACTTGAGGAAATACAAGAAGACAAGCCTTGATTTGGTGCTCAACCGGAGCATCAACGAGACCCTCTCGCGTACGGTCAACACCACGGTGACGACGATAATGGCCCTGGGGGCGCTGATTCTGCTTGGCGGACCAGTGGTCCAGGACTTCAGTTTCGCCATGATCTGGGGGATCACTGTCGGCACCTATTCGTCCATTTTCCTCGCGGCACCGCTCCTGCTGACGTTCGGTGTGCGTCGGGGTGCGGAAACCCCGGGGCCGAAGGCTGAAGGTGAGAGGGCCGCCTGAGGGAGACAGGGCGCTCGTCCGGGTAGACGGCTACGGACCCACCGGGTTCACGATATCGGGACGTCGGCATCAGGGACCCATCATTCTGCGCGCAGACGACGTGGTTACCTGGGCAAGCTTCGCCGAGTCCGGACTGGAGGCGGCGGCGGCCCGCGACCTGCTCGCCGATTTCCAGCCACCGGGAATCGTCCTGGTTGGAACGGGCCAACAAAGGGTCGTTCCCGATCCTTCGTTCCTGACGTGGTTTCGGGCACGCGGCTTCGAGCCCGAACTGATGGCCACCGGTGCCGCGTGTCGAACATGGAATGTGCTGGCCATGGAAGGCCGGGAGGTGATCGCCGGGCTCATCCCGTCAGGATGGGCCCCCACGCAGGACACGGAATCGTGAGCCCGGCGCCGAGTCTGGCCGCGCTGTCGAACGGACCACGTCACCACGGGCCGTTGCGCGGCCGGGCCGCAGAGTTCAGGCGGGCGTGAGCTTGGCCCGGAGAAACTGGCCGGTGTAGCTTTCCGGCGCCTGCATCACGGTTTCCGGCGATCCCTGCGCGACCACCTGGCCACCGCCGGCGCCGCCTTCCGGTCCCAGGTCGATGATCCAGTCTGCTTGCTTGATCACGTCGAGGTGGTGTTCGATCACGAGGACCGTGTTGCCCTGGTCAACCAGGGCGTGCAGGACCTGGAGCAACGACCGGACGTCTTCGAAATGAAGGCCCGTGGTCGGCTCGTCCAGCAGATAGAGAGTCCGGCCAGTCGCCCGTCTTGAGAGTTCCTTCGACAATTTGACCCGCTGGGCCTCGCCGCCCGAAAGCGTGGTCGCGCGCTGGCCGAGACGGACGTAGCCGAGCCCGACCCGCCGCAGGGTTTCAAGCTTGTCCCGGATGGTCGGAATCGCGGCGAAGAACTGGGCGGCCGACGTGACATCCATGTCGAGTACGTCAGCGATGGACCGGTCCCGGTAGCGGATCTCGAGCGTTTCCCGATTGTATCGCCGGCCCTTGCATGCATCGCAGGTGACATAGACCGGCGCCAGGAAGTGCATCTCAATCTTGATCACCCCATCACCTTGACAGGCCTCGCAACGACCTCCCTTGACGTTGAACGAGAAACGGCCCGGTCGGTACCCGCGTGCGCGCGCTTCAGGCAATTGCGTGAACCACTCCCGAATTGGCCCGAACGCGCCTGTGTACGTGGCCGGATTCGAGCGCGGGGTTCGCCCGATCGGTGACTGGTCAATGTCGATGACCTTGTCGAACAACCATGAACCCCGGATGCGATCGTCCTGGCGATCCGGATGGGCGAGGGAAGAGCGGAGGAGCGGATGCAACGTGTCGAGGACCAGGCTCGACTTGCCGCTGCCCGAGACGCCGGTCACGCAGATGAGGAGCCCTGCCGGGACATCGACTTCGACGTTCCGGAGATTGTTGGTGTTGATGCCGCGCAGGCTGAGCGTTCGCTCCGGCACGGGCCGACGGCGGGTTTCGGGTACGGGAATCGTGCGGGCGCCATTGAGGTACTGGCCGGTCAGGCTGTCCTCGTGCGCCTTCAGGTCCTCGGGAGTTCCGGTGGCGACGACATGCCCGCCCGTTTCTCCGGCGCCGGGCCCCATGTCCACCACGAAGTCGGCAGCCAAAATGGAATCCTCGTCATGCTCCACGACCAGCACCGTGTTGCCTAGGTCCCGAAGGTTCTTGAGCGTTTCGAGCAAGCGCGCGTTGTCTTTCTGATGAAGCCCGATCGAGGGTTCATCCAGGACGTAGAGGACGCCCGTCAGACCTGACCCGATCTGGGACGCAAGCCGGATCCGCTGGCTTTCGCCGCCCGAAAGCGTGGCCGAGCCCCGCGCCAGGGTCAGGTATTCGAGGCCGACGTCCATGAGGAACCCGAGCCGCAGCGACAATTCCCGGAGGGTGCGTTCGGCGATGGTCCGGCTTTGCGCATCGAGCGTGGCCGGAAGTTCGTCGTCTACCCAGGCCTTGGCATCGGCGATCGTCATTTCGGAGACGCTGCCGATGTGCCGCTCGCCGATGCGAACGGCCAGCGCCTCGGTCCGGAGTCGATGGCCCTGGCAGGCGTGGCATCGGACCTTGGCGCGGTAGCTGCCCAATTGTTCGCGTACCGACGGGTCCGAAGCTTCCTGCCAGCGCTTCTCGAGCGACGGAACTACCCCTGGAAATGGGCGGGTCAGCGTGCGGGCCGTGTCCGTGTCTCCGTACTGGATGGCCACATCGGTTGTCCCGGACCCGTGAAGTATGGTCTCCCGCACGGACTTGGGCAGGCGGCTCCATGGCTTGTCCAGCGAAAATCCGAAATGACGCGCCATTCCCTCAAGGGCTTGCAGGTAGTACCCCGACGGCGGCGTTTCCCAGGGCTCGATGGCACCGGCTCGCAGCGTCAGCTTCGGGTTGGGGATGATGAGGTCAGGATCGAAGAACTCGACGACGCCGATCCCGCCGCATCGATTGCACCATCCGGATGGACTGTTGAATGAGAACAGCCGTGGCTCTATCTCATCGATGGTAAAACCGGAGACGGGGCAGGCAAAGCGGGCCGAGAAGGTCACGCGTTCGGATGAATCAGCATCCTCGGTAATCAGCAGACCGTCGGACAACCGAAGCGCGGTCTCGGTGCTGTCCGCAAGACGCGATTCAAGGCCTTCCCGGATCACGATGCGGTCCACCACCACTTCGATGTCGTGGTTGCGGTGGCGGTCGAGCGTGGGTGGGTCGTCGGTCTCGTACAGGATCCCGTCGATCTTGACGCGCTGGAAACCCTGCCGCAGGAGATCTTCCAGGTCCTTTCTGAACTCACCCTTGCGGTTTCGCACCACGGGACTCAGAAGGAGGAGTCGCGTCCCCGGCGGATGCGCCATCATGGCGTCCACCATTTGCGTAACCGTCTGGCTCGTGATGGGCAAACCGGTCGTCGGGGAATAGGGAACGCCGACCCGGGCAAACAGAAGTCGCAGGTAGTCCTGAATCTCGGTGACCGTTCCGACGGTTGAGCGGGGATTGTGCGAAACGTTCTTTTGGTCAACCGCGATGGCGGGGGACAGACCCTCGATCAGGTCGACGTCCGGCTTCTCAACCATCTCGAGAAACTGCCTGGCGTAGGCGGACAGGCTCTCGACGTAGCGGCGCTGCCCTTCGGCGTAGACCGTGTCGAACGCCAACGACGACTTCCCCGAACCGGATAGTCCAGTAATGACGACGAGGCGCCCCCGCGGGATCGTCACGTCGATGGACTTCAGGTTGTGCGTGCGGGCACCTCGGATGGCGAGCATGCCGCTTGAACGGTCGGCGGCTTCAGCGGGATCCCGAGGCCTGGACGCTGACGTGAACCTGCCCGATAAAGGCGGTTGGATCTTGTGTACGGCCATCGGTACATCCGCTCCGGAAGCGAGGCTATTTTAGCCGCCGGAACGGCACGCAACTGCCAGTGCCAGTACCGCCATATGGCCGCAAATGCGGAACGGCGCGGCCGAATCGTGTATATTTTCCGAATACATGGTACTGCAGAGTGCGCAGACTTCCTTATCAAGATAAAGAGTGCTGAATCGAGTCAAGGAAACGATTTATGGTGATGAGTGTTAACAAGGTAATTCTATTGGGGAATGTTGGGCGTGATCCTGAAATCCGTGAGCTTCCGAACGGCGGACGCGTGGCCAACTTTTCGATCGCCACGGAAGAGCGCTGGCGTGACAAGCAGACCGGTGAGCAGCGCGAGCGAACCGAGTGGCACCGGATAGTGGTGTTCAATCCGATGCTGATCGATATTGTCGATGACCGGGTCTTCAAGGGAACCCGCGTATACATCGAAGGCCAGCTCCAAACCCGCCGCTGGCAAGATCCTTCGGGTTACGACCGGTTTACGACGGAGATTGCGCTGCAGCGTTTTGGCAGCCGCATCATCGTGCTGAACGACCGTCGCTACGACGACAGTCATGACGATTCGGCAGCGGCAAGGAGTCGCGGAACGTACCCATCCCGGACGCAGGCCGAACATTCACACGACGCTGATTTCGACGAAGAAGTGCCGTTCTAGGTGCTGTTCCGGCGGCCCACGATCCGAGTCGCCCCCGCCTGTTTCCATCACTCGCAGTTGCTGAAATATGACTTCTGAAGCCGGTCCAGGACAAGGCGTGCCGCCTGCCGGAGACGCAGTCTCGACCGTAACGATCGTGGATGAGATGCGCCGGTCGTATCTCGACTATGCCATGAGCGTGATCGTGAGCAGGGCGCTCCCGGACGCCCGCGATGGCCTCAAGCCAGTGCACCGCCGGATTCTCTACGCGATGTTTGAGAACGGATACGGCTGGAACCGGCCGTACCGCAAGTCGGCGCGCGTGGTCGGCGACGTGATGGGGAAGTACCACCCGCACGGGGACAGCGCCATTTACGACGCGATGGTCCGAATGGCGCAGGACTTCTCGATGCGGCTCGAGCTGATCGACGGACAGGGGAATTTCGGCTCTATCGACGGCGATCCGCCCGCGGCCATGCGGTACACCGAAGTGCGGATGGCGCGGGCGGCCGCCACGATGCTGGAAGACATCGAGTTCGAGACCGTCGATTTTCAGGACAACTACGATGCTTCGGCCTCAGAGCCGTCAGTGTTGCCCGCGCGATTTCCCAACTTGCTGGTGAATGGGACCGGCGGAATCGCTGTCGGGATGGCGACCAACGTGCCGCCCCACAATCTGGTCGAGGTCATCTCGGCCTGCCTGGCGCTGATCGAGGAGCCAACCCTCTCCGTCCAGGCGCTGACCCGGTACATCCCGGGACCGGATTTCCCGACCGGTGGACTGATCATCGGTCGGCGCGGGTGCCTGGAGGGCTACTGCACGGGCCGTGGTCGGGTGGTCATGCGCGGCCGGGCGACGGTGGAGGATCGAGGGAAGAAACGCTCGTCCATCATCATCAGCGAGATACCCTTCCAGGTCATCAAGGCCCGCATGATTGAGCAGATCGCCGACCGGGTGCGGAGCAAGGACATCGAAGGAGTGAGTGCACTCCGCGACGAGTCCGATCGTGACGGCCTGCGCATCGTGGTCGAGTTGAAGGGGGGCACGACCCCGGCCGTCGTGCTCAACCAGCTGTACAAGTTCACCAGCCTCCAGACATCGTTCGGGATCAACGCGCTCGCGCTTCACGATGGAAAGCCTGAATGCCTCGACCTGAAGCAGCTGCTCGAGGCCTTTCTCTCGTTCCGCGAGAGCGTCATCACCAAGCGAACACTGTTTCTGCTGAAGAAGGCCCGGGCGCAGGCGCACGTGCTGCTGGGGCTCGTGATCGCCGTAGCGAATCTCGACGCCGTGATAGCCCTGATTCGTGCGGCGGCGGATGCGGCCGCGGCGCGCGAACAACTCGTCAGCCGCGCCTGGCCGGCCGCGGAGGTCGGAACCTACCTTGAGCTAATTGCGGAGCCGGGCCGGGAGATGGCTGCGGACGGCACGTGCCGGCTTACCGAGCGTCAGGCAAAGGCCATCTTGGATCTGCAGCTTCACCGATTGACCGGCCTGGAGCGGGAAAAGATCGGCAGTGAGTTGCAGGACAAGGCGAAGGAAATTGATAGCTATCTGGAAACCCTGCGTTCCCGACCCCGATTGCTGGAAATTCTCCGAGCCGAACTGGAGCAGATTCGCGATCAGTTTGGGACACCGCGCCGAACCGAAATCATTGATGGTGACGAAGATGCTGATCGAGACGACCTGATCGAGCGCGAAGACATGGTGGTGACGCTTACGCGGGATGGTTACGTCAAGCGTACTGAGCTGGCCGCCTACCGATCGCAACGCCGGGGCGGCAAGGGCCGCTCCGCGATGGCGGTCAAGGACGACGATTTTGTCACCCATGTATTCACGGCCAGTACCCATGACCCGGTGCTGTTCTTCACGTCGCACGGCATCGTTCATCGCCGGAAAGTGTACGACCTGCCACTCGGTACGCCGCAAGCGCGCGGCCGTCCGATCGTGAACGTGCTGCGTATCGATGGCGAGGAGCAAATCACGACCATGCTGCCGCAGCCTTCGGAAGGGGCTGATGAGGAAGCCGCTTCCGAGCTGGTGTTCGCGACACGTGCGGGTTACGTCCGCCGCAATCGGATGTCGGATTTCGCCTCGATCAACGTGAACGGCAAGATCGCCATGAAGCTCGATCCCGAGGACACGTTGGTAGAGGTGGCAGAGGTATCGCCCGACATGGATCTCATGCTGGCGACCCGACGGGGTAGGGCCATCCGGTTTCCCATGGATGAAGTGCGGGTCTTCGTTGGTCGTGCATCGCGCGGGGTGAGGGGCGTCCGCTTCCAAGAGAAACAGCACGATGAAGTGATTGGAATGTCGGTGCTTCCACACACGGACGCCCCGCTGGAGCTTCGAAAGCAGTACCTGCGCTATACCGCGAGCCTCCGGCGTAACGAAACACCCGTTGATCCGCCGGAGACCGCAGCGCTCAAGCAGCTGGCAGCCGAGGAAGTATTCGTGCTGTCCGTGACAGAACAGGGATTTGGGAAGCAAACCTCATCGCACGAGTATCGGACGACAGCAAGAGGGGGGCAGGGCGTGATCAACATCCAGACGGTGGGTCGTAATGGTCCTGCGGTCTGCTGTTTCCCGGTTGCCCAGACGGATGAGGTAATGGTCGTGACGGATCTGGGGCGCATCATTCGTTGCCCGGTGAGCGACATCCGGGTGGCCGGTCGGGGTGCTCAGGGCGTTCGGGTGCTGCGTCTCGACAGCAGCGAGAAGGTAGTGTCGGTGACGCGCTTCGATGCATCAGAGGACGATGAGGCCGCGGGCAGGCCGCCGCCCACCTGAATTCCGGAAGAAATGAGCAGCAACGATGGTGAGATTGCCTGATGCCTGAGCGCATTGCCGTGTACCCAGGAACCTTCGACCCGGTGACGACTGGGCATCTGGACATCATCCAGCGGGCGACGCGCATTTGCGATCGACTGGTGGTCGGTGTTGCCGACAACGTTGACAAGCGGCCCCTGTTCACGCCGGATGAGCGGTCCGACATGGTGCAGGGCGAGATCGACGCCCTTGCGGGAAAACTGGACGCAAGGGTCGAGGTTCAGACGTTCGCGATCCTGCTGACCAAGTTTGTCGACGAAGTGGGCGGATCGATTATTGTGCGCGGACTGCGGGCCGTGACGGACTTTGACTACGAGTTTCAAATGGCTGGAATGAACGCCCGGCTGCGGCCTGACATAGAGACCGTGTTTCTCATGGCGAGTGAGCGCCATCAATTCATTGCGTCTCGCCTGGTCAAGGAAATCTGCCTCCTTGGAGGCGACATTTCCGGCTTCGTGTCGCCGCGGATCCTTGCACGAATCAACGACCGCATTCAGCAATCTTCATAAGGAACTTCGGAATGCCTTGGACAATTCCCACTTCACTCGTCGCCGGCGGCTTCGCCCTGTTGGGCCTTGGTATCGCGGCTACGGCGCAAGCTGAGGAGCAAGATCGTATTCACATGGAACTCAAGGACGGGACCGTCGTGATCAAGCTCCGGCCTGACCTCGCTCCGAACCATGTCGCTCGGATCAGTGAACTGATAAGGGACGGTTTCTACGATGGGCTGAAGTTCCATCGGGTGATTGACGGGTTCATGGCGCAGACCGGGGATCCTCTGGGCAATGGCACGGGTGGATCTGGCCAGAACATTGCCGCGGAGTTCTCGGATTTCCCGCACATTCGGGGCACGGTCTCGATGGCCCGAGCGCAGGATCCGAACAGCGCTGACAGCCAATTCTTCATCGTGTTCGACGAAGCCCGGTTCCTTGATGGCCAGTACACGGTCTGGGGAGAGGTCGAAGAGGGGATGGAACATGTCGACGCCATCAAGCGCGGCGACAATCAGCGGAACGGGATGGTGACGGACCCTGACATAATTGTCCGGATGTACTTTCCGGAAAGCTAAACGTTGAAGGAACGGTCCGGAGTCCGCCAGATATACTGATCTCGGTCAAGAGCCTGTAGCTCAGTCGGTAGAGCAACTGACTTTTAATCAGTAGGTCCAGGGTTCGAATCCCTGCGGGCTCACCAATTCAAACAACGCGTTCGACTGGAACCGGTCATCAGCAGGTTTGAAGAAGTCACCGACCAGTCACCACTCGATCGCGCTGCGCTGAGTTGCCGACACCTGCGCATAGTTTGCGTCGCTGGGTAGGCCATGGTTCACGGGCCGTCGCGAAAATTGCTCGATCACGAAGGGGAGGCGCCGGTCGGCCAGCCAAGAAACCGTCCGTCCGAAAGCCCTTCCAATTTCGAAACCCCGGCTTCAGTCCGGACCGGTTCGTTCCGGTCCCGCGAGCAGACGTACTTGCGGGGACCCGCTGTCGTTCCGTGCCATGTGGCCCTGCAGCGGAGGACGGGATCGGAAATCAGTCAGGCCCTCGAGGCTGCAGTCGGATCGTCAGGATGTCGGTGTCGTGATACTGCTGGTGCCGTACCGACGTGGCGTAGTGACGGAGCAGCCGCAACGGTGTCTCTGCTTCGTTGGGAAGATCCGTGACGCCTTCGCTCAACATCGCAAGCTGATCTTCCAAATTCATCCCGGTACCACCGGCGATGAATTCCAGATCCGCTGACAGTTCATCGGCCCGCGCCACCACGAGCAGCTGGCGATTCGCGTCTTGGCTGCCGTCCCCCAGCAATAGGTGAACTGCTTCTTCGCCGACGGCCCGCAGTCGGACCGCCATCTGCTCGTCGAATTGCGTTCGCCGTGCAAAGTCGGACAGGAATTCGTCAATCTCGGTCAGTGCATCGCTGGAGAGAGCAGTGCGCAAGCGCCTGGGTCTCTTGCTGGTCAGATCGAGAAAGCCGGACAGGACAATGACGCAGATCCCTCCGGCAGTCATGCCATGGCCCAGTAGTGCTCCCCAGGCACCCTGCAGGAACTCCGGGTAGACCAGGTCGAACTGGAAGGCGAGGCCGACCCAAAAGGCGAAACCGACGATCAGGCTCTTTCGGTAGTCAAGCCCGTCGTTGATGAGGATCTTCACACCGAAGACAAACAGGAGGGCGATGAGCACTGCGAGGTAGGCACCCACCACGGGGCCCGGCATCGCGACGATGGCGGCCACTGGTTTCGGCAGGAACGCCAGCACAATGAACAGCAGGCCGACGCACACGCCGACGGAGCGGGCGCCGACGCCGGTCAGCTCGGCGATCGAGATGCTGTTCCCGTACGTTGTGTTGGGAACTGTCCCGCTGATGCCAGACATGAGGTTGCCGAGGCCGTCAGCATTGATGGCTCCCTGGACAGACCGGAAGTCTATGGCGCGCTGCCGGCGCCAGGAGGCCCGCTGGATGGCGATAGCATCGCCCAACGTGTCCATTGCCCCGACCAGCGTAATGATCAGAAATCCAGGGAGTAGGGCCCAGAATGTGGCATCGAAACTCAAGTCGAGGCCTGGGTAAGCGCTGAAGGAGGGAAGACCGATCCACGGGGCGTCCGCGACACGACTGACGTCATAAATGCCGAATGCCAATCCGGCGAGACCGCCGGCAACGAGCCCGACAGCAGGGGCCCAGACACGCAAGGTTCCGGTGAATCTCAGCGCAATCAGGATGATGGCGGCCAGGGTGATGACCGCGGTGACAGGTCCGGCAGCTGGCGAAACGCCTTCCGGAATATCCATGAACTTACGGAAGACAATGGGCGTGATGCTCACCGGAATGAGCATGAGCACGGTGCCGGCAACGGTGGGCGTAAACACGCGCCGCAGCGCAGCCATCTTGGCGCCGAGGATGAACTGCACGAAGGAGGAGGCAACGATGAGGGTGGCCAGCAATCCCGGCCCGCCTTGCTCGAGTGCCGTTACGCTGACCGCCAGGAATGCCGAGGTGCTGCCCATCACCAGGATGTATCCCGCTCCCAGCCTCCCGATGCGGACTGCCTGCACGATCGTGGCTATCCCGCTCACCAACAGCGCTGCGAATACTGCCCAGGTGAGGTAGGCCTCGCTCTCGCCGGCCGTCGTGATGAGCACCGCCGGTATGAAGACCACGCCGGCAGCGGACAGGGCGGTGTACTGGAGCCCCAAGCCAATAGTTAAGGGAATGGAGGGGCGTTCATCGGCCTCGTAACGGACCCCGTGATTGATGGCGGGAGGAGCTGTAGCCATTGTTGGACTCGAAACAATATGGTCGGGACTGGTACACCAGGAAGTCGAACTGCCGGGCGGAAACCCGGAGGATAGTGCAATAGGCCGGAACGGCCCGCGCAGTGCGGCTCACGGCATTCCGCGCGATGCCGGGCTGGCGCCCGTCTGTCGTCCGCCGCGGCTCGTGACGGAGGTCACCTTCCTGTCCGGCAGCTTGACCACCATTGGGGGGCGATGCCGCAAGGCTCCCCGGCGACCCTGCGGGCAGCGGACCTGGGCGCCTCGGTGAGACCTCCGGCGGATCCAAGGGGCCGAGGCCTTAATCGCTCCGGAGATGCGTCGATGGACCGCGTTCGCCGCTCGCCAAGCCATCAAGTCCCCTGAAGGTATTCGGGCTGTTTGATCCCTTTGGCACCTAGCTTGAGTAAGGTGGATTTAACAGCGCTTTTTTGTTTTTCTTTCGTAAAGAGGAAGGAATCACGACAATGGGTAGCTTTTTGGCGAGTCTGGGCGAGGCAGTGGGGTTGATCGTGACCGGTGACCCGGACCTCCTGGAGATCATCGGGCTGTCGCTCCGAGTCACGCTGACCGCTGTTGCTGCCGCCTGCGTCATTGGCTTGCCGACCGGTGCGGTCGTCGGCGCGCTTCGATTCCCTGGCCGGTCGCTGGCAGGGGTCGTCCTCAATTCCCTGATGGGCCTGCCCCCAGTGGTCGTGGGACTGATGGTCTACATGGCTCTGTCGGCCGGTGGACCGCTGGGACCGCTCGGGCTGCTCTACACGCCGACAGCCATGATCATTGCGCAGACGATCCTGGTCACACCGATCGTCGCGGCGTTGACCAAGCAGATAGTGGAAGACCTCCATGCAGACTATGCCGAGCAGTTTGCCTCCCTTGAGGTCGGCCCCTTCGATCGAGTGGTCGCACTGTTGTGGGATGCGCGATTCAGCCTCATGACAGTGGCGCTGGCGGGGTTCGGGCGCGCGGTCGCTGAGGTGGGTGCCGTGATCATGGTTGGCGGCAACATCAACCACGTGACCCGTGTCATGACCACCACCATTGCCCTGGAGACCTCGAAGGGCAACCTTGAAGTCGCCCTGGCCCTAGGCGTCGTCCTTCTCACCATCGCCTTGATCGTGAACGGGGCCGTGATGACATTCAGGGCTACGGCAGCGCGGGTGACGTATGCTTGAAACGGAATTCAATGTGCGTTCGCCAGCACCCGCCTGGCGCGAAGAGACGCAGCGCGCGGCATCACCCGAGGTGCTCCTTGAGACGCGCACACTCTGCTTCGACGCCGGTGGCAGGCGGCTCATCGATCGGATCGACATCGACATCCGCGCGGGCAGGCGGACGATGATCATGGGCGCCAACGGGACCGGCAAGAGCCTGCTGCTCCGGCTCCTGCACGGTCTCATCCCGCCAACGAGAGGAGAGGTGCTCTGGCGAGGCCGGCCACTCGACCGCAGAGGTCGACACGCACAGGCGATGGTGTTTCAGCGGCCGGTCATGCTGCGCCGGTCGGTCATCGCCAATCTTCGTTTCGCCCTCGCAGTGCGGGGCTTTACAGGCTCGGAACGCACCATGAGAGAGACCGAGGCCTTGCAGCGGGCGCAACTCGAAGGACTGGCCGCCCGGCAGGCCCGCGTGCTGTCCGCGGGCGAACAACAGCGTCTCGCTGTTGCCCGAGCGCTCTCCTGCGCACCGCGGATACTGTTTCTTGACGAGCCGACGGCAAGCCTTGATCCGGTCTCCACCCACGCAGTAGAGCAGCTCATTCGGGAGGCCCATGCCGACGGAGTCACGATCGTCCTTGCGACGCACGATGTGGGACAGGCGCGACGGCTGGGTGACGATCTGGTGTTCATGCATGCCGGTCGCGTTGTTGAAACCGGTCGCGTGTCCGACGTTCTCAATGCGCCGCGTTCGGAAGCGGCCCGGGCCTGGCTCGAAGGGCGCCTGTACCTGGATTCATCGTCATAACGGCAACTTCTCGGAGCAAGGGCGGACGTCATGACCAGAAGGATGCTGCTCGGCCTGGCTGTCGTCGCAGTGGCGATCTTCGGGCAAAGCGACCGGTCGTCCGCGACCGAGAAGTTCATTGTCGTTCAGTCGACC
Organism: Alphaproteobacteria bacterium; assembly: GCA_022825705.1. Classification (GTDB taxonomy): domain Bacteria; phylum Pseudomonadota; class Alphaproteobacteria; order TMED109; family TMED109; genus VXPW01. The sequence continues at coordinate 193,420 of JAJDWH010000033.1, forward strand.
ACATCGACCGATCATTCAGGCCTGTTCGATCGCATCCTTCCGGTGTTTAAGAAGAAGACCGGCATCGAGGTGCGCGTGGTTGCGGTGGGAACCGGCCAGGCGATCAAGAATGCGGCGAATGGCGACGGCGACGTACTGTTTGTCCATGACAGGGTCGCAGAGAACGAGTTCGTTGCGGATGGCCATGGCGTCAGTCGGGCGGACGTCATGTACAACGATTTCATCATTGTCGGCCCGCCCGCTGATCCCGCCGGCGTGGCCGGGACGACCGATGCCGTGGTCGCCTTGTCGAGGATTGCCGATTCGAATGCGCTGTTTGCCTCGCGCGGAGACGACAGCGGTACGCACAAGGCCGAATTGCGGCTCTGGCGTCAAGCAGGAGTGGATGCGGTCGCCGATTCGGGTTCCTGGTACCGCGAAACCGGTTCAGGCATGGGGGCGACCCTCAATACCGCGATTGGACTGGGTGCCTACACCATGGTCGATCGGGCAACCTGGATCAGTTTCGGCAACAAGCATGGCTATCGGGTCATGGTCGAAGGCGATCCGCGGTTCTTCAACCAGTACGGCATTATCTTGGTGAATCCGAACAAACACCCACGGGTAAAGGCCAAGTGGGGCAAGCAGTTCGTCGACTGGGTTCTTTCCAGCGACGGCCAGACCGCAATCGCGTCCTACAAGGTCGACGGGCGGCAAGTGTTTTTCCCGAACGCCCGACGGGCGCCATAGGCGCTGTGCCCTGACCGGAGCCCACTGATCGCTGCATTATTGGGCAACGTCTGGCCGGTACATGTATCGATCGGTGGCGGTCCGACGGGGGCCCTACGGCGACAGCCAGCGCACCGTCCCGAGGTCGGCCAGACGGTAGCCGCCCATGGATGCAGCCTTGCGCCGCAGAGGTTCGTTGCGGGCAAATCCCAGCAGTGTCTGTACGGGTTCCGTGAAATACGCCCGGCGATTGATCAACAGGTCGAACCGCTCCTCGACGAGCGGCAGGAACGGCAGGTGGAACTGGCGTGCCATCGCTTCGATTCCCATCGCGGCATCGGCTTCACCGGCTGCCACTGCTGCGGCTGCATCGCTTTCGGTCCGGGCAAGGCCACTGGATGGGACCAGGTCGTTCAGTGTTAACCCCGCTTTGGCCAGCAGATCCTCGAAGATCGCGGCGGCGCCTGCTCCCGGCTGGCGGAGGGCGACCCGTTTCCCTTTAAGGTCGGCCATTTGCGTCACTTCGCCCTGCACCCGGTCCGACAGGATCAATCCCCGCGCACGCACTGCCCATGCGATGAGAACGCTGGCGCGGATCCCCATCTCCTCCGCCGTCTGCACGTTCCAGCCCCGGTGTTCCGGGATATGGATTCCGGCCAGGGCCGCCCGCCCTTCGGAGAATCGCTTGAGGCCGTCGACGCTGCCGTTGAAGAGGGTTGCCAGAGTTGAACCGGATTCTCTCACCGCCCAGTCAAGCAGCGGATCATGCGAACCGGTAAGCACCGCGGGCCGTTCCCGGGGCACGGATGTGCCCGCGCCCTCGATCCACGCCAGGATCTCGGCACTGGGGAAGAGCAACTTTCCGGTGACCCTGCGGTGAGGAATTCCACCGCTCGCAGCCAGATCGTAGACCTTGCGTTCCTTTACACGGAGCAGCGCTGCCACCTCTTTCGTCGTCAGGTACAGCGGGTGGTCCTTCTGCGCGTCCGCCTGCATTGCGTGTCTCATGCCTCCAGGAGCCGCGCCATCGGCAACGCAATGCATACAGGATATTCGGGCGACCTGACGGTTCCACTCCTGGGCACGGGTTGTCCGTATCGCCGATAGCGCGCGGCATGGTGAGCCTGCCTCGATGACGAAACCGTCGGAGGTCCCTTGGGGCAGGAGCGACCCATGGGGCCGTTACAATCCGCGGCATGGGATTGACCATGACCATCAGGATCGCCAGTGCTCTTGAAAAGTCGTGGGTCAAGGGTGTCCTGGTCCTGGCAGCCTCCAGTTGCCTGTTGGCAAGCGCGCAGGCGCTGGCCCAATGCCAAGATGACGCCCCGACGGTCTTGCACGGCGCATCTCCATCGCCGCCCGAGCCGGAGAGTCTGGTGCTGCTCCGGCACACTTTGACCCGCGCCCGTGACCCCGATGTACGCCCCGGGACCGAAAGCGGGCCTGATCGGGCTGCTCTCGTCGTGAGTCTCGACGGGATTTTGGCCCGCATCAGAACGTCTTGGCCCGACATGGCAGCGGTCACGGCTCACCCGCTCTGGCAACCTGGACGGCTGATCTTGCATTCGGACCCATCACTGGGCGGGAGAGTCCTGCGGGCGCTTGGAGAACGCGGTACTCTCGCGCCGTTTTGCACCGGCCACACAGAGTTCGATGCGCTCAATCGGGCCGTCGGCCTGCGGGCGATGACAACGTTTCCCCACCTGCCGGACATATTCGTGGTTGAATTCGATTCGAACTTGGACGTTCCCGGCGTTGCGGCGCGATACGAAGCCGTTGACGGGATGATCGTTGCGTCACCGGACGCTCCGACGGGAGATAGCCCTGGGATCCAGGTGTTGCGCTCGAACGGCGAATGGTTCCTGGTGTTCCGCGAGGCGTGGGGGGATTGTCCGTCCGGTTGCATGTATTCCGAGCTTCACTTCTTCATCGCCGATGAGCGCAGGGTCGTCCGAATCCTTCACGAGAAGGCGTCCCGGATGGAAGGGTTCTCGGACATCCTCGCCGCACGTGGTTGGCGGCTCCAGTGATGCGGCTGTGTCTGTTCCCGCGATCGACCTAGGTGCGGTCCTGGACTGATGACTGCCGGCAGGATGACCAGGCGCTGCACAGTGGCGATCCACACGAGTGGATTCACCAGAAGGAGATGAAGTGGGGATGTCGAGGTGGCGGCATGGTGGGGTAGGCCCGTGTGGCCCCGGTCCTTCGCCCAACGTTCGCGGTACTGGAGGCTCCGGTGGGCTTTCCTGCTAGCTGGAGCCGAATTCCCAACCCTGCGTCGGCATGCTAGGAATGCTGGCTTTCCGGTCGGGCGACTTGCAGCACTGACCGCAGCAGGCCAAGCCCATGCCCCAGACCAGCGATATCGAGATTGCGCGTGCCGCAAACCTTCTTCCCATCCAGGAAGTTGGCGAAAGGCTGCAGATTCCTGCAAGGCACCTGGTGCCATGGGGTCGAAGCGTCGCCAAACTCGACCTGGATTTCATCGACTCACTATCCGAACGCCCCGACGGCAGGCTCGTGCTGGTGACGGCCATCACGCCCACTCCCGCCGGAGAAGGCAAGACCACCACGACGGTCGGGCTGGGCGACGCCCTCAACCGCGTTGGCAAGCGCGCGGCGATTTGCCTCCGGGAGCCCAGCCTTGGACCGTGCTTTGGGCTCAAGGGGGGCGCTGCCGGTGGTGGTTACGCGCAGGTGGTCCCGATGGAGGACATCAACCTCCACTTTACCGGCGATTTCCATGCCATCGGTGCAGCCCACAACCTCCTGGCCGCGATGGTCGACAATCACGTGTACTGGGGAAACGCGCTGCAGCTTGACGCGCGGCGGGAGGGGTGGCGCCGGGTCGTGGACATGAACGACCGGGCCCTGCGCGACGTGGTGCTGTCCTTGGGCGGCGTCAGCAACGGCTTTCCGCGGCAGTCGGGGTTCGACATCACCGTGGCATCGGAGGTCATGGCTATCTTCTGCCTGGCCGAGGGCATTGCCGACCTCGAGCGGCGGTTGGGCAACATTGTCGTTGGGCGGACCCGGGAGCGCGAACCCCGCCGCGCGCGGGACCTACAGGCGGACGGCGCGATGGCGGTGCTGCTCAAGAACGCGTTGATGCCGAACCTGGTCCAGACGCTGGAGAACAATCCGGCGTTCGTGCACGGGGGACCGTTCGCCAACATCGCCCATGGCTGCAATTCGGCGATCGCGACTCGCGCCGCGTTGAAGCTTGCGGACTACGTGGTGACCGAGGCGGGGTTCGGAGCCGACCTCGGAGCTGAGAAATTCTTTGACATCAAGTGTCGAAAGGTGGGCCTCACGCCGACCGCCGCCGTTGTGGTCGCCACGGTGCGGGCGCTGAAAATGCATGGCGGCGTGGCGGTGAAGGATCTGGGGAGCGAGGATCTCGAGGCCGTCAAGAGGGGTCTCGAGAATCTCGGCCGGCATCTGGACAATGTTGCGAAGTTCGGTGTACCGGCGGTGGTTGCGGTGAATTGCTTTACCAGCGACACGCAGTCGGAGATCGCGGCGATCCAGGACTACTGCGCTGCACGCGGAACGGCGGCAGTTCCCTGCACGCATTGGGCGGACGGCAGTGCCGGCACAGAGTTGCTTGCCCGGAGCGTGCTGGACCAGATTGAGGGCAGCTCGACGTCGTTTCGCCCCCTCTATCCCGATGACCTGGGACTTTGGGAAAAGATCGAGCTGATTGCACGGGAAATCTACGGGGCTGCATCGGCATCCGCGCCCCCTGGCGTTCGGTCGCAGATTGAACGATTCGAGGACGAGGGCTACCGGAATTATCCGGTGTGCATGGCCAAGACGCAGTACAGTTTTTCCACGGATCCTGCCCGCAAGGGAGCGCCGACCGGACACACCCTCTCCGTGCGCGAAGTCAGAATCGCTGCAGGCGCAGAATTCCTCGTGGCGATCTGCGGAAACATGATGACGATGCCTGGTCTGCCACGGGAGCCCGCGGCAAATCGTATCCGTCTGGACGCAGAGGGTCAGGTCGAAGGGCTCTTCTGACAGGCGGCGATCGCCCGTCCTCGCTGCCGTGTGCTTGGTGCTCTGGCGCATGCGGCAAGCCTCCCGGAAAGCTTGGTCATGCCCCGGCATTGCGTCCGGCATTCCTACGGATTTCTGCGGCGTTCAGGCGGGCAAAGAGCGACCCGGGGTCAGATGAGAATGATCGAATAAATATGTGGATAACGGTAATTAGAATATCATGTTGCACGGGTAATGTAATGATTGAATGAAGAGGGTTGCCGTAGTGTTCCTGCGCGCTGCCGACGATGGCGTGCAGGGAGCCGCTCGGCGGTACGCGCCCGATCGCCCCGGTTGCTGGCGGCGGACCGCCCGATGGTGTGGAACGGCTTGTGCAGTGCCGCATCGGCGATCGTACGCAGCCAGGGAAACCCCGTAACGACTGCGCTGCACGGCCCTCCAGAGCCTGACATAGGCACCCTGGTTGACTTCTGATCCGACTGTGGGCATGACACGTCGGAACGTGCGACGAGCGGGTGTCGGCATGCGGATTCCGTCTTCACCTGCTTTGCAGCCAGTGCGTCGCAGCGCATCTGCCTCGGGACGGGCGCTCCGGCGGTTCCTGCGTCTGTTCGCGGGTGCCGGTCGTGACCTGGCGCCGCTGATCGGTGTCGTTGCTTTCTTCCAGTTCGTCATCTTTCGCCAACCGCTGCCCGACTTCGAATCCATCCTGCTGGGATTGGTCTTCGTCGTCCTGGGGCTGGCCATGTTCATTCACGGGCTTGAGACCAGCCTGTTCCCCATCGGGGAAGACATGGCGAACGCTCTCACGGCGAAAGCGAGCGTGCCGTGGCTGCTGGTCTTTGCGTTCGGCTTGGGTTTCGGAACCACGGTTGCCGAACCGGCATTGATCGCGGTGGCAGGTGAGGCCGGCAAGATTGCCGCCGAGGCCGACATGATCGAAGCGACGCCGGTAGCAATCGAACACTGGTCCAATCGGCTTCGGCAGGTTGTTGCCGTCTCCGTGGGCTCATCGATCGTGCTGGGGGTAATGCGCATCATCCGCGGCTGGCCGATCCACTTCATCGTGATCGGTGGCTACATGGTGGTTTTGGTTATGACGGCATTCACACCGCCTGAATTTGTTGGAATAGCGTACGACGCGGGTGGCGTGACCACGTCGACCATCACGGTTCCCCTCGTAGCCGCGCTCGGGGTGGGATTGTCGACGGGGATCCGCGGCCGAAGCCCTGTCACGGACGGTTTCGGAATGATTGCGCTCGCGAGTCTCTTTCCGATCATCTTTGTGCTCGGTTACGGAATGGTGTCGTGACCGGTATCGGTCAGGCAGCCGCCGACCTCGTGCCTGCCCTGCTGCAGACGCTCTCGGATGTGCTCCCGATCATTCTTCTCCTGTTTGTTTTTCAGATCGTGGTGTTGCGTCGCCCGTTGCGTCATCCCGGCAGGAAACTGATCGGCCTGGGCTACGTCGTTGCCGGGCTGGCCCTCTTCGGTGCCGGACTGGAAAGCGCCTTGTTTCCCTTGGGCCGAAGCATGGCTGCCCAATTGACAGCGCCTGAATTCCTGGGGCTGGCGGAAGGCGAGATCGGGCCTCCCAGCGCGTACCTGTGGGTGTACGTCTTTGCAGCGGCGATCGGGTTTGCCACCACGGTCGCCGAACCGGCATTGATCACGGTCTCCATCAAGGCGGAACAGGTGTCCGCCGGCACGATTCGGGCGTTTCCGCTCCGACTGGCGGTTGCCCTGGGAGTCGCAGTCGGGGTGGCGCTTGGAACCTATCGGATCGTTTCGGGCACGCCACTCCACTGGTACATCATGGCGGGTTACCTGTTGGTTGCCGCACAGACAATTTGGGCGCAGCGGGTCATGATCCCGATTGCCTACGATTCCGGCGGCGTCACCACTTCGACGGTGACTGTTCCCGTGGTTTCGGCGCTGGGAATCAGCCTGGCCGCCGCGATTCCGGGCCGTAGCCCGCTTGTCGATGGGTTTGGACTGATTGCCTTCGCCAGCCTCTTTCCGATCATTTCGGTACTGGCCTATGCGTGGACGGCGGCTTGGCTGCTGCGTTACCGTCGCTGGACCAGACCACGCTAGAGGACCCCATGAAACTGAAGCTCATCATTGCCATCGTTCCCGATACCCGCACGGAGGATTTGCAGGAAGCGGCACGGGCGGCCGGGGCTACGGGCATTACCGTCATCCACCAGGCGCGTGGCGAGGGCCGCGCGCCCGCGAAGACGTTCCTTGGCATGGACACGCAACTGATGTGCGACGCCCTGATGTTCGTGGTGGCAGCCAGTCGGGCTGAACATGTCCTGGCAGCCATCACGGAGGCGGGTGGACTCGAAGAGGAGGAGGGGGCGGGAGTGGCGTTCCAGCTCGACGTTGAAGCCGCCAGGGGATTCCTTACGCAGTTGCCTGACTGATCATCTTCTCGGCGGACAGCGGGGCCTGCTGCTGCCGGAAGACAAGTCTTGCGCTATCGCCCCTTACGCCCCGTACGTAACCGGATTTCGAACACCCCATCACGCTCGACAATTCCGAGGAGCTCGTGGCCGGCGATCTCGCAAAAGGCCGTAAAGTCGGCCGGTGCGGACGAATCGTCGGTGGTCACTAGGGCTTCACTGCCGGACGACACGCGCCGCAACGCCTTCCGTGCCCGAATGACGGGCAGCGGGCACCGCAGCCCCCGATAATCAAGCATGATCAGCGGTTCGTCGGTCATGAAGGCGTCGTGCCTGCTTGTTCCTCGTCCCTGACCCGTTTCGCAATCCGGAAGGCTGCAACTCCTGCCGGCATCCCGCTGTAGACGGCGACCTGGATGAGGGTCTCTCGTATCTCATCCCACGTGCATCCGTTGCGACGCGCACCTCGAACGTGCAACTCGAATTCTTCGTCTCGGCCCAGAGTGGCCAGTATGCAGAGGTTGTTGAGACTGCGGCGCGCCATGCTCAGCCCGTCGCGGCCCCAGACACCGCCCCAGCAGTACTCGGTGAGCAGATTCTGAAAATCGTCCGTCAGTGGATCACTGTGCCCAGTGGCCCGATCAACATACCGATCTCCCAGGACTTTTCTCCGAATTTCAAGGCCCTGCTGGTAGCGTTCCTCAGACATGGTGGTACTCCGTTCCGTCACGTCCCAAACGGAATGTAGCTGCATTTCATGACGACAGCGCGGAGCAGGTGTATCCCCCGATCGGCCGCCACTGCGGATGCTCGCCGGTAAAGCGAACCGATCGGCTGCGAAGTGCTGCCAAGGTTCGGCCGACCGTGTTTCGAAACTAGGGTTGGCAAGAGCGCACCGGTGGCTGCGTGTTTGTCTCGCTCCAATTGACCGGGCTACTATGAAGGCCGTCAGCAGTCGGTAAGATTCTCCAGATGCACGATCTCTTGATTAAGGGCGGCACCGTTGTTGACGGCACCGGTGCCAAGGCTCGGACTGCCGACGTTGCGGTGCAGGGAAACATCGTGGCGGCAGTCGGGAGCGTGGACGGTCCAGCAAGACGGACCATCGATGCGGACGGAGCACTGGTGCTGCCCGGTTGGGTGGACATTCATACGCACTACGACGGCCAGGCGACTTGGGATGCTGAGCTGACGCCCTCCTCCCTGCACGGCGTGACCACGACGGTGTTCGGAAATTGCGGGGTCGGCTTCGCTCCGGTGCGTCCGGGCAGCGAGCCCTATCTCATTAACCTGATGGAGGGGGTAGAGGACATCCCGGGTACGGTCTTGGCGGAAGGCGTTGATTTTCGGTGGGAATCGTTTCCCGAGTACATGGACGTCCTGGCTGAAACCCCTCGGACAATGGATGTCGCGGCGCAGATCCCACACGGCGTGCTCCGGTTCTACGTGATGGGGGAGCGCGGCGCCGACCACGAAGCGGCACCCACGGAAGATGAAATTTCTCGGATGTGCGATCTGGCGGAAGCGGCGCTACGCGCCGGCGCGGTCGGGATCTCGACGTCAAGGACGACCAAGCACAGAGCCGCCGATGGCCGCATGACGCCTGGTCTGTCGGCCGACCGCGCAGAGCTGGCCGGATTGGCGGAGGCCATGCGGAGGGCGGGGGCAGGAGTCTTTCAGTGCAACACGGATTTCGGTCCAGGCGAGTACGTGGTCCTGGAAGAGGTCGCCCGGCGTTCGGGGCGCCCGCTCTCGGTGCTGCTGCTCCAGATCGACCGTGAGCCCGAGTTGTGGCGGGAAACGCTGGGGGCCATCGAGCGCTCGAATCAGGCTGGGCTGCAAGTCAAAGGCCAGGTCGGATGCCGTCCTATCGGCGTGATGATGGGCCTGGAAACCAGCATGAATCCGTTCAAGACGCACCCGGCTTGGGAGTCGATAACAGGTCTGTCGCCACGAGACCGCATCACGGCCCTGCAAGTTCCGGACCTGCAAAGACGGCTGGTCGAAGAGCGGCCAACGGACCCGTACACCAAGTTCATGGACTACGGGCTGACCCGGGCCTCCGAGTTCACGCCGGGGTTCGACTATGAACCCGTACCGGACGAAACCGTTCATGCGAGGGCGGTTGCGGCGAAACGATCGCCGTGGGACCTCGCGCTTGAACTCATGCTCAAATCCGACGGCAAGGGATTGTTGTTCTTCCCGTTTGAGAATTACGCTGACGGAAACTTGACCGTTATCCGCACGTTGCTGGAATCACCACACACCGTATGCGGCCTAGGGGACGGGGGTGCACACGTTGCGACGCTGTGCGATGCGGGTTACCCAACCTTTCTGCTGTCGTACTGGGCTCGCGACCGCGTCAAGGGGCCGGGCCTGCCCCTGGAGCACCTGGTGCACAAGCAGACAATGGCAACAGCCAGTTCGTACGGCCTGCACGATCGGGGGCAGCTGAGACCAGGGTTCCGTGCCGACATCAACGTCATCGACTTCGATTCCCTGAAGGTGACGCGGCCCGAAATCGTTTATGATCTTCCTGCCGGCGGGAAACGTCTCCTGCAGGGTGCAGAGGGATACCTTCACACGATTGCCTCTGGGGTGGAGGTGCGGTCGATGGGCGAATTTACGGGTGCGCGGCCCGGCCGCCTCTTGCGGGGTGCGACAGCACTGCCGGCAGCGACACATACGGCGGCATAGACCAGATGCAAAGGAAACCGCTTGAAGGCACTGCGGTCCCGCCGCTCCGCACGGATCGGTACCCGCGGGTGCAATCGCGGAACACGCGCCCGGGCAACCGCCTCGACCGGCGGAATCGGTTCGTCGGCCTGATTCGCCGGGCGGCACTAGTGGCCGTGATCGGCTATGTCGCGTTCCACGTGCTCAGGGGTGATTTCGCCCCGAATGCGCTGCTCGAACAGAAACGCGAAATTCAAGCGGCCGAAAGCACGGTGGCGGAACTTCAGGTGGTTCACGACCGCCTGGAGGATCGGGTTTCCAGGCTGTCGCGGAACTCGCTGGACCTGGACCTTCTGGAGGAGCGGGTCCGCGTCATGCTGGGCTGGGCCAGGCCCGACGAATACGTGTTCGTAATTGATTCAGACGAAGCCGGACAGTGATCGGCTCAGGCCCGCGGGGTAGTTCCTGATGGCCGCTTCGAAACGGTTGGAAGAAGGGGCGCGAGAACTCTCGCCGCTGGCAAGTCTCGCGGCCCGGTCAGCGGCAGCATATGAACCGATGCCCAATGGGCATGAGCAGGTGGATTTGGGCTTGCCACCGGGTGAGCTGCTCGACATCCACCGCCGGATGCTGCTTCTGCGACGACTGGAAGAGCGGATCGGACAGCTATACGCCATGGGCGAGATCGGCGGATTTTGCCATCTCTACATCGGTCAGGAGGCGGTCGCCGTGGGGATGGAGCGCGCGACCCGGTCCGATGATCCCGTCATCACCGCCTACCGCTGTCACGCGCACATGGTTGTCCGAGGGGTTGCTCCGGAACTGGTGATCGGGGAGCTGCTGGGCAAGGCCGACGGGGTTTCGGGAGGGAAGGGCGGCTCGATGCACATGTTTGATCCCGCCCGGAACTTCTACGGCGGCCATGGCATCGTCGGAGCCCAGGTTCCACTTGGAACAGGAATCGCTTTCGCCCTCAAGTATCGGAAAACCGACCGAGTATGCGTGACGTACTTCGGGGATGGCGCGATCAGTCAGGGGCAGGTGGCTGAAGCCTTCAACATGGCGGCACTCTGGAAGCTGCCGATCGTGTACGTGGTCGAGAACAACCAGTATGGAATGGGGACTGCCGTCGATCGAGCCAGCGCGGTTTCCGACCTGCACAAACGGGGTGAGTCATTCGGAATTCCCGGGCAGGAAGTCGACGGAATGGATCCGGTCGTTGTGGAGCGGGCAGGATTGACGGCGCTGGAACATGCCCGTTCCGGGCGGGGACCGATGCTCCTGGAGATGAAGACCTATCGCTACCGCGGCCATTCCATGTCGGATCCTGCTCTATACCGGACCCGTGAGGAAGTGCAGAAGGTCCGAGAGGAACGGGACCCGATTTCGCGCGTGGCCGATCTGCTCGTGAACGCCGGGGTGGTCGACGCCGATCAGCTGAAAGCGGTGGATCGTGAAATCCGGGCAATGGTGATGGAGGCCGTTACAGCGGCGCAAGCCATGCCGGACGCGGACCCCGCTGAACTCATGACCGATATCTATTCCGCCGGCAGCTGACGTCCAATGCGCGAGATATCCGTGCGCGAAGCCATTCGGGACGCGATGGCCGAGGAGATGCGACGAGACGAATCTGTGTTCCTGATGGGCGAGGAGGTGGCCGAATACGAGGGTGCCTACAAGGTCAGTCAGGGACTGCTGCAGGAGTTCGGGCCGGAGCGTGTGGTCGACACCCCGATTACTGAAGCCGGATTCGCGGGCGTCGGCGTGGGTGCCGCGATGATGGGCCTGCGTCCGATCGTCGAGTTCATGACGTGGAACTTCGCGATGCAGGCAGTTGATCAAATCGTCAATTCAGCAGCGAAGACCAGATACATGTCTGGTGGCCGCGTGAGCTTGCCCGTTGTCTTTCGTGGGCCGAATGGCGCCGCCTCGCAGGTGGCCGCCCAGCACAGCCAGGACTATGGGGCCTGGTACGCGCACGTGCCCGGCCTCAAGGTGGTGGCACCGTTCGATGCTGCCGATGCGAAGGGATTGTTGACGGCTGCGATTCGAGATCCTGATCCGGTCGTGTTTCTCGAGCACGAGTTGCTCTATGGCGACACGGGCCAGGTGCCTGATGGGGAGCACGTGGCGGAGCTGGGTCGAGCAAGGATCGTCCGGCCGGGACGGGATGTGACGCTGGTAAGCTGGTCCCGCGGGGTTTCCGCAATACTGGCCGCGGCTGAAACGCTTGCGGACCAGGATATCGAGGCAGAGGTCATCGACCTTCGGACCCTGCGACCGCTTGACCGCGTAACCGTGCTTGGCTCGGTCCAGCGGACGCACAGAATCGTATGTGTAGAGGAAGGGTGGCCCAGCTGCGGAATCGGAGCCGAGGTCATTGCGACTGTCAGTGCCGAGGCGTTTGATGCACTGGATGCCCCACCGAGGCGGGTAAGCGGAGCGGAAGTGCCCATGCCGTATGCGGCACATCTCGAGGCCTTGGCCCTTCCAGACGTCGAAACTGTTGTCCGCGTTGCACGCGAAGCGTGCTACGTCGATGTCTGAAGGCCACGGGCCGCCAGGGGAACCTGAATCATGCCGACACTGATCCGGATGCCGGCGCTATCGCCAACCATGACGGAAGGGACGCTTGCCCGATGGCTCAAGAAGGAGGGTGAAGGCGTCGAGCCGGGGGACGTGATTGCAGAAATCGAGACTGACAAGGCAACGATGGAAGTCGAGGCGGTTGATGAGGGCACGCTGGGCAAAATTCTCGTCGCGGACGGAACGGAGGGCGTTGCCGTCAATTCCGTAATTGCGGTTCTGATGGGCGAGGGAGAGGATTCACAGGCTCTGGAGGACGCAACGGCCGGTCTCGACGACCAATCCGAGCCTCAGTCAGCTGCAAGCACGGAATCGGCCGCTCCCGCACCTGTGCCTGCCGCGGAGACGTCAACCGGAGCCGTTTCAGCCCCGGCACCAGCGCCGGTGATCGCAGCACTGGAGCAGCCGGCGTCGAAACCGGACCGCGTCGCGGCAAGCCCGCTGGCGCGCCGCATGGCGGCACAATCGGGACTTGATCTGGGATCCATCCGCGGGTCCGGACCGCATGGACGAATCGTCAAGGCAGATATTGACCGGGTCCTCCAGGCTGGCACCGTGCCTGCAGCGAGCGAGGCCGAACAGCCGCCGGAACGAATCGAACTCAGCAACGTCAGGAGGGTCATTGCCGCCCGGCTTCTGGAAGCCAAGCAGACGATTCCGCATTTCTATCTGGAGGCGGATGCTGACGCGGGTGCCCTTCTTGATCTTCGGCGGCGCATCAACGCGGACCTGGAGCGGGAACGGCGGGTCACCGTGAATGATCTGGTCGTCAAGGCCACGGCGATGGCCTTGCGACGCGTGCCTCAGGTGAATTCGGCCTGGGGAGGCGACCACATCGTGCGACATCGACAGATCCATGTCGCGGTTGCGGTTGCGGTCGATGACGGGCTCTTTACGCCGGTTGTAAGAAACACCGATCGCAAGGGGATTCTTGAGATTGCCGGCGAGGTTCGGGCGCTCGTGGACAAGACGCGATCCGGCAAGTTGATGCCCGATGAGTATCAGGGTGGCACGTTCAGCGTGTCCAATCTGGGCATGTTTGGCATTGAGGCTTTCACAGCCGTGATCAATCCGCCTCAGGGCGGGATTCTGGCCGTGGGTGCGGCCACCGAGAGACCGATCGCGCGCGATGGCACGGTCAAGTCTGCACCCGTGATGACTCTGACTCTGTCGGGAGACCACCGGGTAATCGACGGGGCAGTCGGTGCCCGCTGGTTGGCCGAACTCCGATCGTTCATCGAGCACCCTGCATTGATGCTGGTGTAGAACCGTGTCGCAAACCGAGTACGACGTCGCCGTCATCGGAGGCGGCCCGGGAGGATACGTGGCCGCTATCCGTGCTGCCCAGCTGGGAATGCGGGCCGTGGTGGTGGAACGGGAGCACCTGGGGGGCATTTGCCTCAACTGGGGCTGTATCCCGACCAAGGCGCTGCTGCGGAGCGCGGAGATCCGTCACGTGCTGGCTGAAGCCGAAACGCACGGCTTCTCATTTGGTCAAGTAAAGCTCGATGTAGGCAAGCTCGTCGGGCGAAGCCGAACGGTGGCTGATCAGCTCGCCCGCGGCGTCGGGCACCTGCTGAAGAAGCACAAAGTGGACGTGATCGAAGGAACCGGGTCGCTTGCTGGGGACGGCCGCGTCCGGGTAGAGCGGGACGGTGCAGACGAGCAGCTGTTGTCGGCTTCCCATACGATCATTGCGACCGGCGCGCGGGCGCGGGCATTGCCGGGTATCGAGCCCGACGGCAAGCGAATTTGGACCTACCGAGAAGCCTTGTTGCCGGACGCCGTTCCCAAGCGCCTCCTGGTTGTTGGATCCGGCGCCATCGGCATGGAATTCGCAAGCTTTTTCCGGGACTTGGGGTCGGAAGTTACCGTGGTGGAGGTGCAGGATCGGATCGTACCCAACGAGGATGCCGAGATTTCCGCGCTTGCCGAAAAGATCTTTCGTTCGCAGGGCATGCGGCTACTCACGAATTCCGCCGTCCAGTCTGTCCAAACGAAAGGACGGGCGCTCCACGTGGCGGTCGAGCTTGGCGACAAGACGACGGACACGGTCGCTGTCGACAAGCTGATCCTGGCGGTTGGAATCACGGGCAACGTGGAAGAGATCGGCCTCGAAGCGGCGGGGGTTGAGGTCGAACGAGGGCACATCAAGACGAATTCGCTCGGAGCGACCGGGGTTCCGGGCATTCATGCGATCGGGGACGTTACCGGGCCGCCCTGGCTGGCTCACAAGGCCAGTCACGAAGGAATCGCGTGTGTTGAAGGCATCGCGGGAATGGAACCTCATCCACCGGATACGGCCCGCATTCCGGCGTGCACCTATTGTCGCCCGCAGATTGCCAGTATCGGATTGACGGAGGCGGCAGCGGCGGCGGCCGGACACGACGTCAAGGTCGGAAGGTTTCCGTTCCTCGCCAACGGCAAGGCCATCGCGCTGGGCGAGGCCGAGGGGCTCATGAAGACAGTCTTTGATGAATCGACCGGAGAACTTCTCGGTGCCCATATGATCGGCACAGAAGTGACTGAACTGATTCAGGGATTTGCGATTGCCAGAACAATGGAAGCGACCGAACTGGACTTGATGCATACCGTATTTCCGCACCCAACGCTGTCAGAGATGATGCATGAATCGACGCTGCAGGCATTCAGCCGTGCGATCCATATCTGAAGGCCGGGGGTTCGCCGTCGCCGGGCGTTCCCGGCTGGAACGGACGGAGCCTGGAAGCGCGGTCGGTTGGGTCCGACGGCCGGACTGTAGCTGCGGCTTGAAGCGCGCCGAACGCAGACCCCATTAGATCGTTGAGGTCGAGCATGCATCCACGAACCGGTTACATCAGTACTGCCCATCTGGCACCTGCGTCCGGTGCGAAGCCGTCCCGGAAGCCGCCCTGGATTCGTGTCAAGGCGCCCACTTCCGAAGGCTATCGAAGGACGAAGGACCTGGTTCACGGGCTGAGCTTGCGGACGGTGTGCGAAGAAGCCGCCTGTCCGAATATCGGCGAATGCTGGAGCCAGGGTCACGCGACCATGATGGTGCTCGGGGAGATTTGCACCCGCAAGTGCGCGTTTTGCAATATCGCTACAGGACGACCACAGCCCGTTGACCTCGGCGAGCCTCAGCGGCTTGCAGATGCGGTGGCGGCTCTGGGTCTCACCCACGTGGTGATCACGTCAGTCGACCGCGATGACCTGGTCGACGGCGGTGCGGGTCATTTCGCGGCCTGCATCGGCGCCATCCGCGCCACAAGTCCCGGGGCGACCGTAGAGGTCTTGACCCCGGATTTTCAGCGGAAAGCCGGTGCCTTGGAAGTTATCGCCGAGGCGGCGCCGGACGTGTTCAATCACAATCTGGAAACTGTTCCACGTCTCTACCGGACGGTTCGGCGCGCTGCCGACTATGCCCACAGCCTGGGACTATTCGTGCGGATTCGGGCACTGAACCCGCGGATCTTCACCAAGTCGGGGCTCATGGTCGGATTGGGGGAGACCGACGCGGAAGTCCTGGCGGTCATGGACGACATGCGCGCACACGATGTCGATTTCCTGACGATTGGGCAGTACTTGCAGCCAACGCTCGGACATCATCCGATCGAGCGTTTCGTCTCTCCCGAGGAATTTGCGGTGCTGGAGGCAGAAGCCCGCATGCGCGGTTTCCTCCTGGTATCGGCTTCTCCGCTGACCCGTTCCTCCTATCACGCAGATCAGGACTTCCGAAGACTGCGAGCGGCACGCCGTTCCAGAACAGGCACGCCCCCCGGGCACGGTACCGACCACGCCTGCCAAGTGCGCACGTCCGGCGCCTGAACCGGGTAGTACGGATGCCGCGACATGCTGAACGCAGGGTTTCTGCGTTTACGCCGGAGCAACTGTTCGACCTTGTTGTCGATGTCGAGAAATACCCGGAGTTCCTCCCCTGGTGCCGGGGCGCAGCCATCACCGCCAAGCACGAGGACGGTTTCGAGGCCGACCTGGCCATTGGTTTCCACCTGCTTCGCGCCAGCTACTGCAGCAGGATCACGCACCACAGGCCAACTAGCATTGACGTGAAACTCGTCCGCGGGCCGTTTCGTTACCTGGTCAACCACTGGCGTTTCCAGGAGCTGGACCGGCAAAAGACCGAGATCGATTTCGAGGTCGATTTCGAATTTCGTTCAACCGTATTTTCGAAGGCCATGTCACCGCTCTTTGGCGTTGCCGTGCAGCGCATGGTCCACGAGTTCGAGCGGAGGGCGCAGCGCTTGTACTCCGGAACACCCGAGGCCCGCGCAGAAGTCGGCCGGTAGCACCGGGCTGGAGGGAACGGGTCTGCCGGGCCGGAGACCGTTTCGCATCGGCAGCAGGTTGTCGTGACAGACCGGGAGGTGGCCTAAGTCGGGTTGCGTGGTGCAAATCCTTCCAGGCAGCGCGCCAAGGACTCGATCCGGCTGAGTTCTTGGTCCAGCATCGCAAACACGGAATCCAGGCCACGTTCTTCCTCGTCGAGAAGCCACCGGCGGCATGTCCGGATCCAGACATACGCAAGCGCCGTAGCACGAACAGCTCGCTCAAATTCGCTGCCTGCCAATCCCGCCGCGTCCAACACGTTTCCCATCGACGTTTGAATGCGGCCAAACGTGCGTGCAACGGTGTTCGGGCAGCGCAACGCCTGAGAGCCGAATTCACGGAACGCGGTACGATGTGGGGCCAAGACGTCCAATCGGCACATCAATGCCTCCAGCAGGCGCTCCTTGGGGGAGGCGGCAGCGAAATCCTCTTCGTCCAGAGCCGCAATCACGCGTTCGTCGGTTTGACGGGCAAGGGCATCCAGGACATCGTCACGACTCGAGAAGCGGGCTTCGGCGGTTTCAGGGTCGACGTCGGCCGTACGGGCGAGATCGGCCACCGTCGTTGTCCGCCAATTTCCTTCCTCGGCGGTGCGAAGAGCGGCCTGAATCAGGCGTTCGGACAAGGAATCGTTAGCGGCCACAGTACTCTCGGTCGCCAGAGGGGTTCACACTACCCCAAAGGCGAGCATGGCTTCCGCTACCTTGCGGAAGCCGGCGATGTTGGCGCCAGCAACGTAGTCGATGGAGTCGCTGTCTTCTCGTCCGAACTCGACGCACCGACCGTGGATATCGGACATGATTTGTTCAAGCTGACGCTCCATGTCGGCAAGCGTCCACGACAAGCGCGCAGAGTTTTGGCTCATCTCCAGCCCGGAAACCGCCACTCCCCCGGCATTGGCTGCCTTGGCCGGGCCGAACATTACGCCAGAATCGGTCAACAGCGAGACAGCATCAAGCTCCGTCGGCATGTTGGCGCCTTCGCAGACAGCCGTGACGCCGCCCTCGAGCAGGCGACGGGCATCCCCGGCGTCGATTTCATTTTGCGTGGCGCATGGAAGCGCGACATCGCACGGGACCATCCAGGGCCGGGCGTCGGCATGGTAGGTGGCCGACGCGAATCGCTCTGCGTACTCGGCAATGCGACCGCGCCGAACTTCCTTCAATTCCCGCACCCAGCGAAGTTTCTCGTCATCGATTCCGTCTGGGTCATGAATGCATCCCCTTGAATCGGATAGCGTCTGGACGATCGCGCCCGACTGCAGTGCCCTTTCGGCCGCGTGCAGCGAAACGTTGCCCGAACCGGAGATACTGATGCGCAGCCCGCTCAAATTTCGTCCGACCTCATTCAGCATGTGTTCGAGAAACAGCACCACCCCATAGCCCGTGGCCTCGGTCCGGATAAGACTGCCACCAAACTCCAATCCCTTTCCTGTCAGGACACCCTCGAACGACCCGGTAATCCGCTTGTACTGTCCGAACATGTAGCCAATCTCTCTGGCGCCGACGCCGATGTCGCCGGCGGGCACATCGAGGTTGGGGCCGATGTGGCGATACAGTTCATTGATGAATGACTGGCAGAATCGCATCACTTCGGTCGGTGACTTGCCTTTCGGATTGAAGTTCGCGCCGCCTTTTCCAGCGCCCATCGGCAATCCGGTGAGACTGTTCTTGAACGTCTGCTCGAAGGCGAGGAACTTGAGGATGCTCGGCGTGACCGTGTGGCTGAAGCGGAGGCCTCCCTTGTAGGGGCCGATGGCGTTGTTCATCTGCACGCGAAACCCGCGGTTGACGATGATCTCGCCGGCATCGTTCTGCCAGGACACGCGAAACGAGACCATGCGGTCAGGCTCGGTCATGCGCTCCAGGATCCGAAGCTCATGGTAGACAGGGTGCCGGTTGATGTAGGGCAGGAGGGTGTTCGCTACCTCGTAAACTGCCTGATGAAATTCGCGCTCGCCGGGATTACGGAGGACGAGGCCATCCATGAATTTCTGCAGTTGAGCCGGCTGGCACCTGCCAGGCATCATTGCTGTCCATATAGGCTCGGTTCAGCCCGCTCGCGCATTCAGGAATCCAAGTTCGGCCATCCCGGCAATCCCGATTGAACGCTGGCGGAAATCCTTCCAGTTGTCGTAGATGCGCTGATTGATCTCATCGTCGGCGGCTGTTTCCGCCACGACTTCGTCGCTCACCTCGAACCACCGAGTCAGGATGTCGGCCGGCAGCCGTTCAATTGTGGCTCCGTAATCCTGAATCAGCCGCTCGAGGGCAAGCGCGTTGTTGGACGTGAATTCCGCGAGCATTTGGGTGGTTTCCGCCTCGGCGGCCACTTGCACGAGAGATTGAAGGCGCTTCGGAAGTTCTTCAAAGGCTTCCTTGTTGACCATCAGGGAGAGCGTCGTGCCGGGTTCATGTACGCCGGGTCCGTAGCAGTAGGGGGCCACCTTGTAGAAACCGTGCGCAAGGTCCATCCAGGGGCCACCCCATTCCGCGGCGTCGATCACCCCGGATTGCAGAGAGGGCATGACCTCGCCTCCGGGAAGATTGATCGTCGTGGCTCCGAGCCGTGCGAGCACCTCTGATTGCAGCCCGGCCATCCGCACGCGAAGACCCTGCAGGTCCTCCAAACTCTCCAGGCGTTTGCGGAACCAGCCGATCATCTGCATGCCGGCATTGCCTGCGACAAACGCCTTCAGGCCGTAGCGACTGTAGAGCTCGTCCCACAGCTCCTGGCCGCCGCCGTAGCGGATCCACGCGATCTGCTCGAGCGGTGCCAGGCCGCCTGGAACCGAGCCGAAGAACGCGGTGCTGCGGTTCTTGGAAATCCAGTAGTAGGG
This sequence comes from Alphaproteobacteria bacterium, assembly GCA_022825705.1. Classification (GTDB taxonomy): domain Bacteria; phylum Pseudomonadota; class Alphaproteobacteria; order TMED109; family TMED109; genus VXPW01. The sequence goes on from JAJDWH010000033.1 coordinate 212,968, forward strand.
CGAGTCGTGGCCCATCTCGGCCTTGCCCTCGCGCACGGCGTCAAACACCTCGAACGCAGGCACGAACTCTCCTGCCGCGAAGAGCTTGATCGTAAGCTCGCCATCCGACAGCTCGGTAATGCGATCAGCGATGCGCTGGGCTCCGGTGCCGATGCCTGGGAAATTCTTTTGCCAACAGGTGACCATCTTCCAACGGCGTTCACTGCGCGCATAGGCAGGAGCGCCGATGGTGGTCGCCGCAGCGGTTGCGCCGCCAGCAAGAAACGTCCGTCGGTCGAGAGGTAGTTTTGACATAGATGGCCCCTAGCGAAGGCAAGCGCGAAAACGCCCGCTCCAAAGCATAGCCAGTGCAGAAATCTTCGTGCTGCGGGGATTGGGCCTGGGAGCACATCGCACGCCGGCTGCCCCGTGCGGGGGGAGCCGGGGCCGGCAGGCTCCGCCGGAGTGCGCCCGTTCAGGGACTTCGTTGGAGTCGCGAACCGCGCGGCATTGCGTTTCGAAGAAACGCACGGTTCCATAAACTTAGAACACGGCAGACAGGACAGCGGCGAGGGCAGACGCAGACACGGAGACAGGGGTCAGCGGTTTCGGGACGGTCGATGAACTGGGTCCGCAGAACATGCTCGAGGGAACCGCTTCAGGATGGTGGGCCGGCCCCAACCCCCCACGCCGCCGGATCTCTGCCCGGACCTCGGAGTTCCGGGAGGTGAACCCGGCGCCCATGGTGGCCGCCAGGGGGGCCGGGAGCAGCGGCGTAGTGAGCGAGCGAACGATCGGTCGCCTTCGGCGACACCGTCACCAAGTGTCAATGCAGGGGCGTTTCTTGCCAGTACGGGGAGGGGGAGGAGGGCAGGCCCTCAGTCCCTCGACGATCCAGCGGCGGGTGTCCGCCGGATCGATCACATCATCGATCTCAAACAGCGAGGCCGTATTGATCGCCTTGCCCTGCTCGTACATGCCGGCAACCCGTTCCTCGTAGCGTGCCTTGCGTTCCTCGGGGTCTTCAATTGCGGCGAGCTCATCTCGATAGCCCAGTTTCACGGCGCCCTCGAGTCCCATGCCCCCGAATTCTCCGGTCGGCCAGGAAATGGCGAAGAACGGGGCGTGAAAGCTTCCGGCAGCCATGGCCTGCGCGCCCAGCCCGTAGGACTTCCGCAAGACGATCGTGAACATGGGCACGGTCACGCTGGAGCCGATCACGTACAAGCGGCAGCAATGCCGGACCAGCGCAGTTTTCTCGGCCTCGGGACCGACCATGTTGCCAGGGGTGTCGCAGAGACAAAGGATCGGAATGTCGAACGCGTCGCACAGCTGCATGAAGCGGGCTGCCTTGTCGGCGCCATCGCTGTCCACGGCTCCGGCGAGATGCAGTGGATTATTCGCGACCAGTCCGATGGGACGGCCTTCAATCCGCACCAGTGCGGTTACCATGCCTGCGCCAAAACCCCGTCGCAGCTCGAGCACCGACCCTTCGTCGGCCAGGAGCTCTATCACCTTTCGCACGTCGTAGGTCCGGAGTCGGTTCTCGGGAACGACATGGCGAAGCTGGCGCTGGTCGGCTGCCGACCAGTCCGCGAGGGATCCCTGAAAGTACGACAGGTACTGCTTTGCGACCTGCACGGCTTCAGCTTCGTCTTCGACCTGGATGTCAACCACCCCGTTGGGGACTTGTACCTCCAGCGGTCCAACCTCCTCTGGCTTGAAGATGCCAAGGCCGCCGCCTTCGATCATGGCAGGGCCGCCCATGCCGATATTGGTGTTGCGGGTGGCGATGACGACATCGCAGCAGCCCAGCACAACCGCATTCCCGGCGAAGCAGCGTCCAGATGCAATGCCGACGAGCGGAACGAGGCCGCTCAAGCGTCCGAAGAGATGGAAGGCCGGGATGTGCAGGTCGGCGGCAAATACGATGTCCGTATCGCCTGGTCGGCCGCCACCGCCCTCCGTGAAGAACACCATGGGCAGGCGCCAGCTCTCGGCGAGGGCAAACATCCGGTCCTTCTTGTGATGATTGAATTTGCCCTGCGTGCCCGCCAGCACCGTGTAGTCGTAAGCCATGACCATGCAACGCGAATGGGCGTCGTCGAACAGTTCGCCGTTCACCCTGCCCATTCCCGCGATCAGGCCATCTGCGGGTGTCCGGTCAATCAGTTCTTCCATCGGATACCGCTGACGCCTGGCCGCGATTACCAGCGATCCGTATTCAATGAAGGAGTCGGTGTCGATCAGGTCATCGATGTTCTCGCGAGCAGTTCGCTGGCCGGTGCGGCGCCGGCGCGCCACGGCCTTGGGACGTCGTTCATCCTGGGTTCGGGCTTGGCGATCAAGAACTTCCGCAAGATCGGGGCGGATGTACTCAAGATCGAGCGATGACGTTTCGTCCGCGCCCGATGATTCCAGCGTGGCGGCGTCAATCACGGCGACCGGGCTTCCTTCGGCCACCGTGTCGTCCAGGGAAACCAGGATTCGCGACACGTAGCCTGCGTGCTCGGAGGCGACCACGTGCTGCATCTTCATGGCTTCCATGACCAGCAGATCGCCGCCCTCCGGAACAGCATCTCCTTCGGACACCAGGATTTCGACCACGGTTCCCTGGATCGGAGCTCGTACGGCCCCGGGTTCGAGCGTCGGAGGGACGTCAAACAGGGACACCGTCTGCGCCGCATTCTTCCCATGATCCAGGACCGCGAGCGGGTCAGCCGGATCGATCTGGGCACCGACGATAACGGCACCGCCAGCGGTTTCTTGCTCTGCACTGTCCGCCGGAAGCGCCAGCTGGTCCAATAGACCCTCCACGAGTTCCGTGTGCAGGAGCCCGGATTCGACCTCGGGTCGTGCCAAGAGCCTCTGCAAGAACCGAAGGTTGGTAGCCAAACCGGAAATCCGAAACTCGTTCAGGGCCCGGACGAGCTTTCTGGTAGCGGCCTGATATGAGGTGCCGCGCACGACCACCTTGGCCAACAGCGAATCGAAGCTCGGATGGGGTGAGAATCCGGCGCCCCCGTGCGTGTCCACACGGATTCCCGGACCGGTCGGCGGCTGAAACAGGTGAGCAGTTCCTGCGGCCGGCCGCACTTGGCCGTCGGGCCGCAGGATTTCCGCGTTGACACGAGCTTGAATCGCGCAACCCTGCGGGCGATGACCGTTGACCGCATCCGACAGCGGCGTTCCGGCCGCTAGATCGAACTGCAGCCCGACAAGATCGATGCCGAAGACTTCTTCCGTAACGGTGTGTTCAACCTGAAGCCTGGGATTGGTCTCGATAAAGTGAAACTCGCCGGATTCTTCCAGCAGGAACTCGAACGTGCCGAGGTTCGCGAACTGGGCGGCCTTGGCCATCGACACGGCGCATTCGATGATCTGATCGCGCAGCTCGTCGGGCAGGTTGGGCGCCGGAGCGATCTCGAGCAGTTTCTGCCGCCGGCGCTGCAGGCTGCATTCGCGCTCGCCGAAAGCCACGACAGCGCCGCTGCCGTCGCCGGCAATCTGGACTTCGATATGGCGCGGCTGCTGGACCAACCGTTCCACGTAGAGCGTCTTGTTGCCGAACGCCCGCTCCGCTTCTTCCTCGCATCGCGACCACTCCCGGTCGAGCTCTTCAAGGCTGCGCACCGCCCGCATGCCCCGGCCGCCTCCGCCGCCGGCCGCCTTGATCATGACGGCTTCGCCGTCCGTCAGGGCGCCCAGGAACTCGCGGGCATCCTTGAGCCCGGTGCCGGCCGCCGTGCCCGGTAGTACCGGGGACCCGCATTGGCGGGCAAATTCGCGAGCCCGGATCTTGTCACCAAAGAGCTCAAGCGTGTCCGGGGCAGGGCCTACGAACGTGTGTCCGTTTGCCGCTGCGGCGCTGGCAAACTCTGCGTTCTCGCTTAGGAAGCCGTAGCCGGGATGGATAGCGTCGCAATCGGCCGAGCTGGCTGCCTCGAGGACCTGCTCGTGGTTGAGGTAGGCGGTCACACCCCGGCCGGAGATTGGTTGGCGGAGCCAGTCACCGCTGCCCGCAGGAAAGGGCGAGTCATCCTCCGGATGGACCAGGACCGGTACAAGGCCTTTCTCACAGGCCGTCCGCGCAATCCGGACGGCAATCTCGCCGCGGTTGGCAATTAGTACGCGCTTCAAAGCTGTCTCCTGAACGTCAGCACTGGTTGTCGGAGATGACCGGGACACGGTAAGGTGGCCCGGGCCCGCAGCGGTACCGCCGCCGGTACCCCCCAAGGGGACTAGCCGCTACAGTACTCAAGCATCCGTCCAATTGTGACTGTGGATCCCGCAAGTTGCAGTTGGGCCTTACGCGAGGGGCGCTGCAACGCTACAACGACGCCCGGAAGGACCTGCGCAGGTCAATCTGCCCCCACCTGTTGCTGCCAGCCTGCTGCTGACGAAAGGATCGCCATGCCGCTTCCATCCTATCTGGAAGGACGTCTCTCGCTGCCGTTGATCGGGGCACCTCTGTTCATCGTTTCCAATCCCGATCTCGTCATCGAACAGTGCAAGGCGGGAATCATGGGCGCTTTTCCCGCGCTCAATGCCCGGCCGCCGGAGATGCTCGATCAGTGGATCGGCCGCATCAAGTCGGAGCTCGACGCCCATGCCAAGGCTCATCCCGGAGCGATCGTGGCGCCGTTTGCGGTCAATCAGATCGTGCATCGTTCCAACGAGCGGCTCGAGCACGATGTCGACGTTTGCGTCAAGCACGAAGTCCCGTTCATCATTTCCAGCTTGCAGGCCCCGACCGCCATCGAGCGGCAAATCCATTCGTACGGCGGGCGAATTTATCACGACGTCACAACCATCCGACACGCGAAGAAGGCTCTGGACGAAGGCGCGGACGGGCTGATCCTGGTCTGTGCCGGGGCGGGCGGTCACGCCGGGACGATGAGTCCGTTCGCCCTGGTCGCCGAAGTCCGGCAGTTCTTCGATGGTCCGATCATTCTTTCCGGAGCCATGGCCACAGGGGGACAGATTCTGGCCGCTCAGGCGATGGGAGCGGACCTTGCGTACTTTGGTACGCGGTTCATTGCATCCAAGGAAGCCAACGCCTCGGACCGCTACAAACAGATGGTGGTGGAGAGCCAGGCCGCAGACATCGTTTACACGAGCCTGTTTTCGGGAGTGAAGGGCAACTACTTGGCTCACAGCATCGCCGAAGCGGGTCTCGACCCGGCCAATCTGCCGGAGGCCGACAAGTCCAAGATGGATTTCCGATCACGCGGGAGCGTTGAACGTCGCACTTGGCGCGACATTTGGAGTGCCGGGCAGAGCTCGGGGATGATTACGGACGTGCCGTCGACCGCGGAAATCGTCGAACGGCTTCGTCGTGAATACGAATCGGCCAAACAGGGCCTGCGGGCACAGAGCGAACCGTTCTTGGCTTCTGCGGCATGACCTCCCCGGGGCCGACTGAATGTGCTGAACCGGCCAGGCTGCTCGACGCGCAGTGCCGGCCGTCTGGGGCGGGATCGCAGAGTTCGCGATCATGAGCGACAAACACGTCAGCGGACTTTCTGGAGGACAGTCAAGTCTGCTGCACAATCGTGCGTCAGACCGCATTCTGGACGGTGGGGACGCGATGCATCTTTCCACGAACCGTGCGGCGGTTATGGTCCCGGCCTGACAAGTCGCAGAAACGGTGCGGTGTGTCTGCCCAAGGCACGGTCCGCTGATCGCTGGCGAGGGCGGGCGGGGCCCGACGCGCCAACTTTGTCATTGGGAGTCGAACATGTGCAAGAGAATCTTGGGAGCGGTGGCAATTGTTGCGTGTACTTCCACTCCTGCATCGGCTGACATCAAGATCGGATTTGTCACCACGCTGACCACTCCGGCGGCCGTCATCGGACGCGACATGCGCGACGCGGTGGAACTGGCACTCGAGCACATCGATCATCGGATGGGCCAGGAGACCGTCGAGGTCATCTACGGAGACGACGAGTTCAACGCCCAGAAAGGGAAGCAAGCAACTGAGCGCCTCGTTCTGCGGGACAACGTCGATCTGGTGACCGGCTATATCTGGTCGAATGTCCTCCTGGCCTCCGCTCCGGTAGTCCTGAACGCCGACAAGTTTCTGATCAGCGCCAACGCGGGGCCCTCGCCGATGGCCGGTCGGCGGTGTCACCAGAACTTCTTCAATATTTCTTGGCAGAACGATCAAACGCCGATGGCGCTGGGCGAACTGCTCAATCAGGAGGAAATCCAGACGCTGTACGTTGTGGCGCCCAACTATGTTGCCGGTCAGAACATGGTGGCGGGCGTTGAGCGCAGCTTTACCGGCGAGGTTGTTGGAAAGGATATGACCGTCTGGCCGTCGCAGCGGGACTGGTCAGCTGAGCTTTCAAAGATAAAGGCAGCCGGCCCCGAAGCGGTTTTCATGTTCTATCCCGGCCCGGCCGGCCCGGCGTTCGTCAAGCAGTACCAGCAGGCCGGGCTCATCGAATCGGTACCCCTGTTCTCCGTATACACGTTCGATTCCATCAGCCTGCCATTGTTCCAGGCAGCCGGAATTGAATCCGTGCTCGGGAGCAAGATGACGCAATTCTGGGCACCGGACATGGATAACGAGCAGAACAGGAAATTCGTGGCTGCGTTTCGTGACAAGTATGGGCGCTATCCGTCGTTCTATGCTGCCCAAAGCTATGATTCGATCTTCTTCATCAAGTCGGCAGTTGAGGCCGTGAACGGCAACATCCAGGATCTCGACGGCATGCGTGCAGCCCTGCGGAAGGCGGAGTTTCCGTCGGTGCGCGGCACGTTCCGAATGGGAACCAACCACTTTCCAATCCAGAACTTTTACGAGCGGAGGGTGGTGCAGGACACCGAGGGCAACTGGACCACTTCCGTAGGTCCGGTTGTCCTCGAGGACCATCAGGACCCGTATGCCGGTGAGTGTGCGATGGAAGGCTGACTCGCTGCAGCCTCAGCCGACGGCTCGCTGCACATGGGTTGATCTACATGGGGTGGTTCCCGGTCCCTAACGGGAGCGCCACAGGCAATGGACTACGTCCTGCTAGTTGAACAGCTGCTGAACGGATTCCAGCTCGGAATCATCTTGTTCCTAATGGCCGCCGGACTCACGTTGGTGTTCGGGATCATGGACCTGGTGAACCTGGCGCACGGATCCTTGTTCATGATCGGGGCATTCGTCGGCGGGACGCTGGCGCTCGCAACCGACTCGTTTGTTCTGGGTGCCGTTCTCATGGTGCCCGCCATGTTCGTCATCGGCGTTCTGCTCGAAACGATTGCCCTTCGAACTCTCTATCGCCGAAGTCATCTTGATCAGGTACTTGCAACCTTCGGGCTGATTCTGTTTTTCAATGAGGCCACGCGCCTGATCTGGGGGCCGGAAGGGCTCGTGATCCCGCTGCCGGATTTCCTGGAAGGTACGGTGGCACTGGGTGCGGGTATCACCTATCCGCTGTATCGGGTTGTCATCATTGGCGTTGGGCTGCTCGTGGCGCTCGGTCTCTACCTGCTGGTGGCGAAGACCCGGTTCGGGATGCTGGTCCGGGCAGGAGCCTCCAACCGCACAATGGCCGGGGCGCTCGGGGTGAACATTCCCGCACTGTTCACTCTCGTGTTCGGGATCGGGGCGGTGCTGGCCGGCCTGGCCGGCCTCATCATCACGCCAATCACCCAGGCTGCGATCGGAATGGGTGAAGACGTGTTGATTCTCGCCTTTGTCGTCATCGTGATCGGAGGGATCGGTTCGGTGCGGGGCGCGTTCATTGCTGCTGTTCTCACGGGCGTGATCGATACGATGGGTCGGTCGTTCCTTGACTTGCTGCTATTGCTCGTGCTGCCTGCCAACGCTGCCGAAGCAGCTGGCCCGGCGCTGGCATCGATGCTGATCTACATCCTTATGGCCGGCATCTTGTTCTTCCGGCCGCAAGGTTTGTTTCCCCCCCGCGGGGCGACGGTGATCCAGTGACACGCCGGTTGACGCCCGCCGGGACCGTAACCGCATTGGTGCTGGCCTTGTGCGCAGCCGTTCCGTACCTGGCGCCGGCGCTCGACGAACCGTTCTACGTCATCGTCTTCGCCCGGATCATGATCTGGGCCATCGCAGCGGTGAGTCTGAATCTGATCATGGGGTACGGCGGGATGATCAGCTTTGGCCACGCGGTCTACCTCGGCATCGGTGGGTATGCGGTGGGCATCCTGGGGTTCCACGACGTCACCAGCGCGTGGGTGCAGCTGCCGGTAGCCATCGGGCTAAGTGCCGTGGTTGCACTGGTGTTTGGCGTCATCTGCCTGCGCACCCGCGGCATCTATTTCATCATGATCACCTTGGCGCTCGCGCAGATGGTCTACTTCCTGAGCGTGAGTGCGGAGCGATACGGCAGCGACGACGGGCTGAACATCCTGTGGCGTAGTGATTTTGGGACCCGGCTCTTCGACCTGGAAGACAGTGTGGTCATGTACTACACGATCTTCGCCGTGCTCCTGGGATGCCTGCTCGTCAAATGGAGAATTGTCATGTCACGGTTTGGCATGGTGCTGAGGGCATCAAGTTCCAATGACACACGTGTTCAAGCCGTAGGCGTTCCGACGTTCCGGTACCGACTTGTGGCATTCGTGATCGCGGGAGTCATGTGCGGGCTCGCAGGATTTCTGCAGGCCAACCTCGAGCGTTTCGTTTCACCGGACATGATGAACTGGCACCGGTCCGGAGAACTGATCCTCATGACGGTGCTGGGCGGCACGTCAACCTTGTTTGGCCCTGTCGTCGGGGCCGTTGTATTCCTCATGCTGTCCGAAATCTTGTCAACAATAACGATCCACTGGCACCTCGTATTCGGGCCGTTTCTCGTGCTCGTGGTGCTGTTTGCGCGTGGCGGCGTAATGGGTCTGCTGGGATCGAGAGCGAGGCATGACTGAGGACACCCGGGATGCCGTTCTGGTAGCGCAGGGATTGAACAAGAGCTTCGGCGGACTTCAGGCGGCGACGGATCTCTCCGTGAGCGCTCGGCGCGGCGAGATCCACGCGGTGATCGGACCCAACGGCGCCGGCAAGACGACCTTCGTTCACATGCTTTCCGGTTTCCTCCGACCCGACAGTGGCAAGATCGAGTTCCAGGGGCATGACATTACTGACCTTTCACCCGCCGCCCGGGTACGACGCGGGTTGGCCCGGTCATTCCAGATCACCAGCGTATTCCGTGAGTTCACCGTGTTGGAGAATGTGGTTCTTCCCGTCCAGTCTCGACAAGGCCACAGCTTCCGGTTCTGGCGACCGGCGCTGAACGATCCGACCTTGCTCGAGCCGGCTCGGGCGCTGCTCGAGGAAGTGGGACTGGGTGACCGGGCCGATGCCGTTGCCGGGCATCTCGCACATGGCGAGCAGCGTCAGTTGGAAATCGCGATTGCTCTCGCGACGAGGCCGTCGTTCCTCCTGCTCGATGAGCCGATGGCCGGTATGGGGCCCGACGAGAACCGCGCCCTGATTGATTTCCTGGGAGAGCTGAAGACGGATCGAGGGATGCTACTGGTGGAGCACGATCTCGACGCCGTATTTGCTTTGGCCGATCGGATTACAGTGCTCGTTTACGGCCGGGTGGTGGTGTCGGGCAGCCCGGACGAGATCCGAAAGGATGCGCAGGTGCGGAACGCGTACCTCGGTGAGACACAGATGTGATGCTCGAAGTCCATGGTGTTGATGCATTCTACGGCGACAGCCAGGCCCTGTTTGGCATGACCATCGCCGTGCGATCGGGCGAGGTCGTGACATTGCTTGGCCGCAACGGGATGGGAAAGACCACGACAGTTCGAGCAATTCTTGGGATCGTCAGGCCGCGAGCCGGAACGGTCACGTTCAACGGCATGCGCATCGACGGGTTGCCGTCCTATGCCGTTGCGAGGGCGGGGATCGGACTGGTTCCCGAAGGCCGTCAGATCTTTCCCAATCTGTCGGTTCGCGAAAACCTGATCGCAACCGCGCGTTCCCGAAGGCGCCAGGGGGAACCCTGGACGCTCGACAGAGTCGTCGAGTTGTTTCCACCCCTGGGCGCCCGGCTCGGGAGTGCCGGCAACCAGTTGTCCGGCGGCGAACAGCAAATGCTCGCGATCGGCCGGGCCCTCATGACCAACCCCCAACTGATGATCATGGACGAGGCCACCGAGGGCTTGGCGCCACTGGTACGCCAGGAGATCTGGGGATGTCTGGCCAGCCTGAAGGAAGCCAAGCAGGCAGTTCTGGTGATCGACAAGAACGTCGAGATGCTGACGAGGCTTGCTGATCTTCACCACATTGTCGAAAAGGGCACGGTAGTCTGGAAGGGTACGAGCCAGGAGCTCCGCGGAAACGCCTCGCTGCAAACGCGTTACCTCGGGGTCTAGGTCCGCAGGCGAAAGCGCTGGATCTTGCCGGTTGCTGTCTTGGGCAGATCGTCCACGAATTCCACCCATCGCGGGTACTTGTAACGGGCTAACCCTTCCTGGCAGAACGTCTTCAGTTCTTCGGCCAGTGCAGCCCGTTGGGCCGTAGGATCCTTCAACACGACGAATGCCTCGGGCTTGATCAACCCGTCATCGTCGGCGCGCCCGACCACGGCGGCCTCCAGCACAGCGTGATGGGTGACCAGACGGGCTTCGATTTCCACTGGAGAAACCCATATGCCGCCGACCTTGAGCATGTCGTCGCTCCGGCCGTGGCAGGTGAAGTATCCCGCTGTATCCCGGCTATATGAATCCCCGGTGCGAATCCATCCATCGGACAAGGCTTGAGCAGTGCGTTCGGGCTGCTTCCAGTACCGGGACATCACGGAACCTCCTCGGACCCAGAGATGACCGATATCTCCGTCCGGAACTTCGGAACCGTGATCATCGAGAATGCGCGCTTCATAGCCGGGCACCAACTTGCCGCTGATCCCGGGCCTGACATCGGAATCCTGATTAGCGATGAAGATGTGAAGAATCTCCGTCGTCCCGATGCCGTCCAGAATCGCGAGGCCCGTTTGTTCCCGCCACCCCTCAAGGATCCTGCCTGGCAACGGTTCACCAGCTGAAACACATGCCCGCAAGCTCGACAGGTCGGGAGATATCTCATCTAGCTTGCTGAGTTGCTGTGCAAACATGGTGGGAACAGCGTAGTAGATCGTGGGGCGAAAATGCTCGATGTGCTCGAACATGTTCGTTGGGGCGGGACGCCCGGCGAACAGCACGGATTGCCCGCCGGTCCACAAGGGAAACGTCATGGCGTTTCCCAGGCCGTAGGCAAAAAACAGCTTCGCTGCTGAAAAGTGCACGTCATTAGGAGTGATGCCCAGTACGTCGACTGCGTAGTACTGGCTGGTGATCACCATGTCGCGGTGGGCGTGGACGACCCCTTTGGGCGGACCCGTGGACCCGGATGTGTAGAGCCAGAAACAGTCCGAATCCGCCGCTGCTGGAGCCGGAGAAAGAACCGGATCAGCCGTGGCCGCCAGGGCCGAGAACGTGTCGCCGGCTCCATCCACGGGCATCTGACGAGGCAAGGGCGACGACAGCGCGCCGAGCGCGGCCTCCACTTCAGCACCGAACTCGGGAGACCAGAGTACGCAAGCTGCTCCGGAATCCTCAATCATGAATCTGAAATCGTTGGAACGAAGCAATGTGTTGATGGGAACCGGTACGAAACCGGCCTTGATCGCGCCCCAGAACACGAAGAAGAAAGCTGGGCAGTCCTTGATCACCATGACGACCCGGTCACCCGGATGAAGTCCGAGGTCCGTCAGTGCGTTTCCGGCACGGTTTACCTGTTCGAGGAGCTTTCCATAGGTGGTGTCTCCATCGATATCCCGAATCGCGACGCGGTCGCTCTGACCATCCGCGACGTGGCGGTCAATGAATGCGACGGCAGCATTGAACGTATCGGCAAACGTCAGCGTGGCCGGTTGCGTCGTCGTGTCGACGTCGACCGTATTGTCATCCATGGGCCTAGCGGAACAGGACGTATTCGTAGTCGAAGGGCTGGCCGTGGATACCCCGTTTCGGCGGGGCGATCCATCCTGCGATCTTGCCCGGATCGGTGACCGGGACCATCAGGGAGCGCACGAAATCTCGCTCTTCCTCCGTCGGTAGCCAGCAGTCCTTGCTGCGTTCCCAACTTTCGGCGTCGAGCAGTCCGCCACTGGGAGAGGCCTCGATCTCGGAAAAGATCCCGATTGACCGGTTGAACTTCTCATCAGGCAACGTGAGTTCAAAATCGATGTCGTGCGCGCCAATGACCTTGTTGAAGCGATCCAGACCGCGTTGGCTGTCAAGCGTGAAATCGCGCCGCAGCATCAGGTTCATGCCTGCCCGCGCCGAAATGATCTGGGTTTCGATCCCGCCTGCGCTCACTCTCGGAATCTCAAGCTGCGTATCAACAAGCCGATGGTCGTCGTCCCGTTTGTCCTCCTGATAGCGACCCTTCAGGCCCATCCCGAAGTAATTGGCTGCATTGGTTGACCGTTCAGAGCCAAACAAGTCCAGGCAAATCGAATAGTGGAAGTTGATCCACTTCTGAAGCATCGGCAAGGGCACACCGCCCACCGCGCGAACGTCATCGGTGTCAAACTCGCGCATCAGCTCGCAGGTACGCTGCACCACTCGCATGAGACCGGTTTCACCGACGAACATGTGATGGGCTTCCTCGGTGAGCATGAAACGACACGTTCGTGAAAGGGGGTCGAACCCCGATTCCGAGAGAGCCGCCAGCTGGAACTTGCCGTCACGGTCCTGGAAGTACGTGAACATGAAGAACGAGAGCCAGTCGTCTGTCCGCTCGTTGAATGCCTGCAGAATTCGAGGTCTGTCGGGATCTCCGGCGTGGCGCTCGAGCAGGGCTTCCGCTTCCTCCCGGCCGTCACGGCCAAAATGGGCGTGGAGCAGGTACACCATCGCCCAGAGGTGTCGGCCTTCTTCAACATTCACTTGGTAAAGGTTGCGCAAGTCGTACAGCGATGGGGCCGTGCGGCCGAGTTGCCGCTGCTGCTCGACCGAAGCCGGCTCAGTGTCGCCCTGGGTCACGATCAGGCGACGCAGTTCCGTGCGGTACTCCCCGGGAACCTCGGTCCAGGCGGGCAAGCCCTTGTGGTCCCCGAATCCGATCACGCGGTTCGCTTCCGGCCGCGCGAGGAAGATCCCCCAGCGGTAATCCGGCATGCGGACATGGTCGAAATGAGCCCAGCCGTCCGAATCCACACTGATAGCCGTCCGCAGGTAGACACGGAATTTGCTTGATTCGGCGGGTCCCATCTCGTTCCACCACTGAAGGTAGGCAGGCTGCCACCTTTCAAGCGCGCGCAGCAGCCGGCGATCATCCCCCAGATCGACGTTGTTCGGAATGGTTTCGTTGTAGTTCGCCTGCATGATTTCAGACCCGGCCGCGATCAAAATCGGGTTGCTTCCCCGATCCGTACAGTTCCAGGGCTCCGCCACTGCCAACGGCGTTCGGACGCTGAAAGATCCAGTTCTGCCAGGCGCTCAAACGGGCAAAAATCTTGCTTTCGACGGTTTCTGGGCCCGGAAAGCGGAGACTGGCCTCCATGCCGGTGAGGGCGTCGGGCGAGAACGCTGCGCGTTCCTCTATGGCCAGCCGAACCTCGTCCGTCCAGTCGATGTCATCCGGTGCAAACGTCACCAACCCCAGTTCCTCCGCCTCTTCCGCAATCAGATCACGGCCGATGTGCTCCTGAAGGACCTCCAGCGCGGCCGCGTCACCCAAGAAACGCGTCTCGATTCGACTTAACCCCGTACAAATGGGGAGCGGCCCGAAATTCATGCGGGTGGGACGAATCACTGCAGGCGGCAAATTGGAGCCTTCGAAAGTTCCCGTGAGCATAAAGGACCGGTCTGCTGCGAGAGCCAATTCCAGGAGCGTGCCGGAAAAACAAGAACCAGGCTCGATCAATGCAATCAGGGAGCGTGACGAAACATCGATCCGCTTCAGTGTCCTGCGCAGAAAGAGCGTGATTTCGCGAACAAGCCAATGCTGGGAATTCTCCAGCAAGAAATCGTCATGAGCGGCAACAAGGGGTACTTCGCCTGTAGTCCGAAAAACCCAGGTACCAATGTCGGGTTCGTTAAATCGCAGATGGAGAACAGCATCATCCAGTTCGCGCGCAACGGCCAGCGCCCAGAAACGGTCGCCACAGGCCATCATCTCCTCCGGACTGCCAGGAGGTGGGCTGTCGGGTCCCTGAAGCAGAAAAGTGGCGGTCCTTGCGGTTCGATCGATGGCAACGGCCAGGTTGGGATATCTGACTTCTTCTGAAGAGATCACGCGGTCGAGCTGCGTCAACTGCATACCTTCGCCGCTGATTGGGCGATCGGAGTTCGCGGCCATGGATTCAGCCCGGGTGCGGGCGACCTCGGCAAGTCTTGTACGTGGCGCCAAGGCGTCCACGAGCTTCCACCTCAGCGCACGCTGTCCTCGAAGGCCTTCACCGGTGGTGCAAAAGAAATCGGCGCGATCGCGCCGCACGCGCCGCTTGTCGACGATGCGGGTGAGGCCGCCGGTACCGGGCAACACGGCGAGCAACGGCACCTCGGGCAGGGATACCGCGCTGGACCCGTCGTCGACCAGCACGATGTCCGCGCAGGCCAGTGCCAGTTCGTAGCCGCCGCCTGCTGCGGTACCATTGATCATGCAGACGTAAGCCTGGCTGGATAACGAGGTCGCTTCTTCGATCGCATTTCTGGTTTCGTTGGTGAATTTGCAGAAATTCACTTTGTCCGCATGCCTGGCCGCGGCCAGCATCGGGATATTTGCACCTGCAGAGAACACACGGTCCTTCGCGGACGTGATGACGACGGCCCCCACCTCCGGATGCTCGAATCGGAGGCGCTGCACGGCATCGTGCAACTCGATGTCGACGCCGAGGTCGTAGGAGTTGAGTTTCAACTCGTACCCGGTTCGAATTCCTGCTTTCTCGTCGACATCCAGCGTCAACGTGGCAATCCGGCCGTCAATTTCCATTCGCCAGTGCTTGTAGCCATCCGGCTGCGCATCGAAGGTGATGATCGGATGTTGAGGTGCTGTCGAGGCCTGGTCGTCCATTGATGCCTGCTTATCCGTTCGTGGATGCGGTTCCGCGCTGTCGGCTGGCCGCCAGTATGCTCGTCCGACGACGGACAGCGCGAGCCGGAGCAGTACTTATCGTGTCAGCTCGGTTCGACCATGTTGTACAGCACGTTGTGGCGGCAGGCCATCGTCTCGAATACTTCTGGACCCGAGAACGCAGGGACCGTGAGCCGGTCCTGATCTTTCTGCATGAGGGTCTTGGATCAGCAGCGCTTTGGCGAGACTTTCCAGCTCAGTTGGCAGGGGCAACCGGACTTCCCGGGTTGGTCTATTCGCGATACGGCCACGGTGCCTCGGATGTCCTCGAGGGTGACCGCGACGTGACCTACATGCACGATGAAGCGCTCGTGAGTCTGCCCGAACTACGCAGCGAGCTGGCCCTCGATGATGTGATCTTGGTAGGACACAGTGACGGGGCCTCTATTGCGCTGATTCATGCAGCTGCGGCGGATTGGCCCGTGCGTTCCGTGATCCTCGAGGCTCCCCACGTCGTTGTTGAGGATCTCACAATCGCCAGCATCGAGGATGCGGCCAAGGCCTACATGAACTCTACCCTGGCGGAGCGGATCGCACGGCACCATGCGGATGGAGCCAAAACCTTCTTCGGCTGGAATCGCGTCTGGCTGAATCCGGCGTTTCGAAGCTGGAGCATTGAGGAGTATCTGCCGAACGTGCGGTGTCCGGCGCTCGTGGTCCAGGGGACCGACGATGAGTACGGAACCTTGCTGCAGGTGGATCGCATCGTGGAGCGGTGCTCAGGCCCAGTGGAGACTTGCGTGCTCGCGGATTGTCGCCATGCGCCGCACCGCGATCATCCGGAGACGGTACTTGGACGGATGACAGAGTTCATCGGGCAGAACCTTCAGCCGATCGTGCGGACAGAAGTCTCCGCCTAGCACACCCCAGGGAGTCATGGTCAGGTGCGCGCGGAAGTCTCGCTTCGCGCCAACGAGATAGGACTGCAGATTGAGCACGACGGTAAAAAAAGCGCTTCAAGATGGATCAACAGATCAGCGTAGTTCTTTCTCTGATGGGTTATAAACATGATACTGTGACAATATGTTACGGTTCTATCATAAATGTTTATTGAGAGCGTCGTGTCGCATCGGGGGCTGCTGAAGAGAAACCGCGCTCGACTACGAACGCCGGCGAATTGCAGTTCGAACCCCAGTTCCGTCAGTGGTTCCACTGGCGCCATCCGGCATCGTGCCTTGGGACCCGCGGCATCAGCCCCGTAATTGCTTCCTCGAAGCATCCCAGTGAGGGACGACGCGCAACAGGCTGTCCGCGCGCCTGCGTCGGGTCATGGACCCGACGCAGGCGCCAGTGCCTACATCGGCTGAATTTGCCAGGTTCCGTCAGGGTTCCGGCAGGCCCGGCCTACGCCGGTGTGAAGCTCACCGCCAATAACGATTTCCTGGACAAACTCACGGCAGTAGGTATCACCGACAAGTACGGCAGGCCGGGGAGTAACCGTGCCTGAGTTTCCGGAATCCGGATTTGACCAAGCAACGGCTGCACCGCTCGGGGAGTGCTCGAGCGCGTTCTGAGCTGTCCGTTCCGCATAGAGCTGGTCGGCCTTGTCGAGACTGGCGCCAATCTCTCCGCCTAGCGCTGCGCCAATGAGTGTGCCGACTCCGACAGCGACAAGCCTCCCATCGCCGTCGCCAATCTGCGATCCAGCGAGACCGCCAGCGATGGCGCCCGCCAGCGTACCGAACTCCTGCTTCGGACCACCGGACTGGCAGCCCGCCAACCCGACCGTGAGGGCAAGCAGCAAGATGGAGCTACAAGAGACGAGCTTGGTGTTCATGGTAGGGGTTCCTTGCAGTAGTGCGCGGGCTCGCCCGCAAACCAGAGGGCGTACGTGCCAACATGGTCAATTCTAGAATGTAGGGCGAAAATTTTGGGACTTATATCGGAAGGTCGACGTTCGGTCTTCCTCCAATATCCGCTTTCCGGGCAAGACGTTGTGCATTGGCATAAGTGAAATTAGCACGAGCCCGTCACTCAGGCGACCGGCGCAGCAGGGCAGCGAGAAGTGTCGGTGTTGACCGCTTCATTGCCCCGTCAATATCACGGCACCGCGCATTGGCACGGCTCCGTTGTGCGGGCGGGAATTCGGGCAGGGCGAAAGCCGAACTGTGACCCACAGGGAGTCCTCCCACACACGACGTTCGTTTACGTTGGGAATGTGCGGCCCGCACAGTGTGGCGGAGCGCTTTCCTCCAACGACATCACTCATGGATCATCCTCAGAATTCTGGCTGCTTGTTCAGACAGGTTTGAACAGCAGGTTGGCCCTGAGAAACAGGATTGCCTAGCCAGACATTCCTCGCCGGAAGACGGGTGATCAATCCTGCATCTTCTGTCGCCGTACCTCCGCTGTGTATGGGAACGGCTCGTGGAATTCAGGAGTGTGTTGGTTGTAGCGATCTGCCACGCCGTGACACGCCCGGGACGTTTACGGATACGAAGACCTGCGGCTTCCATCGAGTCAGCTAGGCAAGACCCGAACGGCATGACATTTACCGGGTAGGCAGCGCCGACAATTGAACTTTCTGCCTTTCGTACCTACTTAGTTTGAAATGATTACAAACAATGGTCAGCACGCTGCGCTTGTCACTGCTCGTGCATTGGAGACGATTCAACATGCCCACGAACAAACCAGCCTACGTCATCGATATCGGTATCTCGGAATCAGACCGGAAAGCCATTGCCGATGGCCTTTCACGCGTGCTTGCCGACAGCTACACGCTCTATCTCAAGACGCACAACTACCACTGGAACGTCAAAGGGCCCATGTTCAACACGCTCCATTTGATGTTCGAACAGCAATACAGCGAGCTTGCACTCGCCGTGGATCAAGTCGCCGAGCGAATCCGGGCGCTGGGCCATCCGGCCCCGGGTTCTTACGCCAGCTACGCCAGACTGACCGCGATCCCGGAAGAAGAAGGGGTGCCGGCAGCCGAGGACATGATTGCGAACTTGCTGGCCGGGCATGAAACCGTTGCGCGCACCGCGCGCGAGGCGTTTCCCGTCGCGGACCAGGGTGGCGATGAACCTACTGCCGATCTGCTGACCCAGCGCATGGAGGTTCACGAAAAAACAGCTTGGATGCTCAGGAGCATGCTCGACGATTGAATCTCCGCATGAATCGCGGTGGCCGTACTCAGGTCGAGGCGCTTGCCGCTAAACGTCGAGCTTTTGCAGCATTCTGGTAACCAGGGGGTGGTTTGAATCGGAGAGAATTTCGAGAAAGCTGAAATGGTTGCAGTCCTCTGCGGTGACGAATTCGACAGGAATTTCGTGGTCGCGGAGACGCGCCTCGAAAGCGCGTGATTGTTCCACCCAGCCGGCTGGTTCGGCTTCGCCGGCGGCGACCAGGGTGGGCCAGGTGTGATGCGGAGTGCGCTGCAGCACATTGTTCCGGGCAGCTTCGGCAGCATCCAGGCCGATTTCTTCGTTGATCGGTAGCGTGCGCGCAACTTCGGGTTCGTAAATCCCGGAAATCGCGAACACACCCCGGACCTGTTCCGGGCGCAGTGCTTCCGGCGAAAATGTTTCCGTCATCATCATGCTAGCGAGGTGGGCGCCTGCCGAATGGCCGTACAGGAAGATCCGGTTGGGGTCACCGCCATAGCCGTCGGCATGCTGGGCCGCCCAGATCAAACCCGCACGTATTTCATTGGCGATTGTGCTCACGGTCACATCCGGGCAAAGGTCGTAGTTGAGGTTGAGAAACACAGCACCGGCATCGACGAAGGGGAGCGCCAGATGCGTGTGATCGTCCTTGTCGAGGGCGCGCCAGTAACCGCCGTGAATAAACAGCACCAGCGGGGCGCCCTGGTCACTGGACGGGCCCTTGAGGACGTCGAGAGTCTGCTTGGTCCCGGAGCCGTATCGCACGTCGAAGTGTGAACTGCTGGCAAGCCGTTCGCGGGCCGCCGCCGCGGCTTCTGCCGCATTTTCGAGGTAGGTGTCTGCAGTTGGAACCGCGATACGAGGATTGAAGTGAGCTTCGCGCTCCGGCAGCGTTAAGGTACTCCAGGTGGTTTTCATCGCGATTCTCTCCGCTATCGTCCGATGGCTTGCAGTCTTGCGGGCCGCGGTGCTGGACCGGTAACTGCCAGCTGCGCGTCTTCACTTGCCGGCGGCGGTTTCCATACTAAAGGGGCCTTTCGCGGCGCCAATACGTTCAGAGAACGCATTTCTCGGGTGTGTCCAATCCGCTTCGGAGTCTAGGAGCAGCAGGATGTCTGAGCGCCGCTACAAGTTCTGGGGCTGGGGGTATGAGGATCAAATTCCGGAGGCCGGACAAGCCGCGACCACGGTTGCAAGAGTATCCGAGCTCACCGGAGTCAGTCCCGGAACGGAGATGAGGTGGCCCGCGCTTGATCGCGTCAGGCTGCCTGATCCGCGAATTCAAGCGCCGCCTGTTCTTGTCAGCATCGCGTCCACAGATACGCATGACCGGGCCGCGCACACGTATGGGAAGTCATTCCCTGACTATATCCGGGCGTTTGACCACGACTTCGAATGTGCCCCGGATCTCGTCATGTGGCCGAGAAACGAGCGCGATGTGGTTGCCGTTCTGGACTGGGCCTCCGACGCCAATGTGGCAGTCATTCCCTTTGGTGGGGGATCGAGCGTGGTCGGAGGAGTGGAGCCTACCGTGGGCGAAACGTTCGCCGGCACCGTCAGCATGGACTTGCGGAAACTCAACCGCGTGACCGACGTGGATGTCGCGGCCCGTGCTGCCCGTATCGAAGCAGGCGCGCTCGGACCCGTGTTGGAACGACAGCTCAAGCCGCATGGCCTGACCCTTCGGCACTTTCCGCAGTCTTTCGAGTTCTCGACCCTGGGAGGCTGGATCGCGACCAGATCCGGCGGCCATTTTGCGACACTGCAGACCCACATCGAGGATTCCGTCGAATCACTTCGGGTCGTATCCCCGCGCGGAACGTTGGAAACCCGTCGCTTGCCGGGTTCGGGAGCAGGGCCCAGCCCCGATCGCCTCTTCGCTGGATCGGAGGGGACACTTGGCGTCATTACATCTGCGTGGATGCGCGTGGTGCCCCGGCCGGCCTATCGACGAAGCGCCGCCGTGTGGTTTGAACAGTTCCTGGACGCGGCCAACGCTGCGCAGGGAGTGGTTCAGGCCGGGTTGTGGCCGGCGAACTGCCGCGTGGTCGACGCGGGAGAAGCGCAACTTACAGGCGTCGGTGATGGCAGCCGCCATCTGCTGGTTCTGGGATTTGAGAACGCGAACCATCGGGTTGATGCGTGGATGGAAGAAGCACTCCGGTGCACCGCCGAATTCGGTGGGATCTCCGATGAGAGCAGCGGGGATGCTCCCAACCGAAGTGGCGCGGCAGGTACCTGGCGAGAAGCCTTCATAGGTGCGCCCTTCGTTCGCGAGACGTTGATTGCCCATGGTTTTATCGTGGATGCGGTCGAAACTGCGATCACATGGGACCGGTTTCCAGAATTTCACCGCGCGGTCACAGACAGCATTGGAGACGCAATTCTTCGGGTAACCGGTGCGCCGGGACATGTCACGTGCCGGTTCACGCATGTCTATGCCGACGGTCCCGCACCGTACTTCACGTTCCATGCGCACGCGCCGAAAGGTGGTGCCATCCAGGCTTGGCGAGCGATCAAGGCAGCGGCCAGCGAAGCGTTGCTGGCGGCGGGCGGGACGATCACCCATCATCATGCGGTGGGGCGCGATCACATGCCGTGGTACACGAAGCAGCGTCCGGCACTCTTCGGACGTGCACTCGCGGCGGCGAAGAAGGAACTGGACCCGGCCGGAATTCTCAATCCAGGTGTGTTGATCGGGCACGAGTCATGAAGTTCGCGCTGTCCGCGGTTGCCGCGGCATTCCTCTTGACCGGCCACGTCGCGGCGGAGCCTTTTGCTGACTGGCTCGACGGCGTGCGCGCCGAGGCACTGGCCAACGGGGTCGGGCGGTCGGCGTTGGACGCTGCCCTCCGAGATCTGGAGGGCCCACTGCCGCGTGTGCTGGAACTCGACCGCAAGCAATGGAAAAGGGACGTGACCCTGGATTGGTATCTCAATCGGGTGATCAGTGACGAGCGTGTCGACAGAGGGCGCGAAATGGGCCGGCGCTACCGAAGCCTCCTGACGCAGGTCGGCGAGACATACGGGGTTCAGCCGCGTTTCATTTTGGCAATTTGGGGCATCGAGACCCATTACGGGAAAATTACCGGCGGGTTTCCGGTATTGGGTGCACTGGCAACACTTGCCTTCGACGGCCGACGTCAGGATTTCTTTCGGGGCGAGCTCTTGGAAGCACTCAGCATCATGGAACGGGAACGCATGGAACCAGCTTCCATGCTCGGTTCATGGGCAGGCGCCATGGGACAAAGCCAATTCATGCCAACGAGCTTCAGCAACTTTGCCCAGGACTACGATGGCGACGGGCAGCGGGACATCTGGACGACGGAAGCCGATGTTTTCGCCTCCATCGCCCATTACCTCAAGCGTCACGGCTGGCGGGATGACATCACGTGGGGCAGGGGGGTCAAACTTCCTCCTGCCTTTGATCCGGATTTGATTGGCCTTGACGTCACGCGCACGATTCCCGAGTGGCAGGAACTGGGGGTTCGGAGAGTCGACGGAACCGACCTTCCTACCCGGGCCCTGGCTGCGTCCGTGGTGGCCCCGGATTACCCGGACGGGGATGCCTTCCTCGTATACGAGAACTTCCGGGTTACGCTGACGTACAACCGGTCGAGCTTCTATGCGACCGCCGTGGGAATTCTCTCGGATCGAATTGCCCGGGGGCTCTGAGATGCATCTGGCAACGGTTTTCACGATGTTCGTGTGCGCGGCGACGTTGGTGTCGGCGTGCAGCAAGCCTGCACCGGTGGTGGCACCACTGGAAGTGCCGCAGCGCGCGCCGCAAGTCTCGAGCAGCGGCGGAATCTACAAGGTCGGAGCGCCCTATACCGTTGCAGGTCGCAGGTACACGCCCAGGGTTCAGCCGAACTATCAAGCAGAGGGGCTGGCCTCGTGGTACGGACCAAAGTTTCACGGAAAACTGACAGCGAACGGCGAGATTTTTGATCAGTACGCGCTGACTGCCGCGCATAAGACCTTGCCGTTGCCCAGTAAGGTGCGGGTTACCAACCTTGACAACGGTCGCCAGCTCGTGGTGAGGGTCAATGACCGAGGACCGTTCGTTGGCGACCGCATCATTGATCTCTCTCGCCGCTCAGCCCAGTTGCTAGGCGTCGAAAAAGTCGGGGTGGCCCCGGTACGCCTTGAACTGCTGGATAGTGGCCCGCATCTCCTGACCGAGCCGCTGCAGCAGGAGCAGGGAGCACATGAACCCGTGATACCGGTCAGGACGGGTCGCGTATATGTCCAGGTAGGCGCTTTTCGACTCCCCGACAATGCCCAGCGGCTTGCCTGGAAGCTGTCGCAGTTTGGTGATCCAAGCATCCACGTAAGCGGGAATCAGCAGTGGCACCGGGTGCGATTCGGACCATTCGCATCTGCCTGGGAAGCGGATGTGTTCGTCCAGAGGCTGGAGCGGGCAGGGTATCTTCCGAACGTGGTGGTCCAAGCCCGCTAGCGCTCTGTCAGGTGTCGCGATGGTCCGCCAGGCTTGCAGTCGGAGCCAACGACGATCCGGCTCCAAATCGCTTGGGGTGATGTCTCCTTGTGAAGCGGCGAGGCAATCAGGCTCATGATCCGCGCTCAACGCAATCGCGCTCGTGACAGGAGGCGGGTCTACTTGATCCCTCGTTGATCAGGCGGCTTGCCGAACGTCCTTCATGGGATGTTGAAGCGAGTGTTTCCGTCCGAGGCCGCAAGCAGGCGACAAGGTGTCCGTCCGCCAAAGTGCTGGCCACCTGCCCGCTGGAATCCGAAACGAACACAGAGGGCCGTGCAGCACTCGAGTACGTGCGGTCGGGTTCCTTTGGACAGGCAGGCAAACCGACTTCGGCAACCCTAGAGGCCGGAACTACGAACGGTCCTGCAACTTGCCCCCTTAGACCTCGAATCCACAGGGTTCGGACGTGATCACTTGAACAAGTTGAAGTAGTAGCGGACGTTGATGTTGAACCGCTTCTCCCAGTCGGTGTCTGTGTTGGCGCCAAAGTCGCCACTTTGCCCGACGAACCAGTTGCCGTCGGAGAACCCGAGGTCGGTGTATACGTACACACCGCCCCAGTACCACGAGGCGCCAATTGTCCACAAGGAACTGTTGTTGAATTCGTCGTTTGTCTTCAGTATCGAACTCCACTCGACGTATGGTGTGACGCTATCGACCCACGACAGCTCTGACGCATCGATGCCGCCATACCGAAGCGAAACGGAGGGAATCCATCCCTCGGACGCAATGAGGTCGGTGTAGTCGTACGCCCCCACGAGGATAAGGTCGCCGGTTTCCCAAGGGGTATCGTCGGTGATGTCGTACTTGTAATACGACAGTTGAGAAACAAGCTTCAGGTCACCAAAGGAGGTCGTCCCGTGTACAGAGGCTGCGAAATGATCGGCACCGTTGTCGTCGATGTTTGTCCCTTCTAGCTGTCCGTACTGGATAGACGCTCCGATGTCTCCGCCACCGTCCATCGGGTAAACAGCCCGTACATTAAACTGACCGTTTTCTTTGAAGCCAGCCTCGCCAATGTCCTCGTAGATCCTGGTTACCGGATCGTAGTTGTATCGCGAGCTGTCGAGGCTTTCGCCGTCCCAGTGTCCTTCATCCCGAAAGAAGTAGGCAAGGTCAACGTTCAGGCCGCCGACAGATGTCGTCCATCTGACTCCAAGATCCATGTCATCGATGAGCCCGACGTAAAAGTGCTGGTCGAAGTACCAGCTCGACGACACTCCGTAGTCGCCGGGACCGAAGGGGACACGCACGATACCAGCCCGCACCGTGCCAAAGGCGTCCGATTGATACCCCAGCCATGCCGTGTGCATCATGCTGTAGCCGTCGTACCACCGGTACTCCACCCTG
>JAJDWH010000004.1 GCA_022825705.1 Alphaproteobacteria bacterium
CGCCCCTCTCACATGATGCTGCAACTCGCTCAGCGTCCCAAAAGCGCGAGAACATTTCCGATGGCTTCCCAATTCACGTTCAGACCACTCATTTTCTACCCTCCTTTGAGGACCAGCCGGGCGGCGAATACTTCGACACGCCGGGCAGAAGTCATGGTGTTCCAATCCCATCATCCGACATCCGCAGCCGTTGGTGCCAAGGTGCGGTGCGGGCTCCTGGCCGGACTCTCTGAGATAGCGGTTCACGCTGGCTTGTAGCGTTCGATAGCGACATACTTGTATACACCGACGATGTTCCCTGTACGAACTACCGCCGATGCCCGGGTTACACGCCGCAATGCGGATCTAGCCGGCTCAGCATTCGCCCTTCAAGGTACAGCCGGGCGCACACCGGAGTATACAGCATAGAAAAACACAAAACATTCATGAGTGGCCGTGGCCACTTACCCCGGAGCATGAAACTCGTACCTGATTGACGACCGCCGAAACGGAGCCCTGGTGTGGTTTCGTTTGCGGAATTGGCGTATTGCTGTGGGTATGGAACGAGTGGCGGCAGAACAGGACGTTTTCTTTTTGTGGCCCTGGAGCCCGTTTCAAAACTGTCCCTTCGCCGTGGGGTCCGCGCCCCGGAGTGTTTCCGGCCGCCGTCGAGCGGATCGAGAACGTGGAGAAAATCGAGACGCTGCAAGCGGCCTCCGGTCGCATGCAAGCCATCGTACACCCCACGAGCGAGCGTGCCGCCACCCGTCTCCTGTTCAAGATAATTCAACAGGAGTTGGATCATGAGTATAGCACCGAAAATCGATGACATGGAAGTTCGGCATGCCGCCGCGGCGGGGCTCGACGTTCACAAGATGCAGATCACCGCGACGGTTCGAACTCGGTCGGAGAGCGGATCGCCGCATGTCGAGACGCGCGAGTTCAGCGCGCTGGCGAGCGGCCTCGCCCTCCTCGTGCAGTGGTTGCTCAGCCTGCGGGTGACTGGCGCCGTCATGGAGGCCACCGGCATCTACTGGGAGAAGGCCTACGATGTCCTGTCCCACGCCGGGCTCGACGTCATGGTCGTCCATGCGCAGCACGTCAAGCAGATAAAGGGTCGCAAGACCGACATCGCGGACAGCATCTGGCTCTCCCGCATCTGCCAGTTCGGCCTCGCCAGCCCGAGCCTGGTTCTGCCGAAGACGTTCCGCGACCTGCGCGGGCTGAGCCGGTATCGCCGCACGCTCATCGAACAGCGGGCTCAGAAGCAGCTTCGCATCCAGAAGGTCCTGGACCGGAACGGCATCCGCATCGGCGGCATCCTCAGCCGGGTCACCCACAGCGTCAACGGTCGCCGCATTCTCGAAGGCCTCGTTGCCGGCGCGTCGCGGGAGAGCATCCTGTCGGGGTTGAGCAGGCATGTCCGCAAGAAGCTCGGCGCTCTCGGCGATGCCCTGAGCTTCGAGCTCGACGCGCACAGCCAGTGGATCCTGGCCGACCTCCTGCAGCAGTTCGACGACGACACCGTCCGCATCGCGGCCGCCGAGCAGCGCATCGAAGCGGCCCTGGCCCCGTTCGAGGAGCTGATCCGTCTCCTGGAGACCATTCCGGGCGTCCGCCGCGAGTCGGCCATGGCGATCCTCATCGAGCTGGGACCCGACATGTCGGTCTTCCCCTCGGCCCGGCACTGCGCCGCCTGGGCGGGGATCTGTCCCGGCAACAACGAGAGTGCCGGCAAACGGCGGAGCGGAAGAATCCGGCGCGGCAACCCGGTCCTGCGCGCGATCCTCGTCGAATGCGCCCATGCGGCGGTCCGCACACGCGACGGTCAGTTCCGCAGCTACCAGGAAGCCATCACGAGCCGACGGGGCTACAAGCGCGCCATCGTTGCCGTGGCGCACAAACTTCTCCGCATCATCTATGCCATGCTGCGCGACCAGACCCCCTACACGGATCCCGGCATCAACTATGAGGCGATCTCCATCGGCCGCAAGGCGGGCCGCTGGCTGCGGAAGCTCGAACAGTACGGATACGTCACGCGCGTGAAACAGGAGCACCAACCCGACATGCCCGCCCAAACCGCCTGAGACGGGCCGTCGCCCGACGCCATCGTCGGCCCTTGACGCGGCCGATTCCGGGGAGCCCGATCCACCGCCGACACCGGCCCAACGGCGACGCCCTGCAGATCGGATTGCGTTCACACGAACGCCTTGCAACCGGGCGCGTGCGGCCAGGGAAGGTGCGGCCAGGGACCATAGGAGTTTCAGAGAAAAGGAGACCGTCCCGCGGCTTCCGTGTTACGGACCGGTCAGATTCCTGTCGAAGGGATGTACGCCGGTCTTTCCGTCCCGACAGAAAATTGTCATCATCATGTCAAGGGGAGGCAGTAGCCCCCGGCGGGCATTGAACGAAACGGCCGTAAGGGATCGCCCTTCCACGGGCAAGTTGTGGCTCGCGTCAATCGTTCCCGGTGCGCTGGCAGCGAACTCGCCGACAATGATCTGCCGCCCGTTGACAGGTTCTTTCGGTCCGAACTCCCCAACTCGGTTCGTCAGGGGCACGATCGCTGCGTTCCGATCGCATTGCTACCACTCGCACGAGAGTTCGGACAGCGGCACTTCCCAAAAACAGCGCTGCATCGAAGAGGGCCACGTTCCGGCCTCGCATGGCCCTTGAACTTCGACGGATGTTACG
>JAJDWH010000015.1 GCA_022825705.1 Alphaproteobacteria bacterium
GTTGCGGCCCTTGGTCTTCTCCCGCAGTCGGCGCGAGGCCTCCAGGAACCTGGCGCGCTTCGCCGCCATGTCGTCATCGGCGGCGCATTGCAGGATGTGGCGCGCCTCGCCCTCCAGCGAGCGGTTGTTCTGCGCGGCGCGTTGCTTGAGGCGGTCCACCACGTCGTCGTCGAGCCGCCGCACATTGATCGTCACCATGGGTTCGCCTCCAGACATTGGTTAGCAAATTGTTATCACGCTCTCATGCCGGAGGCAAGCGCCGACGCGCGGAAAATCCCGTTCGTGAAGGACAATCGACGACTCTCGTGACGGTGCGTGGACGGCGCTTTGTTCGGCTCTTGTTCTTATCGATGCGAGCGCATATTTGGCGTGTATGGACTGGCAAGAGTCCGCTCATTTCGCCTCCCTCGCGAGGCTGCCGCGATGGTAGCGTTCATCGGCAAGATCGCCTCGCCGTCGCAGGGCGTGGGCTATTTCGAGAAGGACGGCTATTTGAGCGTGCGGCCAGCTGCTTCAGATACTGGAACTGCGTGCGCCCGTTGCCCTCTCGGAACGGGTGGACATGGTTGACGTTGTCCAGCAGCAGCCTGGCGCCCTCGGCGAACGCGTCCGGCACCGATCCTGGGAAATATCCCGCCGCCACGATGCGGCGGTGGATCTCCGCCATGCCGGTCTCGATCAGGCGCATCGGCTTGAACCGGCTGTCGCCCGTTGCCCTCTCGACGGTGCGGACCTCGCCCGCCCATGCATGGAGGTCCTGGAACAGGTGGCGGTGGATCGCCCGCAGATGCATGGAGGTCCTGGAACAGGTGGCGGTGGATCGCCCGCAGATGGTCAAGAATAGGGCCAATCGCGGTGGGCAACCGGGTTACCCCGGTCCCCCGCGATCAAGGCTGGTCATTTGCCGGCGGTGTTTCCGGCGGGTTGCCCGGTGGCGTCCGGCGTCAGCATCTTGAGGAAGTGCCGGGCCGGCGGGGGGAGGAGACGATCACGCAGCGTAAACACGCCGTAGCTTCGGGGCCCGAAGTAGGTGTCGAGGGCGATGACCGGGAGCCGGTCGGTTTCGCTTACGCACAGACTGGGCACCACGGCGATGCCAATGCCGACCTCGACATAGCGCCTGACCATCTCCCAGCTGCCGACCTCGACCACTGCATTGGCCTCGATGCTGAACGTGCGCGCAGGACTTTCGTCGAAGTGCTGGCTGTACAGCTCGGGGGAAGGGACGACGGCGCTGTACTCGCTTGCCTCCTGCGGGGAGACCGCCTTGCGTGAAGCGAGCGGATGGCCGGGCGGGGTGATGAGCACAAGGCCGTAGGTGAATAGCTGATGGTAGTCGATGCTGTCCCCGGGGAGCGGCGCCTCGATGCCGAACACGAGGTCCACCCGCTCGTCGAGAAGCCTCTTGAGTCCCTCCTTGACCGACGCGGTGTCGACGCGAACGGGGATGTCCGGGAAGCGGTCGTGGAAACGCCTGAGGTAGCGGGGGAGGACGAGGGAGTGCCCGACACGGGTTGCTGCCAAGCGCAGTCGCGCCGCGGCACCCGCGTCGAGACTGCGTTGCGGGTCGTCGAACAGGTCCTCGACACCCTGCACCAGAGGCTCGGCGAGCCCGTAGAGAAGTTCGCCCCCGTCGGTAAGCGCCACGCCCGCAACGCGGCGCTCGAGCAACATCGCTCCGTGCTCGTATTCCAGCTCGCGGATCTGGCTGGACACCGCGGGCTGGGTGAGCCCGAGGCGTTCCGCCGCGGTCGTGATGCTGCCGGTGCGGGCGACCTCGCAGAACACGCGCAATTGCCGGATCCGGTCGCGCCGACCGGGGATGTGCCGCCTCACGGCACCTCGTGTGCGTCAAGGGTGTCCGACAGGGCGAACTCGACGAACCGGCTGGCGGCACGCGCCATGATCCCGTTGGCGCGCACAGCCAGCCCGTAGTAACGATATCCGTAGGAATGCTCGATGCGCACTACCTGCACCGGGTCGGTCGCGCTGACACACAGGTCCGGGACAATGGCAATGCCGACGCCGCCCGCCACGCTGCTGAGCATCGAACTCCAGTCCTCCAGCTCGAGGACAATGCGCGGGCGTGCACCGTGCAACAGCATGAGTACATCGTGGAACTGCCGCATATAGGACGTGGGCGGCAGGGCGATCATCCGATGACCGGTAACCGCCGCAATGGCGATACTCTCCAGCCCGGCCAGCGCATGGTCTCTGGGCGTGATCAGCACCGGGCTGGACCGCGCCAGCCGGTGGAACCGGATATCGTCGGGCACGACATCCATGGCAGTGGCAACTACGTCGAGATCGAGGTTGCGGAGCCAGGCGAGGCGCTGTGTGCCGACGCCCATGCGCACCTCCACCCGGATTTCCGGATGGCGTTCCTGGAACCGCTTGACGAGTTCGGGCAGCACTGCCCCGCCCGAGACTTCGCCGGCGGCGATGCGAAGCGTCGTGACGGCGCTCTCGTGCCGATGTCCCTCGAACAGGTCCGGCAGGCGCTGCAGGCCCTGCACGAGCGGCAGGGCGACGCGGCGGAGGTTACGGCCTGCCCGGGTCGGGGCGATGCCCGTGCCCCGACGGCAAAAGAGTGCCGTGCCGAATTCATCTTCGAGTGCCCGCACCTGGACCGATACCGCCGACTGGCTCGACCCGATCACCTTGGCCGCGTCCGAGAAGCTGCCGAGCCGGACCGCTTCGCAGAAGGCCAGCAACTGCTTGAACCGGTCGCGGCGCACTGCGGGTGCTTCCATGCCGTTGCCCGTCATCGGGCACGGCCCGGCGAGCGGACTTGTCCGCACCGCCGGTGCGGGTTCCGATCCAACGCATCCAATGGCCGGGCCCGATCGGATTGCAGCATGGATTTCCCTACTCCAGTCGCCGCCATGATACCGGCGCCCGGCCCATAAGTTGCGCAGATGATATGCATTCCCCCATAGGAGAATCCGGCGCATCATATATCCCTGGCTGGCTGGCACACACTGCCCTGCAAGGCCACAATCGCGTCATCGCTGTTCGAAACGGATGGGCAAGATGTGGATGGCGTGCACTTCTGGATGGGTACCGACGGCGCACGCGCCGTCGCCCGGTCGACAGTGCTCGTGCAGGCCCGCGCCAGCCATGAATCCCGTCTGGCGCACGCGGCCGACGACGCCTGCGGCCTCCCGGCTTGGTGTCCCGGACGGACGGGTGGCACGGCTGCGAGGTACCTCCCGGACCCGTGATCGTGAGAGGGTGCCGCCTGAAAGCCCGGTTGCGCGTGCCGCTTCATGGCCTGTTCGATGGCGTGTCCGTCACCGTCCGCCGGCCCCATCGTTGCGCCTTGCCCGAAGGATCACGGGCGCGATACCGGATGGGCGGTGGCGCGCATTTGGCGTCTCCGCGGGTGCGGCGTCGAGACCCGGTCTCGATCGGGTCGGCCTCGGAGGTATTGTGGGCCGGGGAGCGGTCGCATGACGATGTGCCGAGCCGGTTCGGCAGGCGCACCCAGGAGCCGGTCCGGCAGGGTGTGCAGGTTCCTCCGGGATACCCGCGGTGGCGCGACCGCCTTCATGGCGGCGGGGGTGACCGTAATGACCGTCGCCGCGGCCGCCCTCATCACGGACCATATCTGGCTGGTCGACCAGCGCGATGTCCTCAAGACTGCCGCAGACGCCGCTTCCGTCGCCACGACCCTCGCTTTCGAGGACCAGATTGCAGACAATCCCGACATCACCGATAAAGCTCTCAAGGCCGTCCTTAAGCCCATCGCACAGCGCTATATCGAAATCAACCTCGCGCATCTGGCACCGGCTCGGTTGGCCCAAGCCAAGCGGAGTCTCGACGGCACCATCACGCTTGACATCAATCGCGATGAACGCACCGTCAAGGTAGGCGTCAAGGCCGATCTTGGCGGTACGCTCTTCTCCCGCCACATCCTGCTGCTCGACAACTACGAGGGACCGGAGACCATCAAGGTCAAGGCTGGCGTCGAGACCGTGACCACGCCGGTCCAGGTGGTGCTCGCCATCGATACCAGCACGTCCATGAGCTACAATCTGAATGGTGACGCCGTCCAATACGGGGATCCCTTGGCACCCGGTGAGACGTGCACTGAAAGCACCAATTCTCTTGATTGCAGCCGCATGGCCGTGGTCAAAGAGGCAGCCCGCCAGCTGGTCGCCATCCTCAATCCTAGCCCGATAACCGGGATCAGCATCGGGGTCGTGCCCTGGCATAAGTTGGTTCGCCTCGGGGACGGAGCCCGCGATAACTGGGAGAGAGAGGGCTGGGCAGGTTATCCCACCCGCCGCAGTTACGCAGTACCTTACCTCAACTGCGGCTGGGGCCGCGCGGCAACCTGCTGGAACCTGCCGAGCGCCAGCGTGGAGGATCTTCCGGCCCCCGCACCTGAAGCCTGGATGGGATGTCTGGACGAGGATCGCCTCGACCTGACCGGCACCGCCGAACTGCCCCCGGTTGACCGGCTCTTGGAACCGCCGTCAGGCGAGAGCCGCTTCGCCCAAGCCTATTTCGTAACGGGGTTTGGGTACGCCTACAATTGCCTTAATCCTGAGTCGTCCAACTTTCCCTCCAATGTGGATTGGCAGTATTGCTATAACCCACCGTCCGGAGTTTCCCGGGAGACGTTGAGTAGTTCAAGCGTCTTCTTGGTCAAACCAGAGAGCACCGGATCCCAGCTCCGTTACTGTACGCCTGATACTTCGCCGATCCTGCCTCTCAGCGCCAAATCAGAGGAAATCGAGCAAGCCATTGCCGTGCTCCAGCCCGTCGGGAAGCGCACTTACTCCGCCCTCGGGGTGCTGTGGGGCCAGCGCCTGCTCATGCCTTCCTGGAAGGACGTGTGGGGCTCCGGCGCCGCCCCGGATAGTTCGAACCCGGAGCCTCCGCGGCGGGTGATCGTGTTGCTCACCGACGGCGAGGACACGCGCTGTGGCCTCGGCAATCACGGCTGTGACGACAGTGCGGCCGGGATTTCGCGCAAGGACGCCTGTGAGGCGGCGAAGGCGCAGGGGACCGAGATTTTCGTGATTGCCGCCGTGGAGCCTGGCAAAATCAGGACTGACCCAAACGACCCGTCGGCCCCGTTGACCCCGTTCGCCGAGGCCCTAGAGAATTGCTCAAGCAAGAAGGACAACCCCGACGGCACGTACGTCTTCCTCAACAACGCGACACCCGAGAAACTCGAGGCCGCGTTCGAGGATATCGCCAAGCAGCTTCGCACGTTGCGCAAGATCATGTGACGATCGCGGCGGCGGGCGGGGGCGAGCGCGGCGGGAACCCGCTGCCCGGCCATGCACAGGTGTGGGAAGCGCCTACCCGATACGCTCGAAAATGACGTCGACGACCTGGGCCAGAGCCTTCCGGTACCGCCGCCCGGCCCGCGGCTCCGCTTCGGTCGAGGCGATCTCGCTATGCAACTGCGCATCGTACGGCAGCCTGGCGACCGGCTCGCGATCGCCCAGCGCATAGCGGATCTGGGCCGTCGACAACGAGCTCCTGGGCACCCGGCGATTGGACTGCACCAGGACCGGCGGATCCTCGGGTTCCAGCAGCACCAAGCACCGGACCGCGACGTTGATGCTCACCAGGGTCGGCTCGTACAGCACCACCTGCACGTCACACCGGTTCATCAGCGCCGTCAGCAGTTCCGGGTCGGGAATTCCGCACAGCAGCACCATCGAGGCCCGGTTGGCCAGGTGCGTGACCAGTGACTGCGCGGTCTCGACCGACGGCAGCACGGGCAGGGATTCCGCGCGCGGGTAGCCGACCAGCGCGATGTTCTGCGCGCCGCCTTCCGCCTGGTCGTCGAACGGCCCGAATTCCAGGAACTTCCCGTCCCCGAGTCGCAGCAACATGTCGGAGACATTGCCGGCCGGCTCAAGCCCGAATGCCTCCGGGAAGAGCGGGTCGAACGACAGGATGATGCAGTTGAGGCCTCGGGCCCGGCTCGCTCTGGCCACGGCCGCCACCAGCGTCGACACGCCGCTCCCGCCGTTGCCGACAAACCCGACCACGTGGCCCGCGTACTCGCGTTCCGGCAATTCGTCCAGCAGCGCCGCGCAGGCCGTGCGCACATCAGCGACGGATAGCGGCTTGACCAGATAGTCGGCAAAGCCGGTGCGCAGGAGCGAATGCGCATGACCGGTCGTGTTGATCGACCCCAGCGCGACAAACTCGGTGCCGAACGGGCAGACCGCCTGCAGGCGTGCGCATGCCGCCTCGGGTTCAGCCTCGCGGTCGAGGTCGACCAGCACCAGCTTGGAGGACGGGATCGTCGGCAGCACCTGCAGAGCCTCGGCCAGCTTCCCGCGCCGAACCCGGGCCGAGGCCCGCTCCTTCAGTCCCTG
Organism: Alphaproteobacteria bacterium; assembly: GCA_022825705.1. Lineage (GTDB taxonomy): Bacteria > Pseudomonadota > Alphaproteobacteria > TMED109 > TMED109 > VXPW01. The sequence continues at coordinate 6,351 of JAJDWH010000015.1, forward strand.
CCGAAGGGTTCGTTCCGTCCGGGCATCGGCGGCAAACGCCAGGATGTCGACGGGATCCGCCATCCGCTCGATCAGACGATGTCGACTGCCCCGTTAGCTACCCGCCGCCGACGCGGTATCGGTAGGTGCCGGGAGCTCACGCGTCTGATCCTCCACCCATCGCCGATAGGCCTCGGCACGGCGCCCGTGGAACGCTGCCGCCCGCCGGTCGCAGACGATCCAGGCTTCCTGCGGAGCCGCCGTTTCCGCCTCGGGCGCGCTCGCGCACAGCCGCTGAGTCACCACCAGATCCTGGTGCGCTTCAATGGTCGCGGTGGTGGCCAGGCCGACCTGGCCGGCGATCGAGGACGGTGACGCGAAGAAGGCGTTGCGAGCCGACAGGCTGCCATCAACGCCCTGGCACCCCACTAGGCATGCTGCGGCGGCGACGGCCGCCGCAGCCGGAAACCGGCGACGCGCGCCCGATCGCCTCGCTTCGGGCCCCGGCCGGGGCCGACTTCTAGAAGTGATAGCCATGGATTTGCCTTGTTGCTGCAACCGGACTGGCCGGAAGCGGAGGCTGTACCGTGCCGCTCTGCACCAGGTTGACGGTCACCACCACGATCAACTCGGTCTCGCTTGCCTCGACCCGGTCCTGACGGAACAGCTGGCCGAAGACCGGGAGGTCCTTCAGGCCGGGCAGGCCGGATTCTACGGTATTGGAGCCGGAGCGGAAGAGGCCTGCGATCACGATCGATTCCCCGCTTGCAAGCTCGACCGTGGTTTCAGCCCGGCGGACGTTGATCACCGGAATTTCCGTCCCGACCGTGACCAGGGAGTCGACGTCTGACGTTTCTGATACTTCGGGCCTGACCGTCAGGGTGATCCGCTCAGGATCGACGACGGTGGGAACGAAGTCCAGCAGGACGCCGTACTTCTTGTACTCGAACACGATTACCCCGTCCCGGAAGCCCACCGGCAGCGGGTACTCGCCGCCCGAGAAGAACGACGCCGTCTCGCCCGAAATCGCCGTGAGGTTGGGGCGGGCCAGCACGTTAGCGAGGCCTGCCGTGGCGAGGGCGTCAACCACCCCCTGCACGGCACCGCGTTGACCGCGGAAGCGGACGCCCACTGACCCCGTGGGCTGCCCTTCGACGAAACCGGGCACCAACGCCCCGAGCGCAGCGTTCGGATCCAGGGCGAATTGGGCGCCCATCGGCCGTCCCACCCGCCACAGCAGATCAGCGCCTCGTCCCAACGTATTGAACGCTTCCCAGCTAATGCCAAGGCTCTCTGTGACCGAGCGTTGCACTTCCGCGATCTGGACTTCCAGGTTCACCTGCTGCGGCGCCTGGACATCGAGGTCGGTTTCCAGGATCGCGCCTTCCGGCAGGGCAGCGGCGACCAGCCGTTGGGCCCTTTCCGCCGTGGCCGCGGAATCGACTGCGCCGGTCAGGGCGACACCGCGGGGGAAATGCTGCACGCCCACCTCGCGGAAGTCAGGATCGCTGGCGAGGATCTGGGTTACGGGCTGAAGATCAAGGACGACGGTCACCAGCCATTCGTCGAGAAGGCCCTGATCGTCCAGGACGGCAACGGAGGTGCGCCCAACCCCGCGACCGATGACATAGAGAAGGTCGGGTGAAAGCAGCCGGACGTCGGCGATTTCCGGTGTCGCGGCGATCACCGCCGTGGCGTGCCGGTCCAGCGTCCAGCGGCGGCTTTGATTGATCGGAATTGTCACCAACTTGAGCGGGTCCCCTCCCGTCACTTCGTGAGACAGGTCGTCGGGGGGCATATCGGCCGCCCGCACGGGCAGCGGCGCAGCGACCGCATCCGGTAGTGGCGCCAGCGGCGCAGGCGAGGACTCGTCGACGACGGCCGGCTCGGGCGCAGGGCCCGGCTCAGGTGCAGGAATCGGCTCGGGCGCAGGGGCCGGGACGGCCACCGGTTTCGGGTCTTCGTCAGGCGGACCGGACACCCGTACCGCTGGCGGAAGGGACATCATTCGCTCGGGGTCAAGCAGTCGGAGCGCCAGGTCGCGCGGCACCACCGGCTGCTCCGCAGCCGGGCCGTTGCGACCCTCTGCCCCCCGCGCTGCGGGTCCGGATGCAGGGGCGGTCCGGTCCGGCGGCAGTTCCAGGAGCAGCGGATCGTCAGGGTTGACCGACAGGGCGTTCGTCGCGGCGGCGACCGCCGTGCCCTCGGTAGCTTCGCTTCCTCTAGCGCCGGACGGCACGGTGACCACGAGAATCGCTGCGACGGCTGCCGACGTCAGCCCCGGTGCGAGAATCCCTGACCGGTCCTGCATCGGTCTCGATTCGCGCGCTCCACGGAGAATCGGGGTTCGACTGGGTGCGCAGGAGGCAGGCATCACGGTACCGGGTGAACGGCAGCCTCACGGACCGTCGCGGAATCGATCGAGGGCACGCGCGGGGTGCCTCGGTGGGTGCGTGACATGGCGGACTGGCACGTGCCCCAACTCCGTGAAACCGGCTTGGCCGACAGCGTTCGAGTCTACAGCAGGACACAGGAAATTGCAGAACAACCATGGGGTTGCCGAAGACGAGCGTGCGCGTCTCTCTCGGGGATTCGCCCCCGCATCGCCCGGTCCGACTCGGGCCCATCAGGCCCGTCGCCGCGGAGCCCGGTGGGGGAATGAGCCGGGTCCGCCCAGCCGGCCGGCTGGCACCGTGACCGCCTCGCGATCCCACGCCGTTGCGGTCGTGCGCGTTCCGGTGCAGCAGGTGTGTTCTGGCTGCCGCCCTCCGGGCGGTCCATCCAGGCAAGCACTTCCGCAACCCGATTTGCCGCAACCCCGGCAACGGCATGGCGTTCCAGCCGTCGCGGCGATTGAGCGAGACGACCCGCCAACGATCCGTGAGCGCGTTCCGCGTCGCCTTCCGGTCGGTAGAGCTAACAAAACGACAAGCGCGAGGCAAACTGGCGATGGCACGATTCACACTTCGCGCACCACGATGTTCGCGGTCGCCGCTGACGGGCTGCGCGCTCAAACGCCGTGACCGATGATCGCTGCGAAAGAGCGATCCCATCTGCACATGTTCCCTCTCCGCACGAAAGGCTGATCAAAGCGGCAGCGCTGAACGCGCTCGGCGTGTTGTCCGAAGTCGCTGCGGTATCCGGGATCGGTCGGTTCACACATTGCGCAGCGATCCGAGCGCGGCTATCGGTACGGCCATGCGCTCAGCGCTGCGTCCGCGACGATCGCCCGTCGTTCGCAGCCGGGCTTGCGACCTGCTCAAGGCCGCTGCATCGTGATCCGAACGAGAGCGGAACGGAGAGCCATGCTTCGATGAAGCAAGCCGCGTCATCATCCCCGCACACGACCCGTCGGTGCTGCCGATCCGGGTCCCTGTCCTCGCGATCGGCACGATGACGCCGGACGCGTTCATCGACAAGTGGCGGGCGTAGGAGTTGAAGGAACGCTCGGCGTCGCAGGAACACTTCATCGACCTGTGCCGTCTGCTCGGCGAGCCGACGCCGGCGGAAGCCGACCCGGCGGGCGAGCGGTACTGCTTCGAGCGCGGCGCGCGGAAGGACACCGGCGGCGACGGCTGGGCGGACGTGTGGAAGCGCGGCTGCTTCGCGTGGGAGTACAAGGGCCGCCGCGCCGATCTCG
>JAJDWH010000053.1 GCA_022825705.1 Alphaproteobacteria bacterium
GCGACGCGCCGCCGCTGCGGCCGGCATGGTCGGGCTCGCCCGGCTCCTTGCTCGCCGCAGCGTTGCTCCCCGTTGCCTGGCCCGACGCACCGCTGATACGTGACGCCGAACCGAAACTGTCGCTGCCAGCAGCGACGCCCGTGCACGGGCCGATGGGCAAGTCGCAGTTGCGGGGGCCGCAGGTGGTGGGGTATTCCAGGCCGTCAACACAGGTGATCGCCGCACCGCAGGCCAGGGACGGGTCGCAAGCCGTCTGCGGCAGGCTCTCCCGGGCGGCGCCGACGATCAAGAGCAGGGCGAACAAGGCGGTCAAGACGGTCGACGTGCGGGCACCTCTTCCAGTTGCCATAAGTGTTTCCCTTGTTGTCCTCACTGTTGTCGAGGGCGACGCATGCGTCGCCCCTACAAACGCCCGCGGACCCTACGGGTCAGAACTGCCGCACGAAGCGCAGCTCGGCAACGTTGCGGTCGTAGTCCAGCGCCTGCGCGTTGGTCACGCGGGCTTCGTGGATGAGCGCCAGTTGCGGGCTGAAGCGGAACAGGGTGACGGCGCGGTTGAGCACCGAGATGCTGAACGTGTGGGTGCGGTCCAGCCGCTGGCGGCAATCCAGCACCTGGTGCACGCAGCCGTTGCCCTCGTAATACGTCCGCCGCATCTGCGCGCTGGTGCCGAGGGTGAAGCCCAGCGGCAGGGCGAGCGAGGTGCCCACCCGCACCCAGCGCGACAGGCTGCGCCAGTGCTCCGACGAGGCGTGGTCGCGCTGGTAACCTACCGACATCTGGACCTGCAGGGTGGGCGCCGCCGCCCAGGCGAGATCGAGGGTCAAATTCGTCAGCGGACCATCCAGAAAGTGCTGCTGCTTGTGGTCCCGCTCGCGCACCGACACCGTGCCGCGCGCCCACAGCCGCAGCCCCAGGCGGCGGTCCAGTTCCAGGCGCAGGCCGGTCTCGTCCACGTAAGGGTGGCCGCCGAGCCATTGCCGCTGCGCCGTGCCGAGCAGGCTGATCTCGGTACGCGGCCCCGCCAGCCAGCGCGGCCCGGCGTGGGCGGCCAGGAAGAATTGATCGAACTCGCCGCCGGCATATTCCCGCTGCACCGCGTCGGCACCGACGCGCAGCCGCAGCCGCTGAGCCAGCGGCTGCTGGTACTCGCCGCCACCCCATATCGACAGGCCCAGGCCGGAGCGGGCGCCAAAGTCGCCCTCGCGCCGGAAGGGCAGCCGGGAACCAAAAACATCGATGTAGATGATCTCGGTATCGGAAGCGGCGTTGAGGTTGCTGTCCGGGGCGATGGCGGTGCCGAAGTAGCCGCTCCAGCGCTTGCGGGCGCGCATGACGGCCAGGAAGCGGTGGATGTTGACGGCCACCGGCGGCGGCACGCCGCCGGCCAGCACCAGCTCGAAATGGCGCCGCGCCAGCCCGTCCTGGCCCTTGAGGAAGAACGTCCGCGCCAGTTCCAGCCGCACGCGCACCAGATCCGGGCGGTTGACCAGGATCATGCGGAAGGCGGCGATGGCCCGGTCGTAGAGTTCCCGGCGTTCGGCGGCGCTGTCGGTCAACTCGGCCGCAGTCATGGCCGTCATGCCGATTTCAAACAGCAGGCCGGTGCGTTCAGCTTGCGGGTCGTCTTGGGCCGCTGCCGAAGCCAGCAGTACGGCCAGGACGCACGCCAGCCATAGGCCGAATGCTCTCATTCGCTCTCCCTATGTTACGCGCCCGAAGGTCATGGCGCCGCTCCAGGGGTACGTACGTTCGGAGCGGGATCGAGAAAGTCGGAAAATCCGGTTCCGTTCATCTCCGCGGCAAACATGCCGACACCGCAGGCGAAGCACAGGACGACCAGGGCCGCCTCGATAGCGGGTGTGTAGGGGATCATGCGTCAGGTTTCCCTCTCTCTAACGAAAACGGCCCGGCCAATGATGCAGCCGGACCGCGCTCAGGTTGTGAGTAAGGCACCGGCGAACATGTCACCGGTGTCGGCGTCTGCTGCTGGGACTGCCAAAGCATGTTGGAACACCCCATCAACCTCCATGGCGTCAGTGCCATAGAACTGCCCCGTCGTTGCGTCCGGGCCTGCTTTGCCGCCGTTCCAGCGTCGGCACGCCCGCCTTGCGGCCCCGCTTGGGGTAGTAAACGCGATTCATGAGGCGCCGTGCGTCCGCCCGTTGCTCCGCTCTGGCGACCCATCTCAGCACCAGGCAAACGACGACCAAGGGGGCAAGGATGAGCGGCAGGAACAGCAGGAGGTCAGGCATCGTCACGATCCACACCGTCTACTGCACGATTGGCCTCTCGGATGCAGCCCCGGCGGCCGCCCACCCGGTTTGGCAGCCACCGGGGCCTGGCGCGCCAGCATCCCATGGGGAGTTATCCAGTTACCTTGGGATGAGAACCCGGCACGCGTCTCGCGCGGAACGCGATGTCGATTTCTTCTGCCTGTCTGGCCGCGTCAGAACGACGCCACCACACCAAATTCGCCAGAGGTACGGTCGTAGTCGTAGAGCGACAGATTGCTGTCCCGGCGCTCGTGACGGATGGTGATTTCGGGCATGAAGCCGAACCACTCGACGTAGCGGTTCGACAGCCTGAGCCACCCCGCCAGCGTTTTGTCCCGGCGCGTATCCGGGCCGTAGACCAGGAGCGGTGCGCCGTAGGTGCGCCAGCCGTAGTTCGACCCGCCGGCCGCCACGAACCCCCAGGGGAGCTCGCGCGTGACCGACACCCCGACCACGTATTCGCGCCACGAATAGGCGGCCCGATCCAGATCCTCGCGGCGAAAGGCGGCATCCGCCCGCATCACCGTCGCCCGCCCCAGGGCGTGAGCAACGCCCAACTGCCCGAAGTACATGTCGCCGTCGCCCAGGAACGTTTCGTAGGCAATGTGTTCGCCGCCGACGGCGGCGCTCAGCCGCCAGGTCGGCGTGATCAGCCAGTTGCCCGACAGTTGCAGGCCGAGCGTCCGGCTGTAGGTGTCGCTGTCGATCCAGCGCGCCCGCGCCGCCAGTTCCGGGCGCAGGTCGAAGTTCCTGAACAGGAAGCGCGGCCCCGCCTGCAGGTTGAGGAACTGCTGGTTGTACTCGTCGGCTTCGTACGTCTTCGTGTGCAGGCTGACGGCAGTGCCAAATTTCAACGATTCCGACAGCCGCCACTCGTAGTCGCCGCGCACACCAACGTTCAGCCCGACGCCGCTGGTCTGGCGCGCATCGTCCGACAGCGTCGCCGGCAGTCCGAAGAGGGACACCTGGCGGGCGCTGGTCGCCTGGTTGATGTTGGTGTCGGGGGCAAGGGACAGCGAGCCGCTGACGGACCACGCCTTGCGCCGCCGGATGCGGTCGAGAAAGACCAGCGCCTTGGCGCGCGCGACGGGCGGCAGGTCCTTGTCGCCAAGCGCCAAGCGAAAGTGGTACGCCGCCTGGCGGTCCCTGCCGGCCTGGAAATAGGCGAAGGCCAGGTCGAGGCGCACCCTGGGAAGATTAGGGTCGCGCGCGAGAATGGCGCGAAAGCGGGCAATGGCGGCCGGCCATTCGCCGCGCTGGAGGGCGATCGAGCCCCACAGGAAATCCAGGTCGTCCGCATCTCCTTCGCCGGGCTTGACGCCCTCCAGCAGAAAGGCAGCCTCGTCCGACTCGTCCGCATCCAACGCGGCGCGGGCGGCTTCGATCAGTTGTTCGGCGGTCGGCGCCAGGGGCTGGTCTTCCTGCGCGCCGGCCAGTCCGGCCAAGAGGGCGCAAACGAGGGCGAGCGCCAAGGGGATTCGCATCGTCACGCTTGCACTTTCCTTCGCTTCGTTCGATTCTTGCCACGCGACACACGACGAGCATGTCTAATTTCCGCCAGGCGCTCCGGTTCCCGGCGACGGAGGAGAAAAACGATTTGGTTGCCGGGGAACGACCCAGCGAGTGCCGCCAGAACGAGTGCGAGACAGAGGATACTCGGTAGGAAAGTTGGGAATCAGGTCAGGCGGCACTTCAACGATCCGCGCTGAGTTTCCAGCTTCATATCCCCTCCTATACCCCAAGCTGTACGCCCTGTCGATGATCGCGTTTACCTCAGCCTCACTAAAGGTGCGCGGTTTTTCCACCTTATCGGTCGTGTCACTGGCCGAGTCGTCTTCTTGGCTGACCGCTGCGCCAACAAGCAGCAGAAGCAAGACGGACAGGCAAAAAAGCTTCCCCATCAACTGACTCATGGCAATCCCTCCCTCTTGATCTGACGCCGATCCTTTTCCGTTGGTCGTAGTACATCATCTGGAGCGGACAACGTGCCAGAAGCTTCACCAGGTAACGTCCCCGCGGCGAACGATTTACACAGGTTGGCAGCGTACTGCCCCTCTTCCCCTTCGAGGAATGCAGCACTCTGGGAACTTAAATCGCCAAGTATGTCTAAACATAAAATCAGCATGTCGTTATCAAGAAATGCTTGCGTCATATTGAACACGGCGCTTGCAACCGCCTCACCCACTTCCACATTTCCACTTTGCATCGGCGCCGCTTCGTCCGTATTCGCCGGGTCAAGTGTCTTGGCGCTGTTAGTGCTGTCTTGATCTGACTGGCCGTCACCGTCTTCTTCTTCAGTCGGATTCGACGTGAGTTGCTCAATGGCGAGCAGCACCACCATGGCGTTGATGTACTTGTTCGCAATCTGTCTATAAGCCCTCCCGTCGATCAGGCCGTTCATGTATGCCTCGCATTGGCGGTAAAGGCCGTCGCGCAGCAGCTGAATCGTCGTGTTTCGGGTGCCGAGTTGTTTGGCTGTCTCCCGAATGGTCCTCGCCACCGACAGCCGTAATTGCTTGCCCAAGATACGGCCGGAAAAGGCCGCCGTTATCGTGGCCAATGCGTCGGGACTGGGCTCCGCACACACAAACGCCGCACGCCGGGCTTTGTTGAACTCCTTGTCCACATAGCTTTCGGGATCTGGGTTCTGCACGCTGACGATGGCGCGCCGTTTGGCATCAATCAGCACGCTTGTCGTGCCGTCGTTCGGCATGACGTGGTAGGTCCGATAGTCGGATCCGAGCTTTGTAACACCACATCCACTCAGCATCAGAACCGCTACGACTGCCAGCAGTCTACGCATTGTCTACCCTCCATCCGTGAGGCCAAACAAGAAGCGGGCCGTCCGCGAAGGCAAGGCCCGCTCCGGGCAAAGGGTGGGTGGCAACGGGCGATGGCGGCCTGCCAGTCGCCGCGCTGCAGGGTGATGGAGCCGTGCAGGAAGTCGAGGTCGTCCGTATCCCCTTCGCCGGGCTTGACGCCTTCCAGCAGAAAAGCGGCGTCGTCCGGTTCGCCCGCATCCAGCGCGGCACGCGCGGCCTCGATCAGGGCGTCGGTGGAAATCACAGGCGGAGATTGCTCCTGAGCCGACGAGAACCCCAGCGTCAGTGCCAGGGAAAAAACCAGCAGTAACGGCGCAAGCGCTCTCGCGTAGCCGTTCATTCCCACCTTTCCGGTCGCGTGCAGGAAAAGAAAAGGCGCCCGGTCCGTCTGGACCGAGCGCCTGTACAGGGTGAGTAACTCAGATCAGGAAGACGACCTACTCCCTGTCGCCGCCGAAGGCGCCGCGGAACGCACCATCCTCCATGTCCTCCGACATGAAGTCGAAGATGCCACCGGCCTCCGCAGCCTTGGAACCATAGAAGCCGCCGCTGAACGAGCCTTCGAATTCGGCCCCAGCAGTCAGGCCGTGCGTACCGAGCACGTCCATCGCCTTGGTGCCGGAGAACGTGTTCCCGGCGATGTCACCCTCAAGCGTGGCCAGACCGGCCAAGGTCGCGGTGATCTCGTCCTCCCCAAAGTCTGCCGCAAGCGTCGCAGCTCCATGCTTCAACGAGATGTTGCCGTCGCCGTCCGGATCTGCCGCCTGAACCGTAGCGACCCAGTCGCCATTGTAAGTGGCTTTGCCGTTGTTCGGCATGTCGGCACCGGTCATACCATCGCCGATGCTTTGCACGAAGCCGATGCCGAGGTCCGTAACATCCTGACTACCACTGCCGGCAGCCTCACCAAGACCAGCCCACACACCGAAGTGGATGTGCTTGTAGTCCGTCGCCACGGGGATCGTGGCCATCACCCTAACCTCTTCGGCAGTACCGTCGGTGGTATCGTCAGAGGCAGGAGCCATGATGTCGATTTGCCGATAGACGTAGGTCGTGGTATCTCCCTCCACGCGGTGGCTATCCATAACCAAGTAGACCGTCACATCGTCAGCAGTGTCGGTAGTGTCCTGGTTATCTACGTAGGAGTACACATTGAAAGCCTCGGCGTCATCAGCAACCACGTCACTAGACAAGAGGCCATCAGTGTCGGCCGCTAAACCGGCAAGATAGAACTCGCCTTCGGACTTCAACTTCGTGTTGTTGGTGTCGTCGTTGTCGGCATTGTTGTCGGCGAGGGTGATGTAACCCATCTTCGTGCCCGTCCGACCGTCAGCGACACTACCAACCGCCGGATCAGCTTCGGAGTATGCAAAAACATACACATTCTTCGAGCCAGCATACTTCGTGACCAGCATCAGGCGGGCCGTGTCGTCGCTGGAATCAACCGTCTTGCCGATCTCGAGGTCGCGGCCAGCCACCGCCTGCACGTACGCCACATCGGCAGTCGGGTCTGTGTTAGCTGTAAAAGCTACCCCCGTGACCGCATCGACCGAGTGCATGGGCTTTTCGTCCAAGAGGCCAGTGATCGTAGTCTTCCCGTTTACGGTCACCTCACTCTTCGCAGCCCCGGCATCAATAGTCGTGCCGCCCACCGTCTTCTCAGTACCGTCGATGAACAGCTCAGCCTTGACCGCCGCCAGGGTGGAGTCTTTCTTCCCGCCGGCCGCCATCTCGTATGTCTCGGCCATCTCCTGAGCGCCTTCCGCGTCGAGCCGAGCCTCTACCGCCGCGGCAACCGTCCCCGCAGCATCAGCAGCCTCGGACGCCGCCTTGGCGTCCATGTACGCAGCCATCGCCTTGCCGGCGTCCTCACGCGCGGCCTTCGCATACATGCCAGACATCTCGCCGGTCTGCATGGTCGCCAAGTTCTCCCGCGCCGCGTCAGCATCATCGGCAGCCGTCTTGGCGTTGTCCGCCGCCATCTTGGCGGCGTTCATGGCAGCTTCCGCCTTGCCGCGCTCATCGTCGAGCGCGTCAGCGAGATTGTCCTCATTGTTCTTCTGAATCAGGTCATAGGCCAACTGCGCCTCGCGCTGAAACTCCAGCGCCGCGTCACGCTGCGTCTCCGCCTTGCCCTGCTCGGTCTCGGCGGTTGCCTGATAGCTCTGGGCGTCGCCCGACATTGTGGCAGCTTGCGCCGAGGTGTTGGCCGCCTCTGCCGCGTCCGCAGCCGCGTCAGCCGCATTCGCCGCATTCTGCGCGTCCATCGCCACCTCGGAATCTTCACCCACGAGCTCGGCCACCTTATTCGCCGCAGCCTGCGCGGCGCCAGCCGCGGTCCGCGCCGTTCCGGCAGCCATACTCGCCGCCGCCTGCGCGGTCGTAAGGGCGCGCATTTCCGTAGCCGCATTATCAATAGCCGTCTGGACCATGCCAGCATACATCTTGGCATCGGCGTTGGCGGCCTGCGCATCTTCCAACGCAGACTGCGCCGTCGCCGCCGCCGCCTGGGCGTCGGCCGCACTCGTGGAATCCGCCGCCGCCAAATTGCTCGCCGCCATGGCCGCCTGGTAGGCTTTCATGGCACGGTCCGCAGCCGCGATGGCGTTATTGAGCGAGGGGATGTCGGCATCGCTTGCCTGGACTGCCGCGACCGCCGCCGCCGCCTCATCGGACTGCGTCTTGGCTGTAGCAGCAGCCGCAGCCGAGGACGTAATGGCCGCCGCCTTCGCCGCGGCATCCGCGATCTGTTGTTCAGCCGCTTCGCGGGCAGCTTCTTCTGCCGCCGCCTGCTCAGCCGCTTCGCGGGCAGCCTCTTCCGCCGCTTCCCGGGCAGCCTGCTCGGCAGCAGCCTGCTCAGCCGCTTCGCGGGCAGCCTCAGCAGCAGCCTCAGCCTCAGCAGCGGCCTCGGCAGCAGCCTGCTCGGCAGCAGCCTCTGCTGCGTCGATACGGGCCTGATCTGCAGCCGACAGACCGTCGTCGCCACCACAGCCGGCCAGTGCCACCATGAGAGCGAGCGTGCCAACCAAAAGCGCCCATCTCGATAATGTTTGTCGTGTCATTTAGAGCACTCCTTCCTGATTCCAAGTTAGATAGGCAAATCATGCAACGACCACTCCAACGGTTCCATGCCCCCCGTTCCAACCATTGAGGGGGGGGTAGGCGCCGTTCCAGCAAGCACCGACCGCCACCGTCCTTCGTCCTTCGTCCTTCGACAAGCTCAGGATGAGGACTCAGGAAGCTCAGGACTGCGGCGAGCGGCTGGTTGGAACCTCGCTGGTCCGGCACCCGGACCTAACTTGGAACCACCAGAGCGCTCATCGCGATCGTGACCGGCAAAGGTCACTGTTGACAACGCTACAACAAGACATTAGATTTTGTCAATAACCCGCTGAACAATTTCTTGCTTCTACCAACCAGACGCATCATGCGCAGGCAGGAGGGCGACCATGGAACGCCGCACCAAAGGCATGACCAACCGCACCGGGCGCGTCATGAACTCGGCCATGAACATCTCGTTGCCCGTCGAGCTGCACGAGGAGTTGCGGGAAATCGCGTGGGCGAACCGCATGCCGCTGTCGCATCTGTGCCGTGAGCTGCTGCAGGAGGGCCTGCAGCAGTGGCGGAAGCGCGGGGACGTCGAGATGGAGACGGCCGTATCGCCGACGATGCGGCGTTAGGGCTGATGGACAGTCTGAACCGTTGTTGCCTCAAGAAGTACCCCCCGCCAACCAGAATTCAACTCGCCTCATTCTCACCTTTTCAGCAGGCCATCGCACTGCCCCTTCTGAAAAGAAAACACGCGCTACAGGTCATCCTGGGCCGCCGTTTTTGGCGTTTGACGCCATAGACGCTACGAATCAGCTCCCAACAGTTGCGCCTTGAGTTTCTGGAAGCCGGCTTCGGTCAGCCCGGTGGCGGCCTGGATGACGTCCCAAGCCACCCCAACCCGCAAGAGGCCCTCTACGATTTCGATTTGCTTCCGGGCTTGTCCTTCGGCGCGTCCTTTCTCCAGCATTTCCTGCGCGTATGTCATGAGCTTCCCTCCTATGTCGATGCCGTGATGCTGCATCGTCTCCTTGAACGTATCAATCCCTTCGCTCTCCTGCGTTGTCGTCAGGTACAAAAGGAACAGGTCCAGGCTACTCTCGCCACCCGCTTCCGGTAACGAGGCGAGCTCGGCCGCCAGACGCAAGGCTTCCGGCGCCCGGTGACCAAACGCCGCCATCATCAGCAACTGGACGATGCGGGTCTTGACGTTGCCGGCGACCGCTTCGGGCGCCAGCCCCGTCTGGTCCAGCAGCACGTGGGCGAACCTGAGAATCCACGGCCAGGCGCGCGCGGCTTCCTTCGTCGGGCTCAGGAGGAAACAGGTCGGCAAACTCGGTGGAATAGGTCCAGGCCCGTGTTCCCTGGTAGAACACGACGGGAACGATGGGCCGCAGTTCGCGCCGCTCCGGTTCGCTTCTCAAGTCGTCTTCCCAGATGCGGCAGCAATAGCGCAGCATTCTCAGGCGCATCAGCGGATCGGGCGACGACTGGTGCTCAAGGAGCACGTAAACGGACATGGGCTGTCCGGTCTCGGTGTGCTCGACCTGATAGAGCAGGTCGGTCTGGCTCTCGCGCAACTCCTCGTCGATGAAGGTGCCGTCGCGCTGGCTCAGGGTCGTCCAGTCGAAGCTGCTGCGGATGGTGTCGGGCAGTGCGTTCCGGAGCAGGCTGGCGGCCTCGCCGGCATCGGAGAAGACGGCGCGGAAGAGCCTGTCGTGCGGTTGATGGATGTCGGCCATGGCGGTGGATACCTTTAGTCGCTTGCCAACGGTGCAAAGGCCCAACGCGAAGCGAACGGAAACAACACGCTGTTGCTACTGTTGCTACTGTTCCTCCTGTTCGCCTCTGTTCCAGAAAATTTCGTCCAGTATCTGCGCAGGTTTACGGGCAGAAAGTTGTGGGGGTAGACCGATCGACGCAGCAGTTTTCCACAAGGCGGTTCGACCGGTTCAGCGGACAGGCGGCTCGGCGCTGGGACCCGGTTCCAGGATGCGCCACAGCTTGTCGTCGCGTTCGATGACGACGCGGCCAGCGGCTTCCAGGCGCTGAAGCAGTTCGTTGGTCTTGTTGCGTTCGTGGGCGCGGTTTGCCTTATCGGGTTGCTACATCAATCGGCAATATGAATCGTCCAACTGTTGCTGCCACTATTTTTGCTGGCATGAAAGTTCTACAGCACGCCTGGCGTCGATACTGCTCCCCGCACTGAAGAAGGCGATGGAACCCTTCTGCGTTTGCGGGTGAAATACGGCCCAAAATGGCCTGTAACGCGTTTTGGCAGGGTAGCAAGAAAACAAGCAGGGGTAATCAGAAAAATCCCTCCTGCATCATTCTCGTGCGAAATTCGGCCTGTTCCGCAACGGATGAGCCGAGCCCAGAGCGCCGCGGGAAGATATCACGGTTGAAGGGGGCGGCGGAGATGTCCTTGTCAACCATCAGGCAGCCTGAATTCGGATTCTCTTTCTCAGGGCAGACTGTGTGAAAAGTCAGCAACAGCCGGGGAACTGGCTTTAGATTCCCTTTAGCGGTTGGTACCATTGGTCATGGCACATATATCTGGTGAAGACCGGTCCCAGCTTCTGCTTTTGCCCGATGCTGTGGACGACTACGTGGGACCGGACAACCCGGTCCGTTTCATTGATGCATTTGTTGACGGCCTCGACCTTGAGGCCGCCGGATTCCATAGGGTTGAGCCGAGCGACAAGGGCCGTCCCGGCTATGATCCCGCTGATCTGCTGAAGCTCTACATTTACGGGTACCTCAACTACGGGTACCTCAACCGAATCCGCTCCAGTCGACGCCTGGAGGTGGAGACCCACCGAAATCTCGAAGTGATCTGGCTGCTACGCCAACTGAAACCCGACTTCAAGACGATCGCGGACTTTCGGCGCGACAATAGGGGCGCGTTCCGGGCCGTGTTTCGCCAGTTCGTGCGGTTGTGCCGTGAACTGGACCTGTACGGGCGCGAGTTGATCGCCGTGGACGGCACGCGCATCAAGGCGGTGAACAACCGAGACCGCAGCTTCACACGGGCCAATCTGAAGAAGGACCTGCAGCGAATCGACGAGCGCCTCGACCGCTACCTCAACCAGATGAACGAGGCGGACGCGGATGATGCCGGCGGTAGAGTGGACTCCGTGGCGCATCTTCACGACAAGATCGCATCGCTCCGTAACAGAAAGGAGACCCTGGAGAGGCATCGGCAGACACTGGACGATACCGGAGAAGCCCAGTTGTCGCTCACGGACCCAGACTCCAGGTCGATGCACTCCGGGACACGGGTCGGAGTGGGCTACAACGTCCAGATTGCTGTGGACACGAAACACAACCTGATCGCCGAGCAGCAGGTTCACAGTAATGTCTCGGACCTCGGCCTGCTCGCGGAGACGGCTACTGCGGCCCGGGAGAACCTGGCCACCTGCGAGATTGATGTGGTCGCGGACCGAGGCTATTACAAGATCGAAGACATTGAGGCCTGTGAAGCCGCCGGGATCACGCCCTACGTTCCGAAGCCTGATCGAAGTACGGCCAAACGCAGTGGCCACTTTCCGAAGTCCGAGTTCCAATACGATGCCGCCACGGACACCTACCGGTGTCCTGCTGGTGAGCGCCTGGCGCCACTGTATCGCAGAAGCGTCAGCAAATCGCGCCCTGGCACGTATCTTCTGGCTTACACCAACATCGCTGCTTGCAGAGGCTGCGGTCTACGGCAGCGATGTACCAAGAACCTCTACCGGAGCATCATGCGCTTCGAGAACGAATCAATGATGGAACGCATGGCGGACCGTCTCGCCGCCAGGCCCGAGGTGATGGACCGTCGCCGCGAGTCGGTGGAGCACCCCTTCGGATCGATCAAGCAGTGGATGGGCCAAGGAGCGTTCCTTACGCGCCGGCTCGCCAATGTCCGCGGGGAGTTCAGCCTCACCGCCTTGGCCTACAACATGCGACGCGCAATCGACCTCGTGGGCATACCCGCCTTGATTGCCGTAGCAGCCCGTTGACCGGGTGATCCGACCGTTTTTGCCCCAATTATCCGCCTCCATGCCACGTTTCGCGATCACAGCAGCGCCTCACGCCAACGAAACGGCCGGCCGCTCCGAGTGATCTGCATCGCTACGGTGTCCGTCACCGTGCTTGATCTTCACTTCTGCCGACCTGCCATCCACACCTTGGATTTCTCACACGGTCTGAGGGGTTTTTGGTAGAAGCAGATCGTTCGTTTCAAGGCGAACGATCTGCTTCTACCCACACCCCCCTATGGGGGTGGTGTTGGTAGAAGGGTCGGATCATTGATTTTATTGGAGTTGCAGCGTCACTTTTCCCCGGTTAGGTCAAGATTTTCCCCGGTTAGGTCAATCGCTTCAGCGGGCATGATCCGCCAACCCGTCATGCCGCCGAGCGGGTCTCTTGCACTGCGCTCGACAACGACGAGACCGGGCAGGTCTGTAAAGACTGCTTCGATTTCCGCCGTGGTGCGGTGCTTCCTGTCGTCATCCCCGAACGCCAGGCGGCGGCGTTCTCCCAAGGTCAGCACAGGGTATTTGGCGACATCCTTTGCCCATCGCCACTGTCCATGTGCCCTATCCACCGGCACACGGGTGATGCCGTTTTGCCAGTTCAGTGTATGTGTCGCCAGGTAAGCGCGGTAACGCGGGGCAGACTCAACCCCAAGCTGATCCAGTGTTGCCAGGTCGATAAGCGGCCCCTCGGCGCTCCCTGGTGGAAAAGCCAGGTCAATTACGACCAGACCGTCCAGGGACGGTGCGTGTTCGGCGGGTATCTTGCGCACCGCCCACGGGAACCACAGCGAATGCCCGCCGTCGATGAGCATGCCATAATTCCGTGCCTCAAGGAGTACGTTGCGCAGCTTCGGCCAATCCCTGTTGCGCCAGCGCGTCGGATAAAGCCCGGCTGCCAATTCGCCCAGTTTGATCGCCAAGCGCACGGAATCACGGCGCCGGTCCTGCGGCTTGACCGTGAGCAACGAACGGATGCCAAACCGCAACGCCAGCGGCGCCCCCTTGCCCTTTGCCATAATGGGTAGGCCCGCCGCGTCCACGATGTCGAGAATGGCGACGCGGTTGCGCTCAGACAATTGCGGGAATAGCGGCAATTCGGTTTCCGGCGGATGCCGCCCATCAGTCAAGCCTCCAAACAGCATCCCGCGCTCGCGGTCGGGGTGCACAGACATGACTTGCACCTTCGGGAGGATGCGCGTATCCCGGCGCGTTTCCGCCTCGACAATTCGCGGCGTCTCCTGCCATTCACGCACCAGTCGTTCGAGAGGATGCGGACCGCGTCGGTCCGCCGGGCGGGCCATGAATTCGGCATGCGCCGACTCGATGTCACTCAGGTGTCGGAGGACGGGCTGGTCCAATCGGTCGTCATCGGCAATTTCCGCCACCGGCGGCGAAACCTGAACAAGCAGGCGCGACCCGTCCCCGTCTTCGGGGTTCTCGCCGATCCACCCGCCTCCGGAAATGCGAACGTGCTCGCGAAGGGCCGGCTCCGTCGGGATCATGTGTTCGGGGCATTTGGTGCTGCCATGCTCTTGCCACCAAACCGCCCGCGCCACCGCCTCAATGATTTCACCGGGCGTCTTTGCCGTGCTGTAGGTCGGATGCTGCTCACTGCTCATAAGGGTTGAATCCATCCCGTGTAACGGGAGCAAAGTCGGTAGCAGGCGCGCTGCTGCCTGCCCGTCCGCGCCCGTCCTTCACACGCTCAAGGCGATTGGCGTCGCTCGCCAGTTCAAGGCCGGCGAAAACGCCGCTGTCCGTCAGCCGCTCGCTCAGAAGGGCGCCCCAACCCTTGCGCCCGTAGTTGGCCTTGACGCACTCCAGGAGGCGCGCCCCGGGGTTGTTCGGGGCTTCTTCCAGGCTCAGAACGCCCCGGGCACCGTCGTACCATGCCGCGCTCCCTGCCACCACGCCGGCGCCGGGATCGTCACCGCGACGCAGCGCGTTGCGTGCCGCCTTCGTGCTGTGCGACACCACCAGCACGCCGCACGCCGTTTGCCGCGCCTCGTGCATCAGGGCGCGCAGGAACTTGCGCACGGGGCCGGTCTGCGACACGTCGGCATCGGCCAGCGCCGCGCTTGCAGGGTCCACGATCACCAGGCGCGCGCCGACCTCACGCACGTACTGCCACAAGTCGCCCCACCAGTCGGCCTGTCTGGAGGTACCGCTGTCCGCCGTCCACAGGGGTGGCGGATTGGGAAGGGAATGTATCCGCTCCGCCGCTGCGGTCTGCCCCATGCGCCCCAGCCGTCCATACATGCGAGCCGGGCTGTC
Source organism: Alphaproteobacteria bacterium (assembly GCA_022825705.1). Classification (GTDB taxonomy): domain Bacteria; phylum Pseudomonadota; class Alphaproteobacteria; order TMED109; family TMED109; genus VXPW01. The sequence continues at coordinate 14,440 of JAJDWH010000053.1, forward strand.
CTCGTAACTCACCAGGACGACGGGGCCGGGCATGACGCGCAAGCCGCAAGCGGTGCCGTAATCCTGCTCCAGGTCTGCTGCCAGGGCGCCTGCTACCGCCAGCGCCAGCGTCACGTAACTCTTGCCCAGGCCGCCCTCACCGCTCAGCAGGGCGACCTCGCCGACCGACAGCACGGCATCGGCGTGCTGGCCGTCTGCGTCGCGCCACAAGACTGGCGCCGGCTCAGGCTCATCCTTCCAGGCGGACAGAGGCGCCATGCGGGGGCGGTCGACGTCCACCGCTTCTTGCTCGGGGGCTTGCCCCGTCGCCTCGGCTACGCGTCGCCTTCTGTCGTCCGGCGTGCAGTCCGCCGCTCCCTGTCCGTCCGAGAGGCCGTCCGTGTTTGCCCACCGCACCTCAGGGCCCTCAGGCAGCCGCTGCGCCACGCGGTGCAGATGGGCCAACCCCGGTTCGTCGGCGTCGGGCCAGAGGATCACCCTTTCAGCGCCGGAGATCCCCCAGGCCAAGGTGTGGGGTGCCGGCTGCGCTGCCGCGCCGGTCACGGTGCCGAGAACGCGGTGGTCGGGCAGTGCGGACGCCGCGGCGTCTGCATCCTTTTCGCCTTCGCAGATAATACAGACAGTGCCACTGCGGTCAGCGCCTGGCGGGAAGTACAGGAAGTTCTCGGTCCTGAAGGCATAGGGATCGGGCGGCTTGTCCTCCCACCAGACCCGTTTGGGTCTGCCGGGGGTGTCCAGCCGGACATGGACGGCGGTGTTGCCGTCCGGCGCCTCGCACGTGTAGCGCCTGTCGCGTTTCCCTGTGGTCTGGTGGGGTGGGTTGCATGCACCGAAGACGGCCTGTTGCAGGTCCTGGAACGAACAGCCCCTGCGGCAGAAGGCGCCCTTGTCATTGACCCGGAAGCGGTCGGTCCCGCCGCATACCGGGCAGGGGCCGTGATGCTCACCGCCTGCTTTTTTCAGGTCGGGCAGGGCTGCCAGCCAGTCGGCGGGGCGCAATCGTTCGTGGTGTTCACTCATGTATCGATGCCCTGTTATATGGATAGCCGGTTATCCTGCTTTCCGGGTTTTATACTCATTCCACATGGCGATAAACAAGTCGGACTTCGAGCCTTTCTTGAAACCGAAGCGCTCGCCCGCCTCTCTTGCGAAGTCATCGAGGACGTGCGCCGGAACCGAGAATTCAATTTTCGCTTTTTTCGCCGGCTTGTCGCGTGGTGGCGTACTCAAGTTCGGATTGGTCACCTCGGGCGGGGGCGGCATGCCTTTTGCGGCACGCCGGGGTCTCAATTTCGCCACATCAGCCATCAGGCCACCTCTCTTTCAGCAGCGGCTACGACGGCGTCGATGATGCTCTGAGCCATGGCGTCGGCTCGCTTGCGCAGCGTAGGGAACGAGGTCTCGGTTATGGCCTTGCCTTGGTCCATGGCCGTCTTGAAGGCGGCCCGAAATGGAATTTCGCCGTCCAGTACCGCGTATGGGGTTTGTGCCAGGTACGCGCGCGCGTTGGCGATCTCTCGCGTCGAATCGGACGTGATGCAGAGGGCGAAGGCGACTTTGTTGGCCGGGATTCCCGCTTTGAGCAGATTGTTGGCGAGGAGCACGGAAGGATGGAGATCATCCAGGCCTTCGCTTGTAGGGATAACGACCATATCAGCAGACCGGCATGCGGCTTGTGTTTCTGCAGACGAATGCGGAGCTCCGTCAAAGATATAAAGGTCGAAATTGAGAGCGTCCTGCAGGGCCACGTCGACTGAACGGAAGGCTTCGGCGCGTATCGGTGGCTCCAACCCGTTCGTTGCCCTTCTGGCGGCCCAGTTGGTACTTGTCGTCTGCTGCGTGTCCAGATCGGCAATTTTGGTCTGCAAGCCTCCTTTTGCGGACTCAACGGCAATTATCCGCGCCAGTGTCGATTTACCGACCCCGCCTTTCTGAGCGACCATGGCGATCTTGTATGTCATGGGGTTTTCCTGTTATCCAGATGTCCTGTAAACCGTATATGCCGCTATTAGTATAGCAGGTTATCCTGATAGAGGAAATACGGGCGTACGGTTTGGTGGGGTAGTCCAGGAAGCTGGGGTGACTTGTGTAGGTGCTACAGGGCAGGGTGGGCAGCGACCCGACCGGACGCCTTATCTACCGCATTCTCCATGAATTCGAGTAAGGTATACGGCGGTTCGGCATCAATCTTCCACCGGCTGCAACTCCACAGTCTCAAGATTCAGAATGACCTTGGGCACCGAAATCGGCTGATCCGACAGGTGCACGATCTGTCCACCCGTCACGTAGTGCTGGTGGTACACGTCACGCGTATCCCACCAGTACAGGTAGGGAATCGAACTGCCGTACGAGCCATCGTCCTGGAGCACCTCGGTGGTGTAATAACGACGTTCGCCAAACTGGATCGGGAAACCCTCACGACCCGACGATCCCGTCTTGACCTCGTACGGCGACAGGCGCTTGCCGCTTGAGGTCACCTTGCCCTTGACCGTCGAGTACAGGATCACGTCGCCCGACATCGCCGAGATGACGTAGAGATGCTTGATGCTGCCCGGCACGTTCTCCATCTGCAGCCGTCGGCGGATGTTCTCCTGCTCGACCGTCAGGCCGCTGGCCTGCGGCTTGATGACCGCCTCGGTCTTGGCGACGCCGCTGGACGACTCCGGCGGCGCGGACGGCGACTCGCAGCCGCCCAGGCAGAGAGCCAGCACCGCCGTCAACAGCGTGCAGGCCAAGATCGGTCCGGAACCGCGGCGCCGCGGTCGTGAAGCCATGAGCCGTTGCATGGTCACCTCTCCTCATAGGGCCTGTATTCCCTGGGTAATGTCTGGGTGGCGCCGCGCGGCAGGTCTCCGACATTGGCGAAGCGCCAGTTGAACTTGCTCATCTCGGCGTTGTACTCGGCAGCCAGGCTGTTGTAGCTGGCGATGACACCGGCGAGCTCGACGCGCCACAGATTGCTCTGCTGTTTGTCCACGCGGTCCCACTCGGTCCTCCCCACCCCGTCGTAGGCCGTCTCCAGGGCGTCAAGGCGCGATTCGTAGACGCGGATGTCGGCCTGCTTCTTGTCGAGCTGGGCGCTGGCGTCCTTGAACCACTCGTACTTCTGGAGCAGGGCGCGCGGCCCGAACTCCTCGCGGGTGACTTGGGCGGCTTCCTGGAACCAGCCGAGACTGTAACCGACCACCCACAGCAGCACGATTGCTGCCAGCACACCCAGGAAACCCTTCAGGACCAGGGCCATCGATCCCCCATCCGATCCCGTCCGTCTCACCGTCGTTTCCTCCCGTGACAGAACTTTCACGATGTGGTGCACCGGCCTTGTCGCCGGGCGGCATGATTGCAGTCATACGCTATTTTGGGATATTCCGCAAGAGAATATATATAAGCCTCTATGAAGAGTCTTCGCACCCAAGAGCGCCGCCTTCTGCTGGACCTGCTCAGGGAAGCCCGCCAGGCTGCGGGCCTGCGTCAGGTCGACCTGGCGGCGCGCATGGGGGTACCGCAGTCGCTGATCAGCAAGATCGAGGTGGGCGAGCGGCGTCTCGATGTGCTCGAGCTGCGGGCTATCTGCGAAGCGCTCGGACTGTCCCTCGGCGAGTTCGTCGAGCATTTCGAGAAGCGTCTGCACACCGCTGGCTGAAGCGCTCTCTCTTCACGTCAATGCCGACATTGTCGTCTCAGCCCTCGACCCTGATCGTGCCATCGAGATAGCCGGGCGGCGGCCGCAGGTTCCACAGGGCATCATGGGCAATCGGCAGCCCGTGCACACGGATCGGCGTGCGCCAGGCCGGCGACTTGATCCTGGCTGCGCGTGTGTGGCGTATGGCTCCCGGCGGGGTGCCGACCAGACAGCCGGCATCGCCCAACGCCCGGTAGATTTCCGTGCGGGTGAAACTGTGACCCCGTTTGCGCAGCACCTGGGCGAGCACGTCCACCGCCACCGGCGTAACCAGAAGCGTCAGTTCCGGCGTCACGAACAGATCGCCCGGATTCGTGTTGAGCCGCAGGCGCCTCGACCATGCAAGCTGCCTTAGCGTTTCCAGGCTCAAGCCTGCCGTATCCACCCGTTTCGCCTCGATCTGACCGTCATTCAGGAGCATCCACCTGAACGTGCCGCCGCTGCTGCGGGGCATGGCGCAGTCCACAACATCCGTCACCTGTTCAAGGGTCAGGAGCGACCTTTCGTAGCCCTGCAGGAAGGATGACGCCAGGACGCAGGCCTGGGCGTCGGTCGGCTGAACGTCCAGCCAGGTGATCCCGATCCCGCCTTCGTGCGCGGCCTCAAACTGCCTGAACGAGACCCCGCTGCCCCGAACCGGCCGCCAGAAGACCTCGCCCTTCCTCAGTGGACCCACCAGGGGATGCCAGTCGCCCCCTTCGGCCTTGATGCGCAACCGGCACAGGCCGTGCACCAGGTAGCGCAGGCTGGCGGCAAAGAACAGGCCGAGGCGGACGCGCGCTGCCAGGCCGGAACGTTCAGCGAGGAACCTCTCCTGCTGCGACAGGTCCCTCTCCCACAACGTGCTGCTCCGCATGACGGGCACCGCCTTGCAGCCGGCGGCGAGGCAGGCGCGCACGAACGACTCGCCGACGTCCGGCGCCGGCAGGCCGTCCAGGCGCTGGATGATGCGGTCGACGTAGGGCTGCCACAGGAACGTCTCCTTGTCGTCCCGCTCGGGGAGGAGCTCGGCCAGCTCGTCGAGTTCGGGAATGGGAGGCGGGGCGGGTGGCGGCGGGACAGCCGGAACCATCGCCTTGCCAACGTTGCGGTTCCAGAAGGCCATGTCTTGGACCTCTCTGCTCGTGAAGGATGCCGGAATGCAGAGAGTTTAGGGAGCGTCCCGGATATGTCAATCGGCGGGCTGCGCTTCGGGTTTGTCTTGGTTGTTGCTGGCGTCTGGGATATACTGGCTTCATTGCCTAAAAACCCCGGTTGCTTCCTTCTTCGGTACGTGAGTTTTCCCGGGGTTCTCGGTACCCGAAAAGACGGTCTTGCTTCCTTCTTTGGACGAGGGGTTCCCGTCTTATCCTCTCGGCCTTGTTGTCTTGGTGGTATGGGGTGGCGCTGAGCGGGGAATCAGCGCTGCCGTTCTGTCATGAAGGAGGCCGCATGGTCTTGTTCACGACGCAATCCGTAAGACGGTTAGATGGCGTCGCCAGCTTGATGGCGTCGGCAGAAGCCCTTGAGCGCACGTCCCGAACCGTGAAGCAGGTGAGGATCCCCGTGCACGGTGCAACCAGCAATCCCATGGCATTGACAGCCCAACCGACTTGCATAGTCGGTGCCACTCAAAACGATCCCTGCCCAGCGCTCCCAAGCGCCTCATGGTCGGCGTCCAGCCGACACCCGGACTTGGGGCGTTGCGTGCAGCAACGCAGGGCATGCGCGACCGGCGTTCAGCCGCAGAAGCGCAGGCCCCGACGACGCCATCCCGCTGCGGTCGGCGGGAGATGCGTCACTGAGCCCCCAGGCGCAGTGACGCATTTTGATGTGCGTGTTGTAACCGATTGTCCTTCAAGGACATGTCAGGGTATTGGGATCGGACTCCTTCCCGTGCCCTGCCCGTGACGGACCCGGCCGTGTCCGCGCTCTTGAAGCGTTAACCGTGACGGCTTGCTCTTGTTGCACAATCGCCCTTGGGGCGGTTGTCGTCCAGGTAGAGGCGGTGCCTTTGCATCCGCCAGGACAAGGCGCAAACCCCGCGCCTATGGCCCTCCAAAGCCACCCCGCCGACGGTGTGGGTGCGGGCCACTTACCCTCAGCACACGGGATGCTTCGGGGTTATGCTTCAACTGGAATTCGAGCTCAAGAAACTGTGCCGCGAGCACCGCGTCGATGGGCGCACCACGCAGGGCGACCGGCTGGAGCTGGCGGCGACCGTGGCGCGCGATCTCGATGCGTCCGGGCATCACAGGTTCTCGCGCCTCAAGGGCGCTTCCAGAAAGCTCAAGGACAAGCACATTCGCTCCCTCGTAGAGCATTGGGTCGGGAAAGACCTGAGCCCCGGCACGATCAACAACCGGCTGGCTCTCTTGCGCCGTATTTGTGACTGGACCGGGCGCCGGGGTGTGATGTCGAAGCGCAATGCCGATTATCACGACGGCAAGCGGGTACGGGAAGCGACGGTGAGCAAGGCGGTGTACGTGAAGCCGGATGTCTTGAACCGGGTGCAGAACCGTTATGCGCGGGCCTCGTTGAGGCTCCAGGTCGCCTTCGGCTTGCGCCGCAAGGAGGCGCTGATGATCCAGCCGGCGCTGGCGGACCGGGGCAACCGCATCGTCCTGGAAGGCACCTGGACGAAGGGCGGGCGGCGGCGCGAGATTCCGCTGACCACGGCGGCGCAGCGCGAAGCCCTGGACCATGCCAAGAAGGTGGCGGGCAAGGGTTCCCTGATTCCGCCGTCGCTGTCGTACAAGGCGTACCGCGACGGGCTGTGGCAGGGTGCCTGCAAGCGCATCGGCCTGACCGGTACGCACGGCTTCCGGCACGCCTACGCGCAGGCTCGCTACGCGGCCATGACGGGCTTTGCCTGCCCGGTACAGGGCGGGCCGAAACGGGACGGGATGACGGCCGCGCAGTTGCAGGCCGACGAATGGGCGAGAGGACGGGTGTCGTCGGAGCTCGGGCATGGTCGCCAGAGGGTGACGAACGTGTACCTTGGAAAGGGTTGATCGAGAGATGGCGAGATCCACGAAGGTCAGCATCACGTTGCCGCCGGCGTCGTATGCGCTGCTTCAGCAGGCGGCACAGGAAAACGGCATCAACGGGGCGGCGGCCGCGTCGCTCATCCTGCAGGCGGCGCTTGCAAGGCGCATCAGCGGCCTGGTGCCGAAGCGACCGGGGAAGAGCGGGGCGGGCGGCGGCCAAAGCGCAGGTGCCGCGGCGGCGGATACCTCGCCGTCATTGGGATTTCCCGAGGGTCGCACCGCGTCGTAGACGGCGGCTGTGCGGCATTCGGCTCTTGAGGGAACGAAGCATCGGCGTGCCGTCAACGCAGCGGGGGGGGCCTGATGAGCGATGAGACAGCCAACACCGCCGGATTACGCACCGTCTACCGTGAGCCCAACGAACGGGCGGCGCTGAAGGTGCTTGACCACCTGGACGTACATTGCCGCCGCTTCATTGCCCTGTCGCCATTTGTGGTGCTCAGCACGACTTCGGCACAGGGTCGGGCGGACGCTTCGCCGCGGGGTGACCCGCCGGGATTCGTCGCCGTGACAGATGAACGGACGCTGCTGATTCCCGACCGTCCGGGCAACAACCAGATCGACTCTCTGAGGAACATTGCCGAACATCCGCACGTCGGCCTGCTGTTTTTCGTGCCGGGGATGAACGAAACCCTGCGCGTCAAGGGGACGGCTGAGATCGTGACGGATGCGGCACTGCTGGAGCCGCTTACGGTACGCGGCAAGCCGCCGGTGTCCGCCCTTCGGGTTGCGGTGTCGGAGGCATTTCTGCACTGTGGCCGGGCCCTGATCCGCTCGCGGCTGTGGGAACCGGCGGCGCAGATCCAGCGTTCCAGCTTTCCGACTTACGGGCAAGTGCTTGCGGACCAGATTGCCGGGGCGAACGCCCAGGCCATCGACCAGGCGGAAGACGAAGCCAATCGCACGCGGCTCTACTGATATCGCCTCCATTGCCGGCATCGTCCTCAATGCCCCAGCCTGAGTTGCAGCATGACCCCGTGCTCGGGGTTGGCGGCATCGGGATTCTCGCGGCGGCTGGCCTCGACGCCCACCGTCAGACCCAGCTTCTCGTGCCGGGCGACGCTGAGATGCCAGCCAAGCGTGACATCGTGCCGTCCCCCGGACAGACCGAAGCCGAGCTGCGGCGTTCCGACAAACCGTCCCCCGCCGAGCGGCAGGCCGTAGCCGAGGCGCGCCTGCAGGCGGCCGGCGCCGTCGATGCCGGCCGCCTCCGGGGCAGCCGCCATGGTGTCGCGCGCCAGCAGCGCGTGCATGCCGCCCGAAGGTGACGCGCCTACCGATTGCTGCAACGACATCGACAGCCCGTGGTCCGACGACGGCGTGGGGTCCCAGGCCAGCGCGGCGCTGGCGCCCCATTCCCGGAATCCCGACGCCCGGTGCGCCAGCAGGCCGCGGGCGGCAAGGTCCAATGACAGGCCGCTTTCGGGCCTGGTGAACGTCAGCCCGGCGCCCACGTCGATGCCGCCGCCGGATTCGGCGTCGCCGCCGTCATGGCGCAGGCCGAGCTCGATCGACGGGCGCAGGGCGCCGCCGCCCGGCAGCGCGACGTGGCGCGACCCTTCCAGCCCCAGGCGCAGTTGCCACACGGTGGCGTCGGTGGCGTCCAGGTCGGCGGTGGCGCCGGTGGCGGTGCGGGTCAGGCGCGTGTCGGTCTCCAGTGCCAGCATCACGCCGCCCAGTTGCGGCAGTTCGAGCAGGTCGCTGCGCGCCCCGGCGGCCACCAGGGCCAGCGTCATGTCGGCCGTCGCGGCCGCCTGGTCCTGCGGCGTCACGGTCAGGGTGCCGGCGCCGTAGCCCACCGCCGTCCACACCGACAGGCGGTCGGTGACGTGGTAGCCGAGCCACGGGTAGAGGCCGGTGAGGGTCGATTCGACGTCGCCGCTGCCGCCAGCGGCGCGGTAGGCGCCGGTGCCGCGGCTGAGGGCGAGCGTCAGGCCGGCCAGCCAGCGCCCGGACACCCAGTCGGCGCCCAGCATGCCGGTGGCCACCTCGCCGTCCAGGGACAGGGCGCCGTCGTCGCCCGCGAAACGGGATACCGCACCGCGTCCCCACAGCGCCGCGAAGCCGCTGTCGGCGTCGCCGCCGGTGAGGGTGAAGGCGGTCGAGGTGAGCAGGTCGCGGCCGGTGAGCGCCTGCCCCGGGGCGGCGTCGCTGGTCGGGGCGTCCATCTGCTCGTCCATCCAGCCGGCGAGCGCCCCCAGCTCGCGTCGGAAGGCCGCGGCGTCGCCGGGGTTGCGGTCATCTCCCTCCATGGTCTCGTCTGCGGCGATGCCGTCGAGCCGGTGGCCCGCCAGGGTGGCCTCGAAGCCGGGCTGCCGCGCCAATCGCAGGCGCTCCTGCACACCGTCCAATACCTGCCCGGACACCGTGCGCCCGAAGCGCGCGATCCACGCCTTCACCCAGGCGGGGTCGGCGACCGTGACCGTCACGGTGACGGTCTGGCTCGCCGTCGCGTCGTGCGGGTCGCGGGCGGTGACCGTGACCGCCGCGGTACCCGCTGCCACGCCGGCGAGGGTGAACAGGCGGTCCGTCACGGCGGCGGTCGCCACCTCGGGGTTGTCCGACAGCGCGGCATAGGTGAGCGGGTCGCCGTCGGGGTCGTGGAAATAGGGCGCCAGGTCCAGCGGCTCGCTCGGCGCGCCGGCCAGCAGGGTCTGCGGCGGGATGGGCTGCGCCACCTCGGGGGCGGCGTTCGTCCGCACCGTCACTGCCAGGGTCTGGCCGGCGTGCTCGCCGTAGGGGTCGCGGGCCGTCACGGTGACGACGGCTTGGCCGGCCGCCACACCTCTGAGGGTGAGTCGGCTGCCGCCTGCCGCCACGTCGGCGACGAGGACGGCAGGGTTGTCCGACAGCGCCGTATAGGTGAGCGGGTCGCCGTCGGGGTCGTGAAAGTACGGCGCCAGGTCCAGCGGGTCGCCCGGCGCGCCGGCCAGCAGGGTCTGCGGCGGGATGGGCTGCGCCACCTCGGGCGGCGCGTTCGTCCACACCGTCACCGTCAGGGCCTGGGTGGCATAGCCGCCGTGGGGGTCGCCGGCCGTGACCATGACGACGGCGTGGCCGGCGGCGACGCCGCGCAGGGTGAGCCGGTCGCTGCCCGTCGCCACCCCGGCGACGAGCACGGCGGGGTTGTCCGACACCGCCACGTAGGCGAGCGGGTCGCCGTCGGGGTCATGGAAATACGGCGCCAGGTCCAGCGGATCGCCGTCGGCGCCGGCCGGCACGCTCTGCGGCGGGATGGGCTGCGCCGCCTGGGGAACGGCGTTCGCTTGCACGGTCACCTGCAGGGTCTGGCTGGCAACTCCGCCATGGGGGTCGCTGGCCGTCACCACGACGACGGCGTGGCCGGCGGCGACGCCGTGCAGGGTGAGCCGGTTGCCGCCGGGCGCCACCTCGGCGACGAGGACGGCGGCGTCATGGGCGTGCGGCGCCAGGCTCAGCGCCCCGGCTTGGTTGGCGCCGCCCGCCGCGGCGTTGAGCGGCAGCGCGGTGTAGGCGAGCGGGTCGCCGTCGGGGTCGTGGAAATACGGCGCCAGGTGCAGCGGCGCGCCTGACGCGCCGACCGCCACGGTCTGCGGCGGGATGGGCTGCAGCGCCTGGGGCGCGGCGCTCGCCTGCACCGTCACCGTGACGGTCTGGGTGGCGTGCGCGCCGTAGGGATCGAAGGCCATGACGGTGACGACGGCCTGGCCGGCGGTGACGCCCCTGAGGGTGAGCTGGCTGCCGCCGGCCGCCACGTCGGCGACGAGCACGACGGGGGTGTCCGACGCCGCGGCGTAGGCGAGCGGGTCGCCGTCCGGGTCCTGGAAATACGACGCCAGGTCCAGCGGGTCGCCCGACGCGCCGACCGGCACGCGCTGCGGCGGGATGGGCTGCGCCACCCGGGGAACGGCGTTGCGCCGTACCGTCACGGTGACGAACTGGCTGGCGTGCTCGCCGAACGGGTCGCTGGCCATGACGATGACGACGGCGTCGCCTTCCGACACGCCGCGCAGGGTGAGCCGGTTGTCGCCTTCCGCCACCTCGGCGACGACCACGGCACTGTTGCTCGACGCCGCCGTGTAGGTGAGCGGGTCGCCGTCCGGGTCCAGGAAATACGGCCCCAGGTCCAGCGGCTCGTTCACCGCGCCGGCCACCGCGGTCTGCGGCGGGATGGGCTGCAGCGCCTCCAGCACGGTGTTCATGCGCACCGTGACGGTGACGATCTGGCTGGCGTGCTCGCCGAACGGGTCGCTGGCCACCACGACGATGACGGATTCGCCGACCGCCGCGCCGCGCAGGGTGAGATGGGTGTCGCCTTCCGCGACCTCGGCGACGAGGACGGCGGCGTTGTCCGACACGGCGGTGTAGGTGAGCGGGTCGCCGTCGGGGTCGTGGAAATACGGCGTCAGGTCGAGCGGCGCGCTCGCCCCGCCGGCCAGCACGGCCTGCGCCGGGATGGGCTTCGCCACTTCGGGGGCGGCGTTCGTCCGCACCGTCGCCGTCACGAACTGGCTGACCTGGCCGCCGTGCGGGTCGCTGGCCGTGACGATGACGACGGCCTGGCCGATGGCTGCGGCGCGCAGGGTAAGCTGGCTGCGGCCCTCGACGACCTCGGCGACGAGGACGTCGGCGTTGTCCGACACGGCGGTGTAGGTGAGCGGGTCGCCGTCGGGGTCGTGGAAGTACGGCGTCAGGTCCAGCGGCGGGCTCGTGGTGCCGACCAGCACGGCCTGCGGCGGGATACGCTGCGCCACCTCGGGCGCGGTGCTCGCCGGCGCCGTTACCGTTACCGTCATGCGACGGCTGACGGTGGCGCCCTGCGGATCGGTGGCGGTGACGGTGACGACGGCGTCGCCCGCGGTGACGCCCCTGAGGGTGAGGCGGCTGCCGTCCGCCGCCACCTCGGCGACGAGCACGGCGGGGTTGTCCGACAGCGCCGTGTAGGTGAGCGGGCCGTCGGCATCGAAATACGGCGCCAGGTCCAGCGGCGCGCTCGTGGTGCCGGCCGCCACGGTCTGCGGCGGCAGGGGCTGCGCCGCCTGCAGTTCGGCAGTCGTGCGCACGGCCACGGTGACGGGCTGGTTGGCGTAGCCGCCATTGGGGTCGCTGGCGGTGACGATGACGATGGCGTCGCCGGTTGCTACGCCCCTGAGGGTGAGCCGGCTGCCGCCCGGCGCCACCTCGGCGACGAGGACGTCGGGGTCGTACGACACCGCCACGTAGGTGAGCGGCTCGCCGTCGGGGTGACGGAAGTACGGCGCCAGGTCCATCGGCTCGCCCGCCTCGCCGGCCGCGACGCTCTGCGGCGGGATGCGCTGGGCCACCTCGGGGGAGGTGCCCGCCTGCGCCTGCCCCGCCACCGTGACCGTCACGGTCTGGCTGACGGTGCCACCCTGGGAGTCGGTGGCCGTGACGGTGACGGTCACCCGGCCGGCGGCGACGCCGTAGAGGGTGAGGCGGCTGCTGCCGCGCGCCAGGTTGGTGATGGCGATGCTGACGTCATTCGAGGACGCCGCGTAGCTGAGCGGGTCGCCGTCGGGGTCGGTGAAGTACGGCGCCAGGTCCAGCGGCAGGCTCGTGGCGCGCGGCGCTACGCTCTGCGCCGGGATGGACTGCACGACGGTCGGAGGGGTATTCGTTACGGCACCCCCGCCGCCACCACCACCGCCACCGCCTCCTCCTCCTCCGTCACCATCGCCATCGTCGCCCCCATCGCCGTCGCCGTCGTCATCATCGTCGTCGACACCGTCGCTCCGGTAACCGAGGGCAAACGGGGACAGGCTGGACGTCCGGCCGCACACCATGTCGCCGTCGGTGGTGGTGGGCAGCGCCGTCCACGCCGTGCCGTCGTAATGCAGCAGCAGCAAGGGCTGGTCGGCGGTGGCGGCTTCCAGGCGCAACAGGTCGCTGGGCGCCAGGCAGACCTGCACCGGACCCCGCAGGGCCGGGCGCACCCCGATGTCGATCCCTTCCTGCCCGGTACTGGTGAAGGCGTACTGTGCTGCGGTCTCGGGGGTGCCGCCCTGCAACGCGCGCAGGGTAAAGGCGCGGCCGTCGACCGCCGTGGTCCCGGACACGGTGAGGCGCCAGTCGAGCCCTTCAGGCAGGGACAGCTCGGTAACCGTGTAGGTGCTGCCGTCGGCGGTGGTGAACTGACGGCCGGTCGCGCTCCCACCGGTTATCACCTTCTCGGCGCCGCCGCTGGCGCTGGCCCGCGCCCTGGCCGCGGGGCCGACGATGCTGTCGTTCAGGGCGCGGAGTTCAAAGACGTAGACCGCGTTGGGGTTGTCGGTGAGGCCGGTCACCGTAAAGCTGGTGGTGTCGGCGTCGCTGCCCCGCATCGCCGACCAGCGGGGGTTCCAGATCCGGCCCGCGTCGATGCTGTACCGGAACTGGTAGGACGTCACCGGATGATTGGGATTGGGCAGTTGCCACCGCAGCGTCACCTGCCGGTGGCCCGGCACCGCCCTGAACCCCGCCGGTCGTTGCGGCGCCTCGGGATGCACGGGGATGGCCCGGCGCGTGGGGGTGGCGGCGCCCGGCCCGTGGGCGTTCTCGGCCCGCACCGCGAAGGCGTAGGGGGTGTTGTTGACCAGACCCGTCACGGTGTACGTGGTTTCGTTCGCGCGGCTGGAGTCCGAATCACTGCCGTCCGGAACATCCGTCCACACGGGCGCGACGCCGCCTGCGTCCTGCGTGTATTCGTAGCCGGTGACGGCGCTGCCGCCATTGCTGGGCGGCGCCGTCCAGGTGAGGGTCGCCTGGGTGTCGCCCGCCACCACGCTGAGGGTGGCCGGGGCGGCGGGCAGGCCGGGCGTGACGCTGACGGCGTCCGAGGCGGGGCCCGGATCGTTCGTGCCGTCGCCGTCGTGGTCGTTCACGGCGCGGATGCGGAAGGTGTGCGCTATGCCGTTGGCGAGGCCGGTCACCGTGTGGCTGACGGTGTCGGCGGCGCTGGCGGCGACGGCGGCCCAGGGCAGGGCGTCCTGCTTGACCTGGTACCCGGTGATGCTGGGGTCGTGCGGGTCGTCCCAGGTGAGGGCGGCCTGGGCGTTGCCCGGTTCCGCCGCGAGGCCGGTGGGCTTGGCCGGGGCGGCGGCCTGCGGGGTGGCGGTCGCCGTGGCGGAGGGAGGACTGACGCCCGCGTCGTTCTCCGCCAGGATTGCGAAGTCGTAGGCCTGCCCGTTGGTGAGGCCCGTGACGACGTGGCGGGTGAGGTGGCCTTCAATGGTCGTCCGGCTGCCGGGAATCTCGGCCCAGGTGTCCCCGCCGTCCGCGGTGTAGCGCCAGGACACGATGAGGACGCCTTCGCCCGGATCGTCCCAGGTGAGCGTCACCCGGCCGTTTCCGGGTGCGGCCTGCAAGCCCGTGGGCCGGGACGGCGGCGGCGAAGACCGAGTAGTTATTAATGGCGACGATCTTCCCGGGCCGTTGGCATTGACTGCCCGGAGATAGTTTGCGTCGATGGTGACGCCGGTAGTGGTCGCGTCGGTGCCGGGAATGTCCTGCCACACCCCACCGACGCGCCGCTGATACCCGGTGATGCTGGGGTCCTGCGGGTCGTCCCAGGTCATCAGCTTGGCGTCGCCGGAACGCAGCACCACGATCCCGGTCGGGACCGCCGGGACGCCTTTGCTCAGCGGTATGACATTTAAAATCCACGCGGTCCATGAGCCGCCGCCGTTGGCGTTCGCGGCACGCAGCCGGAAGTCATAGCGATCCCCGTTGACCAAGGGCGTGCCCGACGTGATGTTGCGCACGTTGTCGATCGTCGTGACGGTGTAGCTGGTCTCGTCTCCGGCGTCCGAGCCCGCGTCGTCGCCGTCGGGGATGCTGTTTTGGCCCGAGGAGGGGCCTCCAGGAGCCGTCATCTCGTATTCGAAGTGGGTGATGCTGCTGTCCATCGGGTCGTTCCAGGCGAGCGTGATCTGCCCATCGCCCGGGATGGCCTGAAATCCCGTGATGACCGCCTGCGGGGCGCCGACGTGGAAGCGAATTTCGAACTGCCCGGGGTAACCCCTGCCGCAGTATAAGAAACTGGCCTGAACGCAGCCGGCGATCCAGAAGCCAAGCTCTTGACCCGCGTTGAGCGTCCCAGGAAGCTCGTAGCGGGTTACCCCGATGGGGAGGGTTGTGCTCAACCTGTTTGCCACCGTATGGCCAACGACCCGCCTGTTGAAGTTGATGACCCACCAGCGGAAGTGGGCGTGCTCCGTCTGGTCCCAGACCAGGGTGACCTTTCGGGTGGTCGAGTCCCATTCCATCGAGACTGCGGAACTGGATAACAAAGCCGTGTGCGGCGGGTCGGAAACCAGGTCGGAAGCCGGGTCGGAAGCCGGGCTGGGCCCGATGGCGTTGACCGCGCGGATACGGTAGGTGTGATCGGTGAAGACATATTCGTCAGGCAATGGGCCGGCATTGCGTTCTCGATTGGTAGCGAAATGGAGCCAGGTCCGGCCGTTGTCCGTCGTGAACTCGTAGCGCAGGATGCTTGCGTCCTTGTCCAGGTCCCATGCCAGAATCCGCTCCGGAGAGATGCTTCTGGTGACATAAGTCCGCAGGTCCGTCGGCTTGGCCGGCACGCCGGTTGTGGGCGTGGCGGACGCCTCGTTGGAGAGCGTCATGCCGTCGGCGTTCACCGCGCGGATACGGAAGGTGTAGGCCACGCCGGCGTCGAGGCCGCCCACCGGAAACTGCCTGATGCCGCCGGCTGAGGCTACGTGAGGAGGGGAGGTGTACAGCGGCCGGTCACTACCAGGAAGGAGTTCCCGCGCCGCCTGCCACGGCCCATAGGCCCCGGTGCCGGTCCGGTACCGGTACTCGTATCCCGTGAGGCTGGCGTCTTGCTGATCGGGCCAGGTCAAGGTGACCCCGCGGTGCTTCGGGATAGCCGTGAGCACGGGCGCGGCAGGCGGGACGCTCTGCGGGGTGGCGGTGACCACCTCCGAGGGCGCACTGTACTTTCCCACACGGTTCAACACCCGGAGACGGTAGCTGTAGGCCGTGCCGTTGGCCAGGCCGGCGAACGGTAAGCTCGTGGTGGCCGCGCTGCTGCCGGAAATCTCCGTCCAGGCCTCCCAGGGGGTATCGCCCACTTTCTGCTGGTACTCGTAATGCAGAATGCCGGCATCGCCGCGATTCCAGATGAGCACGACCTGGGTGTTGCCGGCGGTGGCCGTGAGGCCGGTGGGCCGCGCCGGTGCCGCGGCGTCAGGCGTCGCCATGACGGCGGTGGCCGGGTCGCTGTCGCCGCAGCCCGGGGTGCAGGCGTTCACGGCACGTACCTCGAAGGTGTAGGTCGTGCCGTCGCTGAGGCCGTCGATGGTGTACCCGGTGGCGTTCACCTCGCCGTAGGCGCTGTCGGGGATGTCGGTCCAGGTCCCGTAGTTGGCGCCGCCGTCGGTGGACTGACGAACCTGGTGCTTGGTGATCTGTATGTCGTTGACGACGTTCGTGTTGCTGCTGGTCGTGTCAACGGCGTCCCAGGTGAGCGTCGCCGCGCCCTTGCCGGCGGTGGTCGTGAGGTTGGCCGGGGTCGTGGGCTTGGCCGTGGGCGCGGGGAGTGGGCCTTCCACCAGGTCGAATGCCAGCGTCGCAGAGCCAATCTGGAATGACGAGAAAGACGGCGTCGCTTGCGAGCCGCTCGCACCGGGTACGAAGGCGACCCTGATGGATTCCTCTTCGAAATACGTGGTGTCACTCTCGGCTTTGATCGTGAACGTGATCGGGAAAGACGCTGCAAAGGCGGCCAGATCATTCGTGAAGGAGGACGACTCCCCATTGTTGCCAGACCCCAGCGGGACGTAGAACCAGAGCCTATTCTCTCTTGACGCCGGAAATGAACTGGTCGGCGACGCTGCACTGTACCGGTGTCTGAGCGCCGTCCCGTTATAGCTGACTTCGAACTCATCCGTGCGGTCCGCGAACCCAGAACCGGTAACCCACGTCACATCGGACGAATCCCGATAGAAGCGGAGGGTCGCTCCAATCCTTGCCCCCGTGCGGGCCATTTCAGGATGGGCGGCCTGGAGTTTGGTCACGAAATCGTCTTCCAGATCGATCTGGAAGGTCGTGGAAGCGCCGCCTTCCACGAGCTGGACCTTGCCGCCCATGACCGTGGCGCTGCCGGTGTGCGTTATCGAAGACGTGGGGGTGTTCTGCCCCAGCGCCGACCCAGCCCACAGGACGAGCGCCGCGGCCAGCAGGGCGAGGCCCGGCAGCCATCGCCGGGCGGCGCCTCGGTCAGCTACTGCGGGGGGGGGGGGGGGGGGTGGAACCCGGCCGGTTGGCCGGACAGGAGGTGCGGCACCGGGGGGCGGCGAGGTACAGGGCGGCGACGCC
>JAJDWH010000031.1 GCA_022825705.1 Alphaproteobacteria bacterium
GCCCATTGCCATGCTGGTCAGTGTACGAGACTCGACCGCGCCGCGGCCAGGCCGGATCCGCGACTTTCACCACGGGCTGCTAAGCAACTACCGGCGACCCGCCAAGTGGGTCGAAGAAGGTGCGGGACAGTCTTCCCAACAATTGGTGCGACAATAGCCGGATCGCCCCGTATCGCCGGACGACAATCGTGGTACTTCACCAGTCGTCCCCGCTCGAAAGACCAGGAAACCGAGCCGTGCAGCTTCAAGAGGGGCACCTGTCCAGCGACGCAACTGGGGTACCCATCAAGGTTCGGAAACCCACCACCCAGGAGCGTCTCAGAACCAAAGCCGTAGTGGAAGCCCGGCCGGTGAACTCTAGCAGCCCGAGGCGGAAGGCTTTTCGCAGCCTGATACTGTTTCAGTAGTGCGGATCTGACATTGTAACATGCGATCCTGCACCACAAGAGACTTTCAGAAACTCACGCCGCCGCAATACAAATACGGAGCCCTCGGAGCCCCAAAACGCGCAGCAGGTGCTCGCAGCGGCCAACCCAGCGCGTGAGCAGTCCGAAAATCACCGAAACCGCCCGCCCCTGCAGACTCCGGGGCGTACCGACGCCGCTCTGCCGGCGCAGCAGCAGCCCGATGTTGCAGGCCGCCGCCTGGACCAGCACACGCTTGCGGACATTGTCGTGACCGCGCACCCACACCCGACGCATACCGCCCGTCTCATACAGGTGCGCGAAAGTGCGCTCCACCAACTCGCCCCGGCGGCGTTGCAGGCGGCGACCCCGCCGCCCCCGCACACGCCGGCGGTTCGCATACAACGCCTGCTGCGCTGCACGCTTCTCCGGCGGCGTCTCGCCCGTCTTCTTGTCCTGCCAGCAGCGCCGTCCGCGCTCCGGTTCCGATACGTGACTCCGAACCCCGACCGCGCCGAGCCCCACCAGCGTCTCGTCGCTGTGATAGCCCTTGTCGGCCACCACCTCTTCGACCTCCGCGCCCGCCGGCTGCACCGCCTCGACCTGCTCGGCCGCCATGATCAGCGTCTCCGGCAGCGTCGCCGTATCGCCGGCCGATGCATCCTGCACCGTCACCGAGACGATGGCACCCGTGTCCATGTCGACCCCGTGCTCGACCTTGTGCGCCAAGCGGGTCCGACCGTCCTTCATCTTCGCGACCTTCGCGTCCGGGTCCTGCGGCGATTGCCACTCCTTGTTCGACGTCTTCTTGTTCTTCCGAGACCGGTCGAACCGAGCCAACTCCGCCCGCGTCGGCGTCTCCACTCCCGACGCTTCCGCCAACCGACGAATGAACGCCTCGTAGGATTCGCCCGTGTCCCGCCGCTCGATGCTCCGCATCGCCGCGTTCGCTTCCAGCGTCGTCGCATCGATGCCGACCGTCTTCCCCGCCAACAGCTCCGCTTCAGCCAGGCGCTCCAGAACCCACGTGAATACCGCCTCGTGCGTCTCCACGTCGATCAGCCGGCGCGTCCGCGACAACGTCGAGTGATCCGGTGCCGCCTCGGTCACGTCCAGGCCCAGGAACGACCGCAGGCTCAGAGAATCGGCCACCCGCCACGCAATCCCGCGCTCCGACGACAGGCCCTCGAAGTAGCCGATCAACAGCATCCGGAAATACCGCCCGGGACGCAGACTCGGCCGGCCCATCCGCGCCGCGTAGAACACCCCGCACTGACCCTCGACGAACGCGTCGAACCCGGCCTCTTCCAGCACCCGGTTGAGACGCTCGTAGAAGGGATGCCCAGCGCTCGTCGGCAAATCCGCCGTCGCCACCCACAGCGGCGACCCCTGTCGCGCCGCCGGTCTCTTGCCCATTGCCATGCTGGTCAGTGTACGAGACTCGACCGCGCCGCGGCCAGGCCGGATCCGCGACTTTCACCACGGGCTGCTAGGCCGGGGCACGTTACGCAAACCTCGTTCCGGTAGGATATCATAGTTGGTCGTAATCACGGAAACGTCCGTTCGGGTTCGAAAGAGAGTGCTCCAGAATTGCTCAAGCACCGCGGGGCTCTTCTTCTGAATATAATGCGCGGCAAGGGCATGTTGGCCGCGGATCGGCCGCAGCTTTCCCATTCGAGTAGCGATCACCACCGAAACGAACCACACGGCCTCGCGCCACATAATCCCGCCCTTGGCAGCGAGACCTGCCAGGTACTCTTCAGGAGAGCCACCAGTCCGAGCATACCAAACGCGCCACTCATGGGTGACCCGCTCGACAAGACGTTGACGAACAAGACGATCGACAGCAGGCCGGCGGTCGAAGAGTTCGCTGGCCAAAGGCACTCCAGCAGATGCCGAGAAGCCGGCACCGAGGATCACCGCAACGGCGCCGAGATCCTGCTGACCCTCGATCTTCGGTTCCCCACCGTTTCGCATCCGGGCGCGCTCGGATTTCGCAGTGCCCATGGAGAACCTACAGTCTCAACCCCGCCACCGCCAACCTGCGCTTGGCGTCCGCCGCTCCCGTGCTGCTGGCCGGCGTCCCGACCGACCTGCCGGATCTGGC
>JAJDWH010000048.1 GCA_022825705.1 Alphaproteobacteria bacterium
CGATGTCGGCGCCAGCATCACGGAGCTTCAGAACACGCTGGCGGCTCTTCAGAAGCAAGTTGACGACGCGCAGGACGAGAAGGACAAGATGGCTGCGGAGGCCGCCGCCAAGGACGCTGTGGCGTTGTTCGACGGTATCACAGACGACACTAACTTGACTGTTGTTGTCGGCACTGCTGGCAACAACGGTGTTGCCGACGAAGACGGCGTCGGCGGCATGGCTTCGGTCACGGCCACGGGCCTGACGCCGGGCGTGGGCGGCGACGACGTGATGAAGTCCGCCGAGCCCATGCTGGGCGATTGGCAGGGCACGATGCTCACCGACTCCATTGCCGCGGATGCTGCCACCAACCCCGGTACCAGCACCACGGCGGTCGTCTACACGGACATCGAGGCACCGAAGCCGGTGCCGTTCGGCAATGTACACTCGCTCGACGGGAACGGGAACCTTGCAATGGATGCCGATGCCGACGCAGACCTTCACGTAGGGCTGATTTCTGCATCCGCGTTCACGCACACCGGTCGAGTGAATCATGACCCCGATCCGGATTCAGCCACCGACGTCGCCCGCATCAGGGGCATGTTCAATGGGGCAGCAGGTGAATACCGGTGCACGGCGGCGACCGCGACCACATGCGGTTCTATAAAGTCGTCAGCGGGCGTCAGGCTCACGGCCGGGTGGATCTTCGATCCCGATTCCGGCGCCATGGCCATCATGGCGGACCCGTCCTTCGCTTATTTCGGCTGGTGGCTGAACAAGGGCACCACCGAAGGCGTCGAGGCTGACGTGTTCCACGGCGTGACGGACGGCACCGGAGACGACGAGCTGCTTGGTGCGTCCACCGCGGCCACCTTCACCCCCTTGGGTGGCACGGCCACCTACAGCGGCTCGGCGGCCGGCAAGTACGCCCTGAAGCCGAGCCTCTCCGCCGCCTCCGGTGGCCACTGGACGGCTGACGCCACCTTGACCGCTGACTTCGGGACAGAGGCTGCCAACGGCACCATCAGCGGCATGGTCGAAAACTTCATGGCCGGCGGTGAGATGATGGACTGGAATGTTGCGCTCGGCGCGACGGTCTTGACAGACACCGCAGGATTCGACACCGGCGACGACACTGGCAACCCGACTTCGAACAATGCCGTGGTCTGGACGATCGACGGCGTTGACGGAGCGGTAGCCGGGGCATGGTCGGGCAATCTCCGCGGCCCGGGCGACAACAATGTGCCGACAGTGGCCACAGGCATGTTTTCCGTGACCCACCAGGCAGGTACCGAAACTGTCGTCGGCCAAATGATTGGCGCGTTCGGCGCCCACCTCGACGAGTAGCCATACTTCGAACTTGGAAAAACCCCGGCCTGCTGGAGGCAGGCCGGGGTCAAAACTGAAAAACGCTAATGTGAGAAAGAGTGACCCCCGGTTCGTGTGGAACCGGGGGTCAAAGTTGCAGAGCGCTGATTAGCTCTACTCGCGTGTCGCCCCAAACGCTCCAACCATTTCGCCTACGCCTGCTTCAAAGCGCGCGTCGAAAAATCCGCCCGCCTCATAGGGAACACCGTCCTGGCCGGGCTTGGCGCTGTCATGCAAGGAACCCGAGTAAGCTCCAGCGACATCGGAATCGACATCCCCGATGGTCCAAGTGGTGGTACCTGCGAAATCGCCGGTATCATTGAGACCATCTGACGCGTCCGCCCCACTAAGTGCCAGACTTACAGACCAGTCGCCCTTCGCTCCCGCTTCGGTCATGAAGTTGTCGATCATGCCGGAGACGCGGCCGTTTTCGGACTCGTCTCCGAAATTCACCATAAGCGTGGCGTCGGCGGTGAAGTGACCGGCTTCCGATCGCTCGGAAAACGCGCCACTGTAGATTGCGTACTTTCCAGCAGCGCTCCCGCTGTACTTTGCAGTTCCCTGTAGAGCGGTGACACCGGCAGCATCCGTACCAGTTGCAAAGGACACCGGTCCCGCGTCGATGATCTCGCCGTCGGTGTTCTTCCGCAGCCACCATCCATAGGACACGAAATTGGCGTCAGCCACCGAGGTCCGGGCACCATCGTCAGGATCAAACACCCACGTCCCCACAAATATGTATCCGCCTGGCGTGAATTGAACTGTACAAGTGGCGCCGGTGCATGAGTACTGGCCCGCTGCGCCGTCGTAACTGCCCCTGAACTCTCTGTTCCCCGCCGGATAGGACCGAGTTCCGGCCTCCTGGGGGAAAGAAGACGACATAGCCCGGTCGTCGGCAGTGGCAATCAACGCGATCTGGCCGGCTCCCGTCAACGCCGTCCGACCACCGCTGAGCCTGAGGCTGCCGGTCGCATAGTCTTCCGCGAACAGCCTTCCGGAGTTCGCCTCCTTGGTCGAAGCAATGAACGCGGTGAACTCATCCCCAGCAGTGTTCTTCGCTGAGGACATGCCGTTAGCATCGGACTCACCCAAGGCAGGGAAGGTGATCGCATCATTAGTGCCATCGCCGTCTCGGTCGCCAGCGTCGCTGTCAGCGATAGTTGCGCCATCCTTGGGGTCTGCAGCAAGGTTGGCGGTAGCCAGCCTCAACGCTGAAAAGAGCGCCCTAGCCGCTGCTCGATCAGCTGCGGCCTCTCGCCGGTCCTTCTCCTCTTGGAGTTCGTCCGCCCGGGCC
Organism: Alphaproteobacteria bacterium; assembly: GCA_022825705.1. GTDB lineage: Bacteria > Pseudomonadota > Alphaproteobacteria > TMED109 > TMED109 > VXPW01. The sequence goes on from JAJDWH010000048.1 coordinate 2,643, forward strand.
TTCTCGTCGTCGGCCCGCTGGTTCGCCGCATCCAGCTCGTCTTGCGTTGGGCCAGTCGCCGCAGGCGGGGTTTCCGTCTCCGTGGGAGTGCTGTCGCCGTTGTCGCTGCTACTGCTGCACGCCGCAAGCGCGAAGGCGGCCACGAGCGCAACCACCAGGTTTCTCCAAAGTGTCATGAGGGCTTTCTCCCCGTGTTCGCCTGTGCGGCGGTGTGACGACCGACCGCCGAGAAGGGAGTGGCGACCGGGCCCGCCACCCGCGCATGCACGACGTTCCGGGAGCCCGTCTGTTGCAGGGGTCTGCAGCCCGTCCGGCTATCGCGCGCGACCGCTCCGACCCTTCCGATCGCTGATCCTCGCGCCGTTACCCGGCGTGTCCAGGGCGTTCCCCGGCACGCGAAATGCCCGGCCCGCGCCAAGCGTGACCGGTACGACCGGCAGACAGTGGAGCGATCGGCTGGCCTGACTCGACAGTGGTTTCAAGGGCGTCGAAATGGCATGGGCCGGGATAATGTAGTCACACTTTGGTCTTGATTGGCGGAGACCATCGCGGCATACTGGCGACAGAGAATCCCAGGCTGGGAGCAATCCGTCATGGAATTTCCCATCCGGGAGGCAAAGGCACGCCTCTCCGAATTGGTTGCCGCCGCTCGCAAGGGCGAGCGCGTCATTATCACAAGGCACGGCCAGCCGACGGCTGAACTGGTGCCCTGTGACCGGCGTGGGGGGATCGATTTCGACAAGCTGGAAGCTGCCCGTCGGCGTCTCGGGATCGAGGGCGACGGGGAGGGCTGGCCGGAGGAATTCAACGATCCCGCCTTCAGCCGGAAGGTGCTTGGGCTCGACGAAGAGTAGCCGGACGGGCGATGCGCGTCCTACTCGATACGTCCTACCTGTTCGACTTCATGGACAGGCCGGGCATGTTCCTGGCCTCCGAACGCCGGGTGCTGGCAGCACGGGGGACGGATTTCTATGTCAGCGCTGTTTCGATTTGGGAAATGCGTCTGAAGCACAATGCCCGTCACTGGTCGGGCGAGCGCAAGAGCCGCTTCTCCCCCGAAGATGTCGTCGCCGCACTGCAAGATCAGGACATCACGTTCCTGCCGATGACCATGCGCCATGCCGCCAGCGAACTCGAAACACCGCTGGACCACAAGGACCCGTTCGACGAACTGCTGCTGGTCCAGGCTCAAGAGGAAGGTCTCCGGCTGCTCACCGTGGACAGGCGTCTTGTCGAGCATCCGCTTGCGGTCGAGGCCCATGAGCTTGGGTAACCAAGTTTTTTCGATCGTCCTCCTGTCCTCACACGCCCAGCCAAGGAGTGACAGAGGTGAACCGTCGATGACAAGTGATTGATTCCATGCAGAAATCCTTCTAGTTCCAAGGTTCAAACGTCCTGACTTCGGGAGACAGTTACGAATTTCCCGCAACCCGATTCAGCCAGGAAAATGAGTGCTGCGGGGAACTTTGCCCGCCATTCAGGCACGTTGTGGGCGGGCAATATTCCGTGTGTCAGGATAAGGACGGACCCGGCGGGAGACGCCTGCAACTTCGTGTCGTTTCGCAAAGGCTGACCGTGTCACCACGGACGGCAGAAGGACCTCCGGCCGGGACTACTGATAGGCCTCGTCGCGACGCCGGACGCGCAGCAGGTGGATCTCCCGCAAGTCGCCGCGGAAGCGGAAGAACACCCGCCGGTCCCCCACTCGCAATCGCCACTCGGGCGGTCTGGCGTCGGTGAGCCTGACGACGTCGCCGCGCCCGGTATCGGCCAATTGGATCACGGCGTGGCGAATCCGCGACGCCGATGCGCGGTCGAGTTTCCTCAAGTCCCTCAGCGCCGGTCGGGTCCAGACCAGCGTCCATGTCATATCCCGAGTTCGGTGCGCAGTTCGCTGTCGGAGACCGTATCGCCCGCTTCCAGGGCGCGACGGCCCTCGTCGAGCGCTTCCCGGTCTGCATTGCTCAGCGGCTCTGGGTTCGAGGGCGCGTCCATAAGCGCGCGGACGAACGGGTGTGCGTGTCCGGACAGGAATTCGAGATAGCGCTCGGCGGCAGGCAACTCGCCCGCGGGAAGGGCGTCCACCAGAAGGTGCAGCCTCTCTTTGAGTCCGGTTTCCATGGCAGCGAGCCGGTCAGCGGGTGTCATCGCGGAACCTCCTGAGACTATGGGGTCTCGGTTTCTTCGTCTATAGCCGGGAGGCGCCGGTCGAGGTCGGGCCGCAATCGTCGCGTCGAAGTTGACTGTCGTCCCGAACCCCGTTGCTTCCTGCGCCCGCCCGCTGGCCGAAGGACTCGCTATTTCTGCCCTGATATGTCCGTAGACCGGGTGCTTCAACAATCCCACGATCCATGTCTTGCGTCCATTCGGGCGCACCCGCAGTCCGAACCCCGGCGCGAGGCTGTCCCACAGGACCGCCTCGCGCCCGTCCGCAGGCATGAAGGCGCGAGCGCGCGCCGTTGTGATCTTCGTTCTGTCGGCCATGTCCCGACCCTTTCCGTTCGTCCCGGTCCGCGACCGGCGCGGCCCGGGCATTCCGCGTATCGGGGAACGCTCAGGACACGCCGGGTAGCGGCGCGAGGATCGGAATTCGGAAAGGTCGGAACGGTCGCGCGTCATCGCCGCGCGGGCTGCAGACCCCTGCAACAGACGGGCTCCCGGAACGTCGTGCATGCGCGGGTGGCGGGCCCGGTCGCCACTCCCTTCTCGGCGGTCGGTCGTCACACCGCCGCACAGGCGAACACG